>SSXW01000100.1 GCA_009469585.1 Dechloromonas sp. Dech2017
TCAGTCCTTTCGATTTTTCTACTGAGGTAGACTACGATGAAGCTGCGCAGATACCTTTCAAATTCGTATATTCACGGTATCTTTTCAAGGATACTATTGCGGATGATTTGGTAATTATCAACGGTGACCAGGAGTATATCAACAACGAAGCACTGCAAGAGATTGAAGACCCTGGTGACTTGAACCTGGTACTCAGAAAGGGTTCGCAGTTCTCGGCAGGATATAATTATGTGGAAGTGCAATATCTTGATTCAAATATCTATGTAAATGGATATGCTGCTATTGTTTCTCGTAATGTCAATGGCGTATGGAAGCGTTCTATTGCCAACCTTGTATGGACAAATCAAAATAGAATAAATGCTCTCGGTATTTACAGAGCAGATAGCGTTCTCAAAACATACAACGCGACACCTCGGAAGTTCCTCAACAACGCAAACGTATAACTAACTAAACTTAACTAAGTATTATGGCAAAAGTAAAAGGTTTATTCGGAACAATGTTGCGTGGCTCTATCGGTAACGTGACATTCCGCAAGCACGATAAGAAAAACATCGCATCGCAGAAGGTGTCGAATATCAAGAAGTCCTCGACTCCTGGGCAGATCTATCAGCGAGCAATCGGTAATACTACCATGCAGGCTTATTCGTGCTTGAAGTCTATTTGTGACCACTCTTTCGAGGGCACGCAGTACGGCGCTCTTTCCATGTCGCACTTCCTGCACATCAACAACTTGCTCTTGCGCAATCTTGGCAACAAGGCTCGTTTCCTGCGCAAAGGTCTGGGCGCCAAGGTAGCACCTGCGCCGTTCATCGTTGCAGAAGGTACGCTTCCTCCCATTGATGTGGTGGAGGATAGTTCTGCGGCTGGAAATGCTTCTAAATGGTATCTCGCAGACTTGCAGTCTGACACTCTCGAAAACTGGAAAAAGATCACTCCTCGCGACTTCATGGGTAGACTTCGACTCGACGTGGGTGACCAGCTTTCTCTTGTAGCTTGTCTTGACAAGATAGGTAGTACATCATATCCAGACGCTGAAACATGGGATGGCAGTCTGATGCGTATCTCGCTCACACGTTACGTTTTCGATGAAACAATGCTCGACAAGCCAATGTTCACGACATCGACTGACGACGAAATTAAGTTGATGCTCGACGAAAAGGTATTGAATAAGCAGCGTTCGGTACTCGGTACTGCGAAACTTGTTGTTAACGGCACCGGCTCTGACTTACATGTCGAAATCAACACTTGGCAGTTCAACGACGAAGCTTGCATGAGTGTTGCAGCTATTGCATCTCGAAAGTCTTCGAGCAAATGGCTGCGCTCTAACGCACAGCTACATGTTGACAAGGGTGCTCTCCTGCTGCAGGCTTACATGTACAACGATATTGAGTCTTCATACGTTCTCGCCGAGGATGAGCGCATCCTTAACTACGAGAACCCGATGAAGAAACTCAATGCGTCTAATGGCGTAGGTGCGTAGTCTTGTTGTTGCACATAAATTGGTAGTTTTTTTAGTATTTTGGTAAAATTAGTGAGGAGAGGAGCTGTGAAGCTCCTCTTTTTCGTTTCCTACGTTAAAAACCGAACAAATCTACCGAAAAACCGACCAATTTTTCAG
>SSXW01000101.1 GCA_009469585.1 Dechloromonas sp. Dech2017
GGCGCATCCGGATCCTTGTTGATGGCGACGATCACCTTCGAGTCCTTCATCCCGGCCAGGTGCTGGATGGCACCGGAAATGCCGACCGCGATGTAGAGCTGCGGAGCGACGATCTTGCCGGTCTGGCCGACCTGGTAGTCGTTGGGAACGAAGCCGGCATCGACCGCCGCGCGCGAGGCGCCAAGGGCGGCACCGAGCTTGTCGGCCAGCGGTTCGAGCAGGGTGTGGTAGTTCTCGCCACTGCCCAGGCCACGACCACCGGAGACGATGATCTTGGCGGCACCGAGTTCGGGACGGGCCGAGACGGTGAGTTCTCTGTTTTGGAGTTGGGTTTGCTGGGTGTCGGCAGCCGCGGCGACATTTTCGATTTTTGCGGCATTTTCCGGGTTGACCGTAGCGACGGCGTCGAAGGCGGTGGAACGCACGGTGATGACTTTCACGGCATCGGCGCTCTGGACCGTGGCCAGGGCGTTGCCAGCGTAGATCGGGCGGACGAAGGTGTCCGGGGCTTCGACGCCGGAGATTTCGGAGATCTGGGCGACGTCGAGCAGGGCGGCGATCCGGGGGGCCAGGTTCTTGCCGAAGGTGGTGGCCGGGGCGAGGATGTGGCTGTAGCCCGCAGCGTTGGCCATGACGAGTGCCGTGAGGTTCTCGGCGGTCTGGCTCTGGTAGTGGGCGGCATCGGCAACTTTGACGAGGCTGACACCTTGCAGTTGGGCGGCGGCTTGCGCAGCAGCCTGGCAGGCGCTGCCGGCGACGAGGACGTGGATGTCGCCACCGATGGCTTGGGCAGCAGCGACGGTGTTGAGGGTGGCGGCTTTCAGGCTTTGGTGGTCGTGTTCAGCGATAACGAGAATAGTCATTTAGATCACCTTCGCTTCGTTCTTGAGTTTGTTCACCAGGTCGGCAACGTCGGCGACGCGGATGCCGGCGCTGCGCTTGGCGGGTTCGACGACTTTCAGCGTGGTCAGGCGCGGGGTGATGTCGACACCCAGATCGGCCGGCTTGACGGTGTCGAGCGGCTTTTTCTTGGCCTTCATGATGTTGGGCAGGGTGGCGTAGCGCGGTTCGTTCAGACGCAGGTCGGTGGTAACGACGGCCGGCAGGGTGATGGCGAGGGTTTCCAGGCCGCCGTCGATTTCGCGGGTGACCGTTGCCTTGCCACCGGCGATGACGACTTTCGAGGCGAAGGTGGCTTGCGGCCAGCCTTGCAGGGCGGCGAGCATTTGCCCGGTCTGGTTGGCATCGTCGTCGATGGCTTGTTTGCCGCAGATGACGATTTGCGGTTGTTCTTTGTCGCACAGGGCTTTCAAGAGCTTGGCGACGGCCAGGGGCTGGAGGTCGACATCAGCGCAGTCGACGAGGATGCCACGGTCGGCACCGATGGCCATGGCGGTGCGCAGGGTTTCCTGGCAGGCGGCGACGCCGCAGGAGACGGCGATGACTTCCGTGGCAAGGCCGGCTTCTTTCAAGCGAACGGCTTCTTCGACGGCGATTTCGTCGAAGGGGTTCATGCTCATCTTGACGTTGGCCAGGTCGACACCCGTCCCGTCCGCTTTCACCCGGACCTTCACGTTGTAGTCAATCACCCGTTTTACGGGAACGAGAATTTTCA
>SSXW01000102.1 GCA_009469585.1 Dechloromonas sp. Dech2017
TCTCACAGCAGAAGAGGAGAACGCTGCCATTCTTGCAGGAAACAAGCGCAAGCCCAAACCCTTAAACTGGTAATGTCATGGATGCGCTTGAAATTTGTAACAAGCTACGCTCGGAGGCTTCGGGCGTAGCCACTTCTGGCATTCCGCTTGACATATTCCCCCAGAAGATGCAGCAGATGATTCTTGATTTGGCAAGGACGGAAAACTATTCCATTGAGTTCACTGTCACTTCCCTAATATCCGCTATGGCAGCAGCCGTCGGCAACTCCTGCTATATCCGGATTAAAGGCAATTGGATTACTTCACCTATTCTATATGTCATTCTTGTTGGCAGACCAGGAGTCGGCAAGACTCCACCATTGAACTTTGCCTACAAACCGTTGCACGACATTGATACTGAGGAGCACCATAAGTTCAAGGCTCTAAAGAATGAGTATGCAGCCATTGTGGAGAGAAACAAGGGCAAAAAACGGACGGAATGGGAATCGTTACCTCCTGTACCAGTCCTGCATAAGAATATCATGAATGACTTCACACCAGAGATTCTGATGCGTAATCACGATGCCAACCTCAGAGGTGTGGCAGTTGTGGTGGATGAGATAATGGGGCTGTTCAACACCATCAACCGATACAACAACAGTTCTTTTGTACAACAGATGCTGTCGGCTCACAATGGCTTGCCTGTAGATGTTTCTCGTTGTAATCTTGATTGCCCTTTACGCATTGACTATCCTTGCATACAGATTGTAGGAACTATCCAGACTGGTATTGTGCATGAACTTTATGATATGGGATTCAAGAAGAATGGTTTTCTTGACCGTTTTCTGATTACATGCCCAAAAGGTTTGAAGATTGCTCCTTGGGTTAAGGTTCCAAAACAAGATGCTGCAATCATTGAAAGACCATTCCGTGTATGGAAAGAGATCATAGACAAGGCTGTGGCTCTTCCTTTTACGGAAGGCATCTTCAATGTTCTTGACTTCTCTGATGAAGCCATTGACATATTCTATGATTGGCAGAATGAGGACATAGAACGGCAGAATGCCATTACGGATGAAAAAATGATAGACTCACGTGCTGCAAAAGTTCCTTTGAACACGGCTCGGCTTGCCTTGATATTCCAACTGTTCCGATGGGCTTGTGATGAGTCTCACAAGGATTTTGTTGATGCGGAGTCCGTGAATGCAGCCATACGGATGAGCGATTACTTTGAGAAGTCATACAAAAGGATGGATGACCTCGTTTCAACCGAGGCTACCGACCCTGTGAAGAAACAGGTACTTGACTCGTTGGGAAACAAGTTCGTAACTGCTGAAGCAGTAAAGGCTGGAGCGGATTTCGGTTTTGCAAGACGTACTGTCATGTATATGCTCAAAGACTTCTGTCAGAGAAACTTTATCATCAAAGACAAGCAAGGCAATTATGAGAAAGTTCAGAAGTAGAACCACCACCTTGCACCGTTTGCACTTTGCACTTCTTGCACTCTTGCACAAAAGATGCTGCATTTTGTGCCAAACAAGTGCAAAAGTGCAGAAAGTGCAAGGTGCAACAAGTGCAGAGCCTTATGAGTGAGTATAGATTCCATCTACAGAAATACAAGCTGGGC
>SSXW01000103.1 GCA_009469585.1 Dechloromonas sp. Dech2017
AAGAATATTGTATTATCAGTATCAGAAAAGACACAAGAAAGAAGAAACCTTCTCAAAGGAACTACATTTCATAGACAACTAAATAACTTCATCATTTCAAGTGCAGCAAGAATTGAAATGAACAGTGGCTACAATGGTACAAATTGCGTAAAGGTCATTGATGATACGGATGGTAATTCTCATTATGTTGGTGTATATTGGGATGGCTCACAAGGTGGAAGAAGTGTAAAGATTGAAAAAGGTAAGAAATACACAATATCATGTTACTATAAAACAAATGATAGCAATGCCAAATTTTCACTTGAAGCAATCTATACAGATAAGCAAACAAATGCAAAGAGATTGGGACGACCAAAATTGCTCTCACCAAATCAATTCAATCCTAAATACAATCAATGGGAATTGTTTACAACCGTCATTGACACAACAGATGCAGAATCTGATTATATTGCATTCAACTTTTGGGAATACTGCAAAGTTAATGCAGGAAGAATTAATGCCTATATTTGCAGACCAATGGTTGAGGAAGGTGATACCTATTACGGTTGGACGCTATCAGATGAGGACAATGACTATGTGGGTGCTAACTTGATTGATAATTCAAGGACGTTTCAAGTAGGTGGTAATATCTTGTCGGTAACTGGTAATAAGACTCTTGTTGGTGATGTTTATGAACTGACGGCAAGCGGTAGTGATGACTATAATCCGTTATACCGAATTAAGGGTGATGCTTTTAAGCTCAATACAGATTACACCCTCAGTTTTGAGGTAAGGGGTGATGCTAAATATCTACAAGTGAATGCTTTTTACCCAGCAAACAACACCAAGTACACTTGCTATAGAGAACAACAGAATGATTTAATGTATGAATCAGCAGATGATGGAACTACCGTTGCTTATGTTATTTTGGGTGAATTTGAAGTGCTATCAAATCAACAGAAGGTATGGGTGCATTTCCGATTCAAGGATAGACTTCCAGAGCAAATCTACTTCCAATTCCTAAATAACAGTGACCAAAGCGGTGTAACATCTTGGAGTGTGACAATAACAAAACCAAAGATAGAGGAAGGAGCAAACGTCACAGAATGGACAGAGAAGAAGACAGACGTTGAAAATTCATTAACAACAATTACCAATAATGTATCAACACTGACACAAAAAGCAAATAGCATTGAATCAAAGGTAACTTCAAATACAACAACAATAAACAGCATCAATGGTCAAGTAACTACCAATAAAACAGATATTGCAAATCTGACAATCAAGGCAGACAGTATTGAATCAACAGTGTCAAATATGACAAAGAGCAATGGAACAAACATATTCTCTTTCACTAATACAGACTTCCAAAACTATTGGTGTAGAAGTGCAATACAGATGAACGGATTCTTTACATTGAAGTTGAATCAAAGAATATACAGATTACAAAACCTTGGAACTAATGGAGAAGGTGGTGACTTTGTAGTTTCATTTGATGCAAGAGTATTGAAGAACACAACGGTAAATGTTAACTTCTGTGATATAGGAGCAGAAGAGAATCATGGTGATATAGCATTGACAACTGCATTCCAACATTACGTATTACACTTCAAGAATATACATACA
>SSXW01000104.1 GCA_009469585.1 Dechloromonas sp. Dech2017
GTCCTCCATAGTCCAGTTACGTGCCTCCTCCTCAGATGGGGAAAGCTCAAAGCGGATGGACGTCAGTTCGATGGGCTTCTTGGCATACCTCTGCTTGAACATGGACTGATGCAGCACCATCTCGTCCCACATGCCCATCGGCGGCAGACCCTCGCTGAGATGGTTGGTCTTGACGATGTCCGCGCGATTGTTTTTGGTTGCGTAATTGGTCATTGCCTGACCATGCTGAATTGCTGACGCTTTTGCTATCATAACATATCCAAGAATTTGTCTCTAATGCGGCTCAATTCCTCTATCAGGGTGTTGATGCCTTGAAGCCAACGTTCCATGAAGTCGGCTCTCTTGAAGAGTTTTAGTCTCTCGGTCTGTGGCAGGGCATGAAGCGCATTGCGCACATAAACCAGTTCAGACCTTGCCCCGATTAAGCCCTTCAAGGCTTCCTCCTGCTCTGCGGTCATGGGTAGGGATGGCTTGTGTCCGATGCCTAAGTCATGAAGATATGTGCTCTTGCTCCTGCCTGACAGTCGGGCATTATGTACTACCAAGTCGTAGTGTTCTTCTGTGAAACGAACGTCAATGTGTCTGGTCTTCGGAGGTCTCTTCCTTGAGGTTTTCTCCGTGTTGTTATTCTTGTCTTTTGTCATTGTAGATGGGGTTTATAAAGTTTATACTTGATATAACAGGACAGCCAATGTGAGCCTGCGAACATTCAAGAATGCCAGTAGGAAGCGGTGGGCGAAGCGAAACCGTCTGACACTGGTACTTCTTGTTTAGACCTCCGAAAAAAAACTACGGCTAATAGAGGTAGCGGCTTCTGGATAGCTTGCCTGTCGGGAACGTCAATAGTCGAAATAAGGGAAAAGTAGAGATGACATCATGAGTGACTTGGGGTGATATGCGCGCCATGTCTCTCCGTGTGATCCTCGCATCGTCCTTCATGGGGCGGTGGCTGCAAGAGGTTGCCCTCGTCATCATAGACAGGAGACGGCAGCAACTCAATGGGTGATGCCCCTTCTCCTTGATTGCAGTCATCTTCTGACGGCTGTCCAACCTCATACTCAAAATGGTCATCACCTTCCTTTTCCCTTTGTTTGAAGTCTTGTGGTATCGGAGAAGGATCTGAAAGTCCATCCCCGATAACATGAGAATTAACGAAAGGGGAAGAGGTATTATAAGAGGCAGGAACATGGGGCTGCAGAATGTCAGTAGTGGCAGGATTGACGCTGCTGTCTTTCTGCTGACCTATGCCATTGGAAAGATTGCCTTCCGAAGAGCAAGCGGTATCGGATGGGACATTGGACACCGATTCCTCTTGGGTGGCGGAAGTCACGGATTGACGGTTGTAGAAGGGGTTCTTGATGGCTTCCTTGATGCCGTCAACGTACCAGAAGGCGATGCATAGTATCGTATGTATGGAGGTGCGGTTGTTCCTCTCGGTTGAGAGGATGCCCACCTGATTGAACAGTTCCACCACCTTTGCCGCTGTCTTGCGGTCACACTTCCAAAGGGCAGACAGCTCAACGGTAGAGATGGCAAACTGCCCGCTGTAGAG
>SSXW01000105.1 GCA_009469585.1 Dechloromonas sp. Dech2017
TGAAAAGAGGACTGAAAAAGGGTGTGGTCAAAGCCAACAAGAGAGCGGCGATGCCCAAGATAATCGCAACGTTGTCGGATAACATTTCTACCATGTTCTTTAATCAATACTCTGTTAATTCTAACGTAATCGTTTGAAAATGAAGGAGTTAATTAACGTAATATAACTAATAAAATTTGGTTAAGTGGCTGATTATCAGTAACTTTATAGTGATCAAAGCTTAAAGTAACATGACATCAGAACCACTCAACCAATATACGGAAATCTGCAGAGATGCTATCAAAAGTTCATCTGCAAAGGTAAGCAAAACTTTCGAAAACCTTCTCTTGGAAATACTCTTATTGTACATGACGATACAAAGAAAGATAAATTTCACTCAAATGGAGCGCTACGGCACCCATTGCGAGCAGACCTACAGAACGAATTTCAACCGTGGCCGTGCTAAATGCATAGACTGGGTGAAGTTCAACCTTGCCCTTTGCAGACGTTACTTGAATATGGATGGTCTATTGGCTATTGCCATTGATCCGAGCTACATCAGCAAGTCTGGTAAGAAGACTCCGCATATCGGTACTTTCTGGTCCGGTTGTGCAAGTTCCATGAAGCATGGACTTGAAATCATGGGACTGGCTCTTGTCGATGTCTATGCCAACAGTTGCATGATGCTGCGCGCCCATCAGACTCCATCTACAGGAGAGTTGAAACTGCGCAACATGACTCTCGTGCAACATTACATAGCGGTCATCAAGCGTTACAAGAAGGAATTGTTGAAGGTCACCGATATTGTTGTCGCTGACGCCTTCTTCTCTATCCGTCCGTTTGTGGATGGAATCAAAGAGTGCGGTTTCCATCTTGTCAGCCGCTTCAGGGATACAGCGAGCCTATACTATGTGTATACGGGGCCTCGTTCCCACAAGCCTGGACGTCCCAAGACACTTGACGGAAAAATCAACTACAAGAAACTTGACCTCACTCGTATGGCAGAGTTGCATATTGAAGGACTTGAGGGCACTGCCTACACACTCATTGCCTATTCAAAGGCTTTGAAGAAGAAAGTGCGCCTTGTCATTTGGATTATGCCCAACGGAAAGCACAAGCTTTTCTTCTCAACAAAGACATCCATGTCGGGTGAGGATGTGCTGCGCACATACCGCTCAAGATTCCAAATAGAATTTTGTTTTCGCGATGCAAAGCAGTATACCGGCCTTACGCATTGCCAGGCAAGACACAAGAACCAGTTGGACTTTTCCTACAATGCATCATTCGCATCACAGAATGTAGCAAAGGTGATGATGAAGGAAAACGGGATGTCGTATTCCATGGCTTCTTTCAAGGAGATCATGGCATGCACATACATCGCTAAATTAATTTTTGACAAGTGTCGGAGAATACCGAACCGAAAGTTAATTAGTCATACTATCAAAGAACTCTTTGGCTGGCAGCGTAAAACTGCTTAGCCTTTATCTCAAATTTTAACGAACTATTGTTATTGGTTATACGCTGCATAACCCCTTTTGGCGATTAGTTGCGTAACAATCGTAGG
>SSXW01000106.1 GCA_009469585.1 Dechloromonas sp. Dech2017
GGTGGGGGGGGGGGGGGGGGGGGGCGGGGCGAAGATGCGCGAGCTTGCGAGCGCATATTCACCCCGACCACACGTATGTTTCAATAAATATACATATCTTTGTATAATTATTAACCAAAGTTTCTCATTATGAACAAAAAAGAGTTTATTCATTATTGTTGTGCAGTCGGCATGATCATTTTCGGCTGCTGTATGTGCGTCGCTTCTTTCGCTCTCTCGGTTGAGCACAAAGTTGATGAAAGTGTGTTATGGATTTTGGGTCAGAGCTTGTTATTCAGCGGATCTATCTTCGGAGTCGGCTTGTATGTCAATGCTCGCGTGGAGTCCACCTTCTTGAAGTATAGAAAAGATGGGAAATTGAACGGTGAAAAGTGACAAAATCATTTGCAGGAACCCCTGCAAATGTTAGATGGGGTCTGAAAAGTTGAATTTTCAGCGTAAGCGGCTCATTCTAAGGGGTTTGGCAGCTAAACGTATGCTCAACTTTTGGAAATTCGGCTGCGGTACTACTGTACCGCATTTTTCCAAGCTCGGGGAGGGGTTGGAAAGGCACAAAAAAAAGCTCACTTCGCAAGAGGTGAGCTTTATTCTTCTTCGAGGATTATCATGTCGGCTTCGGGAGTGTCACAACGGTACACATCACGATAGTAGTTGAGGACGGCTATAGCATTTTTACGTAGATTGATGCTCATATCATTTCGCTTAGCGATGATTGTCAGAGCATAGACTACATCTCTATTCATCTTGTCGTTCTTCGCTGAAAGTTCATTGGCAAGACGTTTCGCAGCTTTACGATATTCAGCGGCATTGGTTTCAGTATTTGAGATTTCACGTAGACGCTTGATGAGCATCTTGTCAGTTCGGTCGGGTTCTTTCTGCATGGTTGGCTTGAAGAGCTTGACAACGCTGTCTTGTGTCGAGATTTTGAACAGCGGCAAGTCTGGGCACCTATCTTTGCGCTGTATATTGCCTTCACGCGTACGGACTATTGTCTTGAAGTGAAAGTAACGTCCGGCATACATGGAGAATATATGGAGGAGTCTTTCGGGCGAGTCGTAGGTGGTCAGCTTGTTCTCTATCAGTTCGCCCGAGTCCATTTTTATTAGTCCTTTGATGTCAGATTTCAAGCTAAATTCCACGCGCCATACCGGGTGAGCTTCGTCGTTGAGTAAACCTGCAGCTTTCCACACATCTTCGATGTAGAACTTTCGTTTCTGCTCTTTCATTTCAAGAGATTTGTTATAGAGCTTGGTTGATACGGAGCTATTCGGCGAACCCCATTTGAGAGAATTCCAAGAGCGTCCGTCCCAAGCGTCAGCGCCATGGGCGGCTACCTTACACTGATTTATTTTAGAAATGTCGCCACGCATGTACTTGCGTATGATGTTTAGAGGGTTGGCGAGGTTGTCAAAATAGTTGAAGTCCATGCAGATGTCTATGCGAGAAATGGAGCTGTAGGTGTAGCCATGCTTCATGAGGAACCAACGCAGCGAGTCGATGCAGTTGGGTTGGTAGCAAGCTCGGTTGGCAAGTCTGATATGG
>SSXW01000107.1 GCA_009469585.1 Dechloromonas sp. Dech2017
TCAGACTGCTGACGAACCCCCGATTTTTCGGGGGTTTTGTTTTTCTGGTTGGAAATTATGAAGATTTCCGAACTCAAGCCGAAACAAGGGTGATTCTGAAATTTCCGCGGCGAATTCCGCTCTGTCGGCGATATGGGTCGAACATGGCGGCAAACCAGGCACGTGCGAGAATTTTGAGCAATAAAAGGGCGGCCTTGCGGGCCAGCAACAAGGCCATCTTCTTCATGTTCTGACAGGCAGCCGAGAGCAGGCACTGCGCCTGCACCTTGGCCAATCCGCGGAAGCGGGCGTAACGGTGGCCATGCAACTCCTTGGCGTCGGCAAAGCTGCGCTCTACCGTTTCCTTGCGCCGGGCGTACAGTCGTTTTCCCAGGTCGGTCAGGCGATTGGCGTTGATTGCTTCCTTGCAGTCTTCCCAAAGATGCCGGGTCACGAGTTTCTGATGATTCCGGCTCTGCGTGCATTGCCCGCGCACAGCACAGTCGGCACACCGGGCCGGGTTCGAGGCGTATTCCCGATAGCCCAGCCGATTGGTCGTCCGGTACGGCAGCACCTCTCCGGCCGGGCAACGGTAGCAATCCTGTACTGCGTCGTAGAGATAATCCCGCTTGTAGAAATAGCCATCACGGTGCGTCGGCCGCTTGTAACCCATCACTCCGAACAGTGCCCGGTCGAGAATGCCCTTGCAGACGTGCGGGGTGAAATAACCGGCATCGAGTCCAACGGCACCTACGGCCAGGTCAAAGCGTTCCATGATCCGATCCAGACGGGCCAGATAGGGTTGGCTGTCATGGACATTGCCCGGTGTGACATGGGTATCGACAATCAGGGCATGTACGCCATCAACCGTCCGGTGATCCAGATAGAAGAACCCGGTCGGCTTGTTGTCGCGAGCCATGAAGCCGGCGTCGGGATCCACCGTGCTGACCTTCACCTCTTTCATCAGCGGTGTCGAGTCATCGTCATCGCGCTTGAGCGACTTCTTGCCCGCAGCGGCCCGATCCGCCTCAACGGCGGCATCCAGTTCGGCCAGATAGGCGGCCGGTGTTTGCTCAACCAGATGCACCTCGAAGTGCCGTTTGTTGGCATTCGCCTTCAGATGCGTGCTGTCCGTGTAGAGCACGCGCCCACCAATCAGCTTGTGCTCAATCGCCTGCTCCACAATCCCGTCGAAGATGCGTTGCTCGATGTCCGTCCCGACAAAGCGGCAACGCCGATTCTGCAACAGCGTCGAGGCATCAGGCACTTTGTCCGTCAGCCGAAAGCCAAGAAACCAGCGGTAGGCGACATTGACTTCGATTTCCTTGACCAGACGACGTTCGGAGCGAATCCCGAACAGGTAGCCAATGAACAGCATTTTGAACAACACGACCGGATCAACCGCAGGTCGCCCATTGTTCTCGCAGTACAGGTGTTGCGTCGCTTCGCGGATGAAATCAAACCGGATGTGCTGGTCGAGCAGTCGGAGCAAGTGGTCTTTCGGAACCAATTGCTCCAGCGTCACCATCTCCAGTTCCGTCTGGCCAGGGT
>SSXW01000108.1 GCA_009469585.1 Dechloromonas sp. Dech2017
GAGAATCTTCTAATGCAACTACAATCTTATGGTCATCTTCAACGAGTAGAATACCGACAACACCTTCATTGTCTTTGGGATTCCAACCATCAACAGTTCTTACTCCAAGAGTCTCGTGAAGAATATAGACTCCGTCTGGAAGGAAAGCAGTATCGGCTTTTATAGTCAGTTCATTATTCTTCTTCCGACTGATTTTCTTGGTGAATGACTCGTCTATACCCAGAATCATACTGACCGATTCATCCAAAGATTTGCGTATCAGTTCTTTTTGTATTTTGGTTGATTTTAATTGTTTCATGAATCTTTCTGATAAAGATGTATGTTTGCGAAATATTTATCGACATTTTACTATATAATTTAAAAACAGACTAACTCGAAATCTTAATGTGGTATTACTACGGAAACAAGAGGTCTATAGTCCAAGACTACTATGCTCCTGAATATGACACTATCATAGAGCCTTTTTGCGGAGCTGCCCACTACAGTCTTTTTGGAGACCATTGGGAGAGGAAGGTGATTCTTGTCGACAAGTATCCTGTAGTTGCAAGGCTATGGAAATGGCTTGTGAAAGATGCGACTCCACAAGAGATATTGTCACTTCCTGACTTGAAGAAAGGAGATAAGGTCGATGATATCAGTTCTTTATGTGAAGAAGAACGTAATCTTATTGGATTTTTTATCAACCGAGGTGTTGCGACTCCGGCGCATACGGTCGCAAATTACAGTTCTTGGAACGAAAAGACACGACAGAACATCGCGGACACCCTTCCCAAAATCAGGCATTGGGAAGTCATAGAAGGAAGTTACGAGGACGTTCCTAACCAACTTGCCACTTGGTTCATAGACCCTCCTTATCAGTATGGAGGAGAACATTACAAGTGTCCGAACAAAGATATTGATTTTACCAAACTTGCGGAATGGTGTAAGAGTCGTGAAGGGCAGGTGATAGTTTGCGAGAACACAAAAGCCGATTGGCTTCCTTTCCGACCATTAGTCAAGATGAGCGGACAGAAACACGACACGGTGGAAGCTATTTGGACCAATAAAAAATATGTAGAAGAATTATTCTGAATGGAAAAGAAATTTGATTTGAAGGAAGTCCTTGACTTGAGTCCTGAAAAGATTAGGGAATTCATCGGACTTGGAAAGGAAAACTTTGAATTGTATCAAAAAGACTTTCAAGAGTTTATCGAAAGGAATTCGTCTCCTATCGAGGAAAAAGACCCACGGATGTACGTTATTCTGTATGTGTGGGCGAGTTCCATGATTTTCAAAGCGACAAGATTAGGTAACGCTGACTATTTGTTTGTCAATTCAAATACATTCGAGAAGATGAATGATAGTATGGGACCGGAAGAAAGTGAGTATGAAACTTGTGGTACTAAATGGAAGTTCGGACGCCGTCTTTATACATGTTCGGTCATTGTTTGTGATGAACTGGAAGACAACGAGTTCCTTTTCGGTTACATGCAACGCACCGAATTCAGTTTTTTCAGAAACGAAGAAGGTAAACTCTATAT
>SSXW01000109.1 GCA_009469585.1 Dechloromonas sp. Dech2017
GGAAACGTCTATTTTGGCGTTGACGAGGATATTCGCCAACGGCTGCAAGCAAGACTAATGAGGGCAATCCTCACATTTAGGGTTGAATAACTGCACCGATACCGAAACGTCTTAACCCCTTTTCCGTTTCGTATCAATCCGCAGCAGCCCCGTATGTTCCTTGACAAAGAAAGCGACGCAAGATAACGGCGACGCAGTATAGGGCAAACCGGGTACGTCCTTTTTGCGCCGAGCCATACGGAGGGTGCGCCATGACGCTATTCCTCTATCGGGAAAAGCCGAGCGAGAAACACCGCGACGGGAAGCAAGTTAGCAGCTTGCGGGCGACAACACGCATTGAGGGGAGATAAGCCTTTACAGCCACAGTCCGAGCGTTCAGAGCGTCGCAGGCAATGGGTAAAGCTGCCTTAAATGAGCAGGGGTGCAATTCCCGCGAGGTTGTGCTAACAGCCGCCCGGTTAAAGCCCACTTTTTGTAACTTGACTTTTTAGCCATTTATGAAAGGGGGTATTTTCCTATGGCAAAAAAGGAAACAGCAAGCCCCGCTATCCCTGTATTCCCTATGTTAAAGACCGTTGAGCAAATGAGCAAGATTAGCGGTATCGGGGAAAATAAACTGCGCGAGCTTATGGATAGTGGCGAGCTTGAATATATACAAAATGGAAACCGTCGTTTGATAGCTGACGCTGCAATCTGGGACTGGTACCACAGGGCAAAGACGACAGCGAAGCCCCCGGCACGACAGGGAGGTTAAGCTATGGCTAGATCAACAAGGCAGGTTAAGAATAAACGCGACAGCAACGGCGTACTGACCGGGCGGCCGGGTACAGTTTACGACGTGAATATAAAGTACACCGCCCCGAATGGGGAAAAGAAAACCTATTCAAAAAAGGGCTTTCCAACAAAAAAGGAAGCAACGCAGCATGAAGCAGAGATGAAAGCAAAGCTCCATAATCCGGGACAGATTGCGTCTATCGCTTCACAGCGGAAACAGACCGTTGCAAGCTATCTGAATGAATGGGTAGAAAGCTATGCAAGAGTGAACTTGCGCCCCTCTACTTACGACGGGTACAAAAGAACGATTGCAAACTACATCACGCCATATATCGGCGGCGTTGCCCTTAATCAGCTTACCCCCGCTATGGTAGACAAAATGTTTCAGCAGATTATTGACAAAGGCTTGAAACCGTCCACCGCAGCCGGGGCAAAGCGTGTTTTGAGCGTGGCGTTGAGCCATGCCCGGAAATACCGCTATATCGAAACAAACGCAGCAAAGGACACGCTTACGAAGTTTGGAAAGAGCGACAAGACCCCCGACCCGTACACGCCGGAACAGGTAAAAGCCCTTATGCAGCGCGTCGAGGGTACCGTTTGGGAAATGCCCGTTATCTTAGGCGGGCTTTACGGTATGCGCCGTTCTGAAATCCTGGGCTTGCGTTGGCGCAATGTGGATTTGGAAAACAACACCTTTGACGTTTCCGAGCAGCTACCCTTTAAGGTACCCCCAAAAACAAAAGT
>SSXW01000010.1 GCA_009469585.1 Dechloromonas sp. Dech2017
GTCCAGCGCCAGCCGCGCCATCACGCTGGCTGCCGCGTTCTGCTCCAACCTCTCAATGACTGCTTCCCAGATTTTTCCCTCCCGCTTCCATTGCTGGGCAGAAGCTTACGGGGGATTTCTCTCAAAGTCGTTGAAAGGGGTGGCCCTTAGATCGTTATAATTCAACGTTTTTCCCGACTCTTCCTTCATGCGCGTCTTTCGCGGCCATTCCCGCCCCGTTCCTGATCCGGTCGTTCTCGCCATCGGCAATTTCGATGGTGTGCACCTCGGTCATGCCGCGCTGGTCCGGCGTCTGGCGGAGATCGGTCGCATCGACGGCCTGGTGCCGACGGTGCTGAGCTTCGAGCCGCATCCGCGCGAGTTTTTCGCGCCGGCCTCGGCCCCGGCCCGCTTGAGCACGCTGCGCGAAAAGCTCGAGTTGCTGGCCGGCTGTGGCGCCGAGCAGGCGATGATCTGCCCGTTCAATGCCGGGTTTGCCGCTTTGTCGGCCGACGATTTCATCGAGCAGGTGCTGGTGCGCGGTTGCCGGGTCAGCCATCTGGTGATCGGCGACGATTTTCGCTTCGGCCATCGGCGCACCGGCGATTTCGCGCTGCTCGAGCAGGCCGGCCAGCGCTTCGGCTTTGCTGTCGAAGCGATGGGCAGCATCGTGCTCGATGGCCAGCGGGTCTCCAGTTCGGCGGTGCGCCAGGCGCTGGCCGCCGGCGACATGGCGCATGCGGCCCGCCTGCTCGGCCGCCCGTACATCATGGACGGCCAGGTGTTGCATGGCCAGAAACTCGGGCGCCAACTGGGTTTTGCCACGGCCAACCTGCGCATCAAGCACAATCCGCTGCCGATGACCGGCGTCTTCGCCGTCGAGGTCAGCGGTCTCGATGCGACACCCTTGCCCGGCGTCGCCAATCTCGGCGTGCGGCCGACGGTGGGGGGTACCCGGCCGTTGCTCGAGGTGCATCTGTTCGATTTCGATCGCGACATCTACGGCGCCCACATTGCGGTTCGCTTCGTGCACAAGCTGCGCGATGAGCGCCGTTTCGACAACTTTGATGCCCTCAAGGCGCAGATCGCGGCCGATGCCGCGGCGGCGCGGGCCTTTTTCAAGCAGTGAGCAAGCACCATGGCTGATTACAAGGACACCCTGAATCTTCCCGACACGCCTTTCCCGATGCGCGGCGACCTGCCCAAGCGCGAGCCGCAATGGGTCGGGCAGTGGCAGCAGAAGAAGCTTTACCAGCGCATCCGCGAGATCAGCGCCGGCCGGCCGCGCTTCGTGCTGCACGACGGCCCGCCCTACGCCAACGGCGACATCCACATCGGCCACGCGGTCAACAAGGTGTTGAAGGACATCATCGTCCGTTCGAAAACCCTTTCCGGTTTCGATGCGCCCTACGTGCCGGGCTGGGACTGCCACGGCCTGCCCATCGAGCACCAGATCGAGAAGCTGCACGGCAAGAACATTCCCGCCGACAAGGTGCGCGAACTGTGCCGGGCCTATGCCGCCGAGCAGGTCGAGCGCCAGAAGAGGGATTTCATCCGCCTCGGCGTGCTCGGCGAGTGGGACAACCCCTACCTGACCATGGCCTTCCAGGCCGAGGCCGAGGAAATCCGGGCGCTCGGCCGGACTCTCGAGCAGGGCTACCTCTACCAGGGCCTGAAGCCGGTGAACTGGTGCCTCGACTGCGGCTCGGCGCTGGCCGAGGCGGAAGTCGAGTACGAGGACAAGAAGTCGCCGGCCATCGACGTCGCCTTCGAAGTCCATGACAACCATGCCGCCAAGCTGGCCGCCGCCTTCGGCCTGGCCCACCTGCGTGGCCCGGCCTTCGCGGTGATCTGGACGACGACGCCGTGGACGTTGCCGGCCAACGAGGCGGTCAGCGTCCATCCGGAACTGGACTACGACCTGATCGAAACCGAGAAGGGCGCGCTGATCCTCGTCCGCGAACTGGCCGAGGCGGCGCTCAAGCGTTACGGCCTGGAAGGTACGGTGGTCGGCTCGTGCAAGGGCGGGGCGCTCGACCAGATGCTGCTCCGCCATCCCTTCCAGGAGCGCGACGTGGCCATCATCTGCGGCACGCACGTGACGACCGAGGCCGGTACCGGCCTGGTGCACACGGCGCCGGCCCATGGCGTGGACGACTACAACATCGGCCGCAAGTACGGTCTGCCGGTCAACAACCCGGTCGGCAACGACGGCAAGTTCATCTCCACCGTGCCCGCGTTGTCGGTCGGCGAGCTGGCCGGCAAGACGGTGTGGGAGGCCAACCCGCTGGTGCTGGCCGAGCTCGAATCCCGCGGTCGACTGCTGAAAACCGAAAAAATCGAACACAGCTACCCGCACTGCTGGCGCCACAAGACGCCGATCATTTTCCGCGCCACCACGCAGTGGTTCATCGGCATGGAAAACCGCAAGGACGAAAGCGAGCCGACGCTGCGCTGGATCGCCGAGCGCGCCGTCGACGAGACGCAGTTCTTCCCGGCCTGGGGCCGCGCCCGCCTGGAGGCGATGATGAAGACCCGGCCGGACTGGTGCGTGTCGCGCCAGCGCAACTGGGGCGTGCCGATTCCCTTCTTCCTGCACAAGGAAACCGGCCAGCCGCACCCGCGTACGGCCGAGCTGATCGAGCAGGTCGCGCTACGCGTCGAAAAGTCCGGTATCGAAGCCTGGTTCAGCCTCGAGACCGCCGAACTGCTCGGCGCCGAGGCCGAGCACTACGTCAAGATGAAGGACACGCTCGACGTCTGGTTCGATTCCGGCACCACGCACTGGCACGTGCTGCGCGGCTCGCACGCCGCCCAGTCGACCTACCCGGCCGACCTCTATCTCGAAGGCTCCGACCAGCATCGGGGCTGGTTCCAGTCCTCGTTGCTCTCCGGCTGCGCCATCGACGGCCGCGCCCCGTACAAGGCCTTGCTGACGCACGGTTTCGTCGTCGACGGCAAGGGCCACAAGATGTCCAAGTCGAAGGGCAACGTCATCGCGCCACAGCAGGTTTCCGACAAGATGGGCGCCGATATCCTGCGCCTGTGGGTGGCTTCGACCGATTACTCGGGCGAGCTGACCATCTCCGACGAAATCCTCAAGCGCGTCGTCGAGGGCTACCGCCGCATCCGCAACACGCTGCGCTTCCTGCTCGCCAATGTCTCCGACTTCGACGCCGCGGCCGACATGCTGCCGGTCGACCAGTGGCTGGAAATCGACCGCTACGCGCTGGCCCTGACCCGCGACTTGCAGGACGGCTGCCGCGCCGATTTCGACCGCTACGAGTTCCACCGCGTCGTCCAGGCCCTGCAGACCTTCTGCTCCGAAGACCTCGGCGGCTTCTACCTCGACATCCTGAAAGACCGCCTGTACACCACAGCGCCCAAGTCGGTGGCCCGCCGCTCGGCGCAGTCGGCCTTGTGGCACATCACGCAGAGCTTCGTTCGCCTGCTGGCGCCGATCACTTCGTTCACCGCCGAGGAGGTGTGGGCCGTGCTCAATGGCAACACCAGCGGCAACGCCGACGATTCGGTGATGTTCCAGGTCTGGCACGAGCTGCCGGCCCAGGCCGGCGAGGGCGAACTGCTCGCCAAGTGGGCGCTGATCCGCAGCGCCCGGGCCGACGTCACCAAGGCGCTGGAAGCCCAGCGCGAAGCCGGCAAGATCGGCTCGGCGCTACAGGCGGCCGTCGAAATCCGCTGCGCCGGCGAGCAGTACGCGGCGCTGGCCTCGCTCGGCGAGGATTTGAAATTTGTCTTCATTTGCTCGTCGACCGTAGCGGTGCAGGACGAGACGGCCCAGGTCGTCGCCACCCCGCTCGAGCACGCCAAGTGCGAGCGCTGCTGGCATGTGCGCGACGACGTCGGCGCCGATGCGGCGCATCCCGGCCTGTGCGGCCGTTGCGTCAGCAACCTGCACGGTGCCGGCGAGGCTCGCCGCTGTGCCTGAGGTCGGCCGCTGGTACGGGCTGGCCGGGCTGGTCATCGTCCTCGACCAGCTCAGCAAGTGGCTGGTCCTTGAAACCCTCAGCCTGGGCGAGACGATCTACGTCGCCCCGTTCTGGAACTGGGTGCTGACCTACAACCCCGGCGCCGCCTTCAGCCTTCTCGCCGACCAGCCGGGATGGCAGCGCTGGTTCTTCACGGCGCTGGCCATCGCCATTTCCGGCTGGATCGCCGTCGAGCTGAAAAGGCATCCCGGCGAAAGGCTGTTCTGCCTGGCCATGGCGATGATCATGGGCGGCGCCCTGGGCAATGTCATCGACCGCATCCGCTTCGGCGCTGTCGTCGATTTCGTGCAATGGCACGTCGCCGGCTACTACTGGCCGGCCTTCAACGTCGCCGATTCGGCGATCACCGTCGGCGCGGTTTTTCTGGTCATTTCCCAGTTGACCGCAGCCAAAACCCAAGAGAAAACCCCATGAGCCAGACCGTCCGTTCCGACAGCTTCCTGACCCTGCACTACCGCATCACCGCCAGCGACGGCGAGGAGTTCCTGTCCACCTTCGACATGAGCCCGGCCACCCTGCAGATGGGCAGCGGCCAGCTGGCCGAAAACCTCGAAAGCGTGCTGATCGGCCTGCCGGCGCACGAGGAGTTCGTCTTCGAACTGGAGCCGGCCCAGGCCTTCGGCATGCACAACGAACGCCTGGTCGAGCGCATCGCCCGCAGCGGCCTGCCGGCCGACATGGAACTCAAGGAAAATTCCGTCGTCGAATTCACCGCGCCCAACGGCGGCACCTTTGCCGGCTTCCTGCGCGAACTGGACGCGACCCACGCGCTCTTCGACTTCAATCACCCGATGGCCGGCAAGACGATCCGCTTCGAGGTGAAAATCATCGGAATCATGTAATGCAAATTCTCCTCGCCAACCCCCGCGGCTTCTGCGCCGGCGTCGAACGTGCCATCGCCATCGTCGAACGCGCCCTGGAAAAATTCGGCGCGCCGATCTACGTCCGCCACGAAGTCGTGCACAACAAGTTCGTCTGCGACGACCTGCGGGCCAAGGGGGCGGTCTTCATCGAGGAACTGCACGAGGTGCCGACCGGCGCCACCGTCATCTTCAGCGCCCACGGCGTCTCCAAGGCTGTGCGCGACGACGCCGAGGCCCGCGGCCTGAAAGTCTTCGACGCCACCTGCCCGCTGGTCACCAAGGTGCACGTCGAAGTCGGCAAGATGCGCAAGCAGACCCGCGAGGTCATCATGATCGGCCACAAGGGCCACCCGGAAGTCGAAGGGACCATGGGGCAGAGCGAGGGCGGCATGTATCTGGTCGAAACCGCCGAGGACGTGGCCGGCCTGCAGGTCGCCCATCCCGACAGCCTGTCCTTTGTTACCCAGACGACGCTGTCGGTCGACGATGCGACGGTTGTCATCAATGCGCTGAAACAGCGCTTCCCCGACATCCAGGGACCGAAAAAGGACGACATCTGCTACGCCACGCAAAACCGCCAGGATGCGGTCAAGTCGCTGGCCGAGCAGTGCGACCTGGTCATCGTCGTCGGCAGCCCGAACAGTTCGAACTCGCGGCGCCTGAAGGAAGTCGCCGTGGCGCGCGGCGTTGACGGCTACCTGGTCGACGGGCCCGATGAAATCGATCCGCAATGGTTCGCTGGCAAGAAAAAGATCGGCCTGACTGCCGGCGCCTCGGCCCCTGAGGTGCTCGTCGAGCGCGTGATCCAGCGCATTTCGTCGCTCGGCGGATTCGAAGTGCGCCAGTTGGTCGGGGTCGAGGAAGGCGTTTCCTTCCCCTTGCCCAAAGAACTGAGCGCTTAATCCTCAATCTGGCAGCAGCCGGCTGCCGCATGGTTCGGCGCGGGGTGGGGGGCGTCGATTTTTTGACGCGTCACGGTAGCGTCGAACGGCATACCTACCGCTCAAGACCGAATACCCTCCGTTGGTCGTCAGCGACAAGTCAGGCCGATTCACTTGTACTACCTTTACGGTGAGCGTAATCCTCAGGTGGCTGACGCAAGGTTTGCCACTCACCCGGTTGTAACAGTTTGGAGTCTGCAATCATGAACGGATGCTTCAGGATCAAAACCATCAGCCTCGCCGTCTCGCTGGCCTTCCCGGCCCTGGCATTCGCCGCCGAACCCTTCCCGGCCTTGCCGCCGACGCTGTCGACCGCGGTCACCCCAAATATTCTGCTGCACGTCGATAATTCGGGGAGTATGAATAATTTTGTGAATGGCAAGCGCAAGATTGCCACCGCCCGGGATGTGGCCAAGAAGTTGATCGACAACAACAAGACCTTGCGCTGGGGCTTGTTCTCCTTCGACCCGAATTCGAATGAAAAGGCTGGGATTCTCCAGGCGCCGGTCGGGTCGACTCAGGATACCTTGAATACGGCAATTAACGCTCTCGGACCAGATACCTGGACACCCTTGGGCGAGGCGCTTTTCGAAATGACCCGGTATTGGGCTGGCGAGGAGTCCTATTACGGGAAGATTACCGGCAACTATACGAGTCCCATCCAGTATCGCTGCCAGAAAAATTTCAATATCGTCATTACCGACGGCGTGTCGACCAAGGATAACCAAATTCCCGGTTTGCCTGCCAAACCCGAAGGTGTCAAATACACCACCTACACTTCAGAGGGTGTGGCGCAAACAAAGACCTTCAAGGCCTGCGTAGACAAAAATACCGTTTCCTCGGTGACCTGCCCTGAGAAGCTTGAAGGATCTGCAGCGAACAACGCCTTCGTCGGTACCTCGGACGATGGCTCTTCCTATGGGCGATCCATACGTGACGTGGCCATGTTCGCTTATGACAAGGATATGCGTGTGGGAGGTAACGATGCGGATGGCAAAAGTTTCGATGATCCCAAGTTCCAGAAGCAGAACGTTGCTACCTACACCGTAGGTTTTGCTATCGATGATCCTGTGCTGAACGCAACCGCCATTGTCGGTAAGGGAAAATACTATACGGCTGGCAACGAGGAGACGCTGTTCGATGCCTTGACCAATGCGGTCAACAGCATTGTTGCCTCGATCTCCAATGCTGGCGGTGTTGCTGCGCAAAGCGAAACGACTACAGTCGGCAACAAGGTATTCCAGCCAGTTTTCAATCCGAATGGCTGGTACGGGGAGTTGCGTTGCTACGATCTCGATTCGAATGGCAATTTGATAACCGGTGGGTGTACCAACCCGAAGGCGGTCATTCCGGCCGTCGCCAGCCGCAAGATTTTTTCGTCGAAAGTGCTGCCGGCACAGGCGACGCCAACGGTGGCTTTCGATTTCAATAATGCGGCGGCCCCGGCTAATGCCGATGCCACGCTTGCGGCTATGACCACCCAGCAACAATCCTTGCTTGGTGCAAACGCCAGCGAACAGAAAAATACAATCAGATTTCTGCGAGGGGAAGAGGGAATCTCCGGGTTCCGTACGCGCCCCAATGGCTTGCTTGGCGACATCATTGACGGTCAGCCGGCCGTGGTTAGCGCACCAGCCGGTATAACCACTGACTCGGCCTATGCTTCATTCGTAGCGGCCAATTCCTCGCGTGGTATTGTCTTGATCGGTGCCAACGACGGCATGTTGCATGCCTTCAGAATTTCCGACATGGGAGAGCTGATGGGCTACATTCCATCTTCGGTCTATCCTCATCTCAAGGCATTGACGGCTAGCGACTATGGGCAGTCCACTGGTACTCCGCATACTTTTCATGTCAATGGGACGCTCCGTCAGCAGGATGTCAAGTTTGGCAGCAACTGGAAAACCATCGTGGCCAGCGGTTTAGGCCAGGGGGGGCAGGGCTTCCTGGCGGTCGACGCAACCGACGAGTCCGCCTTGACATCCTTGTCGACTGTCAAGTGGGAATGGAACGATCAGAACGATAGCGAGATGGGGTATTCATTCGCGGCACCGTTGATCTATAACGTTCGCACCTCGGCCAGCACCGTGGTGCCGGCAGTCATTCTGGCAAATGGGTACAACAACAGTTATAACGATACTGGTGTCGGTGGTCAGAAGACCACTGCTGATAGCTCGGCCCTATACATCCTTAACGCTGAAACTGGAGCGCTTATCCAGAAGATCAAGGTAACCGACAGTTCTGGAGCCAATCTCGGTGCGGGTCTTTCCTCACCAGCTGGTGTTGACTTTGGGCAGGACGGTATTCTGGACTATGTCTATGCCGGGGATATGAATGGGAAGATGTGGCGTTTCGATCTTACCGATTCAAATCCAGCTAATTTCAAGGTTCATCCGACCCCGATTTTCGATGCCGGCCCGACTCACCCGATCGTGATGCGCCCGGCTATCAAACCAGTGTCGAAGAGCGATGGGACTTCACTCGGGAACCTGGTCTTGTTTGGCACCGGGAAACTTCTGACCGACGCCGATCGTACCGATGCCACGACCCAGAGTTTCTATGCGGTTCTCGACGACATGTCGTCAGCCCAGGGGACAGTAGTACTCGCCGACTTGCAGCAACGAACAATCGATTCGGAAACTACGGTTTCCTCTTCCGATTCGACCGTGCGGTCAGGAACGTACCGTAAGATTTCGACTTCCCCCTCGCTCGACCTGACTTCTACGGCGCCGGGCACAAAGAAGGGGTGGTACCTGGATTTCCCAGCTACGACAGAGCGCCTGGTTACCTCGCCCATGCTGTTCGACGACAAGTTGCTCTTTGGCACAGGTATTACTCAGTCGACGGAAAAATGCTTGCCCGGTGGCAAGGGCTGGGTAATGGGGCTTGATCCGATGACTGGTTCGGTCACCAAGAGCTCGCGCGGCAAGGAATTCAGCTTCATCGACGTCAAGCTCGATGGCAAGTCTACGGATGCCGACAAGGTCGGCTTCTCGACCGGGTCGGCTTTCGTCAGCGGCTTCTCGAAAGATGGCATCCCGACCGAGCTGACCTATGTGGCGTCCAGCAGCAAGATTGTGACGACCACTTCTTCGGGCGCGACGCTGGGCGATGTTGGTCAGGTCATCGCATTGAAAGAGGCCAACATGATGGGCGTTTATACCGGAAATGCCGCGTCAGGCGTGTCGTCCGGCAACGCCATGGGCCGTCCGGCATCGACCGGGGCAGGCAAGTTGTATAGCGGCACGATCGGTGATGACAAGGTCGAGAAGGAAACCATGCTCGGGACCTCGTTTGGCATCAAGGTCGAAACCAGCACCTGGCGGGAGATCAAGTAATGAATGGCATGGCAAGGCGCCACGGCCTGGGTTTTACCCTGGTCGAGTTGATGGTGACGCTGGCGATTCTCATCATCCTGACCACCATAGCGGTACCGGGCATGACCGATCTGATTCGCGACGCACGCCTTTCTTCGCAAAGCGATTTGTTGGCGAGCACGCTGAATGCGGCGCGGTTGGAGGCCATCAAGCGTCGTCAGAATGTCACCGTCTGCCCGGCAACGGATGCCAATACCAGTACGGCTTGCTCAGGTAATGCAGGCGACTGGTCGACCGGCATTCTGGTATTTGACGGAGCAGCGGTCATTCAGCGCGTCCAGATGAAGCAGGGGCTGACCATCACGACGGCGGCGACCTCGGTCATCTTCACCGGTACGCTGGGGAGTGCAGCGGCAACAACTTTCACCCTGTGTACAACCGGTCGTAAGGAGCATCAGATTGACGTCACCATTTCCGGGCATGTCGGTAAGCGGATTAATTCGGCTACGACCTGCGCGTAACGGAATTGACGACTAGGGGATAGGCAATGAATCAGCGTGGAATGTCGCTCATCGAGGTAATGGTCGCTGTTGTGATTCTGGCGTCGGGCCTGTTGGGGCTTGGGGCCTTGCAGTCGCGTTCGCTGGCAATGAATCAGAGTGCTCATTACCGCAGTATTGCGGCAGATGTGGCGGCGGATCTGGCTGACAGGATTCGCGCCAATCGCACGCCGTATTATGCAGTCGATGGTTTGGTTGTTCATCCTCAGCTGCCCTTGCCGCCGAATTTTGCCGACTGTCCCCAGAATACCCCGCCTGATACTGCGCCAGCCTGTACATCCGGGGGTTATTTGATGGCGGCTGAAATGGCTGAGTGGAATCAGAGTTTAAGAAGTCAGTTGCCGAATGGAACCTATGTCTTGACTCGGGACGCAACTCTTACGGCCGGCCTTTTTAGGTACAAATTGACATTGACCTGGGCACTGGATCGGGACAGCGGAACTGATGCCAGCTTCAGTACCTTTACTACGGTGATCGAATAATGAGCCACCCAAGAAACTGTCGTGGTTTTACGCTGATCGAGTTGATGGTCGCGCTGGTCATAGCCTTGATCGCCATGCTTGCCGCCACCGAGTTGTATGTCAGCACCAAACAAACCTATCGCATTCAGAGCATGCAGACGCGTTTGTCCGAGGACGGGCGTTTTGCCTTGTCCATGCTGCAACGGATGATTTCCCAGGCTGGATTTCGTCCCAATCCCATTACCCCTATGGTTGCCGACTTCATTACGCCGACCTCCAGTCAGTCGGTGACGCTGAAATTTACAGCCGATGGCGCGAACACTATGGCCTGCGATGGTTCGCTACCGGCTCTTGATTCAGCGCAGACCATCGTCATTGCGAAATCGGGTAGCAAGCTTCAGTGTGGGGTGGTGGACTGGATTGCTCCGGCTGCCGCGGGAGCGGGGAGTGGAACAGAGTTGGTTGATTTCAAGATCGACTACGGGACTGATACGGGTCCGGCAATTGTGGGAGATTTCGGTTGTGGTGCCGATGTTGGCTCCAACAAGGAACGGGACTGTGTGGCGGATACCTATGTTCAGGCGACTGCCACGGCAAATCCGACAAAAATCGTTGCCGTGAAGGTCTGCCTGGTTTTGCGCTCGGAGGCAATCGATGGTGGCGTGGCGAAAGCTGGGTTGGTCAAGGATTGCAGCGCTACGGATATTGCCGGGTCTGATAGCGACAACAAGCTATACCGGACTTTTCGTTCGACTGTCCTGCTCAGGAATCGATAGGAGAACTTCATGAACAGGCCCTCGCCTCGTGAGAATGGTTTCGCGCTCATAGTTTCCATGCTGATTTTGCTCGTATTGACGATATTGGTGGTCAATGCCGTTCGCAATACCTCGCTTAACGAAAAAATGGCGGGTAACTATATGGATCGCACCCGTGCCCAGCAGGCAGCCGAGCAGGTCTTGAGACAGGGTGTGGCGGCATTGACGCATGAAAACTGTAGCGCGTCGACAGGTTGTACATTGACCAGTCTATCTGCAGCGCCAACCAGTCCTGGGCCGGCGGCGGTAACTGTCATGCCTTCTGCTTGGTCGGCGGCAGGCGCGCTCGATATGGTGCGCTACCACTCGTCGTCGGTTGAGCAGCCAACATCGGCGCAGTTGAGCATTGCCCTGCTTGCCGATACCTTCCTGCCGGCCGGCAAGGCCGGTTGCAAGGCGTACAGTTTGATGGGGCGAGGGGTTGGGCTGGATAGCCGGTCGGTGGTTGTGTTGCAGACGGTCGCCTATGTTTGTGATATCTGATGACAGAATCAGGGGAGTACTCATGAAGGAATCAACGATTCGGCAACCTGGTGGTTTTACCTTGATCGAGGTGATGATAGTCGTTGCCATTGTGGCAATTCTCGCCAGCATCGCCCTTCCTGCCTATAACGAACAGATCAAAAAATCCCGTCGGGTTGATGTTCAGCGGGAACTTGTTTCTTACGCCCAGCAGATGGAGCGCTGGTTTTCCACGAATGGTACTTATTTAAATGCCGCGGGTACGGCGTGTGGAGTTGGCTACGGTGGTTCGACGACCTACTACGGTGTTGTCGGAGCATGTACTGCAACGACATTCACGCTCACCGCGACTCCGGGCAGCGGAACTAGTCAGGCAAGCGACGGGACGCAAACCTTGACGGAGTCAGGGGCACGGGGTGGTAGCGTGGACAACGGCAACTGGAAGATTTGAGTTCTTAAATTAGCCTTGGGTGTTGATCGAAGGTGTTTTTTTTCATATAATGGCCGTTTAGTCTTCTAACGAATCTGGAATCTTCATGGCCAATAGCGCACAAGCCCGCAAGCGCATCCGTCAAGCTGACAAGCAGCGCTCCCATAACGCCAGCCTGCGTTCGACCCTGCGTACCGCGATCAAGCGTGTCCGTCAGGCGATTGCCGCCGGTGACAAAGCTGCTGCCCAAGGTGTTTATCAGCAGTCCGTTGCGGTTCTCGACCGTATCGCTGACAAGAAAATCATTCACAAGAACAAGGCTTCCCGCACCAAGAGCCGTCTGTCTGCTCAGATCAAGGCGCTGGCTGTCGCTGCTGCCTGATTTTCGGGGTTGATTAGAAAAGGCACCCGCGGGTGCCTTTTTTGTTTACGGTGTCTTTTGTTGTGGTCGGCTTGCCGGGGTGCTATTTCTTGTCGTCGATCGAGCACACGCCATCGACGATCTGCAGGTCGTTGTCCTGGGCGAAGTTGAGCATGAAGCGGTAGGCCATGGGTTCGATTTCGCCGAGGCGGCCATCGACAAAGACCGCCTTGTCGCCGTTGTAGTCGCCGGGGCCGACGTAGGGGGAATATTTCATCTTGCGTTCTGCACCAAAAGCAGACATGACGCCGCACAGGCGCTCTGCCCAGTCACTGGGCCGAAATTTTCGTCCTTCTTTGGTGAGGCCAACAATGATGAATGTGGTCGATTCTTGGTTTGTCATTGTTCTACTCTGCGTTTGCGGGCGGTACGACCTTGCGTTGGCGCATTCTAGCAGAAGGGCGCAGGCTTTCGACAATTATGGCGTCGGCAGGACGGCGCACAGGGCTGGAAGGGCTGTGCCCGTTCTATACAAGGCCTGGTTTTTGACCTAGAATCGCCATTTATGCCACTCTCCGGCGCATGGTCGGGTCGGTGGCGGTTCCGGCGGCAATGGCCGCCGTTGTCGTTTTATGGGGTTGCCTCATGTCGCATGTCATGAATACCTATGCCCGGTTGCCGGTGGCGTTCAGCCACGGCAGCGGTAGCCGGATTTTCGATACCGATGGCAAGGAGTACCTGGACGCCCTGTCCGGGATCGCCGTTTCGACGCTCGGTCACGCCCATCCCAAGCTGGTTGCCGCCATTGCCGAACAGGCTGGTCGCCTGTTGCATACCTCCAACCTCTACGGCATTACCGGCCAGGAGCAGTTGGCCGACAAGCTGTGCGAGCGTTCCGGCATGCAGGAAGTGTTTTTCTGCAATTCCGGTTGCGAGGCCAACGAGGCGGCCATCAAGCTGGCCCGTTTTTACGGTCACAAGAAGGGCATCGAGTCGCCGACCATCATCGTCATGGAAAAGGCTTTCCATGGTCGGACCATGGCGACCCTGTCGGCCACCGGCAACCGTAAGGCGCAGGCTGGTTTCGAGCCGCTGGTGCATGGTTTCCTGCGCGTGCCTTACGATGATCTCGAGGCGATCCGCAATATCGCCGAGCACAACAACAATATTGTCGCCGTCATGCTGGAGATCATCCAGGGCGAGGGTGGCATTCATCTGGCGTCGAGCGAGTTCCAGAAGGGCCTGCGCCAGTTGTGCTACGACAAGGGCTGGCTGTTGATCTGCGACGAAGTGCAGTGTGGCATGGCGCGCACCGGCCAGTGGTTCGGCTACCAGCATGCCGGCATCCAGCCGGATATCGCGACGCTGGCCAAGGGCCTCGGTTCCGGCGTGCCGATCGGCGCCTGCATGGTTGGTGGCAAGGCGGCCGGCCTGTTCGGGCCGGGCAACCATGGCTCGACTTTTGGCGGCAATCCGCTGGCGTGCACGGCGGCGCTGACGACGATAGCCTGCATCGAGCAGGAAGGCCTGATGGCCAATGCCGAGAAGGTCGGCGCGCTGATCCGCAAGCTGTATGGCGACGCGCTGGCCGAGGTCAAGGGCGTTGTCGAGATTCGCGGCCATGGCCTGATGATCGGCATCGAACTCGATCGACCATGCGGTGAGCTGGTCGGCAAGGCGCTGGCCGCAGGTCTGCTGATCAATGTGACGGCCGACAAGGTGATCCGCCTGCTGCCGCCGCTGACTTTCAGCGAAAACGAGGCTAAGGAACTGGTCGACCGCAGCCTGCCGCTGATCAAAGAATTTTTGGCGGCCTGATCATGGCGATCAAACACTTCCTGCAGTTCAAGGATTTTTGCCGGGACGAGATCGAGTACGTTTTCGAGCGGGCCGCCTGGATCAAGAACCAGTTCAAGTCGTACGAGAAATACTGGCCGCTGGCCGATCGCACGCTGGTGATGATTTTCGAGAAGGCCAGCACGCGGACGCGGCTGTCCTTCGAGGCTGGCATGCATCAGCTCGGCGGTTCGGCCATCTACCTGAACACCCGCGACTCCCAGCTCGGGCGTGGCGAGCCGGTCGAGGATGCGGCCCAGGTCATCTCGCGGATGAGCGACATCGTGATGATCCGCACCTTCGAGCAGGAGATCATCGAGCGTTTTGCCGCCAATTCGCGCGTGCCGGTGATCAATGGCCTGACCAACGAATACCATCCGTGCCAGATCCTGGCCGACATCTTTACCTACATCGAGCATCGTGGCTGCATCCAGGACAAGACGGTGGCCTGGGTTGGCGACGCCAACAACATGTGCAACACCTGGCTGCAGGCGGCCGAGGTGCTCGACTTCAAGGTGCACGTGTCGACGCCCCCTGGCTACGAGATCCAGCCGGAACTGGTCGGCAAGATCAATCCGGCCCGCTTCAAGGTCTTCGCCGATCCGATGGATGCCTGTCGCAGCGCCGATCTGGTGACCACCGACGTGTGGACCTCGATGGGTTTCGAGGCCGAGAACGAGGAACGCATCAAGGCCTTCGCCGACTGGTGCGTCGATGGCGACATGATGCGCGTCGCCGATCCGCAGGCTGTCTTCATGCACTGCCTGCCGGCCCATCGCGGCGAGGAAGTGACGGCCGAGGTGATCGACGGGCCGCAATCGGTGGTCTGGGACGAAGCCGAGAATCGCCTGCATGTGCAGAAGGCATTGATGGAATATTTGCTGCTCGGACGCCTGCAAGGCTGAGCGCTACGGTCAACTGGAAAAAAGGAACAAATAATGAGTGATATCAAGAAGGTCGTGCTGGCCTATTCGGGGGGGCTGGATACCTCGGTCATCCTCAAGTGGCTGCAGGATGTGTACCAGTGCGAAGTCGTCACCTTCACGGCCGACCTCGGCCAGGGCGAGGAACTCGAGCCGGCGCGCGCCAAGGCCGTGCAACTGGGCATCAAGCCGAAGAACATCTACATCGACGACCTGCGCGAGGAATTCGTCCGCGACTTCGTCTTCCCGATGTTCCGGGCCAACACCATCTACGAAGGCGAGTACCTGCTCGGTACCTCGATCGCCCGGCCGCTGATCGCCAAGCGCCTGATCGAGATCGTCAACGAAACCGGCGCCGACGCCATCTGCCATGGCGCCACCGGCAAGGGCAACGACCAGGTCCGCTTCGAGCTCGGCGCCTACGCGCTGAAGCCGGGCATCAAGGTCATCGCCCCGTGGCGCGAGTGGGACCTGCTGTCGCGCGAGAAGCTGATGGCCTATGCCGAGGCGCATGGCATCCCCATCGATATGAAGCACAAGAAGGGCGGTTCGCCGTATTCGATGGACGCCAACCTGCTGCACATTTCCTACGAAGGCCGTCACCTCGAAGACCCGGCCGCCGAAGCCGAGGAATCGATGTGGCGGTGGACCGTGTCGCCGGAAAAGGCTCCCAACAAGGCCGAGTACCTCGACCTGGATTTCGCCAACGGTGACGTCGTCGCGGTCAACGGCAAGAAGCTCAAGGCCCACGAAGTGCTGGCCCTGCTCAACGAAATCGGTGGCAAGCACGGCATCGGCCGCCTCGACCTGGTCGAGAACCGCTACGTCGGCATGAAGTCGCGCGGTTGCTACGAAACCCCGGGCGGCACCATCCTGCTGCGCGCCCACCGCGCCATCGAGTCGATCACGCTCGACCGCGAAGTCGCCCACCTCAAGGACGACCTGATGCCGCGCTATGCCAGCCTGGTGTACAACGGCTACTGGTGGAGCCCGGAGCGCAAGGCACTGCAGGTGCTGATCGACCACACCCAGCAGACGGTCAACGGCACCGTCCGCCTCAAACTGTACAAGGGCAACGTCATCGTCGTCGGCCGTGATTCGAAGACCGATTCGCTGTTCGACTCGACCATCGCCACCTTCGAGGACGACGCCGGCGCCTACGATCAGAAGGACGCGGGCGGCTTCATCAAGCTCAACGCACTGCGCATGCGCATCGCCGCCAACCTGGGCGCTCGCAAGGAGGGTAAGCCGGCGGCGAAGAAGGCCACGCCGGCCAAGGTCGAGGCCAAACCGGCCGCCAAGAAGGCGGCTGCCAAGCCGGCGGTCAAGAAAGCAGCGGTCAAGAAGAAGGGCTAAACGATGGAAGGCGGCACCGTATTCGGGCTCAACGAAGAACAGATCGCGGATTTCTTCTCGACCTGGGGCGTTGGTGCCTTCATCGTGTTCATGCTGTTCATCATCGGCGAGATCGCCTGGAAGTCCAAGGCTGGCAAGACGGGCACCTTCGTGCTCTTTTTCGTGCTGGCCTTCGGCATGGTCGGCTTCATCGCCAAATCAGTCATACAGAAACTCTGGGGTATTTAAATGTCGCAATCCGAACGTTACGATGGCGTTTCCGTGGTCAAGAAGGCCAATGTTTATTTCGACGGCAAGTGCGTCAGCCACACCGTGGTGCTGGCCGACGGTACGAAAAAGACGGTCGGCGTCATCCTCCCGTCCAGCCTGACCTTCAATACCGGGGCGCCGGAAATCATGGAAGGCGTTGGCGGCTCGTGCCGCGTCAAGCTCAAGGGTGAGTCCGAGTGGACGACCTGGGGTGAAGGCCAGTCCTTCAACGTGCCGGGTAATTCCAGCTTCGAGATTTCGGTCGCCGAAGGCGAGGCCTACCACTACGTCTGCCACTTCGGCTGATTTGGTAATAGCCCGGCGCTTGTCCGGGCTGCGTTGCCGGCGCCCGCCGTACCCTGCGTACTGCCTGCGCGCCAGCGCCTTGCCCGGCCAGCGCGCCGGGCTTTTGATTAAGGAGTTTTCCATGCCGAGCTTTGACTTCACCTCCGAAGCGGACATGGTGGCGTTGAAGAACGCTATCGACGTCGCCGTTCGCCAGATCGACAACCGCTACGATTTCAAGGGCACCTCGGCCAAGATCGAGTTCAACGATAAGGACAAGGTCATCACCCTGCACGGCGATTCAGACTTCCAGCTCGACCAGATCAAGGACATCCTGTTCCCGGCCATGGAAAAGAAGGAAGTCGAGAGCACCAAGCGGCTCGATCACCAGCCGGTGCAGAAAGTCTCCGGCAACAAGGTCAAGCAGGAGCTGAAGATCAAGATGGGTATCGAGAGCGAACTGGCCAAGAAGATCGTCAAGATCGTCAAGGACGCCAAGCTCAAGGTCCAGGCGTCCATCCAGGGCGACGCGGTGCGCATCCAGGGCGCCAAACGCGACGACCTGCAGGGCTGCATCGCGCTGATTCGCAAGGAGATCAGCGATTTTCCGATCAAGGCCGGTAATTTCCGCGACTGACGGCGAGTGCTGCGGTCGACGGCAAAAAAACGCCAAAATCAAAAAGGGCAGCTCCGGCTGCCCTTTCGCTTAGCGGGCCAGGCCGCCGATCCACACCGTGTAAAGCTGGTTGGCCAGCTGGCGCATGGCCGGCAGGCATTGGCCGATGTCGGCCAGCATCCGCGCTGGCGACTGGGCGCTCGCCCTATCCTTTTCGGCCACCCGTTCGTCGTCCCACTGCTCGCCCCATTTGGCGATCATTTCCGGCGTCATCTCGACGTGGCACTGCATGGCGAGGTGCGGCCCGAGGGCAAACATCTGGTTGGCGCAATGGGCGTTGCCGGCCAGCCGGCTGGAACCCTCGGGAAGGCTGAAGGTTTCGCCGTGCCAGTGAAAGGCCATGCTGCTGCGGCCGGCAAAATCGCCCAGCCAGTGCCGGGCCACGGGGTCGCCGGCACCTTCGATGGCGCCCCAGCCGATCTCCTTGACCGGGTTGCGGGTCACCTGCCCGCCCAGTGCCTTGCTCATCAACTGGCCGCCCAGGCAATGGCCGATGACCGGGATGTTTTTGCTCGCCGCCTGGCGAATCAGCGCGCAGGCCGCCTCGATCCAGGGCAGCGGATCGTTGACGCTCATCGGCCCGCCCATGAAACACAGGCCGGAAAATTCGTCGGCCGCTGCCGGCACCGCCTCGCCTTGGTCGATGGCCACCAGGCGCCAGGGGATCCCGTGGGCTTCGAGGAATATGGCAAAATAGCCCGGACCTTCAGTCGGGGAGTGGCGAAAGATGGCAACAGGTTTCATCGTAGCGTTGATGTCGGGTTTGGCGAAGCGACATTCTACGCATTTCCTCGTCCTGCTGTGCCTGGCCCCCATCGCCGCCCAGGCCCAGGACGTCGGCCTGGCCGGCATCCTCGGCAGCAAGGCCATGCTGATCTTCAACGGCGGCCAGCCGCAGACGGTGCGTGTCGGCGAGACGGTCGATGGCGTCAAGGTGGTCGTCATCCAGGGGGAGCAGGTGATCATCGAGATCGGCGGCAAGAAGCGCCCCTTGCGCGTTGGTCAGCACGCTGTCGGAGCCCTGTCGGTCGATGGTTCCGGCAAGGTCGTCATGACCGCCGACGCCCAGGGGCACTTTTTCACCACCGGCAACATCAACGGCACCTCGGTGCGCTTTCTGGTCGATACCGGGGCCAGCATGATTTCGCTGGGGGCGACCGATGCCCGGCGCATCGGGCTCGATTTCAACAAAGGCCAGAAGGGTTTGAGCAACACCGCCAACGGCCAGGCCGTGGTCAGTAAGGTCCAGCTCGATACGGTACGCATCGGCGACATCACGCTGCACAACGTCGAAGCGTTGATTCATCAGAACGAAATGCCGATGGCCCTGCTCGGCATGAGTTTCCTCAACCGCATGGAAATGCAGCGCGATGGCAGTACCATGACACTCAAAAAACGATTCTAGGAGAGAGAAGATGCCGCAGAAGGAGCAGGAGATCGCGCTGTTGCGCGAAGAAGTCGAAATGCTGATGAGCGAGCGCCAATCCTTGTTGCGCGTCGCCGGCGCAGCAGCCGTCATGATCGCCAGCCTGGACAGCAAGCGCCTGCCGGTTGGCGCTATCGAATCGGCCGACCTGGTGGCAACGACGATCAACGGCCTGGCCGAGGAAACCCTGCAGGACGCGCTCGCTTCGGTGCATGCCGAAATCGAGGAAGATTCCCAGGCCGCATGATGTTCGATCTGGCGCATCTGCGGTCGAGTTTGCTCAGCGAACCACCAGTTGGCGATTTCGTCCTCGAGGAGGGGGCGGGCGATCAGGTACTGACCCCGGCCGCCGTGCTGGTTCCCATCGTTCTTCACCCGGCAGGGCAGACTGTCCTGCTCACCCAGCGCACCGCCCACCTGCGCGACCATGCCGGCCAGATCAGTTTCCCCGGCGGACGAGTCGAAGCCGACGACCTGACGCCGACCCATACCGCGTTGCGCGAAACCGAGGAAGAAATCGGCCTGTCCCGGGAATCCATCGAGATCGTTGGCTTTCTGCCCGAATACCGGACCGGCACCGGCTTTCGCGTCACCCCGGTCGTTGCTTTGGTTCATCCGCCGTTCACCGTCCAGCCGGATCCCTTCGAGGTGGCCGAGATCTTCGAGGTGCCGCTCGACTTCCTGCTTGATCCGGCCAATCACCAGCGTCACTCCCTGCATTACCGCGGAGCGTTGCGCAACTACTTCGCCATGCCCTACGGCGACTACTTCATATGGGGCGCCACGGCCGGCATGATCCGCTCGTTGAGCGAGCGCCTCGGGCTGCTCCAGGCGGCATGAGCTTGTGCTATGGTAGTGCCTTGAACGAACAAAATAAGCCGAGCACGGCAGCCCCCGATTCCCCATGAGTCTTCTCGCGCTGATAGCTGTATTTCTCATCGAGCAACTGCAGCCCCTCGATTACCGCCGTATCGTTGCCGAACCCCTGGGGGCCTGGGCTGATTTCATCGAGTCCCGTTTCAATGCCGGCGCCTATCGCCATGGGGTACTTGCCTGGTGTGTCGCCGTGCTCCTGCCGGTGCTGCTGACCGCTGGGGTCTTCAGCCTGCTCTATGCGCTGAATCCGCTCCTCGCCCTGGTTTTCAATGTCGGCATTCTCTACCTGACCATGGGTTTCCGGCAGTTCAGCCATCACTACACCGAAATCCAGATCGCTCTGCGCCTCGGCGACCTCGAACGCGCCGGCAGCCTGCTCGGCGCCTGGCAAGGCTGTTCGACAAGCGGCCTGAACTCGGAGGAGGTCGCCCGGCTGTCCATCGAGGCCGCTCTTGGCGCTGCCCATCGGCATGTCTTTGCCGTGCTACTTTGGTTCGTCATCCTGCCCGGCCCTTGTGGCGCCGTCCTTTACCGCCTGGCAGCGATCATCCGGGAGCGCTGGCAGGGGGGCAATGTTGCAGAGCAGCACGAGTTTTCGCTATTCTCCCGTCAAGTTTTCGGTATCATCGATTGGTTTCCCCTGCGCGCCACGGCATCGGCTTTTGCCGTTGTCGGCGATTTCGAGGATGCGGTTTATTGCTGGCGAACCCAGCCGGCACAGTGGCCAGACCGTGATCTCGGCATTGTGCTGGCCAGTGGTGCGGGTGCGCTCGGGGTGCTGTTGAGCCGGCCGATGGTCGACGGCGCCGAGTTTTCGGATCATGCCGAACTCGGCATCGGCGAACCGGCTGACGCCGATTGCATGCAGCGGGCAGTCGGTCTCGTCTGGCGCGCCACGGTGCTCTGGGCGCTGTTGCTGTTTTTGTTGGGGCTCGCCAGTTTGGCGGGCTGAATAATACTTACCAGGAGGTTTACATGAGCAGAGATGTTGTCGTTCTAAGCGCAGTTCGTTCCCCTATCGGCGCTTTCGGAGGTTCCCTGGCTGATTTCGATTCCAGCGAACTGGCCGGCATCGTCATGAAGGAAGCGGTTGCCCGTTCCAGCGTCGATCCGCAGGCCATCAACTACGTTACCGTCGGTACCACGATGCCGACTGACTCGCGCTATGCCTATGTTTCCCGCGTTGCATCCATCCAGGCCGGCTTGTCGATGGACTCGGTCGCCATGCAGGTTTCCCGCCTGTGCGCCTCGGGCCTGCAGGGCATCGTAACCACCGCCCAAAACATCATGCTTAACGATGCCGACTACGGTATCGGCGGCGGTGTCGAAGTCATGTCCAAGGCAGCCTACATGCTGCCGGCCCTGCGTTCCGGGGCCCGCATGGGCGACACCAAGGCGATCGACTCGATGGTCGCCGTGCTCACCGATCCCTTCGGTGTCGGCCACATGGGCATCACCGCCGAAAACCTGGCGGCCAAGCACGGTTTTAGCCGTGAAGACCAGGACGCCTTCGCCGTCGAATCGCAGCGCCGCGCCGCTGCCGCCATCGATGCCGGCTACTTCAAGTCGCAGATCGTGCCCATTGTCAAGCAGACCCGCAAGGGCGATGTGGTCTTCGATACCGACGAGCATCCGAAGCGCGGCACGACCATGGAATCGCTGGCCAAGATGAAGCCGGCCTTCAAGAAGGATGGTACGGTTACCGCCGGTAACGCTTCCGGCATCAACGACGGTGCCGCCTTCTTCGTCCTGGCTGCCGCCGATGTCGCCGCCAAGGCCGGCCAGAAGGCGATGGCCCGCATCGCCGGCTACGCCGTGGCCGGTGTGCCCAACGATATCATGGGCGAAGGCCCGATCCCGGCCACCAAGCTGGCCCTGAAGAAGGCTGGCCTGACCCTGGACCAGATGGACGTGATCGAATCGAACGAAGCCTTCGCCGCCCAGGCTCTGTCGGTATCCAAGGTGCTCGGCCTCGATCCGGCCAAGACCAACCCGAACGGCGGCGCCATCGCCCTCGGCCACCCGGTCGGCTGTTCCGGTGCCTTCATCGCCACCAAGGCGCTCTACGAACTGGAACGCATCGGTGGCAAGTACGCGCTGGTCACCATGTGTATCGGTGGCGGACAGGGTATCGCGGTCATTTTCGAACGCGCCTGATTGCTTCTGCCTAGTGGCAACAGAACAACCCACCGGATCGCTCCGGTGGGTTTTTTATTTGCACCAATTTGACGGGGTCTGCACCTGGCTGGGGCATGGCCTTTTTCGGGTGTATCCTAATTGAATGATTTGATGCGTATTTTTTCGTGGCATGGATTCTGCTGATATTGAAGTGAGTACATCCTCTGAGAAGAGCCAAAAATGAACTTCTATAACGAAATGTATGACGCCAAGGGCGGCGTACGATCACATTACAAGGCATACGAAGACTGGCTCAAGGCGACGCCGGCCGAGCACATCGAGCGCAAGCGGGCCGAAGCCGACCTGGCCTTTCACCGGGTCGGCATCACCTTCGCCGTCTATGGCGAGGAGTCCGGCAAGGAGCGCCTGATCCCCTTCGACATCATCCCCCGGGTCATTCCCTCCGCCGAGTGGAAGGCCATGCAGGCCGGTTTGCGCCAGCGGGTCAAGGCGCTCAACATGTTCCTGCACGACGTCTATCACGATCAGGAAATCCTCAAGGCCGGCAAGATTCCGGCCGAGCAGGTGCTGAACAATGCCCAGTACCGCCCGGTCATGCAGGGTGTCGACCTGCCCGGCGAGATTTACACGCACATCACCGGCGTCGACATCGTCCGCGCCGGGGTAGGCGAGTTCTACGTGCTGGAGGACAACCTGCGCGTGCCGTCCGGCGTTTCCTACATGCTGGAAGACCGCAAGATGATGATGCGGCTCTTCCCCGAGTTGTTCGCCAAGCACAAAGTGGCGCCGGTCCAGCATTACCCGGACATGCTGCTCGAGAAGCTGCGCGCCGTCGCCCCGATCGGGGTCAGCGATCCGACGGTCGTCGTGCTGACGCCCGGTTCCTACAACAGCGCCTATTTCGAACATACCTTCCTGGCCCAGCAGATGGGGGTCGAACTGGTCGAGGGGCGCGATCTCTTCGTCAAGGACGAGGCGGTGTTCATGCGGACCACGCAGGGGCCGCAGCGCGTCGATGTCATCTACCGCCGCATCGACGACGATTTCCTCGACCCGCTCGTTTTTCGCGCCGATTCGGCACTGGGCGTGCCCGGCCTAGTGCGCGCCTACCAGGCTGGCAACGTGACGCTGGCCAACGCGGTGGGCACCGGGGTGGCCGACGACAAGTCGATCTACCCCTACGTGCCGGACATGATCCGCTTCTACCTTGGCGAGGAGCCCACGCTCAACAACGTGCCGACCTACATGTGCCGCAAGAACGACGATCTGGCCTACGTCCTCGATCACCTGCCCGAACTGGTCGTCAAGGAGGTGCATGGGGCCGGCGGCTACGGCATGCTGGTCGGGCCGGCCTCGACCAAGGCCCAGATCGAGCATTTTCGCCAATTGCTGATCGCCAAGCCGCAAGGCTATATCGCCCAGCCGACGCTGGCCTTGTCCAATTGCCCGACTTTCGTCGAGGAGGGTATCGCGCCCCGTCACCTCGATCTGCGCCCCTTCGTGCTGTCGTCGGGCAAGGGCGTTGACATGGTTCCGGGCGGCCTGACCCGCGTCGCGCTGACCAAGGATTCCCTGGTCGTCAACTCGTCACAGGGCGGCGGCACCAAAGACACCTGGATTCTGGAGGAATAAGCATGCTGAGCCGTACTGCAGATCATTTGTTCTGGATGTCGCGATACATCGAGAGGGCCGAAAACCTGGCCCGCCTGCTCGATGTCACCTACCAGATGTCCCTCGTGCCGCAATCCGAGGAGGCGGCCAATCGCAACTGGAATGCCATCATCGCCCTGAACAGCCTGGAAGAAGCCTTTGCCGCCAAGTATTCGGCGGTCAACGGCCAAAACGTGCTGAAATTCATGGTCAGCGATGCCGACAACCTGGCCTCCATCCACAGCTGCTTCCGCCTGGCCCGTGAGAACGCTCATGCCGTGCGCGGCACGCTGACCACGGAAATGTGGGAAACCTTGAATTCCACCTGGATCGAGGGGAGAAACCGGCAGTTCGAGCAGTTGCTCAATGCCGGCATCAGCGAGTATTTCGAATGGGTCAAGAAGCGCTCGGCGCTGACCCGCGGCACGACGCTGGGCACCCTGCTGCAGGACGAGGCCTACCATTTTATTCGCCTCGGTACCTTGCTCGAGCGTGCCGACAACACGGCGCGCATCCTCGACGTGAAGTACCACGTACTCAGCCCGAAGGGTGCCGACGAGGGCGCCACCGATTTCTACGGCTGGGCGGCCTTGCTCCGTTCGGTGTCGGGCTTCGAGGTCTACCGCAAGGTCTACCGCGACGTCATAACTCCGGGGCGGGTTGCCGAACTGCTCATCCTCAACAAGGACATGCCGCGTTCGCTGCATTTCTGCATGAACAGCGTGGTCAAGAACCTCGATTTCATCGCCAACAATCATTCCGGCGAAACCGCCCGGCAGGCCGGGATCATGCACGCCCAACTGCATTACGGGAAGATCGAGGACATCCTGGCGCAGGGCCTGCATGACTGGCTGACCCAGTTCATGGATCACATCTACCAACTCGGGGAGGGCATCAGCCGGGATTTTCTCGTGCCGAGCACCGAGGCCGCCTGAACTGCCTGAGCGGTGCCTGAATGACAAAAGCCCACGGCATGCCGTGGGCTTTTTGCTGCCGCCGGCCGGGCCGGCGGGGTGGCTTGCCGGATTACTTGCCGGAGGCCTTCTTGGCGGCCTTGGTGGTGGCGCTGGTGGCGGCGACGATGTTGCTCTGGGCCAGGTCGGTCATTTGCTTGGCCGACTTGCGCATCGTGTCGAAGGCCGAGTTGGCAGCGGCGATGGCGCTTTGCACGGCAGCGACGGCAACGTCGGAACCGGCCGGGGCGGACTTGGCGGCCTTGTCGAGCATGTCGGCAACCGACTTCTGGAAATCGCCGAACTGGGCTTCGACCATCTTGGTCAGCGCTTCCTGGTTTTCGCTGGTGATTTCGTAGACCGACTTCGAGTAGGCGACGGCCTTGTCGATGTTCGGCTGGGCCAGGGAGGCCTGGATGGTCATGGCTTCCTTGACGTCCTTCGCGCCGAGCAGGGCCTTGGCGTTGGCGGCGGAATCTTCAACCACGGAACGGGCGGTTTCCAGATTCAGGTTGGCGATGCGCTCGGCGGACGCGAGGGCGGTGTTGGCGACGGAAAGCAGGGAATCGACGGCAGCCTTGTTGGCAGCGGCGAATTGTTCGGCGTTGATCGACATACAAATCTCCTCAAGTGACTAATTCAAAATTACAACGGCGCCATTGTAACAATTATTTTTCATAATGGTGCACTGCCGCATAAAAAATTATGGTTTTGAATCAGCTGTTTGAAACGCCATGTCCGTTAATGTGAATAAATATTGTTACAGTGTGCCGGACCCGCCCGCTGCCTTGCCGGAGCGGCGGCTGAGCAGCAGCCCGCTTTCCAGGTGGTGGGTGTAGGGAAACTGGTCGAAGACGGCGGCAGCCTTGATTTCGTGGCTGGCGTGCAGGGCAGCGACGTTGGCGCGCAGGGTCTCGGGGTTGCACGAGATGTAGAGGATGTTGTCGAAGCCGGCCGCCAGTTCCAGGGTCTGCGCATCCAGCCCGGCCCGCGGCGGGTCGAGGAAGATGGTCGAGAAGCGGTACTGGCCGAGATCGACGTGCTGCAGGCGCTTAAAGGTTTCGGTGCCGGCCATGGCGGCGCTGATTTCCTCGCTGGACAGGCGGACGACGCTGACGTTGTCGGCCTGGTTGGCGGCGAAATTGTATTCGGCCGCCCGCACCGAGGTCTTGCTGACTTCGGTGGCCAGTACGCGGTCGAAGAGCGGGGCGAGGGCGACGGTGAAATTGCCGTTGCCGCAATACAACTCGATCAGGTCGCCGCCCAGGCCAGCCGCCTGCTGGCAGGCCCAGCCGAGCATCTGGCGGTTCACCTCGCCGTTGGGCTGGGAGAAGCTGCCTTCGATCTGCTGGTAAACCAGCTGGCGGCCGTTCAACTCGAAGCCTTCGAGCAGCCAGTCGCGGCCGATCACTTTTTTGATGCCGCGGCTGCGCCCGATCACCTCGATGCCCAGCTTGGCGGCGAGTTCGCTGGCCGCTGCTGCCCAGTCGTCGTCGATCGGCTTGCGGTAGATCAGCGTGGCCATCAGCTGGCCGCTCAGGGTGGCCAGGAAATCGACCTGGAACAGCTTGTGGCGCAAGGTCGGGCTGGCCTGCAGTGCGTTGCGCAGGCGGGTCATCAGGTCGCAAATCGACTGGCTGGCCACCGGGAAGCTGTCGATGACGACCGGCTGCTTGGGATTGTCTGCGGCGAACATGGCGTAATGCACGCCGGCGTCGTCGTGGTACATGCGGAACTCGGCGCGCAGCCGGTAATGCAGCGGCGCGGAGCGGATCACGGTCGGGGCCGGCAGGCCGAAGGGGGCGAAGGCCTCGACGAACTGGCCGAGTTTGGCGGCCAGTTGCGTTTCGTATTGGGCGGGATCGATGTGTTTCAGGGGCATGCGGGCGGCTTCCGGGGCAGCTGGCGGCCGGCCCGGAAGAGTGGCCGGCGGCGATGGGTCGAACAGCCCGGGGCGTCCGGGCGAGGGGGCGAATATACACGGGCGGCCCGGGCGATGCATGCAACTTTCCGATTTTGGCCGTTTTTTGCCGTTGACCGCAGCGATGCTCGCCGAATCCCGGCATTTTTGCCTGGATTGCGCTGTTTGGCGGCCGCGCGGCGGCGGGTGATAGAATCCGCCGCGCCGCAACCCGCCACTCCAGCCCGAACCCCAGCCCATGCATTTCGACGTCATCATCATCGGCGCCGGCGCCGCCGGCATGATGTGCGCCGCCCAGGCCGGCGGCCGCGGCCGGCGCGTGTTGCTCGTCGATCACGCCGACAAGCTGGGCGAGCGCATCCGCATTTCCGGCGGCGGCCGCTGCAATTTCACCAACCGCACGGTGAGCGCCGACAACTACCTGTCGCAGAACCCGCATTTCTGCCGTTCGGCGCTGGCCCGGTTCACCCAGTTCGATTTCATCGCCATGATGGACCGGCGGCGCATTCCCTACCACGAGCGCGAGCACGGCCAGCTGTTCTGCGACGAGACGGCCCAGGACATCATCGACATGCTGCGCGACGCCTGCGAAGACGCCGGCGTGCGTTTTGCCCACCCGTGCGCCGTGCACCACGTCGAGGCGAACCGTGAAGCCCCGGTCAAGCGCTTTGCCCTGGCCACCGATCAGGGGCGCTTCACCGGCCAGTCGCTGGTCGTGGCGACCGGCGGGCTGGCCATCCCGAAAATCGGCGCCAGCCCTTTCGGCTACCGCCTGGCCGAACAATTCGGCATCCCCGTCGTCGCCCCCAAGCCGGCCCTGGTGCCGCTTGCCCTGGTGCCGGAAATGCTCGAGCCGATCAAGCCGCTGGCCGGCGCCACGCTGGACGCGACGGCGAGTTTCGACCAGGCCGCGTTCCGCGAGAACGTGCTGATCACCCACCGTGGCCTGTCCGGCCCGGCCATCCTGCAGATTTCCAGCTACTGGCAGATGCAGGAATACGCCGGCGGCAAGAAGCGCCCGCTTGAAATCGACCTGCTGCCGGGGATCGACGCCGGCCAGTGGCTGGAACAGCACCGCCAGGGCCGCGTCCAACTGCCCAATCTGCTGGCCGAACACCTGCCGCGCCGATTTGCCCAGGAATGGTGCGCCCTGCTCGGTGGCGAAAAACTGGCCAGCCGGCCGATCGGCGAACTCGGCCGCCGCGACCTGGCGCTGGTCGCCAGCCAGTTGAACGCCTGGCCGCTGATGCCGTCCGGCACCTTGGGTTTTGCCAAGGCCGAAGTCACGCTGGGCGGCGTATCGACCGATGCGCTGTCATCGAAAACCATGGAGGCCAAGGCGCTGCCCGGCCTGTTCTTCATCGGCGAAGTGGTCGACGTCACCGGCTGGCTGGGCGGCTACAACTTCCAGTGGGCCTGGTCGTCGGGCTGGGTGGCCGGGCAGTTCGCCTGAGAGCCTGTGAAATATTTGTTCACACCCGCTCCCGGCGCCCAGACCAGCCCGCTCGGCGTTGCCAATGCTCGCCATAGCCCGAGCTATGGCTGTGCTTGGCGCCTTGATCGGGCTCGCCTGGGCACCTTGCTCGGGCGCGCCCAAATAATTCACAGGCTCTGAGTCGGGCTAGCCTTGCGACAAGGTCGCCCGCCGCAGGCGAATTTTCTGCACGGCGCAGGTGCGCAGCAAGGAGGTCTTGCCGACCCATTTCAATCGCGAGGGGGGCGTCCCCTGCGCGTAGAGCTGGTCGACGTCCTCGGGAAGCTCCTCGGGCGGCTGCCAGCGCAGGCGTTCGACCAGCATCTCGTACTGGACGCCGCGCAGCGCATAGCGCCAGAGCCGGCGGAGGTAGGTCCGGTAGTCGCGCGGGCGCCACTGGCTGAGCGAACGGAACGAGAATCCGGCCTGCTGCGCGAACACCACCTTGGCGGCGCCGGGCGCGGCCATGCCGAGCGGATTCAGGTCGCTCTGGGCGAACAGCGACACCGCCCAATCCTCGCCGATCAGGCCGCGCGGCATCGCTATCCTTCGCAGTCGCAGGCGCTGCACGAAATCCCGGGGCAAGGCGTACAAACCGCCGGCCAGCGTTCCGTTGGCCACCATGCGCCGGCACCAGGCCACCCGGTCCCGCCCGGAGGTGGGCAAACCGCCGACGGCGTTGGCCAGGGGGTGATCCCGCAAGGTGCTCGAAAAAGCCGAGAACGAGGTTGCTGTCACCCGCACGTCGCCATCGACGAAGACATGCAAGGCCGCCTCGCTGAAAGGCGAAGTCGCCGATACCTCATGCACGTAGCGATTCCAGGCGTTTGCCTTGTCGGCCAAGGCGATCTCGACGACATCGATGTTCGGATGCCGGCTGGCAATAGCCCGGGCGACCGCCACCGTATCGTCGCGGCAGCCGTTGGCCAGGATGGCGATCCGGCAGGGGAAAGCCGATGCGGCGGCGAGAATGCTGTCCAGCGTGGCGGCCAGATTGCGTGCCTCGTTGTGGGCGAATACGGCGACGGCAATGGTGTCGGTCATGGCGTTTTGCCTCGATGGCCGCAGCAGAGCGGGCGAATGGGTGAGCCGGAATATTATGCGGGCATTGTCGGTACTTGGCCAACCACCGTTCGGCAGCGCGCTGCTCGGCGCCTTGCCCGGATAGCTTGGACCCGCCGATAATCGGCGGATGAACCCGATACCTTTCCTCTTTTTCCCACCCAAAGCGGTCCGTCGATGAACGTCGTCCCCTTCGACAAATTGGCCTGCCCGCTCGACGGCGGGGCCTTGCAGCGCCATGGCGGCAGCTGGCGGTGCGCGGCCGGGCATTGCTTCGACGTGGCCGCCCAGGGTTACGCCAATCTGCTACCGGTGCAGCACAAACGCTCGCGCGATCCCGGCGACAGCAAGCTGATGGTCGAGGCCCGCCGGCGCTTTCTCAATGCCGGCTGCTACCAGCCGATCGCCGCCGCGGTCAGCCGGTTGGTGCTGGCCGGCGCCTCGCCCGGGGCGACCCTGGCCTGCCTCGATGCCGGTTGCGGCGAGGGCTATTACCTGCGGCAATTGGCGGCAGCGGCCGTCGGCGGGCCTCAGCTGGCCCTGCTCGGGCTCGACATTTCCAAGTGGGCCGTCCTGGCGGCGGCCAAGCAGGACAAGCGGCCGAACTGGCTGGTCGGCAGCAATGCCAAGCTGCCGGTCTTGCCGGCAACGGTGGATCGGGTGCTGTGCCTGTTCGGTTTCCCGGTCTACGGTGAGTTCGTCCGGGTGCTGAAGCCGGAAGGCGAGTTGCTGCAGGTCGATGCCGGGCCGGATCACCTGTGCGAGCTGCGCCGGATCATCTATCCCAGCCTGAAGGCGGAGCGGGCTGCCGAGGCCGCGCCGCCACCCGGGTTCGATCACCTGGCGACGGAAAGCCTGCGCTTTGTGTTGCCGCTGGTCGGGGCCGAGCCGATCGCCGACCTGCTGGCGATGACGCCGCATCTGTATCGGGCCAGCGCCGAGGGCCGGGCGCGGGCGGCAGCCTTGAGCGAACTGGAGCTGACCGTCGATGTCCGACTGGCCCGCTACCGGCGGGCCGTTGCCGGCTGAGACGCCTTACGGCTGGCCAACCATGGCCAGCGCCACCGCCTCGGCGACCTTGATGCCATCGACGCCGGCCGACAGGATGCCGCCGGCGTAGCCGGCACCCTCGCCGGCCGGGTAGAGGCCGCGCGTGTTGATGCTCTGGAAGTCGGGCCCGCGCTTGATGCGGATCGGCGACGAGGTGCGCGTCTCGACGCCGGTCAACACGGCGTCGGCCATGGCGAAGCCGCGGATCTGCTTGTCGAAGGCCGGGATGGCTTCGCGCAGGGCTTCGATGACGTAGGGCGGCACGCAGCTCGAAAGATCGGTCATGTGCACGCCGGGCTGGTACGAGGGATCGACCGCGCCGAGCGCCGTCGACGGCCGTCCGGCCAGGAAGTCGCCGATGCGCTGGGCCGGCGCCTCGTAGGTGCTGCCGCCGGCGACGAAGGCGGCGGATTCCCAGTGGCGCTGGAAGTCGATGCCGGCCAGCGGGTTGGTCTTGTAGTCGCCGGGGAAGTCCTCGGGTTTGACCTCGACGACCAGCGCCGCGTTGGCGTTGCGCTCGGCACGCGAATACTGGCTCATGCCGTTGGTCACCACGCGCCCCGGCTCCGAGGTGGCGGCGACGACCTGGCCGCCCGGGCACATGCAGAAACTGTAGGCGGCGCGGCCGTTCTTGCAGTGGTGCACCAGCTTGTAGTCGGCGGCGCCGAGGATCTCGTTGCCGGCGTTGGGGCCGAAGCGGGCCTGGTCGATGAGCGTTTGCGGGTGCTCGACGCGGAAGCCGATGGAGAAGGGCTTGGCTTCGATGTAAACACCCTGCTCGTAAAGCGTCTGGAAGGTGTCGCGGGCGCTGTGGCCGACGGCCAGCACGACATGGTCGGTGGCGATGGTCGCGCCATCGGCCAGTACGACGCCGCGTACCTGATGGTTTTCGATGACCAGCCGCTCGACCTTGCTGCCGAAGCGGATTTCGCCCCCCAGTTCGGTGATCGTGGCGCGGATGTTCTCGACCATCTTGACCAGCCGGAAGGTGCCGATGTGCGGCTTGCTGACATACATGATCTCTTCCGGCGCGCCGGCCTTGACGAATTCCTCGAGCACCTTGCGGCCGTGGTGCTGCGGGTCCTTGATCTGGCTGTAGAGCTTGCCGTCGGAAAAGGTGCCGGCGCCGCCTTCGCCGAACTGGACGTTCGATTCGGGGTTGAGCTTGTTGTTGCGCCACAGGCCCCAGGTGTCCTTGGTCCGTTCGCGTACGGCCTTGCCGCGTTCGAGGATGATCGGCTTGAAGCCCATCTGGGCCAGGATCAGCCCGGCCAGCAGGCCGCAGGGGCCGGTGCCGATGACGACCGGGCGGGTCTTGAGTTCGGCCGGCGCCTGGGCGACGAACTGGTAAAGGGTATCCGGCGTCGGGCCGAGGTGGCGGTCATCGGCCAGCCTGGCGAGCAGCGCGGCTTCGTCGGCGACGGTGAAATCCAGCGTGTAGATCAGCACGATGGCCGATTTCTTGCGCGCGTCGTAGCTGCGCTTGAAGATCGTGAAATCGAGCAGTTCGCCGTCGGCGATGCCCAGGCGCCGGCAGAGCGCCGGGCGCAAGGCGTCGGCGGCATGGTCGAGGGGGAGCTTCAGTTCGGTCAGTCGCAGCATGCCGGCGCGCTCAGCGTTCCTTGAACTGCTTGTGACAACTCTTGCAGGTTTCGTGCAGGGTTTCGTAGGCCGCTTCGACCTGGGCCTTGTCCTTGTTGCGGGTGGCGGCGAGCAGGGCGTCGGTGGCGGCGATGAAATCCTGGCGGGCTTTCTCGAACTGCTCCGGCTGCTTCCAGACTTCTGCCGTCGCCTTGCTCGGCGGGTAGTGGGTATCCGGCCCGAAGTGGGGCCACGGGCCATCGCGCCTGGCGGCCAGCGCCTCGGCCATGGGGATGAACTGGTCGGCGTCGTAGCGGTTCTTGCGCAGTTGCACGCCCATCGGCTCGAAGGCCTTGACGATTTCCTTGAAAGCCGCCTGGCGGTGCTTGACCGGCTGGCCCGGGCGGGTATCTTCAACGGCCGTCTCGCCGCAGCCGGCGAACAGCGTGGCGGCGAGAACGGCAGTGGCGGTTCCCGCGGTCAACGGCAAAAAAGGGCGAAATTTGAAAAATTGCGGCATGGCGGGCAATCGGCGACGAGGGAAGGGGTAGGGGAGGGCGGGAGGCCGCATTATACGGCCGTCGTTGGCAGGCTGCCGGCTGGGCCGATCAGCCGCCGTTGTCCAGCGTCTTGATCAGATCGAACAGGCGTTCGTAGAAATAGGGCGAGGTGATCGTTTCCTCGCCGACCTTGACCAGCGTGTCCTTGTCGATCGACCAGGGCAGCGAAATCGAGCCGAGCGCGGCGACGCTGACTCCGGCGTTGGTGCCCTTGGCCTTCATTTCGTAGCGGGTTTCCAGGGCGCTGGCGTAGATCACCGAACCCAGCGCGCTGGGCAGGCAGACCATGGTGATGCTCAGGCGGTCGGCATCTTCAGGCGACGGGCGGAAATATTTTTCGCCGCGGATGGTGCCCTGCCGGGTGTCGTCGATCTGGTAGCCCTGGCTGAGCAGGGCGCGCTTGACGATCTCGCAGGCGGCGTCGGGCTCACGGCTGCTGTAGTACTCGAACGGGGAGTCGCTGGAGAAGGTCTCGGTCTGGTAGGAACGCGACTGCTTGAACGAGCCGCAGGCGACCAGGGAGACGCTGAGCAGGAGGACGGCAAGGCGTCGACAGCGGGCAAGCGGGAACATGTCATCAACTTTCATCAGCCCGTATTTTAGGCAATTTTCGTCGGCCTCAGGGTGTTTGATTTCATCGACATGGCGTAACCTTGGAGCAGCCGATGCTCTGTGAATACAGGCACCGCGCTGGTGCATGCGCCCCATTTTCAGGCTGCATGCACCATTCGGTAAGGTTGTCCGTGTTGTAAAACAAGGGCTTGTCACGTGGTTCGTGTCTTGCTTAGCAGCCTGTAGTCATTTTCGCCTGGAGCCAGCTCGTGTCTATCCATGTCGCACTCAGTCATGTCACCAAATATCGCTACGACCGTTTGATCAATCTCGGCGCGCAAGTCATCCGGCTGCGCCCCTGTCCGCATTCGCGAACCCGCATCCTGTCCTACTCGCTGAAGATCGGCCCGGACAAGCATTTCATCAACTGGCAGCAGGACCCGCAGGGCAACTACCTGGCCCGCCTGGTTTTCCCGGAAAAGACCCGCGAATTCAGCTTCGAGATCGACATGGTGGCCGAGATGTCGGTCATCAACCCCTTCGATTTCTTTCTCGAGGAACACGCCGAGAATTTCCCCTTCGATTACGAAGCCTGGCAGCGCCATGAACTGACGCCCTACCTGTACAAGGTGGCCGGCGGCGAGTTGTTCGACCAGTATGTGGCGGCCATTCCGCGCCAGCCGAAGCGCTGTGTTGACTTCCTCGTCGCCCTCAATGCCAAGCTGCAGCAGGACATCGGCTACACCATCCGGATGGAACCGGGCGTCCAGACGCCGGAAGAAACCCTGACCAAGAAAACCGGCTCGTGCCGCGACACCGCCTGGCTGCTGGTGCAGATCATGCGACACCTCGGCCTGGCTGCCCGCTTCGTTTCCGGCTACCTGATCCAGCTCACCGCCGACGTCAAGTCGCTGGACGGCCCCTCCGGCCCCGAAGCCGACTTCACCGACCTCCATGCCTGGGCCGAGGTCTACCTGCCGGGCGCCGGCTGGGTCGGCCTCGACCCGACTTCCGGCCTGTTCGCCGGCGAAGGCCACATCCCGCTCGCCTGCACGCCGGAACCATCGTCGGCGGCGCCGGTGACCGGGGCGATCGACGAGTGCGAAACCGAGTTCGAACACCACATGCAGGTCACCCGCATCTGGGAAGCGCCGCGCGTCACCAAGCCCTACACCGACGAGCAATGGACCGAGATCGAAAACCTCGGCCACCGCATCGACGACACCCTCGGCCAGCTCGACGTGCGCCTGACCCAGGGCGGCGAACCGACCTTCGTCGCCGTCGACGACCCGGACGGCGCCGAGTGGAACACCACCGCCCTCGGCCCGACCAAGCGTCTGTTCGCCGCCGACCTCTTCCACCGCCTGCGCGAGAAATACGCGCCGAACGGCCTGATGCACTTCGGCCAGGGCAAGTGGTATCCCGGCGAGCAACTGCCGCGCTGGAGCCTCAACTGCTTCTGGCGCAAGGACGGCGAGCCGATCTGGAATTCACCGGCGCTCTACGCCAACGAACGGGTCGACTACGGCGTCACCGCCGAGCAGGCCGGCACCTTCCTGAAGAAGGTCGCGCGCCGCCTCGGCGTCACCGACGAATACGTCTTCCCCGGCTACGAGGACGTCTACTACTACATGTGGCGCGAGCGCCGCCTGCCGGACAACGTCGATCCCTTCGATTCGCGTGTCGACGACCCGCTCGAGCGGGCCCGCCTGATGAAGGTGTTCACCCAGGGCATGACCCATGTCGTCGGCCACACCCTGCCGATCATGAAGAATGTCTGGGGGCAGTGGCAGACCGGGCCGTGGTTCCTGCGTTCCGAGCGCTGCTACCTGTTCCCCGGCGACTCGCCGATGGGCTACCGCCTGCCGCTCGACTCGCAGCCATGGACGGCGCAGAGCGACTACCCCTACGTCAACCCGCCCGATGCCGAGACGGCGACCGACCCGCTCGACAGCTATGCCCAGTACCGCGCCCGGGTCAGCGGCGAACGGGCGGCCAGCGCCCCGCTCATGCAGGACCGGCGCAGCGCCGCCGGTTTTGCCGACGGCTCCGGCGATGGACGGGGCAAGGGCCAGGGCCCGGGCAAGCGACACGCCTGGGACAAGCCGACCGACACCAAACCCGGCTTCAAGGAATCGGCCGGCTGGATCACCCGCCTGGCCATGTGCGCCGAGCCGCGCGACGGCAAGCTCTACCTCTTCATGCCGCCGACCCAGACGCTGGACGACTACCTCGAAGTCGTCGCCGCCGTCGAGGCGACGGCCGAGGAAATGAACCTGCCGGTCATCATGGAAGGCTACGAGCCGCCCTCCGATCCGCGCCTGACGCACTTCCGCGTCACGCCCGACCCCGGCGTCATCGAAGTCAACATCCATCCGGCCAGGTCCTGGGACCAGCTGGTCGACCAGACCACCCACCTCTACGAGTCGGCCTACTACTCGCGCCTGACCACCGAGAAGTTCATGGTCGACGGCCGCCACACCGGCACCGGCGGCGGCAACCACTTCGTGCTCGGCGGCGCCACGCCCAACGATTCGCCCTTCCTCCGCCGGCCGGACCTGCTCAGGAGCCTGATCGCCTACTGGCACAACCACCCCAGCCTGTCCTACCTGTTCTCCGGCCTGTTCATCGGCCCGACCAGCCAGGCGCCACGGGTCGACGAAGCGCGCAACGACAGCCTCTACGAGCTGGAAATCGCCTTCAAGCAGATTCCCCAGCCGGGTGGCGTCGTGCCGCCGTGGCTGATCGACCGCATCCTGCGCAACCTGCTCATCGACGTCAGCGGCAACACCCATCGCGCCGAGTTCTGCATCGACAAGCTCTACTCGCCGGACGGCCCGACCGGCCGCCTCGGCCTGCTCGAGTTGCGCGCCTTCGAGATGCCGCCGCACGCCCGCATGTCGCTCGCCCAGCAACTGCTGCTGCGCGCCCTGATCGCCCGCTTCTGGGAACAGCCCTACGAGCCGGCCCGGCTGGCCCGCTGGGGCACCGAGCTGCACGACCGCTTCATGCTGCCCTTCTACGTCGAGCAGGATTTCCGCGATGTCATGGAGGAAATGCAGCAGGCCGGCTTCGCCTTCAAGCCGGAATGGTTCGCCCCGCATTTCGAATTCCGCTTCCCGAAATACGGCGATTTCGCCGTCAAGGGCATCGAGTTCGAACTGCGCCACGCCCTCGAACCCTGGCACGTCATGGGCGAGGAGGGCGGCGCCGGGGCCACCGTGCGCTACGTCGATTCCTCGGTCGAGCGTGTCCAGGTCAAGATCAGGGGCATGGCCCCCGACCGCTACGTGCTGACCTGCAACGGGGTGCCGGTGCCGCTGCAGAACACCGGCATCAACGGCGAATTCGTCGCCGGCGTGCGCTACCGCGCCTGGCAGCCGGCCTCCTGCCTGCACCCGACCATCGGCATCCATGCCCCGCTGGTTTTCGACATCGTCGATACCTGGATGCAGCGTTCGCTGGGCGGCTGCCAGTACCACGTGGCGCATCCCGGCGGGCGTAGTTTCGACACCTTCCCGGTCAATGCCTTCGAGGCCGAAAGCCGCCGCCTGGCGCGCTTCTTCCGCTTCGGCCACACCCCGGGCAAGATCCAGGTCAAGGTGCCGGAGCTCAGCGCCGAGCACCCGTTTACGTTAGACTTGCGACGTTCCTGAGCGCACCGCCGCGGACTGCTGCGGTCAACCTGAAAACAGGCCGAAAATCGGCCTGTTTCTATGAATCCCCATGGCCCGCACCCTACTCGCAATCTATCCGCAAACGACTCGCCGCTACGACGAAATGCTGTCGGAGCAGGGTGCGGTGCGCGACCACTGGCGGGAGTTCTATCGCCACCTCGACTCGGTCGGCCCGGACGAGATGCGCCGCCGGCTCGAATTCGTCGACCGGCGGATCCAGGAAAACGGCGTCAATTACAACGTCTATGCCGACCCCAGCGGCGCCGACCGGCCGTGGGCCCTCGACCCGCTGCCGCTGATCATCCCGCACGACGAATGGGCCGAAGTTTCGGCCGCCGTCAGCCAGCGCGCCAGGCTGCTCGACGCCGTGCTGGCCGACCTCTACGGCGAGCAGAAATTGCTCGCCGAAGGCCTGCTGCCGCCGGCCCTGGTCTTCGGCCAGCATGGCTATCTCTGGCCCTGCCAGGGCATCCGGCCGCCGGGCGGCATCTGGCTGCACAGCTATGCGGTCGACCTGGCGCGCTCGCCGGACGGCCACTACTGGGCGATCGCCGACCGCACGCAGGCGCCTTCCGGGTCCGGCTACGCGCTGGAAAACCGGCTGGTCGTTTCGCGCGTCTTCCCGGAGATGTTCCGCAGCCTGCACGTCCAGCACCTGGCCGATTTCTTCCGCGACCAGCAGGAAGGGCTGATCGCGCTGGCTCCCCTCGACGAAGGCGAGCAGCCCCACGTCGTGCTGCTCACCCCCGGCCCCTACAACGAAACCTATTTCGAGCACGCCTACCTGGCCCGCTACCTCGGCTTCCCGCTGGTCGAGGGGCAGGACCTGACGGTGCGCGGCGAAACGGTCTACCTGAAGACCCTGCGCGGCCTGAAGCGGGTGCACGTCATCCTGCGCCGCCAGGACGACGATTACTGCGACCCGCTCGAACTGCGCGGCGATTCGGCGCTCGGCATCCCCGGCCTGGTCAACGTCGCCCGGGCCGGCCGGGTGGTCATCGCCAATGCGCTGGGCAGCGGTTTCCTCGGCTCGGGCGCCCTGATGGGCTTCCTGCCCGCCGTCTGCCGTCGCCTGCTCGGCGAGGAACTGGCCATGCCCTCGGTGGCGACCTGGTGGTGTGGCGAAAAGCCGGCCCTCGATTTCGTCAGGGAGAACTTCGACGACCTGGTCATCAAGCCGGCCTATTCGACGCAGCGCATGGACCCGGTCTTCGGCTACGAGCTGAAAGGCGAGGAGCGTGCCGAGATGCTGCGTCGCATCGAGGCCAGGCCGCACGCCTACGTCGCCCAGGAAATGGTCAACTTGTCGCAGGCCCCGACCTGGAGCCGCGCCCACGAACGCCGCCTGCTGGCCCGGCCGGTCGGCCTGCGCGCCTACGCCGTGTGGTCGCCGGACGGCTATTCGGTGATGCCGGGCGGGCTGGCCCGCGTCGCGGTCGGCGCCAACACGCGCATCATCTCGATGCAGCGGGGCGGGGCGTCGAAGGATGCCTGGGTGCTGACCGACGGGCCGGTCAGCGAATTCACCATGCTCAAGCCGTCGATCGGCGTTCGCGACCTGGTCCGGGCCGGCGCCAACCTGACCTCGCGGGTGGTCGAGAACCTCTTCTGGCTGGGCCGTTATTCCGAGCGCTTCGACGACAGCGCCCGCTTGCTGCGCGTCGCCCTGGCCCGCGTCGTCGAAGCCGGCGGGGCGCGCACGCCGACCGTCCTCTCGGTCATGGAGCTGGCCACCCTGCTCGGCGTCCTGCCCAAGCCCGAGGAGGACAACGAGGTCAAGCAGGGCAGCGAGCACGTGCTGCTCGAAGCCATCTACGATCCCGACCAGCCGGGCAGCCTGGCCGGCAATATCCGCAACCTGATGTGGTCGGCCACCCATGTCCGCGAACGCCTGTCGCTCGACCACTGGCATTCGCTGAATCGCCTGCAGCGCGACCAGCAGGCGGCGCTCAGGAAGCACCCGACGCTGACCGAGGCGCTCGCCTTCCTCGACCGCGTGCTCGGCGTGTCGTCGTCGCTGACCGGCTTCGCCATGGACAACATGACGCGCGACGAAGGCTGGCGCTTCCTGATCGTCGGCCGCCGGCTCGAGCGCCTGTCCTTCCTGGCCAGGAGCATCGCCTACTTCCTCCGCCTGCCGTCGACGCCAGGCCCGGGTTCGCTGGAATGGCTGCTCGAACTATCCGACTCGATCATCACCTACCGGTCGCGCTATTCGCGCCAGCCCGAGCTGCTGCCGGTGGTCGACCTGCTGGTCTTCGACGACAGCAACCCGCACGGCGTCATTTTCCAGGCCAGCGTGCTGGCCCGCTATCTCGAGCGCATGGCGCGCGAACTGGCGGCCGATTTCGACGTCGATCTGGCGGGCTGCATCCGGCGTTTGCAGAATTTCGACCTGACCCGGCTCGAGAACGTCCAGTTCAGCGACTGCAGCGACTGCCCGACCTGCGAGGAACTGGCCGGCTTGCTGCACGATCTCCATAGCATTACCGTCCAGCTTTCCGACGTTCTCGGCATGCGCTACTTCACGCACGTCGGCGATGTCAGCCGGCAGACCATGGCCCTCTGAAATGACCGCCGTCCGCTACCATGTCGTCCACGAAACCCGCTACGACTACGGCAGTGCCGTGTCGCTGTCGCAGCAGCAATTGCATCTCTCGCCGCGCGTGCTGGCCTGGCAGCAGGTCGAGGAGCAGAGCGTCGAGGTGACGCCGGCGCCGAACTGGCGACGCGATGGCTACGATGTCTTCGGCAACCCGGTGACCTGGATCGCCTTCCATGCCCCGCACGAGGCCCTGCGCCTGCGTTCGGTCATGAACGTCGCCGTCTCGCCCCATCTGCCGGCCGATCTCGAAAGTTCGCTGCCTTGGGAGGCGGTGCGCGATCATCTCGCCTACGATCCGACCAATCCTGAGCCGGGCGGCCTCGACGCGACGCGCTTCCTGTTCGAAAGCCCGCATGTCCGCATCAAGCACGAGCTGGCCGCCTACGCCGCCGACTGCTTCCCGCCCGGCCGGCCCATCCTGGTCGCTACCAAGGCGCTGATGAGCAAGATTTTTGCCGAATTCACCTTCGACCCGGAGGCGACCACGGTATCCACGCCGATTCTCGAGGTGCTCGAGAACAAGCGCGGCGTCTGCCAGGATTTCGCCCACCTGATGATCGGCTGCCTGCGCGCCCTCGGCCTGTCGGTGCGCTATGTCAGCGGCTACCTGCTGACCCGGCCGCCCCCCGGCAAGCCCCGGCTGATCGGCGCCGACGCCTCGCACGCCTGGGTGTCCGTCTACGCCCCGGGCAGCGAGTACGAGTGGGTCGACTTCGACCCGACCAACGACCTGCTGCCCGATACCGAGCACATCACCGTTGCCATCGGTCGCGATTTTTCCGATGTCTCGCCGCTGCGCGGCGTCATCCTCGGCGGCGGCGGCACCGAGCCGGAAGTCGCCGTCACCGTCGTGCCCATCGACGAAGAAGAGCTGCCGGCCGGACTGCACGACGATGGCGAAGCCAGCGAACCGACCGCCGGCGCGCTGCGTCCACAGGCCGGTTCCGAGGGCGAGGCGGAGTTGCCGCCGGTGGCCGACCCGGCGCTCGTCGCCGGAGCCGGCGCGGCGGGCAGCGTCGCCGCCGGCTAGGCGGCCATGCAGCGCATCGCGATCATCGGCGGCGGGCCGGCCGGGCTGATGGCGGCCGAGGCCCTGGTCGCGGCGATTCCCGCGGTCGACGGCAAAAAAATCGAAATTTTCGAAGCCATGCCCTCGCCCGGCCGCAAGTTCCTGATGGCCGGCAAGGGCGGCATGAACATCACCCACGCCGAGCCGCTGGCCGATTTCATCGGGCGCTACGGCGAGCAGGCCGGCCAGGTCGGCCGCTGGCTGGAAACCTTCGGTCCGGCCCAGCTGCGCGAATGGATACACGGCCTGGGCATCGAGACCTTCGTCGGCACCTCGGGCCGGGTCTTTCCCCGCGAAATGAAGGCAGCGCCGCTGCTTCGCGCCTGGCTGCACCGCCTGCGGGCGAGCGGCGTGGTCGTTCACGTCCGCCATCGCTGGCTGGGCTGGCGCGACGATCAACTGCTGTTTGCGACGCCGGCTGGCCAAGTCACCGTCGCCGCCGATGCCGTGGTGCTGGCGCTGGGCGGCGGCAGCTGGGCCAAACTCGGCTCGGACGGCGCCTGGGTGCCCTGGCTGGCTGGCCGGGGCATAGCCGTGGCACCGCTCAAGCCGGCCAATTGCGGCTTCGACGTCGATTGGTCGGCGCATTTCAGCGAGCGCTTCGCCGGCCACCCGGTCAAACCGGTGATCGGCCGCTGCGCGCCGGCGCCGGGCGACTGCCGCGGTCAACCGGAAAAACAGGGCGAATTCAACATCACCGCCAGCGGTATCGAGGGCGGCCTGGTCTACGCGCTGTCGGCGCCGCTGCGCGAGGCGCTGGCCGGCGACGGCAAGGCGACGCTGTGGCTCGACCTCGCCCCCGGGCGCAGCGAAGAGCGGCTGGCCGCCGACCTGGCCCGGCCGCGCGGCCGCGATTCGCTGGCCAGCCACTGGCGCCGGCGCATCGGCCTGGAAGGCGTCAAGGCCGGCCTGCTGCGCGAGTTCTGCCGGCCCGAGGTGCTCGATTCGGCCGGCCCGCTGGCGGCGGCGATCAAGGCGCTGCCGCTGCCGCTGAAGGCGACCCGGCCGCTCGACGAGGCGATCAGCTCGGCCGGCGGCGTCCGCTTCGCCGAACTCGACGACGACCTGATGGTGCGCTCCCGGCCCGGTTTGTTCTGCGCCGGCGAGATGGTGGACTGGGAGGCGCCAACCGGCGGCTACCTGCTCACCGCCTGCCTGGCCAGCGGCCGGGTGGCCGGCTGCGGCGTCGCCCGCTGGCTCGGCCGGAAGGCGCCGCCGGCGACTTGAGGCGGGGGCAGCGCCCCGGCCTCGGTCAACTGGCCGGCGGGTCGCCGATCAGGCGGGCCAGCGGCGTGCAGCTGGCCGCCAGCTGACTGGCCAGGGCGGCTTGCCGGCGGTCGATTTCCTCGCTCAGGGCCGGATCGCGCAGGGCTTCGTCGAGGGCCTGGGCGGCCTGGTGGATGCCGTTCAGGCCGAGCGTGCCGGCAACCCCCTTGAGACCGTGGGTGATCCGCTCGGCCTCGCTCAGCGAGTTGCGCTCGAGCGCCTCGGCGATTTTCCGGTGGTCGTCGGCGTGGGTGGCGAGAAAGACGCGCAGTAGGCGCAGGTAGTTGGGCAGCTTGCCGCGCGTCGCGCGCAGGCCGGCGGCGCTGTCCAGGCCGGGGATGGCGGCGAGGGCTGTGCTGTCGACTGGCGCCGCGCCGTCGGTCGGGCCTGGCGCCAGAACCGGGTTCGGGGCAAGAGCTGGCGCCGTGCCGGCGGCCGGCGACAGCTTGGCCGGGGCGGCGGGTTTCAGCCACTTGTCGAGCGTCGCGTTGAGCACCTCTGGGTCGACCGGCTTGGCGATGTGGTCGTTCATGCCAGCCTCCAGGCAACGCCGGCGATCCTCGCCGAAGGCATTGGCCGTCATGGCCAGGATCGGGACGTCGCGGCCGGTGGCCGACTGGCGGATCAGCCGGGTGGCGGCGAAGCCGTCCATGACCGGCATCTGGATATCCATCAGGATCAGGTCGTAGGCCTTGTCGGCGGCCATGTTCACCGCCATCTGGCCGTTGACCGCCTGGTCGGCGTCGAGGCCGACGATGTGCAGCAGGTCGAGTGCCACTTCGCGGTTGATCGGGTTGTCCTCGACGAGCAGCACGCGGAGGCCGGCCCGGGCCTTGTCGGCCCGGGGCATCCGGTCGCTGCCGGGGGCGGCATCGGCCGCTGCGGCTTGGTCGGTCGAGCCGGCCAGCAGGCGGGCGGTGAACCAGAAGGTGCTGCCCTGGCCCGGTGTGCTGTCCAGCCCGCACTGGCCACCCATCAACTGCGCCAGGCGGCGGGCGATGGTCAGGCCGAGGCCGGTGCCGCCGAAGCGCCGGGTGGTCGAGTTGTCGGCCTGCTCGAAGGCTTCGAAGAGGCGGGCCTGGTGTTCTGGGGCGATGCCCGGCCCGGTGTCGCTGACGCTGAAACGGACGAGCAGGTGGTCGGCCGCGCGTTCGACCAGGGTGGCCGAGAGCACGATGCTGCCCTGCTCGGTGAATTTGATCGCGTTGGCCAGGTAGTTGAGCAGGATCTGGCCGATGCGCAGCGGGTCGCCGTAGAGGGCGGGCGGCAGGCCGGGGTCGATATCGGTGTGGAAGGCGAGCTGGCGCGAACGCAGGTTGTCGAGCACCAGGTCGCTGGCGTTGGCCAGCATGTCGGCCAGCCGGAAATGGGTGGGGGCGAGTTCGAGCTTGCCGGCTTCGATCTTCGAGATGTCGAGGATCTGGTTGATGATTGCCAGCAGGTGCTGGGCGGCATCGCCGACCTTGCCCAGGCGGCCGGCCTGGACGGGGTCGGCGGACTGCTGACGGGCGAGATGGGTGAGGCCGATGATGGCGTTCATCGGCGTGCGGATCTCGTGGCTCATGTTGGCCAGGAAGGCGCTCTTGGCCAGGCTGGCCTGCTCGGCAGCTTCCTTGGCGGCGGCCAGTTCGGTGGTGCGTTCGGCGACCAGTTCCTCGAGGTGGTTGCGGTGCATGTCGAGTTCGGCGGCGACGCGGGTCTGTTCGGTGATGTCGGTCCAGATCGAGCTGATCAGCGGCCGGCCATTGACGATGATGCGCACGGCGGCGAACCGGACGATCTGCCGGCCGCCATCCCGGTGCCGGTGTTCGGTCTGGAAGACGGCGCTGCCGGTGCGCAGGATGCCGGCGACGGTGCGCCGGATGCGCCCCTCGTCCATGGTGGCCTGGATGTCGGTCAGGCGGAGCCGGGCGAACTCGTCGCGGCTGTAGCCCAGGCTGCGCACCGCGGCCTCGTTGGCTTCGACGAAATTGAGGCTGACCGGGTCGAGCAGCACGATGCCGTCGCGGGCGTGGGTGACGATGGCCCGGTAGGCAGCCTCCTTCTCGATCAGGGCGCGCTCGGCGGCCTTGCGCTGCGACAGGTCGAGGATGTAGACGACGAGGTGGGGCTCGCCGTCGAGGTCGACGGTTTCGGCCGACAGGCTCATTTCGCGCTGGCGGCCGTCGCGGGTCTGGCCGACGCTCTCGAAGTCGATGATCCGGCCGCTCAGGCGGACGGCTTCGCTCATCGTCAGGCGGTCTTGCGGATTGGCCCACAGGCCGGCCTCGAGCGTCGTCTTGCCGAGCAGTTCGTCGCGGGTCCAGCCATATTCGTCGAGCAGCCGGTCATTGACGTCGACCAGCCGGCCATCGCTCAGGCGGGTGATGCAGGCGGCCACCGGCGCCGCCCGGAAGGCGGTGGCCAGGCGGTCCTGCAGTTGCCGGATCTGGCGCTCGGCCTGCTTGCGTTCGGTGATGTCGAGCAGGAAGGCCAGCACGTAGGGGGTGCCCGCCAGCTTGACGATTTCGGCCGAGAGGCTGATGTCGATGGCCTGGCCGTCCCGCTTGTGCCATTGCGTCTGGTAGTCCTGCAGCAGGCCGCGCTGCTTCAGCCGGTCGCGCCAGGCATCGCGGGCAGCTTGGTCGGGCCACAGGTTGAAGTCGACGGAGCTCTGCCCGACCAGGTCGTCCCGTGACCAGCCGAACATCCGGACGTATTTCGGATTGACGTCGAGGAAGGTGCCGTCCTCGACCAGGGTCAGCGAAATGGCCGCCGGGCTGGCATTGAAGGCGACGGCGAAGCGTTCCCGCAGCTCGTTCATCTCGGTGATGTCGCGGCCGATGCCGAGCACGCCGATCAGCTGGCCGTTGCTGTCGTACATCGGGGCCTTGGTTGTGTGCAGCAATTCGCGGTGGCCATCGCTGGCGAAGCCCACCCATTCCTCGTTGGTCAGCGGGCGGTTGGCAGCCAGCGCGGCGCGGTCGTTGGCGCCGAAGAACTCGGCCAGTTCCCGGTCGACGAAATCGAAGTCGGTCTTGCCGCGGATTTGCGCCTCGCTGGCCCCGAAGAACAGTTCGAAGCGCTTGTTGCAGCTGATGTAAACGCCATCCTCGTCCTTCAGCCAGACCAAGTCGGGCAGGGTGTCGAGGAGGGTACGCAGGTGGGCCTGTTCCACTTCGAGGTCGGCGTGGCTGGTTTCCAGGGCCTGGTGCCGCCTGGCGTCCTTGCTGAGCAGCCGATAAAGCAGAGCGGTGATTAAACCGGCGGTAACAGCGATGAGGAACCACCCCTTCAAGATGTTGGCCCGCAGGCGACTGACCGGCTCCGGGAAGAGTTGCTCGACGATGGGATCGGAAACGGCGATCCATAGCGCGGCCAGCGCCATGTAAGGAAGAACGACGAAGGCGATGGAGCGCCAGGTTCCTGAGGTTTGCTTGGTGGACGGGCGATTCGGCATGTCAGGCGTCGGCCGTTGGCGGTGGCGAAGCCATGGGCGTGGCGGGAGCTAAGCGAAAGCTATGGCGTGAACCTTGAGTGAAGGGCATCAACATGCGCCTCGTTGCAGTGTTATGTGGAATTTATTAGTTTTGGCAAATTATAGCGGGGAAAATCCGCTGTCGTCAAAGCGTTTGGCTGGTACCCGTGCCGCGTTGGCTAAGTCGTTTCCGACGTGCCGACGATGCGGTGATAGGTGGCAAAACGCGATTTTTCGATTTTTTTGCTGTCGACCGCGGCACGTAGCGCGCAATCCGGTTCGCGGTGATGGCGGCAGTCGCGAAAGCGGCACTGGCCGAGCCAGGGGCGGAATTCACGGAAGGCGTTTTCGATTTCGCCGCGGTCGAGGTGGCCGAGGCCGAATTCCTGCAGGCCGGGGGAGTCGATCAGGTGGCTGTCGGCGTCGAGGTGGTAGAGCGTGGCGTGGGTGGTGGTGTGCTTGCCGGAGTCGAGGGCCAGCGAGATCTCGCGGGTGGCGGCGCCGGCTTCCGGGATCAGCGCATTGACCAGCGTCGATTTGCCCATGCCGGACTGGCCGACCAGGACGCTGGTCCTGCCCTGCAGGTCGGGGCGCAGATCCTCGGCGTGGGCCAGGGCCGACAGTTCGCGGATGCGGTAGCCAAGGGCGGCCAGCGGGGCCAGCCGCTGGCGGGCGGCCGGCAGCTTGTCGGCCAGGTCGCATTTGTTGAGGACGATGAGGACCTCGATTTCCTCGCTCTCGGCAGCGATCAGGGCGCGGGCAACCAGTTCGTCGGAAAAGGCCGGTTCGGTGGCGACGACGATGACCAGCTGGTCGACATTGGCGGCGATCAGCTTCTGGCGCACCTCGTTGGAGCGGTAGAGCAGGCTGCGGCGCGGCTGGATGGCTTCGATGACGCCCTGGTCGTCGGAGCTGCGCTTGAGGTCGACGCGGTCGCCGCAGGCGATGTCGCTTTTCTTGCCGCGGGGAAAGCAGGGCAGCCGCGAGCCGTCGTCCAGTTCGACCACGTATTGGCGGCCGTGGGCGGCGACGACCCGGCCGGCGATCATTCGGTGAAGTGGTAGTACTGCTGGTTGAGGTAGGCCGCGACTTCGGCTTCTTCCTCAGGGAACCAGCCGGCTCGGACCTGCGCGTTGCAGGTGGCGACCCGCTGCAGGATGTCGAGCTGGGTGGACAGCAGCCGGCCGTCGCGCAGATACATCTTGCTGCCGTCGCCGCCGTAGAGGCGGGCATGGCAGGCGATGCAGGCCTTGTCGTGGAGCACCTTGCCGGCTTTCGGGTCGGCGTTGCCCCAGGGCGCGGCGCCGGCCGGCAGGGCGATCAGGGGGGCGGCAAGAAGGACGGCGATCGTTTTCATGCGGGTTTCTCCTGAAGTTGCAGGTGGGCGATGCGTTGCGCCGCCGGCGGGTGCGAGTCGTGGAACAGCGAGTGCAGCGGGTCGGGAGTCAGCGTCGAAGCGTTGTCGCGATAGAGCTTGACCAGGGCATGGACCAGGTCGCCGGCGGCAGCATGCTCGGCGGCGTAGGCGTCGGCCTCGAATTCGTCGCGGCGCGACAGGAAGCTCATCAGCGGGCTGAGCGGGAAGGTGAATACCGGCATGACCAGGAAGAAAAGGATCAGGGCCAGTGCCGTGTTGCCGGCCGGGACGCCGAGGCCGGTGAAAAACCACGGGGCGTCGATCAGCTGGCCGAGCAGCCAGAGGAAGGCCAGCGAGCCGGCGAACATCAGCGCCATGCGCTTGACCACGTGCTTCTTGCGGAAATGGCCGAGCTCGTGGGCGAGCACGGCTTCGACTTCGGGCGGATCGAGGCGGGTCAACAGGGTGTCGAAGAAGACGATGCGCTTGTTGTTGCCGAAGCCGGTGAAGTAGGCGTTGCCGTGGCTGGAGCGCTTCGAGCCGTCCATCACGAAGAGGCCCGAGGAGCGGAAGCCGCAGCGGGCGAGCAGGGCCTCGATGCGCGATTTCATCTCGCCGTCCTCGAGGGGCGAGAACTTGTTGAACAGCGGCGCGATCCAGGTCGGGTAGACGAACATGATCAGCAGGTTGAAGGCGCTCCAGAACAGCCACACGTAGAGCCACCAGAATTCGCCCATGGCGCCCATCAGCCAGAGCACGGCGAGGATGACCGGGGCGCCGATGGCGACGCCGAGCAGGGCATGCTTGACGAAATCGGCGAAGAACAGGCCGGGCGTCATGCGGTTGAAGCCGTGCCGGGCTTCGATGACGAACTGGCGGTGGAGGGACAGCGGCAGGTCGACCAGCGCCGAGATGGCCAGCACGCTGAAGATCATCGCCAGCCCGTAGCCCAGGCCGTCGAGGCGGGGCGCCCACAGTCCGTGCAGCCCGCCCAGCCCGCCGCCCAGCGTCAAGGCGAGCAGCGTCCCGGCTTCGACGAGCAGGCCGGCGATGGCTGACTTGCTGCGGTCGACGGTGTAATCGGCCGCTTTCTGATGCGCTTCGAGGGTGATGCTGCCGGCGAAATCAACCGGGACGGCGGCGCGATGGGCGGCGACGAAGCGGATGTGGCGCAGCTTCAGCCAGCAGCGGAGGGCCAGGTTGAGGGCGAAAAAAGCGAGGAAGAGGACGGTCAGGTTGGCGGTCACGAAGAATGGGAAGCTGTGCGAAAATCGGGGTTTTCAAGGAATCGGGCAATTATATGGCAGGGAATGCAAACAACCTCGTCTGGCTGGACATGGAAATGACGGGATTGAACCCGGACGGCGACCGCATCATCGAGATGGCCATCGTGGTCACCAATTCGGAGTTGGAAATGGTCGCCGAATCACCGTCCTGGGCTGTCCATCAAGCCGACGAAATCCTTGCCGGCATGGACGATTGGAACCAGAAAACCCACGGCCGTTCCGGCCTGATCGACCGCGTCAAGGCCTCGACCCAGGACGAAGCCGCCATCGAAGCCGAGGCCCTGGCCTTCCTGAAGAAATATTCGCTGGCCGGCCATTCGCCGATGTGCGGCAACTCGATCGGCCAGGACCGCCGCTTCATGGCCCGCTACATGCCGACGCTGGAAGCCTTCTTCCATTACCGCAACCTCGACGTCAGCACCCTCAAGGAATTGTGCAAGCGCTGGCAACCCGAGGTGTACAAAGGCTTCAAGAAGCACGGCAAGCACACCGCGCTGGCCGATATCCACGAGTCCATCGAAGAACTCAAGTACTACCGGGCGAATTTCCTGAAAGGTTGACCGCCGCGGCGACTGCTGCGGTCAACGGCGAAAAAGGCGGAATTTCTCATTCCGGTCGCCCGGCCGGTTGCCCTCCCAGACCTTCTGCCAGTCGCTGTCCGGGGCGGCCAGCTGGCGGCGGTTCTCGCCGACCACCAGTAGCCAGTCGCAGGCCCGGCCGGCCTTCGACGCTTCGGCCACCGGCTCGATGCCGACAAAATACGACAGCGAGGCCAGCTGCGTCCGGTTCAGGTTGCGCTCGGCCAGGCAGCCGTGGTCCTTCGGCAAGGTGCGGGCGATGTCCTGGGCGACCAGGCGATAGGTCTTGCTGTAGTCGAACCATGGCATGACCAGTGTCGTAGCCAGCATCCACAGCGTCGTGAAGCCCAGCGTCCAGTGGGTCAGGCTGCGGTAGGGGGAGCGTGGCGCGGTGACGATCAGCCACAGCCACCAGGCGGTGGCGACCAGGCCGACGACCAGGGCTAGCCCGTCGAATTCGCCGACGAAGCCCGGACGCAGCACGACCATGCGTTTGGCCAGCTTTTCCGGCCAGCCGAGCGCCATGGCCGTCCACGCCACCCAGATGACGGCGACGCACAGGCTGAAGGTGGACATGGCGAACCAGTCGAAAGCGTTGGCGGCGCCGCGCCGCAGGGCCAGGGCGCCGGGCGTGGCGAGCAGGGCGAGCGGCGGCAGCATGAGCAGGGCGGGGATTTCGCGGGGATGGAAGGCCCAGGCCAGCAGCAGCCAGGTGAGCAGCAGGAAGCCGAGCGGCAGCAATTGCGGCGGGGCCGTCCACTGGCGACGGCGCAGGCGCAAGGTCCACAGCGCCAGCGGCAGGGCCGGAAAGGCGAAGAGCGGCAGCATGGCGGCGAAGCGGCCGGCGCCGGGGAGCGAAAACGGCGTCTTCAGCGGCGCCAATTCGGTAGCCAGCCAGCCGTGCAGGCGCTCGGGCTCGAACATCAGCAGCAGCAGCGGCCAGGGCAGGACGACGAGGGCGGCGATGGCCAGGCCGATGAGCAGCGTCTGCAAGGCCTTGCTGCGATCCGGCGACAGCCACCAGGCCAGCGGGGCAACGGCGAGCAAAGGCAGGGTCGGCGAAATGCCGGTGCCGAGCAGGCAGCCGGCCACCGCCAGGCCATAGTAGACGCCGGTCAGGCGCGGCCGGCGGCCGATGGTGGCCAGCGCGCCGAGGGCGCCGCTGTAGGCGGCGAGGGCAATCAGCATCGGCTGCGCGTCGTGGGCGTGGAGGAGCAGCCCGGCACAGCCGGCCAGCAGCAAGGGGCTGGCCGCCGCGCTGTCTTCGCCATACAGTTCGCGCCCGGCGTAATACAGGCCCATCAGCGTCAGGGTCAGCCAGATGGCGCTGGCCAGGCGGATGGCTTCATGCAGCGGCAGCAGCCAGCCGAAAATCTTGCCGGTCAGCGCCGCGCTCCAGTAGTAGAGCGGCGGCTCGTGGAAAGGCCGGCCGGCCAGGTCGGGCGACAGCCAGTCGCCGGTTTGCAGCATCTGCCAGGCCGCCCCGATATGGATGGCGTCCTCGCCCTTCCACGGGTCGCGGCCGAAGAGGCCGGCCAGCACGTAGAAGGCCAGCATGGCGGCGAGCATCCAGCCGGCCGGCGGCAGGCGGATGCCGCGGCGCAGCCGGTCGACGATCGGGGCGAAAGTGTCGGTCATGTCAGCCAGAAATGAAAAAGGCAGCCACTGGCTGCCCTTTCGTCAGGATGCAGTCGCCGATCAGGCGGCAGCCTTGCCGCGCATGGCGCCGAATTTCTGGTTGAACTTCTCGACGCGACCGGCCGTATCGACGATCTTCTGCTTGCCGGTGTAGAACGGGTGGCAGAGGGAGCAGACTTCAACGTGGAAGGCATCCTTGGCCATGGTCGAGCGGGTCTTGAAGGTGCTGCCGCAGGAGCAGGTGACTTCGATTTCTTTGTATTTCGGGTGGATATCGGCTTGCACTTTGTGTCCTTTCGTTACGCGGCCGGCGAATGTGACCGACCTGGAAAACGCGCGATTATCCTCTAATAATCACGCGTTTGCAATATAAATCGACGGCTCAGCCGCGGCGCATGGCGTCGAAGAACTCGGCGTTGCCCTTGGTCGATTTGACCTTGTCGAGCAGGAATTCCATCGCTTCGAGGTCGTCCATCGGGTAGCAGAGTTTCCTGAGTACCCACATTTTCTGCAAGACATCCGGCTTGAGCAGCAGTTCCTCGCGGCGGGTGCCTGAACGATTGACGTTGACCGCCGGGTACATGCGCTTCTCGGCCATGCGGCGGTCGAGATGGATTTCCGAGTTGCCAGTGCCCTTGAATTCCTCGTAGATCACTTCGTCCATGCGCGAGCCGGTGTCGATCAGCGCCGTGGCCAGGATGGTCAGCGAGCCGCCTTCCTCGATGTTGCGGGCGGCACCGAAGAAGCGCTTGGGCTTCTGCAGGGCGTTGGCGTCGACACCGCCGGTCAGCACCTTGCCGGAAGCCGGTTGCACGGTGTTGTAGGCGCGGGCCAGACGGGTGATCGAGTCGAGCAGGATGACGACGTCCTTCTTGTGCTCGACCAGGCGCTTGGCCTTCTCGATGACCATCTCGGCGACGGCGACGTGGCGGGTGGCCGGTTCGTCGAAGGTTGAGGCGACGACCTCGCCTTTGACGGTGCGGGTCATTTCGGTGACTTCTTCCGGGCGCTCGTCGATGAGCAGCACGATGAGCACGACTTCCGGATGGTTGGCCGTGATGGCGTGGGCGATGTTCTGCAGCATCACCGTCTTGCCGGTCTTTGGCGGGGCGACCAGCAGGCCGCGCTGGCCGCAGCCGATGGGGGCGATCATGTCGATGACCCGGCTGGTGATGTTTTCGTCCGACTTGATGTCGCGTTCGAGCTTGAGGTGACGCGTCGGGTGCAGCGGCGTCAGGTTCTCGAACATGATCTTGTTCTTGTTGGCCTCGGGCGAGAAGCCGTTGATGTGGTCGAGCTTGGTCAGCGCGACGTAGCGTTCGCCGTCCTTGGGCGTGCGGATCTCGCCTTCGACGGTGTCGCCGGTGCGCAGGTTGAAGCGGCGGATCTGCGACGGCGAGACGTAGATGTCGTCCGGGTTGGCCAGGTAGGAGGTGTCGGCCGAGCGGAGGAAACCGAAGCCGTCGGGCAGGACTTCCAGCGTGCCGTCGCCGTAGATGGTGTCGCCATTCTTGGCCTTGGCCTTGAGGACGGCGTAGATCAGTTCCTGTTTGCGCATCCGGTTGGCATTTTCGATGCCAAGGTCGGTGGCCATGTCGAGCAGTTTGCTGACGTGCAGTGTCTTGAGTTCGGAGAGTTGCATGTAGGGAGGTAATTGGCGCCGGGTCGATGACGGGCGGTAGCCCGGAGGGCTGGGCGCAGATGCAGGGATCTTGAGGGAGGGGAGTGACGCCGGCCGCTGGCCTGTCGCGTCTGCCTGAAGGCGCAGGACGCACCTTCAGGACGGGAGACTACGGAGATTACAGGTTGCTGTCAATAAAGGCAGCGAGTTGGGACTTGGAGAGTGCCCCGACCTTGGTCGCTTCGATGTTGCCGTTCTTGAAGATCATCAGGGTCGGAATGCCGCGGATGCCGTACTTGGCAGGCGTCGCCTGGTTGTCGTCGATATTGACCTTGGTCACTTTCAGTTTGCCGGCATACTCGGCCGCCACTTCGTCCAGGATGGGGGCGATCATCTTGCAGGGACCGCACCATTCAGCCCAGTAGTCGACCAGAACCGGTTGCTGCGATTGCAGCACTTCGGCTTCGAAGGTGTCGTCGGTGACGTAATGGATATGCTCGCTCATGGTTTCCTCATGGGAAGGGTGTATCGGGGAAGTCGCACCGTTTGGGCGACAGGATTGGACGTGATGCTAGCGAAAAAAGCCGGCCTAGGGAAGCATCAGTGGTCGGGCTTGAGCAGATTAGTCAGTTCAACCGCCGTCTTGACCTGCATTTTTTCGAACAGGTTGGCCCGGTGTACTTCGACCGTGCGCATGCTGATATTCAACTCGTCGGCGATGACCTTGTTGTATTTGCCGGCGAGCACCAGTTCCATGATCTGGCGTTCGCGGGTGGTCAATTTGGAAATCAGCGATTTTACCGAGTCGACCGTAGCGTTCGCTGCCCTTTGCCGGGCGTCGTGGGCCAGCGCCTCCTCGATGCGGGTGGCCAGCTGGTTGTCATTAAGGGGTTTCTCGAAGAAGTCGAAGGCGCCTTTTTTCAGCGTGGCGACGGCTAGCGGCACGTCGCCGTGACCGGTCAGGAAAATGACCGGCAGCGTCGAGCCTGACTGGACCAGGCGGTCGAAGCAATCCAGCCCGCTCATGCCCGACATGCGCATGTCGAGGACGACGCAGCCGCTGGTTTCCGGGGTCCATGCCGCCAGGAAGCTTTCTGCCGAGTCGTAGCAGGCGCAGGGCAGGCCGCGTGACTGAAGCAGCCAGGCCAGGGCGTCGCGGATGGCCTCGTCGTCGTCGACCAGGTGGGCTTGGGGCGTGTTCATGTGGCCTCCAGGGAGAGGGTGAAGACGAAGCGTGTGCCGCTGCCGGAGGTCGAGTCCTCGTTGTCCTCGACCCAGAGTTGTCCGCGATGGAACTCGACGATGGAGCGGCAGATCGACAGCCCGATTCCCATGCCTTCCGGCTTGGTGGTGAAAAAGGCGGTGAACAGCTTGTCGCGCATTTCCGGTGCGATGCCGCAGCCCTGGTCGCTGACACTGATGCGCAGTTCGTGGGCCTCGCGGCTGACCGCTATGCGCAGCAGGCGGTCGGCCTTGCTTGTGCCGGCCATGGCTTCCATGCCGTTGCGGATCAGGTTGAGGATGACTTGTTCGAGCATCAGGCGGTCGGCCGGAATGGCAGGTAGCGGCGGGATGTCGCACTCGATGCGCACGCCCTCCTTGCGGGCTGCCGCCTCGACGAAACCGAGGCAGTCGTCGACGACGTCGGCCAACTGGCAAGGGGCCCGCTTGGGTTCGCTCTTGCGGACGAAATCGTGAACACGGCGGATGATCTTGCCGGCGCGCTGGGCCTGGGTGCTGATTTTTTCCAGGGCCGGGCGGATGTCCTGAGGCTGGCACCCGGGGCGCTGCAGCAGGTTGAGGCAGCCGGTGTTGTAACTGGCGATGGCGGCCAGCGGCTGGTTCAGTTCGTGGGCCAGGGTCGAGGCCATTTCGCCCATGGTCACCAGGCGCGAGGTGAATTGCAGTTGTTCCTGCTGCTGCCGGGCCAGTTCCTGGACGCGCTTTCTTTCGGTGATGTCGAGGATGGAGGCCATCCAGCCGGTGTGCTGGCCCTTGCCGTCGATCAGCTTGGCTTCGTAGACCAGCGCCTGGAAGCGTTCGCCGTTCTTGCGCATGAAGGTGATCTCGAAGCCGTCCGGCGGCGCTTCGCCGGCCAGTACCGTTTGCAGCAGGTTGTAACTCTCTTCGATCTGCTCCGGCGCCCAGTAAGGCATGGGCGGGGTGGCGCCGACCAGTTCTTCGCTGGAAAAACCGGTCATCTGACAGAAGGCGTTATTGACGTAGATGGCCTTGCCGGTCAGGTCGCGGGCGCGCATGCCGACGGTCAGCGAATCTTCCATGGCGGTCCGGAAGGCGTGTTCGGCCCGCAAGGCCTCTTCGGCTTCCGAGCGCTTGCGCATCAGGTCCCGGACCAGCCAGAGGCTCCAGAACACGCCGCCGGCCAGCACGACGATGGCCGCGGTGAGCAGTCGCTGCAGCGCGTTGCCCGGCGTCTTGTAGCTGACCACCTGCAGCTTGAGGCCGTAGCCCGGCGGGTCGAAGGGGATTTCGTAGCTCTGGTTGCCGCTGCCCTCGATGTTGCTTTTGCTGGCGTAGAGGAGGTCGTTTTCATCGGTGATGATGACCCGGTATTTCTCGGCGAACCACCAGGGGACGAGGTTGCCGAGCAGCCCGTCGAGCGGGTAGAGCGCCACCAGCATGCCAGTCATCTGGCGCTCGGAGAAGATCGGCACGAGGACTTCGACCTGGGCGCCGTTGCCTTCGAGAAAGAAGGGCTCGCTGTAGGTCCGCTTGCCGAGGCGGCGGGCGATGTCGAAGGCTTTTTCGGTAACCGGGGGGCCGAAGGCGTCTAGCCCGCTATCGGGCGGGGTCAGCGTCGGCAAGGCGTCGATGACGTTTCGCCGGGCGTCGAACCAGAGAATCTGGGCGATTTCCGGGTTGTTCTTCAGCATGTGGGCGGCGCGCAGATTGAACAGCTTGCGGGGCTCGGCGAGGCTGCTCATGTCCACCGCCAGTTGTTGCAACTGTTCCTCGTTGCCGTTGAGATGAAAGCGCAGGTTTTGCTCCAGCCACAGCACATCCTTGATCAGGGCTTCGCGTTCTTCGGCGCTTTCGTTGTAATGGAGCAGCCAGAGCAGCGACAGCAAGGCCGCCAGCAGCAACAGCAAGGCCAGCTTGGGCAGCGCGAGCACCCAGCCGATACGCTGGGTGCTGTTGAAGTCGGTTTGGCGGATCGTGTCCATTTTCGGATGGTACATCACAGCGCCGCCGGGCATTGTGGCCGCCGGGATGGCTGCCGGTATGTGGAAATCCACAATAGCTGTCGATTGCTACTTTCGTAATAATTTCACTCAGTCGCAATTGATTCTGTGCGGCCTAACTTCTGGAGGAGAAACAATGAAATTTTCCAAGCTACTCGTCGCGATGTTTGCCGGTGCCATCTCCTTTGGCGCTTTTGCTGATCAGCCCATCGTCATCAAGTTCAGCCACGTCGTCGCCCAGGATACCCCCAAGGGCCTGGCCGCCAATCATTTCGCCAAACGGGCCGACGAGCTGACCAAGGGCAAGGTCAAGGTCGAGGTGTATGCCAATTCGACGCTCTACAAGGACAAGGAAGAAATGGAAGCCCTGCAGCTGGGCGCTGTCCAGATGCTGGCCCCGTCGCTGGCCAAGTTCGGCCCGCTCGGCGTCAAGGAGTTTGAAGTCTTCGACCTGCCGTATATCTTCGACGACTACAACGAGTTGCACAAGGTCACCCAAGGCCCCGTCGGCCAGCAACTCCTGGCCAAGCTGGAGCCCAAGGGTATTCGCGGTCTGAGCTACTGGGACAACGGTTTCAAGTCCTTCTCGCTGAATGCGCCGATCAAGACGCCGGCCGACCTGAAGGGCAAGAAGTTGCGCATCCAGTCCTCCAAGGTGCTTGAGGAGGAAATTCGCGCCCTGGGCGGCCTGCCGCAGGTAATGGCCTTCTCCGAGGTCTACCAGGCGCTGCAGACGGGCGTCGTCGATGGCACGGAAAACCCGATTTCCAACCTCTACACGCAGAAGATGCACGAAGTTCAGAAGCATCTGACGATGACCGAGCACGGCTATCTCGGCTACGCCGTCATCGTTAACAAGAAGTTCTGGGATGGCCTGCCGGCCGACATCCGCGGTCAACTGGAAACGGCGATGAAAGAGTCGACCGTCTATGCCAACAAGATCGCCAAGGAACAGAACGACAAGGATCTCGATGCGGTGAAGAAGAGCGGCAAGACCGAAGTCTATGTGCCGACCAAGGAAGAGCGCCTGGCGTTCAAGAAGGCCCTGGTTCCGGTGCACAAGAAGATGGAGTCGCGCATCGGCAGCGAAATCATCCAGAGCCTCTATAAGGAAACCGGTTTCAATCCGGGCGCCCTGTAAGTCCTGAGCAATAACAATATCGGGGGCTTCGGCCCCCGAGTTACACCGGGGAACATCCATGATCAATAAAGCGCTCAATCACCTCGAAGAGTTGCTGGTCACTTTTCTGATGGGGGCGGCCACGCTGATTATCTTCGTGGCGGTCGCTCACCGATATTTGGCCGGGGTTGAAATTCCCGGTCTGCAGGACTGGCTGCTGTCGCTCAACTTCAGTTGGGCGCAGGAACTGTGCATCATCATGTTCGTCTGGATGGCCAAGTTCGGCGCCGCCTATGGCGTGCGTACCGGCATCCACGTCGGCGTCGATGTGCTGATCAATCGCCTCAATGACGGCATGCGCGGCAAATTCATTATCTTCGGCTTGCTGGCCGGGGCGACCTTTACTGGCATCGTGGCCACCCTGGGGGCTACTTTCGTCTGGGAAAACGGCGCGCACTACGCCATTTTCAAGTTTTTCGGGCTGGATACCGGCGACAACTTCGAGGGGCCGATCACGCCTGACCTCGAGTGGCCGACCTGGGTGGTCTACAGCGCCATCCCGCTCGGTTCATCGCTGATGTGCTTCCGCTTCCTGCAGGTCGCCTGGAGTTTCATCAAGACCGGCGAATTGCCCCATCATGACCACGGCCATGTCGACGGCCTCGAAGAAGAGACGCCGCCGGTCGATCTCAACACCTATGGCATGGACGACAACCTGCACATGCATGACCTGAAGCACAAGATGCTGGGCGAAGGTCGCGACGACAACAAGAAGCAAGGAGACCAGCAATGAATGCCTTGGTGATTTTCGGCCTGCTGGCCATCCTCATGCTGACCGGCATGCCGATCTCGATTTCGCTCGGCCTGACCGTCCTCACCTTCCTGTTCACCATGACCCAGGTGCCGCTCGAATCGGTGGCGCTCAAGCTATTCACCGGTATCGAGAAATTCGAGATCATGGCCATTCCGTTCTTCATCCTGGCCGGTAACTTCCTGACCCACGGCGGGGTGGCGAAACGCATGATCAATTTCGCCTCGTCCATGGTCGGCCACTGGTACGGCGGTCTTGGTCTGGCCGGCGTCGTAGCCTGCGCGCTGTTCGCCGCGGTTTCCGGCTCCAGCCCGGCGACGGTGGTGGCGATCGGTTCCATCCTGCTGCCGGCCATGGTCAAGGCCGGTTTTCCGAACCGTTTCGGGGCCGGGGTGATTTCGACCTCGGGGGCGCTCGGCATCCTGATCCCGCCGTCCATCGTCATGGTGATGTACTCGGTGGCGACCAATACCTCGGTCGGCGCCCTGTTCATGGCCGGCGTCATCCCGGGTATCGCGCTGGCCGCGGTGCTTGGCGGCGTCACCTGGTACCGCGCCAAGAAGTTCGACTATCCGCGCCAGCCCAAGGCATCGTGGGGCGAACGCTGGGCGTCCTTCCGCGCTTCGGTGTGGGGCCTGCTGCTCATCGTCGTGGTCATGGGCGGGATCTATTCCGGCATGTTCACGCCGACCGAGGCGGCTGCCATGTCCGCGGTCTATGCCTTCATCGTCGCCGTCTTCATCTACAAGGACCTCGGTCTGAAGGATGTGCCGCGGGTGCTGCTCAACTCGGCCAACATGTCGGCGATGCTGCTCTACATCATCACCAACGCCGTGCTCTTCTCGTTCATCATGACCAACGAGAACATCCCGCAGGCGCTGGCCGACTGGATGCTGGGCAATGGCCTGGGCATGATCACCTTCCTGCTGGCGGTCAATGTGATCCTGCTGCTGGCCGGCAATTTCATGGAGCCCTCGTCCATCGTCCTGATCTTTGCGCCCATTCTGTTCCCGGTGGCCGTCCAGCTCGGCATCCATCCGGTGCACTTCGGCATCCTGATGGTGGTGAACATGGAAGTCGGCATGTGCCATCCGCCGGTCGGCCTCAACCTCTACGTGGCTTCCGGCATCACCAAGATGGGTATCACCGAGCTGACCGTCGCCGTCTGGCCGTGGCTGCTCTCCATGCTGGTCTTCCTCGGCGTGGTCACCTACTGGCCGGGCCTGTCGCTGTGGCTGCCACAGCAACTCGGCATGCTCTAAGCACTGCCGGCTGTTTCGCGCAAAAGCCCCGGCCCCGGCCGGGGCTTTTGCTTTGTCGAGCTGTGGCACAATCGCGGCTCATCCGCTGGATTCCGCCATTCCCATGAAATTTGCCGCAGCCATTTTTGCTCTCATCGTTGTCGCCCTGATCGTTCCCTTTTTCATTCCGGGGGCCGGTCAGAAGGAGGGTGTCGACCCGAACGCCAATCTTCCGTGGCAGGTCGCCGTCGACGACCGGGGCGAGAGCACGGTGTTCGGTCTGACGCCGGGCACCAGCACGCTGGGTGACGTTCGTCGCCAATTTGGCGACGAACTGGAAGTGGCGATCGTCGCCGAACCGAACGAGGTCGGCCTTCTCGAGGGCTACTATGCGCAGGTCGCCCTCGGCTTCGTGCTGGCCAAGGTGATCGTCACGGTCGACGCCAAAAATGAGGCAATTTCCGAAATGCGCGAACGGGCCCTCAAGGCCAAGCACATGGACAGCACGACGCGCAAGATCACCCTGCACCCGGACGACCGGGCCGCCGCCGAAGGCTTGCCGATCAAGGCGATCAGCGTCATCCCGACGGTCAACCTGGACGAGGCCACCGTCATCCAGCGCTTCGGCCAGCCCGATGAGCGCCTGGTTGTCTCGGCCAGCCGGGTGCACCTGCTCTACCCCCGGCTGGGGCTGGACGTCATGGTCGACGCCGATGGCAAGGAATTGCTGCAATACGTCGCGCCACGCCAGTTCTCGCTGCTCAGCGAACCCTTGAAGGCGGGGGCGGGCGGCGGGGCTTCAGCTCAGTGAAGCGGGCGCTTGGTCGCCGAATCTGCTAAAATCGCCCGTTTTTCAACTGACTAGCTTTCCCGGAGCAAACCCATGGCTATCGAACGCACCCTTTCCATCATCAAACCCGACGCCGTCGCCAAGAATGTCATCGGCAAGATCTACTCCCGTTTTGAAACCAACGGCCTGAAGATCGTCGCCTCCAAGATGGCCTGGCTGTCCGAGCAGGAAGCCGGCCAGTTCTACGCCGTGCACAAGGCCCGTCCCTTCTTCAAGGACCTGGTTTCCTTCATGACCTCCGGTCCGGTCATGATCCAGGTTCTCGAAGGCGAAAACGCCATCGCCAAGAATCGCGAGCTGATGGGCGCCACCAACCCCAAGGAAGCCGCCGCCGGCACCATTCGCGCCGATTTCGCCGAGTCGATCGACGCCAATGCCGTGCACGGTTCTGATGCTGCCGAAACCGCTGCCGTGGAAGTCGCCTTCTTCTTCCCGGGCATGAACGTCTATTCCGGTCGTTAATCAAAGCTGCATGACCGTCAATCTGCTGGATTTCGATGGCGAAGGCCTGACCGCCTGGTTTGCCGCGCAGGGCGAAAAGCCCTTCCGCGCCCGGCAGGTCCTGCGCTGGATCCATCGCTCCGGCGTGGCGGATTTCGATGCCATGACCGACATCGCCAAGAGCCTTCGCGAGAAGCTCAAGGCGAAGGCGGTCGTGGCACCGCCCGCGGTCGTCTCCGATAAGCTGTCGGACGACGGCACGCGCAAGTTTCTGATCAACGTCGACAATGCCAACGCCGTCGAAACGGTGTTCATCCCCGAAGACGATCGCGGCACCCTGTGCGTGTCCACGCAGGCCGGCTGCGCGCTCGACTGCGCCTTCTGCTCGACCGGCAAGCAGGGCTTCAACCGCAACCTGACGGTGGCCGAGATCATCGGCCAGCTGTGGCAGGCCAACCATGCGCTGGGCGCCGTGCATGGCGACCAGCGGGTCATTTCCAACGTCGTGCTGATGGGCATGGGCGAACCGCTGGCCAATTTCGAGAATTCCGTCGCCGCCCTCAAGCTGATGCTCGACGACAACGCCTACGGCCTGTCGCGCCGCCGCGTCACGGTGTCAACCTCGGGCCTGGTGCCGGTCATCGACCGCCTGCGCGAAGAATGCCCGGTGGCCCTGGCCGTTTCCCTGCACGCGCCGAACGATGCGCTGCGCGACGAACTCGTCCCGATCAACAAGAAATATCCGCTGCACGAGCTGATGGCCGCCTGCCGGCGTTATCTGGAAAAGGCGCCGCGCGACTTCATCACCTTCGAGTACGTCATGCTCGACGGCGTCAACGACAGCGACGCCCACGCCCGCCAACTACTGGCGCTGGTCCGCGATGTGCCGTGCAAGTTCAACCTGATTCCCTTCAATCCCTTCCCGGGGTCGCCCTTCCGGCGTTCGCCGGCCGAGCGGGTGCGGCGTTTTGCCGACATCCTGATGGGGGCCGGCATCGTCACCACGACGCGCAAGACGCGCGGCAACGACATCGACGCCGCCTGCGGCCAGCTGGCCGGGCAGGTGACCGACAAGACCCGGCGCACGGCCGGGCGCGTGATTCCCCTGATGGAGGCAAGATCGTGAGCGTGATTTCGCTGAGAGGCCGGGTCGCCGGTATCTTCCTGGGACTTCTTTGCGCCATGGGGGCCCAGGCGCAATACGACTTCAATCCGTCCCAGACCTCCAAGTCGCAAGGGGCTTCCGACCAGCGGACACGGGCCAAGATCCACACCGAGCTGGCAGCCTTGTATTTCCAGGCGGGCAACCCGGCGGTGGCCCTCGAGGAATTGCGTATCGCCCTGAGCGCCGATTCCAGCTACTACCAGGCCCTCGGCATCCGCGGTCTGGTGCATGCCTCCTTGCGCGAATACGCCAAGGCCGACGACGACTTTCGCCGGGCTCTCGACATGGCGCCCAACGACCCCGAAGTGAACAACAATTACGGCTGGTACCTTTGCGACACGGGCAAGGAGCGGCAATCGATCGCCTATTTCCTCAATGCCCTGAAGCATCCGCTCTACGAGACGCCCGACCGCGCCTACACCAATGCCGGGACCTGCGCCCTGAAGGCCGGCGATCTCGACGGGGCCCAGAATTATTTGCTGAAGGCCCTGAGCATGGCGCGTGATCCGGCCATGCCGGCCCGCCTGCAACTGGCCAAACTGTTTTTCCAGCGTGGCAATTTCGACGAGTCGCGCGTATACCTGACCGAGGCCCTGCGCATGATGGAGCCGCCGACTGCCGATGCCCTGTGGCTCGGCCTCCGGCTGGAGCGCCGCCAGGGCAATCGCGATGCCGAGGCTGGCTATGCCTCGCAACTGCGCAGCCGCTACCCGGCCTCGGCGGAATATCAGGAATTCCTGAAAGGCAATTTTGAATGAGTGAGCAGGAAAATATCGACAATGTCGTGGCCGAACAGGCTGCCACCCCCGGCGAGGTTTCGGTCGGCGAGCAGTTGCGAAAAGGGCGCGAGGCCTGCGGTTTGCAGGTCGGTGAAATCGCCCAGACCCTGAAGCTCGGGCCTCGCCAGGTCGAGGCGCTGGAGGCCGGCGACTGGCAGGGCTTGCCGGGTCAGACCTTCGTGCGCGGTTTCGTGCGCAACTACGCCCGTGTCGTCCAGCTCGATCCGGCGCCGCTGATGGCGCAACTCGACCAGGTGCTGGCCAAGCCGGCCGACAATCTTGCCGTCCAGGACATGTCGCCGGCCGCCATGCCGAGCGCCGGCGGGGCAGGGACCCGGCGCGACCGCATGGTGGTGCTGGTCGGGGCCGGCCTGGTGGTGCTTGCCGTGCTGGCTTCGCTGGCCATGCCTGGCGATCTTTCGGCGTGGCGCGAAGGCGCCCAGGCCTTGCTCGATTCCCTGGGCCGGCAGGAACAGCCGGCCGCGGCCCCAGCCAACGAGCCGGCGGCGCCGGGCGGCGCCGGTAGTGAGCCGGTTTTCCCGCCGGGTTCCTCGCCGCAGCAAGTCATGTTTCCCCAGGCTTTGACGCCGGCAGAGGGGCCGGCTGCGCCGGCGACCGCCTCGGGAGCGCCGGCGGGACCGCCCGTCGAGGCTGCTGCTCCTGCTGCGGCGCCCACCCCGGCTCCAGTCTTGGCGCCTGCTCCGGCTCGGGCCCCCGTTGCCGCCTTGGCCAGTCTGCCGCAGGTGCGCTTCCTGCTCGACAAGGAGTCCTGGATCGAAGTGCGCGACCGCGACAACAAGGTGATTTTCTCGCAGCGCTTGAAGTCCGGCGCCGAGCAGACGCTGTCCGGCCAGGGGCCGCTCTCCCTGACCATCGGCAATGCGCCCGGCGTGCGCCTGTTCTGGCATGGCCAGGCCATCGACCTGGTGCCGCATACCCGTGGCGACGTCGCCCGTCTGGTGCTGGAGTAAGCCATGAGCGCCGTCGAAAAGCGTTCGACCCGTTCCTGCCAGATCGGCCATGTCAAGCTGGGCGGTGCATCCCCCGTCGTCGTCCAGTCGATGACCAACACCGACACCGCCGACTACCTGGCCACGGCCATCCAGTGCGCCGAGCTGGCGCGGGCCGGCTCCGAGCTGGTGCGGATCACCGTCAATTCACCGGAGGCGGCCGCTGCCGTGCCGAAAATTCGCGATCACCTCGATCGCATGAATTGTCCGGTGCCGCTGATCGGCGACTTCCACTACAACGGCCATCGGCTGCTTACCGAGCATCCGGCCTGCGCCGAGGCGCTGGCCAAGTACCGGATCAACCCCGGCAACGTCGGCTTCGGCAAGAAGAAGGACGAGCAGTTCGCCCAGATGATCGAGTTGGCCTGCCGCTACGACAAGCCGGTGCGCATCGGCGTCAATTGGGGCAGCCTCGACCAGGACCTGCTGGCTCGCATAATGGACGAAAATTCCCGTCGACCGCAGCCGCTCGATGCCACCGAGATGATGCGCCACGCCATGGTCACCTCTGCCCTGGAGTCGGCGACCAAGGCCGAGGAAATCGGCCTGGCCGGCGACAAGATCATCCTGTCGTGCAAGGTTTCCAGCGTCCAGGACCTGATCGCCATTTACCGCGAACTGGCCCGCCGCGCCGATTACGCCCTGCATCTCGGCCTGACCGAGGCAGGCATGGGCTCGAAGGGCATCGTCGCGTCGACGGCGGCGCTCGCCGTGCTGCTCCAGGAGGGTATCGGCGACACCATCCGCGTCTCGCTGACGCCGGAACCCGGCGGTTCGCGCTGCCAGGAAGTCATCGTCGCGCAAGAGATTCTGCAGACCATGGGCCTGCGCGCCTTTACGCCGATGGTCGCGGCCTGTCCCGGTTGCGGCCGGACGACCAGCACCTTCTTCCAGGAACTGGCCGGCGAGGTGCAGGATTTCGTGCGGGCCAGGATGCCCGAATGGAAGCTGCATTACGACGGCGCCGAGAATATGACGCTGGCCGTCATGGGCTGCATCGTCAATGGTCCCGGCGAGTCGAAGCACGCCAACATCGGCATTTCCCTGCCGGGTACCGGCGAAGCGCCGTCGGCGCCGGTCTACGAGGACGGCCAGAAAACCGTCACCTTGAAGGGCGAGCATATCGCCGACGAGTTCAAGGAAATCATCGAGCGCTACGTCCAGCGCACCTACAAGAAGAAACTGCCAGCATGAGTCAGACTCTCCAGTCCGTGCGCGGGATGAACGACATCCTGCCGGACGAAGCCGAATTCTGGGAACTGTTCGAGGATACCGTCCGTTCCTGGCTCAAGGGCTACGGCTACCGACCGATCCGCCTGCCCATCGTCGAGCCGACGCCGCTCTTCAAGCGGGCGATCGGCGAAGTGACCGACATCGTCGAGAAGGAAATGTATTCCTTCGAGGACAGCCTCAACGGCGAACAGTTGACCCTGCGTCCGGAAGGCACGGCCGGCTGCGTGCGCGCCCTGATCCAGCACAACCTGGCGGCGCGGCAGAACCAGCGCCTCTACTACCTCGGCCAGATGTTCCGCCACGAGCGTCCGCAGAAGGGGCGCTACCGCCAGTTTCACCAGGTCGGCGTCGAAGCCTTCGGGTTCACCGGGCCGGACATCGATGCCGAAATGATCCTGATGGGCGCCCGCCTGTGGGACGACCTCGGCCTCGACGGCATCGCGCTGCAGATCAACAGCCTCGGCCAGCCGGCCGAAAGGGCCGAGCATCGCGCCGCGCTGATCGCCTACCTCGAAAAGCACGTCGACATCCTCGACGAGGAAGCCAAGCGGCGGCTTTACACCAACCCCCTGCGCATCCTCGACACCAAGAATCCCGCGCTGCAGGAGATGTGCGCGGCGGCGCCCAGGCTGATCGACTACCTCGGCGCCGAATCGCTGGCCCACTTCGAGGGTGTGCAGCAGATCCTGCGCGACGCCGGCATTGCCTTTACGGTCAATCCGCGCCTCGTCCGCGGCCTGGATTATTACAACCTGACCGTTTTCGAGTGGGTGACCGACAAACTCGGTGCCCAGGGCACGGTCTGTGCCGGTGGTCGCTACGACGGCCTGGTCGAGCAACTGGGCGGCAAGCCGACGCCGGCCTGCGGCTTCGCCATGGGCGTCGAGCGCCTGGTCGCCCTGGTTCGCGAGGCCGGCGGCGAACCGGCGGCGCCGGCGCCCGACGTCTATGTCGTGCACCAGGGCGAGGCTGCCTCCCGCCTCGCCTTCCGGGTCGGCGAAGGCTTGCGCGACCAGGGGCTCAACGTGCTGCTGCATTGCGGCGGCGGCTCCTTCAAGTCGCAGATGAAGAAGGCCGATGGCAGCGGGGCGGCCTTCGCGGTGATTATCGGCGACGACGAGGCGGCCACCGGCGAGGCGCAGCTCAAGTCCTTGCGCGCCGAAGGCGTGGCCCAGCAGAAACTGAAGGTCGACGAACTGGCAGAAACCATCATCGACCACATGATCGATTCGGACGAAGAGGAATAAGCAGCATGGCGCACTACGATCTCGAAGAACAGGAACAGATCGATTCCCTGAAGACCTGGTGGAAGCTGTACGGCAACCTGGTGACCGGCGTCGTGCTGGCCGCTTCGCTGGCCGTCGTCGGCTGGCAGGGTTGGAACTGGTACAAGGGCAGCCAGGCGGCTGGCGCTGCGGCCGTCTACGGCGTGCTCGAACGGGCGGCCGGCGCCGGCGATACCCAGAAGGTCAAGGCAGCGGCCGGCGAACTGGCCGAGAAATACGGCCGCACCCTGTACGCTTCGCTGGGCGCCATGGTGGCGGCTCGCCAATCGTTCGATGCTGGCGACCTGAAGACGGCAAAAACCCAGCTCGGCTGGGTGGCCGAGAACGGCAAGGACGAGATCAGGGATCTCGCCCGCCTGCGCCTGGCCGCCGTGCAACTCGATGAACAGGCCTACGACGAGGCGCTCAAGCAGTTGGACTCATCGCATGCGCCGGCCTTCGACGCCCGTTTTGCCGAGCTGCGCGGTGATGTGCTGAGCGCCCAGGGCAAGAAGGCCGAGGCCCGTGCCGCCTACCGGGCAGCCATGGACAAGATGGCCGACAAGCAGGGCGCCAGCCGCGAATTGCTGCAACAGAAGCTCGACAGCCTGGGCGAGGCGGCCTGATGTCGCGCCCGCTACTCGCCCTGTTCATCACGGCTGGCCTGCTGCTCGGCGGCTGCACGACAGTATCCAATGCGCTCGATGCGATGAACCCGTTTGCCGCGGCAAAACCGAAAATGGCGCCATTATTGCCGTTGACCGCAGCAGCCGAGGTGAAAACAACCTGGACCGCCAGCGCCGGCAAATCCGGCGACTACAGCTTCGTGCCGGCCGTGGCCGGCGAAAATGTGTACGTCGCCAGCCACAACGGCGCGCTGAGCAAGCTGGCCAACGGCAAGACGGTATGGAAGATCAACGCCGGCCAGCCGCTGTCGGCCGGCGTCGGCGCCAACGACCGGATGGTCGTCGTCGGTACGCCCAAGGGCGGCGTGCTGGCCTTCTCGGCTGAAGACGGCAAGGCGCTCTGGCAAGCCCGCGTGTCCAGCGAGGTGCTGGCCGCCCCGGTGCTGGGCGATGAAGGCGTCGCCGTGAAGACCGGTGACAACCAGATTCATTTCCTGAGTGCCGCGGATGGCGCCAGCAAGTGGGTCTACCAGCGCGCCACGCCGCCGCTTTCGGTGCGCAGCGCAGGTTCGCCGGTGTTTGCCGACCGCTACCTGTTCGTCGGCTACCCTGGCGGTAAACTGGTCGCCCTGGCGGTGCAGAACGGCGCGCCGGTCTGGGAAGGCGTGGTCGCCTTGCCCAAGGGGGCGACCGAACTCGACCGGGTGGCCGATATCGTCGCCTCGCCCTTGGTCGATGGCCTCTACATCTGTGCCGTCGCTTTCCAGGGGCGGGTCGCCTGTTTCGACATGAGCCAGGGCGGAACCATGCTCTGGTCGCGGGAAATGTCCTCGGTGGCCGGCATGGCGGCTGACGGGCGCTACCTGTTCGTGGTCGACGACAGTGGCGTGGTGCACGCCCTCGACCGTCAATCCGGCAGCAGCCTGTGGAAACAGGACAAATTGAAGAATCGCTGCCTGTCTACACCGGTCGTCCATCGTGGCCTGGTCGCCGTGGCCGATGCGGAAGGCATCGTGCACTATCTTTCTCGTGACGACGGCAGCTTCGTCGCGCGGCAGAAAACCGATGGTACGGCAGTCCGCGCCCCGCTCAGAACGCTCGGCTCGGCACTCCTGGTGCAGACCACGGGCGGCAGTGTCAGCGCAATCGAGGTGCAATGAAACCGACCATCGTTCTGGTGGGCCGACCCAATGTCGGCAAGTCCACCCTGTTCAATCGCCTGACCAAGTCGCGCGACGCCATCGTCGCCGACCTGCCGGGACTGACCCGCGACCGGCACTACGGCCATGGCAAGCTCGGCAAAAAGCCCTATCTGGTCGTCGATACCGGCGGTTTCGAGCCGCTGGTCAAGGAAGGCATCCTGCATGCCATGGCGCGCCAGACCGAGCAGGCGATCGCCGAGGCCGATGCGGTCATCTTCGTGGTCGACGGCCGTACCGGCCTGACGCCGCACGACAAGGAAATCGCCAACAAGCTGCGCCGGTTGGATCGCCCGGTCTTCGTCGCTGTCAACAAGGCCGAGGGCATGAATGCCGGCATGGTCGAAGCCGATTTTCACGAACTGGGGCTGGGTGAGCCCAACGCCATTTCGGCGGCCCATGGCGAAGGCGTTCGCGGTCTGGTCGAACTGGCGCTCGAACACTTCCCCGAGCCGGAAGACGACGAGTGGCATTCCGATGCCGTTCGGGTGGCCATCGTCGGCCGCCCCAATGTCGGCAAGTCCACGCTGATCAATACCCTGCTCGGCGAGGAGCGCGTCATCGCCTTCGACGCCCCGGGAACGACGCGCGATTCGATCGAGATCGATTTCGAGCGTGGCGGCCGCAAGTACGTCCTCATCGATACCGCCGGGATGCGCAAGCGGGGCAAGATTTTCGAATCGATCGAGAAATTCTCGGTGGTCAAGACGTTGCAGGCCGTCGAGGATGCCAATGTCGTCATTCTGATGGTGGACGCGCAAGCCGATGTCTCCGACCAGGATGCCCATATTGCCGACTTCATCGTGAAGAGCGGCCGGGCCCTGGTGGTCGCGGTCAACAAATGGGACGGACTTGACGCCTATGTCCGCGAGCAAACGCGGCAGATCCTGCAGCGCAAGTTGAAGTTCCTCGATTTCGCCAAGTTCCACTTCATTTCAGCACGGGAAAATATCGGGCTGCCGGCATTGTTCCGTTCCGTCGATGCCGCCTATTCGGCGGCCATGTCCAAGATGAGCACGCCGCGCCTGACCCGGGTGCTGATCGACGCCGTCGCCAAGCAGGCGCCGGCCAAGCATGGCCTGTTCCGGCCGAAGCCGCGTTATGCGCACCAGGGCGGTTCCAATCCGCCGATCATCGTCATTCATGGCAATGCCGTCGATCAGATGACTGACAGTTATGTCCGTTACCTCGAACATACCTTCCGCGACGCCTTCAAGTTGCAGGGAACTCCGCTGCGCATCCAGACGGTAACAGCGAAAAACCCATTTGCCGACAAGGACAAGAAATAATCTGCAAATTTTTTGGCAACACCGGGTAATTTTCGGTACATTAGGATCCTTATAACAACGACCACCATGGAGTCCACACCATGAGCAACAAAGGGCAACTTTTACAAGACCCCTTCCTCAACGCGCTTCGGCGCGAACATGTTCCCGTCTCGATCTACCTGGTAAACGGGATCAAATTGCAGGGCCAGGTTGAATCGTTCGATCAGTACGTCGTGCTGCTCAAGAACACGGTTACCCAGATGGTATACAAGCATGCCATCTCGACGGTGGTTCCGGCCCGTCCGGTCAACCTCCAGCAGGAACAGGCAGCCGAATAATCGACACCTGTCCAGTGACCCGCCCTCGTGGCGGGTTCATGCTTCCCCCTTTCGGATTCACTCATGATTGAACGACCCGCCGCCGGCGAACGTGCGGTGATCGTCCAGCTTGATTTCGGCCAGCCCGATCTCGAAGATCAGCTAGAGGAAGTCCGTTTGCTCGCCGAATCGGCTGGCGCCCAGGTGGTGGCCGAGGTCGGCGGGCGGCGCCATAGTCCCGATGCCAAAACCTACGCGGGCCGGGGCAAGGTCGATCAGATCGCGGCGATGCTGGCGGCCGGCCAGGCTGACCTGGTCATTTTCAATCACGAGTTGTCTCCGGCCCAGGAGAGGAATCTCGAGCGTTCGCTGAAGTGTCGCGTCATCGACCGGACTAGTCTCATCCTCGATATCTTCGCGCTGCGGGCGTCGAGCGCCGAAGGCAAGCTGCAGGTTGAACTGGCCCAGCTTGAGCACCTGTCCACCCGCCTGGTCCGTGGCTGGACCCACCTCGAGCGCCAGCGCGGCGGTATAGGCATGCGTGGTCCCGGCGAAAAGCAGCTCGAGACCGACCGCCGGCTGCTCGGCAATCGCGTCAAATTGCTGAAAGACCGGCTGGCAAAGCTCACCCGGCAACGTGGTGTGCAGCGCAAGGCGCGCATGCGCGGTGACATGTTGAACGTGTCGCTGGTCGGTTATACCAATGCCGGCAAGTCCACGTTGTTCAACGCCTTGACCCGGGCTGGAGTCTATGTCGCCAACCAGCTTTTCGCGACGCTGGACACCACCTCGCGCAAGTTGTGGGTCGAAGGCGCCGGCAATCTGGTGATTTCCGATACCGTTGGTTTCATCCGCGATTTGCCCCATTCGCTGGTCGATGCCTTCCATGCCACCCTGGAGGCGGCGACCGATGCCGATGTGCTGTTGCATGTCGTCGATAGTGCCAGCCATGCCCGCGACGAGCAGATTTTCGAGGTCAACAAGGTTCTCGACGAAATCGGAGCGAACCAGGTTCGGCAGGTGATTGTATGGAACAAGATCGACCTGACCGATGCGCAGCCGGGGGGCGAGCGCGACGAGTATGGTAATATCACGCGCGTTCGTTGCAGCGCGAGCACCGGGGACGGCCTCGATTTACTGCGTGAATCGTTGGCCGAATATGCCCGGGCCAAAACAGAGGCGCGTCAGAAGGCGATTGCCGATGCTGAACGTGAAGCACAACACGACTGTATTAACTGAGTCCCCGATGCCAATGATTCCGACCTTAGGTATTTTCATGTCGCTTAATGACCCGCAGTGGGGTAACCGCGGCAGCAACGATGGCGACAAGCCCAACGACAATGGACCGCGCCGGCCCAATGATGGTCCTCCCGACCTCGAGGAACTCTGGCGCGACTTCAATCGCAAGCTTTCCGGCATGTTCGGCAACAAGGGGCGGGGCGGCGGAAATGGCGGAGGCGATGGTCCGAAGATGCCCCAGATCGACTTCAATCCGCGTTTCCTCGGCGGTGGTCTAGGGCTGATCGTCGGCCTGGTTGCCGTGGTCTGGCTGGCCTCCGGTTTCTACATTGTGGACGCCTCGCAGCGTGGCATCGTGTTGCAGTTCGGCAGCTACAAGGAGTCCACCGAACCCGGCCTGCGCTGGCGTTTGCCGGCGCCGTTCCAGTCGCATGAACTGGTCAACCTGTCGGGCGTGCGCACGCTGGAAATCGGTTATCGCGGCAGCGAGCGCAACAAGGTCCTGAAAGAGGCGCTGATGCTGACCGACGACGAGAATATCGTGAATATTCAGTTCGCCGTGCAGTACATCCTGAAGGATCCGGTCGAGTATCTCTTCAACAATCGTTCCACCGACGAAGCGGTGATGGGGGCGGCCGAATCGGCGGTTCGCGAAATCGTCGGCAAGAGCGCCATGAACTATGTTCTCTACGAGGGGCGCGAGCAGATCGCCAGCCAGGCAGCGCAACTGATGCAGGACATTCTCGATCGTTACAAGAGCGGTATCCTGATTTCCAAGGTGACGATGCAGAACGCCCAGCCGCCGGAGCAGGTCCAGGCCGCTTTCGACGATGCCGTGAAGGCCGGCCAAGATCGTGAGCGCCAGAAGAACGAAGGCCAGGCCTATGCCAACGACGTCATTCCCAAGGCCAAGGGTACGGCGGCCCGCTTGCTCGAAGAAGCCAACGGTCACAAGCAGCGCGTTATTTCGACCGCAGAGGGCGATGCGTCGCGCTTCAAGCAGATCCAGGTCGAATACGCCAAGGCGCCGGAAGTCACCAGGCAGCGTCTCTATCTGGAAACCATGCAACAGGTCTATGCCAATACCAGCAAGGTGCTGGTCGATGCCAAGGGGCAGGGGAACCTTCTCTATCTTCCGTTGGACAAGTTGATGCAGGCTGCCGGAGGCCTGACGGCTGCCCAGGTGGGGGCCGGCGAAACGCCGTCGCTCCAGTCGTCGGCCAAGGGTCCAAACTATTTGTCGTCGGAGGCGCCGCCTCAGGTGGAGAAGGGGCCTCAGGTCGGTGGTGGCTCGTATTCGGGAAGTTCCCGCGAAAGCTCTTTGCGTTCACGTGATCGGGAGGGACGCTAATGAGTCCGCGTATCAATTTGTTGGGTGCCATCGCCGCCACCGTGCTGGTGGTCATGGCCATGTCCATCTTTACCGTCGACCAGCGTCAGTACGCCCTGGTTTTTCAGTTGGGCGAGGTAAAGCGCGTCATCGTCGAGCCAGGTCTCAATTTCAAGATTCCCATGGTCCAGAATGTCCGCTATTTCGAAAAGCGGATCATCACGCTCGATAATGCCGAGCCGGAGCGCTTCATCACCTCCGAGAAGAAGAACGTGCTGGTCGACTCCTACATCAAGTGGCGGATCATCGACCCCAATCTCTATTACATCTCGGTCAGCGGTGACGAGACGCGTGCCAAGACCCGCCTGAACCAGACAGTCAACGCCGGTTTGCGCGAAGAATTCGGCAAACGGACAGTGCATGACGTGGTGTCCGGAGAACGCGACAAGATCATGGAGCAGATGCGCGAAAAGGCCGATGCCGATGCCCGCAAGATCGGCATCCAGATCGTCGATGTTCGCCTGAAGCGCGTCGAATTGCCGACCGAGGTCAGCGATGCCGTGTATCGCCGCATGGAAGCCGAGCGCAAGCGTGTTGCCAACGAGTTGCGTTCCGAAGGTGCCGCCGAAGCCGAGAAAATTCGCGCCGATGCGGACCGCCAGCGGGAAATCCTGATCGCCGAGGCTTATCGCGATGCGCAGAAGATCAAGGGCGAGGGGGATGCCAAGGCCGCGGCGATCTATGCCAGCGCCTTCAATGCCAGCCCCGAGTTCTATTCGTTCTATCGTAGCCTCGAGGCCTATCGCGGCAGTTTCAAGAACAAGAACGATGTGCTGGTCGTCGAACCGAGTTCCGATTTCTTCAAGTACATGAAGAATTCCGGGCGTGGAAACGACAAGGGGAAATGACCTCCACCTTGCTGCTCGCCTTTGCGCTGATGCTGGTACTGGAAGGGCTTATGCCCTTCGTTGCGCCGGCAGCCTGGCGTGAGACATTTCGTCGCCTCATCCAATTTTCGGATGGCCAGATTCGCTTCGTCGGCCTGACCTCGATGCTGATTGGCCTTATCCTGTTGATTTATCTCTCATGAACTGGCTGTTACCCGAATATATCGCCGATGCGTTGCCTGCCGAGGCGGCACGCATCGAGCGCCTGCGCCGCACCCTGCTCGACCATTTCCGTTGCAGCGGCTTCGAACTGGTGATGCCGCCGATGCTCGAATACCTCGAGTCCCTGCTTACCGGGGCCGGACAGGATCTGAAGCTACGCACCTTCAAGCTGGTTGATCAGCTTTCCGGCCGAACCATGGGGGTGCGGGCCGATATCACGCCGCAGGCTGCCCGTATCGATGCCCATCTGCTCAACCATCAGGGCGTCACCCGTCTCTGCTATTGCGGCAGCGTCTTGCATACCCTGCCTGCCGCCATCTCGGCCGGACGGGAGCCGTTGCAGGTCGGTGCCGAGTTGTACGGCTATTCCGGCATTGCCGCTGACCTGCATATCGTTCGGCTGATGGCCGGGGCATTCGACAAGATGAAACTGCCGATCAGCCGCGTCGATCTTGGTCACGTCGGGATCTTCCGTGCCTTGGCCGAGGCTGCCGGCCTGCCTGCCGAGGCCGAAGGCAACCTCCTGAATTTGTTGCAAGCCAAGGATGTTCCCGGGTTGGTCGAAGCCTGCGCCGATGTTCCTTCGCCCTATCGCGAGGCGCTGCAGCGTTTGCCGCTGCTTTATGGCGGGGCCGAAGTGCTGGATCGGGCAGCCAGCGAATTGCCCGCTCTTCCCGCCATTGCCGAGGCGCTGGACAGCCTGCGTCACCTGCTGGACGGTGCGCCGGAATTGCCGTTCTCGGTCGATCTGTCGGATTTGCGCGGCTACCATTATCACAACGGCGTCGTCTTTGCCGCCTATTGTCCGGGCTACCCGGCGGCCATCGCGCTCGGCGGTCGTTACGACGGTGCCGGCAAGGCCTTCGGGCGTGCTCGCCCGGCCACCGGCTTCTCGATGGATCTGCGCGAAGTCGTTCGTCTGGCGCCATCAGGGAAGCCGGAGGGGGCGATCCTGGCGCCGCACGCCGGACATGATCTCCAGGTCGCCGCCCACATCGCCGCGCTGCGGGCGCAGGGAGAAATTGTCGTCGAATTGTTGCCGGGCGAGACGGCCTGCGAGGGGCCGCAATGCGACCGCAAGCTGGTCCGCCTAGGCGAACACTGGGTTATAGAAGCTATACAAGAGGATTAGGAAAATGGCCAAGAATGTCATCGTGGTGGGAACCCAGTGGGGCGACGAAGGGAAGGGCAAGATCGTCGACTGGCTGACCGACCACGCCAAGGGCGTTGTGCGTTTCCAGGGGGGCCACAACGCCGGCCACACGCTGGTCGTCGGTGAACAGGTCTACAAGCTGAATCTGGTGCCCTCGGGTATCGTCCGTGACGGGATCGATTGCTATATCGGCAACGGTGTCGTGCTCGACATCCATCACCTGATTTCGGAGATTGCCGAACTGGAAAAAGGCGGGATAGACGTCCGCTCGCGGCTGAAAGTCAGCCCGGGGTGCCCAATCATCCTGCCCTACCATGCCGCCATCGATAAGGCGCGCGAGGCGGCCAAGGCCGGCGACAAAAAAATTGGCACGACCGGCAAGGGGATCGGCCCGACCTACGAGGACAAGGTTTCCCGCCGTGGCCTCCGGGTCTACGATCTGTTCCACCCGGAGCGTTTTGCCGAGAAACTCAAGGAAATTATCGATTATCACAATTTCGTGCTGACCGAGTATTTCAAGGCCGACCCCGTCGATTTCCAGACGGTCTATGACCAGGCGATGGCTGATGCCGAGCAGATCAAGCCGCTGGTCGTCGATGTGTCGGCTGCGCTGTACGACGCCCACAAGGCTGGCCACAACATGCTCTTCGAAGGCGCTCAGGGAACCCTGCTCGATATCGATCACGGTACCTATCCCTTCGTCACCTCGTCGAACTGCGTTGCCGGCCAGGCGGCGGCCGGGGCCGGCGTCGGACCGGGCATGCTGCACTACGTGCTGGGTATTACCAAGGCCTACTGCACCCGGGTCGGTGGCGGCCCCTTCCCGAGCGAGCTCGACATCGATGCCGAAGGGACGCCAGGGCATCAGATGTTCTCGGTCGGCAAGGAGTTTGGCACGGTCACCGGGCGCAAGCGCCGTTGCGGCTGGTTCGATGCTGCTTTGCTCCGCCGTTCGGCGCGGATCAACGGCCTGACGGGTCTTTGCATCACCAAGCTTGACGTACTCGACGGCCTCAAGGAGATCAAGATCTGCACCGGCTACCAGTTGGGCGACAAGGTGGTCGACCTGCTGCCGATCGGTGCCGACGACGTGGCCCGCTGTGTGCCGATCTACGAAACCATGCCGGGTTGGGAGGGTACGACCTTCCGCGTCAAGCGCTGGGAAGATCTGCCGGTCAATGCCCAGGCTTATCTGAACCGCCTCGAGGCGCTGTGCGAAGTGCCCATCGCCATCGTGTCGACCGGCCCCGAGCGCGAGGAAACCATCCTCAAGCAGCATCCGTTCAACTAGACGCTTCCCAGAACCGGGGGCTGTGCGCCCCCGTTGCTGCGGTCAACGGGCTTTTTCGGCCCGTTTTTCATTTTAGCGGGCGGGAACCGCCTGCCAGCCTTCCGGGCAGGCATTGGTGTAGGGGTAGTACTGGCCGGACGAGCCGCAGTAATACCAGGTGTCGTAGGCGGCACGCGGTGCCGGCGGCGGAGGCGCCCGGTAGACCGGTGCCGGTTCTGCGTAATATTGCGAGGCGATGGCGCTGCCGATGATCAGGCCACCGATGCCCAGCACAGCGGCCGGACCGATCCAGTCGTGGTGGCTACGGTGCCCCTGGTGATGGCGCTGATGTTGGTGACGTTCGTAATGGCGATAGCCATCGTGGCCGCCACGGTCGGCGAAGGCCGGGGCGCTGCCGGTTGCGGCCAGCAAGGCAGCGAGACAAAAGGCAGTAATTTTTTTCATGATGAAACCCGATGCTGTTGGTTTGGACAAGCCGAATAACGCCCGGCTGACGCCAAGCGATGACTGACAAGTGTTAGCAATTGTTACGGTGGGACGGCCGCGCCTGGCTGTGAGACAATGGGCGGCGACCGATGGCGGGCTGCTGTGGCCCGCTGTTGAAACCGGCGGCAGAAATGAAAAAAGGCCTTGTCGGAACAAGGCCTTTCATCAAAGTCGCTGGTGCCCAGGAAGGGACTCGAACCCCCACGGAGTTACCCGCTAGTACCTGAAACTAGTGCGTCTACCAATTCCGCCACCTGGGCACAGGTGCGAAGAGCCGCCATTATAGAGAAAGAAGAACTGATGTCAAGAAAAAAGTTATCAAAGATTCGTCGTGCCGATCCTTTCCTCGAGCGGGAGTTGGCGCGCTATGAATTTCCCTTGCCGTCGCGGGAGTATGTCGCGCAGTTGCTGACCGAGGAGGGGCGGCCGCTGGCTTTCGACGAACTGGTCGAAGTGCTGGACATCGCCGGCAGCGAGCGCGACATGTTCCAGCGCCGCCTCGGGGCCATGGAGCGCGAAGGCCAGTTGCTGCGCAACCGCAAGGGGGCTTACATCCTGCCCGAGCGGGCCAGCCTGACGGCGGGCCGGATCCAGGGACACCCGGATGGCTACGGTTTCCTGATTCCCGACGACGGCAGCGCCGACATCTTTCTCGACCAGCACCAGATGGGCAAGGTCCTGCATGGCGACCGGGCGCTGGTCCGGATTACCGGCATCGACCGCAAGGGGCGCCCGGAGGGGGGCATCGTCGAGGTGACCGAGCGGGTCAACAGCCGGGTCATCGGGCGGGTCATGGTCGAGCACGGGGTGGTTTTCGTCGCCCCGGAAAACAAGCGCATTTCCCAGGACATCCTGGTGCCGCCGCAGAGCCAGGCGAAATTCAAGGCGCAGTCGGGCCAGGTGGTGATGGTCGAGATCATCGAGCAACCCAGCAAGTATTCCAAGCCGATCGGCGAGATTGTCGAGGTGCTGGGCAATTACGCCGATCCGGGCATGGAGATCGAGATTGCCTTGCGCAAGCACGATCTGCCTTTCGAGTTTTCGAAGGCGGCGCTGAAGGAGAACCAGGCGCTGCCCGACAAGGTCAGGAAAACCGATTTTAAGGGGCGCGAGGATCTGCGCGAGTTGCCGCTGGTTACCATCGACGGCGAAACGGCCCGCGATTTCGACGACGCGGTGTTCTGCGAGAAAAAGGGGCGGGCCTGGCGTCTGGTGGTGGCGATCGCCGATGTCTCGCATTACGTCAGGCCGGGCATGGCGCTCGACAAGGAGGCGCTGGCCCGCGGCAATTCGGTGTATTTTCCGCGCCGGGTCATCCCGATGTTGCCGGAGAAGCTGTCGAACGGCATTTGCTCGCTCAACCCGGATGTCGAACGGATGGCCATGGTCTGCGACATGGAAATCAGCGCCACCGGGAAAATCGGCAAGTATCGCTTCTACCCGGCGGTTTTCCGTTCGCATGCCCGCCTGACCTACAACCAGGTCTGGTCCTGGCTTTCCGGCGAAAAGAAGCCGGAAGGCGAGGCCCAGCAGAGCGTTCTGCCACACGTCCAGAATCTCTACAAGCTGTTCGGCGCCCTGCACAAGGCGCGGGCCCGGCGCGGCGCCATCGACTTCGAGACGACCGAGACGCAGATGCTGTTCAACGACCAGGGCAAGATCGACAACATCGTGCCGGTCGTCCGCAACGATGCCCACCGCATCATCGAGGAGTGCATGCTGGCTGCCAACGTCTGCGCTTCGGCCTTCCTCGCCGAGCACAAGCAGACCTGCCTGTACCGCATCCACGAATCGCCTTCCGAGGAAAAGCTGAGCAACCTGCGCAGCTTCCTCGGCGAGTTCGGGCTCAGCCTGGGCGGCGGCGACGAGCCGCAGGCCAAGGATTACGCCGTGCTGCTCGAGCAGGTCAAGCCGCGGCCGGATTTCCAGTTGCTGCAGACGGTGATGCTGCGCTCGCTGCGCCAGGCCATGTACAGCCCCGACAACGTCGGTCACTTCGGCCTGGCCTACGAGCACTACACGCATTTCACCTCGCCCATCCGGCGCTATCCCGACCTCCTCGTGCATCGCGCCATCAAGGCCGTGCTGGCCGGCGAGAGGTACGTGCCGGAGCAGGCCTGGGACGACATCGGCCTGCAGTGCTCGGCCACCGAGCGCCGCGCCGACGAGGCGACGCGCGACGTCGAGAACTGGCTGAAGACCTATTTCATGAAGGAGCGGATCGGCGAGGAGTTCGACGGGACCATCTCGGCGGTCACCGCCTTCGGCATTTTCGTCGCCCTCGATGCGATCTACGTCGAAGGCCTGGTCCATGTCTCGGAACTGGGGTCGGACTATTTTCAGTTCGACAGCATCAAGCATCAGATGCTGGGCGAGCGTACCGGCCAGCGCTTCCGTCTCGGCGACCGGGTGCGGGTCAGGCTGGTGCGGGCCGATCTCGAGTCGAACCGCATCGATTTCGTGCTGGCTTCCGGCGCCAAGCCGGGTGCGCTGCGGCCGGGTCCGGCCGCAGCTGGCAAGCGTTCTGCCGGGGCGAGGCCCGCGGTGCCGACGGCGGCGAAGCCTTCGGCCAGGGGTTCGGCAGCGCCCGGCGAAGCGCCGGTCGCCAAGCGCGCAGCGAAGCCGGCCGCCAAGCCGAAGGCCACCAAGACGCCGGCCAAGGCTCCCGGCAAGGCAGTGGTCAAAGTCAAGGCCAAATCGGCCGCCAAGCCCAAGGCCAAGCCGGCGAGCAAGACTAAAGGCAGCACCAAGGCCAAGTCGGCGAAGGCCGGGCCGATTTCGAAATCAGGCCAAAAACGCCGTTGACCGCAGCGGTTGTCGTCAAGCGTGCGAGGGGTCGAGCAAGTCATCGGCCTTGAGCACGATGGCGGCGCGATGGTGATCGTCGAGCCCGGGCAGTTGCCCGGCCAGCCATTCCAGCGAGGTACCGGGGATCAGGTGGCTGGCCTCGGCGATGTCCGAGGGCAGCGCCGGATCATCCGGGCCGCTGCGGATGTGGCGGGCGGTGTCGATGCACAGGCGGCAAAGGCTGGCGCGGGTATTTTCGATGCCGCGGATGAGTTGGGTGAGCAAGGGTGGCAAATGCCAGATTTCGGCGCATTTCAGCGTCAGGTCCCGGAAGCGGAAGCCGCAGGTATCGACCTGGGCCTGGGCTGAACGCGCAGCCCGTCCGGCGTACAGGGCGACGAGCGCCTGGCGCGGCAGTTCTTCAGCGAACGACCAGAGCAGCAACTCGCCGATTTCGGCGAGCAAGGTGGCCATCGCCACTTCCTCCGGGGCGATGTCGGCCCGGGCGGCGCCCCAGCGCAGCGCCAGCTGGCTGGCCAGATGCGCCCGGGCTTCGCATTCGGCCAGGCCGGAATTGCCTTCATCGGTTTCCGGGCTGGTCAACAGCACCTGGTGGAAATTGTCGGTCCCCAGCTGCATCACGGCGGCCAGGGTCGTTGTCGTTTCGTGGCCGAGGCGCTGCACGCGGCGTCCTTCGGCCTGGCGCAGCAGGCGCAGGCAGAGGAAGGGGTCGGCCATGGCGATGTCGGCCAGGTCGCGCGCCGCAAGCTGTTCGCCGCGTTCGGCGACAATGTCGAGCAGGCGCTCCTTGGAGCGCGGCATGCAGGGCATGACCTGGTTGCTCAGGTAGGCCGCCCACTGATCGACCCCCCAGTGTTTCTGATGTTCCGAAAGCAATCCTGTCTCCGCAAGGTTGGGTGAACCCGATAACGGCAGTATGGCGAAAAACCGGAGGGCAGGGGGCAAATTGCTTGCTGTGCCCGGAGTTGCGAACATGATGGTGGCCCGGGCACGGTAATATTCGCCTGTCCGTTCATTGAAAGCAGCCATGAGCTCCCGTCTGATCTACGGCTTTCACGCCGTTACCGCCAAGCTTCGTCACGACCCCGAGTCGGTCAAGGAAATCCTTTTCGATGCCACCCGCCAGGATGCCCGCTTGCGCGATCTGCTCAAGCATGCCGAACTGCAGGACGTCAGGGTGCTGGCAGTCGACGGCAAGCGGCTCGACGGCATGGCGACCGGCGGCCGCCACCAGGGCGTCATCGCCCGCATCGAAGGCGGGCGCAAGGCGGCACATCTCGACGACGTACTCGATACGCTGGAAGAGCCCGCCTTCCTGCTGGTTCTCGATGGCATCACCGATCCGCGCAATCTCGGCGCCTGCCTGCGGGTTGCCGATGCCGCCGGTGTCCATGCCGTGATCGCCCCCAAGGACCGTGCCGTCGGCCTCACCGAAGTCGCCGCCAAGACGGCCTGCGGCGCCGCCGAGTCGGTGCCTTACGTGATGGTCACCAACCTGGCGCGGACCCTGCGCGAATTGCAGGAGCGGGAAATCTGGGTCATCGGCACCGCCGGCGAGGCCGACAGCGATCTTTACGCCGCCGAATGGCCCAAGGCAACAGCCTGGGTGCTCGGTGCCGAAGGCGAGGGCATGCGCCGCCTGACCCGGGAAAACTGCGACCAGCTGGTCAGCATTCCCATGCGCGGTTCGGTCGAAAGCCTGAACGTCTCGGTGGCGGCCGGGGTTTGTTTGTTCGAGGCGCGTCGCCGCCTGGGCTGAACCCGGGCATCGCCCGGGGCCGGTGCTGATCGGGCCGGCTCTGGCCGGTGGCCAGCAGCTTCAGTCGGCTTCTTCGTCGTTGGCCTCGGCCAGGATGACCCGGTTGCGCCCTTCGTGCTTGGCCCGGTAGAGCGCTGCATCGGCGGCGGCGATCAGCCGTTCGGTGCTGTTCCGGGCGCTCGGCGTCATCGCCGCGACGCCGAGGCTGAGCGTGATGTTCGGCGAGGTCGTCGATCTGTCGTGCGGCAACTGCCGGTCGCCGACCGCCAAACGGATGCGCTCGGCGACGGCCAGGGCGCCGGCCAGGTCGGTGTTGGGCATGACGATGGCGAATTCTTCGCCGCCATAGCGCGAGGCCATGTCGGACGGACGAAAAACCGAGGTGTCGATCGCCTCGGCCACCGCACGCAGGCATTCGTCGCCCTGCTGGTGGCCGTAGTGGTCGTTGTAGGCCTTGAAGTGATCGACGTCGGCCAGGATGAAGGCGAGCGGCGAACCGCTGCGCTGGGCGCATTTCCACTCGAGATGCATCTTCTTGTCGAGCGAGCGGCGATTGGCCAGGCCGGTCAGGCTGTCCCGCGTCGCCAGGTCTTCCAGGGCGATTTCGGCCATTTTCTGGTCGGTCATGTCGCGCAGGGTTTCGACGACGGCGATCAACTGCCCGTGGTCGTCGTAGATCGGCCCGGCATCGACCGCCAGGTAGCGCCGCTCGCCCTTGATCGGCATGACGCACCAATTTTCGGCGCACAGCCCGAAGCCGAAATCGCCAGGGCGGGTATGGGCGGCGTAGAGCTCGGCCAGTTGGTCGTACTGCTCGAGGGCGACGAGGTCGGCCAGGCAGTGGCGCGGCCCGCTGTAGAAGCCGCGCCAGTGATCGCTGGTGCCGAGGATCTCGGCGGCGGGAATGCCGGTCAGCCGTTCGCAGGCGTGATTCCAGATGGTCACCCGGCGCTCGGCGTCGAGGACGAAGGTGGGAACGACCAGGTATTGCACCAGCCGGACAGCCATGCTGTGCGCAATGTCGTTTCCGAAACCGTTATTGCCGGATTTCAATGGTTCGCTCCCAAGTGTGGATGTGGCGTGGATCGCCGTCGGAACCTTATTGGTTCTCTTGGGGGCAAAACGATACGCGCTGCCTACCCGGCTGTCAAAGCGGGCATCCTCCCCGCCTTGAACCCGGGTGCCAGCCGCCGCCGAGTGCCTTGAACAGGTCGACGGCAGCCTGCAGCCTGGCCTGCCGGGTGGCGACCCGGGCCAGGCTCGCTTCGTTGGTCGTGCGCTGGGCGTCGAGCACTTCCAGGTAGCCCGAATAGCCGGCTTCGTAACGGGTGCGGGCCAGTTGCAGCGACTGTTCGGCGGCGACCACCCGGCGCTCCTGGGCGGCTTCGGCGTCGCTCAGTTCGCGCAGGCTGACTAGGGCGTCGCGGACCTCCTTGTAGGCGGTCTGCAGGCTGTCCTGCCAGGCGATCAGCGATTGCTCGTTGACCGCCCTGGCCTGGTCGACACGGGCCGTGGTGCGCCCGAAATCGAGGACGGGCATGAGGGCGGCGAGGCCCAGCGACCATGTGCCGGAGCCGGCTGTGAACAGGTCGGAGAGCACCTTGCTCTCGCTGCCGACGCTGCCGGTCAGCGTGAATTTCGGGAAGTAGCCAGCCTTGGCGATGCCGATGCCGGCGTTGGCGGCGACCAGTTCCTGCTCGGCGCGCAGCACGTCGGGGCGGGCGCTGACCAGGTCGGCCGGCAGGCCGGCCGGTGGTTGGGGCGGCAGCGGCAGCTGGCGCAGGTCGCCGGCGGCGATGCGCAGTCCGGGGTTGCCGGTGAGCAGGGCGAGCTGGTGTTCGGTCAGGGCGCGCAGGCGGCGCTGGTCGGCCAGCTGGGCTTGGGCAGCGGCCAGCGCGGCTTCCGCCTGGTGGCCGTCGAGCGGCGAGATGAGGCCGGCGTCCACCCGGGTGCGGACCAGGTCCAGGCTTTCCTGGCGGGTTTTCAGCGTTGCCGCGCTGACCGCGAGCTGGGCGTCGTAGGCGCGCAGGGCCAGGTAGTTGCCGGCGATCAGCCCGGCCACGCTGAGCCGCACGGCATCGCGTCCATAGCGGCTGGCCAGCATGCTGGCCTGGGCAGCCTCGTTGGCGCGACGGATGCGGCCCCAGACGTCGAGTTCGAAGGAGGTGCTGAGGGCGGCGCTGCGCGCATGGCGCAGGCGCGGCTGGGCGCTGGTGAAGGTCGAGGTCTTGGTGCTCGCCTGGCTGTTGCTCAGCGCCGCGCCGCCGTCGATCTGCGGGAAGAACGAACTGCCGGCCTCGCGGGCGACGGCCTCGGCCTGCTCGACGCGGGCCACGGCCAGGCGCAGGTCGGCGTTGTTGGCCAGGGCCTGGTCGACCAGGTCGTTGAGCGTGGCGTCCTCGAACAGCGTCCACCAGCGCGGGTTGACGGCCGGGTTGGCGGCGATGGTCACCGCTTCGGCCGGCTTGGCCTCGGCGAAGAGGGCGGGCAGCAGGTTGGCCGGGCGCAGGTAGTCGGGGCCGATGGCGCAGCCGCTGAGGGCGAGGGCCAGGGCGATGGGGGTGATGCGGGAAATCATGCCTTGTCCTCCGCGTCGGCGTCTAGGTGCCGGGGATCGATCTGCTTGCCGCGCTCCAGCCACTTGAAGAAAAGCGGCACGAAGAGCGTGGCGATGAAGGTGGCGGCCAGCATGCCGCCGAAGACGCCGGTGCCCATCGACTGGCGGGCGCCGGCGCCGGCGCCGGTCGCCTTGACCAGCGGGAAGACGCCGAGCACGAAGGCGAGCGAGGTCATGATGATCGGCCGCAGGCGCAGGCGGGCCGCCTCGACCGCCGCCTGGGCGGCGCTCATGCCCTCGCCGTATTTCTGGGCGGCGAACTCGACGATCAGGATGGCGTTTTTCGAGGCCAGGCCGATCAGCACGACCAGGCCGATCTGGAAGTAGATGTCGTTGGGCATGCCGCGCACCCAGATGGCGGTCAGCGCGCCCATCAGTGCGAAGGGCACGGCCATGACGACGGCGATGGGCAGCGACCATTTCTCGTACTGGGCGGCGAGGATCAGGAAGACCATGACGATGGCGAAGCCGAAGGCCTGCAGCGACGAGCCCGAGCTGCGCTTTTCCTGGAAGACCTGGCCGGTCCAGGCGATGCCGTAACCCTCGGGCAAGGTCGCCGCGGCGACGTCCTCGACGATCTTGATGGCGTCGCCTGAACTGACGCCGGGCTTGCTGTCGCCCATCACCTTGGCGGCGATGAAGCCGTTGAAACGCTCGATCTGCTCGGGGCCGACGATGTTCTTGACGCGGCTGACCGCCGATAGCGGGATCATGGCGCCGCTGGTCGTGCTGCGCACGTAGACCTTGCCGATGTCGTCCGGCTTCATCCGGTAGTTGGCCTCGGCCTGTAACTGCACGCGGTAGACGCGGCCGGCCTTGTTGAAGTCGTTGACGTAGAGGGCGCCCATCGTGCTTTGCAGCGTGGCGTAGATGTCGGCGACCGGGATGCCCAGGGCCAGCGCCTTCTGTTCGTCGACCTCGACGAACAGTTGCGGCACGGTCGGCCGGAAGAAGGTCGAGATGCGGGTGAATTCGGGGTGCTTCTGCAACTCGGCGATGAAGGCCTGGACGACCTCGTTGAGCTTGCGCACATCGCCGTCCGCCCGGTTCTGGACATAGACCTCGAAGCCGCCGGCAGTGCCCAGGCCGCGGATCGGCGGCGGGTTGAAGACGAGGCCCATGCCGTCCGGCTGCATCATGCCGAAGCCCATGAACTTGCCGGCCAGTTCCTGCGCCTTGCCCTGGCGTTCCGACCAGTCCTTGAGCGGGATGAACATGGTGCCGGCGTTGGGCTTGTTGCCGCCGCCGATCAGGTCGAAGCCGGAAACGATGAAGGTGTGCTTGACCGCCTCGTCCTTGGCGATCATCTGGCGCATGCCTTCGCCGGTCTTCTCGGTGCGCTTCAAGGTCGCGCCGTCAGGCAGGATCAGCGCCGAGATCAGGTAGCCCTGGTCCTCGGCCGGCACGAAGCCGCTCGGGATGATGCGGAAGAATGCTACGGTCGACCCGATAATCAGGGCAAAAACCAAAGCGCCGACGATGCCGTGCTTGAGCGTAAAGCCGACCGCCCCGGTATAGCCGGCGGTGAAGCGTTCGAAGGCCCGGTTGAACGGCGCGAACCACTTGTTCTCGGTGTGCTGCGCCTTGAGCAGCAGGGCGCACAGGGCCGGCGTCAGGGTCAGGGCGACGACGCCGGAAAGGACGACGGCGACGGCGACGGTGACGGCGAACTGCTTGTAGAGCTGGCCGGCGATGCCGCCGAGGAAGGCGACCGGGATGAACACCGCGCAGAGGACCAGCACGATAGCGATCAGCGCCCCGGTCACCTGCTTCATCGCCTTGATCGCCGCCTGCCTGGGCGGCAGTTTTTCCTCGGCCATCAGGCGCTCGACGTTCTCGAGCACGACGATGGCGTCGTCGACGACGATGCCGATGGCCAGCACCATGGCGAACAGCGTCAGCATGTTGATCGAGAAGCCGAACAGCCACAGCCCGGCGAAGGAGCCGATCAGCGAGATGGGCACGGCGATCATCGGGATCAGCGTCGCCCGCCAGCTCTGCAGGAAGATGAAGACGACGGCGAGCACCAGCAGCATGGCCTCGGCCAGCGTCTTGACGACCTCGCGGATCGAGGCCGAGACGAAGTGCGTCGTGTCGTAGGGAATCACGTAGTCCATGCCCTGCGGGAAGCGTTGCTTGAGGTCGTCCATCTTGCTGCGCACCGCTTCGGCGGTGGCCAGCGCGTTGGCGCCGGTCTGCAGGAAGATGCCCATGGCGATGGTCGGTTGGCCGTCCAGCGTGACGCGCTGGTCGTAGTTGTAGGCGCCGAGCTCGATGCGGGCGATGTCGCGCAGGCGCAGCAGGCCGCCCGGGCCGCTGGCCCGGATGACGATGTTGCCGAACTCTTCTTCGCTCAGCAGGCGGCCCTTGGCGGTCACCGTGTAGATCAGCTGCTGGTCGTCCGGCGCCGGTTCCTGGCCGACCTTGCCGGCGGCGTTCTGGGCGTTCTGGGCGGCGATGGCGGCGGCCACCTCGTTGGTCGTCACGCCAAGCTGGGCCATGCGGTCGGGCTTCAGCCAGATGCGCATCGAGTAGTCCTGGGCGCCGAAGATGGTGACGTCGCCGACCCCCTTGATGCGCTTCAGTTCGTCGGCGATGTTCAGGCTGGCGTAGTTGGACAGGTACAGCGTGCTGTACTTGCCGCCTTCCGACTTCAAGGCGACGACCTGCAGGATGTCGTTCGAGCGCTTCTGGACGACCACCCCGTTGGTCCGCACAGCCGCCGGCAGACGGGCTTCGGCGGCCTTGACGCGGTTGTTGACGTTGACCGCGGCGAGGTCGGCGTTGGTGCCGACTTCGAAGGTGGCGGTGATGTTCACCGTGCCGTTGGCGGTCGCCGAGGAGTTGAAGTACAGCATGTTCTCGACGCCGTTCAACTGCTCCTCGATCGGCGCAGCAACCGTCTTGGCCAGCGTCTCGGCCGAGGCACCGGGGTAGGTGGCGGTGATCAGCACGGTCGGCGGGGCGATCTCCGGGTACTGCGCGATGGGCAGCACGCGCGAGGCGACCAGGCCGGCGATGACGATGACGATGGAGATGACCGACGCGAAGATCGGCCGGTTGATGAAGAACTTGGCCATGATCTCAGCCCTTCTTCGCCGCGGCGACCGCCTGCTCGGCGCCGGGCACGGCCGGCGGATGCGGCTCGACCGGGGCGCCGGGGCGCAGCTTGATCAGGTTGTCGACGATGACCTTGTCGCCGGCGTTGAGGCCGCCGAGGATGACCCAGTCCTTGCCGTACCACTCGCCGGCCTTGACCGGGCGCGGCGCCGCCTTGTTCTCGGCGCCGACGGTCATCACCAGCGTGCCCTGCTCGGTCTGCAGCACGGCCGTCTGCGGCACCAGGAAGGCGCCGTCGCGTTCGCCGGTGAGCAGGCGGATGCGCACGAACTGGCCGGGCAGCAGCACGCCGTCCGGGTTGTCGAACTCGGCGCGCAAGGCCTGGGTGCCGAGTGTGGTGTCGATGTTGGTGGCGAGGAAATTGAGCTTGCCCGGCTTGTCGTATTTCTGGCCGTTGCCCATGACCAGTTCGACGCCCTTGACGTCCTTGGCCGTGACCCGGCCGGCCGGGAACTTGGCGAGGTCGGTATCGCCCAGGCTGAAACGGACCCAGATCGGGTTGGTCTGGTAGATCGAGGTGAGCAGGCTGTCGGCCGTCGACACCAGGTTGCCGTCCGACTTGACGGCCCGCCCGGTAGTGCCGCCGACCGGCGCGCTGACCGTGGTCCACGACAGGTTCAGCTCGGCCTGGCGCAAGGCGGCCTGGGCCATGGCATTGGCCGACATGGCATCGTCGTAATCCTTCTGGGCGACCGCCCGGGCTTCGGCCAGGCCCTTCAGGCGGGCGGCCTCGCGGGCCGTCTGCTCGGCCTTGGCGCGGGCTTCGGCGAGGGCGATCTCGTAGGGCGCGCGGTCGATCTGGAACAGCGGCTGGCCGGACTTCACCGTCTCGCCTTCCTGGTACAGACGTTTGACCAGGATGCCGCCGACCCGGGCCCGCACCTCGGTCTCGCGGGCGCCTTCGGTCTGGGCCATGATCTCGACGCTGGTCGGCACCTTCTGCGGCTGCATCTCGATCACCGTCACCGGCATCGGCCCCATCTTGGGTGGGCCGCCGGCCGGTTGGTCGCCGGAACAGCCGGCCAGGGCGAGGGTGGCCAGGGTGGCCGTCAGAATCAACGGCCGCATTTTGTGCTGGGAAAGAGGGTTGGGGTTCACGCCGGCTGCTCCTGATTTGTGGTTCTGGAGCGATTATAAACATTCAAGGATGTATGTAAAACGTTTTTTTGTGTAAAATCCAGCCATGTTCTTTAAGGCGGGGTTGATTTCCGCCAGGGTGGAGACGTGGTCAGAAAAACCAAGGAAGAAGCCGAGCAGACCCGCAAGGGCCTGATCGAGGCAGCGCGCGCGGTATTCCACGAGCACGGCGTGGTCCGTTCGACGCTGGACAAGATCGCCCGCACCGCCGGGGTAACGCGGGGGGCGGTCTACTGGCATTTCCAGAACAAGGCCGAGCTGTTTTTCGCCATGCGCGAGGATGTCTTCGCGCCGATGATCGAACGCACCGACGCCCTGCTCTTTTCCGCCGACTATGCCGACCCGCTCGATGCCATCGAGGCCTCGGTGACCGAGTTCTTCCGCGTCCTGGAAGATTGCGCCGTGGTGCGCGAGGTGTTCGAGATCATGATTTCGCGCTGCGAGTACGTCGATGAATTCGCCAGCGTGCAAGAGGAGGCCGGCCGGCCGGCCCTGACCTTCCTCGCCAAGATCGAGCGCATGTACCGCCTGGCCGCCGAGAAGGGAACGCTGCGTTCCTGCATCAGCCCGGAAGACGCGGCGCGCGATACCTGGGCCTTCACCAGCGGGCTGCTTCACCTGAGCCTCGGTTGCCAGCGCGAGACCGGGCTGGAAGCGCAGATTCCCGGCATGATCCGCCGCCACATGGCCTTGCGCCGGGTCTGACCGGCCAGCCCGGGAATTTCGATTTCGGGCGTTTTTTACCGTTGACCGCGGCGGTGAGCCATCACGCCGCCAGCGACTGCTGGGATCAGTCCAGCTTCTTTTCCAGTTCGGCGAGCAGGCGCAAGGCGCGCTCGCGGTTCTTGGCGATGGCGGCGGCGCGCTCGTCGCCCTTGGCCTGGTCGGCCAGCGATTGCTCGATCAGGGCCTGGTGCGGGGTCAGGCCGCCGAGGGCGGCTTCCAGCATCCGGTCGGCGTGGTCGTCGGGGTTGTCGTGTTCGGGCATGCTTCTCTCCAATTCGGTCTGGCGCAGCTTTTAACCGCTTTGCTGCGTCGCGTAAAGTCCGAACGCCAGTTTCCTGCGCGAGGTGTCGTCCGCCTGCCGGCGCGGTCGGCAGGCAACCGGGGCAAAAAAAAGCCCACACGGGGTGGGCTTAAGTCCATTTCTTGGGAGAGATGGAGGAGACGGTTCCCAGTATGCCCGGCTGATTGCTGCGCCGCAACAAATAAATTGTATCGATTGGTAACCGACCGAAAAGCGATTGCACAATAGTGAATTGTTGGTTGAAGACGGCCGTGCCACAAGCGTTTCCAGAAATGAAAAAGCCCCGCGAAAACTCGCGGGGCTTTTGTCTTCGGTGCTCCGAAACTTACTTGGACTTCTTGGCGCCGGTCGAGGCAGCCTTGGTCACGGCAGCGATGTTGGCCTGGGCGGCATCGGCGAACTGCTTGGCCACCGAGTTCATGTTGCCGAAAGCCGAGTTGGCGGCGGCGATGGCGTTCTGGATGGCGGCAACGGCGCCTTCCGAACCGGCCGGAGCCGACTTGGCAGCCATTTCGACCATGCTGGCGACCGACTTCTGGAAATCGCCAAACTGGGCTTCTACCATCTTGGCCAGTTCCTGCTGGGTCTGGCTGGTGATTTCGTAGACCGACTTCGAGTAGGCGACGGCCTTCTCGACGGCCGGCTGGGCCAGGGAGGACTGAACGGCCAGGGCGGCTTGCGGATCCTTGGCGTCGAGCACGGCCTTGACGTTGGAAGCGGTGTCTTCCAGCGAAGCGCGGGCGGTGTTCAGGTTGAGGGCGGCGATGCGCTCGGCGGAGGCCAGAGCGGTGTTGGCGACGGACAGCAGGGAATCGACGGTGGCCTTGTTGGCGGCGGCGAATTGCTCGGGATTGATCGACATAATGGACTCCTCAAAGTGGTTGATGTGTGCGACGGGGCTCAGTATAACGCAATAAAATAAAAAATGGTGCACTGCAGCAAAAATAGTTTTTGCATTGTTGCGGGATCATTTTTCGCCGCGCGCAGCCAACTTTCCCCCGCGATTGATCATGCGCCGTTGCTGCTGCCGGGCTGCTTTCGGTCGGCGGAGCGCCGGCCCGGGGGAGGGCGCAGGCGATGGCTTGATTTATTTAGACGATCGGTCTAATATGACCTTCATGGATGCCATGATCACTCCCCCGGTGCGTCGTCGCGGACGGCCACCGAAGAATCCCGAAGGTCGGCTGGAGACGCGCGAACTGCTGCTCCGGGCCGGCGTCGCGGCGCTTACCGAGAAGGGCTTCGCGGCCACCGGGCTGGACGACATCCTCGGCCGGGTCGGCGTGCCGAAAGGCTCCTTCTACCATTACTTCGACAGCAAGGAAACTTTCGGCGCGGCGCTCATCGAGCGCTACGGCGCTTATTTCGCCGGCAAGCTGGCGCGCCATTTCGACAACACCGCCCTGCCGCCGCTGGCCCGCCTGCACGCCTTCATCGACGACGCCAAGGCCGGCATGGCCCGCTACGCTTACCAGCGCGGCTGCCTGATCGGCAACCTGGGGCAGGAGATGGGGGCGCTGCCCGAATCCTACCGGGCGCAGCTGGGCGAGGTCTTCGCCGACTGGCAGGGGCGGGTGGCCCAATGCCTGGAGGCCGCCCGCGCGGCCGGCGAGATTGCCGCCGATGCCGATTGCCGGCGGCTCGCCGCCTTTTTCTGGATCGGCTGGGAGGGCGCCGTGCTGCGCGCCAAGCTGGAACACAGCCCGCTGGCCCTGGATATTTTTACCGAGGTTTTTTTCGCCGGCCTGCCGCGCCGGTAATTTTTTCGCCGATTTATAGACGATCGGTCTAATCAACGACAAGGAGAGCGACATGTTCAAGGGAATTTTCATCGAAAAGGACGAGGCCGGTTATCGCGCCGCGGTTAGCGACATCGACGAGGCGCAGTTGCCGGCCGGCGACGTCACCGTGCGGGTCAGCCATTCGACGCTTAATTACAAGGACGGCCTGGCCATCACCGGGCGCGGGCCGGTGGTCCGCAAGTTCCCCATGGTGCCGGGCATCGACCTGGTCGGCACGGTCGAGACGAGCAGCCATGCCGATTACAAGGCCGGCGACCGCGTGCTGCTCAACGGCTGGGGCGTCGGCGAGGGGCACTGGGGCGGCCTGGCCCAGAAGGCGCGCCTCAATGGCGACTGGCTGGTGCCGCTACCCGAGGCGTTCACGCCGCAGCAGGCGATGGCCATCGGCACCGCCGGCTACACGGCGATGCTCTGCGTGCTCGCCCTGGAAAAGCACGGCGTGACGCCGGAGCAGGGCGAGATCGTGGTCACCGGCGCCGCCGGCGGGGTGGGCAGCGTGGCGGTGACCGTGCTGGCCAAGCTCGGCTACCGCGTCGTGGCGGTCAGCGGCCGGCCGGCCGAGGCGGACTACCTGAAGAACCTGGGCGCCGTCGAGGTGCTCGACCGCGCCGCCTTCTCGGCGCCGGGCAAGCCGCTGGCCCGCGAGCGCTGGGCGGGGGCGGTCGATGTCGTCGGTAGCCACACGCTGGCCAATGTCTGCGCCAGCACCCAGTACCGCGGCGTCGTCACCGCCTGCGGCCTGGCCGGCGGCATGGATTTCCCGGCGACCGTGGCGCCCTTCATCCTGCGCGGCGTGACGCTGGCCGGCATCGACAGCGTGATGTGCCCGCGGGCCGACCGGCTGGTCGCCTGGCAGCGTCTGGGGCGCGACCTCGACCTCGGCAAGCTCGGCCTGATCACCCATGAAATCGGCCTGGCCGAAGCCATCCCGACGGCGACCCGCCTGCTCGACGGCGAGGTGCGCGGCCGGGTGGTGGTGGACGTCAATGTCTGATCGCTGATCCCGGCGCCCGTTGCGGCGGGTGCCGGTGAGTTTCGGCGTTGTTCAGCGCGACCGCGCCTGATCGAGATCGGCGCGGTTTTTTTCGTCCACGTAGATGGCGGCCGGCCCGGGCTGGCTGCCGGCATGGCAGACGACCTCGACATTGCTGAGCGGCCGGGCCCGGTGCAGCACCTCGACGGCGCAGCGGCCGTAAACGCTGTCGATGGTGGCCAGCAGGTTGCGGGCGTAGGGCGTTTCCAGCCTGCCGTCGAGGATCAGGTTGGCGAGCAGCACGCCGTCCGCCTTGAGCACGCGGCGCAGGCCGGCCCAGAACTCGCGGGTGACCAGGTGGCCGGGGATCGACGTCTGCGAGCTGAAGACGTCGACGACCACGGCGTCGAAGCGGCGCTCGGTGGTGGCGACGAAACGCCGGGCGTCGTCGACGACGAATTCGCCGCGTACCGCCTGGCGCAGGAAGTGTTTCTCGGCCAGGTCGCGGATGGCCGGGTCGATATCGACGTAGGTGTAGCGGTTGCGCGGCTCCTCGTGCGACAGCGTAAAGCCGCCGGCGCCGAGGACGAGGATCTCGCGGTCGGTGAAGCCGAGGTCGTCGAGCAGGACCTGGCGCAGGTGGCGGATGTAGCGCGTGGTGTGGGCCGGCCGGCTGTCGTCGACCAGCGAGGCCAGCGACTTGTTGACCCAGAAGGCGCGCGCTTGGCGCTGGCCGGCGATGTCGACCGGGGCGACGATGTACTCGGCGTAGGCGGTGTCGGCGGTGACCGTGTGCTGGAGGGCGATGCCGATGGCAATTGCTGCGGTCGACGCGGAAAAAAGCCAGATTTTGAAATCCCGGCCGGCCAGCAGCAGGGCGCCGAGCAGCAGGCACAGCGTGCAGGCGACGACGGCGGCCGAGACGCCCAGCCATTGCATGACGCCCAGCGACAGCAGCAGCGAGCCGAGGAAGGAGCCGAGCGTCGACCAGTAAAGCGCCATGCCGCTCGCCTCGCCGGTGCGTTCGGCCTGCATCAGGTTGGTCAGGATGGGTACCGTCTGGCCGAGCAGCCAGGCCAGCGGGCAGAGCACGCCGCCGATGAAAACCAGGTAGGCAACCAGCGCCGGCTGCAGGTGGGCGAACAGCAGGTCCACGGTGACCCCGGCCAGGCCGACCCCGGCGAGCAGCGCGGCGATCAGGAAGTTGCGGCGGACGAGGCGACGGTAGTCGGCCGCCACCCGCCCGCCGGCGGCGTAGCCGAGGGCCAGGGCGAGCAGGAAGAAGCCGATGGTCGGCGCGGTGACGACGATGGCGCTGCCGACGTGGGGCACCAGCCGGCGCAGGGCGATGACTTCGGCGCCGAGGGAGCAGAAGCCTTCGATAAAAACGATGGTGTAGAGCAGGGCGCGGGACATCGCCGGATTATCGCCCAGAGGGGGCCGGTTGCGGCCGGCCCGATGCGCTATGATCGCCCCCTCTTCATCGACGGCGAACCACCATGGCCCCTCCCGACACCCCGGCGAGCACCGACCCGGCCCCGACCCGGGTCGGCTTCGGCGAGGCCTTCCGCTTCTGGCTCAAGCTCGGCTGCATCAGCTTCGGCGGCCCGGCCGGGCAGATCGCCATCATGCACCAGGAGCTGGTCGAGCGCCGCCGGTGGATTTCCGAGCGGCGCTTCCTGCACGCCCTCAACTACTGCATGGTGCTGCCCGGGCCGGAAGCCCAGCAGCTGGCCACCTACATCGGCTGGTTGATGCACCGGACGGCCGGCGGCATCGTCGCCGGCGCCCTCTTCGTGCTGCCCTCGCTGCTCCTGCTGATCGCCCTCTCCTGGCTCTATCTGGCCTTCGGCGAGACGACGCTGGTCGGCGGGCTGTTCTACGGCATCAAGCCGGCGGTCACCGCCATCGTCGTCCAGGCCGCCCACCGCATCGGCTCGCGCGCCCTGAAGAACGGGGTGCTGTGGGCCATCGCGGCGGCTAGCTTCGTCGCCATCTTCGCCCTGCAGCTGCCTTTCCCGGCCATCGTCGTCGGCGCCGCGCTGGTCGGCTATGTCGGCGGGCGAGTTGCGCCGGGCAAGTTCGCGACCGGCGGCGGCCACGGCCAGGGGGCGGCTTCGTTCGGCCCGGCCCTGATCGATGACGCCACACCGACCCCCGCCCATGCCCGCTTCGCCTGGAGCCGGGCGGCCCGCGTCGCCGTCGTCGGCGGCCTGCTCTGGCTGCTGCCCATGGGCCTGCTCGTCGCCGCCTGTGGCTGGGATCACACCCTGACCCAGATGGCCTGGTTCTTCACCAAGGCCGCCCTGCTCACCTTCGGCGGCGCCTACGCCGTGCTGCCCTACGTCTACCAGGGCGCCGTCGGCCACTACGGCTGGCTGACGCCAACCCAGATGATCGACGGCCTGGCCCTCGGCGAGACGACGCCGGGGCCGCTGATCATGGTCGTCGCCTTCGTCGGCTTCGTCGGGGGCTACGTCAAGGCCGTCTTCGGCCCGGACAGCCTGTTCCTGGCCGGTGCCGTCGCCGCCTGCCTGGTCACCTGGTTCACCTTCCTGCCGTCCTTCCTGTTCATCCTGATCGGCGGCCCGCTGGTCGAATCGACGCACGACGACCTCAAGTTCACCGCGCCGCTCACCGCCATCACCGCCGCCGTGGTCGGCGTCATCCTCAACCTGGCGCTCTTCTTCGCCTACCACGTGCTGTGGCCGAACGGCCTGGCCGGCGCCATCGACGGCTGGTCGGCGCTGATCGCCGCCGGCGCCGCCATCGCCCTCTTCCGCTACCGGCAGGGGGTGATCCGCGTCATCGTCGGCTCGGCCGTAGTCGGCCTGCTCGTCAAGTCGCTGCCTTATCTGGCCTGAAGCCTGCTAGGCGGCGGATGCCTGGCCGCGCAGCTTGCCCCACATGCTCCAACTGAATAGCAGCAGGCCGAGCCAGATCAGGCCGAAGCTGAGCAGGCGGGCCGGTTGCAGCGGCTCGTCGAAGAGGAGGACGGCGGTCAGGAACTGCAGCGTCGGGTTGATGTACATCAGCATGCCGACGGTGGCCAGGTCGAGGCGGCGGGTGGCGGCGGCGAAGGCGATCAGGGGCAGGGCGGTGACGACACCAGCACCGACCAGCAGTGCTGCGGTCGACCCGGAAAACCGGCCAAAATCGAAATCGCCGCCGCTGCCCAGCCAGGTCGAAAGGATCAGGCAGAAGGGCAGCATGGCCAGGGTTTCCAGCCACAGTCCGGAAATGGCATCGACCGGCACCTGCTTGCGGAGCAGGCCGTAGCAGCCGAAGGTGACGGCGAGAAAGAGCGAGATCCAGGGCAGGGTGCCGAGGGCGATCAGTTCGTTGCCGACGGCGACGACGGCCAGCGCGATGGCCAGCGTCTCCTTGCCGTTGAGCCTTTCCTTGAGGACGAGCATGCCGAGCAGCACGTTGACCAGCGGTGTCAGGAAGTAACCGAGGCTGGCGGCGACCACCTGGTGCCGGTCCACCGCCCACAAAAAACCCAGCCAGTTGCTGCCGAGGAGCAGCGCGGCGAGGCTCAGGCGGGCCAGGTGGCGCGGCGCCCGGCAGATGGCCGCGACCTTGTCCCAGCGCCGGCCCACGGTGAGCAGCACGGCGACGAAGACGAAGGCCCAGGCCGTCCGGTGGCTGAGGATGGCGATCGGCGCCACGCCGGCCAGTTGCCGGAAATAGAGCGGGAAGAAGCCCCACATCACGTAGGCGAGCAGGCCGTAGCCGATGCCGGCCAGGGCGGGGGTCGGTGTCATCGCCCGCTCACTGCGGCTCGCGCAGCAGTTGCAGGGCCGGCGAGCGGTAGTCGCGGCGGAAGAGGATGATGACGACGATGACTGACAGGGCGCCGAGTGCCGCCGGATGGAGCAGCCAGCCGGAGGCGGCCAGCCCGAAGTAATAGGCGCGGATGCCGCGGTTGAAGTCGTCGCCGGCCAGGTTGTTGGCCCCGGCGACGCGCCGGGCGTAGTCGTCGATGCCCGGCTCGCCGGCCTGGCCGAGGGGGGCGGCGCCGACCAGGATGGAGAGCAGGTTGAACTGGCGCAGCGACCAGGTGAATTTGAAGTAGGCGAAGACGAAGCTGGCCAGCACCAGCATCAGCTTGATTTCCAGCAGCTCGCGGTTGCCGGCGCTGGCGAAGGGCAGCTCGGCGGTGAAGTTGATCAGCTTGTCGGCGGCGCCGAGCGCGGCGACCAGGCCGGCGATGATGTAGATGGTGGTGTTGGCGTAGAAGGAGACGCTGCTCATCAGGTTGCCGATCAGGGTCGAGTCGGTAACGCGTATTTCGCGTTCCAGCATGCGCTGGGCCCAGGTCAGGCGGTAGTTCTGGCTGGTCCGGATGAGGCCTCCGGCGCCCCACTGGCTGTGCTCGGAATACCAGGCATAGCCTGCCCAGCAGGCGAAGAAGAGGGCCAGCGAAACCCAGTCGGTGGCGGCAAGATGGGGCAGGGCATGCATGCGGGCATCTTGCCACAGGCACCGCCTTCCCGGTAAGCGGGAAAACCGGGGTGTCGGATGAACGCTTGCTCGGATATGCTGTCCTCCGTGATCAAGAGATGGCCGGGGCTTTTTCCGGCCCATGGCCCCGGGGAGCGTCGACCAGGCAAGCTATCGATGAAGAAAATGCACTCGCTGAGCTTGAGTTTCCATGATCCGGAAGCCGAGCGCGCCTTCCTGCGGCACCTGTTGCCGCGCCTGCGTCAGCAGGGGCGGGCGGCGATCATCGTCGGCGTCGTCGTTTATTTCCTCTACGGCGCCCTCGATCACCTGTTCGTGCCGGGCAACCTGCTCGGGCTGATCTGGGAGATCCGCCTCGAGGCGCTGGTCCTGCCAGCCGCCGTGCTCGTCCTGACATTCACCCGCTGGTTCGAGCAGGCCAACCAGTGGCCGCTCGCCCTGGTCGGCCTGTCGTCCGGGCTGGGGCTGATCGCCATGCTCTGGTACCTGCCGCTGGAGAGCAGCGCCTACTACTACCCGGGCCTGCTCCTGGCCACCTTCTACACCTACATCCTGCTCGGCTGCCGCTTCATCCAGGCGCTGGTCGTGAACCTGCTGGTGCTGGCCCTCTACAACCTGCTCTTCGGCCATTTACGGCCGACGCCGGAGGCCGTGCTGCTCAGCCAGAATTTCTTCATCATCTCGGCCAACCTGATCGGCGGGGTCGCCGGCTACCTGACGGAATTCAACCGTCGCCAGCTCTACCTGCGCGAGGTGCAGATCGACGACGAGCGGCGGCGCCACCTCGAACGCTCGCTGCACGACCGCCTGACCGGGCTGCCCAACCGCGACCTGCTCGACGACCGCATCCGCCAGGCGCTGGCCATGGCCCGCCGCGATGCCGCTCGCCATGCCGGCTTCTTCGTCGATCTCGATGGCTTCAAGCACGTCAACGACTGCTTTGGGCACGACCACGGCGACATCGTGCTGCGCGAGGTGGCCCGCCGCCTGGCCGGGGCGATGCGCGAAACCGACACCATTTCCCGGCTGGGCGGCGACGAGTTCTTCATGCTCGTCCAGGACATCGGCTCCTGCGACAGCGCCGCCCATCTCGCCGGCAAGCTGATCGCCCTGGTCGAGGAGCCGATTCCCGGCATTCCCGGAGAACACCGGCTCAGCGCCAGCATCGGCATCTGCCTCTTTCCCGGCATCGGGGTGCGCACGCCGGATGCCATCATCCGCGCCGCCGACCTCGCCATGTACCAGGCCAAGGCCGCCGGCAAGCGGGGCTACTGCTTCGCCGAGGGCGTCATCACCTGATTCGCCGGGCGGCAAACTGCGGTATCCTGCCCGCCTTTGCCACATCACGCGGAAATACCTTCATGGGACAAGCCAAAAATCGCGGTACGCAAGCCGAGCGCATCGCTCAGGCGCAGGCCAAAATCGAAGCCACCCGCCCGGAAAAACTGGTCTGCAACGGCTGCAAGGCCGATGTCACGACCATCCATCCGGTCAGCACGCGCGGCCTGCGCGGCATCGACGCCATCTGGGTCGGCCAGTGCGACTGCGGCCAGACGACCTTTGCCGCCTCCGGCGAGCCGAAGGCCGTGGACGCCTTCTTCTTCGCGCTCAGCGAGAATACCGAACTGACCCTGGGCAGCCAGCGCCAGGACGGCAGCGAGCACGACACGCTGTAGCCGATTTCGATTTTTGGCCTTTTTTGCCGTCGACCGCGGCAATGGCCGGGCGGGGGCTTGATCGCTGCCGGCCGCCGGCGCAAACTGGTCGTATCGCCATTTTTCGGGGGAATTGCCATGACCGACGCCCAGATCAAGGAGGCCGTGCTCAACCAGTGGCCCTTCTTCGGGGTCAGTTCGCATGGCGACGTGTTCGCCCGCTACGTTCCTTTCGGCCCGGTCTTTCGCTGGAACCGCAACCAGATGATCCCGATGCCGGTGCAGGGCGGTGACCTGGTCTGGCTACTCCATTCCCAGGACGAAGACCAGCCTGCCGCCGAGCCCGAGGCCCAGGCGCCACGCCGGCGCAGCACCAGGAAGACCGGCTGATTCAGCTCAGCCAGAGCTTCTTCCAGCCCTCGTGACCGAGGCGCTCCATGGTTTCGATATTGCGCTCGAAAATCTCCGCCGCGTCCGGAAAGGCCGCCACGGCGCGGTCGATGCTGCTTTCGCGGAGCAGGTGCAGGGTCGGGAAGGGCGAGCGGTTGGTGTAGTTGGCGATGTCGTCCGGTTCGCTGCCGGCGAATTCGTATTGCGGGTGCAGGCTGGCCACCTGGAAGACGCCGTCGAAACCGAGATTGCGGATCAGCGCCTCGACCTCGCCGAGAAAAAAGTGGAAGTCGAGGAAATCGCCCATCGCCAGCGGGTGGATGAGCAGCGTGGTGTCGAGTTCGGCCGGGTCGCTGGCCGCCAGCAATTCGAACTCGTGGGCCAGCTCGGCAAGCAGCTGGTCGGCCGTGGCGGCGCCGGTCAGGGCGTAGCGCACCTGCTTCTTGACGAAAACGCTCTTGGCGAAGGGGCAGAGATTGAGGCCAATGACGGCCCGCTCGAGCCAGCGCTGGGTGTCGGCGACGATCTGCCGGCCGGCTTCGGTATCGGGGTAGGCGGTGAGGAGTTCGCTCATCAGGCTGGTCTTTCCGTGGCGATGGCAGCCGGTTACGCGCCGCCGGCATCGGGCGGGGCGGCCGCTGTTTGCAGCGCGCGGCACGGTGCGCGTGACAAGATTGCCATTTTAGCGCTGGCAGTTCTTGCTGGCCGGCGGGCAGAGGGTGACCGGCGGCCCGCTGGGCGGTGCCGGCCGGGGCGTGTCCGGCGTCTGGCGCGGGTAAGCCGGGCGAGGCGGCGGCGGGTGGCCGTAGGCCGGGACATAAAGCGGCCCGTAGCCGGGCGTCGGCGCCGCTTCAGGGGCGGGCTGGAGGCTGCGGCACTCGGCCTCGAGCGCTGCCCGCTGGCCGGCTTCCAGTACCTGCTGGCGCAGCTGGTCGAGGCAGGCGGCGGCATCGCCGTAGCGGCGGGCGGTCGGCTGGGCGGTGGCCGCCGGCCGGCTGGCCTGGCGTTCGGCCTCGCTCTCGGCGCGCTGGCTGGCTTCGCGCTTGTCGACGAAATTGCGCATCCGCTCGACGTCGCGCTCGGCCTGTTGGCGGTTGGCTTCCGGCACCGTCTCGTCGGGGCGGGCGGTCAGCGTTTCGCTGCCGCGCGGGCAGGGGGCGTTGGAAATTTCCGTCTTGCCGCCCGGCAGCCGGCATTTGTAGATTTCCGCCATGGCCGGCGCGGTGCCCAGCAGCCCCAAGCCGGCCAGGCCGATCAGCGCGTTCCGCATCAGCGTCCCCGGGCCTGGTCGTCCTGCTGCTCTTTTTCCAGCTCGGCCTGGCGGGCGGCCAGCACCAGTTCCTCGGGTGCCCCGATGCGGGCCAGCAGCTTGCTGTGGCCGATATGCAGCAGGCTCTCGATGGCCCGGTAGTCGTCGGGCAGGGCGGCGTCGTTCCAGCCGTTGGCGGTGTGGCGGGCGAGATCGACGGCGAACTTGACGTTGCGCACGTTGGCCGATTCGGCATCGGCCGGGTTAAGCAGCGAGAGGAGCAGGCCGGGCAGGCTCCAGCGGCGGATCAGCTCGATCATGATGTCGTCGAGCGAGGCGCCGAAGGTTTCCTGTTGCACGGTGCAGGTCCGCCGGCCGGGGGTGGAAGCCACCGTTTCGCGGCTCCGGCTGGCCAGGGTCGGGGCGAAGCACCACATCAGGATTTCGACGAAATCGTGGAGCAGCGCGGCCAGCGTGATCTCGTCGAAACCGACGTTCTGGCGGAGCAGCGCCCAGTCCCGGGCCCAGCGGGCGGCATGGCGGGAGCGGGCGATGACCTTGAGCAGGCCGAGCATGGCCTTGGGGTAGCCCTTGAGCTGCTGCTCGATGATCGGCAGCGACTGGATGCTGTCGTAGAAATTCTGCGTGCCCATCATGACCAGGGCCCGCTCGATGGTGGTGATCTCGCCCGACTGGCGGGCGCCGCGCCGTTTGGCCATCAGCTGGAAGACGCGCAGCGTCATCAGCGGGTCGTGCTCGATGATGGTGGCCAGCTTGCGGGTGTTGATGGTGTCGGCCGCCTCGCGCAGTTCGTCGAGTTGCTGCACGGTGTGGCGCAGCACCGGCAGGTCGATGTCCTTGAAATGATCCACCCAGGGGGCGGCGCCGGGGAAGGGGTAGTCGATCATCAAGGTCATGGCGGCCTCCGGTGGGTCAGCTGGCGAACAGCTTTTTCAGGAAATTCTCGACATAGGCCGGCCGCACCGGCTTGACGATGTAACCGCGGGCGCCCAGGCCGGCGGCCTGCTCGACCAGTTCGCGCGAGGTGTCGCCGGTGACCATGACCACCGCCGTCTTCGGACTGGCTTCGAGGATCTTTGGCAGCGCCTCGATGCCCGAGATGCCGGGCATGTTGACGTCGAGGAAGAGCACGGTGGGTTGTTGCGCCTTGGCGACGCGCACCGCCTCCTCGCCGTTGGCCGCCTGGCCGACGATGTTGAGGCCGAGTTCGCTGAGCACGCCCTTGAGCAGCAGGCGGATCGAGCTGTTGTCGTCGACGATGACCGCCGTCTTGCGGTCGCCCACGGCGCCCGCCTTGCTCGCCTGTCCTGGCGCTCCCTTGTCGGCGTCGGCCAGGTTGGCGAGCGCGGCGCGCGAGCGGGTATCGCAGACCTGGCGCAACTCGTCGAGCACCTGCTTCTGGCCGAAGGGCTTGCGCAGGAAGCCGGTCGCCCCGGCATCGGCCGCCGCTTCCTGGATGCCGGGCTGCTCCGAGGCGGTCATGAACAGCACGTCGATGTCGGGATGGCTGGCGTTGATCGCCTTGAGCAGATCGAGGCCGTCGCGCCCGGGGAGCTGGAAGTCGAGGCAGACGATTTGCGGGTTCAGTTTGTCGATGGCCTCCATGACGGCGTTGCCGTCGGCCAGCGCGCCGACCACTTCGTAGCTGTGGGCGCTGAGCAGCGTGGTCAGCAGCGTGCGCATCGAGGCGTTGTCGTCGACGATCAAGACGCGCATGGTGAATCCTTGGTCGGCATTTATTGGTCTTTGTTGAAGGCAATCGCGAAGATTGCACATACTACCCAAACTGCCTGAAAAATAGCATGCCACGGCCGGCAAAAAAAGAAAGACGCCCTGTGGCAGAGCGTCTTTTCGCGATCTTCGGTTACTTGGCGATCATCCGGCCAGCCGCGCTGCCAGCGCCGGAACGGTGCGGCCGCCGATCCGGAAACTTGCCGAAAGGCCGCGATCGGGGAGGCGTTTCGGTTTTCGCCCGTTTTTGGCGGTCGACCGCGGCGGAGGCCTACAGGATCATCCCCGCCCCGACCGTATTGTTGTTGCTTTCGTCGATGATGATGAAAGCGCCGGTGCCGCGGTTTTCGGTGTAGGGGTCGACGAACAGCGGCTGGGCCAGCTTGAAGGTGACCTGGGCGATGTCGTTCATGGCCAGTTTTTCGGCCGGCAGGTTTTCCAGCGTGTTGACGTCGAGGCGGTGGTCGATGGCGGCTAGTTTGGCCTTGGAGTCGCGCGTCGTGTGACGGATCAGGTAGGTGCGGGCGCGGTCCATCGGCTGCTCGGCCATCCAGCAGACGGTGGCTTCGATCTGCTTGACGGCGGCCGGCACTTCGCTGGACTTGACGATCATGTCGCCGCGCGAGGTGTCGATTTCATCCTTGAGCAGGATGGTCACCGACTGCTCGGTGACGGCTTCCGCGATATCGACGCCGCCGATCTGGATGGCCTTGACCGTCGAGCTCAGGCCGCTGGGCAGCACGGTGACGGCGTCGCCGACCTTCAGCGAACCGGCTTCGACGCGGCCCATGAAGCCGCGGTAGTCGTGCAGATCCGGGTTGGCCGAATCCTGCGGTCGACAGACGTATTGCACCGGAAAACGGAATTTCTCGGTGTGCTCGGTGTGGGCGGCCGGGGCGGCTTCGAGCATTTCCATCAGGGTCGGGCCGTTGTACCAGTTCAGTTGCTCGCCGCGCTCGACGATCATGTCGCCATTGAGCGCCGACAGCGGGATGAAGCGGATGTCGTCGATGCCGACCTTCTTGGCGAATTCGAGGTATTCGCCCTTGATGCGCTCGTAGGTTTCCTGCGAGTAGTCGACCAGGTCCATCTTGTTGATGGCGACGATCAGGTGCGGAATGCCGACCAGCGCCGCCAGCTTGGAATGGCGACGGGTCTGGGTCAGCACGCCCTTGCGGGCGTCGATCAGGATGATGGCCAGGTTGGCGGTGGACGCGGCGGTGACCATGTTGCGGGTGTACTGCTCGTGGCCCGGCGCGTCGGCGATGATGTACTTGCGGGTGCCGGTCGAGAAGTAGCGATAGGCGACATCGATGGTGATGCCCTGTTCGCGCTCGGCCTGCAGGCCATCGGTGAGCAGCGATAGGTCGACGGCGCCCAGGCCGCGCTTTTCGGAAGTCTTGGCGATGGCGCTCAGGGTGTCGGCGAGGATGGTCTTGGTGTCGAACAGCAGGCGGCCGATCAGCGTGCTCTTGCCGTCGTCTACGCTGCCGCAGGTCAGGAAGCGCAGCAGGCCGTGGTCTTCGTAATTTTCGTTGGTGGACATAACTGTTCCTTTAATCGCAGAGGCGCAGAGGCGCGGAGAAAACGAAAGAGATTTTGGATTTCTCTCCGCGTCTCTGCGCCTCTGCGTTTCAAATCAGAAGTAGCCTTCCTTCTTCCGCTGTTCCATGGAGGCTTCGCTGGTCTGGTCATCCAGACGCGTAGCGCCGCGCTCGGTGATGGTGGTGGTGGCGGTTTCCAGCACGATCTTTTCGACGTTGTCGGCATCGGACTCGACCGGCGCCGTGCAGGAGATGTCGCCGACCGTGCGGAAGCGCACCTGCAGGTCGATGATTTCCTCACCGGCCTTCGGCAGGTTGGTCAGCTCGCCGGAAGCGAGCGGCACGTTGACCGGCACGATGGCGCCCTGGCGCAGCACGACCGGACGGGTGTGGGCGAAATAGATGCTAGGCAGTTCCAGTCCCTCGCGCTCGATGTACTGCCAGACGTCCATTTCCGTCCAGTTCGAGATGGGGAAGGCGCGGATGTTCTCGCCCTTGTGGCTGCGCGCGTTGTACAGGCTCCACAGTTCCGGGCGCTGGTTCTTCGGGTCCCACTGGCCGAATTCGTCGCGGAAGCTGAAGATGCGTTCCTTGGCCCTGGCCTTTTCCTCGTCGCGGCGGGCGCCGCCGATACAGGCGTCGAAGCCGAATTCCTCGATGGCTTCGAGCAGCGTCACCGACTGGTGCTTGTTGCGCGATTCGCCTTCGTGCTTGAGGACGACGGTGCCGCGCTTCATCGAGTCTTCGACGGAGCGGACGATCAGCCGCTCGCCGAGTTCCGCGGCGCGCTTGTCGCGGAAGGCGACGACTTCCTGGTAGTTGTGGCCGGTATCGATGTGCATCAGCGGGAAGGGAAACTTGCCCGGGCGGAAGGCCTTCTCGGCGATGCGCAGCATGCAGATCGAGTCCTTGCCGCCGGAGAAGAGCAGCACGGGGTTGGAACACTGGCCGGCCACTTCGCGCATGATGTGGATGGCTTCGGCCTCGAGCCAGTCGAGATGGCTGAGCGTGGAAGAGGTGGTGCGTTGATTCATTGCTGTGAAATCCGCGTGGATTGTTGAGTGGCGCCATTGTAGCAAGGGCTTAATGCGCATTTAAGAACGGTTGCGCATCTTTTTAGTGCTGTTGGTTATAACGGACGGTCGTTTGCCGCTTCGGGCCGCCAGCCAGTTTTTGGATTTTCGGCCTTTTTTGCCGTCGACCGCAGCAATGCCGCTTGCCGGCAGCACTTTTCGCGGCCGCCCGCTGTCTGACCGCAAAGAACCCTGTTTGCCGGGAGTTGCCATGACCGTGACGCATACCGAGCTAGCCGCCCTGATCCGCGACATCGAGGCCGAAGATCCCATCGATTACGCCGATCTCCCTTACGCCGAGGACGATCTGCGCCTGCTGGTCTGCGGCCAGGTCGGCCAGATCGCCGAGGCGGCCGGGCAACTCGACGAGGACGACCGCCAGCGGGTGCTGCTCGCCGTGGCCGCCAAGCTGGTCCTCGAGAACCTGGTGCTGCACATCCGGCTGCTGCGCATGCAGGGCTCCGCCCTCGACGACAGCACCGAAGCCTTGCTCCGTCGCTTGCGCCAGCAGTCGCCCTGAGGCCAGGCCGATGGCGGCGAGGCAGGCGGATGCCAGCCAGCCCGTGTAAGCTTTACTGTCGTCGCCACGACCAATGGTCAGGCCGGTTCGAGCCGGTCGCCGGCAACTGCCACAGGAGATCGAGTTCATGAAGCGCTACACCCGCAACGAAGCGGCCATCGCCGCCCTCAGCCCGGAGCAGCACCGGGTCACCCAGCAGAACGGGACGGAGTACCCGGGCACCGGCGAGTACCTGCACAACGAGCGCCCGGGCATCTACGTCGATGTCGTTTCCGGCGAGCCGCTGTTCGCCTCGGCCGACAAGTTCGAATCCGGCTGCGGCTGGCCGAGCTTCACCCGGCCGATAGCGGCCGCTTTCGTCAGCGAAAAGCGCGACGTCAGCCACGGCATGATCCGCACCGAAGTCCGCTCGACGCATGGCGACAGCCATCTCGGCCACGTCTTCCCGGACGGCCCGCGCGACCGCGGCGGCCTGCGCTACTGCATCAATTCGGCCTCGCTGCGCTTCATTCCGGTCGAGCGCATGGCGGCCGAGGGTTATGGCGAGTACATCGACCAGGTGGAGGTGAAATGATGGCCACGAGCGAACGCGCCGTCCTGGCCGGCGGCTGCTTCTGGGGCATGCAGGCCCTGATCCGCCGGCTGCCCGGGGTGCTCGCCACCCGCGTCGGCTACACCGGCGGCGAGGTGGCGCACGCCACCTATCACAACCACGGCCGCCATGCCGAGGCCATCGAGGTGCTGTTCGACCCCGAACGGCTGAGCTACCGGCGCCTGCTCGAATATTTCTTCCAGATCCACAACCCCTCTACGCGTCATCGCCAGGGCAACGACATCGGATCGTCCTACCGCTCGGCGATCTACACGGTCGACGCAGGCCAGCGGCAGGTCGCCCTCGACACCATCGCCGATGTCGACGCCTCCGGCCTGTGGCCGGGCAAGGTGGTGACCGAGGTCGAGCCGGCCGGCGACTTCTGGGAAGCCGAGCCCGAGCACCAAGACTACCTCGAGCGCCATCCCGGCGGCTACACCTGCCACTTCCCCCGGGCCGACTGGGTGCTGCCGCGGCGCGCCGATAAAGGCGCCGGATAGCGGCGACCGGGGAGGCCGCGCGGCCTCCCTCCGTCGTTTCGGTCGCCGGTCGCCGGCCGCCGGGAGACCGCCCGGAACGGGCCTTGCAAATCCGGTCCGCCCGCCTATGCTCAATTTATGTCCGCCGCTCGCCCATCCGGGCGGGCACGGCCCATCCCGAGCAAAGGAGAGCGACCATGGCAACTTTCATCACCCTCGTCAGCTTTACCGATCAAGGCATCAGGAACGTCAAGGAGTCGCCGGACCGCTTCGAGGCCTTCAAGGCCGTTGCCGAGAAGATGGGCGTTTCGGTGAAGGGCGCCTACTACACAGTTGGCCAGTACGACATGGTGATCGTCGTCGAAGGCAGCGAGGAGCTTGCCACGGCCATGATGCTCAAGGTTGGCTCGCTGGGGAATGTGCGGACGCAGAACCTGCGTGGTTTCTCGGTTGACGAGATGCGCCAGATCATCGGCCGGATGCCCTGATCGGGGCCGCCCGGCAAGTTTGCACCGCCGCCGAAATCTGAATTCAGCGTCGGTCGCGAACGACGAAAGGCTCGATCAAGGCGTCCAGCACCGAGGGCGGGCGGTTGCGTGCCTGGTCGAAGCTGGCATCCCAGACGTCGGCATTGGCGAGCTCGGCCTCGGCCATGTCCGAGCCGGCAAAGATGGCATGGCGCAGCGTCGCGCCGAGCAGTTTGGTGCGGACCAGGCGGGCGTCGGTGAAATCGGCGCTGTCGGCCGCGGCGCCGGTCAGGTCGGCGCCCGAGAGGTCGGTGCCGACCAGCCTGGCGCCCACCAGCACGCCCCGCAGCGCATAGCAGTTGCGGAGCGAGCCGCCCGACAGGTCGATGCCTTCCATCAGCACGTCCTTCAGGTAGGCGCCGCTGAAATCGGCACGCGGTGCCCGGGTCTCGATCAGGTTGGCGCCGAACAGGTTGGCGCCGGCCAGCCTGGCGTCGGAGAGGTCGGCCGCGTCAAAAATGGCATGGAAGACATCGGCGTTGCTAAGGTCGGCGGCTTGCAGCGCCGCTCCCGAGAAATTCGCCCACTTGGCGTTGCTGCCGCTGAGGTCGGCGCCGTTCAGATTGGCCCGGCGCAGGTCGCTGCCTTCCAGTTTGGCGCCGGACAATCGGGCGCCGCGCAAGTCGCGACCGGCCAGCTTGGCCCGGGTGAAATCGCAGGCCGAGAGGTCGGTTGCCGCCATCGGATTCCGGCAGTCGCCAACCGGCAGCTCGGCCGCCTGGGCACAGGGCAAAAGCAGGGGAAGAAACCATGCCGCGAGCAATTTACGCATACCCCCTCCTGACCAGATGCCGGAACGCAGTGAACGTGGCTGCATCGTGCGCCAACTCATATTTCATATCAAGCCCGGCGATGCTTTCCCGCAACAGACTTTTCGATTTTGGCCAAAAATTCCCGTCGACCGCCGCACTCGCCTTCAGTCGCGCCGCTTCCACACCGTCAATTCGGACAGCGTGTGCTGGTGCTTGCGCCGCGTCTCGCGGATGACGAAGGGCACCTCCTGCGGGCCCTGGACCAGTTCGAAGCGGGCTCCAAGGAGGTCCTTGAGGCCGTCGAGCGTGGTGTAGGACTCGCCGTCCTTCTTGAAGCCGCCTATCCATTCGTCGCGCTTGGTGTGCTCCTCCAGCCAGGTGCAGGGCGAGGCGAGCACGAGCAGGCCGCCGGCATTGAGGCGCCGCGCCACGTCCTGCAGGAAGCGACGCGGGCTGTAGAGGCGGTCGATCAGGTTGGTGGCGAGGATGAGGTCGAAGCCGGTGAAGACGTCCTTCAGGTTGCAGGCGTCGCCCTGCCAGAATTCGACCCGGCCGGCCGTTTCCGCCAGGCCGAGGGTGTCGAGCCGGCGTTCGTGGTAGCTGACCAGTTCGCCCTCGTCGGGCAGGGTGTAGCGCAGGCAGCCGGTTTCCATCAGCCGGACGCCGGCCTGGATGAAGCGGGCCGAGAAGTCGATGCCGACCACCTGCGCGAAGCTGCGGGCCAGTTCGAAGCTGGCCCGGCCGGTGGCGCAGCCGAGGTCGAGGGCGCGCCCGCAGCGGCCGTTGCCGAAGCGCTGCTGGGCGTCGATGGCGATGGCGGCGACCGCCTGGGGGAAATTGGGCACGCCGAAGGCCTCGTCGCCGTAGTGGAATTCGGCGTACTGGGCGAGCAGGGCGTCGGTCTCGTAGGCCGAAACCGGGTTGGCGGCCGGGGCTTCGGCGACCACGTAGCGCAGGCCGGCATGCTGGAAGAAGTGGCGGCGGAAGGCGTAGCGCGCCGCGTGGCGCGCTTCGTTGCCGGTCGAAATCCACGATCCGCCCTTGATCAGGTTGTGGCGCTCGTCGAAGGTCGGGGTGGTGAAATCGTCGTAGATCGGGTGGACTGCGAAGCCATCGAAGGGATAGGTCGGCGTCTCGCACCACTGCCAGACGTTGCCGACCACGTCGTACAAGTCGCCGTGGGCGAAGCGGTTCACCGGGCAGCTCGACGCCCAGTGGTCGAGGTGCAGGTTGGCGGCGGCCGGTGCCTTGGGCGGCACGTCGGCCAGGCCGGCGTGGTCGTACAGGCGGTTCCACTCGTCCTCCGAGGGCAGGCGCACCGGCAGGCCGCTGCGGCGTGCCAGCCAGCGGCAGAAGGCGCGCGCCTCCAGGCAGTTGGTCTCGACCGGCCAGTCCCAGGGCATGGCGATTTCCTCGGCCAGCAGGCGCAGCTTCCAGCCGCCGCGGTCGGGCACCCAGAAGGTCGGATGCTCGGCGCGGGCGTAGCGCTTCCAGCCCAGCCCTTCCTCGTCCCACAGGCTGTCGTCGGCATAGCCGCCGCCATCGACGAAGGCGCGGTATTCGCCGTTGCTGACCAGGTAGCGGGCCGCCCGGAAGGCGGGCACCTCGGCCTGATGCACGCCGTATTCGTTGTCCCAGCCGTAGATCGGCTCGTCCAGGGCCCGCCCCAGGCGCACCCGGCCGGCCGGGATGTCGACCAGGCCGTTCTCCGGCGCGGCGCCGCTGTCGCGGCAGGGCGCCCAGTCGGCATGCGGCCGGACATACTGGAGGGCGTGCTGGCGCATCAACACCGACGAGGTCTCGAGGTGGATGCGTTCGTGCTCGATGCCCATCAGCACCGCCCACAGCGGGTCCTTCCAGCCGATCGGCAGGGTGATGGTCGCGCGGCGGATGACCCGGTCGACCAGTTCCCGCACCCGGCCCCGGTAAGCGGCCACTTCGGCCGGCGTCGGCCACTCGTAGCGGGTGTCGTCGAGGTCGTCCCAGCTCATCTCGTCGACCCCGACCGCGAACATCGATTCCAGCCGCGGGTCGAGGCGCCGGTCGATCAGGCCGGCCAGCAGGAACTTGTTGACGAAGAAAGTCGCGGTGTGGCCGAAGTAGAAGATCAGCGGGTGGCGGAGGGCGATCGGCTTGCGGTAGTAGGCCTCGTCGCCGGCGAGCAGCGCGAACAGCGACTCGTAGCGGTCGAAAGTGGCGTGGAAGTAGGCCAGCAGTTCGGCGCGCTTGGCCTCGGCATCGTCACCGGCCAGCAGCGGCGTGCGGGGAAAGAGCGGGGTCATGGTCGGGGTCGCCTCCTGGGGTCGCTGGTGGGAGGATTGTGCCACCGGAAGGGGAGGGTGGAGCGGTTCAACGGCACGTCGTAGTCGCGGCCTCGGTCAAAGTGTGTTGAATCCGGGGATTGACATGGGTATTGATCACTACACCTGTCGCGTCAAATCATTGCACCTGAGCACGAAATGTCGTTGTCTTGAGTGGGTGGTCTCAGACAACATTCGGCCGTAATATGCCGGTCACCGATTCTCCGGACTGAACGCCTCTGAAGGGCCGCTTCACTCTGAAACCTGCCGGATGACCAATTCGGGCTTTTCGGCAAATCCGGTCGTTGGTCAATCTCGTAGAATCATGCGGCAACGCATCACTTTCCTGCCATCTCTATCTATTTCATCAAAATTGGCCGTAACAGCAGCCACAATGATGTCATCAGGATCATCCAGGCAAATGCAATTCGCATTTTTTGCTCCGGTAGGCGATGAGCCATTGCAACGCCGGATGATACGGTGAGCAAGCCGCCGATCGCCATAGGCAGCCCCATCGACCAGTCCACGCTGCCGGCAGCGCCATAGGTGGCCAAGGCAATGATGGAGCAAGGGGTAACCAAGGCAAGTGAGAGGCTCTGTGCAGTGGTCTGCCGCTGTCTGAATAAGCTAGTCAGAACCGGGGTTGCAATCAGACCGCCGCCAATTCCAAGCAAACCCATGCTGGCACCCCCCAAAATCCCGACGAGTGGCATCAGGCGGATGTCTAGTTTGCTGCCTGCTTCTGCTTGAGTGACCGCGTTGCGCATCAGCATGCGCAACGCGAGAAGTAGCAAAAAGCTACCGAACACGGTACGCAGGATGTTGGGCTCCAGTTGATTGGCCACATGGGCGACTAGCCAGGTCGTGGACGATGCCAGTACGCCAATCTGCAATGCCGGGCGTCCGGGTACTGCATGGCGCCGGTTGTACCGCAACCAGCCAACCAGCAGAACGGGAACCATCATCGCCAGTGAGGTTCCCTGCGCCATCGCCTGGTTCATGCCGAAGGCGAGGGCCAGGACAGGAATGGCAATGATGCCACCGCCAATGCCGAACAACCCACCCGTAAAGCCCAGTGCTGCGCCAAGGGCAAGGGCGGCCAGAAGGTCGGTGATGGCCAGCCAGTGCATTGGCATTAGTTCGCGGCCAGGGTGGCGGCGACGGCCACCCCAGATTCGACGGTGGTGGCGGCGCCTCCCATGTCGGGGGTACGCGGACCATCCACCAGAACCTGCTCGATCGCCCGCATGATGGCATCGTGCGCAGCCTTGTATTGGGGATCGCCATTGCCCAGAAAGTCGAGCATCATGGCGCCCGACCAGATCATGGCGATGGGGTTAGCAATGCCTTGGCCGTAGATATCCGGGGCAGAGCCATGCACGGGTTCGAATAGCGACGGGAAGTTGCGCTCGGGGTTGAGGTTGGCCGACGGTGCGATTCCGATTGTGCCGGTACAGGCCGGGCCGAGGTCGGACAGGATATCGCCGAACAAGTTGGAGGCGACGACGACATCGAAACGATCCGGGCTCAGCACGAAGCGGGCGGTCAGGATATCAATGTGGTACTTGTCCCAGAGTACTTCCGGATAGTCGCTAGCCATGCTTTCGACGCGTTCGTCCCAGTAGGGCATGCTGATCGCGATGCCGTTCGATTTGGTCGCCGAAGTCAGGTGTTTCTTGGGACGTGACTGCGCCAGATCGAAGGCGAAGCGCAGGATGCGATCAACGCCCTTGCGGGTGAAGATGGACTCCTGTATCACTGTTTCACGCTCGGTGCCCTCAAATAAGCGGCCACCAACTGACGAATACTCACCCTCGGTGTTTTCGCGGACGACATAGAAATCGATGTCGCCAACCTTACGCCCTGCTAGTGGACAGGGTACGCCGGGCATCAGGCGGACTGGCCGCAGGTTCACGTACTGGTCGAAATCACGTCGAAACCGGATCAGCGAGCCCCATAGCGAAATGTGGTCAGGCACCGTGGCCGGCCAACCTGCGGCGCCGAAGTAGATTGCATCGAAGCCCTTGAGTTGCTCGAACCAGTCGTCCGGCATCATCTTGCCGTGCTCGAGGTAGTAATCGCAGTTCGCCCATTCGAAGGTCGTGAATTCGAGATCGAGGCCGAATTTTCGGGCTGCCACAGCGAGTACGCGCAGGCCTTCAGGCATGACCTCCTTGCCAATGCCGTCGCCTTCAATGACCGCAATCCTGTGCTTCATGTCCCTCTCCTTTCGATTGAACGAATATAAAGTTCATCTAGCTTATAGGTGAAGAAAATATTTACAATTCGCTAATATGTAGACTCAGAGAATACGATTCGTGAACATTAAGCCCCAACTTGAAGACCTTCGCCTATTCTGTGTCGTTGCTCGCAATCGCAGCTTTGCCGAAACAGCCCGCGAGCTGGGTGTTTCCAAGGCATTGGTCAGCAAGCGAATCGCATTGCTCGAAAGCGGAATCCAGGAGAGGCTATTCCACCGGACAACACGCAACGTCCTGCTGACCTCTCCAGGCGAAATAGTCCATCAATGGGCGCAGCGCATCCTTGAAGATGTCGACTTGATGGGTGAGGCAATTTCACGGGAAAAGGCAGCACCCCACGGATTATTGCGAATCTGTAGCAGCACCGGTTTTGGCCGTAGCCGTCTGGCACCAGCGCTATCCGAAATGGCCCGCCAGTTTCCGCAGCTTGAAATACAGGTTGAACTGTTCGACCGCCCGGTCGACCTAGTCGATGAGGGTTTCCAACTCGACATCCGGATCGGACAGGTACGCGAGGGCAATGTCATCAAACGCCGGATTGCTCGTAACAGAAGGGTACTCTGCGCTTCCCCAGCCTACCTTGAGCGCTATGGGGTGCCGCAATCCCTTGAGGACCTGAAAATCCACCGCTGCATTCCGATCCGCGAACGGGATCAGGATTTCGGACGCTGGGAACTGGAAGGGCCGAACGGCCCCATCGCGATTAAGGTCAGCGGACCGCTTTCAGCCAACAACGGCGAAATCGTCCGCCAATGGGCCATCGATGGTCATGGCATCATCCTGCGCTCGACCTGGGATGTCAGCAGGGAAATCGAAGCAGGGGAACTGGTGCCGGTGTTGCCTGCCTATTTTCAGGAGGCTGATGTATGGGCTGTCTATCCATCCCGACTGTCGGTGTCTGCAAAGGTTAAAGTCTGTGTCGAGTTTCTGGAGACTTGGTTCGAGCAGACTGGGATGAACGGAGACTTATAGGCATCACCAGTTCGACTTGTTTTGGCTTGGGCTATCAGCGTGTCGACTTAAGTTTTCGCGCATGTACTCGACAAAATAGGCAACCTTGGCCGAAAGGTTCAGGCGCTCCAGATAGACGGCATAGACGTCGGCGGTCGGGGTGTCGTAATCGGCCAGAACCTGGACGAGTCGGCCACTACGCAGATATTTGGCAACATCCCATTCGGCGCGCATCAGGATGCCGTGTCCTTCCAGGGCCCAGTTGAGCCCAACTTCACCGTCGTTTGTACTCAGCTTGCCGTGCACTTTGACAGTTTCAGTCTGCTTGCCCTTGATTAGCCGCCAGTTGCCGTAAGCGGACTCGTTCTGGCGCAGCACGATGCACTGGTGTTGGGTCAGATCGTGCGGGTAGGTAGGCTGGCCGGCTGCGCGAAGGTAGGCCGGCGAGGCACAGAGCAGGCGTCGGTTGGCGGCTATCTTCTTGGCGATCAAACGGGAATCGGGCTGCTCGCCGAAGCGGATCGAGACATCGATGGCTTCGTCCGGCAGGTTGATAGGACGATCGGTCAGGTGCAGTTGCACTTCTACGTCCGGGTAGGTTTTGGTGAAGGCAGAGATAGCCGGGCCGATGTAGGAACGACCAAAACCGAGTGGTGCATTGACTCGTAGCAGGCCTTTCGGTGCTGCTCGGCTGCTTGAAACCTGGCGTTCCAGATCGTCGATCTCGCCCAGGATACGCAGCGCATTCTCGAAATAGACATCCCCTTCGCTGGTCAGGCTGATCCGGCGCGTCGTCCGGTTGAGGAGGCGTACCCCAAGGCGCTCTTCCAGTTGTGTCAGGCGACGTGACACTGCTGGCGGGGTTAAATTCAGCTCCCGCGCTGTTGCCGCGAGGCTGCCTTGTTTGATCAGCAGGCAAAAGAATGCCAATTCGGAATCGCTGTTCATTATTCAGTTTTTTGCAATGATGAATTAACTATATATCGATTCATCTTTTTTCCAAAACTCCTAATCTCCGTTCCACGCAACCTATAACGGAGACAAAAATGGAAATGGATATCGAGAGGCGGACCTTACGCCGAATTACCTGGCGCATTGTGCCTTTCATCATGCTGCTGTATTTCATAGCCTACTTGGACCGGGTCAATATCGGCTTTGCCGCCTTGACCATGAAACAGGACTTGGGCTTTACCGCATCTATCCTCGGTTTTGGTGCAGGCATATTCTTCTGGGGCTACTTCCTGTTCGAAGTGCCTTCCAATATCGTTTTGCATAAGGTTGGCGCACGAATCTGGATTGCCAGGGTGATGGTGACCTGGGGCATTATTTCCGGCTGCATGGCCTTCGTCGAAGGAGCAACCAGCTTCTACGTGATGCGATTCCTGCTTGGCGCGGCTGAGGCCGGTTTCTTCCCTGGCATCATTCTGTATCTCAGCTATTGGTTCCCGGCCCGACATCGGGCGGGTGTGACGGCCTTCTTCATGGCAGCAGCACCGATTTCGACGGCTCTCGGCTCGCCGATCTCTGCAGCCCTGCTTGAAATGAACGGCGTCATGGGTATGCACGGATGGCAGTGGATGTTCATTCTCGAAGCGATCCCCGCCCTGATTCTTGGCGTAGTGGTTTTCTTCTACATGACGGACCGTCCTGAAAAAGCGAAGTGGCTGAAGGATGACGAGCGCGCTTGGCTGGTTAATGCCATGAATGCCGAAAACGCCGCAAAGGGGGATGGCGCCAAACATAGTATCCTGAGCGGCTTGGCCAATCCCCGTGTGATTGCCTTGGCCTTGATCTATTTCGGCACCTCGGCCGGCCTGTACACCCTCGGTATCTGGGCACCGCAGATCATCAAGCAACTGGGCGTCTCGTCGATGACTGTCGGCTTCCTGAATGCCATTCCGCCTATTGTCTCCGTCATCGCCATGGTCTTGTGGTCACGCCACTCCGACCGCACTGGCGAGCGAACCTGGCACGTCATCCTGGCTTGCCTGGCCGCCTCCATCGGTCTGGTCATTGCCGCCGGAGCCAACAGCGTCGTCGGCCTGATTGCCGCCCTGACCATCGTCAATATCGGTATCAGCTGCGCCAAGCCGCCTCTGTGGAGCATGCCTACCATGTTCCTGTCCGGTGCCGCTGCCGCCACGGGCATCGCCACCATCAACTCGATCGGCAATCTGGGCGGCTTTGCCGGACCGGCCATGATCGGCTGGGTCAAGGATCAGACCGGCAGCTATGCCGGCGGCCTCTACTTCGTCGCCGGCCTGCTTGTCATGTCGGCTGTGCTGACCCTGCTACTGGCCCGTTCGCCGAAGCCGGCACTTGCCACCGCCGAAGTGGCGGCCCATTAAACAAAATCCAGGAGATACCAATGAAAAAAATCGTCACTCTCACAGCCATCGCGCTGTTTGGCCTTGCAGCCCATGCCGGCGAACCCATTGTGATCAAGTTCAGTCACGTTGTCGCCGCCGACACTGCAAAGGGCAAAGCGGCCGAACTGTTCAAGAAAATCGCCGAACAAAAAACCCGTGGTGCTGTGCGAATCGATGTCTTTCACAACTCGACCCTCTACAAGGACAAGGAAGAAATCGAGGCTTTGCAACTGGGCGCTGTCCAGATGCTGGCCCCGACGCCCGGGAAGTTCGGACCGATGGGCCTGAAGGAATTCGAGGCCCTGGATCTGCCCTTCCTTTTCGATAATTTCGACGAGGAAATGCAAGTGACAACCGGCCCGATCGGCCGCCAATTGCTGCAAAAGCTCGAATCCCGGGGCGTCACTGGGTTGGCTTTCTGGAACAACGGCTTCAAGCAGCTGGCCAGCAACAAACCCGTACGCAAGGTGGACGACTTCAAGGGACAGAAGCTACGTATCGTCTCTTCGAAAGTGGTCGAGGCCCAGATGCGTTCTGTCTCGGCCATCCCGCAGGTGATGGCATTCGGCGATCTCTACACCGCATTGCAGACCGGGGTGGTCGATGGGCATGAGAACCCGACCAACGTGATCTATCCCTCGAAAATGTACGAAGTCCAGAAGTATCTGACCATTTCCGATCACAGCTATCACGGCTACGCAGTGATTACCAACCAGAAATTCTGGAAGGGCCTGCCGCCCGATATTCGCACGCAACTGGAAGCAGCCCTTGCCGAAACCACGGATTGGTTCCACAAGGCGACCATCAAGGAAAGCCAGGAGGGTCTCGACGCCATCGCCAAATCGGGCAAGACGCAGATCATCAGGCTGACGGCGGAAGAGCGCCTGGGCTGGAAGAAAGCCATGATCAAGACGCACACAGAAATGGCCGATCGCGTCGGGCGCCCGTTCCTGGAGTCCATCTACAAGGAAACCAACTTCAATCCGGCGGCGCTGTAAGCGTTTGCAGCGAACGCGCCCGACCCGGGCTGTATCGCGACGAGCATCGCTGTCGGCAAGCCGCCGCTTCGCTCGTTGCCCCTTCTGAGAACCACAACGATCTATGGAGAATTTCATGACCAAGGAAGAATCCGTTCAGTCATTGACCGACACCATGGCCAAATTCACGGCCTATATCGGCAAGCGTCTGCCCAAGGACGTCAAGGCCAAGCTGGCCGAACTGCGCACGATGGAAACCAACCCGCTGGCCAAGTCGATCTACGACTCGATGCACGGCAACCAGGAAGCGGCCGACAAGCTCGACCGCCCGAGTTGCCAGGACACCGGCGTGATCCAGTACTTCGTCGAGGCCGGCGCCAACTTCCCGCTGCTCGGCGAACTGGAAGAAATCCTGCAGGACGCGACCGCCGGCGCGACCCGTCTGGGCCCGCTACGCCACAACGCGGTCGAGACCTTCGACGAGAAGAATACCGGCACCAATACCGGCACCAACATCCCCTGGCTGGACTGGCGCATCGTCCCGGAGAAGGACAGCTGCACGATCGACGTCTATATGGCCGGCGGCGGCTGCACGCTGCCCGGCGCCGCCAAGGTGCTGATGCCGGGCCAGGGCTACGAGGGCGTCGCCGAGTTCGTGATGGACGTTATCACCGAGCGCGGGGTCAATGCCTGCCCGCCGCTGCTGGTCGGCGTCGGCGTTTCGACCTCGGTTGAAACCGCCGCCCGCCTGTCCAAGCTGGCGATCATGCGGCCGGTCGATTCGAAGAGCGCCAACCCGCGTGCCGCTCTGATGGAAGACCTGCTCGAACAGGGCCTAAACGAGATCGGCATCGGACCCCAGGGCCTGACCGGCAACAACAGTGTAATGGGCGTCAACATCGAGTCCTCGGCCCGCCATCCCTCGACCATCGGCGTCGCCGTCAATACCGGCTGCTGGGCGCATCGCCGCGGCAAGATCCGGATCAACGCCGACATGTCCTACGAAATCCTTTCCCACGAAGGAGTGGTGCTGTGAAAAAAATTCTGACGACCCCGATCAAGGACGAAGACCTGGCCGACCTGCAAGTGGGCGACGTGGTGTACCTGACAGGCCGCCTGGTTACCTGCCGCGACGTGGCACACCGCCGGCTAATCGAGCAAGGCCGGGAACTGCCGGTTAACCTGGAAGGCGGCGCGATTTTTCACGCCGGCCCGATCGTCCGCAAAAAGGACGACGGCAATTTCGAGATGGTCTCGATCGGCCCGACGACCAGCATGCGCATGGAGAAATTCGAGCGCGAATTCATCAAGCAGACCGGCGTCAAGCTGATCGTCGGCAAGGGCGGCATGGGGCCGGAAACGGCGGCCGGTTGTCAGGAAGGACCGGCGGTACATGCCATCTTCCCCGGCGGCTGCGCAGTGCTGGCGGCGACCCAGGTGGAAGAGATCGAAGGCGCCGAATGGCAAGATCTCGGCATGCCGGAAACCTTGTGGATCAACCGCGTCAAGGAATTCGGGCCGCTGATCATCTCGATCGATACCAAAGGCAATAATTTGATTTCTCAGAACAAGGTTGGCTTCAACGAGAAGAAGAAGCCGGTCCTTGAACGGATCAGTAAGCAGCTTAGCTTCATCAAGTAAACCAAGTGGGTACAGAACAAGGGTGTTGACCAACGTCCTTGTTCTTTCTGGCAGGAACCCAAATAAAACAGCGCCTTGAGGGAGACTCGCTGATCGAAAGGTCTGCACCACTTTGGCCGGAAATATTACGCAGGAGACACCATGGATTCCCGCCAGCTACGCGAAGCAGCGCTCTACTATCACCGTCAGCCCAAGCCCGGCAAGATCGCGGTCACTCCGATCAAGCAGCTAACCAACCAGTACGACCTGTCGATGGCCTACTCGCCGGGTGTCGCCTTCGCCTGCGAGGAAATCGTCGCCGATCCCGCCGAGGCCAGCACGCTGACCTCGCGCGCCAACCTGGTCGGCGTCATCACCA
>SSXW01000110.1 GCA_009469585.1 Dechloromonas sp. Dech2017
TAGTCCGTCCTGAATAACCCATTTCAGACAGGGGCGAAGGAACGGAATTCTGACTTGCGTGCTTGCCGGCAATTGAAGCCGGCCATCAACGGGCATAGGATCCAGACGTAAAAAAGCCGGATGGCTCTCAGGATCATCCGCAGATTGTGCCCGGCGCCACACAGCACGGCATTCAAGGCATCACCGAGGCTGCCCTTGAGCCAGTTCCGCCGCAGCTTGCCTTCGTTCTTCATGTGACCGATCGCGGGTTCAACGGCGCTGCGTCGATGAATGGCTTTCCGAATTGACGGGGTGATGCCGCGCTTCTGGCCGCTACGCCAGATCGTCACGCCATCGACACTGACGCCCCGATACCCCTTGTCGACAAACACCGCTTTGGGTTTCTGCGCCGTGAGAATGCTCACCTGCTCGATGGCTTCCGGCAGCGTGTGGCCGTCGTAGGGATTGCCGGGCAGGCTGCGCATGCCGACGACCAGACCTTCCTTGTGGGTCGTGGCAACCGTGACCTTGACGCCGAACTCATACGGCTGACGCGCCTTGCCTTTGCCAATGCACTCCACTTCCGGGGCATGCAGGCTGTACAGCTTGTTTTTGTCCTTGGGCTTTTGTTCCAGCAGTCGTTTGACACGTGCCAGGATGCTGGTTGCCTTGGCACTTTGCGCTTCGTCCTGGCCATCCAGCTTGCGCTCGATGTCCCGCCAGACCCGGCCAACGACGGTACGCAAGGATTTCAAGGCCGCTCTCATGCGCCGGTATTGCTTGGCATGCGCGTAACGGCCAACCTGCGCCGCGAGCCTGGGGGCTTCGCGGTTGTAGTTCTGGCGCAGGGGGATGCCCAGGGCGCCGGCCAGTCTCACCAGATGCTGCCGGCCACGTTCGAGCAGGCGGCTGTCGGTCGGATACGCCACGGCCTTTTCCATGACCGTCGTGTCGATGATGATCTTCTCGAAGCTCTTGGCCTTGACCACCTTGCCCCGCCGAGCGGCTTCGATGGTTTCGGTCAGCAACCATTCAACCCCTTCTTCTCCTACCCGCTGGCGCCAGCGGGTCATGGATGAGGGATCGATGGGCGGTTCGTGCTGAAAGTAGGTTTCGCCACAGAAGTGCTGCCAGTACGGGTTCTCGACCCACGTCCAGATCAGCTCTTCATCAGAGCAGGCGAAGGTGTGCTGCAGGTAGAGAAGGCCCGCGATCAAACGCGGCGAACTGGCCGGACGTCCAGTACGGGAAGGAAAGAATGCTGCCCAGCGGGTTTCAAAGACGGACCAGTCGATTAACTCGCCCAATTTCACCAGCGGATGTTTGAGATTGATCAGGTCAGTCAGGGGTTGCTGGAACAAGTCGCCGGTCGCGGGATGTTTGCCTTTGGGCCTCATCAAAAACTCACAGAAATTTGCAAGGAATCAAGGCGTTATTATCTCATTCCCGGTAAATCAACACCTGTCAAATTGAAAAATTATTCAATCAAAACATCAGCTTGGAGGTTATTCAGGACGGAC
>SSXW01000111.1 GCA_009469585.1 Dechloromonas sp. Dech2017
AGAAGAAAAAAGAAAAGAATATTTCAGAGAATTAGAAGCATTAAATGGTTCTTCGGTAGTGTAAACAGAACTGTGTCACGGCTCTGATTTTTTATTCTTTCCCTCTTATTTGTGTGCAGATTTCATATCTGCATACAAATAAGAGGAGCCTTTCACAGGCAAAGTTACATAATCTTGAACCTATCTCCAAATTTTATAGCAAGTTGTTGTGATATCAGTGCCCAATTAGACAGGGGCATAGTCCATTTCCCACTAATGTCTCGATAGGCAAGATACACAAGTTTTTCAAGTGCGGTGTCTGACGGGAACACACCCTTGTTCTTCGTTACCTTGCGCACCTGACGGTGATAACCCTCAACCGTATTGGTTGTGTAGATAAGCTTGCGGATGGCAGGAGTATACTGGAAGTATTCCGTAAGACGCTCCCAGTTGTCGCGCCAGGATTTGATTACTATAGGGTACATCTCGCCCCATTTTTCATCAACCATGTCAAGCTGTGCCAATGCAGAATCCTTGCTTACAGCACCGTATACGGTCTTGAGATCCTTCAGAAACTCTTTCTGATGCTTGCTTCCTACATACTTGATTGAGTTGCGGATTTGGTGGACTACACATAGCTGAACGGAGGTTTCGGGGAATACACTTTGGATTGCGTCAGGAAATCCCTTAAGACCGTCTACGCAACAAATCAGAATATCACGTACACCACGGTTTTGAAGGTCAGTCATAACATCAAGCCAGAAGTTAGCACCCTCACTCTCAGATATATACATACCAAGAAGATCCTTGTGACCAGACTTGTTTATACCTAATACATTGTATATTGCACGAGTGACTGCACGACCCTTATCGTCCTTCACCTTGTAGTGAATGGCATCAAGCCAGCAAATGGCATACACGGGGTCAAGCATACGCGACTTCCATGCTGTTATTTCTGGAATGACACGATCTGTTATAGAGCTGATGGTTTCGGCTGAAAGGGTTGTGTTAAACTCACGCTCAAAGTACTTGCTTATATCACGAGTGCTTGTACCAAGGGCATACATGTTGATGATTTGATCTGCCATACCTTCAGCAAGAATGGTCTCACGCTTCTTGACCGTTTCCGGTTTGAAGGAGCCGTCACGGTCACGAGGCGTTTCTACTGTCACCTCTCCATACTTTGTCTGTACGGTCTTGCTCATCTTGCCGTTACGACGATTGCCAGAACTACGGTCAGCACTATTAAGGTGGGCATCCATCTCACCTTCTAAGGCTGCGTTTAGGATACGTTCCAGCATGGGAGCCAAAGCTCCGTCTTTACCAAAGAGTGCTTCACCGCTACGCAGCTGCTGGGCTGCTTTCTTGTAGTCTATTTCCAAATTGTCCATATTATAAGAACTGTGTTAAACTATTATTATTATAGCCTGACACAGTTTATTTTACACTCTCGAACTGTACGAAAAGTAAAGAAGCAGCGCCCACTTTGCAAGACAAGACTCATAAAGAAAAACCGGTC
>SSXW01000112.1 GCA_009469585.1 Dechloromonas sp. Dech2017
ATTATATGTGACCCCCGGCAGTATGCCACTATCTTCGAACAGATAAATAGGTAATGCGGCTTTATTCTTAAAAAAACATAATTTTGTTGGTAAAAATTTGCAAATGCGAAATATTTTCATTAACTTTGTGGCATCAAAATACGAGAAGAATGGAAAGTACGGAGATTATAAAGAACGCAGGCCTAAAAATCACTCCGCAACGTAAAGTGGTTTATGAGGTTATGATGGAATTGCGTCATGCTGCCATTGATGAAATAATCAAGTGTGTGCAATCCAAAGATAATGAGATAACCATCTCAACCATCTATCGCATTCTTGATTCGTTTTGCAAGGCTAATCTGTTATCACTTGTGTTCCATCCCGAAGTGGGGAAAAGCTATTATGACATTACCGTGACAGAGCATCACCACATATTCGAGGGAGAGAGCATCTTGGATTATATGGATGAAGGGCTTACGGAATTGATACGACAGTATTTGAAAGAAAAGAATTTTGCATCGGTTGACATTAGCCGAATACAGGTGCAGATAACGATAAATAACCCAAAGTTAAACTCTAAAAAGTAAAAAGTATGAGAAGTATCACGACTTTCGATTTGCAGTATGCACATCGGTTCTATGGCTTCCAAGGCGAAGCCCAGTATCTTCACGGTCACACTGGCACACTGACCATTGAGGTGGAAGATACGGTTGAAGAAGGTGTAAACATGGTGTACCCTTGTAATGAAATCCAAAAGGTGGCATGGAGCCTGTTGAAGAATTTTGACCATGCCTTGGTGCTCCGCGAAGATGACCCTTTGCTTCCTGCCATTCTTGATGTGTATGAAAAGCAAGGCATCAAAAACGGCCATCCGCAAAACAAAATGAAAGGAGAGGCCTTCAAGACCGAATTGGCAACGGCTTACCCCGATGCCCGTCTGGTTGTTACCAAAGAAACCATGACAGTGGAAGGTATGATTAAGATTGTATATGACTTGTTGAAAGACAAACTGAACATCGCTAAAATCACTTTCACAAGCGGTGTGAATGCCGCGTCTGCCGAGTTTACCACAAAGAATAACATCGACCGCTGTCCTCTTTGCGGTGTCGCCCTCAATGCGGATGGAGTATGCCCAAAATGTGGTTATCGGAAAAAATAATCCACGTAAAGCTGCATATAAAATAAAGTGATGATGAAAATATGGGGCTGTGTCGTAATTAAGGTTTACGGCGCAGCCCCGTATTTTACAAGTTAGAAAAATAATTTGAAATTCGGCTAATGGCTTCAACCTTTGTTTCCATAACCACATCGGCATACACCTGTGTTGAATTTATGCTCGTATGTCCGAGCAACTTGCCTAATGTGTACAAGTCACTTCCGGCAGCCAGTGTCAGCACGGCAAATGTGTGACGGCTCGTATGGAAACTGACATTTTTCGTAATCTCTGCATCCGCAGTCATTTTTTTAAGATACCTGTTACATACTCCCAATATAGTCAGTTCAAACACC
>SSXW01000113.1 GCA_009469585.1 Dechloromonas sp. Dech2017
CAACGAGACCACTTTCTGTTCGAGACTCAATGTCAAACCAGCAAATTTTGAGAGGGAGTTATGGCGATAGTTGTTGATACATGCTCATTGGTGATGATTGCCAAGAATTATCTTCCCTTGGATAAGGACGGACAGTTGTACTCATTCCTGGAAGAGGCGTTCTCCCGCAAGGATTTGATGCTACTTGATGTGATTCTGGATGAATCAAAACGCACCTCCAAAGGAATTGCAGTTGAAAAGATGCCTTTCCTCAAAGACAAGAAATTGGTCATTCCGACAAAGGATCTATTTCCATGTGCCCCAGAGAGATTCAGCAACATGATAGACAACAATTTCTGTGTAAGACTGAAGAAGCAGGAACTGACTGAAGAAGAATACATAGAGCAAAAGGAAGAATACCTTAAAACAGGTGATGCTAAGATTATCATTTATGCACTGAATGTACGACACTCGGACGCTATCCATCTGGAAGAGATGCAAGTAATGACGGAGGAAACAAGGCAGCAGAATGACGGTAAGTTGTTCAAGAAACTTCCTTTGTTGTGTGAGCAGATAGGGATTGGAACACTAACCGTTTCAGAATATCTGCATAGAAACGGGTTCTTTATTGACAAATAGCATAGATATTAGTATCATCTTATGACATCTTTCACGAAATCATATTATATTCGTGAATAAAACACTTGTTTTTCAAGAATAGAAATTGTTGAGGATTAGATATTTAAGACATTATTGCAATGCGGAAGGGGTGATGTGAACGACAAAAGACAAGGCGTTCTATTAGAGTGGATGCTTGATAAGATTGAGAAGAATGGACGGGTCGATGGCTCGTCCTTTTTTTGTGTCTTTGAGTGTGAGGTGCAGGTGGGGACCAGTACTGCGACCACTGTTGCCTGTCAGCGCGATGATGATGCCGGGACGGACGTGGGTGCCTTTGGTGACGAGAGTTTGGGAGAGGTGGCAATAGCTGACGGTGAAGTCGCCGTGACGGAGGGTGACATAGAGGCCTGAACGTTTGTCCTTGCCTACCTTGATGACCTCGCCGTGCATCATGGCGTATGTGGGTTCGTAATTTGCCTTCAAATCAAGCCCGTTGTGTAGGGCTTTTCTTTTTGTAAATGGGTCTCTGCGGTAGCCGAAAGGGCTGGTGACAGAGATATGACGGAGTGGACTGACAAGTGCCGTGTGGCGGTCGGTCTGCTCCGTTTGGGTTTGTAATGGGGCAAAGGCAAGAGAGTCTCGCCGCTGATGCGGCGAGCACGGAGGCAGTTGTTCGGATGTTGCGGACTGCGTCGTTTTTGGCACAGCCTTGCGGTGTACCTTAGTCTGTGTGACGGTATTGAACTGAGCGCATACTGTTGCTGATGAACAGAATATTGCTGCTATTGTGATGAGTAGAAATCGTTTCATGGTGCAAAAGTAACAAGCAATTCTTTGACTGGCATAAAGAACAAAGGGAAGACAAGAAGATT
>SSXW01000114.1 GCA_009469585.1 Dechloromonas sp. Dech2017
CCGCAAGAGAGGTGCAGCGTCAGGCGGCGCAGCAGGAACAGAACAAGATGAAGGAACTCCGTGCGGCATACAGCCAGATGGTTCCGACCATACAGGGACTACATAATGCTGTTAACGATACATTCCAGCTGTACAATGATACCAAGCAGGCAGGCATCGCAATCGGAACGGAGACGAGCCGGAAATACGGCGAGCTGAGGCAATCCTGGAAGGAGTTCCGCCAACTCAATGCTGACCGCCAGAAGGCTTCAGATGCTGGAACTGTGATTAAAGCCATTGGTGGAATGTTGATGTTCCTGAATCCTATCGCCGGACTGGTTGCGATGGCTATCGGAAAGATTGCGACAGACATTCGCATATCTGAGATCAAGAGTGAGAAGAAATCTCTCCTGGCCAAAATCGAAGGGCTGAAATCTGACATAGATGCGCTGCAGCAGCAGAAGGCGCAGATCAAGATCGAGAAGCAGGAACGCCTCAAGGATTATCTTCAGGCAAAGGATGCCAGGAACGAGTTCCGCGAGGGAATGGAGACAATCAAGTCCGAAATACAGCAACTCAAGGAGCAGACCAAGCCGAAGATTGCCTTCGACTTCAAGGCCGCTGCGCAGCGAATATCAACGCCGACAACCACGGTGTCCCATTCTTCCAATGTAGTGAAATCTGAAAGCCGATTCGATCTGTATTCGTTGGTTATATCAGCGAAAAACAAAGATTCCTTGGAACTTGCCCTCCTTGAAAGGAAAGCCGTCATGGAGCCTCTGAAGGACAGCTTCGGTGGGGTGACCGACTTCAGGGTTACTCTTGCCGCAGAAGGCCGCAATACGAAAGCAAGCAGCCTTGTCTCTGAAGAACAGCTGCACCAGATACTTGATAAATGGGAAGCCTTGACCGGAGAGAAGTCTGTATACAGACTGGAGGCCGAGCGGGCCGATTGGAGGAAACTGGAGGATATCTGCAGGAAGATTGATGCCGTCAGCCCGCAGAACAGTCCGAGAACTCCAAAGAGTATTTCTCTTCTCCCTGGAAAAGAAATGGAGATATCCTATACAACCCGAAACGGAAACATACAGAAATTGAAGGTGGATGCTTCCGGTATCCTCCGGGTTAATGGGGTGATTCTGGATGTGAATACGGGGAAAGCCGTCCGCATACAGGAGCAGAATAGGACTGAAAAGAATAGAGGAATCAAAATGAAGCGATAGTATGGACGAGAGAGAATATCAGGAACAGTTACAAGCTGCAGCGGAGCTCATCATAAAGGCCGCTCAGGGCATTGACGCATACAAGACGGTTACCGATAAAGTCATTGAACTCGTATCGAGACGTCCTGATGCGGTAATCCCGGAGGCTGAATACCAGAAAATCAGGGAAACTGTATCCGCTGAAATCACGAAAACTATTGCTAATACTCCTGTTCCTGCTCCGGATATGTCGCAGGCTGCGAACAGAATAGCAGACAAAATATG
>SSXW01000115.1 GCA_009469585.1 Dechloromonas sp. Dech2017
CATGGCAAAATCCTGAGCAACTTTTTGTTGCTCAGGAACTTATAAATAAAGTTAAATCAAAGTGTTGCGGAATTAAGGTATAAATGGAAAAATACAACAATTGGAAACTTAAGTTTTATACAATATGGGCAGGGCAGGCAGTATCATTAATCACTAGTGCCATCCTGCAAATGGCGATTATTTTTTACCTTACAGAAAAAACAGGATCTGCGATGGTCTTGTCTATGGCTTCACTTGTAGGTTTTTTACCCTATGCGGTCTTTGGACCAGCCATTGGTGTATTAGTGGATCGTCATGATAGGAAGAAGATAATGATTGGTGCTGATTTAATTATCGCAGCAGCTGGGGCCGTGCTAGCTATTGTTGCATTGTATATGGAGTTACCTATCTGGATGGTTATGGTAGTATTGTTCATCCGTAGCATTGGAACAGCTTTTCATACCCCGGCTCTCAATGCGGTTACTCCACTTTTAGTACCAGAAGAACAGCTTACGAAATGTGCAGGCTATAGTCAGTCTTTGCAGTCTATAAGCTATATTGTTAGTCCGGCGGTTGCAGCACTCTTATACTCCGTTTGGGAACTAAATGCTATTATTGCCATCGATGTATTGGGTGCTGTGATTGCATCTATTACGGTAGCAATTGTACGTATTCCTAAGCTAGGTGATCAAGTGCAAAGTTTGAAACCAAATTTCATAAGAGAAATGAAAGAAGGAATGGCTGTACTACGGCAAAATAAAGGATTATTTGCTTTATTACTCGTTGGAACATTATATATGTTTGTTTATATGCCCATAAATGCATTATATCCTTTAATCACTATGGAATATTTTAATGGTACACCGATGCATATTTCTATTACGGAGATTGCTTATGCCTCTGGTATGTTGATAGGGGGTCTATTATTAGGGTTATTTGGGAATTACCAAAAGCGAATCTTATTAATAACGGCATCAATTTTTATGATGGGGATAAGCTTAACCATTTCAGGATTACTTCCTCAAAGTGGATTTTTCATATTTGTAGTCTGCTGTGCAATAATGGGGCTTTCGGTTCCGTTTTACAGCGGTGTGCAAACAGCTCTTTTTCAGGAGAAAATTAAGCCTGAATATTTAGGACGTGTATTTTCTTTAACTGGAAGTATCATGTCTCTTGCTATGCCAATTGGGTTAATTCTTTCTGGATTCTTTGCTGATAGAATCGATGTAAATCATTGGTTTTTACTATCAGGTATTTTAATTATTTGCATTGCAATAGTTTGCCCAATGATAACTGAGATTAGAAAATTAGATGCAAAATAAAATAAAGGGCGTGTTCGTATGATAGATAATATTATTCAATCAGTGACAGAAAAATTATCCTCTTTGCCTTATATAGAAACCTAAAATCCGCAACTATCATCCAATACACGATTAAGGGTAGATTTATGAGTCGTTAGTAGCAGCTTTCAGTAAAAAGCAAC
>SSXW01000116.1 GCA_009469585.1 Dechloromonas sp. Dech2017
CCACCCGTTATGTAACTCCCTGATTTCCAATATCCGGATTTTTTGAAGTCTGATTTGGGTGTAGCATGGATTTTCTTTTCCCGAGCGGTTTGGGGTTAATGTAGAGCAAATCATAGATGGCGGAGAGTTTACTCTCTGCCTCTGTGCTCTGTCTTATACTAATGACCTGCCCATCTACGGTTTCAACTTTTGCAGTAACCACAACCTGTGTGCTGGCAATGCGCATGATTTCATCCCATCTCACATTCTCATGCTTCTTCAATTTCAGGCGATACTTGGTGACGCTGACCACCCAATATGCCAGTATGGCAAGGTTGAGATGAGCCTTGATTCCATTGTCGCTCTTATGATAGACAGGACGGATATCCAAGTCTGTCTTCAACACATGGAAAGTCTCCTCTACGGTTCTGATTACATTATAAAATTTCCAGATGTTCAATTCCTGGCTTTCATCAAGGCTCGTCAGCAAGACATATTTTCCATGGAACTTTCTTCTCTGAGCAGCCTTGTCCTCTCTGCATTCCCAGGTCATGGAAGTAGCAACCTCGTTCTTTCCTGTACCCTCATAGGTAAAGGTAACGTTGTATGACAGGCGAATGGCTCCATATTGCTTGTCCAATTTGCCCAATCGCTTGTTCACGGCGTCACGTTTCTTGGTTCCGCCCTTGGTAAGAATACCCTTTTTGATTGCTTCCAATCCCTCCTCATAGCGTTTGCATGCCTGCTCATACATGGAGCGTTCCTTGGCCCCCTTTGCGTCACTATCCACCATGAGAGCCTTGACGGATTCTCCATCCATGTCAACCTTACCCATCTGCAAGCGTATCTGCTGTCCCTTTTTGTCGGTATGATTGATGATTTCTGAACTTGTAGACTCGAACTTGCTATCGCCGGAAGGGAGTACGGTAATGTAGTCGAATCCATTGGCTTTTAACCAATTGACATTCGGCTTGGAGTAGAAGCCTGCATCCATCACTACGACACGTTTGGCTTCCTGAGTGGTGGTCTTGGCCAAAGTGCCAACGACTTCCTCAACGGTAGTAGAATCATGACGGTTTCCCTCGTATATCATTGTGCGGACGAGTAATCCCTCTGTGTTTACTACAGCAGCAAGGACAACAATCCTGCAGTCGTCCCTTTTCTCTTTGGAACGACCATACTGACAGAGTTCACTGTTCTCCATTTTCCCCTCAAAGTAGGAGTTTGTGATGTCAAACAGAAGGATTTTCTCCTCGATGCCGAACATGCTGCATACCCTGTCATGGAGCCAGTCCTCAAGACCATGGTGCTCGTCCCACAGACGCTTGGCACTTTCGTACAAGGCATCTTTGGTTATTTTCTCCTTAGGAATGCCGAACATCTCTGCAAGTGCAGTGTTCTCACGAAGATAGCGGACGGTCTTCAATTCTGAATATGGATAGATGGCACGTGCGATAATCTGCATGAGGGCAAAGTTTATAT
>SSXW01000117.1 GCA_009469585.1 Dechloromonas sp. Dech2017
ATTTTGCGCTACTAAATGAAGACGAGCGGAAGTAATCTCCCGCTCGTCAGTAAACTTAACTATGCCATATCAATCCCGCTTCTTTCCCGCCACCGGCACTAAGAACAGCGCGGGCAACAGCAGGAAAGCGGTACAGACCAGCCCCCAGGGTATGGACACCTGCTGGGCTACCAGCCCCACAATAGGCCCGCCGATGATCTGCCCGAAAGAGTCCAGCTGTCCGCTGGTGGAAAAGACTGTGGCGCGCATTTTCTCATCCACATGGTCGTTCATCCAGGCGGCCAGCACAGGCTCCTTGATGGTGCGCATAAGCCCCGCCAGCAGGAACACCAACAACATGAACCAAAAGCTCCGCCCCACCGCGAAGAGAACCAGGCACAGGATATACCCGGCGCTGGTGGACATGACCACACTGGTTCGGCTGACAGTCCCTTTTTTCTCCATGCGGGCGATGAGCAACTGAGAAGCCAGAATACCTAAGCCGCTGCCGATAAGACTGATAACACCGAACCAAGTGACGCTGTTCAGCGGCCCGATAACGGGTATTACCGTGTCATCCAGAAAATGAGCGGTGGAGAGCCGGTCAAAGCCTTCACTGGCAAGTCCCCCGCATAGTGTGATTGCTAAGAGCGCCAGCAACACAGGTGCGCCTTTCACAAAGCCCAGGTTGAGCTTGAACAGGCAGACAAAGTCTTTAAGCAAGCCCTGCCGTTCCTCAATAGCAGGGGAGAAGTTGGTTTCTGGCATGATGCGAACCAACACCAGCCCCAACAACAAGCACAAACTGCCCCCCAAGATGACAGGCATTTGCAGGTTTATGTTTCCCAGCAGTGTGCCCAGCACCACGCCCAGAACGCCGCCGATTTGCCCCATTTGACTGCCCCGCAGGAACACCTTGTCTATGGGTTTGTCCTCTTCCTCCGAGGCAATCCACGCCTCCAGAGCGCCGGTGATGAAGGTATCACCGCAACCCCAGACAACCTGGGCCAGCAGAACCGGCGCGAACCACGGTAGCGCACCCTCCATCAGAAAGCCCAGGCCGTAGAGGAACATTCCAATCAGCACCGAGCGCCGACGGCTATACAAATCCGCCACCACACCGGTGGGTATCTCGAACAGAAAGCAGGAGGTCTCCAGAACCGTCCCTACCAGGACAAGCTGGAAAGCATCCAGCTGCACCACCTCCAGGTGGTACACGATGGAAAGCACTGTGGACATAGAAACCGCCAGGGAAAAGACAAATCGGATCAGCAGGTAGACAGAATATGCCTTTGAATTTTTAGCAAACATGAAGTTACATTCTCCTTTACGAATCAGTGGGTTGTTTTGTGAAACAAGCCCGACTGCCGCGCAGGAAGGGCAAACTTCTCAGCCCTTTCTAACAGTGATTTTAGAAAAGGCCTCCTAAAGTGCCCAAAGCGCCGTTAAAAGACTTGTTTCTGTTTT
>SSXW01000118.1 GCA_009469585.1 Dechloromonas sp. Dech2017
CTTTGAGAGAAATCCCCCGTAAGCTTCTGCCCAGCAATGGAAGCGGGAGGGAAAAATCTGGGAAGCAGTCATTGAGAGGTTGGAGCAGAACGCGGCAGCCAGCGTGATGGCGCGGCTGGCGCTGGACAAGGCGCTGCCGGCGCAGTGGATCGATGAGGTGTTCCAGGAGCACCGCCAGCGCCAATACCCGCGCGAGCTGCTGTTCTCCACTGTGGTGGAGCTGATGACGCTGGTCACGCTGGGGCTGCGGCCCTCGCTGCACGCGGCGGCGCGCAAGATGGACGAGCGCATGCCGGTGTCGCTGGCGGCGCTGTACGCCAAGGTCAAGCGCACGGAGCCGGCGGTGCTGCGTGCGCTGGTGCAAGGCAGCGCGCAGCGGCTGGCGCCAGTGGTGGCGTGCCTGCCCGAACGCCAGAGCCTGCCGGGCTGGCAGTTGCGGGTGTTCGACGGCAACCACCTGCCGGCCAGCGAGAAGCGGCTGGCGCCGCTGCGCGACTTTCGCGGCGCGGCACTGCCGGGCCACACGGTGGTGGTGTACGACCCGGACAGCGCGCTGGTGTGCGACATCGTGGCCTGCGAGGATGCCTACGAGAGCGAGCGCGTGGCCGCGGCCGTGCTGATCGAGCAAGCCCAGCCCGGGCAGGCCTGGATCGGGGATCGGCACTTCTGCACCGAAGCACTCCTGCAAGGCCTGCACGAGCGCGGCGCCGGCTTCATCGTGCGCGAGCATGCCCGCCATCCCAAGCTGATGGGGCAGGGTCCCTGGAGCGCGTATGCGGCCATCGAGACGGGCCGGGTGCGCCAGCAGCACATCGATCTGGCCGAGCCTGCTCAGGAGCAGGCGCAGCGGCTATGGCGGCGCATCGAAATCGAACTGGACACGCCCACCGAAGCGGGCGAGACGAGCATCGTGCTGTGGAGCAACCTGCCCGAGGACATCGATGCGGCCAGCATCGCACGGCTGTACCGCAAGCGCTGGCGCATCGAAGGCATGTTCCAGCGGCTCGAATCGGTGCTGCACAGCGAGATCAAGAGCCTGGGCCACCCGCGTGCGGCGCTGCTGGGCTTTGCGGTGGCGGTGCTGGCGTACAACGTGCTGGCGTTGCTCAAGCAGGTCACCGAGCAGGCGCACAGAGCCTCGCACCCCGAGTTGGACGTATCCACCTACCACCTGACGGTGGAGATCACCAGTGGCTACGAAGGGATGATCAGGCTGGTACCACCGGAACATCTGCCCTGCGCCGACGACGACCCCGCGCGGCTGATGTAGCGGCTGCTGCATCTGGCCGCGCGCCTGAAGCCCAAGCAGCTGGCCACCTCCAAGCGTGCGCCCAAGCCTGCGGTCCCCAAGGGCTATGTGGACGGCTCCACCGCCAGGTCGCACGTCTCCACCGACCGCGTGCTCAAGGCAGCAGTCAAAAGACGTTGAAAGGGGTG
>SSXW01000119.1 GCA_009469585.1 Dechloromonas sp. Dech2017
ACGTGGATACATGTCCACGTGTGGATATGAATACAATGAAATTCATTAGTGTCCCGTTAAAATCGGGACCAGTTAAATATTAATCAAATAACCCCGGAAAGAGGGGACAATCGAGTTCTTTGACATTATTGAAATCAGTCCTTTCGAAGAGATCTACGAGTGGTGTCTTATCCATAAGAGAAATGCTTAGAATCTGAAGAACCTCATAAGTCGATCGCTTAAGTTGCAAATCATGTTGTACGATAGCAACAAGGCAATAGGCTATGATTGCCGATGAGATTTGGATTCTCACAGCATTCTCTGTAGTACCCCAAAACTTCTTAATCTTGAGGTGCTGCTTTAGCCATTTGAAGAACAGTTCTATCTGCCATCTGTTCTTGTAAAGGTTGGCGATTTCAGGAGCTGTTAGATGAAAAGCATTTGTAAGGAAGGCAAACTCCCTACCTTGTTCTTCATCATAGAATTTGACGAGTCTGAGTTTCTCCGGATACTTCCGGTATGAATTGTATTCAGTGAATTCAATCACAGCATCTGTCAATATATTCTTTGGCAACCTGCGCCTCCATTTACAGCATTTGTATTGCAGATTCTTCTTGGCTCGCACAACAAAGAACGATTCATGCTGATGTATTTTGAAAAGTTCCTTGAATGCATTGTATCCACGGTCGAAAACATAGTAAGAACCTGATTCATAAGGAATTTCCTTCATAGCCTTTGAGTCGTAAACTGATGCTGTAGAGATATGGAAGAAAGCTGGAACCTGAGATTCGAGGTCATATAGCACATGTGCTTTTATTCCTCCCTTCTTCTTACGGAACTTTGCCCACCAGAAGACCGACAAACACAATGGAATGGTCGTTGAGTCGAAAGCATACACATTGCCTTTCAACTTGAAGATATCCGTTACTCGTTTCTTCCTGGCTTGCTCCATCATATAGAAAGCAAAGTCTTCAAAGATACGGTAGTCACGATTCTGATTGGCAGAAGCAAATGTCGTTTTCGCAATAGGCTTACGCCCTAATCCAAGATGGTATTGCTTTGCTCTATGTGCTTCAAAAGCAACAATCAAATCTCGCAAACTCTCTCGATTACTCAGTTGACCAAACATCATAGCAAGCAACTGATTCCAACAAGTGAAATGCTTCACATAGCGGTTTCCATCATACTTGTCAACCAAATGGCGAAACTTGTTATTGTCGAGAAATTCTATCAATTGGGCGAAAACGTATTTGTCTTTGTTCATCGTGCAGTATTATAGATAACTGCAAAAGTACAAATTCAAATCGTCGCACCCTTAAAATCTCTTGCAAAAGACTGTATTTCAATTAATTCAAAGAGCGATTAGTCCACTTTAACGGGACAGTAGTGATAAATATTAGAAACTATGAAAATTGTAGGACAAATTCTTGTAGGAGTCTCATGTGTTATGGTGTT
>SSXW01000011.1 GCA_009469585.1 Dechloromonas sp. Dech2017
CTCGGCTTGCTTGAGTACGGCAATGATCTGGCTATCGGAAAAGCGTGACGTCTTCATGTAAAAGTTCCTCGGGCTGCTTTGGAGAAAATTCTACTTTTAACCGCCGCTAATTTCCGGGGGGATTACCCCGCAAGCTTGAACAGCGGCAACGCTTCTGGCCACAGATTCTTGTGTGAAAGTGCATTTGCAAGGCTATAAGCCGTAGCAGCGCGATGTGCATCATCCATGGAGGATGCCAAGTCCTCGCGAAGCATTGAAATCCATTGGTCGGACTCGCCATAGCGCTGTGCTGCTACGTACGCAACTCCAGGGAACAGTGCGCTGCCTATTTCCGGCATGTCGTTTGCGCTTGCTCCTTGAAACAAGGCGGCCGCTTCCCTCAATCCAACAGCATAGATAACCGAATCCATCAGAGGAAAGAAGAACCTTTCTCCCGCTGCCTTGAGCAATAGACCAAAGCAGCTCTTTGCGAGCGGGCGTGCTACAAGGATTCTGTCGTAGCGACAAGCAGTCAAAAAGATAAGAAGAACGATTGTGCTGGCGATGCTTGAAGGCGTTAACTCGCCAAATTCTTCAACCATGACACCTGGGAGCCCCAGATGTGAACAGACGACTCTGTCAGGCAGCAGGGATATTTCGAAAGTCGCCGAATTCAAACTTTCTGCCTCGAACCGAAACATGCTCAAGCTCTCTAGCTCATTCAAGGCACTTGTAACCTCTGCAAGCCTTACCAACGGTGTAGAGCTACCACGCACTGCTATCAAGAATGGCGGCAATTGGCGTTCAGTGAATGCACGACTTCTCTGCTCCATAAAGTCTTGAATAGCCTTCGGAGAAGTCAGCTTATCCCAAGGCCTCAGAAATTTCGTCACGCTCAGTGACTGCGCGTCGGCCTTTAACGACCAAGCGACATCATGTAGCCAGCACCAGCAAAATTGCTTTGCGTCTGCGTAGTAGCGCAATAAAAGCACCGGATCTGTATGCGCACTCCAATACTCGAAGTGATCTCGATCCAAGGCAAGGACATCATCATCAGCGTAATTGTCTGTAGCCTTAAGTTGACCGTAGCAACGTAGTCCTGTCGCAGAGCCATCAGCCTGGAAGATTTCCAGCTGAACATCGATGCCGTAGTCTTTGCGAAAATCGTGTATTACCCATTTTGGTGGCAACTCAAATCGAAGTGCTGCAAGTGACAGCTCTTCTAGTTCGTGGTTTCGGACGCGCTTTGTTGTCATTTCGAAGTTTCCATACGCATGATGGATTCCGACAGCTAGGTCTCTTGTAAAGACAAGCCCAAGCTGTCGGCACCTTGCTTTGCAAATTCGCTTTCTTGATTGAACAGCCCACTGAATGCTTCGTTCCACTGGCTACTATCCCGTCTTGGAAACACATAGGCTGAGCCACTGCTGGTGACAACATTTGAACTCGGTCTTCTCATCGTTCCTCTGCTGAGAAAACCTATGCCCACAATATGGTCGCGGTCGGTGAAATTTGACAGGAATTCGCTGGCCCACCGGCGCAGTCCCGTCGGGGCGTTGCCGGGGATGTTGTCATGCTCGGCAAGAGACACCATTCCCTCAGGCGACATCCCTTCGAACTCGAACAGAATCAATCCTGGGCGATTGCCAGTCAATTGTCTGGTAGCAGCCCTTTTTGCAGTTTTCTGGATGGCGTCAAACAGGGAGTCATCCTGGTTGCTTTGAATGACGCAGACTACGGCACCGCCGCCCCTCAGCCCAGTAACCATGGCCTGGCGATTTGTAGCCCCGGTGATCGAGTCGATCAATTCACGAGTACCCTGTCCAGCATTGTTCCAGTCGATATCGGCAAGCATCTGAGCATCAAAATCGTGGATTGAGATGGAAGCCTGAGGGTAAATCTGGCTGTGACCAGACAAGGTGGCCCTTGCCACAAGTTTGGCCAGTTCCTTCCGCTCAGTAAAATTGGTCGGCAGCTTGCCGGGCAACGTAATCACAATCGACAGGCCTCCATGCAGCCCACGCGTTGCAGCCAAGAGATCGCGTTGCATTAGGTTCCAGAATTCAAGTGCCTGACGGGTAGGGATCCGCTGGCCCTTTTCTTCTGAAACAGCCTTGCACTCGATTTCTAAACCTGTGGGCCCGAGATCCTCGACTAGCAAATCGTACGTATCCCCGCTGGTTTCCAGCTCGGGCCATGCTAGCCGATGACCGAGCTTTGCGAAATGCAAGCCCGCGGTGAACTCAAGCTGAAGGGCACGCATGTCTTCGGGGTTTCTAAACGCACCCTGGATGCGCCCAATCGCCCGGGTGCGGTTCTCGGCGTCCATCCTATCCAGCGTACTCAGGCAGTGGGATACGAATGCTAACGCCGGATAGACAGGAGAAAGGTCCATTCGGCCAACCGGCAACGTTCCATACTGACGCGCCAGGTTGCTGCAATGATTCAGCTGATAGGCAATGTCGTTTTCCTGAAGGATGTGATGGCGGAGAAATGTGTTTCCCCGTATCTCCTCTTCGAGCTTCTTGATGCGTTGGCGCCAGTTGCTCTCCCCGATGAGGTAACGGAATCGACGGAACAGCTGGTCGATCTCATAATCGTGAATCGAAATTCTGAACGGCATTTAAATTTGCATCTCGCGATTAATTTCTTGCCGTAATTCTACGATTACCTGAGGGACGCCACCGCTGACCTCCACAGTGGTGCGGAGTTTCCGTAACTGACGCCCGCTTACCGAAGCAAAGCTGACTGGGATAAGCCACAGATCCAAGGTCAGCTCTGGCCGATAATCAGTTACTTACGAATCTAATAATGGCATGACGATGGGGAGCCCTGCTTCCCCAAGGATGGGGGAGCCTGGCTCCTCATTCTCGCGGAAGAAATTCCCGGCTCCCTGAATTCGCCGGCGCCGCCGCCAACCTTCAGCCGCTAATCAAGATACTGCAGTTCCACCCGGCGCATCAGGTTGCGGCATTCGGCGGAGCGGCAGGATTTGTTGGCCATTTCGCCGCCCACGCTGGTGTGGCGCAGTTGCAGGCTGGAGACGCCGAATTTGCGCAGCAGGTCGTAGACCGCCTTGACCCGGCGTTCGGCCAGCGCGATGTTGTACGAGCGGCTGCCCTGGTTGTCGGTGTAGCCGACCAGGCGGACGCGCAGCTTGCTGTCTTCCTTGAGGCGAGCGGCGTGCAGGCGCAGCTTGTGTTCGCCGGCTTCGTCGACGTCGGTGGCGGCCGATGCGAAAAATATGCTGTTTTCGCCGTCGACCGCAGCGATCACCTGTTTTTCGGCAACCACCGCCGGGCTGACCGGCGGAGCGGCCGGCTCGGCGGCTGCGGCCGGGGCCGGCGCATCGGCCTGGGGAGCGGCCGGCTCGACCGGGGCCGGCGGCAGGCCGCGGCTGGCGCAGCCGGAGAGGATCAGCGCAGCGAGCAGGGGGAGGAATTTGACGGCGGTCATCAGCTACGGCTTTCCATGATTTCGGCGAGCGGCGTTTCGGCGCAGGCGTCGTCCTTGCCCGGGAGGTGCCGGATCAGCTCGTCCAGATTGATATGCAATGTTTTCAGGGCGACGAGTGGCATGTCGGCCAGCGCTGCCGGCAGGATGCCTTCGGCCGGGCCGGGCAAGGCGGCCAGCGCGGCCCGCCCGGATTCGGTCAGGGTCAGGCCGACCCGGCGCAGATCGGCGCTCTGCCGGCTCTTGGCGACGAAGCCCTGGGCCACCAGCTTGTCGACGAGCAGGCTGCACGTGGACTGGTGCACGCCCATGCGCCCGGCCAGCTCGTTGATGCCGATTTCCGGGCTGAGCTGCACTTCCTGCAGCACCCACATCTGCGAACCCGGCCGGCCGCAACGTTCTTCGAGTAGCCGGAAGTACTGGCGCATGGAGCCGTAGATCAGGCGAAATTGCTGCAGGACGTCGAGCGCCAGCTGCGCGTCCTGCCGTTCGGGTTGCGTTTCCATGTGCGGCGGCACTCCCTGAAAAGTAGCGATCAAGGGGCGACATTATATTGCCTGCCCAAATGTTTGCTCACCTGCCCCGGCCGCCCGATCCGCCGGCCTGGCCGTCTTGCCGGGCTAGCGCGCCCCGCCCCGGCCCGGCGCCTTGCCGCGCCCGGTGTTGCGGCGGGCCGGCCGGGCGCCGTCGTCGAAGCCGACCCAGTTGCCGGGCACGCCGCGCCCGCCGCCGGTTTTCGGTTTCTTCGGCTTTTTCGGCGCGGGAGCGGCGCCGCCGGTCGCCGGCACGCGGTGGTCGGGCTCGAAGCCCGGTTCCTCGTCGCGGCTCAGGGTCTGCTTGATCAGCGCCTCGATGGCGCCGAGCAGCGGCGCCTCGTCGGCGCAGACCAGCGAGATCGCCTCGCCGCTGGCGCCGGCCCGGCCGGTGCGGCCGATGCGGTGGATGTAGTCTTCGGCGACGATGGGCAGGTCGAAATTGACCACCTGCGGCAGGTCGTCGATATCCAGCCCGCGGGCGGCGACGTCGGTGGCGACGAGGATCTGCACCTCGCCCGCCTTGAAGCTTTCCAGGGCGCGCAGGCGCGAGGCCTGCGGCCGGTCGCCGTGGATGGCGTCGGCGGCGATCTTCTTCGCCTGCAGGCGGGCAACCAGTTCGTCGGCGCCCTTCTTGGTCTTGACGAAGACCAGCACCTGCTGCCACTGCCGGTCCTTGAGCATGAACAGGAAGAGTTCGGTCTTGCGCTTCTTGTCGACCGGCACGACCCACTGCTTGACGGCCTTGGCCGTGCTGTTGCGCGGGCTGACCTCGATGCTCAGCGGGTCGCGCAGGCGGCCGCGGGCCAGGCTGCGGATTTCCTCGGAGAAGGTGGCCGAGAAGAGCAGGGTCTGGCGCTTCCTGGGCAGGGCGGCGAACAGGGTGTCGAGTTCGTCGGCGAAGCCGAGGTCGAGCATGCGGTCGGCTTCGTCGAGGACCAGCGCCTGCACCTCCTTGAACTTGACGGCGTTCTGGCGGAAGAGATCGAGCAGGCGGCCGGGCGTGGCGACCAGGATGTCGACGCCGCGGCGCAGGCGCATCATCTGCGGATTGATGCTGACCCCGCCGTAGGCGGCGTAGCAGCCGACGGCCAGGTGCTCGCCGTACTGGCGGAAGCTGGCGTTGACCTGCTCGGCCAGCTCGCGGGTCGGCACCAGAACGAGGGCGCGGATGCAGTTGCTGCCTACCTTGGTCTCGTCGGCGGCCAGGCGCTGCAGCAGCGGCAGCGCGAAACCGGCCGTCTTGCCGGTGCCGGTCTGGGCGGCGGCCATCAGGTCGCGGCCGGCCAGCACGGCGGGGATGGCCTGGGCCTGGACCGGCGTCGGCGTCTGGTAGCCGAGGCCGTCCAGGGCCTGGAGAAGGGGAGCGGCAAGGCCGAGTTCGGCAAAATTCATGGCGGAAAAACCGGGGGAAAAGGCGATTTTAACCCGCCGGCCGGCTCAGCCGAGGCGGGCGATGGCCGGCAGGAAGACTTCGGTGACCAGCACCCGCTGCCGGCCGAGGCGATGCAGCGAACGGCGCGCCCACAGGTAGCGGCCGGGAACGCACAGGGCGGCGGCCCGCCGGTAGAGCGGGTGGCCGGCATCGAGCCGGCGGAATTCGATGCCGTCACGCCGGAAGCCGGGGTAGGTGAACAGCAGGGAGCCGAGCGAGCGGCTGCCAAGGCCGGCCATCCACCGGCCGAGCCGGCCGCGGCTGGCGGTGGATAGCGTGGTGTGGGCGAAGATCACCGGCTCGCCGTCGCATTCGAGGACGACTTCGCGCACCCAGGCCAGGCCGCGCCCGGCATCGCCGCCGGCCGATTGGTTGGTTGTTTCGTCAGCCAGCGCCCGGCCCTTGCCGTAGCCGAGCAGACGCACGGCGAAGCGGCGGCTGGCCCGCTGGCAGCGCGCCGTCAGCGAACCCGGCTCGCTCAGCCAGGAGCGCAGCAGCGGGTCATGCAGGCTGGCCGGCAGGCGGTCGCGCCACTGGCTGCGCTTCATGGTTGCGGGCGCGGCGCCTTGGCGATGCCGTTCAGTTTCATGCCCGGCTTGATGCCGCGCTGGGCGAACCAGCCGGCATTCATTTCCAGCGCGTAGCGGGCCGGCTGGCGGGCGCAGTGGGTCGTTTCGGTCTGCGGCTGCATGTCCTCGATGTTGATGATGGTGCCGCCGGCGTCGAGGAAAGCCACCGACAGCGGCAGCAGCGTGTTGCGCATCCACATGCAGTGGCCGCCATCCTGCTCGAAGACGAAGAGCATGCCGTGCTGGGCCGGCATCGCCCGGCGCTGCATCAGGCCGAACTGGCGGTGGGCGTCGGTGGCCGCCACCTCGGCCTCGATGCGGTGCAGGCCGGCGCTCAGCTCGATCACCGGCATGGCGCCCTGGGCGAAGGCCGCCGCGCTGAGCAGCAGGCCGGCGATGGCACCGATGATGGTTTTATGCATTCAGAAAGCTCCTTGCAGGCTGTGATAACTGCCCTCGATCCGCCGCCACTGGCCGAGCCCCAGGCCATCCAGCGTCGCCGCGCCGATGGCCGCCCGGATCAGGCGCAGCGTAGGATAACCGATGGCCGCCGTCATCCGCCTGACCTGGCGGTTCTTGCCCTCGGCGATGCGGATTTCCAGCCAGCAGGTCGGGATCGCCGCCCGGAAGCGGATCGGCGGATCGCGCTGCCAAAGATCGGGCGGCTGGTCGATCAGCCGCACCTTGGCCGGCTTGGCGGTGAAATCGGAGAGCGCGATGCCGGCCCGCAGGCGATCCAGAGCCGCTTCGTCGGGCACGCCCTCGACCTGCGCCCAGTAGGTCTTTTCCAGCTTGTGTTTGGGATCGGCGATCTTCGCCTGCAGCTTGCCGTCGTCGGTCAGGATGAGCAGGCCCTCGCTGTCGGCATCGAGCCGGCCGGCGACATAGACGCCCTTGACCGGGATGAACTCGGCCAGCGCCCGCCACTTGCCCTCCGGGGTGAACTGGCTGAGCACGCCGTACGGCTTGTTGAAGAGGACGAGGGATGACACGGCGGAGGAATTGGCCAGGCGACGAAATTTCGATTTTCGCCGATTTTTCCCGTTGACCGCAGGAATCAGGATCAGAACAGGGATCAATTTCCCGGACTGTCGCATCTGGTGCCTTGGGCGAGACTCGAACTCGCACAGCTTGCGCCACTACCCCCTCAAGATAGCGTGTCTACCAATTTCACCACCAAGGCTGCACTGCAGGTTTCGTCGGACGACGAAGGGGCGCGATTGTAGCCGCTAATCGGCGCGCCGTTAAGCCCCCCGGCCTCAATGATAGAAGGCGTAGGCGATGAGGATGGCGGCGACCAGGCCGACGGCGTCGGCGATCAGCCCGCCGGCCACGGCGTAGCGGGTCTTGGTGATGCCGACGCTGCCGAAATAGACGGCCAGCACGTAGAAGGTGGTTTCGGTCGAGCCTTCGATGATGGCGGCCAGCCGGCCCTGGAAGGAATCGACGCCGTAGGTCGTCATCACGTCCACCATCAGGCCGCGGGCGCCGCTGCCGGAGAGCGTCTTCATCAGCCCGACCGGCAGGGCCGGCACGAAATCGTCGTTGATGCCGAGCGCCACCACGACGCCGCGGATGGCGCCGATCACGTAGTCCATGCAGCCGGTGGTGCGAAACACCGAAATCGCCGCCAGCATGGCGATCAGGTAGGGAATGATCTGCACGGCGACGGCGAAGCCCTCCTTGGCGCCGTCCACGAAGCTTTCGTAGACGTCGATGCCGCGCCAGGCGGCGACGGCGACGAAGAGCACGATCAGCGACACGATGATGCCGCTGCCGAGCAGGCCGATCATCTGCGCCATCTGTTCGGGCGGCAGGCCGCCCAGCCACAGGTAGAGGCCGCCCATCAGCGCCGCGAAGCCGCCGAAGAAGGCGAGCACCGGCCGGCAGAAGAGGTTGATGCGCTGCCAGACGGCGACGGCGACCAGCCCGGCGCAGAAGGAGACGAAGGTGCCGAGCAGGGTTGGCAAAAAGATGTCGGCGGCGTTGAAGCCGACCAGCCCCTGCTTGATGGCGATGCTCTGGCGGATGGCGATGACCGAGGTCGGGATCAGCGTGATGCCGGCCGTGTTGAGGACCAGGAACATGATCATCGGGTTGCTCGCCGTGTCCTTGTGCGGGTTGATCTCCTGCAGCTCGCGCATCGCCTTCAGGCCGAGCGGCGTCGCCGCGTTGTCGAGGCCGAGCATGTTGGCGCTGGCGTTCATGACGATGCTGCCGCCGGCCGGGTGGCCGGCCGGGATGTCGGGGAAGACGCGGCGGAAGAAGGGCGCCACGGCCCGCCCGAAGAGCTCGATCAGCCCGCCCCGCTCGCCGATCCTCATGATGCCCAGCCACAGGCTCATGATGCCGACCAGGCCGAGCGAAATGTCGAAGCCGGTCTTCGCCGTGTCGAACAGGCCGTTGAGCACCCGGGTGAAGACCTCGAGGTCGCCCTGCAGCAGCTGCACGACGGCGGCGACGAAGCCGACGAGGATGAAGGCGACCCAGATTCGATTGAGCACGGGCGGAGGCGGAGAGGTTGAAAAGCGGCCAGTCTACCCGCGACGCCGGCGACTGTCAGCGCAAGGACCGGCCGCCAGCCCGGCCGCCCTCAGCCCCCTGCCGACCAGGCCGGCAGGCCCCAGTCGGAGGCCCGCTGGGCGTATTCCGCCTGCGGCAGCTGGACCAGCAAGGGGTCTGCCGCGCCATCCAGCCAGCCGGCGATCTCGCTCATGTCGGCCAGCGCCATCGCCGTGCACCCGGCGGTCGGCACGCCGGGCGCCGCCCAGACGTGCAGGAAGATGCACGACCCCGCCCCGGGCAGCGGCGGCTCGGCGTTGTAGCCGACCACCGCCCCCACTTCGTAGCGCTGGTCGGCACGCCGCATGGCCTCGCACGAAGCCCAGTCGGGGGCCACGGCGGATTGATCGACGATGCGGTTGTAATGCGCCGAGGCCGGGTCGTCGATCGCCACGAGGTCGGCCGTCGCCGCCAGGTAGGGCAGCCGGGCGCTACGCGCCAGGGCGCTGTCCGGCCCGGCGTAGCCGAACACGGCGCTGATCGCGAAGATGCCGGCCGGCGCGCAGCCGTCACCCTCGACCTTGACCCGGCCACCAGCGGCCGCCGTATGCAAGCCCCGCCCCCAGGCTAGACCTGAACGCCCGAGGCTGACCTGAATGGCCGGACCGCAGGCTTGCCAGTCGCCGCTGACGATCGGCCGCTCGAAACGCTGCAACACGGCGGCGCTGCTATCCCAGCCAGGCGCAATGACCCGCAGCATCTGCCGCGATGCGTCAGGCAGCGCCGTGAGGGAGTCTGGTGCAAATGATCGGTTCATGCCAGCCAATCGGCAAGAGTTGAGAGAAAAGGCGGATCGCCACGGTATTTCATTTTTGGCCGATTTTCCCGGTTGACCGCAGGAGTACGGAAAAAACCCTTGCTTGAGCTTTCTGGCCGACCGGCGCCCGACCAAAGGGTAAAGGCGCGAAGGATCAAGAGGAAAATCCCTTCACGTTGTTACTGGAGCGTCCTGGCCAGACGGAAGCCAAGGAAATCATTGCGTACGTCTTGGGTGTCCCAGCTACGACTGGCAGACCGGGCAGTTGCCTCCTTAAACAGCCAGGCACCGCCGCGCGTCACATAATTTGGCGCCCCCTTCGGGCACTGTTGTTCGCCTCCCTGATATTCCCTGTCGTTGCCGGAGCAGGTCCACTCCAGGACATTTCCGCTCATATCGTGCAGACCGAAGCCATTGGCCTTCTTCTGCCCCACCGGATGCGTCATTCCCTCGCTGTTTTCATAAGTCCAAGCCAATGCGCTCAGTTGATCGCCACCGCAATAGCGTTCCCCCGAGCGGCCTCCGCGGCAGGCATATTCCCATTCAGCCTCGGTCGGCAAGCGGTAGCGCTGGCCGCTGCTGGCGTTGAGCTTTGCGACAAAAGCCATGACATCTTCCCAAGACACCCACTCAACCGGGCAGTTGGGGCACTTGAATCCCGATGGATTGTTGCCCATGACCAACTGCCACTGCGCTTGCGTCACCTCAGTCTTGCCGATGGCGAAGGCTTCGACGCAGACCCGATGCTGGCGTTCCGATTCCTCTCGGCCAATATCGCTAGGCGGACTGCCCATCTCGAAACATCCGGCGGGAACCGACACCATCTCGCCAGTGAAAGATGCTGGTGCAGCTTTCGCCGATGCAGCTTGTTGCTTGGTCACAGCCAAAGCCTGGTCGGGAACCGGGGATTGCGGCAGGACGTGAACCGCTGGCGCCTCGGCCACCTTGGCAGGATCAGGAACCGCCGCAAGCCAGACGCCTAAGCCAACGACCAGCGCGAAAGCCATCGCGGCAAGCCCCTTCCGGCCCGATGCGCTTGCGCCATGGACATCACCGGATTTCGGCTCTGGCGCAGGCGCTTCGGGCACCGGGCCGGCATCTGCTCGCTCAAGCGGCCGGCCGCCCCCCTCCCCTGGCCGCCCCTCGGCCATCAGCATGGGGAGTCGCTGAAGGGTTTCCACCAGAACCGCAATATCCTTGGCCCAGTGCCGCAGCGTCAATTCATGAGCCTGCCGCCGCGCCAGGGGCCTGATTGCCTCGGGCAACTCGGCGGCGGGCGGCATCTCGGCGCCGTCGACGAGCAGAGGAAAAACCCGCAAGTCCGGCCGACCGAGCGCTTCGACAATTTCCTGGCGAACCCAGTCCTCGGGGTCGTCGAGGCGTCGCCGCCCCTGGCGGTCGGTCGCCGCCAGCCATTTCGGTCCGATGACCACCAGCACCACGGCGCAGTCGGCAAGCGCCTGGTGCAACGCCTCGATAAAGTCGGCACCCGGCGCGATGCTCGAAATATCCTGGAATATCCGGTCGGCAGCGAAATGTTCGCGCAGGCTGTCAGTCAACCGACCGACGCCCATGCCGGTATCTTCACGACGGTAGTTGATGAAAATTCGCGACATGTCCTGGAAACCCTCGCTCCTTGGCGACGTTGGCCAAACTATGCCATGGCGTTGTCCTGAATGCAGCTTGCTCGCTTCGACCGGTGTTACCGGCCGGGGTTCATGCAATCCGGACGCAACCGTCATAACTGGCGGTTGTAGATGATAGTGAGGCGGCCAGCCGCCATTTGATTTTCGTAGCCCGGCCGATACACTGAAACTGCAGTTCGCCCACCCATCCGGAGAACGCCACATGCCAGCAAGGTTTCGCCGTGCCGGCGGCTCGCCTGGCCGCCAGCCCGGGCCGGCCCGCCGACCGGGTCGCCCGCCTCCCGCATCCGGGGAAAGCTCATGCAATTTTCGCGCATCTTCCTGAATCGCCTGCAGAACCTGCCGACGGCCACCGACACGGTGGTCGTCATCGACGTGCTGCGCTCCTTCACCACGGCGGCCATCGCCCTCGACCGGGGGGCGACGGCAATCTACCCGGTGGACGGGCTGGCCGCGGCGCGCCGGCTGGTCGACCGTCTCCCCGAGGCGGTTTCGGTGGGCGCCGTGGTCGGCGGCGATCCGGCGCCCGGCTTCGATTTCGGCAACTCGCCGTCGCAGCTGGTCGACGCCGACCTTGCCGGCAAGCCGGTGGTGCTCAGCACGGCGGCCGGGGTGCGCGGCCTGCAGCGCTTCCGCCAGGCGCGCCGGCTGTTCGCCGCCGGCCTGGTTGGCGCCCGGGCGACGGCGGCGGCGATCACCGCCACCGGGGCGCGCGAGGTCTGCTTCGTGGTCACCGGCGAATGGCTGGACCGCGACGGCGACGAGGACATCGCCTGCGCCGACTACATCGAAGCCCTGCTGCGCGGCGGGCAGCCGGACCCTGAATGGTTTGCCGTGCGCGTGCGGCAGTCCGATTTCGGGCGGCGCTTCGCGGCCGGCACCTGGCCCAACCTGCCGCCGGCCGACCTCGACCTGTGCGCTCAACCCGACCGTTTCGACTTCGCCCTGACGGTCCGGCGGGAAGGCGATCAGTTGGTCATTCGCTGAAACCCGGCTGTCGACTGCCGCGGTCGACGGGAATTTTTGGGGAAAATCGAAATTTCCTGACGGAGAGGGCGATTCCGGCCTACCACCGGCTCGCAGATAGCATATATTTACAGTGTGTCGCAAGTTATCGTCGATTGCGCAACCCTTTCATCCGTCCCGATACGACTGACATCACGACCGCCGCCCCGACAGGAAGAGTAAGTAAGCCATGACCGATTCGCAAAAACCGAAGCGACGGGTCCGCAGAGCCGTGGTCTTCCTTTACTCGGCCATCGCCATCATCCTGGTCGCCACCGCCTATGAGCAATACACGCTGACAGCCTTTCACGCCACCGCCAACGCCCGGAAGGAAGCAATCATCGGCCTGTTGCGCATCGAAAAGACGCTCTCTCTGTTCAAGGATTTGGAAACGGGGCCGCGCGGGTTCGCACTGACCGGCGACGAGAGCTATCTGGCCCCCTACCATGCCGCCCTGAAATCCTTACCAGGCGAAATCACCCGGATTGAGGCAGGATTTTCCGGACTTGATACTGCCGATTTTTCCTGGGCCGACTTCCACAGGCTAATCGCCCAGCGTCTGGCAATCGCCGCCCAAGTCATCAAGGAGCGACGAGAGGGGCGAAACATCGTGTTCGACGAGAAACCCCTGCTCTACTCGGGCAAGCAGACCATGGACGCCATTCGCCAAAACTTCGCCATCCTCGCCGACCACCAGAGGGCTTTCATCGAAGCGAAGAATGCCGAGTTAAGCCGCGCCAACCAGATGTCGCTGATCGTCAGTTGGCTGGCTTCCGGACTGACCATCCTGCTGATGGGGCTTTCCATCCATCTTTTCCTCAGCGAGCGACGCATCCGCCGGCAACTCGCCGCCGACCTCCGCCTCGCCCACGACACACTGGAAGAGCGCGTCGCCACCCGCACCCGCGAACTGGCCGCTGCCCGCAACCGTATCGCCGGTTTCGCCGACGAACTCGATCACCAGGTCGAAGCCGAAAGACTCAGCCTGTCGCGCGAGGTGCACGACCAGCTCGGCCCCATCTTCACGGCCATCCGCATGGCGCTGATGGGCCTGCCGCCGGGCGCCCTGCCCCGCGAGCAGGCGGCCATGCTCGACCAGTCGCTGGATACCGGCGTCACCACCACCCGCCGCATCGCCGCCGAACTGCGCCCGCCGCTGCTCGACGACCTCGGCCTCGAAGCCGCCGTGCAACACTTCGTGGCCGGCCTGTTCCAGAACAGCGGGGTGCACACCACGGTCGTCCTGGCCGATCACAAGCACCTTGGCGAAAGGCAGGCCCTGAGCGTCTTCCGGCTGATCCAGGAAGCCGCCACCAATGTCGTCCGCCACGCCGGCGCCGCCAATTTCGCTATCCAGGGAGCATATACCGGCAGCAGCTACGAAATTACAATGGCCGACGATGGCAAAGGCATGGATGTCGACAAGATCCGTCCCGGGGCGCTCGGCCTGAACAACATGCGCGAGCGCGCCGAACTGCTCGGCGCGGCGTGGGCGATCGACAGCCAGCCGGGCACCGGCACCCGCCTGCGTCTGCTGGTGCCGCTGGCCGACCAGACGGAAAGGGAGATCCGTGAAGATACTGCTGCTTGAAGACCACCCGATATTCCGCTTCGGCGTGCGCCAGTTGATCGCCCAGCGCTGGCCGGAGGCCGACATCGTCGAAAGCGAGAGCCTGGCCGATGCCCTGCAGCGGGTGCGCGGCGACGGCCCGCAGCTGGCCCTGGTCGACCTCAACCTGCCCGATGCCGACGGCCTGGAAAGCGTCTCACAATTGCGCCGGGCGGCGCCCTACCTGCGCCTGCTCGTGCTCAGTCAGAATACCGAGACGGCCTACGCCACGCGCGTCCTGCAACTCGGCGCGGCCGGCTACCTGGCCAAGGACCAGGCGCCCACCGAACTGATCGCTGCCATCGAGCGGATCATGGCTGGCGGACGCTACATTTCCCCGGCCCTGGCCGAGCAGCTGGCCAACCTGATGACCGGCGGCGCCCCCGGCGCCCCGCACGACGGCCTGTCGGCCCAGGAATACCGGGTCATGCTGCTTCTCGCCGCCGGCCGGCGGGTCGGCGAAATCGGCGAAACCATGCACCTGTCGCCGAAGACGGTGAGCACCTACCGGGCGCGCATCCTGGAAAAGCTGGGCGTCGACAGCAACGTCGAGATCGCCCGCTACTGCATGAGCCACGGCCTGCGCGACGACAGCCTGTAGGACGAACCCTACAATGCAATCCGCCATATCCGGCGATCATATCGGCCGGCCGCCGCTACCGCCGGGACGTCGGCGCGGCCAAACTGCAGACTCCATCAAAGGCATTGCCGGAGGCTGCCATGAACCTCGTCATCGTTGAAGATTCCGAACTGATCCGCACCCAGTTGATCCGCCTGCTGGCCCGCCAGCCGCGCGTCAATGTGGTCGGCGTCGCCACCGAGGAAGAGGAAGCGGTCAACCTGATCCTGTCCACGCAGCCCGATACCGTCCTGCTCGACCTGGCGCTGTCGCCGGGCAGTGGCGTGCGCGTCCTAGAGCGCATCCGCCAGGCCGGCTGCGGGGCCCGCATCATCGTCCTCACCAACAACATCGGCAGCGCGCTTCGCCAGGCCTGCCAGGCCCTGGGCGCGACCGCCTTCTTCGACAAGACGACCGAGGCCGACAAGTGCTTCGAGCTGCTCTACAGCTGGCTGCCGCCCCTGCCCGACAACGAGCAGCAGCGCCTGGCGGCGCTGCTCGACACCCGCCTGCTCGACACCCCGGAACAGGAGGTCTTCGACGACCTGACCCGGCTGGCCGCGGCCATCGCCGAGGTGCCGATCGCCGTGGTCAGCCTGATCGACCAGGACCGCCAGTGGTTCCTGTCGCATTTCGGCCTGGAGGCTCGCGAAACCTCGCGCTCGATCGCCTTCTGCGCTCACGCCATCCTTCACAACGAGATGCTCGAGGTGCCCGATGCCCTGGAAGACAGCCGCTTTTGCGACAACCCGCTGGTCGTCGGGGCGCCCAACATCCGCTTCTACGCCGGCGTGCCGCTGACCCTGGTTTCCGGCGAGACGCTGGGCACGCTGTGCGTCATCGACAACAAGCCGCGCCACCTCACGCCGGCCCAGCGCCAGGCGCTGAAGACGCTGGCCAGCAGCGTGCTCAGCGAAATCGAGCTGCGCCGCCGGGTGATCTTCCTCGAACAGGAGGTCGAGCGCCGCCGGCTGGCCGAGGCCCACATCCTGCACCTGGCGACGCGCGATCCGCTGACCGCCCTGCCCAACCGCGCCACCTTCCGCGACCGGCTCGACCAACACCTGCGCCTGGCCACCCGCAGCAAGCAGGGGCTGGCCGTGCTGTTCATCGACCTTGACCGTTTCAAGCCGATCAACGATACCCTCGGCCACGACGTCGGCGACGACACGCTGGTCTTCATGGCCGAGCGCCTGAGCGCCTGCCTGCGCTCGTCGGACACGGTGGCCCGCCTGGGCGGCGACGAGTTCGCCGTGGTGCTACCGGAAGTGGCGGACAGCGTGGATGCGCTGCAGGTCGCCGACAAAATCGTCGTCGCACTCAGCGAGCCGGTCACCGTCCGCGGCCATGCCCTGCACCTCGGGGCGAGCATCGGCGCGGCGATCTATCCCGCGCATGGCGAAAGCGGTGCGGAGTTGCTGCGCCATGCCGACCTCGCCATGTACCAGGCCAAGAAGAGTGGCGGTGGCCGGACCTGCCTGTTCGCCCAGCACCTGAGCGATCGCGCCGAGGAAACCCAGACCCTCGACCACGACCTGCGCAACGCCCTGGCCAATCGCCAGCTGTTGCTCCATTTCCAGCCCCAGGCCATTCTCGGCGAAGGCCGACTGTGCGGCGTCGAGGCCCTGGTCCGCTGGCAGCACCCGCATTTCGGCCTGCTCTCGCCTGACCATTTTATCCCGCTTGCCGAAGAGCGCGGCCTGATCCACGAACTCGGCCGCCAGGTGCTGGACATGGCACTCGCCCAGCTCAAACTCTGGGACGAAGCCGGGCTGCACATCCCGCGCATCGCCATTAATGTGTCGCCCTCGGAAATCCGCCCGGATTTCGCCGAAACCGTCGAAGCCGCGCTCTTCCGCCACGGCGTATCGCCGCGCCGGCTGGAGCTGGAAATCACCGAGTCGATGCTGACCGCCGATGGCATCTCGTCCATCGCCCTGCTCAATCGCCTGCGCAGCAAGGGCGTCACCATCGCCGTCGACGATTTCGGGGTCGGCTACTCGTCGCTCGGCCAGTTGCGCCGGCTACCCATCGACAGCCTCAAGGTGGACCGCAGTTTCGTGCGCGAGATCGAGCATTCGCCGCACGATATCGCCATCGTCCGGGCCATCGTGACCATGGCCGAAGCGCTCGGCCTGCGCACGACGGCCGAAGGCGCCGAGGAGGAAGGCCAGATGACCGTGCTCGAAGGCCTGGGTTGCGACTGCGTGCAGGGCTATTTCGTCAGCCACCCGCTAGCGGCCGAGGCATTGGCCGACTGGCTGCAACTGTTCGAGGCGGCAGCGGCCGATCCGGAGCAAGCCGCGGCCTGAGCCGGCCCGGCCTGACCGGGGAATCGACTGCTGCGGTGAACCGGAAATTTCGCCCAAAATCGAAATTTCCGGCCGGCGCTCAGTGGCTGGTGCCTTCCGACTTGGTGATCTTGTTCCAGACGTTGTACTTGCCGACCGGCTTCTTCATCGGCAGGCGCTTCACTTCCTTGAGCGTCGCCGCGTCGTAGATGATCAGCGCGCCGTCCATCTCCCACAGGCTGGCCAGCACGTACTTGCCGTCGCGGGTAAACTCGACGTGGGCGAAGGTCTTGCCCGGCTCGGGCTTGAGTTCGGCGACGACCTCGAGCTTTTCCTTGTCGATGACCTGCATGGTGTCCTTGTAGGTCTTGCTCATCATCGAGTCGGTCCACGCGTAGCGGCTGTTCTCGTGGCTGCGCATGAAGAAGCCGGGGCCGCGCGTCTTGATTTGCTTGATGGTCTGCCAGGATTTCATGTCGATGATGCTGATCAGGCCCTCGTTGAGGTTGGGCGTCGCCATCACCGTCCGGCCTTGGCCGCTTTCATCCCGCCAGGTCCAGCTGATGCCCGAGCCGAGGTGGGGCATGCCGGGCAGTTCGAGGTCGGCGATCTTCTTGCGGGCGTCGAGATTGACCACCTGGCCGGTCACCGCCGCCTTGGCATCGTTGCGCGAGGCGCCCATCACCTCGTCGTAGCCCTGGGTGAAATAAAAGTCGTCGAGGTAGTCGTCGAGCTGGCTGCGCTGCGGGTTGAGGAAGCCGCGGATGAAGGCGCCTTCCTGGTATTTGTAGTCGTGGATCATGCCGGCCGGGATGGCGTCGGCTTTCGGGTTGTAGGAGACCTCCCAGACTTCCTTGACGTCCTTCAGCGCAGCGACGAAGCTCTGCCGCGGCGAAGCGTCGTAGACGGCCGAGACGCGCGAACTGGTCGTGCCGTCCTTGTCGGTCACCGGCAGGATGCGGGCGACATTGAGCTCGGCATCGAGGATGACCAGCGTGTGCGGGAGGTAGTTGGCCACCGCCACCCACTTGCCGTCGCCCGACACCGCGGCGTTGCGGGTGTTGATGCCGGCCCGAACCTCGGCCACCACCTTGAGGTTCCACAGGTCGTACTTGGTGATCCAGCCGTCGCGCGAGGCGAAGAAGACGTAGCGGCCGTCCGGCGTGAATTTCGGCCCGCCGTGCAGGGCGAAGCGGGACTGGAAGCGGTGGATCGGTTCGAGCCTGTCGCCGTCGAGGATGGAAACGTGGTGATCGCCGCTTTCGACGACGACGAACAGGTTGAGCGGGTCGGCCTTGAACACGGGCTTATCGGGCAGGCTGCCCGGCGCGAAATTGACGAGGCGCGAGGCAGCGATTTCCTTCTCGCCCCAGGCCGGCATCGGCTTGATCGGCGTGTAGGCGTAGTCGACCAGGGCCTTGATCTCGGCCGCCGACAGCTTGTCGGCGAAGCCCAGCATCTGGGTCGCCACGCGGCCTTCGCCGATGACCTTCTCGGCCTCGGCCTTGCGCAAGCGGGCCAGGTTTTCCGGGATCAGCGCCGGGCCGAGTCCGCCCAGGCGGTCGGCGCCGTGGCAGGCGGCGCAATGTTCCTTGAAATTGGCGGCGGCAGTATTGGCAACCCCGTCGGCCGCCTCGGCCATCTGCGCCATGCCGAACAGGAAGTAGGCGGCAAAGCCGGCCGGGATCAGGACGCGCCAGTTCATGCCGCGATCTCCCCGTCGTCCAGGTAGCAGCCCGGGTCCTCGGCCCACGCGTCGCCGGTCATCTGCTGGGCGCGTACACGGGTGTTGCCGTTGCAGATTTGCAGGTAGGCGCAGGTGCCGCAACGCCCCTTGACCGCCCGCGGGTGCTGCTTGAGGCCGGCCATCAGCGCATCCGAGGTGTCCGGCCAGATCTGCGAGAACGGCCGGTCCTTGACGTTGCCCAGCGTGTGGTGCCACCACATGGTGTCGGGGTGCACGTTGCCCAGGTTGTCGATGTTGGCGACATTGACCCCCGACGAATTGCCGCCCCACTGGCGCAGCTTGGCCTCGACATGGGCCGCCTTGTCCGGGAAACGGCGGCGCACCCAGTGCAGGAAATAGACGCCGTCGGCGTCGTTGTTGCCGGTGGTGAATTCCTTGCTCAGGCCGCGCTGCTGGTAGTCGAGACAGGTCTCGAAGAGGAGGTCCATGGCCTGGCGGGTCAGCTGGTGGCGGGCGTCGTCCTTGCGGTTCTTGTTGCCGCGCCCGGCGTAGTTGAGGTGCGAGAAGTAAAAGCGGTCGATCCCTTCGTCCTCGACCAGCTTCAACAGCCCGGGCAGGTCGTGGGCGTTGTCCTGGGTCATCGTGAAACGGACGCCGATTTTCAAGCCGAGGTCGCGGCACAGCCGGATGCCCTTGAGCGAGGCCTCGAAGGCGCCATCGAGGCGGCGGAACTTGTCGTGCGTCGCACCCAGGCCGTCGAGCGAGACGCCGACGTAGTTGAAATCGCACTCGGCGATGCGGTCGATATTATTCTCGTCAATCAGCGTGCCGTTCGACGACAGGCCGACGTAGAAACCCTGGGCCTTGGCCCGCTTGGCGATGTCGTAGATGTCCGGCCGGAGCAGCGGCTCGCCGCCGGACAGGATGAGCACCGGCACGCGAAAACCTTTGAGGTCGTCCATCACGGTGTAGACCTGATCGGTGGTCAGTTCGCCGGGAAAGTTGGTGTCGGCCGAGATCGAGTAGCAATGCTTGCAGGTCAGGTTGCAGCGCCGGATCAGGTTCCAGATGACGACCGGGCCGGGCGGGTTGCGTTTCGGACCGAGCGGCGTCGGCTCGGCGATTTCCTGCATGTACTGTGAGATGCGAAACATGAATATCCTTGTTTGCCGTGTGGGCCTATTCAACGCCAAGCCCCGCCGCAAAGCCTTGACGTGAGTCAACCGGCCGGCCAACCGGGCGTTATCAGCTGACCCGGAGCCTTACTGTATACTCGCTGGATGCCCTCGACCCCCATCTCTTCGGCCAGCCCCGAGCCGAGCCTGCCCGCCCGCTGGGCGCCCGAAATCGCCGCCAAACTGATCGCCGGAGAGCAGATCCAGGCCTGGCTGGAACTCGATCTCGACCACCGCCTGCACTACGCCGCCGGCCTGGTGCTGGTCACCAGCCACCGCCTGCTCGCCTTGGCCCCGGGTGAAATCGTCTGGCAGGAATGGCCGCTGCGCGCCGGCCTGCGCCTCGATCACCACGACCAGGCCGGCGTCGGCGCCCTGGAACTGGTCGACGAGGCCGGCCGCCTGGCCAGCTGGCGCTACACGCTGGCCCGCAACCTGGCGGCACTGCGCCTGATCGCCGAGTTCGACCTGAACCGCGACAGCGTGGCCAGCGGCCGGCCAGTGCTGCGGTCGACCGAAGATTCCTGCCCGATTTGCAAGGCACCCCTGCCGCCGGGCGAGGACGAGTGCCCGATCTGCAACCGCGAATCGACGGTCGCCCCTTCGACGTGGACGCTGTTCCGCCTGTGGCGCTTCGCCCGCCCCTACCGCTGGCAACTGTTTCTCGGTTTTGCCCTGACTTTGGCGTCGACCGCAGCAACCCTGGTCCCACCCTACCTGACCATGCCGCTGATGGACGAGGTGCTGATCCCCTTCCAGAACGGCAAGCCGATCGACTGGTCGCTGGTCACCATGTACCTCGGCGGCCTGCTTGGCGCCGCCTTGCTCGCCTGGGCGCTGGGCTGGATCCGCACCTACATCCTGTCGCTGGTTTCCGAGCGCATGGGGCGCGACCTGCGCACCCAGACCTACGACCACCTGCTCGGCCTGTCGCTCGAGTATTTTGGCGGCAAACGCACCGGCGACCTGATGGCCCGCATCGGCAACGAAACCGACCGCATCAACATCTTCCTGTCGCTCGACCTGCTCAATTTCGCCACCGACGTGCTGATGATCACCATGACGGCGGTCATCCTGTTCACCATCAACCCCTGGCTGGCCCTGGTCACCCTGCTGCCGCTGCCGATCATCGGCTGGCTGATCCACTTCGTCCGCGAGAAGCTGCGCACCGGCTTCGAGAAGATCGACCGCGTCTGGGCCGAGGTGACCAACGTGCTGGCCGACACCATCCCCGGCATCCGCGTGGTCAAGGCCTTCGCCCAGGAAAAGCGCGAGGGCGAGCGTTTCCGCGCCGCCAACGAGCACAACCTGCAGATGAACGACAAGCTGAACAAGACCTGGTCGCTGTTCACCCCGACGGTCACCCTGCTCACCGAAGTCGGCCTGCTCGTCGTCTGGATCTTCGGCATCTGGCAGATTTCCAAGGGTGACTCCACCGTCGGCGTGCTCACCGCCTTCCTCGCCTACATCGGCCGCTTCTACACCCGGCTCGATTCGATGAGCCGCATCGTCTCGGCCACCCAGCGCGCCGCGTCGAGCACCAAGCGCATCTTCGACATCCTCGACCACGTGTCGAGCGTGCCCGAGCCGGCCAATCCGGTGCACCTGTCCGGCGTCACCGGCCGCCTCGAACTGAAGCAGGCCAGCTTCCGCTACGGCACCCGCTCGGTGACCAAGGACGTGGACCTGGTCATCCAGCCCGGTGAGATGATCGGCCTGGTCGGGCACAGCGGGTCGGGCAAGTCCACGCTGGTCAACCTGATCTGCCGCTTCTACGACGTTTCCGAAGGCCAGGTGCTGATCGACGGCGTCGACGTGCGCTCGGTGCCGGTCGCCGAATTCCGCCGCCACATCGGCCTGGTGCTGCAGGAGCCCTTCCTGTTCTTCGGCACCATCGCCGACAACATCGCCTACGGCAAGCCGGACGCGACGCGCGCCGAAATCATCGCCGCCGCCCGCGCCGCCCATGCCCACGAATTCATCCTGCGCCTGCCGCACGGCTACGACTCGCTGGTCGGCGAACGCGGCCAGGGCCTGTCGGGCGGCGAGCGCCAGCGCATCTCGATCGCCCGCGCCCTGTTGATCGATCCGCGCATCCTGATCCTCGACGAGGCGACCTCGGCGGTCGACACCGAGACCGAGAAGGAAATCCAGAAAGCCCTCGACAACCTGGTCAAGGGCCGCACCACCATCGCCATCGCCCACCGCCTGAGCACGCTGCGCAAGGCGGATCGCTTGGTGGTGATGGACCGCGGCCACATCGTCGAGATCGGCAACCACGACCAGCTGATGGCCATCGAAGGCCACTACTTCAAGCTCTACATGGCGCAGGCCCGCAACGTCGACACCGAGCCGGAACTGCCCCGGGCGCCCGATCTTCCGAAAACCGTCACCGTCTGAGCGCCCCCCACCATGTCGAACGCCACCAACGCCAATTTCCAACTGCAACGCGATGCCTACGGTCGACTGGAATTAACGGCCGAAAACGGAATCGTCCACGAAGGCGTGACGCCGGTGCGCGCCTTTCCCATCGCCGCTCCCGGCGAAGGCCTTTCGCTGATCAACTACGAGGGCCACGAAGTGGCGTGGATCGACCATCTGGCCGACCTGCCGCCGGCCATCGCCCAGCTCCTCGAGGAAGAACTGGCCAGCCGCGAATTCGTGCCGGAAATTGCCCGTATCGTCGGCGTCTCCAGCTTCGCCTGCCCCAGCGTCTGGCAGGTCGACACCGACCGCGGCACGGCCGAGCTGACGCTCAAGGGCGAGGAAGACATCCGCCGCCTGTCGCCGACTCGGCTGCTCATTGCCGACGCCAACGGCATCCAGTTCCTGGTCCGCGACCTGAGCCGGCTCGACCGCCACAGCCGCAAGCTGCTCGACCGCTTCCTGTAGTTTTGTAACCGACCGTCCCGGGTTGTGGCATTTTTGTCGCCCGGTCAGCCACAATCGGGCGAAAGCGTTAATAATGCTGAAATCAGTCTTTCATTACAGCAGGCCATCGGAGCCCTAGCCAAGAACATGAATAAAAAAGACATCGTTTTTCTCGACACCATTTCGCTGCGCGGCCCGAACATCTGGACCTACCCCCCGGTCATCGAGACCTGGATCGACATCGGCGAACTGGAAGACTTTCCCTCCAACAAGATCCCCGGGCTCTACGAACGCCTCACCGCCTGGCTGCCCTCGCTGGTCGACCACCGCTGCAACTACGGCGAGCACGGCGGCTTCCTGCGCCGCCTGCGCGAAGGCACCTGGTCCGGCCACATCCTCGAGCACGTCGTCCTCGAACTGATGACCCTGGCCGGCCTGCCCGACGGCTTCGGGCGCACCCGCGAAACGACAACGCGCGGCGTCTACAAGCTGGTGGTCAGCAACTTCCACGAGGAAGTCACCCGCATGGCGCTGGAGATCGGCCGCGAACTGCTGCTCGCCGCGATCAACGACCAGCCCTTCGACCTCGCCGAAGCGATCCGGCCGCTGCGCCGACGCGTCGACCGCAAGTATCTCGGGCCGTCCACGGCGGCCATCGTCAATGCCGCCGAAGCGCGCAAGATTCCGCACATCCGCCTGCTCGACGACGGCAACCTCGTCCAGCTCGGCTACGGCGCCGCCATGCGCCGCATCTGGACGGCCGAAACCGACCAGACCAGCGCCATCGCCGAAACCATCTCGCGCGACAAGGATCTCACCAAGTCGCTGATCTCCAGCTGCGGCGTGCCGGTACCGGAAGGCCGCGAAGTGAGCAGCGCCGACGACGCCTGGGATGCCGCCGAGGACATCGACGGCCCGGTCGTCGTCAAGCCGACCGACGGCAACCACGGGCGCGGCGTGTTCATCGACCTGACCACCCGGGAAGAAGTCGCCAAGGCCTACGCCATCGCCGTCGAGGAAGGTTCTGGCGTGCTCGTCGAGCGCTCCATCCAGGGCATCGAGCACCGCCTGCTGGTGGTCGGCGGCAAGCTGGTCGCCGCCAACCGCAGCGACCTGATCACCGTCACCGGCGACGGCAAATCGACCGTCCAGTCGCTGATCGACAGCCAGGTCAACACCGACCCGCGCCGCGGCGACACCGAACTGCACCCACTGTCGATCATCCGCCTCGACACTGCCGCCCGCATCGAACTCGAACGCCAGGGCCTGAGCGGCGACAGCGTGCCGGCTGCCGGCCGCGAAGTACTCATCCAGCGCAACGCCAACCACGCCTTCGACTGCACCGACGAAGTGCACCCCGAAAATGCCGCCACCGCCTCGCTGGCCGCCCGCATCGTCGGCCTCGACATCGCCGGCATCGACCTCGTCTGCCAGGACATCTCGAAGCCGCTCGCCGAACAGGGCGGCGCCGTCGTCGAAGTCAACGCCGGCCCCAGCCTGCTGATGCACATCAAGCCGGGCATCGGCAAGCCCCGCCCGGTCGGCCAGGCCATCGTCGACAACCTCTTCGCCGCCGGCGAAAGCGGCCGCGTGCCGCTGGTCGGCATCACCGGCACCCACGGCAAGACCCCCGTCGCCCGCCTGGTCGCCCATCTGGTTTACATCGCCGGCAAACATGTCGGCCTGGCGTGCACCGACGGCATCTTCCTCGACCGCCGCCAGGTCCAGAAATCCGATGCCGCCAACTGGGCCGGCGGCCACCGCCTGCTGCTCAACCGCACCATCCGCACGGCCGTCGTCGAAAACGGCGCCCGCACCATTCTCGGCGAAGGCCTGGCCTACGACCGCTGCTCGGTCGGCATCGTCACCAACATCGTGCCGGAAGCCGAAAACCTCGAACGCTGGGACGTCCAGCCGACCGGCGGCGAGTACTACACGACGCACCGCTCGATCTACCGCACCCAGGTCGACGTCGTGCTGCCCGCCGGCTATGCCGTACTCAACGCCGACGACGCCATGGTCGCCGAGATGGCCGAACTGTGCGATGGCCAGGTCATCTTCTTCGCCGTCGATGCCGGCAACGCCGTGATGGCCGCCCACCTGGCCGCCGGCAAGCGTGGTGTCTACGTCGCCGACGGGCGCATCACGCTGGGCAGCGGTAGCGACGAAATCCGCCTGTGCCGCCTGGGCGACGTTCCCCACATCGGCAAGGCCAAGAAGCCGGCCGATGTCGCCAACGTGCTGGCCGCCGTCGCCGCCGGCTGGGCGCTGGGCCTGACCCAGGAAGTCATCGTCACCGGCATCAAGACCTTCGGACTCGACATCCACGATCCGCTCGCCCTGCTGCCGCAGCGCACCAAGAAAACGCCAACAGCCAAAAAACCGGCAACCCTCCGGAAATAACAAGGATCCCGCGTCATGGACGTATCCCGCATTCGCGCCCTGCGCGGCCCCAACCTGTGGAGCCGCCACACCGCTATCCAGGCCATCGCCACCTGCCAGGATGGCGAACTGGCCATCGCCGACATTCCCAATTTCGAAGCCCGCCTGCGTGAGCGCTTCCCCGAGCTGGGCGACCTGATTCCCGGCGATCACCTCGACACCGTCTCCATGGCCCACGCCCTGGAATTCTGCGCCCTCGGCCTGCAGGCCCAGGCCGGCTGCCCGGTCACCTTCAGCCGCACCACCCAGACGCTGGACGCCGGGGTCTACCAGGTTGTCGTCGAATACTCCGAGGAAGACGTCGGGCGCCTAGCCTTCGAGCGCGCCGAGCAACTCTGCCAAGCCGCCCTCGACGACACCCCCTTCGATCTCGACGGCACGCTCAAGGAACTGCGCGACCTCGACGAGGACATCCGCCTCGGCCCGTCCACCGGCGCCATCGTCTCGGCCGCCGTCGCCCGCGGCATTCCCTTCCGCCGCCTGACCCAGGGCAGCCTCGTCCAGTTCGGCTGGGGCAGCAAGCAGAAACGCATTCAGGCCGCCGAGACCAGCTTCACCAGCGCCATCGGGGAAGCCATCGCGCAGGACAAGGAACTGACCAAGAAGCTGCTGCACGCCGCCGGCGTCGCCGTGCCCTACGGCCGCCCGGTCGACGACGAGGACGATGCCTGGGCGGCGGCGCAGGAGATCGGCCTGCCGGTCGTCGTCAAGCCGCAGGACGGCAACCAGGGCAAGGGCATTTCGGTCAACCTGACCTCCGAGGAGCAGGTGCGCCAGGCCTACCGGGTCGCCGTCGACTACCGCGACGACATCATGGTCGAACGCTTCCTGCCCGGCCACGACTGGCGTCTGCTGGTCATCGGCGACAAGCTGATCGCCGCCGCCCGGCGCGACCCGCCGCTGGTCGTCGGCGACGGCACGCACACGGTCCGCCAGCTGGTCGACATCGTCAACAGCGACCCCCGCCGCTCGGACGGCCACGCCACCTCGCTGACCAAGATCCGCTTCGACGAAATCGCCCTCGCCCGCCTCGCCGAGCAAGGCTACGAGGCCGACACCGTGCCGCCGCGCGGCGCCCGCATCGTGTTGCGCAACAACGCCAACCTGTCAACCGGCGGCACGGCGACCGACGTCACCGACGACGTCCACCCGGAACTGGCCGCCGCCGCCATTGCCGCCGCCCAGACCGTCGGCCTCGACATCGCCGGCATCGACGTCGTCTGCGACACCATCCTCAAGCCGCTGGAAGACCAGGGCGGCGGCATCGTCGAAGTCAACGCCGCCCCCGGCCTGCGCATGCACCTCGACCCCTCGTTCGGCAAGGGCCGGGCGGTCGGCGAGGCCATCGTCGGCATGATGTTCCCCGACGGTCCCGACGGGAAGCCCGATAACGCGCGCATCCCGGTCGTCGCCATCGCCGGCACCAACGGCAAGACGACAACCAGCCGCCTGATCGGCCGCATCTTCGAAGCCAGCGGCCGGCGCGTCGGGATGACCAGCACCGACGGCATCTACATCGAAGGCCGGCGCATAGATTCCGGCGACTGCTCCGGCCCGCGCAGCGCGCGCAACGTGCTGATGCACCCCGACGTCGATGCCGCCGTTTTCGAAACGGCGCGCGGCGGCGTGCTCCGCGAAGGGCTGGGTTTCGACGTCTGCGACGTCGCCGTGGTCACCAACATCGGCCTCGGCGACCACCTCGGCCTCAACTTCATCACCACTGTCGACGAACTGGCCGTCGTCAAGCGGGTCATCGTCGAGAACGTTGCGCCGCACGGCACCGCCGTGCTCAACGCAGCCGACCCGGTGGTCGCCCGCATGGCCAACCATTGTCCGGGCGACATCATCTTCTTCGCCCACGACCGCAACCATCCGGTGCTGGCCACCCACAGAGCCCAGGGCAAGCGGGTCGTCTATGTCGAGCGCGACACCATCATCTTCGGCGAAGGCCGCCGCAAACACGTCGTCCCGCTGGCCAAGGTGCCGCTGACCCGCAACGGCACGATCGGCTTCCAGGTCGAGAACGCCATGGCCGCCGCCGCCACCGGCTGGGCGCTGGGCTACGACTGGGCGGTCATCGAGCAGGCGCTGGCCGGCTTCGTCAACGACGCCGCCACCGCCCCCGGCCGCTTCAACGTCTTCGACTACCGCGGTGCCACGCTGATCGCCGATTACGGCCACAACCCGGACGCCATCCTGGCCCTGGTCAAGGCCATCGACAACATGCCGGCCAGGCGCCGCTCGGTGGTCATCAGCGGCGCCGGCGACCGGCGCGACGAGGACATCCGCCAGCAGACCGAGATCCTTGGCACCGCCTTCGACGACGTCATCCTCTACGAAGACGCCTGCCAGCGCGGCCGGGCCGACGGCGAAGTCATCGGCCTGCTGCGCTCCGGCCTGAGCAACGCGCCGCGTACCCGTCACATCGAAGCCATCACCGGCGAGTTCATCGCCATCGATGCCGCCCTCAAGCGACTGGAGCCGGAGGACCTCTGCCTGATCCTGATCGACCAGGTCGAGGAAGCGCTGGCCCATATCGGGAAGAGGATAGCTGAGGCGGGTTAGTCACAACTGCCACCAAATGGCGGGAATACGCCCGGCAAATGCCACGCGTGCTCTCCCTCAAACGGGGGTTCTACGAGTAGCGTTATCGATACGCAACTCTGGAATCCGATTTGGCACGACCGCTCTACGCCTTCGCCACCCCGTTTGAGGAACAACCTGTCAGCAAGGGCAACTTTAGGTCAAACTGGCGTTGACATGGATCAACCTGGAAGCCCATCAATGTTAATAGATTGATCAAACATGCATTTGATCAATCGGCCAGCAAGTAACCACGAGATACACCGTCATGAAGCTGATACGTTCGTTGCTCTGTTTGTTTTTCATCGTAATCGGTGCCCTTGCTCACGCTGCAGAGTTCAAGGTACTCGTGGTCATGAGCTATGAGGAAGACAACCCCTGGGTCCGCGAGATTCGCGAAGGGATTGAGGGCGTATTGCATCCATCAAGCGAGATCAGCTATTTCTACATGAGCACCAAGACAAACCGGACTGGTGGCCCCGACAAGGCAGCGCAAGCACACGCCCTGTTCCAATCGCTACAACCCCACGGCGTTATCACCGCCGACGATGACGCCCAATCGATGTTCGTCGTTCCCTATCTGAAGGACAAGACGCAAACACCAATCATGTTCAATGGCGTCAACGCTACGGCACAAAAATATGGCTTCCCCAACTCGCACATTTCCGGCACCCTCGAACGGGCTCACGTGAGGGAATCGCTGGCCTTTATCAAACAGATCATCAGCCCACTACAAAATGCCTGCTTTCTGACCGCCGATGTACCTGCGGGTCATGCTCTTCACGACCAGGTCGTTAGCGAAAAGGCAAGCTATCCGGCCACCGTCGCAGCATTCCATATAGTGAAAAACAACCAGCAAATCGAATCTCTTGGCAAGACTTTAAATGCGGCTTGTGACGTTCTGTTCGTCGATAGCCTGGAAGGCATCTCCGATCGGGACAGCAAGCCGCAAACAAACGGGGAAGTACTTCATGTCTTGCGCCGTATCTACGGCAAGCCCATTGTGGCCGGCAATCGCTACCAGGTTGAACAGGGCGCCTGGGCTGCGGTGGTAAAAACTGGGCAGGAACAGGGCGAACTGTCGGCCGACATGCTGCTACAGGCCATGCGAGGCAAACCGGTGAATAACCTTCCGGTAACTCGGAACACCCGCGGCCAACGGATCATCAACGTCACAGCACTCGAAGAACACGCAGTCGTTCCCAAACCGACGGTCCTTCGCGGCGCACTGCTCGTTAAACAGCAGCCTTAAGGTTCTGCCTACCGACCATGGCTGCGACACCTGCCTGGGGAATCAGCCGAAAGTTGCTGGCACTGGCGGTGGCCAACGTCTTCGCCCTGTCGCTGCTTGCCGGCATCGTCTGGCTCGGCTACGCCCGCGTCGAGAACTTATCGACCGTCATCGCCGAGCGAGAAATGGTCCGCGTTCTCGAATATTCGGCGCTAGCACGCGAACTGTCGGCAAGCCTTTCGGATCTCGACGGCACGATCAGGAATTGCGACCGGCAGGGAGTCCCAGCCAACGGACACGACAGGCTCCGTACGCAATTACAAAAACTTATCAGGACAGCGACTGATCCAGGACTGGGTGCGACCATCACTCTCCTTGAGGGGAAGACGCACGATCTCCTCGACCAATGCCGGAAAATCGGCTCCGCTCTTGCCGATATCGAAAGAAGCGAACAGGGCCTGTTCGAAGATCTGGCAACGCTGGAGCAACTTACCAGCCAGGCCCTGATCCGACAAACGCTGGCCGGTAAAAACACCGATTACCTCGACCAGATCATGTCCCTTGTTATCGGTTACCGCGAATCGGTGATGCTGATCGGCAGGGAAATCACCCAAAGTGCCGCCCATCCATCCCTGCCTTCAGGCAAGTCGATTGAGTTGATCGAAGACCTCAGGCTGGGCTTGCTAACGATGACGTCAACGACCCCGGACATGGCCCGGATCGCCCGCCGTATGCGTGAAGGCGCCACCCGCTACCGGACACGGATTATTGCCCTGAATGCAGCCCTGGAAGGCTTCGAAACCCAATCACAGGAACACCGCATATCGCGCCAGAAAGTGCTGGAACAGTTGGCGAGGATAGACCGGGACACGCACATCAGAGCCGAGGGTTTCCATGCGGAGCTTCACAATGAGGCAGCGAAAACAAAATCCCGATTCCTCTGGGCTGCAACTGGGATTGTCCTCTTGTCGCTATTTTTCACACTCTGGTTCGTTAGACGCTATATCCAGCGCCCGCTGGCCGAAATAGTCCAAAGGATTGCCGCCATGCACAGTGGCAGCGCCAGCGCTCTCGCCCCGGTCCAAGCTCGCCGCGACGAATGGGGCACGATCCACACAGCACTTTCCAGCATGACCGCCGATCTTGCAAGAGCCCATGATCTTGTACAACGGATTATCGACACAGCACCAATTCGTGTGTTCTGGAAAGATCGTGACAGCCGCTATCTCGGCTGCAATCCCGCCTTCGCACAGGACGCGGGGTTCCAGAACCCAGACGAACTGATCGGCAAGAACGACTCAGCGATGGGCTGGTCAGATCAGGCTGACCTGTACAGGGCTGACGACAATCGGGTGATGGAATCGGGACAGCCTCTCCTGAACTATGAGGAACCGCAAACCACGCGAGAAGGCAAGACAATCTGGGTGCACACATCCAAGGTGCCGTTGCGCGACATGTCGGGCAAGGTCATCGGCGTACTCGGCGTTTACGATGACATTACGGAGCGCAAGCACACCGAGGCCGAATTGGAACGCCATCGCCAGCATCTGGAAGAACTGATTCAGGAAAGAACTGCCGACCTGGTCGAAGCCAAGCTCGCTGCCGAGGCCGCGAGTCGAGCCAAGAGTGCTTTCCTTGCCAACATGAGCCACGAATTGCGCACCCCGATGAACGGCGTGATTGGCATGCTGTCCTTGGCAAGGCGGCGCATGGCCGACCCCAAGGGGTTGGAGCAACTGGATAAAGCCCAGGACGCGGCCATGCGCCTGCTCAGCGTGCTCAATGACATCCTTGATCTGTCAAAGATCGAGGCCGATCGACTGGTATTCGAAGAGATGCCACTCCGACTCGGCGACATCCTGGACAACCTCGGCAACTTGCTCAGCGGAAAGGCTCGCGAAAAGAATCTTGCCTGGCAGATCGAAATCGACGATGCCCTTGCCCGAGAACCTCTGACGGGCGATGCGTTGCGCTTGGGACAGGTACTGACAAATCTCGCGGGGAACGCCATCAAGTTCACCGAGCGGGGCCATGTCATCGTACGTGCTGAAATGGCCGGCAGCGATGATGGATGGCGAGAGGTGCGATTTGTCATCAGTGACAGTGGTATTGGCATCGCGCCCGAGACGCGGAACCGCCTGTTTTCAACCTTCGAACAGGCCGACAACAGCATGACCCGCAAGTACGGCGGTACCGGTTTGGGCCTCGCTATCAGCAAGCGTCTGGTCCGAATGATGGGCGGTAGAATCGGAGTAGAAAGTGTACCGGGAATCGGTAGCACCTTCTGGTTTACGGTACGCCTGAAGCGGCAAGACATGACCACCGCTTTAGCGGCGCCAGCCATATTTGTCGATGCGGAAACCCGGCTAAGCAGCAACTACATTGGGACACGTGTTCTGGTAGCCGAAGACGAACCTGTCAACCGTGAAATCACCATCCTGCAGCTGGAAAATGCTGGACTGTCGGTCGACCTGGCCGAAAACGGCCAGCAAGCCCTGAAACTGGCTCGAAGCAATCGCTACGCGCTGATTTTGATGGATATGCAAATGCCAGTCCTCAACGGGGTAGATGCCACCCGGGCCATCCGCAGCGACTCCCTGAACATCGACACACCAGTACTGGCAATGACCGCCAATGCCTTCCAGGAAGATCGCCAAACGTGCCTCGATGCGGGGATGAATGAGCACATTCCCAAGCCAGTCGTCCCTGAAAAACTCTACGAGACCCTTCTGAGATGGTTGCCTAAACCTCAAGATCACGAAACGTCGCATGAGCATGGCAAATAAGGACTGCGCCCGCGCCCCTATTCGACCGACTTCCGTTGATGCCCTATCGCCGCTCGATTGTCGGAAAATCTGGTGAATCCCGCAGCAGATCGATGACCGTGTCATCGTATTTCTCTGTACCTGGCCACCAAGTCTTCCATTGACCAGACGACATCCAGCCTTGCCATCCCTTCTCCGCTCACCTATTGTCGGTTGATGCCAGACGGAGAAGCAATCATGAAACACGTCCTCGCGCTGGATCAGGGCACGACCAGTTCCCGGGCCATCCTCTTCGACCAGGCCGGGCAGCCGGTCGCCGTCGCCCAGCAGGAATTCCCGCAAAGCTACCCGCAGCCGGGCTGGGTCGAGCACGATCCGGAAACCCTGTGGCAGTCGCAGGCGGCAGTCGCCGTTGAGGCATTGAAAAAGGCTGGAATCACGGCCACGGAGGTGGCCGCCGTCGGCATCGCCAACCAGCGCGAGACGACGCTGCTCTGGGAACGCTCCACCGGCCAGGCGGTGGCGCCGGCCATCGTCTGGCAGGACCGGCGGACCGCCGCGTTGTGCCAGAAGCTGCGGGCGGCCGGGCGTGAGCCGGCCATCCGCTCGCGCAGCGGCCTGCTCCTCGACCCGTATTTTTCGGCGACCAAGCTGGCCTGGCTGCTCGACAGCCAGCCCGGGCTGCGGGCCCGGGCCGAGGCCGGCGAGCTGGCCTTCGGCACCGTCGACAGCTGGCTGGCCTGGAAGCTGACCGGCGGCCGGGCCCATGTCACCGATGCCAGCAATGCCTCGCGCACGCTGCTCTTCGACCTCCGGGCGGGCGACTGGAGCGACGAACTGCTCGCCGAATTCGCCATCCCGCGCGCCGTGCTGCCGTCCATCGTGGACAGCAGCGACATCCTCGGCGAGGTGGCCGGCATTCCAGAACTGGCCGGGCTGCCGATTGCCGCGCTGGTCGGCGACCAGCAGGGGGCGCTGGCCGGCCAGGGCTGTTTCACTCCCGGCCTGGCCAAGAACACCTACGGCACCGGCTGCTTCCTGCTCATGCATACCGGCGAAGCGCCGCCGGTGCCGCCGCCCGGCCTCCTCGCCTCGGTCGCCTGCCGGCGCGGCGGCGCGCTGACTTTCGCGCTGGAGGGCAGCGTCTTCGTTGGCGGCGCCGTCGTCCAGTGGCTGCGCGACGGCCTCGGGCTGATCGGCAGTTCCGGCGACGTCGAAGCGCTCGCCGCCAGCGTGCCAGACAGCGGCGGCGTCGCCTTCGTGCCGGCCTTCGTCGGCCTCGGCGCGCCCTACTGGGATGCCCAGGCGCGCGGGGCCATCTTCGGGCTGACGCGCGGCAGCACCGGTGCCCATATCGCCCGCGCCGCGCTCGAATCGATCGCCCTGCAGGTCGCCGACCTGGTCGGCGCGCTGGAGCAGGACGCCAGCCAGCCGCTGGTCGAACTGCGGGTCGATGGCGGCGCCTCGGCCAACAACCTGCTGCTGCAGCTGCAGGCCGACCTGCTCGGGCGGCCGGTGGTCAGGCCGCTAGTCACCGAAACGACGGCGCTCGGCGCCGCCTACCTGGCCGGGCTGGCGGTCGGCGTCTGGCACGACGAGAACGAAGTGGCCGGCCTGTGGCGGGTCGACCGTCGCTTCGAGCCGACCATGGCCGACGGCGCCGTGGCAGCGATCCGCGCCCGCTGGCAGGGGGCCGTGGCGCGCAGCCGCGCCTGGCCGGGCTGATGCAGCGGGCGGCCATGCTCGCCCGGGCCAGCGAGACCGGGCGCCAGTGGGACCTGCTGGTGGTCGGCGGCGGCGCCACCGGGCTGGGCATCGCGGTCGACGCGGCGGCGCGCGGCCATAGCGTACTGTTGGCCGAGCGCGGCGATTTTGCCCACGGCACGTCGAGCCGCTCGACCAAGCTGATCCACGGCGGCGTGCGCTACCTGCAGCAGGGCCGGCTCGGCCTGGTCCGCGAGGCGCTGCGCGAACGCCAGCGCCTGTGCCGCAACGCGCCGCACCTGGTGCATCCGCTGCCCTTCGTCGTCCCCAGCTACGCCTGGTGGGAATCGGCCTTCTACGGCGCCGGCCTCAAGCTCTACGACCTGCTGGCCAGCGGCGACGACTTCGGCCGCTCCAGCCACCTCGACCGCCGGCAGGTCATCGCCGCCCTGCCCGGCATTGCCACCGCCGGCCTGCGCGGTGGCACGCGCTATGTCGACGGCCAGTTCGACGATGCCCGGCTGGCCGTCGCCCTCGCCCAGACCGCGGCCGGGCACGGAGCGACGCTGGTCAATTACTGCCCGGTCGTCGCCCTGAGCAAAGCGGGCGAACGCATTGCCGGCGCCGTGCTGCGCGATGCCGAGTCGGGCCGCGAATTTCCGGTTGCCGCCCGCCTGGTGATCAACGCCACCGGGCCGTTTGCCGATGCAGTGCGGCGCCTCGACGACCCCGGCGCGGCACCGCTGATCGCCCCCAGCCGCGGTTCCCACCTGGTCCTGCCGCGCCACTTCATGGCCGGCGACAGCGCGCTGCTGGTACCGCGCACGCCCGACGGGCGGGTCATCTTCGTCATTCCCTGGCAGGGCCGGGTGCTGGTCGGCACCACCGACCTCGCCGTGCCGCAGGCGACGGCGGAGCCGGTGGCGCAGCCCGGGGAAATCGATTTCCTGCTCGACACGGCCAACCGCTACCTGGCCAAGCCGGCGGCAAGGCGCGACATTCTGTCGGTATTCGCCGGCCTCCGGCCGCTGGTCGCCGCCGGCGGTACCAACCCGGCCGGCCTGTCGCGCGAGCACACCCTGCTCGTCGCCCCCCGCTCCGGGCTGCTCAGCGTGGCCGGCGGCAAATGGACGACCTACCGCAGCATCGCCGAAGCGGCCGTCGACCTGGCCGAGCGTCTGGCCGGACTGGCGGCCCGCCCCTGCCCGACCGTCGACCTGGCGATCGCCGCGGCCAGCACCGCCGAGGCCGGGCCGGCGCTGCACCCGGCGCTGCCGCTGACGGCCGGCGAGGTCCGCCGCGCCTGCCGCGAGGAAATGGCGCGCCGCGTCGAGGACGTACTGATGCGGCGCAGCGCCTGCCTGCTGCTCGACGCCCAGGCGGCCGTCGCCCTGGCCCCAAGCGTGGCCGGCCTGATGGCCGCCGAACTGGGCCGCGACGCGGCGTGGGCGGCGCAGCAAACCGCCGACTTCACCCAACTGGCGGCCGGCTACCTGCCCCCGGCCTGAGCGCCGACTGGCAATCGACTGCCGAGCGATCAGCTGCCGAGACGCAGGCCGGTCTTTTTCAGGATTCGGGTCGAATAGAGGATGTCGCTGCCCTGGCAGGCGGCGCCGAGCAGGGCGCGGATCTGCCCGGCCTTTTCGGCGCATTCGTCACGCGAGGCGCCGTGCACCATGGCGAACAGGTTGTAGGGCCAGACCGGCCGGGCCCGCGGCCGGCGGTAGCAGTGGGTGACGAAGTCGAGGGCGCCGACCTGCTGGCCGAGCTGGTCGACCAGCGCATCGTCGACATCCCACACCGTCATGCCGTTGGCCGTCCAGCCGATGGCGTAGTGGTTGGGCACGGCGCCGATGCGGCGGATGACACCGCCGTCGACCATGGCGCGCAGGCGCCGCATGACCTCGTCGGCGCTCAGGCCCAGTTGCTCGGCCAGGGCGTGGTAGGGCCGGGCGACGAGGGGCAGGCCGCCCTGGGTGGCGACGATCAGGGCGCGGTCGCACTCATCGATCAGGGGCTTGAGGTTGGGTGCGTTCACAGCCTGGCCTCCAGCTTCATTTCGACGAAGTACTCGCGCTCCTTCGGGAAGGCGTAGACCGGCAGACCGGTGTCGCGCTCGATGCGGGCGATGGCTTCGGCGATGCCGGCCGGCGTTTCGGTGGCCAGCACGAACCACATGTTGAGGGCGTGCTCGCGGCGGTAGTTGTGGGCGACCTGGGGCAGCGCATTGACCTGCGCCGCGACCTCGTCGTAGCTCTCTTCGGGGGCGGCCAGCGCGGCCAGCACGAAGGCGCCGCCCATCTGCTCGACCTGGAACATGGGCCCGAAGCGGGTCAGCACCTTGTTGTCGAGCAGGCGGCGCAGGCGCTCGAGCAGTTCGTCCTCGGCCAGGCCCAATTGCTCGGCGGCGACGGCGTAGGGGCGCTCGCAGATCGGGAAGTCGCCTTGCAATTTGGCGAGAATTTTCCGGTCGACCGCAGCAAGTTCGAAATCCACCGGCCGTTCACGCATAGCGCGCCCCGTTCTGCTTGAAGCGGGTCAGCGAGAAGAGGATTTCGTGGGCGCTGTCCTGCAGGCCGTGGCGTTGCCGCAGCTCGGCGATGGTCGCCTCGACTTCGCCGCGTTCCCGGCCGTGGATCATGCAGAACAGGTTGTACGGCCAGTCGGGCAGGCGGCGCGGCCGGCGGTAGCACAGGGTGACCGCCGGCTCCTCGGCGAGGGCCCGGCCGAGTTCGCCGACCCGCTCGTCAGCGATGTCGTGCACCAGCATGGCGTTGGCCCGGTAGCCGAGTTCGTGGTGGCGGACGACGACGCCGAAGCGCTTGATGGCGCCCTCCTCCAGCCAGCGCCCGATGCGGCCGAGCACTTCGCTTTCCGAGGCACCGATGCGCGAGGCGATCATCTCGAAGGGCCGGATGAACATCGGCAGGCCTTCCTGCAGTACCGAGACCAGCCGGCGCTCGATCTCGCCGATGGGGGCGACCGGCGCCACGGCGCGGGCGGCCACGACATTTTTTGGCTTGTCGCCGTTGAGCGAGAAACCGAGGTCGATATGGAATTCCTCGAGCAAGGGCAGCGCCATCAGCGGGTAGCCGGCGGCCTGCTCGATGGCGCTCAGCGTCGCCTGCAGGCGGCCCTCGCTGGCGGCGGTGACGACGAACCACAGGTTGTAGCGGTGCTCGCGCTCGTAGTTGTGATTGACCTCGGGAAAGCGGTTGACCGCGGCGGCGACCGCCGCCAGCTTTTCCGGCGGCACGGCCATGGCGGCCAGCGTCGAGGCGCCGATGCGCTTGGGGGCGAAGACGGCGCCGACCCGGGAAATCTTTCCTTCGCGGCGCAGGCTTTCGAGCCGCCCGAGAACGACCTTCTCGCCGACGCCGAGGCGTGCCGCCAGTTCGGCGAAGGGCGCCGGACAGAGCGGAAAGTCGCGCTGGAAGTCGTTGAGCAGCTGGAAGTCGAGGGTGCTGGTCATGGCGAGTGAAGTCATCAGAAACCGATGCGCGTGGCGCGGCTGGTGAAGAAAATGCCGGACGGGCTGGCGGCCGGGATTTCACCGATTCGGGCAAAGTTCTCGGTGTCGTAGATCACCACCTTGTTGTCGTCGCGCGCCGAGAGCCAGACGTTTTCGCCGCGCGGCGCGAATTCCATGTGCAGGATGCCCTTGCCCGGGTCCATGCGGTGCACGACCTTGCCGGACGGCGTGTCGATGACGTCGATCCGGCCGTTGTCGGGGAAGGCGAAATTGACCCAGACCTGGCGCCCGTCCGGGCGGGCCATCACGAACACCGGCTGGCCGCGCACCGGGATGCGGCCAACTTCCTGCCAGGTGGCGACGTCGACGACCAGCACCTCGTGGCGGCCGATGGCCGGCAGGTAGGCCTTGCCCTGGGCGACCGACCAGCCGCGCAGGTGGGGCATCTTGAAAACCGGCAGTTTTTCCTGGCCGCGGCCGTAGTTCTCGAGGATCTTGCGGGCACCCTTTTCCGGCTGCCATAGGTCGAGCAGGGCGACACCGTCCTCGCCGAAGAGGCCGGCCATGTAGTGGCGGCCGTCCGGCGTCACCAGGCCGTCGTAGGGCTGCTGCCCGGCCGGATAGCGACGGGTGGTCGGCGCCCTGGGGTTGCTGAAATCAGTGACCCAGATCTCGCCGCCGTCGAACAGCGCATAGGCGAACTTGTTGCCGGGCACGTCGGCCAGGCCGACGACCTTGGAAAACTGGCCGGGGGCATACTCGGCCGGCACCTCGGCGAGCAGCTCCAGCGTTTCGGCGTCGAAGGCCTTGATGCCGCCCGGCGCATAGTTCTGGGCGACGACGATGCGCCCGTCCTGGGAGATCGAGCCGCCGATGGCGTTGCCCGACTGGATCACCCGCTTGACGATCTTTTCAGCCAGCAGATCGACCTTGGTCAGTCCGCCGTCGCGGCCGAAGATGTAGGCGTAGCGGCCGTCGCGCGAATAGACGGCGGAGGCGTGCGAGAGATCGCCCAGCCCGGCGATGCGGGCGTAGGGCTGGCGGGCCGTGGTGTTGACCAGCGTGACATGGCCGCTGGCCCGCTCGATGACCAGGCCGAGGTCGCCGGTGCCGCGCAGTTGCGGGCCGGCGCAGGCGTTAAGCAGGAGGGCAAGGACGAAGGCGAGGATCAGGCGCATGACAATCTCATTGGGGGAATTTGGTCATCAGTTTATCGACGATCCAGGCCGCTTCGGCCTCCGACATGAACTGCTTCCAGGGCGGCATCGGCGTGCCGGGCCGGCCGTAATAGATGGTCGCCACCAGGCCTTCGACCGGCTTGTCGCGCAGCGTCTCGGGCAGCAGGGCCGGGCCGAGGCCACCGTTCAGCGTCATGCCGTGGCAGGAGCCGCAGTCCTGGCGAACCAGATGGACCAGTTCCTTCTGCCGGGCCGGGGCGGGTTCGCCGGCGATGGCCGGCCGGACCAGGCCGAGTGCTGCGGTCGACAGCAAAAAAAGGCCGAAAACGAAATTACTCGCTGACAACGATGGATCCCTTCATTTCCGGGTGCGGGCCGCATTGGTATTTGTAGCTTCCCGGATGGTCGAAGCGGCGCTGCCAGCTCTCGTCGGGAAACAGCCGCTCGGATTCCAGCCCGCCTTCGGCGGGGAAGACGATGGAATGGCTGGTTCGCTTCTCGCGGTTGGTCCACCGCACACTGTCGCCGACCTTGATGCTGACCTGGGCCGGGTCGTACTGGTAGCCGACGATGCTGACTTCGACCGTCTCCCCGGCGACGGCAGAAAAGGCAAGGAGCGCCAACAGCAACGGCGCTCCCTTACCGAGCAGCCATCCAGAGTCCAAGCGGGTTCCGGATGACATGACGAAACGACTACTTGGCGGCCTTCACGTCGCCATCGGCGCCCAGGCCGATGGTGTGGCCGAAGGAAACATGATGGAAACGACCACCGGCATTGTCGGCGTGGATGGCGATACCGAAGGGCACGGCCTTGCCCGGGGCGAGCACGGCATTGCCGGCCAGCTTGCGGGTGAAGGTCACCGTATAGGTATCGCCGGCCTTGGCACCTTCGGCCGTGGCACCGGCCTTGCCGCCTTCCATGCTGCGCTTGTCGGCGACGAAGCCGTCAGCCGACTTGCCGCTGCTCTTCCACTGCACCAGATCCATGGCGCCGGCCGAGACGTACTTGGTCTTCTTGTCGTCGGCCCCCGGCATGGTCCGCGCATCCTTGTGGCAGGCGGACCAGCACCCGGTCTGGTCGCCCAGGGGCACCTTGTCGTTCGGGAACATGATGGTGGCCTTCACTTCGTTGTCCTTGTCGGACTTGTCGAAGCCGCCGCCAGGCGCCTTGAAGGTCAGGCGGACATAGAGATTCGTCGCATCGTAGGCAGCCTGCACGGTGACCGGGTAGGTCAGGGTCTTGGGCGCCCCCTTCGGTTCCATTTCCTTGCTGGCCAGGCGCTTGGTATCAAGACTCAACTTGCCGTCCTCAATGTGGCAACCGGCACAGGCCTCGCCTTTCTTCAGGCCGCTGGCACCGCTGTGCTCGCCCTTGCCCTGCACCCACTCGAGGGGTGAAACGCCGGGGTGGAAGACGTGGATGGTGCTCTTGGCCGCCTTGCCCCAGTCGGGGGCGGCCAGCGCGGCCTGCGAACCCAATGCCAGGAAAATACCGGAAACCGCCAGGGATACGAATTTTTTATTCATCGTAGAACTCTCCGCAAAATTGGTTAGCGCACGCTCTCTTCTGTGACGCCGTGCGAACTATGTTGCTGATCCATATACTACGGGGGCTTGCGCCCCCGTAACTTGCTTCACATCAAACAAACAACAGTCGATCAGTAGATGTCGTGCTGGGTGTTGTAGACGTTGAACTTGCCGGTCGGCGTGATCATCTTCGGATCGGTGATGACCTTCTTCAGCTTGAGCGTCGCATCGTCATAGACGACGATGGCCGACTGGTCGGTCTTGCCGCCCCACAGCGAAATCCACACTTCCTTGCCGTCAGCCGAGTATTCCGGATGCACGGCACGCTTGGTCGCCTTGGTTGCCGGCAGGCCGGAGTCCTTGGCCACGTTCAGGATGGCCTTCGGCTTGGACAGATCAGCCATGTCCCAGACGGAAACCGATTCGGCCAGATCCTTGTCCGGGTTCTGCGGCGAGTCGGCCCACAGGTGCTTGGACTTCGGATGGGTCTTGACGAACAGGTTGCCCGGCACGTGCTTGACTTCCTGAACGACTTTCCAGTTGTATTCCTTGAACTTGGCGTTCTTCTTTTCTTCCGAGGGTGTCGAGATCAGGGTCACGACGTCGGCACCGAGGTGACCGGTTGCCCAGACCGGACCGAACTTCGGATGCGTGAAGTTGGCGCCGCGCCCCGGGTGCGGGATCTTGGCGACATCGACCAGCGCTGCCAGCTTGCCGGTCTTGGTGTCGACCGCAGCGATCTTGTTGGAGGCGTTGGCCGCCACCAGGAAATAGCGCTTGGTAGCATCCCAGCCGCCATCATGCAGGAACTTGGCGGACCCGATGGTGGTCGTCTTCAGGTTTTCAATATTGGTGTAGTCGACCAGCAGAATCTGACCGGTTTCCTTGACATTGACGACCCACTCCGGCTTGATGAAGGAAGAAACGATGGACGCCACACGCGGTTCAGGGTGGTAATCGCCGTCAACCGTAACGCCCCGAGTGGAAACCACCTTGAGCGGCTTCAGCGTGTCGCCGTCCATGATCGTGTATTGCGGCGGCCAGTAGCCACCGGCAATCGCATATTTATCCTCAAAGCCCTTGAACTTGGAGGTATCGATCGAGCGCGCATCGAAGGCAATCTTGACTTCAGCCACAACTGCCGGCTTTTCCAGCCACAGGTCGATCAACGATACCCGACCATCGCGGCCGATCACGTACACATAGCGGCCGGAAGCGGAAAGGCGGGAAATATGGACTGCGTAACCGGTCTTGACGACGTTGACGATTTCTTTGGTATCGCCATCGATCAGGGCAACTTCACCGGTATCGCGCAGAGTGACCGAGAACACGTTCTTCAGGTTCAGCTTGTTCATCTGCTTGGTCGGACGATCCTTGACCGGCACGATGACCTTCCAGGTATCCAGTTGATCCTTGAGGCTGAACTCCGGCGGCACATCCGGGGTGTTCTGGATGTACTTGGCCATCAGGCTGATTTCGTCCTTGGTCAGGATATCGTCGAAGTTCACCATGCCGCCGTCGGTACCGTAACCGATGATCTTTTCCAGGCGATTCTGACCGAGCTTCAGCGTACCGCCTTCGGTCATGTTGCCATCCTTGTCCTTCTTCGACCAGTGCGGCTCGAGGTTCTTGCCGGTGGCGCCCTTGCGCAGCACCCCGTGGCATCCGGCGCAACGCTCGAAGTAGATTTTCTTGGCCTGTTCCTTTTCGGCCGCCGTCATCGCCGGCGCCGTCGCGGCATCGGCAGCGAAGGCAGAACCCATGGCGGTGGCCATGGCGCTAAGAGCAAGCAACCCCACTACAGATTTCTTCATTATTTCCTCTCCTCTAGAACGAAATAGTTCGCGCCAGGAAATGGTTCGACGCGATGCCCGCAAGGTTGAACCTCCCCTCTTTTCACATCCTTGATGCTAATCAAGCTTTTTTCCCATCAGACAAACGCGATATTCCGGCCCGCTTGGTGCGGAAAAATATCAATGCTCGCCATGGGGCTATTTTTCGATTTCCTTGACCTCGGCCTATTGGCAGGCGCCGCCTACCGCATTAGGATGGCCGCCCAAAGGTAGAGACGACACATGAACAAAACCACGCATCTCGAAGGCGGCAAGGTCTGGCTGGTCGGCGCCGGCCCGGGCGATCCCGATCTCCTCACCATCAAGGCGGCACGCCTGATCGCGCAGGCCGACGCCATTGTCTACGACCACCTGGTCGGCAAGGGCATCATGGACCTGGCCCGCCCCGACGCCCGCGTCATCTACGCCGGCAAGGAGGCATCCAAGCACACCCTGCCCCAGGATTCGATCAACCTGTTGCTCGTCGACCTGGCCCGCGAAGGCCTCTCGGTGGTCCGCTTGAAGGGCGGCGATCCCTTCATCTTCGGCCGCGGCGGCGAGGAACTGGAAACCCTCGTCGCCTCCAGCATCCCCTTCGAGGTCATTCCCGGCGTCACCGCCGCCGCCGGCTGCGCCGCCTACGCCGGCTTCCCGCTGACCCATCGCGACCACGCCCAGTCGGTCACCTTCGTCACCGGCCACCTCAAGGACGGCACGGTGAATCTCGACTGGCCGGCCCTGGCCCGGCCGAAGCAGACCGTCGTTTTCTACATGGGCATCGGCGCCGCCGAGGAAATCTGCCGGCAGATGATCAGCCACGGGCTGCCGTCGCTGACCCCGGCCGCCGTCGTCCGCAACGGCACGCAGGCCGACCAGCGCACGCTGCTCGCCACCCTCGGCACCCTGCCCCATGCCATTGTCGAATCCGGCATCACGCCGCCGGCCCTGATCGTCGTCGGCAGCGTGGTTAACCTGCACGAGAAGCTCAGCTGGTTCGAAAAGCGATGAGATTCCTCTGGCTGATCGCCGCGCTGTTCGCCGCCTCCGCCCACGCCTACACCGGTCACGAACTGCGCGACGACTGCCAGGCCGCCGACGAATTCTTCGCCAAAAAGAAGACGACCGACCCTTACCAGTCGGTCAAGTCGGCCCGCTGCATTTCCTATGTCGCCGGCTTTGCCGACGGCTACGCGGTCAGCGACTACCTGGCCGACAAGGTCGGCGTCAGGCTCAACGCCTTCTGCCTGCCCAAGGACCCCGACCTGTCGATGCGCCTGGTGCGTGCCGTTCTCATCCACGTCGAGCGGGTGCCGCCGAACAGCACGATGAGCACCGCGACGCTGGTCGCCGGGGCGCTGACCAAAGCCTTCCCATGCAGCGATTCGCTTGAATCCGGCAAGTGATTCGTGGATAATCCGCCCTCCGATTGCCCCGGTGGCGGAATCGGTAGACGCAGCGGATTCAAAATCCGCCGCCGAAAGGTGTGCCGGTTCGAGTCCGGCCCGGGGCACCAAGAATTGCAAAACGGCTTTCCCTGCGGAAAGCCGTTTTTGTTTGTCAAACGCCAAAGCGGATTCCTGACCATGTCGTTGACCGTCGACGACTTCGACTTCCCTCTCCCGCCCGAGCTGATCGCCCAGCACCCGGCCGCCGAGCGCACCGGCAGCCGCTTGCTGCACGTCTGCGGTCAACGGCAATTTGACCGCAATTTCGAAAACCTGCCCGAGTTGCTGCGCGCCGGCGACCTGCTGGTTTTCAACGACACCCGGGTGATCAAGGCGCGCTTTTTCGGCGTCAAGGACACCGGCGGCCAGATCGAAGTCATGCTCGAGCGCATCGTCGATGCCCGCCACGCCATCTGCCAGGTTCGCGCCAGCAAGGCGCCCAAGCCGGGCTGCCGGTTGCACCTGGCCGATGCCTTCACGGTGACGATGACCGGCCGCGCCGGTACCGACGGCGACCTGTTCGCCCTCGAACTGGTCGGCCCCGGCGATTTCTGGGAACTGGCCGAGCGCCACGGCCAGCTGCCGCTGCCGCCCTACATCGCGCACCCGGCCGAGGGGGCCGACGAGACGCGCTACCAGACGGTCTATGCCCGTGAGCCAGGCGCCGTCGCCGCCCCCACCGCCGGCCTGCATTTCGACGAGGCGATGCTGACGAGACTGGCCAGCCAGGGCGTCAACACCGCCTTCCTGACCCTGCACGTCGGGGCCGGCACTTACCGCCCGGTGCGCGTCGACAAGATCGCCGACCACCGCATGCACAGCGAGCGCTACGCAGTGCCTGCCGCGACAGCCGCAGCGATTGCCGCCACCCGCGCCGCCGGCGGCCGGGTGATCGCCGTCGGCACGACCAGCCTGCGCTCGCTGGAATCGGCCGCCAACGCCGACGGCACGGTGCGTGCCGAGGCCGCCGAAACGGACATCTTCATCACGCCGGGCTACCGCTTCAAGGTCGTGGACCGGCTGATCACCAACTTCCACCTGCCGAAATCGACGCTGCTCATGCTCGTTTCGGCCTTCGCCGGCTACGACGCCATCCGCGCCGCCTACGCGCATGCGGTGGCCGAGCGCTATCGCTTCTTCAGCTATGGCGACGCCATGCTCCTGGAAAAAGACCATGCAGTTTGAACTCCGCAAGACCGACGGCGCCGCCCGCCGCGGCACGCTGACCCTGGCCCACGGCATGATCGAGACGCCGGTCTTCATGCCGGTTGGCACCTACGGCACGGTGAAGGCGATCACCCCCCGCTCGCTGGATGAAATCGGCGCCCAGATCTGCCTCGGCAACACCTTCCACCTGTGGCTGCGGCCGGGCCTGGAAGTGATCAAGGCGCATCACGGCCTGCACGACTTCATGAACTGGCGAAAGCCCATCCTCACCGACTCGGGCGGCTTCCAGGTCTTTTCGCTGGGCGCCATGCGCAAGATCACCGAGGAAGGCGTCAAGTTCAGCTCGCCGCACGACGGCGCCAAGCTCTTCCTGACCCCGGAAATCTCGATGCAGATCCAGCACGTGCTGAATTCTGACATCGTCATGATCTTCGACGAATGCACGCCCTACCCGGCCAGCCGTGAGGAAGCGGCCAAGTCGATGCGCATGAGCATGCGCTGGGCGCGCCGCTCGCGCGACGAGCACAACAGGCTGGCGAATCACAACGCCCTGTTCGGCATCGTCCAGGGCGGCATGTACGAAGACCTGCGCGATGAGTCCGTCGCCGGCCTGTGTGACATCGGCTTCGACGGCATGGCAATCGGCGGCCTGTCGGTCGGCGAGCCGAAGGAAGACATGGCGCGCATCCTGGCGCACACCGCGCCACGCCTGCCCACTGACAAGCCGCGCTACCTGATGGGCGTTGGCACGCCGGAGGATCTGGTCTTCTCGGTCAGCCAGGGGATCGACATGTTCGACTGCGTGATGCCGACGCGCAACGCCCGGAACGGTCACCTGTTCACCCGCTTTGGCGACGTCAAGATCAAGAACGCCCGTTACAAGCTCGATACCGGTCCGCTCGATCCGTCGTGCTCGTGTTACACCTGCCAGAACTTCAGTCGTTCCTATCTGCACCACTTGTTCCGCAACGGCGAGATCCTCGGCGGCATGTTGAACACCATCCATAACCTACATTTCTACCAGACGATCATGGCCGAAATGCGCGCCGCCATAGAGTCCGGCACGCTGGCCGCCTGGTCGGCGGCCTTTGCCCGCGACCGTTCGGCAGGCCGATGATAGAATTGCCCGTTTAGACCTTCCCGCAATCCGGAGTTATCACCATGATTAGTCTCGCCCACGCCCAAACCGCAGGCGCCGCTGCCGACCCGTCCGGCGGCCTGATGCAGCTGCTGCCGATGATCCTGATGTTCGTCGTGCTGTGGTTCCTGATGATCCGCCCGCAGATGAAGAAGGCCAAGGAACACAAGGCCCTGATCGCCGCCCTGGCCAAGGGCGACGAAGTGGTCACCGGCGGCGGCCTGGTCGGCCGCATCGTCAAGGTCGGCGACAACTACGTCACCCTCGAGATCGCCGAAGGCACCGAGGTCGTCGTCCAGAAGCCGGCCATCGGGCTGGTCCTGCCCAAAGGCACGCTGAAGTCGCTGTGATCCACCCCGAAAGGCGGCGAGGTTGACACCATCGCCGCCTTTTTCGCTTTAAAGCCGCCATGAATCGCTACCCTCTCTGGAAGTACATCACCATCGCCGTCGCGCTGGTCCTCGGCTTCGTCTACACCCTGCCGAACTTCTTCGGCGAATCGCCGGCCGTGCAGTTGTCCAGCGCGCGGGCGACGATCAAGGTCGACGACAAATCACAGGCCCGTGTCGAAGAGGCCCTGAAAGCGGCCGGCATCGCCCACGACGGCATCCAGCTCGACTTCAACGGGGTCAAGACCCGCTTCAAGGACACCGACACCCAGTTGAAGGCCAAGGACGCGCTGGAGAAAGCCTTCAACCCCGACCCGGCCGATGCCCAGTACGTCGTCGCCCTCAACCTGCTGAGCGCCTCGCCGCAGTGGCTGACGGCGCTGCACGCGCTGCCGATGTACCTCGGCCTCGACCTGCGCGGCGGCGTGCACTTCCTGCTCGAAGTCGACATGAAGGGGGCGCTGCAGAAGCGCCTCGACTCGACCGCCGCCGACCTGCGCACCGTGCTGCGCGACAAGAACCTGCGCCACGCCGGCCTGAACCGCGAGGGCGACCGCATCGTCGTCAAGTTCCGCGACGCCGAGACGCAGACCAAGGCCCGCTACGTTATCGCCGACAACCAGCCCGATCTCGACGTCGTCGAAGCCGGCGACGCCTCCGAGCCGCGCCTGGTGGCCACCCTGAAGCCGCAGGCCCAGAACAAGATCGGCGAATTCGCGCTGAAGCAGAACATCACCACGCTGCACAACCGGATCAACGAGCTCGGCGTCGCCGAGCCGGTCATCCAGCAGCAGGGCGCCGACCGCATCGTCGTCCAGTTGCCGGGCGTGCAGGATACCGCCAAGGCCAAGGACATCCTCGGCCGCACGGCAACCCTGGAAATCCGCATGGTCGACGATTCGCCGGGCGCCCTCGAGGCGGCGCTGGCCGGTTCGCCGCCCTATGGCACCGAGGTTTACAACGAGCGCGGCGGCCAGCCGCTGCTCGTCAAGAAGCAGGTCGTGCTGACCGGCGACCGCCTGACCGACGCCCAGCCCGGCTTCGACAACCAGACCCAGGAGCCGGCCGTGCACCTGACGCTGGACGCTGCCGGCGCCCGCATCTTCAAGGATGTCACCCGCGAGAACATCAACAAGCGCATGGCCATCCTGCTCATCGAGAAGGGCAAGGGCGAAGTGGTCACGGCGCCGGTCATCCGCAGCGAAATCGGCGGCGGCCGGGTGCAGATTTCCGGCCGCATGACCACCTCGGAAGCCAACGACACCGCGCTGCTGCTGCGCGCCGGCTCGCTCGCCGCGCCGATGGAAATCATCGAAGAACGCACCATCGGCCCCTCGCTCGGCGCCGAGAACATCCAGAAGGGTTTCCACTCGACGATGTGGGGCTTCGTCGCCATCGCCATCTTCATGATCGCCTACTACCAGGTGTTCGGCGTCGTCTCGGTGCTCGCCCTGGCCTCTAACCTGCTGTTCCTGGTCGCCCTGCTCTCGCTGCTGCAGGCGACGCTGACCCTGCCCGGCATCGCCGCCATCGCGCTGACGCTGGGCATGGCGATCGACGCCAACGTGCTGATCAACGAGCGGGTGCGCGAGGAACTGCGCGCCGGCATGCCGCCGCAGGCGGCGATCTCGGAAGGCTACGAGCGCGCCTTCAACACCATTCTCGACTCCAACATCACCACGCTGATCGCCGGCCTCGCCCTGCTCATCTTCGGTTCCGGCCCGGTGCGCGGCTTCGCCGTCGTGCACTGCCTGGGCATCCTGACCTCGATCTTCTCGTCGGTGGTCGTCTCGCGCGGCCTGGTCAACCTGATCTACGGCCGCCAGAAGAAGCTGGCCAAGGTGTCCATCGGCCAGATCTGGAAGGCCGGCACCGCTGCGGTCAACGGCAAAAAATAGGGAAAAACGAAAATGGAATTTTTCCGCATCAAAAAAGACATTCCCTTCATGCGCCATGCGTTGGTCTTCAACGTCATTTCGCTGGTCACCTTCCTGCTCGCCGTGGTCTTCCTGTTCACCAAGGGCCTGCACCTGTCGATCGAATTCACCGGCGGCACGCTGATCGAGACCCACTACGGGCAATCAGCCGATCTCGAGAAGATCCGCGATGCCCTGGGCAAATCGGGCTTCACCGACTACGCCGTGCAGAACTTCGGCTCGTCGCAGGACGTGATGATCCGCCTGCCCCTGAAGGGCGACCAGAACACCGCCCAGATCGGCGAATCGGTGCTCCAGGCGCTGTCGGCCGAAACGCCGGGGGTCGAGCTGCGCCGCGTCGAGTTCGTCGGCCCGCAGGTCGGCAAGGAACTGGCCGAAAACGGCGCGCTGGCGCTGCTGCTGGTCATCATCGGCATCGTCATCTACCTCGCCTTCCGCTTCGAATGGCGCTTCTCGGTGTCGGCCATCATCGCCAACCTGCACGACGTGGTGATCATCCTCGGCTTCTTCGCCTTCTTCCAGTGGGAATTCTCGCTGTCGGTGCTGGCCGCCGTGCTCGCCGTGCTCGGCTACTCGGTCAACGAGTCGGTCGTCGTCTTCGACCGGGTGCGCGAAACCTTCAAGAAGGTGCGCGGCCTGAGCACGCCGCAGGTGCTTGACCACGCCATCACCAGCACCATCAGCCGAACGATCATCACCCACGGCAGCACCCAGTTGATGGTGCTGTCCATGCTGATCTTCGGCGGCGAGACGCTGTACTACTTCTCGCTGGCCCTGACCATCGGCATCTGCTTCGGCATCTACTCCTCGGTGCTGGTCGCCAGCCCCCTGGTCATGTGGCTGGGCGTCTCGCGCGAGCAGTTCGTCAAGCCCAAGAAGGTCATCGAAGGCGCCAACGAGGACGGCGCCGTGGTGTGAACAGGCCCTGCCCGCCCCACCCCGAAGGGAGCGCTGGCGCTCCCTTTTTCTTGGCTGGTCCTTACCAGTTGGGTGTTTCGACAGCTGGCACCGGAGCCGGTTCGGGCAGCCAGGCGCCGCTCGCGCCATAGACGGCGGCGCCGGCGATCAGCACGGCCAGCACGAAGGCCGGCAGGCTGCCACCGCGGGCCGACTCGCCAGCGGCCTCGGCCTGGCTCTTCCAGCCGGTGACCATCGGCTTGAGCAGTTTCTTTTTCCGGAAATGGCCGTAGAAGGCGATGGCCGCGATGTGCAGCACGACCAGCGCGATGAGGAGGTTCGAGAGGCGATGGTGCAGGCCGGTCAGCCGATTGCTGAGCGCCTTGTCGACCAGGTCGAAGAGCGGGCCGACGTAGGTGATGTCGTCGTTGGCGAAGAGCCCGGTGAGCACTTGCGCGGTCAACAGCAAAATCAGCGCAAAAACGGAAAGCGCGCCGAGTGGGTTATGCCCTTCGCCGCGCCAGCGGCCGGCCAGGTAGGCCTTGACCCGGGCCGGCGTCGGGAAGAAATGCGCGAAGCGGGCATAGGTCGAGCCGGCAAAACCCCAGACCAGGCGGAAGACAACGAGGCCGACGATGGCCAGGCCAAAGCGGCCGTGCCATTCGATCAGACCGCCGCCCAACTGGCCGGTGATTACCGCGCCGAGCAGGGCCGCTACCAGCAGCCAGTGGAAAAGGCGGGTCGGCAGATCCCACACCAGAATGCGTTTGTCGCTCATTTCGCTGTCCTCAACCAGATAAAAAGGCGCCCTTAGGCGCCTCGCAGTCTATGCGCGTCAGATGAAAGACGGCTTAATTCTTGATCTTGAAATCGTCGTGGCAGCCCTTGCAGGTGCCGCCCAGCTTGCCGAGCTGGCTGCCGATGGCCGCGGCGTCGCCGCTCGCCGCCACCTTGGCCATTTCGTTGGCTTCCTTGTTGAAGGCCATGGCCGCCTTGCCGAGCTTTTCCTTTTCGGTCCACATTTCCGGCTTGGCGCGGGTCTTTTCCCAGCCGGTACCCTTGTCGGTGCCGGGCAGGTAGAGGGCGCCCATGCCGGAATTGGCGATGGCCTGGATGGCGTTGGCCGCCTTGACGACCTCATCCTTGTTGAAGTTGCCGCCTTCGACGTTGGTCTTGATGCGACCCATGTTCCAGGCCATGAAGCCGTAGCCGGACTGGCGATATTTGATGGCTTCTTCCGGCTTGACCTCGGCGACGGCGGTGCCGGCGACCAGGGAGGTGGCGAGGAGGGCAAGCAGCAGGGCTGATTTCATGCGATTTTCTCCGTGGGGTTGGTTGGCATGCGCATTCTACCGATGCATCATGACAGCCTATGTAACCTGGATCACACAGCGATGCCCGCCACCCCGCCTAGACCGCGAAAAGGTGCTTGACGCGCAAGGCCGGCTGGCCGCTCGCTATGGCCAGCAGGCGGGCGATGTTGGGGTGCTTGCCGGGATTGGCCCGCTCGTCCTCGGTGTGTTCGGCGAAGATTTCCAGGCCCTTCCTCGCCGCCTCGACGGTGATCGAGCCGTAGGTCTGCGCCAGGTGGTTGTAGACGGCCAGCGAACCCTGGCTACCCGCCTTGTTCTCGATGGCGGCGACGACATTGCCGTCGGCGTCGAGCAGGTTGATGGCGGCCAGGTGGGAAATCCCCGGCAGTTTTTTCAGGTTTTCGGCGAAAGACATTACTTCCATTCCCTTTTTGCTTTGACCAGGCCAAGGATCAGGCCGGTGGTGAAGGTGCCGATCGGCACGGTGAGGACGATGGCCTTGATGCCGCGCTCGAGGTCGTAGAAGGCGAGCAGCACGGTGACCAGCACGAGGCCGACGGCCAGCCCGATGGCGCCGCCCTTGAGGCCGCCGTTGATCACCTCGCGGTCGGTCGTCTTGGTATCGCCGGCGCAGTTCGGGCAATAGATGGCATCGGCCGGCGCCTCCTGGCCGCACTTGGCGCAGCGCATCAGATCCGCCTCGCCAGCTCGGCCGCCTTGCCGGTGTAATCCCACGGCGTCAGCTTGAGCAACTCGGCCTTGGCGGCTTCCGGGATGTCCAGCGTGGACACGAAAGCCTGCATGCCGTCGCGCGACACACGGGTGCCGCGGGTCAGTTCCTTGAGCTTCTCGTAGGCGTTGGGTACGGCGTAGCGGCGCATCACGGTCTGGATAGGCTCGGCGAGCAGTTCCCAGTTGGCGTCGAGGTCGGCCTTCATCAGGTCGGCGTTGATTTCCAGCTTGCCCAGGCCCTTCAACAGCGAGTCGTAGCCGAGCAGCGTGTAGCCGAGGCCGACGCCCATGTTACGGAGCACGGTCGAGTCGGTCAGGTCGCGCTGCCAGCGCGAGACCGGCAGCTTCTCGGCGAGGAACTTGAGCATGGCGTTGGCCAGGCCGAGGTTGCCTTCGGAATTCTCGAAGTCGATCGGATTGACCTTGTGCGGCATGGTCGACGAGCCGATTTCACCGGCCTTGACCTTCTGCTTGAAGAAGCCGAGCGAGATGTAGCCCCAGACGTCACGGTCGAGGTCGACCAAAATGCTGTTCGCCCGGGCGAAGGCGTCGAACAGTTCAGCCAGCGCGTCGTGCGGCTCGATCTGGATGGTGTACGGGTTGAAGGTCAGGCCGAGCGACTCGACGAAGCGCTTGGCGAAGCCTTCCCAGTCGTAGCCCGGGTAGGCGGCGAGGTGGGCGTTGTAGTTGCCGACGGCGCCGTTGATCTTGCCGAGCAGCTCGACGCCGGCGATACGGGCACGGGCGCGCTGCAGGCGGTAGGCAACGTTGGCCATTTCCTTGCCCATCGTGGACGGCGTCGCCGGCTGGCCGTGGGTACGACTCATCATCGGGATTTCGGCGTAGGCGTGGGCCAGCTCGACCAGCTTGGCGATGACCTTGTCCAGCGTCGGCAGCATGGCCTGCTCGCGGGCGCCCTGGCACATCAAGGCGTGCGACAGGTTGTTGATGTCTTCCGAGGTACAGGCGAAGTGGATGAACTCGCTGACCTTGACCACTTCGGCATTGGCCTTGGTCTTGTCCTTGATCCAGTATTCCAGCGCCTTGACGTCGTGGTTGGTGGTCGCTTCGATGGCCTTGACCTCGGCGGCCTGCTCGGGGCCGAAATTGGCGACCAGCGCATCGAGCTCCGCTACGGTCGACGGCGAAAAAGCGGCAATTTCGGAAAAATGCGGCTCGGCGGCCAGCGCCTTCAGCCACTCGATCTCGACCTTGAGGCGGGCGCGGATCAGGCCGAACTCGGAAAAATGCTCGCGCAGGGCGTCCACCTTGCCGGCGTAGCGGCCATCGAGCGGGGAAAGGGCAGTCAAGGGATCGAAAGTCATGGGCACATCCTTTTCAGTAAGCCGGTAATTTTACCCGCCTGACCAAGGGCAGCGCCATACGCTATAATTTGACTCCCCAAATCAAAGAGCATGCGATGAAGCTGATCGGCTCCCATACCAGCCCCTACGTGCGCAAAGTACGCATCGTCCTGGCCGAAAAAAAGATCGAGTACGATTTCGTCATCGACTCCCCGTGGCTGGCCGACAGCAAGGTGCCCGACGTCAATCCGCTCGGCAAGATTCCCGTGCTGCTGCTCGACGACGAAACGCCGCTCTTCGATTCGCGCGTCATCGTCGAATACATCGATAACGTGACGCCCAACAACAAATTGTTCCCCGCCCCCAATCGCGAACGCACCGAGGTCAAGCGCTGGGAAGCCCTGGCCGACGGCCTGTGCGATGCGGCAGTGGCCGCCCTGCTCGAAGGCAAGCGCCCAGCCGGTGAACAAAGCGCCGACTGGATCGCCCGCCAGAAAGGCAAGATCGGCCGCAGCCTGGCCTTCATGTCGGAATCGCTGGGCGACAAGCCCTTCTGCATGGGCACCCACATCGCCATGGCCGACATCGCGCTCGGCACGGCCCTCGGCTACCTGGCCTTCCGCTTTCCGGGAATTGACTGGCGAGCAGATCACCCCAACCTGGCCAGGCTGTACGACAAGCTGATGCAGCGCCCGTCCTTCGCCGAAACTGCCCCCCGGGACTGATCGACCAGGGTATTGCGAGAAAAATGGCGCCATGAGCACCATTTTTGCTTCCCGGCCAGGGAACAGCCGCCCAGTTCCCCTGTCGAACCGGTTGAATTTTGTTCAACAAAGCATGCTGGAACAGGGGGGAATCCAATGACCAGGGAACAACTCGACTATTCGCTGTCGGTAGCGCTCGGCGAGCGCGACCAGGGAACCCGAAAACACTGTGAGCGGGTCATCCGGTTGTCGATGGCGCTCGGCGAACACATCGCGCTGACCGAGCAGGAACTGGCGCGGCTGATGATGGGCGCCCGCCTGCACGACATCGGGAAAATCGGCATTCCCGACCGCGTGCTGAGCAAGCCGGCCTCCTTCGAAGCCGACGAGTGGGAGTGCATGAAGCAGCACCCGTTGATCGGCGAACGCATCGTCCAGTCGATGGGTGGCGAACATGCCGAGGCGGTAGCCGACATCGTCCGCCACCATCATGAGCGCTTCGACGGATCAGGTTATCCGGACGGCTTGAGCGGCAGCGACATCCCGCTGCTGTCGCGCATCATCTCGCTCACCGACTGCTACGACGCAATGGCCGAACCGCGCCCCTACCACAAGGCGCGCAGCCATCAGGCGGTGATGGACATCCTGTCCAGCGAAAGCGGCGTCAAGCACGACCCCGACCTGCTCCACGCCTTCAGCGCCCTGATCGAGGCCCCGGACAGCCAGTCGCTGATCAACTGAGCGGCGACACCCTCAGCTGATCACCCCGCCGCCCAGGCACACCCGGCTTTCATAGACGACCACCGACTGGCCGGGGGTCAGCGCCCACTGCGGCTCGGCGAAGTTGATCGAACACTGCTCCCCGTCCACCGAGGCCACTTCGCACGGCTGGTCGGCGGTCCGGTAACGCGGCTTGGCGGTGTACACCCAGTGGGTGTGCGGCGCCCGGCCGGAAATCCAGGACAACTGCTCGGCGACCAGCGAATTCTTGAGCAGGGCCGGATGGTCGTGCCCCTGCACGACGTACAGCACGTTCCTCTCCATGTCCTTGCCGGCGACAAACCAGGCCTCGTGGTCGCCGCCGCCCGGCCGCCCCTTTTCCTTGAGGCCGCCGATGTGCAGGCCCTTGCGCTGGCCAAGGGTGTGGTACATCAGGCCGTCGTGCTCGCCGAGCACCTTGCCGTCGTCGAGCCGGCGGATTTCGCCCATGCTCGGCGGCAGGTAGCGCGCCAGGAATTCCTTGAACGGCCGCTCGCCGATGAAGCAGATGCCGGTCGAGTCCTTCTTGGCGGCGACGTGCAGGCCCTCGGCCTCGGCGATCTTCCTGACCTCGCGCTTGTAGATGTCGGCCAGCGGGAACAGCGTCTTCGACAGCTGCGCCTGGTTCAGCCGATAGAGAAAATAGCTCTGGTCCTTGGTGCCGTCCTCGGCCTTGAGCAACTGGTACTTGCCGTCGAACTCGCGCACCCCGGCATAGTGCCCGGTAGCGATCTTGTCGGCGCCCATCTGCAGGGCATGGTCGAGGAAGGCCTTGAACTTGATCTCGGCGTTGCACAGGATGTCCGGATTCGGCGTCCGCCCGGCCTGGTATTCGCGCAGGAACTCGGCGAAGACCCGCTCGCGGTATTCGGCGGCGAAATTGACCACCTCGACATCGATGCCGATCTTGTCGGCGACGCTCATCACGTCAATCAGGTCCTGGCGCGACGAGCAGTATTCCTCGGTATCGTCGTCCTCCCAGTTCTTCATGAACAAGCCGATGACGTTCCAGCCCTGGCGCTTGAGCAGCAGCGCCGCCACCGAGGAATCAACGCCGCCGGACAAGCCGACGACCACGGTTTTCTTAGACATCGGGCCCAGCCCCTTTCTTCCATTCTTCCAGCGGCAGGATCACCGCCGGCTGTCCATTATCCACAAACCAGCTGTCGACGACGAAGCGCGCCGCCTCGGGCGTGCCGTCGCCAACCGCTTCGATCACCGCCGACCAATGCACCATGAAGACCAGCGCGAACTGCCTGATCTCCGGCTCGAGCACGCGGTGCCAGCGCAACCAGCCGCGCCGCTCGAGCATTTTCAGCAGGCGGGTGGTCGAGGTCGAATGATCGATGCAGTCCATCCGCCCCGAACCGTAGTCGTCGGCCAGGTTGCCGCCGCGATCGCGGTGGATGACCGACTGCTCGCCGCCCCAGCGATAGAGCAGGCCGACGGCCAGGGCCAGCGAATTTCGCTCGTTTTCGGCGTCGACCGCCGCCATCATCAAGCGGCGTACGTCACCGAGCTGGCCCTCGCTGTAACGGATGTCGGCCTCGGCCTGGCAACTGTAGCCGTGGCAGATCGCCACCCACTCGTCGGCCGCCGCCGACCCGGACAGCATGACGAAGAGCGCCGCCAGCCAGCCCCGCATCAGCCGTAATGCACCAGCAGGTCGAGGGGCGCGGCGCGGCCGGCCAGGCTGTCCTCGATGCAGCGCAGGATCAGCGGGCTGCGATGCCGGGCCTGCGTCGCCCGGATTTCGTCGAGGCTCAGCCAGCGGGCGCCGACGATGCCTTCGTCCAACCGGCGATCAGCCTCCCAGCCGCGCAGTTCGCCGCCGAAGGCGAAGCGCAGGTAGGTCAGTTCCTTGCTCGGGTGGCGCCACTGGTAGATGCCGACCATGTGCGTCGGCCGGAAGTGGTAGGCGGTTTCCTCCAGCGTTTGGCGAACCACCGCCTGGACCAGCGATTCGCCCTGCTCGAGGTGGCCGGCCGGCTGGTTGAAGGCCAGCCCGGCCTCGGTTTCTTCCTCGACAAGCAGGAACTTTCCATCGCGGCAGACGACCGCGGCCACCGTCACATTCGGTTTCCAGACCATGCACAGGCCCTATCGGCAAAAGCGCTATTTTACCCGCTGATTTCAGCTAGAATTATGGGCTTTTACACGGCGCAACACGGAGAATCGAACATGTCCATGTCGGATCGCGACGGCTTCATTTGGCAGGATGGCAAACTCGTGCCCTGGCGCGAAGCCACCACCCACGTCCTCACCCATTCGCTGCACTACGGCATGGGCGTCTTCGAGGGCGTCCGGGCCTACAAGACCGAGCGCGGCACGGCGATCTTCCGCTTGAAGGAGCACACCGAGCGCCTGTTCCGTTCGGCCCACATCTTCCAGATGGCCATGCCCTACAGCGCCGAGGAACTGAACGAGGCGCAGAAGGAAGTCATCCGCGCCAACCAGCTCGAATCCGGCTACCTGCGTCCGCTCGCCTTCTTCGGCTCGGAGAAGATGGGCGTCTCGCCCAAGGGCGCCAAGGTGCACGTCATCATCGCCGCCTGGCCGTGGGGCGCCTACCTCGGCGAGGAAGGCATGCAGCGCGGCATCCGCATCAAGACCTCGTCCTACACCCGCCACCATGTGAACATCACCATGGTCCGTGCCAAGGCCTCGGGCAACTACATGAATTCCATCCTCGCCAACAACGAGGCGACCTCCGACGGCTACGACGAGGCCCTGCTCCTCGATCCGGAAGGCTACGTCTGCGAGGGCGCCGGCGAGAACATCTTCATCGTCCGCAACGGCAAGCTGTACACGCCGGATCTCACCGCCTGCCTGGAAGGCATCACCCGCGCCACCGTCATCCAGCTGGCCGGCGAGATGGGCATCGAGGTCATCGAGAAGCGCATCACCCGCGACGAGGTCTATTGCGCCGACGAAGCCTTCTTCACCGGCACCGCCGCCGAAGTGACGCCGATCCGCGAGCTCGACAACCGGCAGATCGGCGCCGGCCACCGCGGCCCGGTGACCAAGGCCCTGCAGGAAAAGTACTTCGACGTGGTCTATGGCCGCTCCACTGCCCACGCCGACTGGCTGGCTCCCGTCTAACCCAGGAAAATCATCATGTCCGACAACAAGACCGTTGAAGTTACCGCCCACGACCTGCCGCTGCACTGCCCGACGCCCAATTCGCCGCTGTGGAGCCAGCATCCGCGCGTCTTCCTCGACGTCGTGAAGACCGGCGAAGTGACCTGCCCCTACTGCAGCGCCAAGTACGTGTTCACCGGCGAAGCGCCCAAGGGGCATCACTGAGTTGCCTAGCTTGGTTGCCTGGTTGCCTAGCTATTAGGATCGAGTAAAGGCCAGGCCTCGGCGCCTCGACCGCTCGATCCTAGGCAACTCGACCCTAACAGCTAACAGAATGAAAGCTCTGATCGTCGCCCCCTCCTGGATCGGCGACACCATCATGGCGCAGCCGCTCTTTGCCCGGCTGCACGCCAGGCATCCCGGCCTGCAGCTGGATGCCCTGGCGCCGCGCTGGGTGGCGCCGGTGCTGCAACGCATGGCCGAGATCTCGGACGTCGTCGACAGCCCCTTCGGGCATGGCCAGGTGTCGCTCAAGGCGCGCTGGCGGCTGGCCCGCCAGCTGGCGGCGCGGCGCTACGACGCCGTCTATGTCCTGCCCAATTCGCTGAAATCGGCGCTGGTCCCTTTCCTGGCCGGCATTCCCAAGCGCGTCGGCTTCACCGGCGAGTCGCGCTACGGCCTGATCAACGTCCGCCATCGCCTGAACAAGCAGGCGCTACCGCTGATGGTCGAGCGCTTCGCCCAACTGGCCGAGCCTCCGGGAAAAACACTGGAAAATTCCGTTTTTCGGCCAAAAATCCGGTCGACCGCAGCGGAGCAGCAACAGACCCTGGCCGAACTGGGCATCGAACGCCCGACCCGCCTCGTCGCCTTCTGCCCGGGCGCCGAATACGGCCCGGCCAAGCGCTGGCCGGCCGCCCACTTCGCCCGGCTGGCACGTAGCCTGGCGGCAGACGGCTACGCCATCTGGCTGTTCGGCTCGCCCAAGGACCACGCCGTCGCCGAGGAAATCGCCGGCCTCGCTCCCGGCCTCTGCCGCAACCTGTGCGGCACGACTTCGCTGGCCCAGGCCGTCGACCTGCTGGCCCTGGCCGACCTCGTCGTCTGCAACGACTCCGGCCTGATGCACGTCGCCGCCGCGCTGCAGCGGCCCATCGTCGCGCTCTACGGCTCGTCGTCGCCCGGCTTCACGCCGCCGCTTTCCGACCAGGCCGACATCCTCAGCCTGAATCTCGAATGCAGCCCGTGCTTCAAGCGGGAATGCCCGCTTGGCCACCTCGACTGCCTGAACAAACTGTCGCCCGACCAGGTGCTCGCCGCCTGCCGGGCCAGGATAGCCCGATGAGCGCGCCGACCCACTACGCCTCGCCTGACCAGGTCGAGGAAGCCTTCTACGAAGCCGTCGCCCGCGGCGATGCCGACCTGCTGATGCTGGTCTGGGCCGAGGACGAGGAAACCCTGTGCGTGCATCCGACCGGCGTCCGCCTGCTCGGCGACATCCCGATCCGCGAGAGCTGGCGCAGCATCTTCGGCAACGCCAGCCTGCGCGTCCAGGCCGAACCGGTGGCCCACTGGAACGGCACGGTGATGGCCATCCACCACCTGACCGAACTGCTCTTCGTCGGCGACGACCCCAGCCCGCACGGCCCGCTGCACGTCACCCACGTCTATGTGCGCGGCGCCCACGGCTGGCGCCTGGTCAGCCGCCACGCCTCGGCGGCCGACGACGGCCACCAGGCGATGGCCGAAGCCAGCCGCCAGCACACGCTGCACTGAGCGTTGCCGACCCGCCCCCCGACCTCCGCCACCGCGGCCCCAACCCTCTCCTCCCGGCCCGGCCTGGCCCGGATGCCCTGCCCGATGCCCTACCAGCCACCCGCCTGGCTGCCCGGCGGCCAGGCGCAAACCCTGTGGCCGCTGCTCATCAAGCCGGGCCCGGTCGGCCTGCGCCGCGAACGGTGGACGACGCCGGACGGCGACTTCATCGACGTCGACCACCTCGACGGCCCGCCTGACGGCCCGCTGCTCGTCCTCTTCCACGGCCTCGAAGGCAGTGCCGCCAGCCATTACGCCCGGTCGACGGCGCACGCCTGCCGGGCCGCCGGCTGGCGCCTCGCCCTGCCCCACTTCCGCGGCTGCTCGGGCCAACTCAACGACAAGCCACGCGCCTACCACTCCGGCGACTCGCCTGAAATCGACTGGATCCTGCGCCGCCTGCAGGCCGCCAACGACGGCCGGCGGGTGCACGCCGCCGGCATTTCGCTGGGCGGCAACGCCCTGCTCAAGTGGGCCGGCGAGCACGGTGCGGCGGCCGGCGACCTGGTCACCGGCGTCGCCGCCTTCTGCGCCCCGCTCGACCTGGCAGCCTGCGGCCACCACCTGGCCAGCGGCTTCAACCGCCTCTACACGCGGCACTTCCTGAAAACGCTGAAAGCCGTGTCGCACGCCCGCCTGCAGCGCTTCCCCGGCCTCTTCGACCTGGCCCGCATGCAGGCGGCGCGCAATCTCTACCAGTTCGACGATGCGGTGACCGGCCCGGTGCACGGCTTCGCCGGGGCCGACGACTACTGGCGGCAAGCCTCGGCCAAGCCCTGGCTGAAATCGATCGCCGTGCCGACGCTCGCGGTCAACCCGAAAAACGACCCGTTTTTGCCCGCCCGCCACCTGCCCGGCGCCGCCGACGTCAGCCCCAGCGTCCGCCTCGAACAGCCCGAATGCGGCGGCCATGTGGGTTTTGTCACGGGTCCCTTCCCGGGAAGGCTGGACTGGCTGCCGCAAAGGCTTTTACACTTCTTCCTTTTCCAGACGTCATAACACGCGACCATGAGCCAACTTCCCGCAGAAATCTTCAAGGCCTACGACATCCGGGGCATCGTCAATAAATCGCTGACCGCCGATGTCGTCCGTCAGGTCGGCCACGCCCTCGGTTCGCTGGCCGTCGAGCAGGGCCAGACCGCCATCGCCGTCGGCCGCGACGGCCGCCTGTCCGGCCCGGAACTGGCCGGCGCGCTGATGGACGGCATCTGCGCCGCCGGCTGCGATGCCATCGACGTCGGCTGCGTGCCGACCCCGGTCACCTATTTCGCCGCCTACGAGCTGGGCTGCCATTCCTGCGTGTCGGTCACCGGCAGCCACAACCCGCCCGACTACAACGGCCTGAAGATGGTCGTCGGCGGCACGACGCTGGCCCTCGACGCCATCCAGGACCTGAAAAAACGCATCGAAGCCGGCAATCTCAAGCACGGCCAGGGCCAGCGCAAGTCGGCCAACGTCCTTGACGCCTACGTCGACAAGATCGTCGGCGACGTCAAGCTGGCCCGCCCGATGAAGATCGTCATGGATTGCGGCAACGGCGTCGCCGGCGCCATCGCCCCCGAGCTCTTCAAGCGCCTCGGCTGCGACATCGTGCCGCTCTACTGCGAGGTCGACGGCAATTTCCCCAACCACCACCCCGACCCGTCCAAGCCGGAAAACCTGGCTGACGTCGTCCGCGCGCTCAAGGAAACCGACGCCGAGCTGGGCATCGCCTTCGACGGCGACGGCGACCGCCTGGGCGTCGTCACCAAGGACGGCGAAATCATCTTCCCCGACCGCCAGCTGATGCTCTTCGCCGCCGACGTGCTGGCGCGCGTGCCCGGCGGCACGGTGATCTACGACGTCAAATGCACCCGCCTGCTGGCGCCGTGGATCAAGCAGCACGGCGGCGTACCGCTGATGTGGAACACCGGCCACGCCCTGGTCAAGGCCAAGCTCAAGGAAACCGGCGCCCCGCTGGCCGGCGAGATGTCCGGCCACACCTTCTTCAAGGAGCGCTGGTACGGCTTCGACGACGGTCTGTACACCGGCGCCCGCCTGCTCGAAATCCTCAGCCGGGCGGCGGACGGCAACCCGCTTTTGAAAAATCTTCCGAATTCGCCGTCGACCCCGGAACTCAACATCAAGATGGCCGAAGGCGAGCCCTTCGCGCTGATCGCCAAGCTCAAGGCCGAAGGAAAATTCGCCGGCGCCGAGGAAATCGTCACCATCGACGGCGTGCGCGTCGAGTATCCTGACGGCTTCGGGCTGGCCCGCCCGTCCAACACCACGCCGGTCGTCGTGCTCCGTTTCGAAGCCGACGACGCCGCCGCCCTGCAACGCATCCAGGGCGAGTTCCGGCAGGCGCTGGCGGCGGTCTGGCCGGGAATCCAGCTGCCGTTCTAAGGAGACTTCGTGAGCCACGCCACCGCCGCCGACCGGATCTTTCTCGGGCGCCAGCCCATCCTGGACAGCGACCAGCAAGTCGTGGCCTACGAACTGCTCTTCCGCAACAGCTGCCACAACGCCGCGGCCGTCACCGACGGCCTGCAGGCGACGGCCATCGTCATCGCCAACGCCTTCACCGAGTTGGGCATCGAGGCCGCCCTCGGCTGCCATCGCGGCTTCATCAATGTCGACGAGCACTTCCTGTTCAGCGACATGCTCGAACTGCTGCCGCGCCACGCCGTCGTCCTCGAGATCCTCGAGACGGTGCCGCCGACGCCGGCCGTCATCGACCGCTGCAAGGCGCTGCGCGCCGCGGGCTTCACGCTGGCCCTCGACGACGTCATCCAGCTCGCCCCGGAATACGCCGAGCTGCTGGCGCTGGTCGATATCGTCAAGGTCGACATCCAGCCACTGAGCCGCGTCGAGCTGATGCAGCTGACCATGAAGCTGAAACCGATGGGCAAGCAGTTGCTGGCCGAGAAGGTCGACTCGCGCGAGCAGATGGAACAATGCCGGAAGCTGGGTTTCTCGCTATTCCAGGGCTATTACTTCGCCAAGCCGACCATCATCGCCGGCCGCAAGCTCGACCATTCGCAGCAGTCGCTGATGAAACTGATGGGCCTGCTGCTCAGCGACGCCGACACCGCCGCGCTGGAAGCGGCGCTCAAGCCGGACCCGGCGCTGACCGTCAACCTGCTGCGCATGACCAACTCGGTCGGCTCCGGCTGCCCGGAGCGCATCCATTCGCTGAACCACGCCATCACCGCCCTCGGCCGCCGCCAGTTGCAACGCTGGCTGCAGTTGCTCGTCTTCTCGTCGGGCCAGCCGGCCGGCCCGGGCAATCCGCTGTTGCTGCTGGCCGCCACGCGCGGCCGGATGATGGAGCTGCTGGCCGAGGAACTATCCCCCGGCGACACGACGCTGGCCGACCAGGCCTTCATGGCCGGCATCATGTCGCTGATGCCGGCGCTGGTCGGCCTGCCCATCGCCGACATCGTCGCCCCGCTCGGCCTCGGTAGCGAGCTGCGCGACGCGCTGTGCGAGGGGAGCGGCCGGATCGGCAGCCTACTGCACATCGCCGAACACGGCGAAAATGGCGATCTCGACGGCCTCGCCGCTACCATCGCCGAACTGCCCGGCCTGACCCCGGGCATCGTCAACCAGGCGCAGGCCCTGGCCTTGCAGTGGGCTAACCGGATCGGCCAGGAAAGCCCGGCCGCCTGAGCCGCCGGCACACGCTGTCACAGGCGGGCGACAGGGGCTTACAGACAGGAGCGCCTGCTTTCGGGGAAAATGGCTGATCTTTTCCCGCCTGCCCGCCAGGCAACGCAAGGAGCGGCATGAATCCCGAGCAATCGACGCAATCCTCCCGCGGCAACCCGCCATTCGGCGCCCAGCCGCCCAGCCTGATAGGCAAGATCCTGGCCGGCATGATCAGTGCCGCCTTGCTGGTCGTCGCCTTCATGTTCTCGCTGGTCGCCCTGGCCATCGTCGCCTGCGGCGCCGTGCTGCTCGGCGGCTGGCTGTGGTGGAAGACCCGCCAGCTCCGCCAGGCGGTTGACGCGCAGGCGGCCCGCCAGGCCGAGGCCGGCGGCCGGGTCATCGAAGGCGAGGTGATCCGCAGCGCGTCACCGGCCGATTCCGGCCGGCACTTCCCGCGCGATTAACGCAGCTTGGGGTTGAGCGAACCGCGGTTGTAGTCCGGGTCGCCGGGCATGATGCTGCGCCCGAAGCCACCGAACAGGCCGCCCTGCGCGTCCACCGGGCGGGTCTTGTTTTCCGGGTAGTGGGCGGCCAGGTTTTGTGCCTCGGCCGCCTTGGCGGCATCGACGAATTCCCAGCGCCCGTTGGGAAACAGCCGCACTTTCTGGCCGTCGGCCGTGGTCGCTTCGAGCGGCGTGCGATCCAGCTCGGCGGCGGCAAGCGGCCCGGCCGCCAGCCCCAGCAGCAGCAGCAGCAAGAAAGCCGCTCTCACAGCTTGCCTTCGACCCAGGCAGCGACCGAAGCCAGCGCCGCCGGCAGGTTTTCCGGCTGGGTGCCGCCGGCCTGCGCCATGTCGGGACGACCGCCACCCTTGCCGCCGACCTGCTGGGCCACCAGGTTGACCAGTTCGCCGGCCTTGACCTTGCCGGTCAGGTCGGCGGTGACGCCGGCGATCAGCGTCACCTTGCCGTCGGCCGTCGAGGCGAGCACGATGGCGGCCGACTTGAGCTTGTCCTTCAGCTTGTCCATGGTCTCGCGCAGGGCGCTGACGTCGGCGCCTTCCAGCGTCGCGGCGAGGACCTTGGCGCCCTTGATGTCGACGGCCTGGCTGACCAGATCGTCGCCCTGGCTGGCGGCGAGCTTGGACTTGAGGCGGGCCAGCTCCTTCTCGAGGGCGCGGACATTGTCGAGGATGCCGACGACGCGCCCGGCGATGTCGTCCGGCGTCGTCTTGAGCAGGGCCGAGATGCCCTGGACGCGGCTTTCCTGGGCCTGCACGTAGGCCAGCGCATTGTTGCCGGTGATCGCCTCGACGCGGCGCACGCCGGCCGCGACGCCAGCTTCGGAAACGATCTTGAACAGGCCGATGTCGCCGGTCCGGCCGACGTGGGTGCCGCCGCACAGCTCCTTCGACGAGCCGATGGCGACGACGCGCACCTCGTCGCCGTACTTCTCGCCGAAGAGCATCATGGCGCCGGATTTCTGGGCCTCGTCGATGGCCATGACGCGGCTGTCGGTGGCCGCGTTGGCGAGGATCTCGGCATTGACGATTTCCTCGATCTCGCGCACTTCCTCGGCGGTCAACGGCGAATTATGGGCAAAATCGAAACGGGTCTTGTCCGGATCGACCAGCGAACCCTTCTGCTGGACGTGCGAGCCGAGCACCTGGCGCAGCGCCTTGTGCATCAGGTGGGTGACCGAGTGGTTGCGGGCCGTCGCAGCGCGCGACACGGTGTCGACGCGGGCGGCGACTTCCTGGCCGACGGCCAGCTTGCCGGTCTTCAGCACGCCGTGGTGGCCGAAGACGGCGGCCTGGATCTTCAACGTGTCCTCGACGGCGAAGATGCCGCCGGCGCCCTTCAGCTCGCCCCGATCGCCGCACTGGCCGCCGGACTCGGCGTAGAACGGCGTGTGGTCGAGGACGACGACGCCGAGGTCGCCTTCGTTCAGTTCATTGACCGCGGCACCGTCCTTGTACAGCGCCAGCACCTTGCCTTTGGCGTCGAGCGATTCGTAGCCGTGGAAGGTGGTTTCCTGGCCGGCGTAGTCGAGCGCCACGGCCATCTTGAACTTGCCGGCGGCACGGGCCTGTTCCTTCTGGCGGGCCATGGCGGCGTCGAAGGCAGCGCCGTCGACGGTGAAGTTGCGCTCGCGGCAGATGTCGGCCGTCAGGTCGAGCGGGAAGCCGTAGGTGTCGTGCAGCTTGAAGGCGGTTTCGCCGTTGAAGACGGTGTTGCCCTTGGCCGCCATGTCGGCCAGTTCGCCGTCGAGGATGGCCATGCCGTGCTCGATGGTGGCGAAGAAGCGGTCTTCTTCCTGCTTCAGCGTGGCGACGACCTTGGCCTGGTTTTCCTTGAGCTCGGGGTAGGCCTCGCCCATTTCGCCGACCAGATCGGGCACCATCTTGTGGAAGAAGGCGGCCCGGGCACCGAGCTTGTAGCCGTGGCGGATGGCGCGGCGGATGATGCGGCGCAGCACGTAGCCGCGGCCCTCGTTGCCGGCGATGACGCCGTCGGCGATCAGGAAGGAGCAGGCGCGGATGTGGTCGGCGAGCACCTTGAGCGACGGCGAGTTGATGTCGGCATCGCTCGTCTCGCGGGCGGCGGCGGCGATCAGCTTCTGGAACAGGTCGATCTCGTAGTTGGCGTGCACGCCCTGGAGCACGGCCGAGATACGCTCGAGGCCCATGCCGGTGTCGACTGAAGGCTTGGGCAGCGGGTGCATGACCCCGGCCTCGTCGCGGTTGAACTGCATGAAGACGTTGTTCCAGATTTCAATGAAGCGGTCGCCGTCTTCTTCCGGCGATCCCGGGGGGCCGCCCCAGTGCTTTTCGCCGTGGTCGTAGAAGATTTCCGTGCACGGGCCGCAGGGACCGGTGTCGCCCATCATCCAGAAGTTGTCGGAAGCGTAGCGCGCACCCTTGTTGTCGCCGATGCGCACGATCTTCTCGGCCGGCACGCCGACCTCCTTGTGCCAGATGTCGTAGGCCTCGTCGTCCTCGGCGTAGACCGTGACCATCAGCTTTTCCTTGGGCAGCTTGTAGACCTCAGTGAGCAGTTCCCAGGCGTACTTGATGGCGTCGCGCTTGAAATAATCGCCGAAGCTGAAGTTGCCCAGCATTTCGAAGAAGGTGTGGTGACGGGCGGTGTAGCCGACGTTTTCGAGGTCGTTGTGCTTGCCGCCGGCGCGCACGCATTTCTGCGAGGTGGTGGCGCGGCTGTAGGGGCGCTTGTCGAAACCGAGGAAGACGTCCTTGAACTGGTTCATGCCGGCGTTGGTGAACAGCAGGGTCGGGTCGTCGTGCGGGACCAGCGAGCTCGAGGAAACGATCTGGTGCCCCTTGGAGGCGAAGAAGTCGAGGAACTGCTGGCGGATTTCGGAGCTTTTCATAAGCTGGCGGCCTTTGCGGCGGTGGAATTCGAAACCGGTGATTTTAAATGAAAGGAGGAAACGGCGGGTTTTCGTTTTTGGCCGTTTTTTCCCGTCGACCGCAGCAACCGGCCGGGCCTCGCCAACGCCGCCCCCAAACGGAAAAACCCGCCGGGCGGCGGGTCTTCAGGCGAAACAGGGGCGAGCTTAGTGGCGACGCGGACGATCGACCCGGCCGTTGTGGTTGTAGTCGTGCTGGCGATCGTGCTTCTGGTTGTAGATGCGCCGGCTTTGCACGTCCTGCGCCTGATGCAGGCGGGCCCGTTCGCGGCCGGTGACGACACCGTCCGCCTTGGCCCGGTTCTCGATGCGCTCGACCCGCTCCTGGCCGCGGTCGAGGCGACGCGCCTCGCGCTCGGTCAGGCTGCCGCTGGCCACGCCCTGGTCGATGCGCCGTTCCTGGTTGGCCTGGCGCTGGTCGACGCCCGGCGTGTTGGCCTGAGCGAAGGCCAGGGCCGGCAGAACGAGGGACAAAACGGCAAGCTGCTTGATGATTTTCATGATTTCCTCCGAATGTTCAGGGCTGACTCCCTGAGCGCCATTAGAAGGTAAATCGCGGTAAAAATCAGCCGGGCAAATGCAAGCCATTGTAAGCACTTGTTTCCGGCGAAAAGAGGTCGAGGCGGTCGGTGAAGATGGCCGAAACGCCGCGGGCGAACAGCGCCGTCGCCTGGTCCGGCCGGTTCACCGTGTAGCACAGCACGGGGATGCCGGGGCCCCGCGCCTCGGCCAGCACCGCATCATCGAGGCCGAGCGCCGAACAGTGCAGTGAAGCCCCCTGCAAGCGCTGCATCGCCTGCCGCCAGTCGGCCGGCACTCGCTCGTAAAGCAGGCCACGACGGATTTCCGGGGCGAGGTCGCGGGCGATTTCGAGGGCCTCCGGCGAAAAGGACGAGATTAGCGGCTGAACGGCCGCCCCGGCCCACAGTTGGCTGGTCAGGCGGGCCACCGTTTCTGCCGTCTGCCGCTCGTAGCCAGCCGCCGGCTTGATCTCGACATTGGCCAGCAAGCCCAGTTGGCGGCACAGCGCCGCCGCCTCGCCAAAGCGCGGGACGGCCTCGCCCTGCCCGGCATCGAGCGCGAAAAGCTGTTCGTCGGCGGTGTCGCAGACGCGGCCGGTGCCGTTGGTCGTGCGCTCCAGGGTTTCGTCGTGGATCAGCACCGGCGTGCCGTCGCCCGACAGCATGACGTCGAATTCGACGGCCCGGTAGCCGAGGCGGGCGGCCAGCCGGATGCCGGCCAGCGTGTTTTCGGGAGCCAGCGTACCGCCACCGCGATGGGCAAACCAGCGCGGCGGCCAGGGGTTCATGTCAGAACGGCTGGGTCTTCTTCAGCGTCGGCTGGGCAACGAGCAGGCCGTTGCCGCGATTGACCGAGGTATCGAGGGCGGCCTTGGCCGGCTTCTTGTCGGCCCACACCGCTTCCAGTTCCTCGTTGGTGACAACGCTGACCGGGTCGATGTTGGCGACGCGCACGGCCGACTTGCTACCGTTGCCCTTGAGCGAGGCGAAAGCCACTTCGAGGGTCTTTTCACCGTCGCGCATCAGCTTGCTCTGGGCTGCGACGCGGGCCGCCTCGGTGAGCGGCAGGCCGCCGTAGATGCGGGTCAGCTCGACCTGGATTTCCGGCGACAGCACGAAGGAAACGAAGCGGGCGATCTGCTTGTATTGCGCCGTCGTGCGCCCGGCGCCGATCCACAGCGAGGCGCCGTCGGCCAGCGTGGACTGGCGGCCACCATAGACGTCGTCGTGATAGGGCAGCGCGGCGACGCCCAGCTCGACGCCCTTGGCGTCCTGGAAATCGACGTATTCGCGCGAATCGGTGGTGATCATCGCGCACTGGCCTTCGTGGAACTGCTGGCTGGCCTCGTTGCGGCGGCCGAACAGCTTGAAGTAGTTGGCCTTGGTCCACGTCGCCATCATGGCAATGTGCTTGACCTGGGGCAGGCCGTTGAAGGTCAGCTGGCCCTTGTCGGTCGCCGCCGGCACGCCGGACAGGGCGCTGACGTTGTCGACGTGCACCCAGACCGGCCACGACGAGGTGTACGGGCAGGCGTAGCCGGCATCCTGCAGCTTGTCGAGCATGGCCTGCATTTCCAGCCAGGTGCCGGGCGGTTGATCGGGATTGAGGCCGGCCTTGCGGAAGGCATTCTTGTTGTAGAACAGCACCGGCGTCGAGTAAAGCACCGGCAGGGCGACCAGGCGGCCCTTGCCATCGACCACGCCGGATTTGAGGTCACCCGACAGATCGCGCAACTGCTTCGTCTCGCCGGCCTTGGCCATCACCGCGTAGAGCGCCGCGTAGTCGCCGGAATGCCCGAGCAGGTCGGTCTTGTCGTCGCGCAGCAGGAAATTGAGCTCGGCCGGCTTGGCGCCCTTTTCCTGGCGAACCAGCGTCAGGTTGTTGCCGGATTCCTTGTTGAAGCGATCGACGATGCCCTGGAGGCGGCTCTCGTTGGCAGCATCGAGCGTGTGGGCAAGTTCGAACTTGACCGGCGTGGCGGTCGACTCGGCCGGCTTGGCCGCCACCTTCTTTGCCGGACCAGCCAGCGCGCCTGAACAGGCCAGCGCCAGCGCAACGGCACCCACCACAGGACGAATGGAATACGACATAAATACTCCAGATTTATCCGTTAGAGAGTCCACGATTATACGCCAGCCTAGCGATATCCCCCACCTTTTTCACATATATGCGAAAATCGGCGGCATGAATACGCGACTATTCCTCCTCCTCGCGGCGCTCGGCCTGGGTGCCTGCGACCAGATAGAGCAAAAGCTCGGGCTGGAAGATCCGGCCAAGAAAGAGGCTCGCATGGAGCCGGAAGCGAAGGCGGTGGGCAGCGCCTGCCGGCAATCCGGACGGGCCATCGAGGATTGCTATGCCATCTACTCCTGGCTGCCCAAGGCCGGCATCTACGCCGGCTGGCGCGAGATGGACGAGTACATGCGGGAAAACAAGCTGGAGACCATAGAACCGCAATTGCCGCCGCCGGAACCGCCGGGCGCCAAGAAATCGAAGAAGAAGGCGGCGCCGGCCAAAGCCGTCGACAGCGAGGCGCCTGCCGAACCGGCTGGCGAGGAAAAAGGCGAAGCCAAGCCGGAAGCAACCGAGAAGGCAGGCAAGCACTGACATGCCTGCCTGAGCCTGGCAGACCGACAGGGCGCCGTTCGACATGAATCTCCCGACCTTCCTGCAGGGTATGCGCGGCAAGCTGATCGGCATTTTCGTGCTGATCAAGGTGGTGCCGCTCGTTTTGCTGGCCGGTTTCGCCTGGCACGCCACTTCCCGGCTGGGCGAGGACGTCTCGTCGAGCGCCGGGCGGATGGCCGACGGCATGCTGTCCACCATCCAGTCGGTCGGCAAGACGGTCACCGAGGACTCGATCCGCGCCCTCGACCTGCGCTCGCGCGAGGCGATCGAGACGCTGACCACCGACACCGCCCGGCAGATCGCCGCCTTTCTCTACGACCGCGACGCCGACATCCGCCAGGCCGCCGCCCTCGAGCCCTCGGCGGCCGCCTATCGGCGCTTCATCGAGGCGCGCCACCGGACGCTCTACCGGCACGGGGCCTGGAAGCTGGCCGAGGACGGACGTTCGTGGGAGCCGGAAAATCCGATCCAGCGCGAAGCCCGGGTGACGCGCCCGGTGCTGCCCGACAACGCCCGCGACTTCCACGTCCGGCCGCCGGAATATCTCGGCGAGGCGGAAGCGCGCCCGCTGTTCGTCGAAATGACCTACATCGACCTCGACGGCAACGAGAAGATCAAGGTAACGACCGGCGACCTGACGGCAAAATCGACCAAAAATGTCGTCGACCGCAGCAATACCTTCGTCGGCGCCGAGACCTACTTCGCCGAACTGAAGAAGCTCAGGTCGGGCGACATCTACGTGTCGGAGGTGATCGGCGCCTACGTGCCGACCGATGTCATCGGCCCCTACCTGCCGGCCGCCCTGGACAAGGCCGGCAAGCCCTTCCAGCCGCAAACCTCGGCCTACGCCGGCACCGAGAACCCGCTCGGCCGGCGCTTTCGCGGCATCGTGCGCTGGGCCATGCCGGTCGTCGAGCACGGCCGGATCGCCGGCTACGTCACGCTGGCCCTCGACCACGACCACATCCGCCAGTTTTCCGACCGCCTGATGCCGACCGGCGAGCGCTACACGCCGATCGCCGACGCCATCAAGGGCAACTACGCCTTTCTGTGGGACCACAGGAGCCGCTCGATATCCCACCCGCGCGACTACTTCATCGTCGGCTACGACCCGCAGACCGGCCAACCCAGCACGCCGTGGATGGACGAAGCGCTTTATGCCGAATGGCAGGCCAGCGGACTGCCTTCGCACCAGTTCCTGGCCGGCGTGCCGGCCTTTCGCGCTCAGAGCCTCCAACGCAAGCCGGCTGCCGCCCAAGCCAAGGCCGGCCAGGTCGGGCTCGATTGCCGCTACCTCAATTTCTCGCCCCAGTGCGACGGCTGGAACGCCCTGACTGAACACGGCGGCTCGGGCTCCTTCGTGATCTTCTTCTCCGGCCTGTGGAAGCTGACCACGGCCGCCGCCATTCCCTACTACACCGGCCAATACGGCCAATCGCCGCAGGGCTTCGGTTTCGTCACCATCGGCGCCAATGTCGAGGACTTCCACAAGGCGGCCACCGATACCGCCGTCCGCATCAACGCCCTGCTCGACGAAAAGGACGCCAGTTTCAAGGCCCAGCGCAGCGATCTTCTCGAACAGATCGGCCAGAGCCTGGCGACGACCAGCTGGGGCCTGTGGGGATCGACGCTGCTGATGATCGTCGTCGTCATCGCCATCGCCATCTGGATGGCCGACCTGCTGACCGGCCGGATCACCGCCATGATCTCCGGCATCCGCGCCTTCCAGCAGGGCGACCGCGAGCGCCGGCTGGACGCCGGCTCGCAGGACGAAATGGGCGAACTGGCGACCTCCTTCAACGGCATGGCCGATTCGGTCGCCGAGTCCTTCCGCCGCCTGGAGGAAGCCAAGGACAAGGCGGAGGAAGCCAGCCGGCAGAAATCGGCCTTCCTGGCCACCATGTCGCACGAACTGCGCACGCCGCTCAACGGCATCCTCGGCTTTTCCGAGCTGATTCGCCACGAGATCGACGAGCCGGCCCACCGCGAATACGCCCAGATCATCCACCAGAGCGGCGAGCACCTGCTCAACCTGGTCAACGAGATCCTCGACCTGGCCAAGATCGAGGCCGGCGAGATGATCTTCCGCCACAGCCGGGTACAGCCGGCGGCGCTCCTCGCCGAGTGCGCCGCCGGCCATCGCGCCGTCGCCGATGCCAAGGGCCTGCACTTCACCGTCGAACTGGCCGACGACCTGCCGGCCAGCTTCGTCATCGACCCGACCCGCCTGCGCCAGATCGTCAACAACCTGCTGAGCAACGCCGTCAAATTCACCCCCGAGGGCAGCGTCACCCTCAGCGCCGAACGCTCCGGCCGGGGCATCCGGCTGGCCGTGCGCGACACCGGCCCGGGCATCGCCGAGGAATACCGCGAAGTCGTTTTCGAGAAATTCAAGCAACTCGAAAACTTCCTGACCCGCGAGCACGGCGGCACCGGCCTCGGCCTGGCCCTGGTCAAGCAGCTGACCGAGCACATGGGCGGCCGGGTGACGCTGGAAACCGAAATCGGCCGCGGCTCGAACTTCACCGTTTACTTGCCGGAGCAAACGGAACATGCCTGACCGCGCCACCGCCCTGGTCGTCGACGACCACCCGACCAACCGCCTCATCGCCAGCGCCCTGCTCCGCTCGGTGGGCTGGCAGGCGACCGAGGCCGAAAGCGGCGAAGCGGCGCTGGCCCTGGCCGCCAGCCAGCCCTTCCGGCTGGTCCTGCTCGACATCAGCATGCCCGGCCTGTCCGGCGAGGAAACCTGCGCCCGGCTGCGCGCCACCCCGCAGGGTGCGGCCATGCACATCGTCGCCTACACTGCCCACGCCTTTCCCGAAGACCGCGAACGCCTGCTGGCCAACGGCTTCGACGACACCCTGATCAAGCCGATCAGCCGCCAGCGCATCGAAGAACTGATCACCCACCTCGGCTAGCGGCGGAGCCAAATCCCGTGGTCGACCGGAAAAAACGACCAAAATCGAAAAGTAGTGCCGCCGGGCCGGACATATCCCGATACTCCGCCGCCGGCAGGCGTATAATGCGGCCCCATGTCTGAAATCAACAGTTTAGCCGGCGACACCGCCGCCCCGCCAGCTGCCGAGGCAGCCCCCGAAATCACCTTCGCCGATCTCGGCCTGGCGCCCGAGTTGCTGCGCGCCGTGACCGACGAGGGCTACACCAAGCCGACGCCGATCCAGGCCCAGGCCATCCCGCTCGTCATCAGCGGCAAGGACATCATGGGCGGCGCCCAGACCGGCACCGGCAAGACGGCCGCCTTCACGCTGCCCATCCTGCAGCGCATCCTGCCCTTCGCTTCGAGCAGCCCGTCGCCGGCCAAGCACCCGGTGCGCGCCCTGATCCTCGCCCCGACCCGCGAACTGGCGCTGCAGGTCTACGAATCGGTCAAGTCCTACAGCAAGCACACGCCGATCCGCGCCATGTGCGCCTTCGGCGGCGTGGACATCAAGCCGCAGATCGCCGAGCTGAAGAAAGGCGTCGAGATCCTCGTCGCCACCCCCGGCCGCCTGCTCGACCACGTCGAATCGAAGAGCGTCAGCTTCAACTCGGTGCAGGCCCTGGTCCTCGACGAAGCCGACCGCATGCTCGACATGGGCTTCATCCCCGACGTCACCCGCATCCTCAACATGCTGCCGGCGCATCGGCAAAGCCTGCTTTTTTCGGCCACCTTCTCCGAAGAAATCAAGAAGCTGGCCGACTCCATGCTGCAGTCGCCGGTGTTGGTCGAAGTCGCCCGTCGCAACCAGGTTTCCGAAACCATCACCCACCGCGTACACCCGGTTTCCGAATACGGCAAGCGCGGCCTGCTGACCAAGCTGCTGAAATCCGGCGAAATCCGCCAGTGCATCGTCTTCATGCGCACCAAGCAGGGCTGCTCGCGCCTGACCCGCGAACTGCAACGGGCCGGCATCAAGGCCGACGCCATCCACGGCGACAAGAGCCAGCTCGACCGCATCAAGGCGCTCGACGCCTTCAAGGGCGGTGAAACGCACGCCCTGATCGCCACCGACGTCGCCGCCCGCGGCCTCGACGTCGACGACCTGCCCTACGTGATCAACTACGAGCTGCCGCACACGCCGGAAGACTACGTGCACCGCATCGGCCGCACCGGCCGCGCTGGCAAGATGGGCAACGCCATCTCGCTGGTCAGCGCCCACGAGGTCGGCTATCTGGTCGACATCGAGAAGCTGATCAAGCGGCCGATCGAGCAGGTCGAAGTGGCCGGCTTCGAACCCGAGCCGGAATACGAATACCCGCCGGGCAACAAGCGCAAGCGCTCGGCGCCGCCGGTCAAGGCACCGCTCGCCCAGCGTCCGGAAAGGGGCGCCCGCCCGGAGCGCGGCGAGCGCCCGGAGCGCAGCGAACGCCGGCCGCGCCGCAACCCGATGATCGCCGCCGACGGCTTCGACTTCAGCAAGCCCTACGAAGCCGCCGTTCCGCACAAGGATGCCGCGCCAGCCCCGGCCCGGCAAGATCCGCACAAGCCGCGCCGGGTGGTCGCCGCCCTGCTCGGCGGCCTCGGCCGCAAGCCGCAGTAGGTCGCAGCCACGCGGCAAACGACAACGGCGCCCGCGGGCGCCGTTGTCGTTTGCCGGTCCGGATTACTGGCGCGGCCGCGGCACGAAGCCGGTCGGTGGCGCCGGTTTCTTGACCTCGACCTCGACCAGCTTGATGATGGCCAGCGACACATTGTCGCCGCCGCCCTTGGCCCGCTTGCGCGCCATGTCGATCAGCGTTTCGCAAGCCTGGCGGGCCGAATGGCCGGCGACCAGCGAACCCAGTTCGGCATCGCTGAAATAGCCCCAGAGGCCGTCCGAGCAGAGCACGAAGGCATCGCCGGCGAGCAGTTCGGTGGTTTGGTCGAGGGTGATTTTCGGTTCGTCCTGGCCGCCCAGCGAAGCCAGCAGCACGTTGCGATTGGGATGGCAGAGCGCCTGCTCGGCGGTAATCTTGCCGCTGGCCAGCAGATGCTCGACGTAGGAATGGTCGACCGTCCGGCCGAGCAGCTTGTCGCCGCGGAAATGGTAAAGCCGGCTGTCGCCGCAATGGCCCCAGGTCACCTGGCCCGGCTGCATGAGCAGCATGACGGCGGTGCTGTGCGGGTCCATTTCGTTCATGAAGCGCGACGCCTTGATCATGGTGTGGGCCTCGCGCATGCTGTGCTCCAGCATGTGGTGCGGGCCGTCGTCGGCGATGGCGTACTGGTCGAGATTGTTCTTGGCGGTGTGCAGCACCTGCTCGGCGGCCAGCGCCCCACCGGTGTGGCCGCCCATACCGTCGGCGACGACGGCGAGCACGATGCCCCGCTTGCGCGGATGCGGCAGGATGGCCACCCGGTCCTGCTGTTCCTTGCGATCTCCCTGATGCTGCGCGGCGCAGGCGTCGATTCCTATTGCCATCCTTCCCCCTTTTCGGGGCTGAAGATTAGCACGGAAGTCATAGAACTTTTTAACACTGTCACCTCAGCACCCCTCGCCTTAGCCGATCGCCTCGTCGATCAGCTCGATCCAGTGGCGCACCGGCAGCGTGCTACCGGCCTGCAAGTGGCTCAGGCAGCCGATGTTGGCGGTGGCGACCAGGGCCGGCCCGCCGGCGTGCAGGGCGGCCAGCTTGTTGGCGCGCAAGCGGCCGGACAGGGTCGGCTGCAACACCGAGTAGGTGCCGGCCGAGCCGCAGCACAGATGGCTGTCGGCGACCGGCGTCAAGGCGTAGCCGGCCGCCTGCAGCAGCTTTTCGATGCTGCCGCGCAGTTGCAGGCCGTGCTGCAGGGTGCACGGCGAATGGAAGGCCAGCTTGCCGCGCCCGGCCGGCGCCGATGCCAGCAAGGCGAGTACGGCGGACTCCTCGGCCGCCAGCACCTCCGAGGGATCGCGGCACAGGGCACTGATTTTTGCCGCTTTTTCGGCGTAGACCGCGTCATCGGCCAGGATGTGGCCATAGTCGCGGACCTGCACGCCGCAGCCGGAGGCGGTGACGACGATGGCCTCGACGCCGGCTTCGACGCGCGGCCACCAGGCGTCGATGTTGCGCCGCATATCGTTCTTGGCCCCTGCCTGGTCGTTCAGGTGAAAGCGCACGGCGCCGCAGCAGCCGGCCTTGTCCGACTCGAACAGGGCGATGCCCAGGCGGTCGAGGACGCGGGCCGTGGCGGCGTTGATGTTGGGCGCCAGGGTCGGCTGCACGCAGCCGGCCAGGGCCAGCATGCGCCGCGGGTGGCTGGCCGGGGCCGGCCACGGCCGCCCGGGGGCGGGGGCCGGCGGCAGCTTGTCGGCGAGTGCCGTCGGGAGCAGCGGGCGCACCGCCCGGCCGACGGCGACGGCCGCACCGAACAGCGCCGGCCGGGGCAGGACTTCCTTGAGCAGGGTGCGCGGCAGGGCATCGCTCAGCCGGCGCGGCAATTTCTCCTCGACGACCTGGCGCCCGACATCGAGCAGGTGGCTGTACTTGACGCCCGACGGGCAGGTCGTCTCGCAGGCCCGGCAGGTCAGGCAGCGGTCGAGGTGGAGGCGGGTCTTCTCGCTGACCGGCTGGCCCTCGAGCACCTGCTTGATCAGGTAGATGCGGCCGCGCGGGCCGTCCAGCTCGTCGCCGAGCAGCTGGTAGGTCGGGCAGGTCGCCGTGCAGAAGCCGCAGTGCACGCACTTGCGGAGAATTTCTTCGGCCACCTGGCCGGCATGGGTGGCGCGCAGTTCGTCAGTCAGCCGGGCGTCCATCACAGCTCCCCGTAAAGGCGGCCGGGGTTGAGGATGCCCCGGGGATCGAAGGATTTTTTCAGGCGGCGATGCAGGGCGAGCAGCGCCGGCGACAGGTCGGTGAACGCTCCCTCCAGGCAGCGCACCGACTCGGGCGCCCGGTACAGCGTGGCGTGGCCGCCCAGCCCGGCCGCGACGCCGCGCACGGCGTCGCGGATCGCTCCGCTTTCGCCGCCGTACCAGCGCAGGCCTCCCCCCCATTCGATGGCGCGCAGGCCGTCCAGCCCGGCCAACGGGGCCGTCGTCGGCAGCGCCAGCCGCCACAGTTCGTCGCCGGCGAAGGCTGGATGCGTCTGTTCGCGTATCGAATTCCAGACTTTTTTCGCGTCGACCGCCGGAATCGGCTGCGCCGCGGCCATCCCGCCGAGTTTTTTCGCCGCCGCCTCGACCGCGGCCGGCGCCCCCGACAGGCGCAGCAACAGCTGGCCGTCGTGCCAGAACGAAGCGGAAATCGGCAGCGGCTGGCCGCCCCACTGGTTGAGCCGGACCAGCGCCTCGTCGGCGCTCATCGCCAAGGCCAGCGTCCGTTCGGCGAAGGGCCGGGGCAGCACCTTCAGCGTCACCTCGGCGATGACGCCCAGGGTGCCGAGGCTGCCGGCGACCAGCCGGGAGACGTCGTAGCCGGCGACGTTCTTCATGACCTGGCCGCCGAAATTCAGCACCTGGCCGGTGCCGTCGACCAGCTGCACGCCGAGCACAAAATCGCGCACCGCCCCGGCCTGCTGGCGGCGCGGCCCGGAGAGGCCGGCGGCGACGCAGCCGCCGACCGTCGCCCCGGCGCCCTCGGCACTGGCGAAACGCGGCGGCTCGCAGGCCAGCATCTGGCCCTTTTCGGCCAGCGCCGCCTCGATCTCGGCGAGCGGCGTGCCGCAGCGGGCGGTGATGTACAGCTCGCTCGGCTCATAGGCGACGATGCCGCGATGGCCGGAAACATCGAGCACCTCGCCGGACAGCATGGCGCCGTAGAAATCCTTGCTGCCGGCGCCGCGGATGCGCAGCGGCGTGTGGCCGCCGTGGGCCGCCCTGATCGCTTCAACGATGGTGTCGAGGGTCATCAGAAGCGCTCCAGTTCCGGGAATTTCACGTCGCCATGATGCACGTGCATGCGCCCGTATTCGGCGCAGCGGTGCAGGCTGGGCACGGCCTTGCCGGGGTTGAGCAGGCCCGTCTCGTCGAAGGCCGCCTTGACGCGGTGGAAGGCTTCCAGCTCCGGCGTCGCGTACTGCACGCACATCTGGTTGATCTTCTCGACGCCGACCCCGTGCTCGCCGGTGATCGAACCGCCGAGCGCCACCGACAATTCGAGGATCTCGGCGCCGAAGGCCTCGGCCCTTGCCCACTCGCCTGGCTGGGCGGTGTCGTACATGATCAGCGGGTGCAGGTTGCCGTCGCCGGCGTGGAAGACGTTGGCGCAACGCAGGCCGTATTTCTTCTCCATGGCGGCGATGGCCGACAGCATTTCGGCCAGCCGCCGGCGGGGAATGGTGCCGTCCATGCAGTAATAATCAGGCGTGATGCGGCCGACCGCCGGGAAGGCGGCCTTGCGCCCGGCCCAGAACTTGAGGCGCTCGGCCTCGTTCTGCGAGACACGGATGTCGCTGGCCCCGGCCGCCGTGAGCACCTCGGTGACGCGGGCGATTTCGGCCGCCACCTCCTCCGGCGTGCCGTCCGACTCGCAGAGCAGGATGGCCTCGGCATTCAGATCGTAGCCGGCCTTGACGAAGGGTTCGACGGCGGCGGTCGCCGCCTTGTCCATCATCTCCAGCCCGGCCGGGATGATGCCGGCGGCGATGATCGCCGCCACCGCGTCGCCGGCCCGGGCGACGTCGGCGAAGGAGGCCATGACGACCTGGGCCAGCTCCGGCTTGGGCACCAGTTTCACTGTCACCTCGGTGACCACGCCGAGCATGCCCTCGGAGCCGATCATCAGCGCCAGCAGGTCGTAGCCCGGCGCATCGGGCGCCTCGGAGCCGATCTCGAAGACCTCGCCCTCGATGCTGACGACGCGGATGCGCAGCACGTTATGCACGGTCAGCCCGTATTTCAGGCAATGCACGCCACCGGAGTTTTCGGCGACGTTGCCGCCCAGCGTGCAGGCGATCTGCGACGAGGGGTCGGGCGCGTAATAGAGGCCGAAGGGCGCCGCCGCCTCGGACACGGCGAGGTTGCGCACGCCGGGCTGGACGACGGCCAGGCGGGCCTCGCGGTCGACGCGCAGGATGCGGTTGAAGCGGGCCAGCGACAGCACGACGCCCTCGGCGTGCGGCATCGCCCCGCCCGACAGGCCGGTGCCGGCGCCGCGGGCGACGACCGGGACGGCGAGCTGGTGGCAGGTACGCAGCACGTCGATGACCTGATCCTCGTTTTCCGGCAGGCAGACGGCCAGCGGCAACTGGCGGAAGGCGGTCAGGCCGTCGCATTCGTAGGGGCGCAGATCCTCGTCGTCGACCAGCAGGCAGTGGGCCGGCAGGATGGCTTGCAGGCGGCGGACCAGGGTCGGGCGGTCGGTGTCGAAGGCGGGTTCGGGTGCGGTGTCGGATGAACTCATGGCTTCATTCTACGAGGATGGCGCGAAAGTCGTTGACGTTGGTGCGGGTCGGGCCGCTGACCAGCAGGTCGTCCAGCCCGGCGAAGAAGCCCCAGGCGTCGTTGGCGGCCAGCCGGGCGCGGGCGTCGAGGCCGGCCGCCCGCGCCCGGGCCAGCGTGTCGGGGGCGACGAAGGCGCCGGCATTGTCCTCGCTGCCGTCGATGCCGTCGGTGTCGGCGGCCAGGGCATGGATGCCGGGCGCCCCGCCGAGGGCCAGGGCGAGGCCGAGCAGAAACTCGCTGTTGCGTCCGCCGCGCCCGTCACCGCGGACGGTGACCGTCGTCTCGCCGCCGGAGAGGAGCACCACCGGCCCCCTGGCCGGCCAGCCGTGGCGGGCGCAGGACAGCGCGATGCCGGCCAGCGCCTTGCCGACTTCCCGCGCCTCGCCCTCGATGGCGTCGCCGAGGATGAGCGGCGTGACGCCCAGGCGCCCGGCTTCGGCGGCGGCCGCGGCGAGCATCTGGCGCGGGCTGGCGATCAGCCGGTAGTCGGCCCGGGCCAGGCGCGGATCGCCCGGCTTGGGCGTTTCCAGTTCGCCGGACTGCAGGCGCCGGCGCAATTCGGGCGGGATGGCCACGGCGTAAAAGTCGAGGATGGCCAGCGCCTCGGCCGCCGTCGTCGGGTCGGCCACCGTCGGGCCGGAGGCGATCACCGCCGGGTCGTCGCCCGGTACGTCGGAAATGGCCAGGGTCAGCACACTGGCCGGCCAGGCGGCGGCGGCCAGCCGGCCGCCCTTGATCGCCGACAGGTGCTTGCGGACGCAATTGATGTCGCCGATGGCCGCCCCCGACTTGAGCAGGGCGGCGGTGATCGCCCGCTTGTCGGCCAGCCTCAGGCCGGCCGCCGGCGCCGCCAGCAGGGCCGAGCCGCCGCCGGAAATCAGGGCGAGCACGCGGTCTGCTGCGGTCAACCCGGAAATTCGCCCAAAAATGGAAAGGGCCGCCGCCTCGCCCGCCGCATCGGGCACCGGGTGCGCCGCCTCGACGATGCTGATCCGCTCACACGGCGCGCCGTGGCCGTAGCGGGTGACGACCAGCCCGTCGAGCCGGCCGGACCAGTTCTGCTCGACGGCCTGGGCCATGGCCGCCGAGGCCTTGCCGGCGCCGACCACGATCAGCCGCCCGCCGTCGTCCGGCGGCAGCTGCGGCGGCACACAAATCGCCGGGTCGGCGGCGGCGATGGCGGCATCGAACAGCCGGCGCAGGATGGCTTTAGGCTCCATCAGCCAGCCCCCGGCCCTGGTGGGCGGCAGCACAACCAGCCAAGGACTTCGGGCTGGCCGTTCTCGGCGCCTCCCCCCCGCTGCGCTTGACGTGCGCCCGCCGCTTCATCGGCTCAGCCAACCGAGGCCGGCTTCCGTTGTGGTCAGCGGCTGGTATTCGCAGCCCACCCACCCGGCGTAGCCGAGCCGGTCGAGCAGACCGAAGAGAAAAGGGTAGTTGATCTCGCCGGTGCCCGGCTCGTGACGGCCGGGGTTGTCGGCGATCTGGACGTGGCCGATGCGGTCGAAGTTGTCGGAGATGGTGCGCGCCAGGTCGCCCTGGATGATCTGGGCGTGGTAGAGATCGAGCTGCAGTTTGACGTTGTCGCGGTCTATGGTCTCGATCAGGCGCAGCGCCTGGTCGATGCTGTCCAGCCAGTAGCCGGGCATGTCGATGCGGCTGTTGATCGGCTCGACCATCACCGTCGCCCCCACCGTGGCCAGGCGGTCGGCGGCGTGGCGCAGGTTGGCGACATAGGTCGCCTCCAGTTCGGCGGCGGCCACCCCGGGCGGCCGGATGCCGGCCATGCAATGGACGCGCCGGCAATCGAGGACCATGGCGTAATCGACGGCCTGCTCGACGCCTTCGGCGAACTCGCCCTGGCGGTGCGGCAGGCAGGCCAGGCCGCGCTCGCCGGCCGCCCAGTCGCCCGGCGGCAGGTTGAACAGCACCTGCTCGACGCCCGCCGCCTGCAGCCATTCGGCGATATCGTGGGCCGGCCAGTCGTAGGGAAACAGATACTCGACGCCGCCAAACCCGGCCGCCGCCGCCCGCTCGAAGCGCTGGCGAAAAGCGCCATCGGTGAACAGGAAACTCAGGTTGGCAGCAAACTTTGGCATGGCGATGACAGTCTGTGTTCCGGGGCGGCCAGTATAATCCGGTCGATACCAGGAGAGACAACGTGACCACCAGCCAAACCGAACGCAAGGGCAACCGCCTGTCGAAGATCGTCACCCGGACCGGCGACGCCGGCACCACCGGCCTCGGCGACGGCAGCCGGACGACCAAGGACAGCCTGCGCATCGATGCCATCGGCGAAGTCGACGAGCTCAACTCCAGCCTCGGCGTGCTGCTCTGCGAGGACCTGCCGGACGCCGTGCGCGATGCCCTGCTCGACGTCCAGAACGACCTCTTCGACCTCGGCGGCGAACTCTGCCTGCCCGGCATGGCCGTCATCAAGGACGCCCAGGTCGCCCGCCTCGAAGCGCAGACCGAGGCCTTCAACGCCGACCTGCCGATGCTCAAGGAATTCATCCTGCCCGGCGGCACCCGCCCGGCCGCCCTCGCCCACCTGTGCCGCACCGTCTGCCGCCGCGCCGAACGCTCCGTGGTCCGCCTGCACCACGCCGAGCCGCTGTCCGACGCCGCCCGCCGCTACGTCAACCGCCTGTCCGACCTGCTCTTCATCCTCGGCCGCCTGCTCAACCGGGCCGGCGGGCGCGGCGATGTCCTGTGGCAGAAGGGCAAGAACGCCGCCTGAGGCAGCCCGGCCGGCACCACCAGCGCACCAGTTTTCGAATCATGTTCCGCGTCGTCACCACCTACCGCAACCGCGGCTCGACCCGCCCCATCGTCGAGCACGGCCCCTGGCACCCGAGCCGCCGCGATGCCGAACTGTGGGCCGAACTGCTCGGCAACGCCGGCTACCGCGTCGAAATCGAAAGCCAGCACGGGCGCATCGAAAGCGACAACAGCGACCTCGCCGCCGCCCTCGCCGGCATGGCCTGAGCCGGCGGGCCGGGCGTAAGATCGGCGTCAACAACGAGGAGACGCCGATGCCCGCCCCCGCCTTCACCACCCTCGCCGTCAGCCTCGACGGCCCGATCGCCGAGGTCCGCCTCGCCCGGCCGGAACAGGCCAACGCCATCAACGCCGCGATGTGGCAGGAAATCCGCCAGGCCTTCGCCTGGATCGACGCCACGCCGCAGGCCCGCGTCGCCATCCTCTCCGGGGCCGGCGCCCACTTCTGCGCCGGCATCGACTTGGCCATGCTGGCCGGCCTCGAACAGCGGATCGCCGATGCCGACGAAGCCCGCCGCCGGGAAAACCTGCACCGCCTGATCGGCGACCTGCAGGACTGCCTGAGCAGCATCGAACGCTGCCGCAAACCGGTGCTCGCCGCCATCCACGGCGCCTGCGTTGGCGGCGGACTCGACCTCGCCGCCTGCTGCGACATGCGCTACGTCGCCGCCGACGCCTTTTTCTCGATCAGGGAAATCGACCTCGCCATGGTCGCCGACGTCGGCAGCCTGCAACGCCTGCCCCATCTGCTCAGCCAGGGCATGTTGCGCGAACTGGCCTACACCGGGCGCCGGGTCGGGGCCGAAGAAGCCGTCCGGCTCGGCCTGGCCAATTGCGTTTTCGACGATTTTTCGGCGTTGACCGCAGCGGTCCGCCAGATCGCCCAGACCATCGCCGGCAAATCGCCGCTGGCCATCCGCGGCATCAAGGAAGCCCTCAACTACAGCCGCGACCGCCCGGTCGCCGACGGGCTGCGGCAAGTCGCCGCCTGGAACGCCGCCCAGCTCCTCTCCGCCGACCTCAAGGAAACCCTGGCCGCCCGGCAAGCCGGACGCCCGCCAGTTTTCGCCGACTGAAAAGCCGCCATCAACCCGGCCAATACAATCTTTGCCGACAAATCATTTTTTCATTTCCTCCATGGAACGGGCGTCGATGTAGGCCCGGATGGCCCAGACCGCCTCCTGGGTGAACACCTCGTCGTAGGCCGGCATCGTGTAGCGGCCGTCGGCAGTCTTTTTGCCATGCAGGGTGATGTCCTTGAAATACTCGTCGCCGTCCTTCAGGCAGGATGCCTGTTGTTCCTTGGCGGCCATGCCCAGGCATTCCTGGTTCATTTTCAGCAGGTCGGGGGCGACGCCGCCGGTGATGGCGTTGAGCCCGTGGCAGCCGGCACAGTTGTGCAGATAGCCGGTGGCGCCAACGGCGGCGGCCTTTTCGTTACCGCGATAGGGATTGGGGAAGACCCATTCCTTGCCGACCGGCTTGAGACTTGAGGTATCGACCGGGTGCGGCGTGACGTCGCCGTGGGCGTTGGCTTCGATGGCCAGCAGGCCAAGCAGCAGGCCGACAGCAAGGCGGCCGGATTTTTTCGTTGGGTTCATGGAAAACTCCCGTTGGGCGAAAGACAAAACTGCATTGTACAACAATGCAATTTTGGCCAACAGGAGGCTCCGCGGCGGAATCGCGGCCGACCATTCACCCGCCGAAACTGTCGGGCATCTGCAGGGCGACGACTTCGCCGGTGGCCGTGGCCACGCCGTCGGCGTACACGGTGGTGTCGACGATGACCTTGCGGCCCTTGATTTCCCGCACCTTGCCGCGGATTTCGAGGATGGGGCCGAGCGGAGTGGGTTTCAGGTAGCTGACCTGCAGCGAGCCGGTGACGAAGCGGAACGGGGGCTGGCTGTCCATCGCCCGGTTTTCGGCGCGGTACATGGCGGCTGCCGCGGTGCCGGTGCTGTGGCAGTCGATCAGCGAGGCGAGCAGGCCGCCGTAGACGAAGCCGGGGATGGCAGTGTGTTCGGGTTTGGGCTGAAAGCGGGTGACCGATTCGTCGCCCTCCCAGACGGTCTTGATCTGGTGGCCGGCCGGGTTGAGGCGGCCGCAGCCGTAGCAGTGGGCGACGTTTTCCGGGTAGTGGTCCTGAAAGGCGGGCATGGGGTTTCCTTGGGCTGGCTTGAGAACCCCATGGTAGTCGCAATGCGCCGGCCAGCCCATTGCCGCGGCGGACAGGCAGCGTGCAAATCCGGCCAGCCGCCCGTGCTCCGGCGAGCGGCCGGCTGATTGGGCGGCTATGCGGTGGCTATGCGGCCGCTATTCGGCGGCCTCGACGACGCGCCGGGCGCGCACGGCGGCGGCCAGCTGGTCGAGGACCTTCAGGCTGTCTTCCCAGTTGATGCAGGCGTCGGTGACGCTCTGGCCGTAGGTCAGCGGCTTGTCGGGCGACAGGTCCTGGCGACCTTCGACGAGGTTGGATTCGACCATGACGCCGACGATGCGGTCTTCGCCGGCGGCCAGTTGCTCGGCGATGCTGTCGCTGACTTCGAGCTGCAGCTTGAATTGCTTGCGGCTGTTGCCGTGCGAGAAGTCGACCATCAGTCGGGCGGCGAGGCCGGCCTTGGCGATTTCGCTGCAGGCGGCGTCGACGCTGGCGGCATCGTAGTTCGGCTCCTTGCCGCCGCGCAGGATGACGTGGCAGTCCTCGTTGCCGACGGTGGACACGATGGCGGTGTGGCCGGACTTGGTGACCGACAGGAAGTGGTGCGGCGAGTTGGCCGAGCGGATGGCATCGACGGCGATGCGCATGTTGCCATCGGTGCCGTTCTTGAAGCCGACCGGGCAGGAAAGGCCGGAGGCCAGTTCGCGGTGCACCTGCGATTCGGTGGTGCGGGCGCCGATGGCGCCCCAGGCGATGAGGTCGGCGGTGTATTGCGGCGTGATGGTGTCGAGGAATTCGGTGGCGCAAGGCAGGCCGAGTTCGTTCACTTCCAGCAGGATGCGCCGGGCCAGGCGCAGGCCTTCGTTGATCTGGAAGGTGTTGTCCATGCGCGGGTCGTTGATCAGCCCCTTCCAGCCGACCGTGGTGCGCGGCTTCTCGAAGTAGACGCGCATGACGACGATGAGGTCGGCGGCATGCTTCTCGGCTTCCCGGGCCAGGCGCGTGGCGTAGTCGATGGCCAGGTCATGGTCGTGGATCGAGCAGGGGCCGATGACGACGAGCAGGCGGTCGTCGGCGCCATGCAGCACACGGTGGATGGCCTGGCGGGCGGCGTAGGTGGTCTGGGCGGCGCGCTCCGATACCGGGTAGTCGCGGAAGACGTGCTCGGGCGGCAGCAGTTCCTTGATTTCCTTGATGCGCAGGTCGTCGGTATTCGGTTTGTTGTCAGGCTTCATGGCCAATCTCGTTCGAAAAGTGCGGAAAACGCCATTTTAACGGCGAACGGCCGGAACCGTCCCGGCTGATGGCCGGGCGGCCGGCCTGCCTCGGCGGTTACGACGACTGCTTGGGCAGGCTTTCGTAGAGGCCGACGACGCTCTCCATTTCCTGCAGGATGCGCTCGCTGGTCGTCGCCACCGCGATCTGCGGCCGCTTGTCGGCGCCGCTCTTCTGGCTCAGCGCGTTCTCGAAGAAGAACCACTGCTGCTTGACGAGTTCGAGGCTCTCCTTGATCTGCGCCGTGTTGGCCGGGGCAGCGCCGAGTTCCTTGAGGGCTTCGGCGAATTCCTGGCGGGCCTTGTCGAGGCCGGCAGCCGATGCGGCATCGCCGATGCCCCAGGCGCTGGCCTGGTAGAACTTGGCCATACGCTGCGACAGCATGCGCTGGCGGCCGGAAAGGTTGACCAGATGGCCGGCCACCGAGCCGGCCTTCTTCTCGTAGAGCTGGGTGCCCTGGTGGGCGAGGGCGAGCACCTCTTCGGAAATGGCCAGCACCTTGCGGCCGTTTTCCGGCGAAGGGGCGCTGCCGAGCAGCAGATCCTTGTAGCCCAGCCAGGATTTTTCCAGTTTCAGGTAGACGTCCTTGATTTCCGGCGTCGGCGCGTAGTTCTTCAGTTCGACCAGCTGGCGATCGAAGGCCGCCACCGAGCTGTCGAGCAGCTTCTTGCTGCGTTCGACGTCGACCTGCTGGCCAACCTGGAAATAGGCCTTGGCCATGCGCTGCGACAGCATGCGCTGGCGGCCGGCCTTGTTGATGGCGACGTTGATGTCGCTGATCTGGGCGACGGCTTCAGTACCCAGGGCAGTGAAAAAAAAGGCGAGCAAAATACTGAGGATGGTCTTCACGAAGGCCTCGGAAAATAACGGGTAGTGGCGCAGGATAGCCGCCCGATGAAATCGGCGGCCATGATGCGAATCAACAATGTGACGCCGTTGTCACATCGGGCCCTGTCGCTCAGGGCAATTGTGTCAGGTAATTGGCCAGCGCCGTGATGTCGTCGTTCTTCAGCGTGGCGGTGGCGATCGACATCAGCTGGTTGTTGCGGATGCCGGTGCCGTCGCGGTAACGCGTGATCGACGTTTGCAGGTAGGGCAGCTTCTGGCCCGCCAGACGCGGGTACAACTCACTGCCCCGGGCCTGGTCGCCATGGCAACGCTGGCACAGCTTGCCGTACAGGACCTTGCCGTGCGCCGCCTGGGCGGCATCGGCAGCGGCCGGAACGACCGGCGAGGCAGCATAGAAGAGCGCGATGTGCAGTCGGTCCTCGTCCTTGAGAACCTTGATCAGCCCCTGCATGAACGCGTCCTTGCGTTCACCGCTGCCGAACTTGCGGATCTGCTCGAGCAGGTAGGCCGGATTCTGCCCGGCCAGGTTGGGTACATCGGCGGTCTTGCTGACGCCGGCTTCGCCATGGCAGTTGGCGCAGAAGAAACTGGCCTTGCGGCCGGCTTCGACGGCGGCCTTGAGGGCGGTCGGGTCGGCCTGGGTCGCCTTCAGGCGTTCCTGCAGTTCGGGCTGGGCCGTGGCCGACACAGTCGCCGCCAGCATCCACAACGCCACCAAAAAACCCCGCATCACCACCCCTACGCCCAAAGGAGTAGTTATTATGCCGTACCACCCACCGTCAGTCCATCGATGCGCACCGTCGGCTGGCCGACGCCGACCGGCACGCTCTGGCCATCCTTGCCGCAGGTGCCGACGCCGGGGTCGAGCTTGAGGTCGTTGCCGATCATCGACACCCGGTTCATCGCCTCCGGGCCGTTGCCGATCAGCGTCGCCCCCTTGATCGGCCGGGTCACCTTGCCGTCCTCGATCAGGTAGGCCTCGCTCATCGAGAAGACGAACTTGCCGTTGGTGATGTCGACCTGGCCGCCGCCGAAATTGGCAGCGTAGATGCCTTTCTTGACCGACTTGATGATTTCCTGCGGGTCGTGCTCGCCGGCCAGCATCATGGTGTTGGTCATGCGCGGCAGCGGCAGGTGGGCGAAGGATTCGCGGCGCCCGTTGCCGGTCGGGGCGACGCCCATCAGACGGGCGTTCAGGCTGTCCTGCATGTAGCCCTTAAGGATGCCGTCCTCGATCAGCACGGTGCGCTGGGTCGGGTTGCCCTCGTCGTCGATGTTCAGCGAGCCGCGGCGGTCGACGATGGTGCCGTCGTCCACCACGGTGACGCCCTTGGCCGCCACCCGCTGGCCGATGCGGCCGCTGAAGGTCGAGCTGCCCTTGCGGTTGAAATCACCCTCCAGGCCGTGGCCGACGGCTTCGTGCAGCAGGATGCCGGGCCAGCCGGAGCCGAGCACGACGGTCATCTGGCCGGCCGGCGCCGGCGCCGCGTGCAGGTTGATGACCGCCTGGTGCACCGCCTCGGCGGCGTAGCGCTGGAGCACGGCGTCATCGAAATAGGCGAAGTCGAAGCGGCCGCCGCCGCCCGAGGCGCCCTGCTCGCGCTTGCCGTTTTCCTCGACAATGACCGAGATCGAGCAGCGGACCAGGGGCCGGATGTCGGCCGCCAGCCGGCCGTCCGAGCCGGCGACCAGGATCACCTCGTACTCGCCGGCCAGCGAGGCCATGACCTGCACGACCCGCGGATCGACGGCGCGGGCGAAGCCTTCCAGGCGTTCGAGCAGGCGGACCTTGGCGTCGGCCGGCAGCGAGGCGATGGGGTCGTGCGGCACGTACAGCCGGCGTCCGGCGGTCGACGGCAAAAACTGGCCAAAATTGACATTCTGCCCGGCGCCGGCAATCGCCCGCACGGCATTGGCGGCGTCGCCCAGGGCCTGGGCGCTGATGTCGTCGGAGTAGGCGAAGGCGGTCTTTTCGCCGGACAGGGCGCGCACGCCGACGCCCTGGTCGATGTTGAAGCTGCCCGACTTGACGATGCCCTCGTCCAGGCTCCAGGCCTCGGAGCGCGAGTACTGGAAGTAGAGATCGGCGTAGTCGACCTGATGGGTCAGGATCTGGCCGAAAGTCCGCGACAGATCCCCTTCATTCAGCGAGAACGGTTCGAGCAACAGGGATTCGGCCTGGGCCAGGAAGTTGTCGGTCATGAGTGCTCCAAAAAAACTGTCCCCGCCCGTTGGCGGAAACGCAGAGTTTGGCAGAGAAAACGCGGATTTTGCCGTTCTCCGCGCCGCCGCTCCCCTGCGGTTGAAAAATCACAGCCGGCGATGGGCCAGGGCCGGCAGGCTGGCGCGGACTTCAGCCAGTCGCCCGTGGTCGAAATCGGCGATGACGACGCCCGGCCCCTTCAGTTTGCGGTCGAGGATTTCGCCCCAGGGGTCGACGATCATGCTGTTGCCGTGGGTCAGGCGACCGTTTTCGTGACGTCCGCCCTGTCCGACAGCGAGAACATAGCACTGGTTCTCGATGGCCCGGGCGCGCAGCAGGATTTCCCAGTGCGCCCGGCCGGTGGTATCGGTGAAGGCGGCCGGCATCAGGATCAGGTCCACCGGGGCCAGCCGGCGATACAACTCGGGAAAACGCAGATCGTAGCAGATCGACAGCGCCACCCGGCCGAACGGCGTATCGACGGCGACCGGCGTCTCGCCTGGCTCGATGAAGCTGGCCTCGTCGTAATGCTCGTCGCCCTTGCGGAAGCCGAACAGGTGGATCTTGTCGTAGCGCGCCACGCACTGCCCGGCCGGGTCGTAGGCCAGGCTGGCATTGCGCATCTTGTCCGGAACGCTGGCGGTCAACGGGATGGAACCGGCAAACAGCCAGATGCCATGGCGGCACGCCGTGTCGGCCAGCCAGTCCTGCACCGGGCCGTGGCCGAAATCCTCGCGCGCCCTGACCCGGTCGGCATCGGCCGCGCCGATGACGGGAAAGTACTCGGGCAGCGCCACCAGTTGCGCCCCTTGGGCGACGGCCTCGGCGACCAGCCGGCAGGCCGTCGCCAGGTTGTCGGCGACGCGCGGCCCCGAAATCATCTGCACCGCTGCAATGCGGCCGTTTTCCCTGCTCACTGCGCTTCCTCCTCGGCCGGCGCTGCGCGCTGCAGGTCGGGCAACAACTGGGCCGCCTTGTCGATCTTCGGATCGTCCCAGCTGCCGGTGACATGATAACGATAGCTGAACAGCCGGTTGAGCGGCTTTTGCAGCACGGTGTTGGCGACCAGCGCCGCGGCGCCGACCGCCGGATTGATCAGCGCCGCTGTGCCGACTGCGGCCAGCCCGCCCAGTTCCGGGCGAACCACTACCTGCATGTCCTGGGTTTCGCTCTTCAGGTCGGCCTGCCCGTTGATCTCGACCTGCACCGCCGGGCCGTTGATACGCAGCGCCTCGGTGGTCTGCATGATGCCCCGGCGCACCGACAGCTTGCCCTCGATGCTGTCGAAGGCCAGCCCGTCGCTGAAGACATCGCGAAAATCGAGGGTCAGGCGGCGCGGCAGCGATTGCAGCGAAATCAGCCCGAGCAGTTTGCCGACACCGGGCTCCAGCTTGTTGAACTGGCCTTTTTCGGCGTCGACCGTCAGCTGGCCGGTCAGCGACGGATAATGGATGTCGGTCAACGGGCCGCTCCACTGCAGGTTGCCGGCCAGCTTGGCGGAGCCCCGGCGGACAGTGTCGGCGTAACCCAGCCGGTCGAGCATCTTGCCGATGTCGCGGGCGGTCAGTTCGAAATCGAGGCGGGTCTGGTTGCGCCCGACATTGGCCCAGATGCCCTTGCCCTTCAACCCGCCATCCGGATTCTGCAGGCTCAGGTTGTCGAGGTACCAGGCGCCCTGCTCGTTGCGCGCCTTCAGTTCGAGCTTGCCGAGCGCCTTGTCGCCGAGCTGGAAGTCGTCCACCACCAGGCTCATGCCGGGCAGTGAGTTGATCAGCGACACGTTGCGCTCGCCGGCCTCGGCCGCCGGGCGAATGACCAGCCGTCGGAAGTTGCCATCGACCCAGCCTTCGCCGGCGCTTTTCCAGAAAATGTCGCCGACCGCCTCGCGGGTATTGAGGCCGATCTGCCAGCCGCCGTCGCGCGGCCGCAGGCTGGTCTCGACCTGGTTGAAATCGCGGTCGAAGAGGTGGAGCAGCGGCGTCTTCAGGGTGACGACGGCGAGGGCCAGGCCGCCGCCGGCCGCGCTCCCGCCCCCATCGCCTTCCGGCAGGAAATGGCGCCAGGCGTCGGCATCGATGCGCGGCGCGGCGACACGAACCGCCAGACCCTTCTCGGGCAGGCGCGGCTCGGCGTCGCCGACGGCGAAGACGCCGCGCTCCCAGGTCTCCTGGCGACGGACGACGATGCCCTGGGCGACCTTGCCCAGCGTGATCCGGTACTGTTCGCGCTGGGCGTCCGGCGTGCTGCGCTCGACGCGCAGCGGCAAGGGCGTGGTCGCCGTCTTGTTGAGCGGCTCGGGCAGCGGCGAACTGACCCCGACCAGGTCCGACTCGACGACCACCTCGGCCGTCCGCCGGCGAATGCCGATATCCGCCTTCCACCCGGCACTGCCGCTCAGGTGGTTGATCAGCGGCCAACCGAAGTGGCTGCTCACCTCGGCGATATTGGCCGTACCGCTGGCCTGCACACCGACCCGGTCGCCCTGGCTCTTGACATTGACCTTGAGCGGGCCGCCGAAGACACGACCGGCGATATCCTGTGCGGCGACCGTGCTCTCGGTGAGCAACAGGCGCCCGTTCACCTGGGTCAGCGGCGGCAGCCCGGCCAGCGGCTGCAACTGGTTGTTGACGAAACGGTAGTCGCCCCTGAGCTTGGTTGCATCGATCTGGCGCAGCGGAATGTCGAGTTCGAGGTTGAGGCTGCCGTTGCCGCTCGCCTTCATGCCGTCGGTGAAGCGATCGATCTTCTCGGCCACCGGGCTTTGCTCGATGAAGCTGAGGAACTCGCCGGTTGGCCCCCGGGCCTGGCCGCGCACCAGCAGCATTTCCTGGTGCGACTCGAAATCGGGGATGATCACCGTCACGTCGGCCAGGTTGGCGCCGAGTATCCGCCCCTTGCTGGCCGCCACCTTCATGCCGACACCGAACGTCATGTCGGCCTCGATGCCGTCGATGACCGGCCAACCCGGCGCGTAATCGACCTTGGCGCCGCTCGCCTTGGCAGTGACCAGGAATTTGCCGTGCTGCTCGTCGCGGAACGGAAAATGCCAGAGGTCGCCCTTGAGAATCAGCTGCCCGTCGTGGCCGCGACCGCCGACGATGCCGCGACGCAGCCAGTTGCGTGCGTCGGCGTTGACGGCATGCGGCATGTAGCGCCAGACGGCCCGGCCGTCGGCCCGGTCCACCCTGGCGGTCAGGTCGATGATGCCCGGCCCTTCGCCGGTGTAGCGATACTTGCCTTGCGCCGAACCTGCTGCATCGGGGCCGGCGAATTCCAGCTTGTGCAGGTCGATGTCCACGCCTTCCGGCCCGTTTTTCCAGCCGACGCGGGCTTTCAGCGTATCGAAGGCGATGTCCGGCTCGGGAAAGACCGCCGGCAGCGACAGGCCGGACTTGGCCGAGGCGATCAGCAACTCGCCGCCCTTTTCGGTCAGGTCGATGCTGCCGGAAAGTCCGTTGGCGCCGGGAAAATAGCCGCCGGCGTCGACCCCGAGACCGGCGAAGGCCGCCTTCAGGCTATAGCGGCGCAAGATTTCGCCGTCGAAGGTCCACCCGGCGCGCAGCTCGGAAATTCGCCCCTGCGGGCTGTGCTTGTGCAGCAACTCACGGCTGCGCGCATCGAGCGGCACGTAGGCGGCCAGTTGGGCCAGCGCCGACAGGTCGAGGAAACTGGCCCGGGCGCTACCGGTAAATTCGCCGCTTTGCGGGGCCTTGCGCCATTCCACCTGGAAATCGGTGGGCGAGACACGGATGCCCGTCGCTGTCAGCAGTTCGACCTTGCTCCCGGAAAGCGACCAGGCATCGGGCTGGTAGCGCCCTTCGAGGCGGCCGCGCATGCTGGCCAGGTCGAGCTCGGGCAGTTTACGGCCGAGGCGGACGCGCAGGGCTTCGAGGGCGACATCGGCCGTCAGCTTGCCGGCGCCATCCTGGAGATCGCCCCAGACGCGCAAGGCGCCCCGGCCCTGCGGCAAATGCACCGGGTAGTCGACCCAGGGGTGCCAGCCGGCCAGGTCGGCGTAGTCGAGTTCGACGAAGACCTCGCCGGAAAGGTGTTCGAACAGTTCGCCGGGCTCGACCGCCTGGCCCGGCCTGCCCTCGATTTCGCCGCGCAGGTCGAGGCGGGCCGCCAGCTTTTCCGGGGGGGCCGCCGACAGGCCGAAACGGTGCCGGCGGCCGCGGCTGTCGAGGACGAAATGCAGATCTTCGAGGACCAACGGCGGTGCCTGGCGCAGCCGGTCGTCCCAGACGATGGTCGCCTCGCGGACGCGGATGCGGGGCTGCTCGAGCACCCATTCGGCGAAGGCCGGGTCGCTCTCCCCCTCGACGTCGAGGCCGGCGAAGGTGATCTTGCCGCTCGCTTCCCGGCGCACCTGCAACATCGGGCCGTCGAAGGCGAGCAGGGCGAGAGTCGGCCGAAGCCGCCACAGGCTGGTCCACGACAGCACGCCCTCGACGCGGGCCAGCGAGAAGGCGGGCACACCATGGCGGTCAGCGACCACCACGTCCTCGAGGACGAGATCGGGATTGAGGCCCTGCCAGCGGGCGGCGATCCGGCCTATGGTGACGGGCAGGCCGACGGCCCGGCTGGCCGCCTGCTCGACCGCCTCGCGGTAGTCGCCAACCTGGGGCAGCATGACGTAACGCAAGGCAAGGAGCGTCGCGACGAAGAGCAGCCAGGTAGCGAACAGCCCGCGCAGCAACCAGCGCAGCCCCCCCGCCACCAGCGGCCGGGCGAGGACAGGCCACAGCCAGTGCAGGCGGTGATAAACGGCGACGCGGACGTCGGCCGGAATGCCGCCGGGGGGGCGACTCCGAGGATCACTCACGAATCAACACGCTTTGCCTGGGGATGTCATTGCTCACTACAATGGGCAATTCATAAAAACAGCATTCTATCCTTTCCGGCGCTGGCGCCGGCCGACCATCATGAACTCCTTGCCCGATCCCCGCTGGCCGGCAGCGCTGGCCCACAGCAGCTACCTGAACAATCTGCTGCAATCCCGCCCGGAACTGATTCCCGAACTGGCGGCGAGCTGGCTGGAACCGCTCACCGAAGCCGCTTTGCAGGCCGCCCTGCAGCCGCCGCCGGCCGACGACGAGGCGGTTCGCCGGGCGCTGCGCCGCCTGCGCCAGCGGACCATGGCCCACCTCGCGCTGCGCGACCTGTGCGGCCTGGCGCCGCTTGCCGAAATTGTCGAGAGCATGACGCTGCTGGCCGACGTGACGACCAATTTCGCCCTCGACTACCACCACCGCCAGCTCGCCGCCAGCCATGGCGAGCCGCTCGACCAGGCCGGCCAGCCGCAGCGCCTGCTGATCATCGGCATGGGCAAGCTGGGCGGGCGCGAACTCAACGTTTCGTCCGACGTCGATTACATCTTCGTCTACCCCGAGGACGGCGACACGGCCGGGCCAAAATGCATCGAGAATTTCGATTTCTTCACCCGCCTCGGCAAGCGCCTGATCGCCACGCTGGGCGACCTCACCGCCGACGGCCAGGTCTTCCGCGTCGACATGCGCCTGCGCCCGAACGGTGACTCCGGCCCGCTGGTCTGTTCGCTGGACGGGCTGGAAAGCTATTTCATCACCCAGGGCCGCGAGTGGGAGCGCTACGCCTGGATCAAGGGACGCACCATGAACGCCGGCGCCAACCTGCAGCCGGCATGGGTGACGGCCATGCAGCAGATCGCCCGCCCCTTCGTCTTCCGCAAGTACCTCGATTTCGGCGCCATCAACGCCATGCGCGACCTGCACGCCCAGATCCGGCGCGAGGTGGCGCGCAAGGACATGGTCGACCACGTCAAGCTCGGCCCGGGCGGCATCCGCGAGATCGAATTCATCGCCCAGGTTTTCCAGCTGATCCGCGGCGGCCGCGACCCCGCCCTGCAGATTCGCCCGACCCTGGCCGTGCTCAAGCTGCTCGCCGAGCGCCAGCTGCTGCCCGAGCAGACCGAAAGGGAGTTGCACGAAGCCTACGTCTTCCTGCGCCGGCTCGAGCATCGCCTGCAATACGTCGAGGACAAGCAGACGCACATGCTGCCGGTCGACGGCGAAAATCGGCAAAAAATCGCAAGCAGCATGGGCTTCGCCGACTGGCCATCCATGCTGGCCGTGCTCGACGGCCATCGCGACAAGGTCAGCCGGCATTTCGAAGCGGTCTTTTCCGACCCGGAGGCCGGCGAACATCCGCTCACCGGCCTGTGGCTGGGCCAGACCGACGACGAAGCGGCTCTCGCCAGCTTCGCCGGCCTCGGCTTCCGCCAGCCGGCCGAGGCCGTCGCCCGCCTTGGCGAACTGCGCGCTTCCAGCCGCTACCTACAGCTGCCGGTCAGCAACCGCTCCCGGCTCGACGCCGTCGGCCCGCGCCTGATCGAGGCGGCCGGCGCCACCGCCGTCCCCGACCTGACGCTGGCCCGCGGCCTCGCCTTCCTCGAAGTCATCGCCCGGCGCGGCGCCTATCTCGCCCTGCTCCAGCAATACCCGATGGCCCTGCGCCGGGTCGCCGACATGGTCTGCGCCTCGAACTGGGCGGCCGAATACCTCAACCGCCACCCGCTGCTCCTCGACGAACTGCTCGATCCGCGCCTCTACGAGATCGCCACCGATTGGGCCGCCTTTCGCGACAACCTGCGGGCCAACTTGGCGCTGCATGCCGGCGACACCGAGCGCGAAATGGACATCCTGCGCGAAATGCACCACGGCCAGGTTTTCCGGCTGCTCGCCCAGGACCTGTCCGGACTGCAGACCATCGAGAGCCTGTCCGACCACCTCACCGAGCTGGCCGACACCATCGTCCAGGAAACCCTGCCGCTGTGCTGGCGGACAATACGCAAACGCCACTGCGAACAGCCGAAGTTCGCCGTCATCGGCTACGGCAAGCTCGGTGGCAAGGAACTGGGCTACGTCTCCGACCTCGACCTGGTCTACCTGTTCGACGACGATGACGCCGATGCCGAGGAAAACTATGCCCGCCTCGGCCAGCGCCTGAGCACCTGGCTGTCCAGCCAGACGCCGGCCGGCATCCTCTTCGAGACCGACCTGCGCCTGCGCCCCAACGGCGACTCCGGCCTGCTCGCCGTCACCGTCGACGCCTTCCGCGACTACCAGCTGAAACACGCCTGGACCTGGGAACACCAGGCGCTGACCCGGGCCCGCTTCTGCGCCGGCGATCCGGCGGTCGGCGCCCGCTTCGAGGCCATCCGCCGCGAAATACTCAGCCAACCGCGCGACCTGGCCAGCCTGCGCGAGGAGGTCATCGCCATGCGCCGCAAGATGGTCGACGCCCATGCCGCCAAGGGCGACGGCGAGTTCGTCCTCAAGCACAACCCGGGCGGCATCATCGACGTCGAGTTCATCGTCCAGTTCCTCGTCCTCGGCCACGCCCACCGCCATCCCGAGTTGACCGGCAACCTCGGCAACATCGCCCTGCTCGCCATGGCCGGCCGGCTCGGCCTGATCGATCCGCGGCAAGCCGAGGCGGCCGGCAACGCCTACCGCGAATACCGCCGCCTGCAGCACGCCAAGCGGCTGTCGGCCAGGCCGCGGGGACCGATCGCCCGCACCGGGCTGGAAGCGCACATCGCCGCCGTCACCGAACTGTGGCAGGCGGTTTTCGGCGACTGAAGCGACGCCGCCAGCCGCTCAGCGGTCGCGGTCCCGATCGTGGCCGCGGTCCCGGCCGCCTTGCCCCGATCGACGATCATCCCGCGACTCGTCGCGGCCCCGCTCCTGGCGCTCTGGACGCTCGAAGCGCGGCGCCTCGCGAGGCGCCGCCGGGCGCGACTCCATCGCGCGGCCCGGCCCGGCATCCGATCCGGGTGGCGGCCGATGGTCGAATTCCCGGCGCGGCGGTGTATTAGCCGGCGGTGGCGGCTGGCGCTCCGGGCGCCAGGCCGGCGGTTCCGAGCGCCGCTCGTCGTGCCGTTCCCGCTCGTAGCGCGGTGGCGGCAAAACGGGAACCGGCTGCGGACGCGGCGCGTCGTAACGATCCCAGCGCCCTTCGTGTTGCCGCCAGTACTTCCCGTCGCGCTCCCAGCGCGGCGCGACCCAGCGATAACCGGGGCGCGGCGCCTCCCAGCGCCCGGCCACCCATTCGTGGCGACGCCCGGTCCATGTCCAGTAGCCACCGATCCAGATGTAGCCGGCGATCGGCGCATAGCCGGGATACTCGACCCGGAGCGGCGGCGGCTCATAGATGATCGGCTCCTGATAGACCGGTCCCGGGGCGACGACGCAGCCGCCGAGCAGGGCAGCGGCCAGCGTGGCGACAAGCAGTCTGTTGTTCATGGTCGTGGCTTTCATGGCGGTGGATGACCTTGAGCTTAACGCGACACGCGGCAAAGGGCGCTACAGCGCTTGGCCGATGTTACGAAATCTTGCATTTCGGTCACCTGCCCCATTTCCTGCAGGCGAAAAAAAGCCGCCTTGCGGCGGCCTGGCGGGAACGACTCGGCGCCTATTTCTTCAGCGAATCGCGGATTTCGCGCAGCAGCAGCACGTCCTCGGGCGTCGCCGGCGGCGCTTCCTCGACCGGGGCCGGGGCCTTGCGCAGGCGGTTCATCTGCTTGACCATCATGAAGATGATGAAGGCCAGGATGGTGAAATTGACGACGATGGTCAGGAAGGAGCCGTAGGCAAAAACCGGGATGCCGGCCTTCTTGAGGTCGGCCAGCGCCGTCAGGTTGCCGGGATTGTCGCCGAGCACGACGAAGAGGCTGGAAAAGTCGAGGTTGCCGATCAGGCGGGCAACGATCGGCATGATCAGGTCGCCGACGATGGAGTCGACAATCTTGCCGAAGGCGCCACCGATGATGACACCGACCGCGAGGTCCATGGCGTTCCCCTTGACGGCAAATTCCTTGAATTCCTGCAGCATGCTCATGTTGATTCTCCGTGGGTTGTTGATTTTCAGCGCCGATTATTCGCTTCGGCCCGGACGCCGGTCAAGCGATTTTCATATTTTCAGCTTGCCTTACAATGCTTTACGCAGGCGCTCGGCGGCCGCCTGCAGGGTCGCTTCCTGCTTGGCGAAACAGAAGCGGACGACGCGGTCGTCGCGGCCGTCGGCATAAAAAACCGAGATCGGAATGACGGCGACGCCGACCTCGCGGGTCAGCCATTCGGCGAACTGGCGGTCGGTCTTGTCCGACAGGTGGCCGTAGCGGGCCAGCTGGAAATAGGTGCCGCGGCAGGGCAGCAGTTCGAAGGGCGTCGACGCCATCAGACGGCGGAAGAAATCGCGCTTTTCCTGGTAGAAAGCGGCCAGGCCGAGGTGGCGCGAGGCATCCTGCATGTACTCGGCGAGCGCCAGCTGCGACGGCGCATGCACGGTGAACACGTTGAACTGGTGCACCTTGCGGAACTCGGCCATCAGTTCGGCCGGGCCGACGACGTAGCCGATTTTCCAGCCGGTGATGTGGTAGGTCTTGCCGAAGCTGGAAACGACGATGCTGCGGGCGGCCAGTTCGGCGTGGCCGGACAGGCTGGCGTGGGCCTCGCCGTCGAACAGGATGTGTTCGTAGACCTCGTCGGAGAGAATGACGATGTCGGTGCCGCGTACCAATTTTGCGAGTTTTTCCAGGTCGACCGCGGTGATCAGGCTGCCGGTCGGGTTGTGCGGCGAATTGACGATGATCATCCGCGTCCTGGCCGTGATCAGCGACTGCACCTGCTCCCAGTCCGGGGCATAGTCGGGGAAACGCAGTTGGGCGTAGACCGCCCGGCCGCCGACCGTCTCGATGGCCGGCACGTAGCTGTCGTAGACCGGCTCGAAGACGATGACCTCGTCGCCCGGCCGGACGAAGGCGGCAATGGCGGTGAAGATGGCCTGGGTGGCGCCGGCCGTCACCGTCACTTCCGACTCGATATCGAAGCGCGCCCCGTACAGGCTGGCCACCTTGTCCACGATGGCCTGGCGCAATTCCGGCATGCCGGCCATCGGCGCGTACTGGTTGCGCCCGGCCAACATGTGGCGATGCATGGCATCGAACAGCGCCGGCTCGGCCTGGAAATCGGGAAAGCCCTGCGACAGGTTGACCGCCCCGCACTCGGCGGCGAGGCGGGACATCACGGTGAAGATGGTCGTCCCCATGGCCGGGAAACGGGAGTCGATGCGAATCGGGGTTTGCATGGGGCTACGGCTGGTTGCTGGTTGGCGCACTATGCCACAATGTGCCCCCATGAACATCGACGGCACCCCCACCCGCACCCTGCGCGCCCACCCCGAGCGGCGGGTCATCGACATCATCGACCAGACCCGGCTGCCGCATGCGCTGCACTGGGTGCGCGTCGGCACGCTGGCCGAAGCGGCCCATGCCATCCGCGCCATGCAGGTGCGCGGCGCGCCGCTGATCGGGGCGACGGCGGCCTACGGGCTGGCCATCGCCCTCGGCGAGGCGGCCGACGATGACCACCTGGCGCTGGCCACCCGCACGCTGTGGGCGACGCGCCCGACGGCGGTAAACCTGCACTGGGCGCTGACCCGGATGAACGCTCGCCTCGGCCCGCTTTCCCCGGCCGACCGCCCGGCTGCCGCCTGGCAGGAGGCGGCGGCGATCGCCGAGGAGGACGTGGCGCAGAACGTGGCCATCGGCCAGCACGGCCTCGGCCTGCTGCGCCTGATCGAACGCCGCCAGGGCGGCGTGCTCAACGTCATGACCCACTGCAACGCCGGCTGGCTGGCCACCGTGGACCGCGGCACCGCCCTGTCGCCGGTCTATGCCGCCTACGACGCGGGCCTGCCGGTGCATGTCTGGGTTTCCGAAACCCGGCCGCGCAACCAGGGCCTGCTCACCGCCTGGGAGCTGGCCCAGCACGGCGTGCCGCACACGCTGATCGCCGACAACGCGGCCGGCATCCTGATGGGCGAGGGCAAGGTCGATGCGGTGATCGTCGGCGCCGACCGCATCGCGGCCAATGGCGACGTCGCCAACAAGGTCGGCACCTACCTCAAGGCGCTGGCCTGCGCCGACAGCGGCATCCCTTTCTACGTCGCGGCGCCGCGCTCGACCATCGATTTCGACCTGCCGGAAGGCCGCCGCATCGAGATCGAGCAACGCGACGGCGACGAATTCCGCCTTGTCCACGGCCTGGACAGCCGCGGCGTGCCGTCGGCGTTGCACCAGCTGCCGGCCGGCGAGGCGGTGGCCAACCCGGCCTTCGACGTGACGCCGGCCCGCCTGGTGACGGCGCTGATCACCGAGCGCGGCAGTTGCCCGGCCAGCCGCGACGGGCTGCTCCGGCTCTATCCGGAGGAAGGCCGTGGCTGACCTCCGCGCCGCCCTGATCGCCACCGCCCGCGCCATGCAGCCGGCCGGGCTGAACAAGGGCACCTCGGGCAATGTCAGCGTGCGCCACGGCAGCGGCTTCTACATCACGCCGACCGGCATGCCTTACGACGGCCTGCAGGCCGACGACATGCCGCTGATGCAGCTCGATGGCAGCCACGCCGGGCGGCGCAAGCCGTCCTCGGAATGGCGCTTTCACCGCGACCTCTACGCCAGCCGGCCGGAAGTCGGCGCCGTGCTCCATGCCCATTCGCCCTTCGCCGTCAGCCTGGCCTGCCTGCGCCTCGACATCCCGCCCTTTCACTACATGATCGCCCGCTTCGGCGGCGACAGCATCCGCTGCGCGGAGTATTCCATTTTTGGCTCGGAATTGCTGTCGACCGCAGCAATGGCCGCCATGGCCGGCCGCCAGGGCTGCCTGCTCGCCAACCACGGCCTGCTCGTCGCCGGCCGCGACCTCGACGAGGCCTTGTCGCTCGCCATCGAACTCGAGGAGCTCTGCGAACAATACTGGCGGGCCTGCCAGCTCGGCCGGCCGGTGCTGCTCTCGGAGACCGAGATGGCCGCCGTGCTGGAAAAGTTCGCCGGCTACGGTCAGCAATGAGCCAGCCCGACCACGACCTGTCGCGCTGGCTGCACGACCACCGCTTCAGCAGCGGCAACCCGGCCGCCGAAAAGGGCACCCGCCTGGTGCTGTGGATCACCATCGTCACCATGCTGGTCGAAATCGTCGCCGGCTGGTGGTTCAACTCGATGGCCGTGCTCGCCGACGGCTGGCACATGAGCTCGCACGCCCTGGCCATCGGCCTGGCCGCCTTCGCCTACGGCGCCGCGCGCAAATACGCCAGCGACCCGAGCTTTGCCTTCGGCACCTGGAAAATCGAGATCCTGGCCAGCTACACCAGCGCCATCGCCCTGCTCGGCGTCGCCGCGGCGATGGTCTTCGGTTCGCTGGATCGGCTGTGGTCGCCGCAGCCGATCCACTACCGGGAAGCCCTGCTGGTCGCCGTCCTCGGTCTCGTCGTCAACCTCGCCTGCGCGCTCATCCTCGGCCACAGCCACGGGCACGAACACGACCATGGACACGACGACGATCACGCCCACCCGCATCACCACGACCTCAACCTGAAGGCGGCCTACATCCATGTCGTCACCGATGCCGCCACCTCGCTGCTCGCCATCGTCGCCCTGGCCGGCGGCTGGCTCTACGGCTGGGACTGGCTCGACCCGCTGACCGGGCTGGTCGGCGCCCTGCTCGTCGCCGTCTGGGCGAAGAACCTGATCCGGCTGAGCGGGCGCATCCTGCTCGACCGCGAGATGGACCACCCGGTGGTCGACGAGATCCGCGCCGTGATCGCCGCCCTGCCGGCCGAAGGCCAGACCCAGCTGACCGACCTCCACGTCTGGCGGGTCGGCACCGCCTCCTACGCCTGCGCCCTCAGCCTGCTCACCCACGACGCGCAGCTGACGCCGCTGGCCATCCGCCAGGCGCTGGCCGAACACGAGGAAATCCGCCACGTGACGGTGGAAATCCACCGCTGCGACGTCTGCTAAACGGCGCCAAGCTCCAGCACGCGCAGTAGCGACGCCGTATCGTCGGCGCCCCAGTCCTGGGCCATCAGCGCGTTCAGCTGCTGCGCCACCGCCGCCGTCAGCGGCACGGGCACGCCGCTCTGCCGGGCGGCCTCGAGCACCAGCCCGAAATCCTTGTGATGCAGGCGGGCCTCGATGCCGGCCGCGAAATCGCGGCGCACCATGCGCTCGCCCATGACGTCAAGGACGCGCGACGCCGCCGAGCCGCCGGCCAGCGCCTGACGCACCTTGGCGCCATCGACACCGGCCGCGCCGGCCAGGCGCATCGCCTCGGCCGCCGCCTGGATGGCGGCGACCATGATCATCTGGTTGCAGGCCTTGGCCACCTGGCCGGCGCCGTTCGGCCCGACGTGGACGATGCGCTGGCCCAGGCAGTCGAGCAGAGGCCGCACCCGTTCCAGCACCGCTGCCTCGCCGCCGGCCATGATCGCCAGCGTGGCGTCGATCGCCCCCTGGGCGCCGCCGGAAACCGGCGCGTCGAGCATGGCGATGCCTTTTTCGGCGAGTCGCGCCGCGATCCGCCGCGCCGCCTCGGGGGCGATGGTCGAGCAATCGACCAGCACCGCCCCCGGCGCCATGCCCTCGATCAGGCCGTCGCGGCCGAGGGCGACGCCTTCGACGTCGGCGCTCGAGGTGATCACCGTGAACACCACCTCGCAACAGCGGCCGAGCTCGGCTGGCGTGGCGCAAACGCGTGCCGGCAGGTCGACGAAGCTTTCCGGCCGCCGTGCCCACACCGCCAGCTCATGGCCGGCGCGCTGGAGATGCAGGGCCATCGGGCGCCCCATGACGCCGAGGCCGATGAAGCCGACCTTCATTGCCCGGACAGCCGTTCGAGCAATTTCAGCACGGCGATCGAATCCTCCTCGCCCAGGCCCGAGCCGACCATGGCGTTGAACATCTGCGCCGTCGCCGCCGAACCGGGCAGGCAGAGGCCGAGTTCGTGCGCCGTCTGCATGACGATGTTGAGGTCCTTCTCGTGCATCCAGCTCTTGAAGCCCGGCTTGAAATTGCGGTCGAGCATGCGCTGGCCGTGGTTTTCGAGGATTTTCGAGTAGGCGAAGCCGCCGAGCAGCGCCTCGCGCACCTTGCTGCGGTCGACGCCATTTTTGGCCGCAAAAGCAAAAGCCTCGGCCACCGCCAGCACGCCCATGCCGGTGACGATCTGGTTGGCCGCCTTGGTCACCTGCCCGGCGCCGCTGGCGCCGACATGGACGACGTTCTTGCCCATGCAGTCGAAGGCCGGTTTGGCCGTGGCGAAGGCCGCCTCCGAACCGCCGGCCATGATAGCCAGCGTGCCGGCGATGGCGCCGACCTCGCCGCCCGAAACCGGCGCATCGACGAAATCGACACCGGCCGCCGCCAGTTCCTCGCCGATGCGGCGGGCCGCGGCCGGCGCGATGGTGCTCATGTCGACGGCGACCAGGCCGGGCGCCGCACCCTGCGCCACGCCGCGCATGACTTCGGCGACGTCCGGCGCGTCGGCCACCATGGAAATGACCAGCTCGTTGCCGCGTGCCGCCTCGGCCGGGCCGGCCGCGGCCAGGGCGCCGGCCTCGAGCAGCGGCTGCATGGATTCGGCGCGACGCGCCCAGACGGTGAGCTGGTGCCCGCCCTTGATGAGATTGAGCGCCATCGGGCGCCCCATGATGCCGAGGCCGATGAATCCGATTTTCATGCTGAACTCCGAGTCGAGAAGCCTGGATTTTTGACCCCGGGCCGCCCCGCGGTCAAGCCGGAGCTGGCGAACTCAGGCCGGCAGCGGCAGCAGGCCGCCGACCCGGCCGACCACTTCCTCGGCCGACACCGGCTGGTAGAAATGGAAGCCCTGCACCCGCTCGCATTCGAGGGTGCGCAGGAACTCGGCCTGGGCGAAGCTCTCGACGCCCTCGGCGACCAGCTGCAGGCCGAGCGAACGGCCAAGCTGGACGATGGAGGTGAGCAGCGCGGCGGCATCGGCGTCGGTATCGACGTCGGCCAGGAAGGAGCGGTCGATCTTCAGGCGGTCGAGCGGGAAGCGCCGCAGGTAGGCGAGCGAGGAATAGCCGGTGCCGAAATCGTCGATGGCCAGCTTGACGCCCATGGCGCGCAGCTGGGCCATGGTCTGGATCGCCGCATCGACGCCGTGCATGATCGAGCTTTCGGTGATTTCCAGTTCGAGGCGCTCGGCCACCACGCCGGTTTCGGCCAGCACCGCCTGCACGGCCTGGGCGAACTGCGGCTGCTGGAACTGATGGGCGGAAATGTTCACGGCCATTTCGCCCATGTCGATGCCGGCATCGCGCCAGGCCCGCGCCTGCCGGCAGGCGGTGAGCAGCACCCAGTGGCCGAGCGGCAGGATCAGGCCGCAGGCCTCGGCGACCGGAATGAACTCGGCCGGGGCGATCAGCCCGCGCTGCGGGTGGCGCCAGCGGACCAGCGCCTCGACGCCGACCACCTTGCCGGCGAGCAGGTCGATCTGCGGCTGGTAGTGCAGCACCAGCTGATTCTCGGCCAGGGCCCGCCACAGTTCGCTCTCGGTATGCAGGCGCTTGTTGGCGGCGGCGTTCATCGGCTCGGCGAAGAACTGGTAATTGTTGCGGCCGTTGGCCTTGGCGTAGTACATCGCCGTGTCGGCGTTGCGGATCAGGGCCTGGCCGTCGCGGCCGTCCTCCGGGTAGAGGCTGATGCCGATCGACGGCGTGCTGCGCCAGACGTGGCCGTCGATCTCGTAGGCCTCGCCCATGCTGCGCACCATGGCCTGGACCAGATCGACGACGGCGGCCTCGTTGAGCAAATGGTCGATGACCACGACGAACTCGTCGCCGCCCAGGCGGAACAGCTGGCGGTGCTTGCTCATGTGGCCGCTCAGGCGGCGGGCGATTTCGGCGAGCAGGCGGTCGCCGGCGTGATGGCCGAGCGAATCGTTGATCGTCTTGAAATTGTCGAGGTCGATGATGAGCAGGGCCAGGCGGTCGATGCCGGGCACCGCGCCGTCGAGCACGGCATGCAGGTGGCTGTCCAGCGCCAGGCGGTTGGGCAGGTTGGTCAGCGGATCGTGGAGGGCCAGGTAGTCGAAGCGCTCGGCCTGCGCCTTCTGCTCGCTGACGTCGGTGAATACGGCGACGAAATGCGAGGCCGGTTGTCCCGGCTCGCTGATCGCCGTGATCCGCAACTGCTTGGGGTAGAGGGTGCCATCCTTGCGGCGATCCCAGATTTCACCTTGCCAGAAGCCGCTCTCGGCGACCATGTCCCAGACCGTCCGGTGCATGGCCAGCCCATGGTGGCCGGCGCTGAGCATGGTCGGCGTGCGCCCGATGACCTCGCCGGGGCCGTAGCCGGTGATCTGCTCGAAGGCCGCGTTGACCGAGACGATACGCTGGGCGCCGTCGGTCACCAGCATCGCCTCCGAGGTGTGGTCGACCAGGCGGCTGTGCATGGCCAATTGCGCCTCGCCCTGCCGGCTGCGCAGGTAAAGCTGCCGGCAAGCCTGGATCATCGACAAGGAGAGCAAAACGCCGAGGGCGACCAGCGCCTTTTCCCAGGTGGCCACCGCGAACAGCGGCATCTCTTCGGCCGGCGCGGTCGTTCCGGCAGGCGGCTGGCGTTCGACCAGCCACAGGTCGAGGCCGATCAGACCCCAGACAAGCAATGTTGCCAACAGGGCGAAGACGATGAATTTTCGGCCGGCGAAGGCCGGGGTTTGACTCAAAATCAGCTACCGGAACAAGGATGTTGCCGGCAGTGTAGCCGAGGGAAAACAATGTTTCATGCAATTTTTCAGGTTTTAACCTGAAAACACATTCAACATAGATAACAAACACTTACGCGATATAGTTAATCATTGATCTTAAAGCAAATTATTACTTTCGTCTTATCCGCAACACGACCCGCCATCACCGCGCTTGACCCCCATCCTGGCCAGCAGTTTTTCCGGCGGGCAGAAGCCGGTGAAGCCGCTCTGCAGAAGGTTGAGGCCGACGAAGGCGGTGAAGGCGAGGAACCACTCGGAGACGAAAACCGGGCTGCCGTGCCAGCCGAGGGCCAGGGAAAGCAGCACGAAAAAGCCGGCCATGATGCGAATGATTCGTTCGATGGTCATGATTGCACCTCCTGCCGGGCCGCCCCAAGGGAGGTGGCGCCCCCGCGGGGGGCAGCGAACAAAGTGAGCGAGGGGGTCATTTTTCTTCCTTTCTAAAAGCGGCGTAGTAGAGCACTGGGATGACGACCAAGGTCAGCAGCGTGGACACCAGGATGCCGAAGATCAGCGCCAGGGCCAGGCCGTTGAAGATCGGGTCGTCGAGGATGAACAGCGCGCCGAGCATGGCGGCCAGCGCGGTCAGGGCGATCGGCTTGGCGCGCACGGCGGCCGACTGGATCACCGCGTCGTGGAAATCCATGCCGGCAGCCACCTGCTGTTTGATGAAATCGACGAGCAGGATAGAGTTGCGGACGATGATGCCGGCCAGCGCGATCATGCCGATCATCGAGGTCGCCGTGAATTGCGAACCGAACAGCGCGTGGCCGGGCATGACGCCGATGATGGTCAGCGGAATCGGCGCCATGATGATCAGCGGCACCAGGTAGCTGCCGAAATGCGCCACCACGAGCAGGTAGATCAGGATCAGGCCGACCGCATAGGCCAGCCCCATGTCGCGGAAGGTTTCGTAGGTAACCTTCCATTCGCCGTCCCATTTGACGCTGTAGCCGGCGTAGGGGTCGGCCGGCTGGCGGATGAACCATTCGCCCAGCGTGCCGCCCTCCTTGAGCGCCATGCCGTTGATCTGGCTGCGGATGTCGAACATGCCGTAGAGCGGCGAATCGAGCTGGCCGCCCATGTCACCGACGACGTAGACCACGGGCAGCAGATCCTTGTGATAGATGGTCTTCTCGCGTCCGACGTCACGCACCTCGACCAGTTCGGAAACGGGAACGAGCTGGCCGCTGCGGGAGCGGACGCGGAGCTTCAACAGGGCGTCGAGCGAGGACTGCTTTTCGGCCGGCAGCGTGACGCGCACCGGGATCTCGAACTTGGAATCGGTGTTGCGGGCCGGCGTCACGTCCATGCCGGCCAGCCCCATGCCAACCACCTCGACGATGTCGCTCTGCGCCACGCCGAGCTGCGCCGCCTTGGCCTGCAGCACGTGCAACACGAACTTTTTGGAATCGGCGTCGATATAGTCGTCGACCGCGACGATATCGGCGGTCTGGGCGAAGGCGGCGCGCACCTGCTTGCCGACGGCGATCTGCCCCGGATAGTCCGGCCCGTAGATTTCGGCGACGATGGGCGACAGCACCGGCGGCCCGGGCGGCACCTCGACGACCTTGGCGACGCCGCCGTTGGCCTTGCCGATGGCCTCGATCCGCTCACGCAGCGCGACGGCGATTTCATGGCTCTGCCGCGAACGCTGGTGCTTGTCGGCCAGGTTGACCTGGATGTCGCCCTTTTCCGGCGCGGCGCGCAGGTAGTACTGGCGGACCAGGCCGTTGAAGTTGATCGGGCTGGCCGTGCCGGCGTAGGCTTGGTAATTGACGACATCCGGCTCCTTGGCCAGTTCGCTGCCGATTTCGTGCAGCACGCGGGCGGTTTCTTCGAGCGGCGTGCCGACCGGCATGTCGACGACGACCTGGAATTCGCTCTTGTTGTCGAAGGGCAGCATCTTCAGCACGACCAACTGGAAATACGCCAGCGACACCGAGCCGAGAATGAGCAAGACGACGGCGATGGCCAGCTTGACCCGCGCCTGGCCACCGCTCAGCGGGTCGAGGAAGGGCGTCAGCAGGCGGCGGAAGGTGCTGTCGAGCCGGGCATCGAGCTTGGACGGCTGATGCGCGGCGTGGCCGCTGCCATGCGACTTCATCAACCTGGCCGCCAGCCACGGCGTGACGACGAAGGCGACGGCCAGCGAGATGGCCATGCCCATAGCCGAGTTGATCGGGATCGGGCTCATGTACGGCCCCATCAGGCCGGTCACGAAGGCCATCGGCAGCAGCGCGGCGATCACCGTCAGGGTGGCCAAGATGGTCGGGCCGCCAACCTCGTCGACGGCGCTCGGAATGATTTCAAGCAGGGTCTTGTCCGGATGCAGGCCCTGCCAGCGATGGATGTTTTCCACCACCACGATGGCGTCATCGACCAGGATGCCGATCGAGAAGATCAACGCGAACAGCGACACCCGGTTCAGCGTGAAGCCCCAGGCCCAGGAGGCGAACAGCGTGGCGGCCAGGGTCAGCGTCACGGCAACGCCGACGATCACCGCCTCGCGCCGGCCGAGGGCGAAGAAGACGAGGAGCACGACGAAGGCGGTGGCGAAGACCAGCTTGCCGATCAGCTTCTGCGCCTTCTCGGTCGCCGTCGCGCCGTAGTTGCGGGTCACGGTGACTTCGACGCCTTCCGGGATGACGGTGTTTTTCAGGGCATTTATCCGGTCGACCGCAGCACTCGCCACGTCGGCGGCATTGACCCCGGGCTGCTTGGAAAGCTGCATGGTCACCGCCGGAAACTCGCCGGCGGCGTTGCCGAACCAGGCGTAGCGCTTGGGCTGGTCGGGGCCGTCCTCGACCGTCGCCACGTCGGCCAGGTAGATCGGCTGACGGGCCTTGCCGTCGCCACGCACGGCGACCACCAGGCGCTTGACGTCGGCCGCCGTTTCCAGGTAGGTGCCTGTCTGGACAAGCACCTCGCGGTTGCCGGCGGTCAGGTTGCCCGACGATTGCAGGGCGTTCGACACCTTGAGCGCACCGGCGATGTCCTGCGGCGTGACGCCGAAGGCGTTCATCCGCTCGCCGTCCATCAGCACGCGGATGGCGTGGTCGGGGCCGCCGATGGTGGACACGTCGCGCGTGCCCTTGATGCGCTTCAGCTCGATCTCGACGGCGCGCGCCACCTGCTGCAGCTCGTAAGCCGAACGGGCCGGGTCGGCCGTCCAGAAGGTCAGGCCGACGATGGGCACATCGTCGATGCCGCGCGGCTTGATCACCGGCTCCTGCACGCCGAGGTTGGGCGGCAGCCAGTCGCGGTGCGAATGCACGGTGTCGTAGAGCCGCAGCACGGCGTCGTTGTACTTGACACCGACGTCGAACTGCACGGTGATCACCGCCATGCCCGGGCGGGCCATCGAGTAAACATGCTCGACGCCGTGCATCCGGGACAGCACCTGCTCGCCGGGGCGTGCCACCAGGTTCTCGACATCCTTGGCCGAGGCGCCGGGGAAGGCGATCAGCACGTCGGCCATGGTCACGTCGATCTGCGGCTCTTCCTCGCGCGGCGTGACCAGGGTGGCGAAGACGCCCATCAGGAAGGCGACCAGGGCCAGCAGCGGGGTCATCCGCGAATTCTGGAAGGCGGCGGCGATGCGCCCGGAGATGCCGAGCGACCCGGTCTTGACGTCCATCGCCTACTTGCCCGACTTGAGCAGGATGCCGGCCCGCACCGGGTCGGTGACCACCGGCTCGCCGGCCGCCAGCCCGGCCAGGACTTCGATCTCGCCCTCGCCGACGGTTTCGCCGAGGCGCAGCTGGCGCAGGCCGAGGCGCTGGTCGGCGCCCTGCACGTAAACCGCCGCCACCTCGCCGCGGCGCAGCACGGCGGCGGCGGGCACGGTCAGCTTCTCGGCCTGGCCGGTGACGAAATGAACGCGGGCGAACATGCCGGGCACCGCCTCGGCCAAGGCCGGCAGGCCAACCCGCACCGGGGTGACGTGGGTCGCCGCGTCGGCCGTCGGCAGCACCTGCACGCTGGTCGCCGTCACCCACTTGCCGAGTTCGGGGAACTCGACGCGAGCCGTCTTGACGCCACGCATGTCGGCCAGACGGAATTGCGCCACGCTGGCCGTCACCCGCAGGCTGCCCGGCTGGTAGATGGTGAACAGCGGCAGGCCGGGCATGGCCATGTCGCCCAGTTCGGCATGGCGGCGGGCGACGACGCCGTCCATCGGCGCCACGATGCTGGCGTGGCTCTGGCTGGCGCCGGCCGCCGAACGGCTGGCGGCGGCCGCGGTGAGGTCGGCCCGCGCCTTGTCGACGGCGGCCTGGCTGACGAACTTGCGGGCCAGCAACTGCTCCTGGCGCTCGACGTTGAGCTTGGCCACGGCGTACTGGGCCTCGGCGGCGCGCGTCGCCTCGGCCGCTTCGCGGGCGTCGAGGCGCATCAGCAGCTGGCCCTTGCCGACCGTCTGCCCGGCATCGGCCCTGACTTCCAGCACCCGCCCGGCCAGCTGGGTGCCGACCGTCGCCTGGTGCACGGCCTCGACCACCGCCTCGGCCGGAAAGCCGAGATCGACGCGATGCGGCTTGACGACGACCGTCGGCAAGGGCGGGGCCGATCCCGGCTCCTGCGCCGAGACCGCTGCGGTCAACGCCAAAAAAACGCCAAAAATCAATTTCTTATTCATACATATAAGCATACGCTAATTTAGTTGCGCGAGGCAAGTGCCTGGCTCGCCAGAATGCCATCGCCGACGCTGCGGCACAGCGCCATGAAAGCCCGGCCGGCCGGGCTGAGCTGGCGCTGGCGATGGCGCACGAAATGGAAATGGCGGCGCAGGTCGAACTGCCCGGTGCGCAGCTCGACCAGGGTGCCGCGCCGGAAGGCTTCGTCGAGCGTCAGCCGGGACAGGCAGGCCAGGCCGAGGCCGGCCTCGACCGCCCGCTTGATCGCCTCGGTGTGCTCGAGCTGCAGGCGGACCAGCGGCCGGCCGAGGGTCGGCGCCACCACCCGGTCGAACAGGGCGCGCGTCCCGGAACCGGCTTCGCGCAGCACCCAGTGCTCGCCACGCAGCTGCTCGGTGCTGGCCCGGCCGGCCGCGGCCAGCGCATGCCCGGGCGCGCAGAAGACGACCAGTTCGTCGGCCAGCCACGGCTCGACGAGGAGCTCAGGCGCGTTGACCTCGCCCTCGACCAGGCCGATGTCGAGCACGCAATGCAGCACGTCGTCGAGGATGTGGCGGGTGTTGGCGACCTTGAGGTCGATCGCCGCCCCCGGGTGCTGCTGCAGGTAATCGGCGACGATCAGGGTGGCCAGGTAGTTGCCGATGCTCATCGTCGCCCCGACGCTGAGCGGGCCGAGCTGGCCGCCGGCCAGCACCGACTCGATCTCGGCGGCCCGCCCGAGCAGATCCTCGGCCAGCGGCAACAGGCCACGCCCGGTGGCGTTGAGGCGCAGCGACTTGCCGATGCGGTCGAACAGCGGGCAGTCGAACTGGCGCTCGAGTTCGACCAGGGCGCTGCTCGCCGCCGACTGCGACATGGCCAGCTCGCCGGCCGCCCGCGACACGTTCTGGTGGCGGGCGACGGCGGCAAAGACCTGGACCTGGCGCAGGGTGAGCCTCATATCGAAATTTCCGATAAGTGATAGAGAAATTATCCGCTTATGTTTCTATGACGCAACCCCTATCATCGGCCCATGTCAACGCTGCATGAGGAGTCATCCATGAGCAACCTCGCCACCGAAACCGTCCTCTCCGTGCATCACTGGAACGACACGCTGTTCTCCTTCCGGACGACGCGCGACCGCGGCCTGCGCTTCATCAACGGCCAGTTCGTGATGATCGGCCTGGAAGTCGACGGCCGGCCGCTGACCCGCGCCTACAGCATCGCCAGCGCCAACCACGAGGACCACCTGGAATTCTTCAGCATCAAGGTCGCCGACGGCGCCCTGACCTCGCGCCTGCAACACCTGCAGCCCGGCGACCCCATCGTCGTCAGCCGCAAGCCGACCGGCACCCTGGTCCTGCACGACCTCAGGCCCGGCAAGCGCCTCTTCCTGTTCGCCACCGGCACCGGCCTGGCCCCGTTCATGAGCCTGATCCACGACCCGGAAACCTACGAACGCTTCGAACAGATCGTGCTGGTGCACGGCGTGCGCTGGAGCAACGAACTGGCCTACCGCCAGTACCTCGAGCACGAGATCAACAGCCACGAGTATTTCGGCGAACTGGCCCGCCAGCAGCTGACCTACTACCCGACGGTGACCCGCGAAAGCTTCCGCAACGAAGGCCGGCTGACCGACCTCGTCGAATCCGGCAAGCTCTTCGCCGACATCGGCCAGGCACCGCTCGACCCCGAACACGACCGGGCAATGATCTGCGGCAGCCCGGCCATGCTGGCCGACACCGCCGCCATGCTCGACGCCCGCGGCTTCAAGGTGGCCCGCCACTACAAGGGCGAACAGGGCGACTACGTGATCGAACGGGCTTTCGTCGACAAATAGTCGGCAAGCCGACTCAGGCGGCCGGCTTCCAGATGTTGCGGCAGCCGGTCTCGACAATGCGCCAGCTGGCCAGCGCCCCCATCGCGGCGCACAGCGTGACGATCGCCACCCCGCCCCGCCAGGCGGCCAGGTCGTAGAAGCGGGCGCCGCCAACCACCTCGCCCTGCCAGGCGAGGTCCATCACCCAGCCGACCAGCGGCTGCAACAGCGCCCCGGCCAGGAAGCCGCCCATGTTGGCGACGCTGGTCGACATCCCCGACAGCAGGGGCGGATTAACCTCCTTGGCGCAGGCCCAGGACAGGCTGAATCCCGCGGTCGACAGCCCGAGCAGCGCAAAAACCGAATAGGAGGCCCACAGCGGCAGACCAACCCCGGAAAGCAGGAGAACCCAGATCGCCACGCAGACATGGGTGGCGACAATGACCGCCGGCTTGCGCCGACCGAGACGGTCGGACAGCGTTCCGATGAAAAAGCAGCCGACGGCGAAGCCGCCGAACCACAGCGACAGGTGGCTGGTCGCCACGGCCCGCGACAGGCCGTGCACCTGCATCAGGTAGGGCGTCGCCCACAAGCCGGCGAAAGTGAAGAAGGCGCCGGAGATGCCCGTATTGACCAGGATGGCCGGCCAGGTGGCGCGGTTGCGGACGACCGAGAGCAGACCGGAAAGGACCACGGTACGGTCGAATCTGGGCGCTGCCGCCGGCTGGTCGCCGGTCGGCCGGTCGCGCACGACCAGCCAGCAGGCGACGGCCAGGCCGACCGAGACGGCGCCGACGCCGACGAAAACGCCGCGCCAGCCGGTCGCCTGGGCGAGCGCCGAGAGCGGCGCCCCGGCCAGCACCGAGCCGAGGTTGCCGATCAGCATGCAGACGCCGACCAGGGTGGCGAAACGGTTCTCCTCGAACCACACGGCAACCAGCTTGAGCATGGCGATGAAGGTCACCGAGACGCCGAGGCCGACCAGCGTCCGCCCGGCCAGTGCCAGTTCCAGCGTCGGCGCCAGGCCGAAGAGCAGGCTGCCGGCACCGCCGACCAGGCCACCGAGGACCAGGATACGGCGCGGCCCCAGGGTATCGACCAGGATGCCGGTCGGCACCTGCATCAGCGTGTAGACGTAGAAATAGGTCGCCGCCAGCACGCCCAGCGAAGCCGCCGAGGTATCGAAGGCGGACGCCAGGTCGGGGGCGATGCCGGCCGGCGCGAAGCGCTGGAAGAAGGACAGGATGTAGGCGGCGGCGACGATGCCGAGGGCCAGCCAGCGACGACGCAGTTGTTCGGGCGTCAGGGAAGTCATCGATACTCCGGAAAAATTCGGCGGGCCGGCCATTCTAGCCGGCGGCACCCCGGCTGGCCACGACCATCGCCGGGCGCCGCGGCGCTCAGTCGCCCAAGCCGGCCAGCCGGGCGCGCAGCACGCCGGGCAGGGCCGCCCAGTCGACCGGCTTGGCCAGATGCCCGGCGGCCAGCCCGACCAGCTGTGCCATGAAGTCGGCGTCCTGCCGGCCGCTGACCAGGATGACCGGAAAATCGCCGGCCACCTGGCGGATCGCCGCGGCCACGGCCAGGCCGTCCCGGCCGGGCATCTCGACGTCGAGCAGGGCGATGTCGAAAGCCTCGTCCTGCCAGGCCTGCCACGCCGCGTCGCCGTTGTCGGCAACGACGGTGACGAATTCGCCGGCCGGCAGGGCTGCCCGCACCAGCAGGGCGACCGTCGGATCGTCGTCGGCAACCAGCACCCGCCACCGCCGCCTGCTGATGGCCGCAGCTTGGCGAGAACGCCCTGCAGCGCCAGATCGACCCGCCGCCATTCGCCGCGCAGGGCGTCGACCAGCGGCGGCAGTTCGTCGACCCGGTCGGCCCGGCACAGTTGCTCGATTTCGCTGCACAAGCCGGCGAACTGCGTCGCCCCGACGTTGAAGCTGCCCGACTTCAGGGCATGCGCCGCCGTCGCCATGACCTCTTCGTCGCCCCTGGCCAGCGCCTTGTCGAAACGCGCCCATTCGCGACCGGCTGCCTTCAGGTAGGCATCGATCACCTGGCCGACCAGATGATCGCCGCCGGCCGGCGACAGGGCGCGTATCTTCTCGAAGGCGCCCGGATCGACCGCCTGGCGTTCCACACCCGGCTCCGGCGCGACCGGGCGCGGCAGGCGCATCCGGCGCTCGACCGGCAACCAGCGCCCGAGCACCATCTGCAACTCGTCGCCGGTGTACGGCTTGGCCAGGTAGTCGTCCATGCCGGCCGCCACGCAACGCTCGCGGTCGCCCTTCATGGCGTTGGCGGTGAGGGCGATGACCGGCACATGGCGCCCCGTCCCCAACTCCCGCTCGCGCCACATCCTGGTGGCGGCGAAGCCGTCGAGCACCGGCATCTGGCAATCCATCAGCACGACGTCGACGGCTTCGCTGGCCAGGATGTCGAGCGCCTGCTGACCGTCGCCGGCGGTCAGCGCATCGAGGCCCAGGCGCTCCAGTTGGCGGCAGACGACGATCAGGTTGCTCTCGTTGTCTTCGGCCACCAGCACCCGGCCGCGCAGGCGCCTGCCGGCTGCCTCGACGGCGGGCGGGGCGACCGGCGCATCGCGGTCGAGGGCGGCGGCGACGGCGTGCAGCAACTCGGCCTGGCGGACCGGCTTGGCCAGGCAGGCGACGATGCCCAGGTCGGCCAGCACGGCAGCGGCCGGCGCCCCCGTCCCGGCGCAGAAGACGATGAAACCGGCCTCGGTCATGCCGGGCAGCGTGCGCAGGGCGCGAATCGAATCGATGCCGGAAATTTCCGGCATTTGCAGGTCGACCAGGTAGAGGGCGTAGGGTGAATGTTCCTCGTGCGCCATGCGCGCCATGGCCAGCGCAGCCATGCCGGAAGCAGCGGCATCGACGACATAGCCATGGCTGCTCAGTTGCTTCATGACAATTTCGCAATGCGTCGGACTGTCATCGACCACCAGCAGGCGCCCGATGCCCTGCGCGGTTCCCGGCCCGACTCCCGGCCCGCCGCCCTTCTCCGCGGCTGCTTCGCCCTGCGGCAAGCAGCCGTGGGCCAGATGCAGGCCGACCACGAAACTGGCGCCGTTGCCGGGCTGGCTGTACACCGATATCTGGCCGCCCATCATGCCGACCAGGCGCTGGCAGATGGTCAGGCCAAGGCCGGTGCCGCCGTATTTGCGGGTGGTCGACCCATCGGCCTGCAGGAAGTGCTCGAAGATCCTGCCCTGGGCTTCGGCCGGAATGCCGATACCGGTGTCGCTGACGGTCAACGCCAAATCCAGGCCATTTTCCGAATTTCCCATGACGGCGAGGCGCAGCACCACTTCGCCGCGTTCGGTGAATTTGATGGCGTTGCTCAGCAGGTTGGTCACCACCTGCCGCAACCGCAAGGCATCGCCGCACACCACCAGCGGCTCGCCGGAAGGCAGGTCGGCCAGCAGTTCCAGGCCCTTGCGCCGGGCCGGCTCGGCGAACAGCGCGAGCGACTCCTCGAGCAGGGCTGGCAAGTCGAAATCGACGGTTTCCAGCTCGAGCCGGCCGGATTCGATCTTGGAAAAATCGAGAATGTCGTTGATGATGCCCAGCAGGTGCCGACCGGAACTTTCGACGGCCTCGACGAACTGGCGCTGTGTGGCGCTCAGCTCGGTATTGGCCAGCAACTCGTTCATGCCGAGCACGCCGTTCATCGGTGTCCGGATCTCGTGGCTCATCGTCGCCAGGAATTCGCTCTTCGCCTTGCTCGCCGCCTCGGCGGCATCCTTGGCCAGGCGCAGTTCGCGGGTGCGCTGGTCGACGATCTGCTCGAGGTTCCCGAGGTGAGAAGACAACCAGCGGTCACGCTCGCGAATCTGCTCGACCATCTGGTTGAAGCCTGCCGCCAGCTGGTCGATCTCGGTCACCGGGCTGGCCTCGGCCCGGATGTCGAGCCGCCCCACCGAAACCTCGGCCATGTGCCGGGTGATCTCCTGCAGGGGGGCGATCAGCTTGCTCACCTGGCGGCGCTGCAGATACGAGGCAATGGCCAGTACGGCGGCCATCTCGATCAGGATCAGCCCGAGATAACGCAACAATTGCCGATACAGTCCGGTCAGATCGGTGCTCAGCCGCAACCAGCCGGCCGGCTGGCCGGCCACCCGGGCCGGCATCAGGAAATCGATGCGACGCCAGGAAAAACGATGGCCTGCCTCCGGCGCCACCAACGGAGGCAGGTTAGCCAATTCGTCGCCTTTGTCATCGAAAGCGACGAACAATGACTGGTCGCCGGCAAAGAAGGCGACCGACTCGATATACGGCGTCGCCCGCAGCATGGCGGCGTAGCGTTCGGCAGCTGCCGGGTTGTCGGCCACCAAGCCGTCCGGCTGGCTGCGCTCGAGCAGGTCCAGGCGCAACTGCCCTTCCGCCAAATGACCGCGGATGGTTGCCCAGGCCGAGGTGAACAGGATGAACAGCGTGATCAGGGCGATGGCCACGGCAAGGACGTAGAAGTTGATGCGGGCCAACCGGGCACGCAAGGAAACCGACGGCAAAACCTTGCTCACGATGCCACCCGGCCGGCGGCCGCATTCTTCATCACGGCCAGATGGGCCGCCCCCCAGGCCCGGGCAAAGGCCGCCCGCAATGCGTCGCGCAAGGGCGCCAGACCGGGTGCCGAGTGACTGGCCGGATCCTGGCGCAGTGACTCTTCCAGGGCGCGCGACGCTGCAAACAAGGCGTTAGCCCCGACATTGGCCGCGGCGCTGCCGACGGCATGGACCAGGCGGCGCTCGGCGACATCGTCACCGATGCTGCCTGCCCATGCCGCAGGCCAATCGGCGAAATGCTCGACAAACATGCCGACGGCCTGCCACCACAGCCCGGGCTGGTCGAGCATGCGCCCGACCGCCTCGGCCACGTCAAAGCCATCCAGAGAATCAGGAACCGGCATCGCACCATCGCCCAATCGCGTCGAAGGTTTCCATTTTCCCCCGGGAATAGGTAGCCATGTTGAATAATCGTAAGGCATCGGGTTTTATTTACATTGCACTACAATGACCCATTACCTGCACTGGCTCACCCACCACCATGCGCCAAACCGCGCTCATCGTTGAAGACGACCCGGGAACCCGCCACGTCCTGGCCAGCACGCTGGCCGGCGCCGGCATCGATACCCTGCATGCCGAAAATGGCAAAAGCATGTGGCGCCTGCTCGACGAAAACCCGGACTTGATCATTCTCGATCTCAGCCTGCCCGATGTCGACGGCCTCGAACTGCTGCGCCAGTTGCGCCAGCAGTCGGAAATCCCGGTCCTCATCCACTCCACCCGCTCCGACGAGATCGAGCGCATCATCGGCATCGAAATCGGCGCCGACGACTTCCTCCCCAAGCCCTGCAACATGCGCGAACTGCTGGCTCGGACCCGCAGCCTGCTGCGCCGCTGCCAGCGCCAGACAGGTACGCGCCCCGACATGCGCCGCCTGCATTTCGGCGAATGGACGCTGGATATCGCCGCGCGGGAGCTGACACACAGCAGCGGCCAGCCCACGCCGCTCGGGGTTTCCGCCTATGCCCTGCTGACCACTTTCCTCGACCACCCCTTCCAGCCGCTGTCCCGGGAGCAACTCTCGGCGGCGCTGAAACGCGAATACCTTCCCTACGATCGCATCATCGACGTCCACGTCAGCCAGATCCGCCGCATTCTCGGCAAGCAGGCCGATGGCAGCGGCTTCATCAAGACCTTGCGCTCGCAGGGTTACGTCTTCACCGCCGACGTCACCACCAGCAATTAACTGCCCTCCCAAAAACCAAAGGCCATGCCCTGCGGCATGGCCTCAGACTGCTGACGAACCCCCGATTTTTCGGGGGTTTTGTTTTTCTGGTTGGAAATTATGAAGATTTCCGAACTCAAGCCGAAACAAGGGTGATTCTGAAATTTCCGCGGCGAATTCCGCTCTGTCG
>SSXW01000120.1 GCA_009469585.1 Dechloromonas sp. Dech2017
AAAAGTGGTTTAGTAAAGGAATTATAGCTAATAAAGATTATATAACTAAATCAGAATGCGGTATTCTTACAGCTGACGATTTTAGCAGTATTTCGTTAAGTATAAATGGTCAAAGAGAGGCTAATTTGTTTAGTAATTTAACTATTGATACTGTAGAATTAAATAGTATATATTTCAATGGTGACATAACAATAAATAATGATACATTACATATAGAGTGTTCTAAACTTTATCTTGAAAAAACAAATCTTACTATAAATATTAATTATTTAAAGATTGGTACTCTAACCCATACAGAAGGTAATTATTCTGGCTATTACGTTAAAATAATAACAAATATTTGTGATTTAGGTGATATAAGTATATTACCAAGTTACTATAAGTGTACGACTAAAACATTTATAGGTGGTAGCTTTAGGTTATATGAAAATGTATATACAACAATTATAGATGAAGGTTATTATCCTATATGTAATTATTTACCTAATACAAGTTATAATGATTGTGAAATAGTTCAAGATGATAATTTTCATGCACAAATAATAACAAAAAATGATAAGCAAACTATGTATGTTTGTATAAAATATACAGATGATATTAATAATAAAGTATCCTATATGGGGTATAATGATATTATTATGCTTTATACATTTTATGAAAAACTAATTGAGTTTGTAAATAAAGTAAAAACAGATAAACATTTAAAAGCTGTAAATATTTATTGGCATGGTTATAGTACTATAAAAATTAAGTTAGATAACGATAATTATAATTCAATAACTAGAATATATAACGATTCGAACCTTTACTTTATAGATAAAAGTTCTGCTTATATAAACCCAACTATAAATAAAGAATTTGCGTATACAAATGGAACTTTATTTAACGGTGTTTATACAGAAGATAAGACTAATGAATTTTATTATTTACTAAATTATTATAAATTAGATAGTAAAATTAATTTTACTAAGGGACGCTATTTAACTATAAAAGGTAATAAGTCTATAGTTGTAGCTAATAACTTTGGAGGTATTACTACTGAAAAAAGTAGCATTATAATAGATAAATTAAAAATGGATATTAGTTATGATTTAAATTTTCAAAAATATAACTATAATAGCAACAAAAATGAAGTCAATTCAAATAATACAATTGGTATATATTTAAGTAATAATTGTCCAATTAAAGAATTATATTTATATTGCTCTACTGCTACAACAGAAAATAAATTAAAATTTATAAACAGTACAACTCCGGGTGATATATTTAAAAATAACTGCACTAAAGTATATTTGCCAGTACAAGATGTAGTAGATGTAGAGAGTGTTGCTAATTTAAATTTACCAGATACTGTAGAAGTTATTTATAGTATTCCAGTAGGTGCTACATGTTATACAGATTTACCAATTAAATACGATTTATAATTATGTATA
>SSXW01000121.1 GCA_009469585.1 Dechloromonas sp. Dech2017
GCTGTGACAGGGAAGCAGACAAACAGGATTCCATTTTCGTCCTCCTGCCCTTTGGACAGCATAGCGTCCAGCATCCGGCAGTACATGACCTTTGCGGTGCTGCTGACTGGAAATCCTGTCAACGCTCTGGGAAAGGGCATACAGGGCGGCAACGGTGTGCCTATCGTCATAAATTCAAAATTCATTCGGTGTGTTCCTCCTTTTTCTTTGCTCTTTTGGATAAATAACGGGGGCAGTCAACCACAACCGCCCGGAAGCTCTGCTTGCACCCATGCTTGCATTTCCGGCATAATTCGTTGTAAGTGACACGCCCCCGGTCATTGAGGTAAAAAGAAAGCTCATGCTTCCTCTTTTTGCTCATTCTCGGCATATTGCGTTTCCTCCCGTTTTAGTGTATAGTTTCGGGGCGATTTTCGGCAAAATTACGGTCATAGAGCCGTCTAAAATCTCCAGAAGTATCAGCAATAGGGTAGACTATCCCCCTATCAGATTGTCGTGTTTCGGTATCATTTCGGTATCAGTTCGCCAGTTCTCCCCGGTGTCGTTCCTCCCCTGAATCTCACAGCGGCGTATTGCTCCCTTTGGTACGCTCGTTTCGGTCAGGGTTCCTCCATATCCCTGCCAAAAGTCATGGCGCTACATCGCCGGGGAAGCATATCCCACACAGGCTGGTCATTCGATTGGAATAATCCATCGATGAACTACCTGTATCATAGAACATTTTTGTGCCCTGTGCCGTATGTCCACAAAGTAGGAATTAAGGGTAAAAATCAGAAATTTCCACGATTGCGGAAAGTATGATATAATCCAGTTAAGCGGCAGTAATGAAACCGCCGGAAAGGAGCGTGCGCCCATGAAAGGAGCGACAAGCATACAGGAACGCCTTTGGGAACTCCGCAAGGACAAAGGCTTAAATCTGGAAGAATTATCAGAGCTGACGGGCATTTCCAAATCAGCTCTTGGCAGTTATGAAAAAGAGGATTATAAGGAAATCAATCATGGCAACCTTATCACGCTGGCAGACTTCTATGGGGTTTCCGTTGATTATCTGCTGTGCCGGACAGAGAACCGGGAGCAGATCAACACGCCACTAACAGAGCTGCATTTGAATGATGAGATGGTGGCACTTCTGAAAGGCGGTCGGATTAACAACCGTCTGCTCTGTGAGCTTGCCACTCATAAGGACTTTATCAAGTTTCTTGCGGACATTGAGATTTATGTAGATGGGATTGCCACCATGCAGATTCAAAACCTCAACGCCCTTGTCGATACTGTCCGGCATGAAATCATTGAACGGTATCGCCCCGGCGAAGACGACCCGCATTTGAAAGTGCTGCAAGCCGCCCATATCAGCGATGATGAATATTTCAGCCACATGGTTCTTGATGACCTCAATCTCATTATCCGGGATATTCGGGAA
>SSXW01000122.1 GCA_009469585.1 Dechloromonas sp. Dech2017
GAGAAGGGTTGTTGACGGCAAATCCGATGAAGAGCCTTGACCGTAAAGAGAAGTTCCAGCCTTCACCAGAGGACAGGGAGTTTCTGACCATTGAGGAACTGCGCTCCTTGATGGCTTTGCCGTGTTCCAATGAGCAGGTGAAGAAAGCGTTTGTCTTCTCCTGCTTCACAGGCTTGCGATTGAGTGATGCACGCACACTGACATGGCGCAAGGTCTATAAGACTCCTGATGGCAAGACCCTCTACATCCATGTGTTCATGCAGAAGACTCAGAAGCCGAACAATATCCCCTTGTCGCAGGAGGCACTGAACTGCTTGCAGGCGAAGGATGATTTGGATGAGCCTATATTTACCTTACCAGCCAGTGATGCGACCATCAACTATCACGTTAAGAAATTGGTAAAGGCAGCAGGGATAGAGAAGAAAGTCTCTTTCCATTGCAGCCGCCACACCTTCGCCACCATGATGCTTACTCTCGGAGTGGACATATACACGACGAGCAAGCTGCTTGGTCATGCCAATGTGACTACAACAGCCATCTATGCCAAAATCGTGGACAAGAAGAAAGTGGATGCAATGAACCTCGTCAACGACCTATTTACAAAGGATGATAATACCGAAAACTATGAAGATAGAACTACGCAGCCGCAAGCATAAGAGTGGCAACACGACCCTATATCTGGAGTTCTATGAAAAGGGAGGAAAGCGTCAGTATGAATCGCTGAACCTCTACCTTATTCCCGAGAAGACAGACAACGACCGCAGGGTAAACGAAGCCACGCTGAAAAAGGCATTGAAGATAAAGTCCGAGAGAATACTGGGGATTGGCAGCAAATCTGAGGAAAAGGGTGTGTCTGCACCTGCTACTGAGTTTTCAAAATGGATGGACGAATACCTACTCCACCTTCAAAAGGGAGACAGATACTCGCTTGCGTATCAGAAGCATATGAGGAGCACCGTCAACATCGTCAAGTCGTATCTGGCTCACATCAACCGTCCCAGTCTCATGGTGGACAAGGTGGACAAGTCCTTCTACAAGAACTTCCTCACATATATCAAAGATGTGTACCGAAACATGAAGTCTCCCGACCTCCCGAAGCCATTGTCACCCAAAACAATGCTGCTGATACAGACCAATGTCAACTCTATGCTGAAATATGCGGTGGAGCAAGGTGTGTTACAGAAGCATCCGTTCTATGAGCTGGAAAAGCGAGAGACCTTTGCGAAGACACCGAGCGACAGGGACTATCTTACCGTAGAAGAGTTGAAACGCATATCGGAAGTCGAAACTGGCAGTCCAGTTACGAAGCAGACATTTATGTTCTGCTGCTTTACAGGTTTGCGCCATAGCGACTTGCTACAACTGTATTGGCGAGATATCCGAGAGACAGAGGATGGGCTACAAGTGTATGTCCAAT
>SSXW01000123.1 GCA_009469585.1 Dechloromonas sp. Dech2017
GGTAATGCAGTTCAGTTAAGGCTCTTTGAGGTGACGAACTGAGTAGCGAGCAGGTCTGGCTTTGACGACACGGGGGCATTTTCGCCCCCGTCGTTTTTCGACGATGGCCATTTGCAGTTGCAAGCGCAGGCGGGCCAGATGGGCCGGCAGTTTCCCGGGGCTCATGCCAGCGGCCCAAATCAGTTCGTGCTGGATAATGTGCAGTGCGCGCAGAAAGCTCAGGTCGGTCGGTGCGACGCGGGCTGCCATGGCCGCCTTGGCGATTTCGAGTCGGACCAGATTGTAGGCAATCAAGGCGCCCCAGATTTCCTGACGAACGCCTTCGGGCAAACGCGAGCGCAGGGTCAGCGCTTCACCCAGCATCGATTGCTTGAGTTCGCGGTAACTGGTTTCAATTTCCCAGCGCCGGCGATAGCAATCCGCCAAATCCTGCGCCCGGAAGCGGCGACGATCAAACAACGAGGTCAGCAGCACCCGGCTTTGACCATGGGCCGATTCGACCCGAATGGCCCGTGCCTCCCAAACGTTGGGTAGATCAGGCGCCTTGGCGCGCGCTTGCGGCGAGATACGCAGACGAACCCGACAATCTTCGGGCGTTCCTGACAGGACTTCGAATTGCGTATTGGACTTGGCCGGGATCAGGTAATGCCGCTCGCAACCTGCCGCGCTCAAACCCAGCAAAATCTCCGCAGAGACAAAGCCCTTGTCGAAGACCGTCAAGGAATGGTCCTCAATCCGACCCATCAGCGCCTTGGCGTAAAGCATTTCGTTCTGGCCGTACGGACCAAACTCGATGGCCGAGACCAGGTGCGTGGGCAGCGCCGTCAGGCTGACGGCGCGTACCTGAGGATAGGACGCCACCTTGCCGCTGGCGTAGCGCTGCGCCCCAAAGTGCTCGCGGTTCTCGGGGCTGTCCGGCACCCGAAAGGTGGTGCCATCAACCGCCCACAGTGAAAGCCCCTTCCACTGATTGGCCACCTTCTCCTGTCCGCACCAGGCGTTGGCCGTTTGCTCGAACAACCATTGCAGCGGGGCTTGACCCAGGCGCGCCCGCGCCTGCGTGATCGCGCTCTTGCACACCGCCTCGATTCGCCTGTCGGGCAAAGCCAGATCCAAGGTGCTGAGCACTTCTTCCATCGACTGGCGACGAAACAGCGCCAGCGCGATAACCAGCCAAACCACTTGTTCTGCCGGTAACCGACGACGGCGAATGCTTGCCACCCCATGGGCGTTGAGCGCTTGCTCTATCCACTCCCGCGGCAAATGCGCCGCCAGACGATCGAATCCGATCGTCGGCATGACATCTGTCGTAATAGAGAGCTGGCTCGATAACATCGCCCGGCACGTTAACAGCCGGCATCAATGTCCACAACCCCCACAACGAAAAATGCCGCTCACCTAAGTGAACGGCATTACC
>SSXW01000124.1 GCA_009469585.1 Dechloromonas sp. Dech2017
CGAAATAGAATCTATTAATAATTATACAGATACAGCTGACACTGGTTCAGATTATTTATGTAGTATCACATATGCAGTCTCTAAAGGAAAATATTACGTACTAAATGTAATTTACACAAAAGAACCAATGGAAGTTACAGAAGAATTAATAGCAAAAGAATTACTAAATAATAAAGTGAATAGATGGTACGTGGAAAGTAATAATGGAGGAAGAGGGTTTGGTAGAAATGTAATGAGAATAACAAAAGAATTAGGAAATAGAAGAACTATTATTAAGCCGTTTACTCAAACTAAAAATAAGGTTGCTAGGATATTAACAGGAAGTACTGAAGTAATGAATTGTATTGTTTATCCTGATGATTGGAAAAGAAAATTCCCTAAATTTTATATAGATGTAACAGAGTATCAAAGGGAAGGTGAGAATTTGCACGATGATAGTGTCGACGTATTAACAGGAATAATTGAAAAGGAAACCTCTTCTAAAGGTTGGGGTTGGAATGTTTAGGAGGTATCATGAATATAATAACCAATTTAGATTATGAAAAATCTAAAAATGAAATTAACGGGATAGAGAATTTTATTTTAGATTCTATTAGAAAATATAAGACGAGTAAGTTATATAAAGACGTTTTAGTTGCTAAAAGATATTTTAATGGAGAAAGTGATATAAAAGATAGGAAAAAGCAATTTGTTAATGAATACGGAAAATTAGTTACTGATAATTACAAAGCTAATAATAGAGTATCAACAGATATTTTTAAAAAGATAGTATTGCAAGAAAATTCAACGTTATTAAGTAATGGAATTAATATTGAAACCCGTATTAAAAAGAAATTTGCTCGAGTATTTGATGTTAAATTACAAAGATTAGGAGTAGAGGCTTCATTGGGAGGGGTTGGTTATGGATATGTATTTCCTACTAAAGAAGGATTTTCAATGCAAGTGATCAGTGCTGATGAATTTGTTCCTATAGTAGATGTGTATACAGGTGAATTAGTTGCAGGAATAAGATTTATTCAATTAGATATAGATTTACCAATGAAAGTTGAGTTTTATGAAATAGATGGAATAACTGAATATGTAATTAATGGGAGTGAAATTAAAGTTTTAAAAAATAAAACTTCTTATTTAACTAAAAAAATTAGCACAGCGATATCTTCAAAAATAGAAACTAGCAACTATTCAATATTACCGATTATCCCTTTGTACAATGGTCTTTCTAGAAGAAGTAGATTAAACCCTTCTTTAAAATCAAAGATAGATTTGTTAGAAATAATATTATCTGATTTTGGTAACAATCTTGAAGATATGCAAGACATTTATTGGTTAATTAAAAATTATGATGGGCAAGATTTAGGTACTTTTTTAACAGAATTAAAGAAATATAAAACTTTAAGAGTGCAAG
>SSXW01000125.1 GCA_009469585.1 Dechloromonas sp. Dech2017
GATTTGATAATGGTATCAACAGCATCAATATCGCATTTTACCTTAACCTGATTGTATACATCGGCTATTTCAATCTGAGTAGAATCATCAGAGTAAAAATCTTTGTTCACTTCTACACTGTTTGTATTTATCGTTGTTGTAGTTGTTGTATTGTCTATCCTATAAAATGTAGCAGTACCAGGATTTTTCATTGTACTCCAATCAAATATATAGAAATCTGTACCTTCTTGCAATATATGAAGGTCTAAGTATTGCAATATCTCTTTGATTATATCTTCTCCTGTCATTTCATTGTCTTCATCATCACCTAAGAACAATGTATCTGTTATACCTATTTGAGAAAATAAGTCTTTGTTCGTATAGGTAGAAGATGAAGTAGGGTCAAACACTTTTTTTGAACCATCATACCATACATGGCCAAAATCAAAGAATCCAAACTTTCTGAAATAGTCTTCAAATGCTCTAGTATTTGCTTCTGCTACACAAGAAGACCAATTGTTGTTAGTTCCATCAGATAGTTTCTTATATTGTAATGTCGACAGAAAGTCAGTGAAGTTGATAGTCATTGTAACAAGATGTTCAGCATAATCTTGACTATATACATTTGGTTCAACATAGCCTTTGAATATACATTTATCATTTTTATTGATAGTAATGATGACTGAATCATGAGAGTTGGCAAACAGATAGTCACATAGATTAATACTGGTAACTAAATCTAGCTTGCCAGACTTCATGATAAATACATCAAATGTATTATCAAGGTTCTCAGATATGGTCAATGGGTCATCACTGAACTTGATTGGAGTGTCATCACCTGAGCATCCAATGACCATATCTGTACCGGCTTTGTATTTGTTATTGATAATTACTTCTATTCTGTTGTCTTTCTTATCAAGAAATGAACCTTGTAATTTCATATTTTGATTAGTTTAATACCTTTATTAAAAATAAAAATGGGAATGCCATGTAGCATTCCCACTCATATTAACTATCTTATACCAGTATTTCTACCAACTTTACTTTGCATATTAGAATAGTTCTTCAAAGTACCATACAAGTTAGAACCAGATATCTTGAAGTTTACACTACCACCAGATGATTGAGTATTGAGGGCAAGACCACCATCTAACATTTTAAACAGATGTGCTTGTTGTCTGCTATTCAGTATCATTTCACCTCTGTTTACTCTTACTAAGGTGTTGTCACCAGTTGTGGTACTTCCATTCACAATACCACCATCATTGAATCCTTTTATAGTGGATATAGTTGTTGCTACTGCTGCTAGACCGGCGCCCAACCATGCTAGCCATCCGAATGGACCTAATGCAGCTGCTTGAACTGATGCATTAGCAAAACCCAGTGTTATTTGGCCAACTGCCGCTAATATAG
>SSXW01000126.1 GCA_009469585.1 Dechloromonas sp. Dech2017
CTGCAAGGTGGCAAAGGTATGGCGGAAGCAGTGGAAGGTGATGTGTTTCTCGATGCCGGAAGCCTTTATCCACGGTTTGAGATACAATGCCACTGTACTGTTCGTGAGATTCTTGAACACCTGTCCAGTGCTTCGCTCGCCACAGAGCTGCAGAGCCTCTTCGCTGATAGGCAGGATTGCAGCGGTGGAAGTCTTCTTTGTGATAATGTCCATTCCCCAGCCGCCATCAGCCAACTTGACGATATTCTCCCACTGGAGTCTGATGCAGTCAGAAAGGCGAAGACCTGTAAGGCAGGAGAAGAGACCTGCACGGCGAAGGACATCACTCTTGCAAGGAGTCTGAGACAACTGCAACAACTCTTCCTTGGTGAGGAACTGCCGCTTGTTGCCATGAGCCTTGGCACGCACAAGTTTCTTGGCGATATTCTCTTTGAGCAGTCCGTCCTCGTATGCGATGGCAAGGATGCACTTCAACTTGGTAAGGTTGTTGTTGGCTGTCGTTCCCATCATGCGCTTGCCGTTGTGCATACAGGCATCCGACAACAGGTAGTCGAGGAATCCCTGACAGTACGGAACGGTAAGGTCGCAGAAACGGCACTCTCCATGCGTGTAGTTGTGGAAGTGCATGTAGGCGGTTGCCCAGTTCTGGCTGCTGCCACGCTCAATCATGAGGTTCTTGAAGTATTCCAAGAAGCTCTCCTTGCCCTTGTTGCGGTCGAGGAAGCCATACTCCTCATTGATGATGGACTCAGTCCTGCGGCACTTGATGATTTCCGCTTTCTGAATCATACTTTTGTTGTACTCCTGCTGAAAGCGTTCAACAGGGTTGGTGTAGATGTAAAGACCAAGGTACTCCCTGCGTGAGAGCTTGCCTGTCTTCGGGTTGCGGATTGGAGGATAGAAATCCAGATAGAGGGAAGTCTGTCCGTTCTTGATAGGTCGTTTCCGCACGGTGACCTTTGTACAAATGTTCGTCATATTGTTATTCTTTTATTATTCTTACCGATGTGTATCTGTGGATGCGAATAGCCATGGTCGCAACGCTTTAACTCTCAAATCCGATGCAAAGTTAGATTGCCGTGAAAAGAGAAAAGCAAAGATGGCTTCAAATACTGTCTGAATTTAACCTGAATTTGCTTTTGAGTATGATTTTACGCTAAAAATCGGACTTAAATAGGGTTTCAGAAGTGCTTTTTGTCTTATATCCGTTACTCTGCGTTGTGGGTTTGTTTCGACCGACAAGGAAGGCTGTTTCAGACCATTTGCAACGGCATGGGTCGTATATGAGTTTGTTTGTACTTCACTTCCGCTTAGCCTTGGTTGAAGCACTTTGTTTCTCTGCCTTCTTGCGTGCAGCCTCCCAGTCTGCTTTCAGATAGTA
>SSXW01000127.1 GCA_009469585.1 Dechloromonas sp. Dech2017
GGGAAGAGAAAGAAACGGTTAAGCGAACGCAGAGGGAATTTATTCACTATGCTGAGCGTAAGTTTCTTCAACGTAGTTAAACAAGTCCAGCGACATGGGCGACAAACTTATTTGTATCACTAAAAATAGAAAGGCAATGAAGATTATCATCCTGCATGATGCTGACGCACGCATCGAGTATCTTGACGTAGCCGACCACCTTCTCGGCTCAGACATCGAGGAGTTCCTCACCAGACAGGGCTTCTCAGTGAACAACATCACATGGCTTGTCACATCGGCAGACCATATCCCAGTGGTTTACCACAAGTATGACATCGACTGCAAGACCGGCGAGGCAACCCACACCAAACGAGAGGCAGAACTGCAAGACCTCACTATCCACGGACAACTCCAGGCATTGCAGCACCGGGAGCAGGACGAGCTGAAAGCGGCTCTTCGCAAGTACGGCACGGAGGTGGACGGAGGCTTTGAGGTGCATTTCGAGGGAGAGCAGCCCATCGTGGCAGGTTATCTCTTTGACGAGCCTCGTGACATCGTCATAGACGCAGCACGTTTGGATGCCGACGGAAACTTGTCGCTTCTTGGAGAGGACAAGGAAGTGAGGGATGGACAATACGACATAGAGCCAAGCGACATATTTGGCGGTCAGTTGGACTATGTCACGTCGAGTATAGGTGCATGGATGAAGTAGGAGCATGTATGACCCAGTGCATCGTATATGACGAGACGACCAAGGAGAGCGAGACCTTTTGCTCATTGACCGCAGCCAAGAAGTGGATGCGAGAGCGCATCAAACAGAAGCATGAGGTAAGCGGACAGAAGTACAGAGTCTATTCCGACGGAGAGTTTGTTAATTGCGGCTCTATCAGTCTCACAGGCAGCAACAAGTCTTTTGTCGCCAATACAAGGCAGACGAAGAAAGGATATTAATAACAAGGTAACGGCAAGCCTAACCAACTTGCCACACATATATTGATATGGAAAAGCAAATATTGAGTTTTAATGACTTGCCATCAGCATTGTCATTAGTAATAAACAAGCTGGAGATTTTAGAAGAAAAGTTTTCCACACTAATGACTCAAATTCAGCCCGATAAGGGATTGGAATGGCTTAGTGTTTCCGAATTGAGTGAGTATCTCCCTACCCATCCAGTTGAACACACAATCTATTGTTGGACAAGCAATAAACAAATACCATTCCATAAGAAGGGGAAACGTATCATGTTCCTCAAATCTGAAATTGATGAGTGGATGCAAGATAACAAGAGTAGGTCACGAGCAGAAATTATGAATGAAGCAATAGCTTATGTTCAATCAACAAGAAAAGTCATTTAAATAACAAGGTAACGGCAAGTCTAACCAACTTGCCACTATA
>SSXW01000128.1 GCA_009469585.1 Dechloromonas sp. Dech2017
CCTGTTATTGTAGAAGTTGAGTATGTCATCATAGTGCTCGTAGAACGTAGCCGCAATAACGTTGAAGGAATGGAATCCAGCCTCTTCGACCTTGTTGTACCATTTGGCCATAGAGAGCCTGGCAGCATCCTTGATGGTGTTCTTGGCAAAGATCATCCTCAGTGAATGAGAGAGCGAATACGCCTTCTGCAGGTCAGGATATAGTTCGAAAAGGATTCTGGCTCTCATCTTCTGCCTGTCAGTCCATTTGTCTGCCGACTTGAAGAGCAGGTATCTGCTACGGGCCAGCAATTCTTTCTTTGTATCGCCGTTCTCATAGCGGAATGGAACGTATTCCCGCCCTTCCTGCCTGGCGTTTTCCATCTCGTCATTGGCTTCTTGTATGGCATCCCAGCGGTGTCTGATACGCATCTCCTGTACGGCATCACAGGCAAGTTTCTGAATGTGAAAGCGGTCAATGACACGTTGGGCTTTCGGAAAAGCAGATCGTACAATCTTGTGCATGGAGTCAGACAGGTCAAGTGTTATCTCCGTCACTGCCTCGCGTTTCTCTTCGGGAATATTCTCCAAGGCTTTGATGACATCTTCCGACTTCGTGCCGGACACGACTGCAACAAGACATCCCTCACCGCCATGACGCTCACGGTTGGTTACGATAGTATACAGCTCGCCGTTGGACAGGCTTGTCTCATCTATAGCCAGATGAGAGCCAATGTTTTCCGGAAACACAAGCCATTCGTCTGCGTGTGGCAGTTCACTCCAGCTACGATAGCCACTCAGAACCTCCTTGTACTGTTTCTTGAACGTATGTGCGTCAATGTAGTAGAAATCCTCAAGCGTACGGCAGGTCACTGGGGATTTCCCCATACGTCTGTTTTAAAAAAGCCGCAAACTCCTTAGAGTAGCGGGTGCCGTCGGCTGTCACTTTCAGTGGGAGAATGAAACTCTTTCCTGTGCGGGTATCTAGCCACCTGCGGCGGCGCAGAACCAGTACCACCTTGTGGTCACGGATGGGAAAGTCTGTCACCTCTACGGGAGAGATAAAACCCTTCGATTCAAAATGACTGTCACCCTGAAGGTCTGGATGTATTTTCTCGTCAAGGTGAATGTGCATCTCAGGCTCGTCATAAGCCTTCGTGTCAACGTACTCAATATCAGTTATGATGAAGTGGTCAAGCACTTCCTTGGGCAGCACCATACGTGCCAACATTAGCAAACCTTTGTCTTCCATGATGCAAAGGTAAGCATTTCATATGAATCATACTCATTTACCCCTATGAAAAATCTATTGAGCCCTCCAGGATCGAGGATGTGAAATAGAGGGGATTCAATTCTTCGGACTTGCATACAATCACCCAGAAAGGCACATTC
>SSXW01000129.1 GCA_009469585.1 Dechloromonas sp. Dech2017
CATGAATGTCACAGTTTTGGAATGCAATTTCCTTAATCTGAATTTTATTGTTGTTTATATAGACAAGCCCTTTCCCATAGTTCTTGATTTCAGAATCTTTAACAACCAATTTTTCTAAAGTAACTACTCAGCACCCCTATGGGCATGAGTAATCGTCTTACTGTTGTACTACAGCAAGAATTGCATTGAATTTAGAATTTCCGTTCTTCATAGCAGTTTCAGCAATGGAGTGCAACTTGGCAAAATCATCGGCACCGCTGTCTGTTCGGAAGCAACCGCTGACTTTCTGCTTTATCTTGATTTTCCTAACTCCCCGCTCACTGGCATTGTTCTCGTAAGGCACACTTGGATTGGAGAGAAAGGTAAATAGGTAGTCTTTGACTTTAAGGATACCCCTCTTGAATTTCTCAAACTCGTTATCTAAATGCGTGAGGCTTTCACCCAAGAGGTTCTTCATCTTTGTCTTCAGTACCTTTATCTTTCTAGAGGTAATGTTGTCCTCTCTTCTGAGATTTATAGAGTGTTCTATCAGATGGATGAATCTCCGTGACCAGTTCTGGTTTGGATCCAGTTCGTTCAGATACTCTGCATTCCTAAGAAGATGAGCCAGGCAGACCTGATGGTCCTTAACATTCATCCTGAAGTAGCTCTGATGTCTGTCAGTCACAAGTGTCGAATAGGGAAGTCCCTTTGGAAACTTGGAATCTATGGCCTTCTGACCTCGCGATTCTGACTGGAACACGTATGTAAGCAGGTCGTTCTGGAATATCCAGTTCCAATGCAGATGCTTTCCTACCGTAGCACCAGTTTCATCGGCTCCTACGACAGACGCTGTTTCCAGCCTCTTGCGTATTTCCTCATATGCACAGTCTGCCTTGCCGCTATTCTCTTTGAGTATGTTCTGCACTGTTCCCTCACTTATATTCTGGCCGGACAGGTCGGATATAAGTTCTGCAATCCTTTTGAACGGAATACACTGCACTACATTAAGGTATGTCACCAGTGCACGGAGGTTGTCACCATACTTGATACGACAGTTGGGAGCTTCGCAGTTGTTTACGCAACCGCATTCACAGACCTTCTCGTAATACTGTTCCTCGCAGGTCTCTACGACCACCTTGATATCAACAATCTGTGTCTTACGGATCTTCTGGCATGGTATATCAATCAAGAGCCGACCACAGCATTTACAATAGACGGGTTCGTGCTTTACAATTACGTCTGGTTCTGCAATAGTCTGCAGTGTGTGCCCCTTGTGGCCAGGCTGTCCACCGCTCGGCTTTCCGCTTGGCTTGCGAAGAGACTTTGTCCTGCGCTGCTCACGAGAAGCGATACTTTCTTG
>SSXW01000012.1 GCA_009469585.1 Dechloromonas sp. Dech2017
GCCAGACCGGCAAGATCGTCGCTCCGCAGCTCTACATCGCGGTCGGCATTTCCGGTGCCATCCAGCACCTGGCCGGGATGAAGGACTCGAAGGTGATCGTCGCCATCAACAAGGATCCGGATGCGCCCATCTTCCAGGTGGCGGATTACGGCTTGGTGGCGGATTTGTTCGAAACGATCCCGGCGCTGGCCGCAGCCGTCTAAACCAAAAAGTTACAGGAGAAACCCGTATGAGCATCTATAACGCACCGCTGCGCGACATGACCTTCGTCCTCAAGGAAATCGCCGGCCTGGAAGAAATCTGCGCCCTGCCGGGCAATGAGGAATGTTCGGTCGACCTGGTCGAGTCCATCCTCGACGAAGCGGCCAAGTTCGCCACCGGCGTGCTCGACCCGATCAACCGCGGCGGCGACACCACCGGCTCGGTCTGCAAGGACGGCGTGGTGACCACGGCGCCCGGCTTCCAGGACGCCTACAAGCTGTTCTGCGAAACCGGCTGGATGGCCATGCCCTTCGACCCCGAATACGGCGGCCAGGGCTTGCCGGCCGCGGTGACCATGGCGGTCAATGAAATGTGGAAGTCGTCGAACATGGCCTTCGCGCTGTGCCCGATGCTGACCGGCGGCGCCATCGAGGCCATCGCCCACCACGCATCCGACGAACTGAAGCAGAAATACCTGCCGAAGATGATCGAAGGCACGTGGACCGGCACGATGAACCTGACCGAGCCAAACGCCGGCTCCGATCTGGCGGCGATCATCAGCAAGGCCAAGCCGGCCGGCGATGGCAGCTACCTGGTCAGCGGCACCAAGATTTTCATCACCTGGGGCGAGAACGACTGCGCCGAGAACATCATCCACCTGGTGCTGGCCCGCCTGCCGGATGCGCCGCCGGGACTGAAGGGCATTTCGCTCTTCCTGGTCCCCAAGTTCCTGGTCAACGACGACGGTTCGCTGGGCCAGCGCAACGACCTGATCTGCGCCTCCATCGAACACAAGCTCGGCATCCACGGCAGCCCGACGGCGGTCATGTCCTACGGCGAGAACGACCAGTGCGTCGGCTACCTGATCGGCGAGGAAAACAAGGGTGTCGGCTACATGTTCACCATGATGAACCACGCCCGGGTCAACGTCGGCCTCGAAGGCGTCGGCATCGCCGAGCGCGCCTACCAGCACGCCCTGTGGTACGCCCGTGAGCGCGTGCAGGGCAAGATCATCGGTGACAAGTCCGGCGAGAAGAAGACCATCCTGCATCATCCGGACGTGCGTCGCCTGCTGATGGAATGCAAGTCGCGCACCGAAGCCATGCGCACGCTGGCCTACTACGCCGCCGCCCAGATCGACCGCGCCCATGCCGGCGATGCCGCGGCGCAGGCCCGCATCGACCTGCTGACACCGGTGGTCAAGGGCTGGAGCACGGAGCAGGGCGTCGAGCTGTCGTCCACCGCGCTGCAGGTCTTCGGTGGTGTCGGCTTCGTCGAGGAAACCGGCGCCGCGCAGTACTACCGCGATTCGCGCATCACGACCATTTACGAAGGGACGACGGCCATCCAGGCCAACGACCTGGTCGGTCGCAAGCTGGCCCGCGAAAAGGTCCCTGGCGCCGCGATGCAGGCGTTGATCGCCGAGATGTCGGCCGATGCCGAAGCCATCGGCGCCAATGCCGACCTGGCTTCGATCGCGGTCAACCTGAAAAACGGCATCAAGGCGCTGTCGACCGCCGCCGACTGGATCATCGCCAACTACGATAGCGCCCCGGCCGATGTCCATGCTGGTTCGGTGCCTTTCCTCAAGCTGACCGGCATCGTCGTCGGCGGCTGGCTGATGGCCAAATCGGCCGCGGTGGCTGCCAGGCACTTGGCCGAAGGCAGCACCGACACCTTCTACCAGGCCAAGCTGGCCACCGCCGGCTACTTCGCCGCCCACCAGCTGCCGTTCGCCGCCGCCTATGCCGCCGAAGTGACCGGTGGCGCGGCGTCCACGCTCGGCCTGGCCGAACCCCTGTTCTGAGGCCTGGCCATGCGTACCGATCGCGAGGCGATGGAATACGACGTGGTGATCGTCGGCGGCGGCCCCTCCGGGCTGGCCGCGGCGATTCGCCTCAAGCAGCTGGTCGGGGAGACCGGCAAGGAGGTCTCGGTCTGCCTGCTCGAAAAGGGCTCGGAAATCGGCGCCCACATCCTGTCCGGCGCCGTCATCGAGCCGAAGGCGCTGGCCGAACTGTTCCCCGACTGGCAGCAGCGCGGCGCGCCGCTCAACACGCCGGCCGGTGAAGACAAGCTGCTCTTTCTGACCGAAGGTGGCTCGTTCAAGCTGCCGACGCCGCCGCAGATGGCCAACCACGGCAACTACATCATCAGCCTGGGCAACCTGGCCCGCTGGCTGGGCGAGCAGGCCGAGGCGCTGGGCGTCGAGATCTATCCGGGTTTTGCCGCCGCCGAAGTGCTCTACCACGAGGACGGCACGGTCAAGGGCGTCGCCACCGGCGACCTCGGCCTCGGCAAGGACGGCCAGCCCGGGCCCAACTTCCAGCCGGGCATGGAGTTGCACGCCCGCCAGACCCTCTTCGCCGAAGGCTGCCGCGGCTCGCTGACCAAGACCCTGTTCGAGCAGTTCGCGCTGCGCGACGGCGTCGATCCGCAGACCTACGGCATCGGCATCAAAGAGCTGTGGGAAGTCGATCCGGCCAAGCATCAGCCGGGATTGATCGTGCACACCGTCGGCTGGCCGCTGGCCTCCGACACCTACGGCGGCTCCTTCATGTACCACCTGGAGAACAACTTGGTCGCCATCGGCATGGTCGTCGGCCTCGATTACCAGAACCCCTGGCTGTCGCCCTACGAAGAGTTCCAGCGCTACAAGACGCATCCGGCCATCCGAGACACCTTCGCCGGCGGCCGGCGCATTTCGTACGGCGCTCGGGCGCTGTCCGAAGGCGGCTGGCAGTCGGTGCCCAAGCTGACCTTCCCGGGCGGCCTGCTGGTCGGCGACACGGCCGGCTTCCTCAATGTGCCCAAGATCAAGGGCACGCACATGGCGATGAAGTCCGGCATGGTCGCCGCCGAGGCGGTGTTCGAACACCTGTTCAAGGAAAACGCCGGCGCCGAGGCCACCGAGTACGCCGAGCAACTGAAGCAAAGCTGGCTGTGGGACGAGCTTTACACCGTGCGCAACATCCGCCCGGCCTTCAAGTGGGGGCTGTGGGGGGCGCTGGCCTACGGGGCGATTGACACCTACGTCTTCAAGGGCAAGGCGCCGTGGACCCTGCATCACCACGAGGATCACACGCAACTTGGCGACAAGAACGCCTACCCGAAGATCGCCTACCCCAAGCCGGACGGCCAGCTGACTTTCGACCGCCTGTCGTCGGTCTTCCTGTCGGCGACCAACCACGAGGAAAACCAGCCGACCCACCTGCGCCTGAAGGACGAGAGCGTCGCCATCAGCGTCAATTACGCCAAATTCGGTGCGCCGGAAACGCGTTATTGCCCGGCCGGTGTCTACGAAATCCTCGGCGAGGAGGAGGGCAAGCCCCGCCTGCAGATCAACGGCCAGAACTGCCTGCACTGCAAGACCTGCGACATCAAGGACCCGACCCAGAACATCGTGTGGACGGTGCCGGAGGGCGGCGGCGGGCCGAACTATCCCAACATGTAAGCGGTGCCGGTTGCCCGCCATCGCCGCGGTCAACCGGAAAAAAAGCCGAAAAACCAAAAACCAGAGAACAGCAACACGCGTTTGTTTCAAAACATCGGAGTCACAGGAGGTCTTATGTCTCAACCCACAATCCAGGCAAAAATCCGGAGCAATCCGAAATTTGCCGAACTGGTCGGCAAGCGCACGCGCTTCGCCATCGTTCTTTCGCTCATCGTGCTGGTGCCTTACTACGCCTTCATGATGGTCACCGCCTTCAACCCGGCCCTGCTCGCCATGCCGCTCGGCGAAGGCAGCGTGCTCACCGTCGGCTGGCCGGTCGGCGCCGTGCTCATCATCGGCTCGTGGATCCTGACCGGCATCTACATCAGCCGGGCCAACGGCGAATTCGATTCGCTGACCGAACAAGTACTCCGGGAGTCCAAGAAATGAAGCGTTCCCTCTCCGCCCTGATCACGGGCACCCTGCTCGCCGTCTCGCTGTCCGCCTTCGCGGCCGGCGGCGCCATCGAAGGTGTCGAGAAGCAGCCGATCAACGTCAGCGCCATCGCCATGTTCCTGGTCTTCGTCGTCGCCACGCTGGGCATCACCTACTGGGCGTCGACCCGCACCAAGTCCACCGCCGACTTCTACACCGCCGGCGGCGGCATCACCGGCTTCCAGAACGGCATGGCCATCGCCGGCGACTACATGTCGGCGGCCACCCTGCTCGGCCTGACCTCGCTGGTCTATTCGAAAGGCTTCGACGGCTTCATCTACACCATCAGCTTCTTCGTCGGCTGGCCGATCATCCTCTTCCTGATCGCCGAACGGCTGCGCAATCTCGGTAAATTCACCTTCGCCGACATCGCCTCCTACCGCCTCGACCAGAGCCGCATCCGTACCTTCGCCGCCTTCGGCTCGCTGACCGTCGTCTTCTTCTACCTGATCGTCCAGATGGTCGGTGCTGGCCAGCTGATCCAGTTGCTCTTCGGGCTGGAATACAACTACGCGGTGGTTTGCGTCGGCATCCTGATGATGATCTACGTCACCTTCGGCGGCATGGTCGCCACCACCTGGGTACAGATCATCAAGGCCGGCCTGCTGCTCGGCGGCGGCACGCTGCTCATGATCCTCGCCTTCAGCAAGTTCGGCTTCTCCTTCGACACGCTGTTCACCCAGGCCATCGCCGCCCACAAGACCGGCACCGCCATCATGGCCCCCGGCAAGCTGATGGCCGACCCGGTCTCCGCCGTGTCGCTGTCGCTCGCCCTGCTCTTCGGCACGGCCGGCCTGCCGCACATCATGATGCGCTTCTTCACCGTGCCCAACGCCAAGGAGGCCCGCAAGTCGGTGTTCTACGCCACCGGCTTCATCGGCTTCTTCTTCCTCGTCGTCATCATCCTCGGCATCTCGGCCATCGTCATCGTCGGCCAGGATCCGCAGTTCTTCGAAGGCGGCCAGGTTGGCGGCAAGCTGATCGGCGGCAACAACATGCCGGTCATGCACCTGGCCAAGGCGGTCGGCGGCGACGTCTTCCTCGGCTTCCTGTCGGCCGTCGCCTTCGCCACCATCCTCGCCGTCGTCTCCGGCCTGGCACTGGCCGGCGCCTCGGCCATCTCGCACGACCTCTACGCCCGTGTCATCAAGAAGGGCGAGGCGAGCAGCGCCCAGGAAATGCAGGTCACCAAGTACGCCTCGGTCGCCATCGGCATCGTCGCCATCGTCCTCGGCATCCTGTTCAAGGACCAGAACGTCGCCTTCCTGGTCGCCCTGGCCTTCGGCGTTGCCGCTTCGGTCAACTTCCCGGTGCTCATCCTGTCCATGTACTGGAAGGGCCTGACCACGCGCGGCGCGCTGTGGGGCGGCGTCGCCGGCCTGGTTTCGGCGGTCGGCCTGGTCATCCTGTCGCCGGCGGTGTGGGTCAAGGTGCTGGGCAATGCCCAGCCGGTCTTCCCCTACGACCACCCGGCCATCATCTCGATGACGCTGGCCTTCTTCGTCACCTGGCTGCTCTCGGTGACCGACAAGAGCGCCCGCGCCGGCAAGGAAGCCGAGGCCTTCGAGGAGCAGTACATCCGCGCCCAGACCGGCCTAGGCGCCGCCGGCGCCCACAACCACTAGACCACCTCTGCGGGGAGGGCGGCGGCACACTGCCCCGCCGTCCTCTTCGTCTTCGGGAGCCTGCGGGCTCCTTTTTTTGTCCACGGCGGGCCGTGGCGCCCGGCCGAAAGTGGCCTAACATCGTGCCTGTGGCAACTTGGGTGCGACGCGATGCAAGACGATGGCGAATCCCTCCGCCTGGCCATCGGCCAGGCCTGCCGCCGCGACGAAGCGGCTTGCCTGGCGGCGCTCGGCCGCGAGGTGGCGGCGCTCGATGTGGACCGTGGCGCCGTCGACACCCTGGCCCGCCAGCTGGTCGTCGCGGTGCGCCGGGAGCGCCGGCAGGCCGGCGGCGTCGACCGGCTGATGCACGAGTACGCGCTGTCCAGCCGGGAGGGCATCGCCCTGATGTGCCTGGCCGAAGCCCTGCTGCGCATTCCCGACCCCCCGACCGTCGACAGCCTGATCCGCGACAAGATCAGCCGCGGCGACTGGGCCGCCCACCTCGGCGGCAGCCCCTCGCTCTTCGTCAATGCGGCGAGCTGGGGGCTGATGCTGACCGGCAAGCTGGTCGCCACGCACAGCGCCGACGACCTCGGCGGCGCCCTCGGCCGGCTGCTCGCCAAGGGCGGCGAGCCGCTGGTCCGCAAGGGCGTCGATTTCGCCATGCGCCTGCTCGGCCAGCAGTTCGTCATGGGCGAGACCATCGCCGCCGCGCTCAAGCGGGCCGCCGCCAACGCGACGCGCGGCTACACCCATTCCTTCGACATGCTGGGCGAGGCGGCGCTGACCGCGGCCGACGCCGAGCGCTACGCCGCGGCCTACGCCGAGGCCATCCATGCCATCGGCCGGGCCGGCGCCGGGCGCGGCGTTGTCGCCGGGCCGGGAATCTCGGTCAAGCTGTCGGCGCTGCATCCGCGCTACGCCCGCAGCCAGCGCGAGCGGGTGATGGCCGAGCTGTTGCCCCGCCTGCGCCAGTTGCTGCGCCTCGCCCGCGACTACGACATCGGCCTCAACATCGACGCCGAGGAGGCCGACCGCCTCGACCTGTCACTCGACCTCCTTGCAGCACTGGCCGGCGACCCCGAACTGGCCGGCTGGCGGGGCCTTGGCTTCGTCGTCCAGGCCTACCAGAAGCGCTGCCCCCTGGTCATCGACTACCTGGTCGACCTGGCCCGGCGCCGCGGTCGCCGCCTGATGGTCCGCCTGGTCAAGGGCGCCTACTGGGACAGCGAGATCAAGCGCGCCCAGGTCGACGGCCTGGCCGACTACCCGGTCTACACCCGCAAGGCGCACACCGATGTCGCCTACCTGGCCTGCGCCGGCCGCCTGCTGGCGGCGCCCGACGCCGTCTACCCGCAGTTCGCCACGCACAACGCCCACACCCTGGCCAGCATCCACCAGATGGCGTTGGCCGCCGGCGTGGACGACTACGAGTTCCAGTGCCTGCACGGCATGGGCGAAAGCCTCTACGACCACGTCGTCGGCCCGGCCCATCTCGGCCGGCGCTGCCGCATCTATGCGCCGGTCGGCACGCACCGCACGCTGCTCCCCTACCTGGTGCGCCGCCTGCTCGAAAACGGCGCCAACTCGTCCTTCGTCAATCGCCTGGTCGACGAGCGGGTGGCGGTCGACGCCCTGGTCGAGGACCCGCTGGCCATCCTGGGCCGCACCGGCGGCCACCGCCATCCGGCCATCCCGCTGCCCGGCGCGCTGTACGGCCCGGGGCCGGTCAATTCGGCCGGCCTCGACCTGGCCGACGAGCCGACGCTGGCCGGCCTGGCCGCCGCCCTCGACAGCCTGGCCGGGCACGCCTGGGCGGCGGCGCCCCTGGTCGCCGGTGTCGACCCCGTACCCGGCCAGGCGCGGCCGGTGCATAACCCGGCCGACCGTGGCGACCCGGTGGGCAGCGTCATCGAGGCCGAAGCCGCCCTGGTCGATCGGGCGCTGGCCCAGGCCGCGGCGGCCAGCGCCGGCTGGCACGCCACGCCGCCCACCGAGCGGGCGCGGCTGCTGCGGCGGGCGGCCGACGAACTGGAAGGGGCGCGCGATGCCATCGTCAGCCTGTGCCTGCGCGAAGCCGGCAAGACCTGGCCCAATGCCGTGGCCGAGCTGCGCGAGGCGGTCGATTTCTGCCGCTACTACGCGCAGCAGCTGGTCGACGGGGCTTTCCGGGAGCCGGCGGTAGCGCCCGGCCCGGTGGCCTGCATCAGCCCGTGGAATTTCCCGCTCGCCATCTTCGTCGGCCAGGTCAGCGCGGCGCTCGCCGCCGGCAGTCCGGTGCTCGCCAAGCCGGCCGAGCAGACGCCGCTGATCGCCCATCTCGCCGTGCAGTTGCTGCACCGGGCCGGGATACCGCCGGCCGTGCTGCAGTTGCTGCCCGGCCGCGGCGAGGTGGTCGGCGAGCGCCTGTGCGCCGACCCCCGGGTGCGCGGCGTGCTGTTCACCGGCTCGACCGCGGTCGCCCGCCGCATCAACCGGCGTATCAACCGCAACCTCGCCGGCCGCGACGGGGTCCGCCTGGTCGCCGAAACCGGCGGCCAGAATGCCATGATCGTCGACTCCTCGGCGCTCCCCGAGCAGGTCGTCCAGGATGTGCTGGTTTCCGCCTTCGACAGCGCCGGCCAGCGCTGCTCGGCGCTGCGCGTCCTCTGCCTGCAGGACGACATCGCCGGGCCGACGCTGGCCCTGCTCAAGGCGGCCATGGCCGAACTGCGGGTCGGCGATCCGCGCCGGCTGGCCACCGACATCGGCCCGGTCATCGACGAGGCGGCGCAGGGTGCGCTGCTCGCCCACGTCGAGGCCATGGCCGCCGCCGGCTGTCCGGTGCACCGCCTGCCGCTGCCGGCGGATTGTGCCGCCGGCAGCTTCGTGCCGCCGACGCTGATCGAGATCGCCGACATCGGCCAGCTGCCGGGCGAAGTCTTCGGGCCGGTGCTGCACGTGCTGCGCTACGCCGCCGACCGCCTGCCGGCCCTGGTCGATGCCATCAACGCCACCGGCTACGGCCTGACCCTGGGCATCCACAGCCGCATCGACGAAACCATACGGCTGATCGTCGACCGGGCGCGGGTCGGCAACATCTACGTCAACCGCAACATGGTCGGCGCCGTGGTCGGTGTCCAGCCCTTCGGCGGCGAGGGTCTGTCGGGGACCGGGCCGAAGGCCGGCGGCCCGCTCTACCTGCCGCGTTTGGCCGACGTGGCCCGCCTGCCGCCGGCCGCCCTTGGCCTGTCGGCCCGGCCACCGAACGTCCTGCTGGCCGCACTCGCCGCCTGGGCGGCCGACACCGGCCAGGCGGCGCTGGCCGAACGCTGTGCCGGGGACGGCGCGCACAGCCTGGTCGACCAGGAGCTGGCGCTGCCCGGGCCGACCGGCGAGGACAACCGCCTGCGCTTCCTGCCCCGCGGCCGCCTCCTGTGCCGGGCGGGCACGGCCGACGAGTTGTCGCGCCAGCTGGCCGCTGTGCTCGCCACCGGCAACCAGCCGGCGGTCGAGGACGGGCCGGCCGCCCGCCAGTGGCAGGCCGGGCTGCCGCCGGCCGTGGCGGCAGCCATCGCCTGGCAGGCGGCCGGCGACTTCAGCGGCCTGGCCGGCGTGCTCGGTGCCGGCGACGCGGCGCTGCGCCAAGCGATGGCGGCCGGTGACGGCGCCCTGCTGCCGCTCTACGCGCCGCTCGGCGTCGACGGCGTCTATCCGCTGCACCGCCTGCTGGTCGAGCGGGTGGTCAGCGTCAATACGGCGGCGGCCGGCGGCAACCCGCGCTTGCTGACCCTGGCCGGCTGAGCCGGCGAGCGGGCAGGGCGGCCGGGCGGAAGCCGGCGCTGGAGAAGTGCCGGTGTCGGAAAACCTTACAGGGGCATCCGGCGGCTATGCCGAAATCCTCTTGCCCGCTGGCTTTCGGCTGCCCGGCATCTTGTTTGCTAGAGATTGGCCACAGATCAGACGGGTCAGCCGGCCGGTGCCGTGGGCGTGCCAACGGCTTGCAGCAGCCATGCCGTCTCGGGCTTGCGAGGAGATGAGCCCAGACCACCGTGGCCAACGAGGAGGGATAATAATGACCGAGCAGGCTGACCCCCCCAACAAGGCGCTGAGGATACTCCTCGAGGCGCTGACGACCATTTCCTATCTCAAGCGCGAGAGCGGCCAGGCTTCGGCTATTGCCGAATTTGCCCTCGACTGCTACGGCAAGGCGATCAGGGAGGCCGGGGCGGAAGACAGGTCCGCTCCGGAAAGCGACGTCGTGCCGTCGGTCAGGGAGTGGCGTTCGGCGAGGTCGGGGTGGTCCGGCCGCTATTTCGAACCCGGGCACGGCCAGTCGCGCCGGCATGGCGAGCGTCGCCGCGTCGATTGCGGCCCGCCGGCCGGTTGCGCCGAGCGGCGTGTGATGGGCGATCGGCGGGCGGAGCGGCGCGGTCGCTGAGTTCGCGCCGCGGCCTTGCCCTGCGGGGGCATGGGCGGCGTGCCTGTGACAGATTTCGATTTTGGCCGTTTTTTGCTGTCGACCGCAGCACTCGGCCCGGCGCTCGCCAGGCGGCGTTCAGGGCGCCGGTTTGGCCTTGTGGCGGTTGTTTTCCTCGAAGAAATCGACGAACTTGGTGCCCGCCCGCATGATGGCGCTGTGGATGACGCCGGCCGGGATGTAGTAGGAGTCGCCCGGGCCCAGCCGGCGGGTCCGGCCGTCCATGGTCAGCTCGACCAGGCCTTCGAGCACCGTTCCCCACTGCCCGCCGTGGCTGTGCGGCGGAATCACCGCGTCCTCGATGATGCGGAAGAAGACCACCTGGCCGTCGGCCGACTGCAGCAGGTTGGCGCGCATGCCGTCGGGCGGGAAGGGGAGATCGACTTCGGGCAGCGCGGTGATGATGTCGGGCAGTTCCATGGCTGGCCTCCTGGTGGGCGTGGGGTGCCGGCTAGGCCGGCGGCGGGGCCGGCAGCAGCTCGGCCGGTTCGAACAGCGAGCGGATGACGACGCGGCGGATGGCCGGGTCGTCCGGCACGGCGTACATGACGTCGGTCATCATTTCCTCGAAGATGCCGCGCAGGCTGCGTGCGCCGGCCTTGTACTCGATGGCCAGGTCGGCCATCTGGCGGAAGACGCCGGGCTCGACGTGGAGGTCCACGCCGTCGGCCGCCAGCATGGCGCGGAACTGGCGGTAGATGGCGTTCTTCGGCTCGGTGACGATGCGCACCAGCATCTCCGGCGTCAGCTCGTGCAGGCGGGTGACGATGGGCAGGCGGCCGGCGAATTCCGGGATCAGCCCGAATTCGAGGAGGTCGGTGGGCTTGATGCGGGCGTTCAGGCGGTCGAGGATGCCCTGGTCGTCGCCGGCCGTGGTGGCGATGAAGCCGAAGGTCTGCGTCTGGCTCAGGATGTGGTCGAGGCCGACGAAGGCGCCGCCGCAGATGAACAGGATGTGCGTGGTGTCGAGGTGGCGGCCATCGCGCAGCTTGACCGGCGCCCCCTCCATGATCTTGAGCAGGGCGTGCTGGACGCTCTCGCCCGAGCTGGCGCGGGCCTCGCCGCTCACCTTGAGCTTGTCGATCTCGTCGATGAAGACGATGCCGCGCCGGGCCCGCGCCAGGTCGCCGCCGGCCCGGTCGACCAGGCGGTGCAGGATGGCCTCGATCTCGTCGCCGACGTAGCGGCTCTGGGCCAGCGAGGTGGCGTCGGCGGTGACGAAGGGCAGGTCGAGGATGCCGGCCAGGGTCTCGCAGAGCAGGGTCTTGCCGGTGCCGGTCGGGCCGATGAGCAGGATGTTGCTCTTGGTCAGCTCGACGCTGCCGGCGGCCGGCGCGGCGAGGCGGCGGAAATGGGCGTAGACGGCGACGGCCAGCGTCTTCTTGGCGTCGTCCTGGCCGATCACGTGGTCGGCCAGCCGGCTGACGATCTGGCTGGGTTTGAGCAGGTCGGGCATCGGGGCTTCCCTCGGACGATATGCCCCGATGCTAGTCTTCTCAGCCCTTTTCGGGAAGGACGATATTGACTTCCAGGACCTCGTAGCGGTCCTGCTTTTCCAGCGACACCTTGATGTCGTCGGGATTGACCTTGACGTACTTGGAGATCACGGCGATCAGCTCGCGCTGCAGGTCGGGCAGGAAGTTGGCGGTGCTGCCGCCGCCGTCGCGCTCGTGGGCGATGATCAGCTGCAGGCGTTCCTTGGCCAGCTGGGCGGTTTTCGGCTGGTTGCCGAAGAGTTTCTGGAGCCAGGACATCTCACTTGCCTCCGAACAGGCGCTTCAACAGCCCCGGCTTGACGTAGTCGACGAAGCGCAGCGGCTTTTCCTCGCCGAGGAAGCGGCCGATGACGTCGTGGTAGGCCTCGGCGGCCTCGGTTTCCTTCTGGTGGATGACCGGGGCGCCCTGGTTGGAGGCCTGCAGCACCTCCTCCGATTCGGGAATGACGCCGATGATGGGCACCCGCAGGATTTCCTGGATGTCCTTGTACGACAGCATTTCGCCGGCCTCGACCCGGGTCGGGTTGTAGCGGGTGATCAAGAGGTGCTCCTTGACCGGCTCGCGCCCTTCGATGGCGCGCCGCGACTTGGCCTGCAGGATGCCGAGGATGCGGTCCGAGTCGCGCACCGACGAGACTTCCGGGTTGGTCACGACCAGCGCCTCGTCGGCGAAGGTCAGCGCCATCACGGCGCCCGACTCGATGCCGGCCGGCGAATCGCAGACGATGTAGTCGAAGCCCTGGTGCTCCAGCTCCTTGATCACCTTCTCGACGCCTTCCTCGTTCAGCGCGTCCTTGTCGCGCGTCTGCGAGGCGGGCAGCACGTAGAGGTTGTCGCAGTGCTTGTCCTTGATCAGCGCCTGGGTCAGCGTCGCTTCGCCGTTGATGACGTTGATCAGGTCATAGACGACGCGGCGCTCGCAGCCCATGATCAGGTCCAGGTTGCGCAGGCCGACGTCGAAATCGATGACGGCCGTCTTGTAGCCGCGCATGGCGAGGCCGGTGGAAAAGCTGGCGCTGGTGGTGGTCTTGCCGACCCCGCCTTTGCCGGAAGTAACGACGACGATTCTGGTCACGGTGGATTCTCGTTGGGAAGGTTATTGAATTGGAATGAATTTTACCTGAGTGCCAGCGGGCTGACAGCGAGACGCGGCGCCTCGTCGCCGCTCAGGCTGACGGTGGCCGGCTGGCGGGCCAGTTCGGCCGGCACGCCGGCTTCGAACGTGCGGTAGATGCCGGCCACCGAAACCAGCTCGGCCTCCAGGCTGGTGGTGAAGATGCGCGCTGTCCGGTCGCCGCTTGCCCCGGCCAGGGCGCGGCCGCGCAGCGGTGCATAGACGTGGATGTTGCCGTCGGCGATGACCTCGGCCCCGGCGCTGACCATGGCGGTGACGATCAGGTCGCAGCCCTTGGCGTAAAAGCGCTGGCCGGAACGCAGCGGCTTGTCGAGGGTGACGGTGCGCGGCGCAGCTTCGGGCGGGACCGGCGGTGTCTCGGCCCGGGCCGGCGGCGCGGGCGGTGCCGGTGGCGCGGCCCGCGCTTCGCCTGGCCGCGGCCGTGCCTTGCCAAGGGAGTCCGCGTGAACCACGGGGAGGCCGGCATCCGCCGCGGCCAGCGCATGCTTCTCGGCCAGCCCGCGGGTGGCGATGGCGTGCAGCCCGGACTGGCGCAACAGGGCGACCAGGGCGGCCCAGTCGACCTCGTCCGCCAAGGCTTCGGCCTCGCCGAAATCAAGCACGGACAACTCGCCTTCGAAGAAGTCCGGATGATTGCCGGTCAATGCTTCCAGAGCCGCATGCAGCCTGGCCGGGTCGGCCGTCTGCAGATGGGTCAGGATGATCTTGAGCGTCGTGCCCTTGAACTGAACGAGTGAATCTTTTGCCATGCCTGCAGGAGGGGTTGCGGAGAGGCCCGGATTATCCCACAGGCCATTCCGCGGATTGCAGAAAAGCCCTGCTTTTGCCGTCGACCGCGCGACTTCGTGCCATCGCCGCGATTCGTGTAATACACTATTCGCTCGTAACCAGCCGTGTGAATCATGGACGACAAAATCAAGCGGCCCGACCAGGACCAACCGATAGATTTTTCCGCCGGGCCGCTTGCCGACGCGCAGCCGCCAGCCGCGGCCAATCCGCCGCCTTCCCGCGGGGACGAGGCGATCAGCGAGGCGCGGCTACCGACCCATGTGGTCGGCATCGGCGCCTCGGCCGGGGGGCTGGAGGCCATTGAGCGCCTGTTTCGGGCCATGCCGGCCGATACCGGCATGGCATTCGTGGTCATTCAGCACCTCTCCCCGGATTTCAAGAGCCTGATGAAGGAGCTGGTCGAACGCTTCACGCCCATGCGCGCGGTGCCGGTGTACGACAGCGTCCGGGTCGAGGCGGACACGGTGTACCTGCTGCCGCCCAAAAAGGAAATGGTCATCGAGGGCGATAGGCTCATCGCGACCGACCGGCCGGCCGAAAAGCAGCTCAGCCTGCCCATCAACCTATTCTTCCGCTCGCTGGCCGCTTCCTGGGGCGAAAAGGCGGTGGCGATCGTACTCTCGGGTACCGGCTCGGACGGCAGCGCGGCGGCGATGGATGTACGTGAAGCCGGCGGGCTGGTTCTGGCGCAGAGTGAACAGACATCGCGCTTCGACGGCATGCCGCGCAGCGCCATCGAGACTGGCTGCGTCGATGCCATCATGCCGCCGGAAGAAATGCCGACGGCCCTGAAAGCGAATCTCGAGAACCGGTTGTCTGGCCAACAGAAGGCTTTTCCGACGGACGAGGCTGATGCCGCCGAAGGCGTGCCGACCATCCTCCAGAGTCTGAGAACAGCCTACGACATCGATTTCAGCTTTTACAAGCCGGGCACCATCGGCCGCCGCATCGAGCGGCGAATTGCCCTCCATCCGGAGCATCTGAGCGTTGAGGAATACGGTCGACGGGTGGCCCGGGATCGTCGCGAACTGGATACGCTCTACCGTGACCTGCTGATCGGCGTGACGCGCTTTTTCCGGGATCCGGAAGCCTTCGCGGCGCTTGCTGACAAGGTGGTTTCGAACGTGCTCGACCGGCTTGCCAAAGATGACGAAGCGCGTGTCTGGGTGTGTGGCTGCTCGACCGGCGAAGAGGCCTACTCGATCGCCATCCTGTTCCTCGAGGCCTTTGCGGCGCGCGGGCTGCCGCCCCGAATCAAAATCCTGGCCACCGACCTGCACCGCGAATCGCTGCAGGTTGCCGGAGAGGGTGTCTATCCGGAAGCAAGCTTCAGCGAAATGGCGCCGGCGTTGCGCGAAAAATACTTTTTAGAACAAGGTGACGGCACTTATAAAGTGACCGCCAACCTGCGCAAGTCGCTGATTTTTTCCGAGCACAACGTGCTGAAGGACCCGCCGTTTACGCGTCTGGACCTGGTGAGCTGCCGCAATTTGCTGATTTACCTTGAAAACACGGCTCAGATGCGGGCCCTGGCCGCATTCCATTTTGCGCTCAAGATCGATGCTTTCCTGTTGCTCGGAGCCAGCGAGGGTTTGGGGGATCTGGCGCCCGAATTCGGCGAAATTGACCGCCACTGGAAGGTTTTTTCAAAGCGGCGCGAGAACCGGCTGCTCAACGAATTGCGTTTGCCCCTCCGCTATGATTACAGCCGGAGCCCTCGGGGCGGCGGTATGGCCGGCACTCTCGAATTGCGGCTTGGCCGTGTGTACGATGCACTGCTCGCGCATTACGTGCCAAGCGGGATCCTGGTGAACGAGCAGCACGAGGCGATTCACACATTTGGCGACGGCGCCCGTTTCCTGTCGGTACCAAGCGGCAAGATCAACACCGACATTCTGCAAATGCTGGAAGGCCACCTGCGCATTGCGGTGATGACCGCCCTGCGCAACGCGCAGCAGCAGAAGGGTCCAATCACCTACCGCGGCGTGCAGGTCAGTCAATCCGACGGCGAACACATTTTCGACCTGCAGGTGACGCCGCTCCAGGACGATGCGGGCAACGCCCGGTTCTTCATGCTTTGCCTGACGCCGCAGGTGGCCAGTGCCGAGCGCGCGGCCGAATCGATGCAAGCGCCGCAATCCGAGTCCCACTCACAGATCGAGTTGCTTGAAGACGAACTCCAGCGGGCTCGCGAGTCCTTGCAAAGCACGATCGAGGAACTGGAAACCAGTAACGAGGAACTGCAGGCGACGAACGAAGAAATGCTGGCTTCCAACGAGGAGCTGCAGAGCACCAACGAGGAACTCCACTCGGTTAACGAGGAGCTCTACAGCGTCAATGCCGAGCACGAGTTGAAGATCCAGGAGCTCAATGCCGTCACCAGCGACCTCAATAACCTGATCCGTTCGACCGAGCTGGCTACGCTGTTCATCGATACCGACTGCCGCATCCGGCTGTTTACGCCGCTGATCAGTGCGTTTTTCCCGTTGCTGCAGCAGGACGTCGGCCGCGACTTGCGCCACTTCACGCCAACGGGGCCGGATGGGCTGCTTTTTTCGGATATCGAGTTGGCGCTGGCCAAACGGTGCAGCATCGAGCGCAGCATCGATTGGGCGAACGGGCAAAGTTACCTGCGTCGCATCACGGCCTATCAGGACACCAACAAGGTGTTCGCCGGGCTGGTGCTGACCTACGTCGAGATCACCGAGACGGCCCGGCTGACCCAGGCGCTGGCCCGCAACAAGGCGCGGCTGGAGGCGATCGTCGCCACCAATCCGAACGGCTTGCTGGTGGTTGACCGCAAGGGCGAACTGCTGATGGTCAATCCGGCGCTGGAGGGCATGTTCGGCTATGGCGCCGGGGAACTGCTGGGGCAATCGGTCGATGTTCTGGTTCCGGACTTGCAACGCGTGCACCACGCAACGCTGCGCGATGACTTCATGCGGCGGCCGAGTTCTCGCCCGATGGGCGTCGGTTCGGCGCTGCAAGGCCGTCGGCGCGATGGCGGCTGTTTTCCGATCGAGGTCAGCCTGGGCGTCTTCCGCAGCGACGGCGAAGACTTCGTGCAGGCCACCATCGTCGATATCAGCCAGCGGGTGCGCGGCGAGGAAGCGATCCGCGACAACCTGGCGCTCAATGCCCGCCTGGCGTCGATCGTCTCCTCGACCGACGATGCGGTCATTGGTTGCGATCTGGACGGTGTGGTCAACAGCTGCAACCTGGGCGCTTCGCAACTACTTGAAAAGGAGCCGGCAAAGATTGTCGGCCAGCCGCTGGCGGCGTTGTTTCCGCCGGAACTCGCCGGCGAGAGTGCGCGCTACCTGGCCACGGTCGGTCAGGGGGGCAGCATTCGCGGGGCGGAGACCCGGCTTGCCCATCAGGGCGGCGGCACGATTGACGTTGCCATAACCCTGTCGCCGATCCGCGACGCGAACCGGACGACGGTCGGCGTGTCCATGATTGCCCGCGACATCCGCGAGCGGCGGCGGGTGGACCGGGAGCTTCGCGAACACAGCGATCGGTTGGAAGAGCTGGTCGAGCAGCGTACCGCCCAACTGACGGAAGCCAACCGGAACCTCGCCGAAACGCTGGAGAAGGCGGAAGCCGCGACGCGCGCCAAGAGCGCCTTCCTGGCCAACATGAGCCACGAAATCCGCACGCCGCTGAACGCCATTCTGGGTCTCACGCACTTGCTCCAGCGCGAGCCGAGCACGGACAAACAGCGCGAACGGCTGGGCCATATCGGTGAAGCGGGACGCCACTTGCTGGAAATCATCACCAATGTCCTCGATCTGTCCAAGATCGAGGTCGGCAAGGTGCAGATCAACGAGGTGCCGGTCTCCCCGTCCGAGCTGATCGGCTCGGTGGTGGCCATGCTGGGAGATCGCGCGGCCCGGCAGCAACTGGCGCTGTCCGCGGAGTGCCCTCCCCTGCCCAAAGGCCTGATCGGGGATCCGACGGCGATTCGTCAGGCCTTGCTCAACTATGCCTCCAATGCCCTGAAGTTCACCACCGCCGGTAGCATCGTCCTGCGGGTCGTGCTCGAGGAACGGTCTAGCGACCACGTGCGCCTGCGTTTCGAAGTCGAGGATACCGGCATGGGCATCGACGCGGATGCGCTGCCCCGCCTCTTCCAGCCCTTCGAGCAGGCCGACAACAGTTCTACCCGGCGCTTTGGCGGTACGGGCCTGGGGCTGGCGATCACCCGCAAGCTGGCCGAGCGGATGGGGGGCAGCGCCGGCGCCGACAGCACGCCCGGGGTCGGCAGCCGCTTCTGGTTCACGGTGCAGCTGCGGCGGCAAGTCGAAGGGGAGGAGTTCGCTCCGGCCGTGCCCGTTTCGTCGTCGGCGCACTTCTCGTCGCGCGACCTGAGCGGGGCCCAGGTCCTGCTGGTCGAGGACGAGCCGGTCAACCGACTGGTGGCGATCGATATCCTTAAAGAGATGGGAATCGAGCCCGAGATCGCCGAAAACGGGCTCCAGGCGCTCGAATACGTTGATGCGCGTCCCTACGATCTGGTGTTGATGGATATCCAGATGCCGGTCATGAACGGCATCGAGGCGACGCGTCGCATACGGGCGCTCGAAGGCAGGCAGAGCCGGCTGCCGATCATCGCGGTGACCGCCAATGCCTTCGCCGAGGACCGCGAACAGTGCCTTGCGGCCGGCATGAACGATTTTGTCAGCAAGCCATTCGAGCCGGAGGCCCTGCGCGCCCTGATCCGACGCTGGCTGGATTGAGCCCGCGCCGGCCCCTGCATCGCCAGCGGGAGGTCGCTGCCCTGGCTTCGCTGAGCGCCCCCTATCCCAGGCCGCGCAGCTGCTTCTGGATGATCTTGAGGGTCGTGCCCTTGAACTGGGTCGGTCAATCTTTGGCCATGTGCGGGATGCGTTGCGGAAAGGGCGTGATTGTCCCATAGGCCATCGGGCGGATTGGGAAATTGGGCGATTTTTGGGGTTGACCGTCGGAGTGGTGGCGAAGGGGGCTTGGCGATTGGGAGTGGCGAAATGTTTGTTCAGTTTGGCTATGAAACGGAATCTCATTGCCGACGCTGAGGATCACGTCTCTGAGGCAGCAATTTCGAGTAGTTCGCTGAAGAAAATCCCTTCGGGTAGTTTGCTTATGGTCGTCCGGGGAATGATTTTGGCCCACTCGTTCCCTGTGGAAGCTTTGGTCTTACCCCGTTTCGCTACCGCCCCAAGCCGAACAACACCGCATCGTCGCCAAAGTAGACGCGCTCATGACACTCTGCGACCAACTCAAGTCCCGCCTCGCCGACGCCCAAACCACCCAGCTCCACCTCGCCACGCCCTCGTCGAGCGGGCCATCGGCTGAGCAGCAGGGCATGACGCCGGTGCTGCACAAAATCTGGCGCGACGAAGACGAGGATTACCGCTACGGGCACTTTGCCGATTTCAACGCGTAGCTGGATAGCGAGGAAGGGCTGGAGGCCCGAGCCGGGCCTCAAGGCGGGCGTGCATCTCGGTCATCGCGTCCGAGTGCTCGCGGAGCGCGGTCCGGCCGGAATCGACGCGCTCCATGGTCCGGCCAACCTTGCCTACCAGCCACTCGTCGTAGCCGGATTCCTCCTTGACGAAGCAATCAGCCGGGCGCGGATCGGTGGTATTTTCGGCCGATACCGCGATGCCTATTGGACGGTCGTTGTTGGCGATGGCCGGGCGGTCACGCCGGGCCGAATCGAGAGATTGACCTAAACGGCTTTTCCCGTCGCGAGCGGCCCCGGCTTTCTCCTGAAACCCCCTCACCCCAAGCCCCGCAATTCCCGCAAAGCCACCGACAGCATGGCCATGTCGGGGGCCGAGAGGGCGCGGATTTCGCTGAAGAGCTGGCGGCAGCGGTCGAGCTGGAAGACGCGTTTGCCTTGCCAGGCGGCGACCAGGGCGGCGACGTCGGTTTCTTCCATATTTTCTCGCAGGGCGTCGGCGCACAGGTTGCGGGCCTGGGCCGAGAGGTCGTCCTGCAGCGCGGTGCGGGCCAGGGCTTGCCAGTGGGTATCGCCGGCGAGCAGGGAGATCTGGTGGCGCATCCAGTGCAGGTCGAGCAGGCCGCCGAGGGCAAAGTAGACGCGGGCGACGAGGTCGACCGGCCTCCCCAGGGCGGCGGCAATCTCGACGATATCGAGGGCAGAATACAGTTCGTCGAGGCTGGCGATGCGCTGGACCAGCGTTTCCGGCACGCCCTGGTCGCGGAAGTGGGCGCTCACCTCGTCGAGTTCGCTGCGGTAGTCGGTGACGACCATGGAATAGAGGTTGCCGGCCAGTTGCTCGACGCCGCCCGAGAAGCGGGCCAGGGTTTCGGCCAGGTCGCGCAGGTGGCCGCGATGGCGCAGGAACCACAGGGTGCCGCGCTGGACGAGGTGCAGGCATTCGAGAATCATCTCGGTCTGCACGGCGTCGGCGACCTGGTTGTCGAGGGCTTCGATGGTTTGCCAGAGCGGCACCAGGCCGAAGATCTCGCGGGCGGCCAGATAGGCGCGAACGATGTCGGGCAGGGTGGCGCCGGTTTCCTCGTGCAGGCGGAAGGTGAAGCTGGCGCCGACCCGGTTGACCATGCTGTTGACGACATGGGTGGCAATGATTTCGCGGCGCAGCGGGTGGTTGCGGATGGCGTCGAGGTAGCGTTCGCGCAACTGATGCGGGAAATAGCGTTCGAGGGCGGTGCGGATGTAGGGGTCTTCCGGAACGTCGGAGGCGAGCAGGGCCTCGAACACCTCCATCTTGTTGTAGGCGAGCAGCACGGCCAGCTCGGGGGCGGTCAGGCCGCGCCCGGCCGCCTTGCGCTCGGCGATCTCCTCGTCGAAGGGCAGGTATTCGATCTTGCGGTTGAGGCGGCCGGCGTTCGACAGGTAGCGGATGTAGCGGCTCTGGGCGTCGAGCAGTTCGGTGCCGCGGGCCCGCGTCACCGACAGCACCTGGGTCTGGAAATAGTTGTCGCGCAGCACCAGGCGGGCGACGTCGTCGGTCATCTCGGTGAGCAGCTTGTTGCGCTGCTTTTCGGTCAGGTCGCCGTCGGCCATGGCGAAATTGAGCAGGATCTTGATGTTGACCTCGTGGTCGGAACAATCGACGCCAGCCGAGTTGTCGATGGCGTCGGTGCACACCCGGCCGCCGTGCAGCGCGTATTCGATGCGCCCGAGCTGGGTCAGGCCGAGGTTGCCGCCTTCGCCGACCACCTTGCAGCGCAGCTCGCAGCCGTCGACACGGATGGCGTCGTTGGCCCGGTCGCCGACCGCAGCGTGGGTTTCCTTGCTCGACTTGACGTAGGTGCCGATGCCGCCGTTGTAGAGCAGGTCGACCGGGGCGAGCAGCACGGCCTTGATCAGCTCCTGCGGGGTCAGTGTCTCGGCTTCTATGCCCAGGCTGGCCCGGGCTTGCGGCGACAGGGTGATCGATTTGGCAGTGCGCGGATAGACGCCGCCGCCGGCCGAGATCAAATCCGCCTGGTAGTCGGCCCATGACGAGCGGGGCAGGTTGAAGAGGCGCTGGCGCTCGACGAAGCTCTGCTCGGCATCCGGGTTGGGGTCGATGAAGATGTGGCGATGGTCGACGGCGGCAAGCAGCTTGATGTGGCGCGACAGCAGCATGCCGTTGCCGAAGACGTCGCCGGACATGTCGCCGATGCCGACCACGGTGAAATCCTGGCTCTGGGTGTCCACGCCCAGTTCGCGGAAGTGGCGCTTGACCGATTCCCAGGCGCCGCGCGCCGTGATCCCCATCTTCTTGTGGTCGTAGCCGGCCGAGCCGCCCGAGGCGAAGGCGTCGCCCAGCCAGAAGCCGTATTCCTTCGAGACGCCGTTGGCGTAGTCGGAAAAGCTGGCTGTGCCCTTGTCGGCGGCGACCACCAGGTAGGGGTCGTCCTCGTCGTGGCGGACCAGGTCGGGCGGCGGCACAACCTGGCCGCCGGCCAGGTTGTCGGTGAGGTCGAGCAGGCCGCGCAGGAAGTTGTGGTAGCAGGCGACGCCTTCCTTGAGCACGGCATCGCGATCGCCGCCCGGCGGCGGGTTCTTGACCACGAAGCCGCCCTTCGAGCCGACCGGCACGATGACGGCGTTCTTGACCATCTGCGCCTTCATCAGGCCGAGCACCTCGGTGCGGAAATCCTCCATGCGGTCCGACCAGCGCAGGCCGCCGCGGGCGACCTTGCCGCCGCGCAGGTGGATGCCCTCGACGCGCGGCGAATAGACGTAGATTTCCCACAGCGGCTTGGGCTCGGGCAGGCCGGGGATGCCATGTGAATTGATCTTGATCGAGAAATAGGGCTTGGGCGCCCCGTCCTTGCGCTGGAAGTAGTTGGTGCGCACGGTGGCCAGGATGGCGGCCAGGAACTGGCGCAGGATGCGGTCATCGTCGAGGTTGGCGACCTCGTCCAGGGCGCTGTGGATCTGCGCTTCGAGGGCGGTCGCCTCGGCGGCGCCGTCGCGCTCGGGTTGCGGGTCGAAGCGGGCCAGGAAGAGGTCGAGCAGCTGGCGGGAAATGGCCGGATGGGCGGCCAGGGTCTGCTCGATGTAGGGCTGGCTGAAGGTGAAGCCAGCCTGGCGCAGGTACTTGGCGTAGGCCCGGAGCACGGCGACCTGGCGCCACTCCAGCCCGGACTTGAGGACCAGGCGGTTGAAATCGTCGCTTTCGGCGGCGCCCGACAGCACGCGGCGGAAGGTTTCCTGGAAGAGCCCGCGTACCCGCTCGATGTCGAGTTCCTCGGCGCCGTTGAAGCTCAGGCCGAAGTCGTGCAGCCAGACGGTCGGCCGGTCGGCCCTTTCGATTTCGTAGGGGCGTTCCTCGATGACCCGCACGCCCATGTGTTCGAGCATGGGCAGGGAGGCCGACAGCGGCACCGGGGCGGTATCGCGCAGGACCTTGAAGCGCAGACTGCCGGCGCTCGCCTCGAGCGGCACGTAGAGGCTCATGGCCAGGCCGTCGGCGTCGGCCAGCGATTCCATCAGCTCGATGTCGCCGACCGCGGCGCGGGCCTCGTAATCCTCCCGGTAGCCGGCCGGAAAGGCCTTCAGATAACGGGCGTGCAGCTGGTTGCCACGTTCCTCGCCGCAACGTTCGTTGAGCGATTCGAACAGCTCGTCCTGCCAGCGCCGGGAAACCCGGACCAGCCGGCGTTCGATGGCGGCCACGTCGTATTCCGGCATGCTGCCCGGCTTGGTGTGGATCAGGATCAGGATGCGGGCCAGCGCCGATTCGGAGAGCTGCACGTTGAATTCGCTGGAAGTGCCCTGGAAGGCTTCGAGGAGCACGTCCTGCATGCGCTGGCGGAGGGCGGTGTCGTAGTTTTCGCGGGGGGCGTAGATCAGGCAGGAGAAAAAGCGGCCGAAGGTGTCGTGGCGGACGAAGAGCCGGGTACGCTGGCGTTCGCCGAGGCCGAGGATGCCCATGGCGACGTCGTAGAGCTGGTCGGGGGCGATCTGGAACAGTTCGTCGCGCGGGTATTGTTCGAGGATGATGGCCAGAGCCCGGCCGCCGTGGCTTTCCGGGCGCAGCTCGGCGCGGTCGAGGACCTTCCTGACTTTCTGGCGCAGGATGGGGATGGCATCCGGGCTGGCGCTGTAGGCCGTGGCGGTGAACAGGCCGAGGAAACGCTGCTCGCCGATCACCTTGCCGTTGCCGTCGATGCGCTTGACGCCGACGTAGTCGAGGTAGCCCGGGCGATGCACGGTGGAGCGGGCGTTGGCCTTGGTCAGCACGAGCAGGCGCGGCTCGGTGGCAACCTTCTTGACCTCCGGCGGCAGCGCCGAAAAGGCGATCGAGTGTTCGGCCCCGGTTTCGCGCAGGATGCCGGCGCCGGTGCCGGCGACGATGCGCAGCAGGCAGTCGCTGTCGCCGGTGGCCGGGTCGGTTTCATCGACCAGCGCGTACTCGCGGTAGCCGAGCAGCGTGAAATTACCGGCTGCCAGCCACTTGAGGAAGGCGATGTCCTCGGCCGCCTGCTCGGCCTCGACCGGCGGCGCCGCCGCTTCCAGTCCGGCCACCAGGTCGGCAAGCCGGGCGCGCATCACCGGCCAGTCGGCGACCGCCGCGTGCACGTCGGCCAGGATGCGGGTCAGCCCTTCGTGCAGGGCCTCGAGCTGGGCCGGGTCGGTGCGCCGGTCGACTTCGACGTGGATGATCGATTCGAGGTTGCCGGCCGCCTCGTCGCGCTGCTCGCCGATGGCCAGCAGGTTGCCGTCGGCATCGCGGCGGGTGCGCATCAGCGGGTGGATGATCAGGTGCACGGTCAGGCCCTGGCGATTGACCTCCATGGTGATCGAATCGACCAGGAAGGGCATGTCCCGGCCGACGATCTCGATGATGGTGTGGGTCGATTGCCAGCCGTGCTCCTCCGGCCGCGGGTTGTACACGCGCAGGCGCGAGGCGCCCGGCGTGAAGCGGCTGGCGAAATGCCAGTGGGAGAGGGCGGCGCCGTAGAGATCCTGCGCCGAACGCTCGGCCAGGTCCTCGGCGGCGACGCGGCGGTAGTAGTTGCGGGTGAAGGCGGTGGCCAGTTCGGCGGTTTCGGCCGGCAGGCGCTTGTCGATCAGTTCGTAGACGGCGGCCAGCGGATTGGTGTTGTCGTTGGGCATCTCTCTTCCTTTGGTGTCTCGCCGGACGGCGCCGCCCTCTTCTGCTGGAAGGTCGGTAGGCCGTAGCGGTGGTCTGGCCTGGCGCCAAAGGATGCGTTTGCCGATGGCGTCAGATACTGAGCATTCGGTGCTGCGCTGGGGAACGGCCGGCAAGGCCGCCCACCGGGCAATGATGCGGGAACGGGCGGCGCTTGTCGATCATTGATCGCGGGCGGCGGGCGGTTTTTCGATTTTCGGGGATTTTTCCGGTCGACCGCAGGAATGGTGCGCCGGAGCGGCTGGCCGCGCTGGGCCGGGCCGATTGATCACGGCGGAAACGAAGCCGGCCGAAGCGATGCCGGCCGGGCGCCGCGACGGCAACGGCCCGGCCGGGGGGCGTCGATCAGGCGACGGTGGCGATGGTCGCAGCCTGGCTGGCGGTGTTGCTGTCGTCGTTGCGGTAGGCGTGCATCAGCTGCAGGATTTTCATCATCACCTGGGCCTCGCTGCTCGCCGCCCGGTCGGCGCCGCTGGACGAGTCGCTGGCGGTCGCCGTCTGGGTCGACTGGTCGTAGGCCATCGCCTCCTGGAAACTGACCTTGCCGTCGCCATCGGCATCGGCCGCCTCGAAGTTCTGCACCACCTTGGAAATCAGCTCGGTGCGCGCCGTGTCGCTGCTGTCGGCCGATTCCAGCTGGCTGGTCAGTTCTTCCTTGGTGAAGCCGGCGTCGTCGCCGGGCGGCGGTGGCGGGGGCATGCCGCCGGCCCCCTGCGGGCCGCCGTGGCCGGGCCGGCTGCGCGAGCTGGCCAACTGCTCCTCGAGCTGGGCCAGCACGCTGGAAAATTCGTTCTCGGTGACCTTGCCGTCGCTGTCGCTGTCCAGCGCACTGAACACGTCGTCGACGCTGGCGCTGCCCTTGCCGCTGTCGGCGATCTGGCTGAAGGCCGTCGCCAGGTCGGATTTTTCGAGATAGCCCTGGCTCTTGGTGTCCAGTCGGGAAAACAGCAGGCTGGACATCTGCGATGCCTGATTGATACCGCTCATCATGATGCGCTCCTTGTGCGAAGTTGAAATGTGCTTGCCGGACGGGCCGGCAGGCTCCCTTGTGCAAGTTATCGGCCCGAAAACGGGCCGTTTGACGGCGCTTTCGGTTAAGCGGGGTAAATTTCCGTTAAGAAATCGGGTGATTCCCCGCGGTTTTGCAGATGAATGGTCGAAATCCGCGGGGTTTCGGCCGTTTTTCCGGTAATTTACGGCCTGGCGGCAATTCTTGCCGCCAGCTGCTGGCGCTGTTCGGCGTCGAGAATGGCGTAGATCTTGCGGTCGATTTCGGCGCGCCGGGCCAGCATCTCGCCGTGGGCGCGGCCGGCCTCGTCGGCCAGCTGGCGGGCCTGGGTGCCGTCGTAGCTGTCGCCGAGGGCCTGCCGGTGCAACTGGTCGACCGACTGGCGGGCCTTCTTGGCGATGTCGCGCAGTTGCGGCGCCTGCACGTGCATCAGCTCGAATATCTTGTCGCGCTGGCTTTCGCTAAGCTTCAGGCCGCGCAGGTAGGGCGGCATCGGCTCGCCGGGCTGGCCGGCACGGCCGCCATGGCGGCCGTGGCCTTCCGGTCCGGCCGACTGGCGGCATGAGTCGGCGTGGTCGGACCGGGCCATGGCCTTGAGCGGCAGGCTGGCGGCGAGGACGGCGGCGGTGAGCAAAGCGCTGGCCAGGAATTTGTGGGAGGGGTTCATGTCGGTTACCTTTCGTGGTCGGCGGGCTGGGCCGAAAGTGGCTGCCCGATGCGACGCATTGTTGGGCGCCACCCGGTTAAGCGCCGTTGGCCAGACGTAAATGTCGGTAAATCCTGTAAAAGCCGCGGCCGGGCTTGGCTATCATCGGCTCCTTGAGTTTTGCTGATGGAGCGCCCATGACGGCGGTTTTGCTGGTCGACGACGATGTCGAGCTGGCCGAGATGCTCGGCGACTACCTGGTGCAGGACGGTTTCCTGGTCACGGCCGTGCATGACGGCCTGAGCGGGGTCGACGAGGCGCTGTCCGGGCGCCACGCCATCGTCGTCCTCGACGTGATGATGCCGGGCATTTCCGGGATCGAGGCGCTGCGCCGCATCCGCGCCGGCAGCGCGCTGCCGGTGCTGATGCTGACCGCCAAGGGCGACGACATGGATCGCATCGTCGGCCTCGAACTGGGCGCCGACGACTACGTGCCCAAGCCCTGCCAGCCGCGCGAGCTGGCCGCCCGCCTGCGCGCCATTCTGCGCCGCACGGCGCCGCCCGCCGAGGCGCCCGGGGCGAGCCTCGTGGTCGGCGAGCTGGCCGTGCACCCGGCCCAGCGCCGGGCCGAATGGGCCGGGGTTGATGTCGGGCTGACCAGCACCGAGTTCAACCTCCTTGAAGTCCTGGCCCGCCACGCCGGGCGGCCGGTCAGCAAGGGCGAGCTGTCAGAGCAGGCGCTCGGCCGGGCGCTGTCCCGCTTCGACCGCAGCATCGACGTGCACCTGTCGAGCATCCGCCACAAGCTGGGCACGCTGCCCGACGGCCGCTCGTGCATCCAGACGGTGTATCGCCAGGGCTACCAGCTGATCCGCGACTGAGCGCCGGTGCAATTATTATTCTCCCGTTTCCTGCCGACGATTGCCTGGCCAACGCCGAGGCGGGGCTAGACGCGGCATGGGCAAGCTGTTCTGGAAGTTTTTCATTTTCATCTGGCTTGGCCAGCTGGTCGCCGTGTTCGGCACCGGGGCGCTTTTCTGGTATGAGCGGCAATCGGCCGAAGCGGCGGGCTTGGCCGCCGGCCAGCCCCATCGCCCGCCGCCGGACTTTGCTGGTCGCCGGCCGCCGCCCGCGGCCCACGGTGCCGATGGCGGTCCAAGGCCCCCGCCGCCCGAAGCGCATGGCCCGGAAGGCGCCCATCGTCCGCCGTCCTTGGCGGTGCGCGGTGCGGGCGACGATCGGCCGCCACCGCCGCACCGCGGCGGCAGGGGGCCGGGTGGCGGCTTGCCGGTCCTGCCGCTCTTCGCCGGTTTCCTGGCCAGTCTGTTGTGCGCCGCCGGCATGGCCTGGTATTTCGCCCGCCCCATCCGCCACCTGCGCGATGCGCTGGCCGGCGCCGGTGGCGGCGACCTGGCGGTGCGGGTCGGTCCCGCCATGGGCGGGCGGCGCGACGAGCTGGCCGATCTCGGCCGCGATTTCGACGCCATGGCCGAGCGCCTGCAGGCCCTGGTCGCCGGCCAGCAGCGCCTGCTCCACGACGTCTCCCACGAGATGCGCTCGCCGCTGGCTCGGCTGCAGGCGGCCATCGGCCTGCTCCGCCAGCAGCCGGGGCGGCTCGACGATTCGCTGGCCCGCATCGAGCGCGAAGGCGAACGCATGAACCGCCTGGTCGGCGAACTGCTCACCCTGTCGCGGCTGGAGGCCGGGGTGGGCGGGCCGCTCGAGGTGGTGGACATGGACGAGCTGCTGGCCGCCATCGTCGACGATGCGCGCTTCGAGGGCGAGGCGCGGCAACTGCGTATCGAGCTGGCCGGTGCGCCGGGGGGGGCGGTCCGGGCCGACCCGGCCTTGCTGCAGCGGGCCATCGAGAACGTGCTGCGCAACGCGCTGCGCCATTCGCCGGTGGGCGGCGTCATTCGGGTCGAGGCCGGCTGCCCGGCGCCGGGCAGCTATCGCTTGGCCATCGAGGACCAGGGGCCGGGCGTGCCCGAGGCCGAGCGGGAGGCGATTTTCGCGCCCTTCCACCGCGGCCAGGGCAATTCCGGCAGCGACGGCTACGGCCTGGGGCTGGCCATCGCCCGCCGGGTGATCGCTGCGGTCGACGGCAAAATCGTCGCCAAAGCGAAAGCGCCGGGGGCGGGCAGCGGGCTGCGGGTCGAGATGACGCTGCCGTGCCAGCCGGTCGGCCGCGATTGACCCGGCAATCAATTCCCGTTCGCCCCGAGGCCTTCGATCCGGCTCAGGACAGGCTTGGCGAAGGGTGCGGGGCTTCGGCAGCCTCGGCCCGAACGGCTGCCGGGTTGGTGGCAGTCGGGTGCCGCCCCGTGCCGCGCTGCGGCCGACGACGGTTTCCTGGGTTGACTGGGGCGCTGGCGGTAAAATAGGGACTTTGCACGGTCGGCATGGCGTGGCGAGTGGGTTCGCGGCGCCTTGTGGCCCTTATTTGGCTGAGTTCCCATGTTGCAGAAACTTTCGTCCTTCCCCGGCGTGGCCGGTCCCGTCGTCACCATCGTCATGGACGGCTACGGCCTGCCCAAATCCGATGTCGGCAGCGCCATCGCCGCCGCCCGCAAGCCGACCCTGGCCCGCCTCTTCGCCAACTACCCGAACATCCGCCTGCGCGCCCACGGCACCGCCGTCGGCATGCCGTCGGACGACGACATGGGCAATTCCGAGGTCGGCCACAACGCCATTGGCGCCGGCCAGGTGTACAGCCAGGGGGCGGCGCTGGTCGCCAAGGCCATCGCCGACGGGGCGATCTGGCAGGGCGAAGCCTGGCAGGAAATTGTCGCCGGGGCCAAGGCCGGCGTGCTGCATTTCATCGGCCTCTTTTCCGACGGCAACGTCCATAGCCACATCGATCACCTGAAGGCCATGGTCGTCCGGGCCAAGGCGGAGGGTGTCAAGACGGTTCGCATCCACGCCCTGCTCGACGGCCGCGACGTGCCGGAAACCAGCGCCCTCGACTACGTCGTGCCCTTCGAGGCCTTCCTGAATGAAATCAGCGACGACGGTTTCGATGCCCGCATCGCCTCCGGCGGCGGTCGCCAGTACATCACCATGGATCGCTACGATGCCAACTGGGCGATGGTGGAAAAGGGCTGGCGCACCCATGTGCTCGGCGAAGGCCCGCAATTCGCCAACGCCACGGCGGCAGTGAACGGCCTGCGCGAGAAGCATCCCGGCACCATCGACCAGGATTTGCCGGAATTCGTCATTGCCGACGACGGCCAGCCCATCGGCAGCATCGCAGACGGCGATTCGGTGGTCTTCTTCAATTTCCGCGGCGACCGCGCCATCGAGATCACCCGGGCTTTCGTCGAGGCGCATTTCGACAAGTTCGACCGCGTCCGCCACCCCAAGGTCACCTACGCCGGCATGCTGCAGTACGACGGCGACCTGCAGTTGCCCAAGCGCTTCCTGGTCGCCCCGCCGGCCATCAAGGACACCACCGGCGAATGGTTCAGCAAGGCCGGCATCGCCCAGTTCGCCTGCTCGGAAACCCAGAAGTTCGGCCACGTCACCTACTTCTGGAACGGCAACCGCTCCGGCAAGTTCGACGGCGAAACCTGGCAGGAAGTACCGAGCGACGTGGTGCCCTTCGAGCAGCGGCCGTGGATGAAGGCGGCCGAGATCGCCGACGCCATGATCGCGGCGCTGGAAAGCGGCCAGTACCGGACGCTGCGCTGCAATTTCGCCAACGGCGACATGGTCGGCCACACCGGCAATTTCAGCGCCGCGACGCTGGCCATCGAGGCCGTCGACCTGTCGCTCGAGCGCCTGCTGCGGGCCGTCGATGCGGCCGGCGGGGTGGCCCTGATCACGGCCGACCACGGCAATGCCGACGAGATGTTCGAGCTCGACAAGAAGACCAAGCAGCCGGCCCAGAACGCCGACGGCTCCTTCAAGGCGAAGACGGCGCACACCCTGAACCCGGTGCCGCTGATCCTCTACGACAACGTCAGCGGCGGCCGCCTCGGGCTGAAGCAGACGGCGGAGGCCGGGCTGTCCAACATCGCCGCCACCGTTGCCAACCTGCTCGGGCTGGAGAAGCACCCGGCCTGGGACGACAGCCTGCTCGAAATCCGCTGAGGCGGGGCGGGCCCGGCTGCCCCGGGCCTGTCGATTTTTGCCCTTTTTTGCCGTCGACCGTAGCGGTTGCCACCGTCGCCGCCCGCCGCCCGCGGCCGGCGGCCTGCGGCCTGCGGCCTGCGGCCTGCGGCCTGCGGCCTGCGGCCTGCCGCGGCGGCTGGACAGATGGGCCTGGACGGAAGAAGTTCCGGTAGAAGCGACGCCACCCTTCGTTTTTTTCGAAGCATCGCTGCCGCGGCGCCGGATGGTGCGCTGCCTCCGGGATGACTAGAATGGCGGCCTGATTCCCTGCCGAGCCCCCTAGCCATGTTCGAATTCCTGCTCTCCCCCGAAATCTGGATCGCCTTTTTCACGCTGACCGCGCTGGAACTGGTGCTCGGCATCGACAACATCATTTTCATCTCCATCCTGGTCGACAAGCTGCCCCGCGAGAAGCAGGAGATGGCCCGGCGCATCGGCCTCTTCCTGGCCATGTTCATGCGCATAGGCCTGCTGCTCGTGCTGTCGTGGATCGTCGGCATGACCGAGCCGGTGTTCTCGGTCCTTGGTGTCGGTTTCTCCGGGCGCGACATCATCCTGATCGCCGGCGGCCTGTTCCTGATCTGGAAGAGCACCGGCGAGGTTCACCAGCTGCTCGAGGGCGAGGAGGGCGAGGCGTCGAGCAAGGTGGCGTCGAGCTTCGCCGGGGTCATCGCCCAGATCATCGTCATCGACCTCGTTTTCTCGCTCGATTCGATCATCACGGCGGTCGGCATGGTCAGCCAGGTCGGCGTCATGATCGCCGCCGTCGTCGCCTCGGTCGGCCTGATGATGCTGTTCGCCCGGCCGATCGGCGAGTTCGTGTCGAACCACCCGACGATCAAGATGCTGGCCCTGTCCTTCCTGGTCGTCGTCGGCGTCGTGCTCATCGCCGACGGCTTCGGGCACCACGTGCCGAAGGGCTACATCTATTTCGCCATGGCCTTCTCGGTCGGCGTCGAGATGCTCAACATCCGCATGCGCAAGAAGGCGGTCAAGCCGGTGGATCTGCGCGAACCCTACGCCCGCGAACTGGGCACCGACTGATCGGCGGCGCCGGGCCTCAGCCCGGCGACAGGGTGGCGGCCACCCGCCCCGGTTCGATGCGGATGGCCCGCAGCAGCCAGCGGGCCGTCTGCTCCTGCGGCGAACCGTCGGCGCGCAGGACATAGACCGGCTTGCTGCGGAAGTAGGCGCTCATCATCTGGGTGATGGCCTGGCGGGCCATCGGTTCGGCCTCGCGCGGGATGCCGACCGATTGCACCGAGTGGGCCACCGGGTTCTCCAGGAAGAAGGCCTTGGCGTTGTCGTCGTAGCGCACGCCGGAGGTGCCGAGCACATCGACCGGCACCGGCGGATTGCCGAGCACGGCAACCTTGAGGCGCGCCGCCACGGCCGCCTTGCCGGCCGGCTCGCCGAGGTGGATTTTCGGCGGTTCGATGAGGGCGATGACGATCATGCCGTTGCCGTAGCTTTTCTGCATCGTGCCGCTTTTGTCGACCTGGGTCTGGATGTCGGCTTCGGAAAAGTGCACTTCTTTCTCCAGAAAGCCGGCGCTGCTGGCCGGGGCGCTGGCCAGCAGGGCCAGGGCGAGCAACAGGGGTTTCAGCTTCATCGGTGTCCTCGGTTCGGTTCGGCGTATTGTCCCATCCATTGCCGCCGGTAGTGCACCGGCGCCATGCCCGTCCATTCGACGAAGGCGCGGTAGAAGGCCGAGGTGTCGGCGTAGCCGAGATCGGCGGCGACCTGGGCGATAGGGTCCCGGGTCTTGGTCAGGCGGGCCAGCGCCAGGTCGCGGCGCAGGGCGTCCTTGATGGCGCGGAAGCTCGAACCTTCCTCGTCGAGCCGGCGATGGATGCTGCGCGGCGACAGGTGCAGGCGGTCGGCGATGTCGTCGAGGCTGAGCGTGGCGGGCAGGGCAGCGCGCAGGAGGTCGCGGACGCGGATGACCATGTCGCGGTCGCGCCGGTAGAGGGTGGTGATCTTGCCCGGCGCGCCGTCGAGGAAGGCGGTGAGCGCTGCCTCGTCGCGGCGGATGGGCAGATCGAGCAGGTTGGCGTTGAAGCTGGCGACCAGCGTGCCAGTGCCGCCAGGCACGGTCGGCGCGAAGCGCGAATCCTCGGTGAAGATCAGCGCGTAGTCGGCGAAGTGGGCCGGCTTGCGGTAGGGAAAGATGACGCTGTCGAGGGCGATGCCGCGCCCGGCCAGCCAGCACGACAAGCCATGCAACAGGCGGAGCAGCCACTCGAAGGCGAAGACGCGGCCGGGGTCGTCGGGGTTTTCGGCGAGCTTGCGGGTTTCGCCGATGACCAGTTCGGCATGGCCGTGCGAGCGCCGGATGCTGACCGCCAGGTCGGGCAGCACGACGTGCAGGAAGCGGCTGGCCCGGGCCAGCGCCTCGGCCAGCGTCGGCGCACTGAGGCAGCCGCGACAGAGGAATTCGAAACTGCCGACGCGCATCGGCTGGGCGAACAGGCCGAAGCCTTCGTCGTCCAACTGGTGGTTCAGGCGGTTGTAGAGGGCCGCGTAGCGGTCGATGGCAATCCGGCTGGCGGTGTCTGCAACATCGATGCCGGTGGCCGACAGCAGCGGGCCTGGATCGATTTGCCGGCGTGCCAGCCCGGCCAGCATGCCGGTAACAAATCCCATGGCGACAGTGGCTTGCGTGCGGCTTGGCGAATCGGGCTTGGTGCGATGCGGCATTTTCGGCTTTTTTTCGGGTTGACCGCAGCACTCTATCACCTTGGCAGAATTTGCACGATTGTCGTCATTCGCGACAATGGCGGTGCTCTGAAAGCGGCCTACCATGGGCGCCTTCTCTCTTTTTTGTCGAGGCAGGCGTCATGACCGATCTTTCCGTTGCCAAGAAACTCGTCCCTTACAAGCCGAAGAACAAGGTGCGCTTCGTCACCGCCGCCTCGTTGTTCGACGGGCACGATGCCTCGATCAACATCATGCGGCGGATTCTGCAATCGACCGGCTCCGAGGTCATCCACCTCGGCCACAACCGCTCGGTGCAGGAAATCGTCAATGCCGCGCTGCAGGAAGACGTGCAGGGCATCTGCATCACCTCCTACCAGGGCGGCCACGTCGAATTCTTCAAGTACATGGTCGATCTGCTCAAGGCCAACGGTGGCGAGAACATCAAGATTTTCGGTGGTGGCGGCGGCGTGATCGTTCCGTCGGAAATCAAGGAATTGCACGACTACGGCGTGACCCGCATCTACGCGCCGGAAGATGGCGTGCACATGGGCCTGCAGGGCATGATCAACGAGGTCGTGCAGAAGTCCGATTTCGATGTGGCCGATGAAGGTGTGCCGAGCGCCGAGCAGGCGCTGGCTGGCTTGAAGGCCGGTGATCGCCGTTTGCTCGCCCGGCTCATTACGCTGCTCGAAAACGGCGAGGCGCCGGCCCTCAAAGAGCCGCTGCTCAAGGCTGCTGCCGCGCTGGAAACGCCGGTGCTGGGCATCACGGGTACAGGCGGTGCCGGCAAGTCCTCGCTGACCGACGAAATCGTCCGCCGTTTCCGTCTCGACCAAGGCGATACGGTCAAGATCGGCCTGATCTCCATCGACCCGTCGCGCAAACGCACCGGCGGCGCGCTGCTCGGCGACCGCATCCGCATGAACGCCATCGAGCACCCGAACATCTTCATGCGCTCGCTGGCCACCCGCGATACCGGGTCGGAGATTTCCAAGGCGCTGCCCGAGGTCATCGCCGCCTGCAAGCTGGCCGGCTTCGACCTGGTCGTCGTCGAGACTTCCGGCATCGGCCAGGGCAACGCCGCCATCGTGCCCTTCGTCGACCTGTCGCTGTACGTCATGACCCCCGAGTTCGGCGCCGCCTCCCAGCTGGAGAAGATCGACATGCTCGACTTCGCCGACTTCGTGGCGATCAACAAGTTCGACCGCAAGGGCGCCGAGGACGCGCTGCGCGACGTGCGCAAGCAGTACCAGCGCAACCGCGAACTGTGGGGCGCCGCGCCCGAGGCCATGCCGGTCTTCGGCACCCAGGCCGCGCGCTTCAACGACGATGGCGTCACCGCGCTCTACCAGGCGCTGGTCCCGGTGCTCGCCGACAAGGGGCTGAAACTCAAGCCGGGCCAGCTGCCGGTGGTCAGCGTCAGGCAGTCGTCGAGTCAGCGTGCCATCGTGCCGGCCCAGCGCGTGCGCTACCTGGCCGAGATCGCCGACAGCGTGCGCGGCTACCATGCCCACACCGCCGAGCAGGTCAAGATTGCCCGCGAACGCCAGGCCTTGCGCATCGCCCAGGGGATTTTCTCGGCTTGCGACAAGTCGACCGCGGCTAATTTGGAAACATTCGCCGAATTGCAGGCTTACAAGGATAGTCAGCAAGATCCTCGGGCAAAAAAGCTGCTCGACATGTGGCCGCAGACCGTCGCCGCCTATGCCGGCGACGAATACGTGGTGAAGATCCGCGACAAGGAAATCCGCACCAAGCTGACCTCGGAATCGCTGTCCGGCACCCGGATTCGCAAGGTCATCCTGCCCCAATACACCGACGATGGCGAGATCCTGCGCTTCCTGATGAAGGAGAACGTCCCCGGCTCCTTCCCCTACACCGCCGGCGTCTTCGCCTTCAAGCGCGAGGGCGAGGACCCGACCCGGATGTTCGCCGGCGAGGGCGACGCCTTCCGTACCAACCGTCGCTTCAAGCGCGTCTCGGAAGGCATGCCGGCACATCGCCTGTCGACGGCCTTCGACTCGGTGACCCTGTACGGCTGCGACCCCGACGAGCGGCCGGACATCTACGGCAAGATCGGCAATTCCGGGGTGTCGATCGCCACGCTGGACGACATGAAGGTGCTCTACGACGGCTTCAACCTGGTCTGCCCGACGACTTCGGTGTCGATGACCATCAACGGCCCGGCGCCGATCATCCTGGCCTGCTACTTCAATACGGCCATCGACCAGCAGCTGACCAAATTCGAGCAGGACAACGGCCGCCAGCCGACCGAGGACGAAGCGCAGAAGATCCGCCAATGGACGCTGTCCACCGTGCGCGGCACCGTGCAGGCCGACATCCTGAAGGAAGACCAGGGCCAGAACACCTGCATCTTCTCGACCGAATTCGCGCTGAAGATGATGGGCGACATCCAGGAATTCTTCGTCCATCACCAAGTGCAGAACTTCTACTCGGTGTCGATTTCCGGCTATCACATCGCCGAGGCCGGCGCCAACCCGATCAGCCAGCTCGCCTTCACGCTGGCCAACGGCTTCACCTACGTCGAGTCGTATCTGGCGCGCGGCATGCACATCGACGACTTCGCGCCCAACCTGTCCTTCTTCTTCAGCAACGGCATGGACCCGGAATACTCGGTGATCGGCCGCGTCGCGCGGCGCATCTGGGCCGTCGCCATGAAGAACAAGTACGGTGCCAACGAGCGTTCGCAAAAGTTGAAATACCACATCCAGACCAGCGGCCGTTCGCTGCACGCCCAGGAAATGGACTTCAACGACATCCGCACCACGCTGCAGGCGCTGATCGCCATCTACGATAACTGCAACAGCCTGCACACCAACGCCTACGACGAGGCGATCACGACGCCGACCGAGGAATCGGTGCGCCGGGCGATGGCCATCCAACTGATCATCAACCGCGAATGGGGTGTGGCCAAGAACGAGAACCCCAACCAGGGCGCCTTCGTCATCGACGAGCTGACCGACCTGGTCGAGGAAGCGGTGCTCAAGGAATTCGAAGCCATCGCCAGCCGTGGCGGCGTGCTCGGCGCCATGGAAACCGGCTACCAGCGTGGCAAGATCCAGGAGGAGTCGATGCTCTACGAGCACAAGAAGCACGACGGCTCCTACCCGATCATCGGCGTCAATACCTTCCTCAACCCCAAGGGCATGGCCCAGCAGGAAATCGAGCTGGCCCGCTCGACCGATGACGAGAAGCAGTCGCAAATCCGGCGTTTGCGCGATTTTCAGGCAAAAAACGCGTCGACCGCAGCAGTCATGCTCGACAAGCTGAAGCAGACGGTGATCGCCGATGGCAACGTCTTCGCCGTGCTGGTCGAGGCCGTTCGCCACTGTTCGCTCGGCCAGATCAGCACCGCCCTCTACGAGGTCGGCGGCCAGTACCGGCGCAGCATGTAATCTTTCCGATCATCGCCATCGGGCGACGAATGGACGGCGAGGCCTGGTGCCTCGCCGTTTTTGTTTTGGCTGGCCGGGGGCAAAAAAATGGCCCACGCGGGGCGTGGGCCGGAAATAGTCATCGCTGACCATGCAGCAATCCTGTCGCAAACCACTTCGCTGACAAGGAGCAGGGTCATGATAAACCCCGCTTGATCTCCGCTGCCTCAGGCCAAGATCAACGTTTGATCAATGCGAAGATTAAATGTTTTGGCGTTATATGTTGATGTATTGGAATTATCTCAATAAACATCAAATTATTGGTTGGTTGCACGACTTTTTGCGCCGCCAATTATCATCGATGTTTGTGTTAAAAATCCTTTAAAACCATGGTGTTGTATATATTGCATTAACGAAACATCAACAAACGATCAACGCCTTGATATAACGCAGATTTCTTACAGTTTGTGTCAGCCAGGTGTAAGTTTCGCGGCAAAAACTGGAAGGGTGGTTCTGTGCCGTTGGCAGGACCTGACATTCCTAAAATCTGGAGGAGACATCTATGGAAGATACAGGCAAGGCCTATTGGTCAGCTGTATTGGGTCTGCTTACCAAGGTCCTGGCGATCTGGTTCGTGGTCTCGTTCGGTGCCGGCATCCTGTTTGCCGAAGCGCTGAACAACATCAAACTTGGGGGATACCCACTGGGCTTCTGGTTCGCCCATCAGGGATCGATCTACATCTTCATCGGCTTGATCTTTTACTACGCCAAAGCCATGAACAAACTCGACCGCAAGTTCGACGTTCACGAGTAAGGGAGCCGATATGGATCTGCAAACCATGACCTACCTGGTGGTCGGCGCCTCGTTCGCGCTGTACATCGGGATCGCAATCTGGGCGCGCGCTGGCAGCACGTCCGAGTTCTATGCTGCCGGCGGCAGCGTTCACCCGGTCACCAACGGGATGGCGACGGCGGCCGACTGGATGTCGGCGGCCTCCTTCATCTCGATGGCCGGCCTCATCTCCAACATGGGTTACGGCGGCGGCCTGTTCCTGATGGGCTGGACCGGCGGCTACGTCCTGCTCGCCTGCCTGCTCGCCCCGTACCTGCGCAAGTTCGGCAAGTTCACCGTGCCCCAGTTCATCGGCGACCGCTTCTACTCGAAGACGGCGTCGACGGTGGCCGTGGTCTGCCTGCTGACCGCCTCGATCACCTACATCATCGGCCAGATGACCGGTGTCGGCGTGGCCTTCTCGCGCTTCCTCGGCGTCTCGAACGAAATGGGCATCTACATCGGTATGGGCATCGTCTTCGCCTACGCCGTGTTCGGCGGCATGAAGGGCATCACCTACACCCAGGTCGCCCAGTATGTCGTGCTGATCCTGGCCTACACCGTTCCGGCCATCTTCATCTCGCTGCAGCTGACCGGCAACCCGATCCCGCAACTGGGTCTGGGTTCCAACATGGTCGGCACCGACGTCACCCTGCTCCAGAAGCTGGACCAGGTCGTCGTCGATCTCGGCTTCGGCAAGTACACCACGACGACTGCCGGCAGCACGCTGAACATGTTCGTCTACACCCTGTCGCTGATGATCGGTACGGCCGGTCTGCCGCACGTCATCATGCGCTTCTTCACCGTGCCCAAGGTCGAGGACGCACGTTACTCCGCCGGCTGGGCGCTGGTCTTCATCGCCATCCTGTACACCACGGCGCCGGCTGTTGCCGCCATGGCCAAGATGAACCTGATCCGTACCGTCACCCCGGGCGTCGTCATGCAGGGCGTCGATCCGTACACCGCCGAGTCGCAGATCAAGTTCGACGAGCGTCCGGACTGGATGAAGCGCTGGGAAAAGACCGGTCTCCTCAAGTTCGAGGACAAGAACGGCGACGGTCGTATCCAGTACTACAACGACAAGACCAAGAACGAAGCCGCCAAGGCCAAGATGGACGAGGCCGGCTGGAAGGGCAACGAGCTGACGGTCAACGCCGACATCATCGTGCTGGCCAATCCGGAAATCGCCCTGCTGCCGAACTGGGTCATCGCCCTGGTCGCCGCCGGCGGTCTGGCTGCCGCGCTGTCGACCGCTGCCGGCCTGCTGATGGCCATCTCGGCTGCCGTGTCGCATGACCTGGTGAAGGGCATCTTCAAGCCGGACATCAGCGAAAGCGGCGAACTGATGGCGGGCAAGATCTCGATGGCCATCGCAATCGTCATCGCCGGCTACCTCGGTCTCAACCCGCCGGGCTTCGCCGCCGGCACCGTGGCCCTGGCCTTCGGTATCGCGGCTTCCTCGCTGTTCCCGGCGATCATGATGGGCATCTTCTCCAAGAAGATGAACAAGGAAGGCGCTGTCGCCGGCATGCTGGCTGGCCTCTTCATCACCCTGTTCTACGTGTTCGCGCACAAGGGCATCTTCTTCATCAAGGGGACCGACTTCCTGCCGATGATCGGCGGCGCCAACAGCTTCTTCGGCATCACGCCGGAAGCCTTCGGTGCAGTCGGCGCGCTGGTCAACTTCATCGTCGCCTTCGTGGTCGACAAGATGACCAAGGAACCGCCCGAGCATATCCAGGCCCTGGTCGAAAGCGTACGCATCCCGCGTGGCGCCAAGGCTGTGGATGGCGCTCACTAAGTAGCACAGGCGTATCATGTCGGCCGGCACCCAGCGCGGTGCCGGTAGCGAGCAAAACCCCGCCGGCTACCGTGGCGGGGTTTTTTTCAGGTGTTGGCCTTGCCTCGAGCGAGGCGTCTGGAGTTGCAGATGGTTTTCAATGTCAGTGTCGCCATGAACTGGATCCTTTTCCTGGCGCTGTTCCCGATCACTTTCTTCTGGCTGCGCCGGGCCTGGCGCATCATCGTCAAGCGCGACTGGTCGGATGTCGCCCTCAAGCGCGGCGTGCCGCCGGCCAATCCGGGGAAGTTCGCGCCCTACGTCGCGGCGGTGAATGTCATCGGCGGCGTCATCACGCTGTTCGTGATCGTCGGCGTCGCCGCCGGCTCGATGGAATTCGAAACGTGGACGGCGATCGCCGGTTCGACGCTGTGGATGAAGTTCATGTTCGATTTCCTGATCAGCCGCCACGCCCATCCGATGAAATTCGGCAAGACCAAGAGCGACAAGCCCGCCTGAGTCTCTTGTCCGGCTACTGCCGGGGGCGGCCTTCGCTGCGCCCTGCGACAAGGCCATGAACCCGGCACAGCGCCAGGTTCAGGGCCTTTTTTTCGCCGCTGCGCAGCGGCGCGGATTTCGATTTTCGGTCTTTTTTCCGGTCGACCGCGGGAACGACCCCCCGACCGGCCGCCGGGATCAGTAGTAGAGCGCCAGGTAGCCGAGCAGCATGATCATCACCCACAGCGCCATGCTGCCAGTCGGCCACGAACGCAGCAGGAAACCGCCGGGCTGGCGCTGGCGGTCGAGGAGGGCGGTGGTCGAGGCGATCAAGCCGCCCAGGCTGCCGCCAATGGCCGACTGAGCGCCCCGGATGGCCTTGCCGACGATGGCGAAGAGGGCCGGGAAGAGCTTGCGCCACAGCCAATCGACGTCGAGCGAGATGGTCGGCGTCCGCTTCAGGTAGTTGAGCATCAGGAAGAAGGCCAGCCCCGAGAAGAGCAACAACTGCGTCTGGGTCAGGACGTGGGCCGCCGTGTAGGGCACGTAGTCGACCGGGAAGGGCAGGATGGCGTAGAGCGGCTCCGGCCAGACGCCGAGCGCGATGCACAGGAAGGCGAAAAAGATCATCGCCCAGCGCACCGAACCGGTCGGGTCGGGCGGGCGCAGGCCGGAATCCTTCTGGAAGAAGACGAACCACGGGAACTTGATGCCGGCGTGCAGGAAGACGCCGGCCGAGGCGGCGGCCAGGAACATCCAGACGATTTCCAGGTGGCCGTCGGCCGCCGCCTGCGAAATCATCGATTTCGAGATGAAGCCGGAGGTCAGCGGGAAGGACGAGATGGCCAGGGCGCCGATGGTGCCGCAAATGGTGGTGACCGGCATGCTGTGGAACAGCCCGCCCAGTTCCGAGCATTTGCGCCGCCCGGTGGCCGACAGCACGACGCCGGCCGACATCAGCAGGAGCGCCTTGTAGATGATGTGGGTGAAGGCGTGGGCGGCGGCGCCGTTGAGCGCCATTTCGGTGCCGATGCCGATGCCGGCGATCATGAAGCCGACCTGGTTGACGATGGAGTAGGCGAGGATGCGCCGCATGTCGTTCTCGAGCAGCGCATAGACGATGCCGTAGAAGACCATGAAGAGGCCGAACCAGATCAGCAGCTCGGTGCCCGGGAAGCCCCGGATCAGCACATAGACGGCGGTCTTGGTGGTGAAGGCGGAGAGGAAGACGGTGCCGCTCCACGAGGCTTCCGGGTAGGCGTCGGGCAGCCAGGCCGACAGCGGGTAGGCGCCGGCGTTGATCAGGAACCCGATGAGGATCAGCCAGTGGGCCAGGGAATCGACCTGCATGCCGGTGAAGCTGGCGTCGCCGGTGGCCTGCAGGTGGCCGACCACGCCGAGGAAGAGAATGACGCCGCCGGCCAGGTGCACCATGATGTAGCGCCGGCTGGCCGCCCAGGCTTGCGGCGTGCCGGCGCTCCACAGGACCAGCGTCGAGCCGACGGCCATGAATTCCCAGAACAGGAAGACGGTGATCAGGTCGCCGGCCAGCGCCACGCCGACCGCCGAGCCGGCGTAGAGGAAGGCGGCCGGGACTTCGATGCGGCTCTGCTGGCGCAGGGCGAATAGCCCGCCGGTGCCGGCCATGAGCAGGAAGATGGTCGAAAACAGCCGGGAAAGCTTGTCGACCGCCAGCGGCGTCAGCTGGTAGTCGAGCCAGGCGACGCTCCACAGTCGCCCTTCGGGCAGCAGCCACAGCGCGACCAGGGCCAGCGCCGGCACGAGCAGGATCGCCAGGTTGCGCGCCAAGCCGCGCAGGGCGGGAATGAGCAGCGCGCCGGCGATCATCACCAGGGCGGGATGGAAGAGGAGGCCGTCAGTCATCGGCACCATCCTCGGCGTAGAAGTCGTCCGGCCGCTTGACGAGCAGGGCCAGCCCCTTGGCGCCGACGATCATCAGCAGGCAGGTGACCAGTCCATAGACGGCATGGAAGCCGAACAGCGATTCGAGTTCGAAATGCGGGTGCAGATGGACGACCAGTTCGGCGGCGACGGTCAACGCCAGCACGACCATGAAGGCGCGCCACAGCTTCTTGATGTTGAGCGGGTCGTCCAGCCAGTGCGTCTGTGATTTCATGGGGCCACCACCAGTTGTCGGGCGAGCGCCAGGGGCACGTCGGGGAAGAAGAAAAGGGCGACGGTGCCGGCTGCCGTCAGGCTCAGGGCGACGACGATGGGCCACGGCGCCTCGCCGTGCGGATGCGCCTCGGCATCGGCCGACAGCGGCCGGAAGAAGGCGCGATAGACGATGGGCAGGAAATAGCCGGCATTGAGCAGGGTGCTGGCCAGGACCACGGCCAGGGCCAGCCAGTGCTGCGCCGCGAAGGCGCCGGAAACCAGGTACCACTTGCTGACGAAGCCGGCCGCCGGTGGCAGGCCGATCATCGACAGGGCGCCGACGCCGAAGGCGACCATGGTCCACGGCATGCGCCGGCCGATGCCGTCGAGCTGGCTGACCTCGGTCTTGTGGGCGGCGGTGTAGATCGAGCCGGCGGCAAAGAACAGCGTGATCTTGCCGAAGGCGTGGGCGGCGATGTGCAGCGCGGCGCCGATCACCGACAGCGGGGCGAGCAGGGCGGCGGCCAGCACCACGTAGGAGAGCTGGCTGACCGTCGAGTAGGCCAGGCGACGCTTCAGGTTGTCGGCCGACAGGGCGACGATGGAGGCGGCGACGATGGTGAAGCCGGCGATCGCCACCAGCCAGCCGGTCGCCCCGGCCAGGGCTTCCAGGCCGAAGACGTAGATGATTACCTTGAGCACCGAGAAGACGCCGGCCTTGACCACGGCGACGGCGTGGAGCAACGCCGAAACCGGGGTCGGGGCGACCATGGCGGCGGGCAGCCAGCGGTGGAAAGGCATCAAGGCCGCCTTGCCGATGCCGAACATGAACAGGGCGAGCAGCAGGCAGACGGTAGCCGGGGCGAGGTCGGCGGGCAGGATGCCGCCGGCCCGGAATTCGGTGGTGCCGGCGGCGTGCCAGGTGAAGATCACCGCCGGCAGCAGGAAGAGGACCGAGGTGCCCATCAGGATGGCTAGGTAGACCCGCCCGCCGTTTTTCGCCTTGTCGCTGCCGGCATGGGTGACCAGCGGATAGGTGATCAGCGTCAGCACCTCGTAGAAGAGGAAGAGGGTCAGCAGGTTGGCGGCGAAGGCGATGGCCAGCGCCGCCGAGATGGCCAGCGCGAAGCACAGGTAGAAGCGTGTCTGGTTGGCTTCGCCGTTGCCTCGCATGTAGCCGATGGAATAGACCGAATTGACGATCCACAGCCCGGAGGCGATCAGCGCGAAGATCATGCCGAGCGGCTCGACGCTGAAGGCGACGGGCAGCCCGGGCAGCGGTTCGAGCAGCGTCACGGCCGGGTGCTGGCCGGCCAGCACCGGGTCGAGCAACTGCAGCACGCAGTAGAAGAGCAGGGCGGCGGTGGTCAGCGTGACCCCTTCGCGCAGGTTGGGCTGCTTGCCGGCCAGCACGATGCCGAGGCCGCCAAGCAGGGGCAGGGCGAGGGCGACCAGGATGAAATCGGCGGCCGTCATGGCTTGCTCCCGATCAGGTGCTGGGCGGCATCGAGGGCGGAGCCCAGGGTGACCGAGGTGTCGAGGCCGAACCAGATCGACCCGAGAACCAGCAGCCAGGCCGGCAGCAGCATGCTCAGCGGCGCTTCGCGGCGCACCTCGTCAGCGGCCGGGCGGAAGTAGGCGGCCTCGACGAAGCGCCAGACATAGGCGACGGCGAGCAGCGAGCTGGCCAGGATGGCGGCGACCAGCCACCATTGCCCCTTGTCCATGGCGGCCAGGATCAGGTACCACTTGCTGACGAAGCCGGCGGTGCCCGGCACGCCGATCAGCGACAAGCCGGCGATGACGATGCCGAAGCAGGTCAGCGGCATGCGCCGGGAAAGCCCGGCCAGCCGGTCGAAACTGAGCGGCAGCGGGCCCGTGCCGGCCTTGGCGCCGGCCGCGACGATGCCGCCGATGAGCAGGAAGATGGCGCCCTTGGCGATGCCGTGGTTGAACAGGTGGACGATGGAGGCGGCCAGGCCGTTGAACGAATCGAAGGATAGGCCGAGCGTGATGTAGCCGATCTGGCCGACGCTGGAATAGGCGAACAGCCGCTTCAGGTTGTCCTGGAAGATGGCGATGAAATTGGCGGCGAACATGCCGAGCAGCGACAGCAGCAGCATGATTTCGGGCAGAGGCAGCTTGGCGAAGACCAGGCTTTCGCCGAACACCGAGAAATAGAAGCGGATCAGCACGTAAACCGACACCTTGGTCGCCGTCGCCGCCAGAAAGGCGGTGACCGCCGATGGCGCGTAGGTGTAGGCATTGGGCAGCCACTGGTGGAGCGGGAAGAGGGCGACCTTCAGCGAAATGCCGACGGTCAGGAAGGCGAGGGCGGCAAGCACCGGCCGGGAACTCTCGATGTCGCGGATGCGCACCGCCATGTCGGCCAGGTTGAGGGTACCGGTCATCAGGTAGAGGAAGCCGATGCCGAGGACGATGAAGGTGGCGCCTATGCTGCCCATGATCAGGTAGCGATAGGAGGCGGACAGGGCGCGTCGGTCGCGGCCGAGGCCGATCAGCACGTAGGTCGACAGCGAGGAGATCTCGAGGAAGACGAAGATGTTGAAGGCGTCGCCGGTGATGGTCATGCCGAGCAGGCCGGTCAGGCACAGGCCGAACATCGCGTAGTACAGGTAGTGCAGTTCGCGCGGAATTTCCCGCTCGATGCTGGCCCGGCTGTAGGGCAGCACGATGCTGGCCATGCCGGAAACGAGCAGCAGCACGAAGCTGGTCAGGCGGTCGACGCGGTATTCGATGCCCCAGGGTGGCGCCCAGTTGCCGATGTGGTAGGAAATGACGCCGCTTTCGCCGACCTGCAGCCAGAGGGCGATGGCCGCCGCGAAGGCGGCCCAGGCGCCGGCCGTGACGACGGCGAAGGCGGCGTTGCGGTGGCGGAGCAGGACGGCCAGCGGGGCCGAAACGAGTGGCAGGACAACCTGCAGGGCAGGGGCGTGGGCAAGCAGGCTCATCAGCGGGTCTCGGCCTGTTCAGCCGCGTTGTCGAGTCGGGTGATCTCGTCTTCCTCGATGCTGCCGTAGGCTTCGCGGATGCGCACGGCGAGGGCGAGGCCGAGGGCCATGGTGGCGACGCCGACAACGATGGCAGTGAGAATCAGGACATGGGGCAAGGGGTTGGAATAGACCGAGAACTGCGGCGAAATGATGGGCGCCGTGCCGCCGACCAACTTGGCCGGGACGATGTAGAGCAGATAGACCGAGGTCTGGAAAATCGACAGGCCGATCAGTTTCTTGATCAGGTTGCCGCGGGCCATGACGATGTACAGGCCGGAAACCATCAGGAACACGGTGATGATGTAGCTGAAGTGGTCGAGCATGCTCAGTAGTCTTCCGGGCCGTTGAGGTTGCCGCGCGAGGCGAACATATAGAAGATCTTCAGCATGACGCCGGAAACGGTGACGGCGACGCCGACTTCGACCCAGAAGATGCCGCGATGCTGGCCGTGGATGGCGTCGTGGTCGAGAACGAAATAATCGAGATAGTTGCCGCCCAGGAAGATGCCGGCCAGGCCGACGCCGGCGTAGATCAGCACGCCGCAAGCCAGCATGGTCTCAACCAGCCAGTCGGGTACGACCTGGCGGGCGTTCTCGAGACCGAAGATCAGCGCGTAGAAGACGATGGCCGCAGCCAGGATGACGCCGGCCTGGAAGCCGCCGCCCGGGCCGAAGTCGCCATGGAACTGCACGTAGACGGCAAAGAGCAGGATGAAGGGGATCAGCAGCTTGCCGATCACGCGCAGGATCAGGTCGCGGCTCATTTTTCCGTTTCTCCGTCGCGGCCGGGCTTCTTGCGCCTTCTGAGCAGGGCGATGATGCCGGCGCCGGCGGTAAACACGACCGTCGTCTCACCCAGCGTGTCGTAGCCGCGGAAACTGGCCAGCACGGCGGTCACCACGTTGGGCACGTCGACCTCGTTGGCCATGTAGCGCGGGGCGACATGCTGGTGGATGGGCGACAGCGGATTGTTGAAATCGGGCAGGCCGAAGGCGCCGTAGATGAGCAGGGCGCCGGTGGAAACGGAGACGGCCAGTGGCAGCCAGGGGCGGTGGGCCGGCTTCGCTTCGTCGCTGCGGCACAGGTGCAGGGCGCCGAGCAGCAGCACGGTGGAAATGCCGGCGCCGACGGCGGCTTCGGTCATCGCCACGTCGACGGCATCCATGGCGACCAGCACCGTCGCCATCAGGAAACTGTAGATGCCGGACAGGACGATGACGGCGAACAGGTTGCGGCTGCGGATCATGATGACCACCGAAATGGCCATGAAGACGAGCAGGACGTGAATGATCAGGGTTTCGATGATGGCTCTCCCTGGTCGGCCAGGCGGGGCGATACGCCGCGCAGCAGCGCGGCCCGGGCTAGGGCGTGGCTGGCGGTCGGGCTGGCGACGAAGATGAGCAGGCCGACCATGATCAGCTTGACGGTGACCAGCGTCAGCCCGGCCTGCAGCATCAGTCCGAGCAGGATGAGGCCTGCGCCCAGCGTGTCGGTGACGCTGGCGGCATGCATGCGGGTGTAGAAGTCGGGCATGCGGATCAGCCCGAAAGCGCCGACCAGGCTGAAAAAGCTGCCGGCGACCAGGCACAGGCCGGAAAGAACGTTCAGGGCTTCGCTCACGGGCGGTTTTCCTCGGGGGCGTGGTCAGCTTCGCCGAGATCGCCCTGGCGGAAGAACTTGAGAATGGCGATGATGCCGATTACGTTGAGCAGGCCGTAGACCAGCGCCAGGTCGAGGAATTCAGGGCGGCCGGCGAGGAAGCCGAGGAGGGCGACGAGCAGCATCGAGCAGGTGCCGATGGTGTTGGCGGCCTGCAGGCGGTCGAAGACGGTCGGGCCGAGCGCCGAGCGGGCGAGGGCCAGGCCGAGAGTGGCGATGATGGCCAGCGTGGCGGCGGCGATGATCATGGCTGGCGCGCCTCCAGGTCGCTGCAGCGGCGGTCCATTTCGCTGTTCTGCAGGCCGCCGGCGCCGTCCCGGGTCAGGGCGTGCACCAGCATGCGGCCGGGTTCGACCTCGATGGCGATGGTGCCCGGGGTCAGGGTGATCGAGTTGGCGTGCACGACCAGGCCGAGGTCCGTTTTCTGGGTCGGGACGAATTCGATCAGGGTCGGCGAAATGGGCAGTCTGGGATGGAGGATCAGCTTGGTGACGGTCCACGCCGAAAGGATGATTTCCTTGATCAGCCAGGGCCAGTAGGAAACGATGGCGAACCAGGCCATGCGGGACGGATGGCCTTCACGGTCGATGACATCCATGCGCCTGGCGAGCAGGGTGATGGCGATGGCGCTGCCTACCCCTGCGGTAACCAGAAACGGGACGTACATGCCCGATAACAAAAGCCAGAATAGAAGGAGCGCAGTTGCGGCGCTGATCGATCGTCCCATGCGTCGGGATCATAAAGCAGGGATTGTTGTTTGTGCAATAATGGAAAACACTTAGCTTTTTTTGTACCGAATGTTGATCTTTTGTTGATTATCGACGGTTTTTCCGGAAGTTTTGCTGGCATGGCCCCGCGGTTAAATGCAAATGGTATTTTCTGGCTGACTTGAAGGTGAATGATTGTGGCGAGCCGCCTGTTGATTGTTGAAGATGATCGGGATCTTGCCCGCAACCTGATCGACTATCTGGAAATCCAGGGCTATGTCACCGATTACGCCGCCGACGGCTACGCGGCCGTGAATTTGCTGGCGGCCAACAGCTACGATCTGGCGATCATCGACCTGATGCTGCCCGGCATCGACGGTGTCAGCATCTGCAAGCGCCTGCGCCAGCAGATGTACAGCAGCCTGCCGGTGGTCATGATGACGGCCAAGGACGACCTCGATACCAAGATCGCTGCCTTCGACATCGGGGCCGACGACTACGTCGTCAAGCCGGTCGCCCTGCGCGAGCTGGAGGCTCGGGTCCGGGCGCTGATCCGGCGCAGCAAGCAGGAGACGGAAAGCGCCATCCTGTCGGTCGGCGACCTGCGCTTCGATACCGGGACGATGAAGATCGAGCGGGCCGGCAAGCCGATCACCATGCCGCCGGTGCCGACCCGGATCCTGGCGCTGTTGATGCGCCATGCCCCGAACGTCGTCCATCACCTGGCCATCCAGCGCGAGATCTGGGGCGACGAACCGGGCGATTCGCACGCCCTGGTGGTGCATATCCACGCCTTGCGCAACGCCGTCGACAAGCCTTTCGGCACGGCCCTGATCCAGACCGTGCGCGGCTTCGGCTACCGCATCGCGGCCGATCATGCAGCACTATGACAGTCTCCGCGAGAAGCTGGCGCTGCCCTTCGTGCTGCTCGCCTTCGGCGTCAGTTCGACGCTGAGTCTGTTCGCCTTCGGCCTGGTCGCCCACATCGAGGAAAGGGCCATCCTGCGCACCCTGCAGGTCGAGCTGGAAAGCTTTCGCAATCGCCATGCGCAGAACGCCAATGCCATGCCGATCCGGGCGGCGCTGCTCCGGGGGCATTTCCTCAGCGAAATTCCCCAATTCCCGTTTCCCCGGGGGGCGACCGACAGCGATCACGCCGAGATCCGGGAATTCGACGGCGTCACCTACAGCGTCATGCTGGCCAAGGTCGACGGCCGGCCCTTCGCGCTGTTCTACGACCGTTCCTACATCAGCGAGAACCTGCAGCAACTGGCGCTGATCCTGCTCGTCGCCACGGCGCTGTTCACGCTGTGCTCCTTCGTCATCGGCGCCCAGCTGGCGCGCAAGCTGCTACGGCCCATCGTCAAGCTGATTGGCGAGGTATCGGAAAAGGCCAGGCAGTTGGAACGTTCGCCGGAGGCGATCAAATTTTCGCGGGAGAACTATCCGGCCGACGAGGTCGGCCAGCTGGTCGGCGAACTCGATCGCTTCACCCTGCGCCTGCACGGCTTCGCCCAGCGCGAGAGCTTTTTCGCCGGCGACGTCAGCCACGAGTTGCGGACGCCGGTGGCCGTCGTTTTGGGTATCGCCGAGGTGCTGGCCGAACACACCGACCTTCCGGAAAGCGTGCGCGGCCGCATCGCCACCATCCAGCGCCAGACCTCGCGCATGGCCCATATCCTCGAAGCCATGCTGCTGCTCGCCCAGGAGAAGGGTGGCGATGACGATGCCAGCTGTTCGCTGGCCGAGGTCATCGACGATGCCGTCGCCGACTGCACTCCGGCACTGAGCGGGCGGCCGGTGACAATCGAGGTCGACATCGTCGACCGTGTCCTGCTCCGTGCCGAACGTTCGCTGGCCTACGTGCTGATCAGCAACGTGCTGCGCAACGCCTGCGCCTATACCCGCGAGGGCGTCATCCGGGTGCGCCTCGACCAGCGCGGCCTGGAAATCGCCGATACCGGCATCGGCATCGCCGAAGAGCGCTTCCCGGAATTGTTCCGGCGCCATGCCAAGGGCCTGGACAGCGCCGGCTACGGGCTGGGGCTGTCGATCGTGGCGCGTATCGCCGAACGCCTCGACTGGCTGGTCGACGTGAGCAGCGTGCCGGGCAAGGGGACACATTTCCGCTTCGTCTTTCCGGCGACCGGGTCCTTCCCGTTTTCCTGAGGTGGCGCTTTTCGCCGGCAGCGCTTTGCCGCAGAATCCGTCCATCGATTTGTCCTTGATTCCCGGAGGCCACATGAACCATCAAGACCTTGCCGAACAACTCCAGCGCAATCGCATCACCCGCCGCCAGGTGCTCTGGTTGCTCGGGGCGAGCGCCCTGTCCGGCTGCGCCACGTCGCCGGTGGGCGGCGGCTCGATCCTGGTCGGGATGAGCGAGGAGGACGAGAAACGCGTCGACCAGCAGTTGGCGCCCCAGCAGTTTTCCCAGGATCTCGGGCCGGTGCAGGATGCCGCGGTCACCCGCTATCTCGGCGAGGTCGGCCAGCGCCTGGACGACAAGGTGCATCGGCCGCAGATGCCGTACTCCTACCCGGTACTCAACGCCAACTACGTCAATGCCTACACTTTCCCGGGCGGGGCGATGGGGGTGACGCGCGGCATTCTGGTCGATCTCGACAACGAGGCCGAATTGGCCGCCCTGCTCGGCCACGAGCTAGGCCACGTCAATGCCCGCCACGCGGCGCAGCGCCAGGGGCAGTCGATGGTCGCCTCGGCGGCGGCGACGGGCATCAACATCATCGGCTCGGCCGCTGGTTTCGGCGGACTCACCGAAATCGGCACTCAGCTCGGGGCAAGCGCCCTGCTTTCCAGCTATTCGCGCGACAACGAGCGCGAGGCCGACGCCCTTGGCCAGGAGTACATGGTACGGGCCGGCTATCCGGCGGTCGGCATGGTCGGCCTGCAGCAATTGCTGGTCGACCAGCAGAAAGCGGCACCGAGCATGCTGCAGACCATGTTCTCGACCCACCCGATGAGCAGCGAGCGGCGCGACACGGCGCGCCAGTTGGCCGAAACGAAGTACGCGGCGAGCAACAAGCGCGATCCGGGGCGCGACCGCTTCATGGACAACACCGCTGCCCTGCGCCGCATCAAGCCGACCATCGAAGCTTGCCAGCGCGGCGAGACGGCGCTGGCCGGCAAGGAGCTGAACAAGGCCGAAGGGCAGTTTCAGGTGGCCTTGCGCCAGACGCCGCGCGATTACGCCGCCAACCTGCTGATGGCCCAGTGCCAGCACGCCCTGGGCCGCGACGCCCAGGCCCTCGGCTACGCCAACACGGCCAAGGCGATCTACCCGCAGGAGGCACAGGCCCACAAGCTGGCCGGCGTGCTGGCCCTCGGCGCGCGTGATCCGGCGGCCGCCTTCAGTGATCTCGACCAGTACGACCGCCTGCTGCCGGGCGATGCCGGCATCACCTTCCTGAAAGGTGTCTCGCTCGAAGGCATGGGCAAGCAGCAGGAGGCTGCGCAGCATTACGCCAGCTACCTGCGGCGCAACCAGCAGGGCAAGGCGGCGCAGTACGCTCAGGGTCGTCTGCAGGCCTGGGGCTACCTGCGCTGATTGCGATTTTGGGCGTTTTTTCCGGTCGACCGCAGTAGGGAAAAATTCATATTCCACTGCTGCCGAATTGGCGCGGTCGGTCGTAAACTGCCTGCTGACAAGGATTTTTGCCGGGTTATCATGGTTCTTGGCAAGCGAATCTTGTGATGACGGGCGGGTTTTTTCGATTTTGCCGAATGACCGGCTAAAATGGCAAAATCCTTTCACGCTCGAGGGCTTTGTGGTGCGCCTGGTTGCTGACGAAAAGACCGTTCCGCGCATTCATCTGATCGGTACGCTGGTTGTCGTCCTGCTGCTGACGCTCGGGCTGGCCGCTTTCTTTTCCTGGCAGCACTACAACCAGCGGCAGGCCGCCCTGCTGCGTATCGAGCAGGCCGGTGGCCAACTGCTGGCCGATCGCCTGCGGGCCGAATTGAACAGCGCGCTGGATTTCATCGAATTCACCCGTTCGCGCAGCGAGGCCATGCTGCGTGACAGCCTGGTCGACCGGGTCGATATGGCGATGCAGATGGCGACCACCATCCACCAGCGCGAATCGGCCCGGCTACCGGCCGCCGAGGTCAGGAAGCTGATCGTCGAGGCCCTGCGCCCGTTGCGCTTCTATGAGGGGCGGGGCTATTTCTTTATCGACGACATGGCGGGTCGCTTCGTCCTGCTGCCCACGGCGCCGCACTACGAAGGCCGTCTGTTGCCGGACAACCAGGACGACACCGGCCACTACATCATGCGCGGCCTGATCGAGGCCGCACGCAAGCCGCAGGGCGAAGGATTCTCCCGCTACCGCTGGTATCGCCCGGACGACGCCAAGACGATGGCCGACAAGCTGGCCTACGTTCGTTATTTCGCCCCGTACGACTGGCTGATCGGCACCGGCGACTACACCTACAAGTGGGACCTGATGCAGCAAAAGGAGGCATTGGCCCGCCTGCGCGCCCTGCGTTTCGGCGAAAGCGGCTACATCGGGGTGATCGACCGTGACGGGCGCAGCCTGATCTCGCCCTCCGATGCCAGTCTGGAGGGTTTGCATTTCAGCGAAATGCCGGCCGCCCAGGGCAAGGCGGTCGAAAATCTCTATCGTACGGCGGGCCCGGGTGCTTCAGCTGTCCGCTATGCGTGGCCGGGGCGGAACGGCGAACTGCGGCGCAAGATAGCTTACGTCCAGCGCATCGAACCCTGGGGCTGGGTGGTCGTCGCCGCGGTTTTCGACGACGAGCTGCAGTCGCTGATCGCCGAGGAAATGGTCCGCCATGATGAAGACGGCTCACGACGCAACGTCAATCTGCTGGTCGCCGTGGCCGGTGCGCTGGCCCTTGGCCTGCTCGCCTCGCTGGCTTTCTGGCGCTGGTCGAACGGCCTGTTCACCGCCTATTTTCGCGAGCGCCAGTCGCGCGAGGAGGCACTGGGCAGCCAGGCCGACGAACTGAAACTGCTGACCCGGGCCATGGAGCAAAGCCCGGCTTCGATCATCATCACCGATCCGGCCGGCGACATCCGCTACGTCAATCCCAAGTTCGAGGCGGTCAGCGGCTATGCCGCCGCCGAAGTGATCGGCCGCAACCCGCGGCTGCTTGCCTCCGGTACCAAGTCCTCGGAAGAATACAAGGCTTTGTGGGAAACGATCACGGCCGGCGGCACCTGGCAGGGCGAATTCTGTAATCGGCGCAAGGACGGTTCGCTGTTCCGCGAGCGGGCGACTGTCTCGCCAGTCTTCGGCGATAAGGGCGAACTGCTGCACTACATCGCCATCAAGGAGGACGTTACCGAGCAAGTGCGGATTGCCGAGGCGCTGCGCGACAGCGAGAACCGAATGGCGGTGATCCTCGACAGCGTGGATGCCTACATCTACATCAAGGGCCCGGACTACCGCTACCAGTACGCCAACCGCAAGGTCTGCGAACTGTTCCGGCGGCCGTTGGCCGACATCGTCGGCGGCGAGGACGCCGATTTCTTCGATGCGGCGACGGCTGCCAACCTGCGCCGCAACGACCGGCGGGTCATCGAGCACGGCGAGCGGGTGGTCGAGGAGGAGGTCAATACCACGGCCGACGGGCGGATTACCAGCGCCTACCTGTCGATCAAGATCCCGCTGCGTGACGCCGAGGGGGCGATCACCTCGCTGTGCGGCATTTCGACCGACATCACGACGCCCAAGCAGGCCGAGGCCGAGCTCGAGCAGTATCGCCACCACCTCGAGGCACTGGTCGCCTCGCGCACCGCCGAACTGGCCGAGGCGCGCGATTCGGCCGAGGCGGCAAGCCGGGCCAAGGGAACCTTCCTGGCCAACATGAGCCACGAGATCCGCACGCCGATGAACGCCATCATCGGCCTAACCCACCTGCTGCAGAACGAAGTCCGCGAACCGCCGGTGCTCGAGCGCCTGGGCAAGATCGGCCAGTCGGCCCGGCACCTGCTGCATGTCATCAACGATATCCTCGACCTGTCGAAAATCGAGGCCGGCCACCTGGCCCTGGCCGAGGTGGAGTTCGCTCCGCGCCAGCTGGTCGCCGACGTTTTCGCCATTCTCGGCGAAGCGGCCTTGGCCAAGGGCCTGGCCCTGCACAGCACGATCGCTGCCGATGTGCCCGAGCGCCTGTCCGGCGATGCGGTCCGCCTGCAGCAGGCGCTGGTCAATTTCGTCGGCAACGCCATCAAGTTTTCGGAGCGGGGGGCTATCGACGTCCGCCTGAGCGCCAGCCCGGCCGAGGCCGGCGGCGTGCTGCTGCGCCTCGAAGTCGAGGACGAGGGCATTGGCCTCAGCGCCGAACAGCAGGGGCAGCTGTTCAAGGCCTTCTCGCAGGCCGACGCATCGATGACCCGACGCTACGGCGGCAGCGGGCTCGGCCTGGCCATCAATCACCACCTGGCCCACCTGATGGGCGGCGAGGTCGGCGTGCGCAGCGGGCCCGGACTGGGCAGCCTGTTCTGGATGACGGCCTGCCTCGGCCGGGCAGCCGCGCTGCCCGAGGTGCCAACCGAGCCGTCCGGCGACATGCCGCCGGAAGCGCAGCTGGCCGCCGACTTCGGTGGGGCGCGCATCCTGCTCGCCGAGGACGAGCCGATCAACCAGGAAATCACCCGCGAGCTGCTGGCCATTGCCGGCCTGCAGATCGAGGTGGTGGACAACGGCGCCGAAGCGGTCGACCGCATCCGCGCCGGCGGCGACTACGCGCTGGTCCTGATGGACATGCAGATGCCGGTGATGAACGGCCTCGACGCCACCCGGGCCATCCGCGCCCTGCCCGGGCGGGGCGAGCTGCCGGTGCTGGCGATGACCGCCAACGCCTTCGACGAGGATAGGCAGAACTGCCTGGCGGCCGGCATGAACGACCACATCGGCAAGCCGGTCGACCCGGCCGTGCTCTATCGCACGCTGCTTGCCTGGCTCAGCCGGCGGAGCGCTGGCTGATTTCGTTTTTGGCCGTTTTTTGCCGTCGACCGCAGCGCTGCCGCCGGGCGGCCGGTTTCAGTCGCCGAAGCGGCGCAGGCCGTCGAGATCGAGGATGTTGATGCCGCCGTACTCGCTGCGCACCAGGCCGGCATCCTCCAGCACCTTGAGCGCCTGGTTGGCCCGCTGGCGCGAGACGCCGGCCAAGTAGCCGAGTTCCTCCTGGGAAATCTGCAGCAGGCGGTTGGTGCCGGGGTAGAGCACCGGGTTGAAGAGGGCTGCCAGGCCGCGGGCGATGCGGGCGTCGGTGTCGAGCAGGCGCTCGTTCTCGATCATGCCGATGAACTGGCCGAGGCGCTCGTTGATCTGGGCGATCAGGTAGCGGTTGAAGGGGATGCTGTGGTCCATCAGCCAGTAGAAGGTGCTGCGGTTCATGAAGGCGACGCGGCTCTCGCGCAGCGCCATGACGTCGTAGCGGCGCGGCTCCTGCTTGAGCAGCGAGCCTTCGCCGAACCAGCCGCCGGAGCTGATGCCGGTCAGCGAGGTGGTCTTGCCGGTGGTCCAGTGGCTGGCCATCTTGCCCAGCCCGTCGACGATGCCCATCCAGTAATCGACCGGCTCGCCCTTCATGCAGATGAAAGCGCCCGGCGCGAAGACCCGCTCGCAGGTGCCGGCCAGGGCCCGGCGCATCTCCTCCTCGGTCAGCGCCTGTCCCCAGAGCGAGCCGCGCAGCAGTTCCTCGGCGTTTTTCAATTTATTTTCCTGAATTGTCTGCAGGGCGACAATTATATGCCCGCCCCCTGCTTACACTGGCCTGCATCGGTGAGAGATTGTCCGGGCTGCAAGCTTTATGTAAGCTGGTCCGGGTCACAATGATTCAAACGAACGTTAGACCGCGAACCACGAGTCGCGGCGGAGGAGACAAGAGATGCCCACGCAGGCGAACGACGCCGCGCTGGATGGTTTGCACACCTTCCCGCGGCTGCTTTTCCATCACGCCAGGGTGCGCCCCGGCGCCCCGGCCATGCGCGAAAAGCATCTCGGCATCTGGCAGACGTGGACCTGGTCGGACGTTGCCGAGCGCGTCCGCGCCCTGGCCTGCGGCCTGGCCTCGCTCGGCTTCAAGCGTGGCGACAACCTGGCCATCATCGGCGACAACCGTCCGCATCTGTACATGATGATGACCGCCGTCCAGTGCCTGGGCGGCGTGCCGGTGCCGCTCTACCAGGACGCCGTGGCCGGCGAGATGCTCTTCGTGCTGCAGGACGCCGGCGTCCGCTTCGCGGTGGTCGAAGACCAGGAGCAGGTCGACAAGATGCTCGAGGTGATGGGCGAACTCGATACCCTGGCCCACATCATCTACGACGACCCGCGCGGCATGCGCCACTACACCCAGCCCTTCCTGCACGACATCCACGAGTTGATGGAGATGGGGCGCATCCACGACCGCAACCACCCCGATTTCCTTAATGCCGAGATCGAGCAGGGCCACTTCGACGACACCTCGGTGATGCTCTACACCTCGGGCACCACCGGCAAGCCGAAGGGTGTCTGCCAGACCCATGCGGCCTTCATCGCCGCTGCCCAGGGCGGCATCGCGGTGGACAAGATGAGCGCCGACGGCGACATCCTCTCCTACCTGCCCATGGCCTGGGTCGGCGACCACCTGTTCTCCTTCGCCCAGGCCATGGTCGCCGGCTTCACCATCAACTGCCCGGAGTCGGCCGAAACGGTGATGACCGACCTGCGCGAGATCGGCCCGACCTACTACTTCGCCCCGCCGCGCGTCTTCGAAAGCCTGCTGACCTCGGTGATGATCCGCATGGAAGACGCCGGCAAGCTCAAGTACAAGCTCTTCCATCACTTCATGGATGTCGCCAAGCGTTGCGGCGGCGACATCCTCGACGGCAAGCCGGTGTCGGCCGGCGACCGCTTCCAGTACTGGCTGGGCAACCTGACGACCTACGGGCCGTTGCGCAACGTGCTCGGCATGAGCCGCATCAAGGTCGCCTACACCGCCGGCGCGGCGATCGGCCCGGAACTTTTCGCCTTCTACCGCTCGATCGGCATCAATCTCAAGCAGCTCTACGGCCAGACCGAAACCTGCGCCTACGTCTGCCTGCAGCCGGATGGCCAGGTCAAGTCGGACACCGTCGGCGCCCCAGCCCCCGGTGTCGAAATCAAGATCGCCGACAACGGCGAGGTGCTGGTCAAGGGGCCGATGCTGCTCAAGGAATACTACAAGCGCCCGGAGGCGACGGCCGAGACGATCAATGCCGAGGGCTGGTTCATGACCGGCGACGCCGGCTTCATCGACGAGGACGGCCACCTGAAGATCATCGATCGGGCCAAGGATGTCGGCAAGCTGACCAGCGGCGCCATGTTCGCCCCCAACTACATCGAGAACAAGCTGAAATTCTTCCAGTACGTCAAGGAAGCGGTCTGCTTCGGCCATGACCGCGACCAGGTCTGCGCCTTCATCAACATCGACATGGGGGCGGTCGGCAACTGGGCCGAACGCCGCAACATCGCCTACTCGGGCTACACCGACCTGGCCGGCAAGGCGCAGGTGCTCGAACTGATCCAGACCTGCATCGAGGAGGTGAATGCCGGGCTGGCCCACGACGCCATGGTCGCCGACTCGCAGATTCACCGCTTCCTCGTCCTGCACAAGGAGCTCGATCCGGACGACGACGAACTGACCCGGACCCGCAAGGTGCGCCGCAATTTCATCGCCGAGAAGTACAAGGTGCTGATCGACGCCCTCTACGAAGGCAAGGCGACGCAGTACATCGAAACCGAGGTCAAGTTCGAGGATGGCCGGCGCGGCAAGGTGGCCGCCGACCTGAGCATCGTCGACGTTAAAACCTTCCCGATCGCCAAAAAAGCGGCCTGAAGGGAGAGAAAACCATGAGCAGAAAAATCGGCGACGTCATCCTCGACCTGCAGAACATTTCGTTGCGCTTCGGCGGCGTCAAGGCATTGACCGACATATCCTTCAACATCCGCGAGCACGAGGTACGCGCCATCATCGGCCCGAACGGCGCCGGCAAGAGCTCGATGTTGAACGTCATCAATGGGGTCTACCACCCGCAGGACGGCAAGATTTTCTACCGCGGCGCCGAGCGCAAGAAGATGGAGCCGCACATGGCGGCCAGCACCGGCATCGCCCGCACCTTCCAGAACATCGGGCTGTTCAAGGGCATGAGCGTGCTTGACAACATCATGACCGGCCGCACCCTGAAGATGAAGAGCAACCTGCTGCTCCAGGCCCTGTGGTTCGGCCCGGCCCGCAGCGAGGAACTGGCGCACCGGCGCAAGGTCGAGGAAATCATCGACTTCCTCGAGATCCAGCACATCCGCAAGACGCCGGTCGGCCGACTGCCCTACGGCCTGCAGAAGCGGGTAGACCTCGGCCGGGCGCTGGCCATGGAGCCGCAGATCCTGCTCCTCGACGAGCCGATGGCCGGCATGAACGTCGAGGAAAAACAGGACATGTGCCGCTTCATCCTCGACGTCAACGACCAGTTCGGCACGACCATCGTCCTCATCGAACACGACATGGGTGTCGTCATGGACATTTCCGACCGCGTCGTCGTCCTCGACTACGGCAAGAAGATCGGTGACGGCCTGCCGGACGAGGTCCGCAGCAACCCGGAAGTCATCCGCGCCTACCTCGGCGCCGGACACTAAGCGGAGCGCAACATGGGATTTTTCATCGAGACACTGATCGGCGGCCTGATGGCCGGCATGCTCTATTCGCTGGTGGCGCTCGGCTTCGTGCTGATCTTCAAGTCCTCCGGCGTCTTCAACTTCGCGCAGGGCGCGATGGTGCTGTTCGCCGCGCTGGCCATGGCGCGCTTTTCGGAATGGGCCAACCATGCGCTGGGCGGCGACAGCCTGCTGCTCGCCAACCTGATCGCCTTCGTCGGCGCCGGGCTGGTCATGCTGCTGGTCGCCTGGGTGGTCGAACGCTTCGTGCTGCGCAAGCTGGTCAACCAGGAAGGGGCGACCCTGCTGATGGTCACCCTGGGCATCACCTACGTGCTCGAAGGCATCGGCCAGACGGTGTTCGGCAGCGAGATCTACAACATCGACGTCGGCATGCCGAAGGATCCGGTGCTGATGTTCGAGAGCGTTTTCGAGGGCGGCATCCTGATCAACAAGGAAGACTTCATCGCCGCCCTGATCGCCGCCCTGCTGGTCGGCCTGCTCTCGCTGTTCTTCCAGAAGACGCCAGTCGGTCGCGCCCTGCGCGCGGTGGCCGACGATCACCAGGCAGCGCTGTCGATCGGCATCCCGCTCAACCGCATCTGGGTCATCGTCTGGCTGGTTGCCGGCATCGTCGCCCTGGTCGCCGGCATCATCTGGGGTTCCAAATTGGGCGTCCAGTTCTCGCTGGCCACGGTGGCCCTGCGCGCTCTGCCAGTGGTCATCCTCGGCGGCCTGACCTCGGTGCCGGGGGCCATCGTCGGCGGCCTGATCATCGGCGTCGGCGAGAAACTGTCCGAGGTCTATATCGGGCCGATGGTCGGCGGCGGCATCGAAATCTGGTTCGCTTATGTCCTTGCCCTGGTCTTCCTGCTGTTCCGGCCGCAGGGCCTGTTCGGCGAGAAAATCATCGACCGCGTCTGACCGCCAGGAGAAACCAACGTGCTCTATCGTGAAAACGGCCAGTTCAAGACTTCCTATGCGGCCGACCAGCAAGTGTTCACCATCGCCCAGGACAAGTGGTTCGTGCTCGGCGTCATCGCCTTCGCTTTCATCGGCGTGCCGATGCTGGTGGACGAATACATGTTCCGCGCCATCCTGATTCCTTTCCTGATCCTGTCGCTGGCCGCCCTGGGGGTCAATCTGCTGGTCGGCTATTGCGGCCAGATCACGCTCGGTGCCGGGGCCTTCATGGCCATCGGCGCCTATGCTGCGTACAACTTCTTCGTGCGTATCGAAGGCATGCCGGTGGTGCTCGCCATGTTGCTGGGCGGCGGCGTTTCGGCGGCCATGGGCGTCCTTTTCGGGATACCCAGCCTGCGCGTGCGCGGCCTCTACCTGGCGGTGGCCACGCTGGCCGCCCAGTTCTTCTGCGACTGGGCCTTCCTGCGCATTTCGTGGTTCACCAACGATTCGTCGTCCGGTTCGGTGTCGGTGTCCAACCTCAAGATGTTCGGCTGGACCATCGATTCGCCGGTCGATAAATACCTGTTCTGCCTAGGCGTCATGGTCGTCTTCGCCGTGCTAGCCAAGAACCTGACGCGGGCCACTGTCGGTCGGCAGTGGATGGCGATCCGCGACATGGACGTGGCGGCCGAGGTCATCGGCATCCGGCCGATGTATTCCAAGCTGTCGGCCTTCGCGGTCAGTTCCTTCTTCGTCGGCGTGGCCGGCGCGATGTGGGGCTTCATCCATCTCGGTTCGTGGGAACCGGCGGCCTTCTCGGTCGACCGCTCCTTCCAGTTGCTGTTCATGGTCATCATCGGCGGCCTCGGCTCGATTCTCGGCAGCTTCTTCGGCGCTGCCTTCATCGTCGTCCTGCCCATCTTCCTCAACCAGTTCCTGCCGGCGCTGGGCGACCTGGTCGGCATTTCCATCTCGACGGCTGCGGTGTCGCACGCCGAGTTGATCATCTTCGGTTCGCTGATCGTCTTCTTTCTGATCGTCGAGCCGCATGGCCTGGCTCGGCTGTGGTCGATCGCCAAGGAAAAGCTTCGTCTGTGGCCCTTTCCGCACTGACGAGGGTGTAGCAAAAACCAGTTCATAACCTGAAAAACAGGAGGAGACACCATGAAGTTTCGTTCGCTCGCACTGGCCGCGGCCATGTCCACCATCGGTTTCGGCACCACCGTCGCCAGCACCGCTGCCCAGGCCCAGGCCAAGGAGCAGTTCTTTCCGGTCATCGTCTATCGTACCGGCGCCTATGCCGCCAACGGCGGCCCCTGGGCCAACGGTTATGTCGACTACCTCAAGCTGGTCAACGCCAAGGGCGGCATCAACGGCGTCAAGATCAGCTTCGAGGAATGTGAAACGGCCTATGCCACCGACCGCGGCGTCGAGTGTTACGAGCGTCTGAAAGGCAAGGGCGCGACGGTCTTCCAGCCCTTGTCCACCGGCATCACCTTCGCCCTGACCGAGAAGGCGCCGATCGACAAGATCCCGCTGATCACTGCCGGTTATGGCCGCAGTGAGTCGCAGGACGGTTCGGTGTTCACCTGGAACTTCCCGCTGCTCGGCACCTACTGGGTTGGCGCCGATGTCGCGATCCAGCACGTCGCCAAGCAATTGGGCGGCCTAGACAAGCTGAAGGGCAAAAAGATCGCCCTCGTCTATCACGACAGCCCCTACGGCAAGGAACCGATCCCGCTGTTGCAGGAACGGGCCAAGTTGCATGGCTTCGAACTCGACCTGCTGCCGGTGGCCCACCCGGGCGTCGAGCAGAAGGCGACCTGGTTGCAGGTGCGCAAGAACCGTCCCGACTACGTTCTGTTGTGGGGCTGGGGTGTCATGAACTCGACCGCGCTGAAGGAGGCGCAGGCCACCGGCTTCCCGCGTGACAAGATGATCGGCGTCTGGTGGGCCGGGGCCGAGCCGGACGTCAAGGACGTCGGCGCAGGTGCCAAGGGCTATAGCGCGCTGACCCTGCAGCACGGGGCGGAGCCGAATTCCAAGGTTGCCAAGGACGTCATCGCCCTGGTTCACGACAAGGGCCAGGGTACCGGTCCGAAGGACGAGGTCGGCCAGGTCTTGTACATGCGTGGCCTGATTTCGGCCATGCTCGGCGTCGAAGGCGTACGCAAGGCGCAGGAGAAGTACGGCAAGGGCAAGGTGATGACCGGCGAGCAGGTGCGCTGGGGCCTGGAAAACATGAACCTCGACCAGAAGACGCTCGATGGCATGGGCTTCGCCGGAGTCATGCGTCCGGTGCAGACTTCCTGCCTCGACCACATGGGATCGTCCTGGGTGCGCGTCCACAGCTGGGATGGCGCTAACTGGAAATTCGCCTCCGACTGGTACCAGGCCGACGACAAGCTGCTCCGCGGCATGGTGCTGAACGCCTCGCGCAAGTATGCCGAGGAGAAGAAGATCACGCCGCGCACGCCGGAACAGTGCAAGCAGTAAGTTGAGCCGAAGCGCCCGCGCCGCGTGCGCGGGCGCCAGCCACGAGAGTTGACCATGACCGCTGCCAATTCAACCTTCCTCAGTGTCAACAACATTGAGGTCATCTACAACCACGTCATCCTGGTGCTCAAGGGTGTCTCCTTCAGCGTGCCCGAAGGCCGCATCGTGTCGCTACTCGGCGGCAACGGCGCCGGCAAGACGACCACCCTGCGCGCCGTCAGCAACCTGCTGCATGGCGAGCGCGGCGAAGTGACCAAGGGCTCGATCGAACTCAAGGGCGAGCGGGTCGAGGCGATGACGCCGGCCGACCTGGTCAAGCGCGGCGTCGTCCAGGTGATGGAAGGCCGTCACTGTTTCGGCCACCTGACCATCGAGGAAAACCTGCTGACCGGGGCGTACACGCGGACCGACGGCAAGGCCGCGGTGCAGGACAGCCTGGACAAGGTCTACAACTTCTTCCCGCGCCTGAAGACCCGGCGCACCAGCCAGGCGGCCTACACCTCGGGCGGCGAGCAGCAGATGTGCGCCATCGGCCGCGCCCTGATGGCCAGCCCGCGCATGGTCCTGCTCGACGAGCCGTCGATGGGCCTGGCGCCGCAGATCGTCGAGGAAGTGTTCGGCATCGTCAAGCAGTTGAACGAGCAGGAGAAAGTCACTTTCCTGCTGGCCGAGCAGAACACCAGCATCGCGCTGCGCTACGCCGATTTCGGCTACATCCTGGAAAACGGCCGGGTGGTCATGGAAGGCACCGCCAAGGAGCTGCGCGAGAACGAGGACGTCAAGGAGTTCTACCTCGGCGTTTCGTCATCGGGGCGCAAGTCGTTCCGCGAGGTCAAGCATTACCGCCGCCGCAAACGCTGGCTCTCTTGAGATTGCAGTGCGGCGTCCAGGCCGGCGTTGTCGGCCGGCCTGTTGGCGGGAGCCAACGGCGCCGGCCTTCACCTTGTCCTGAACGCCTACTTTGCAATCTCGCCCGGCGCGTCCTGACAAGCCGCATTGCCGCGGTCAACCGGAAAAAACGGAGAAATTTGAAATGAGCTATTACGACCCGCTCGAGACCCGCGATCCGGAAGAGCGCGAGGCCGATCTGATGGACAAGCTGGCCCGCCAGGTGGCGCATGCCAAAGAGACGACGCAGCATTACTTCCAGACGCTGGCCGGCATCAATCCCTACGATTGCGCGACACGCGAGGCGCTGGCCAGGTTGCCGCTGACCCGCAAGCGCGACCTGATCGAGCTGCAGAAGAAGACCCCGCCCTTCGGCGGCCTGAACTCGCTGGCCCGCCACAAGGCCAAGCGGGTCTTCGCGTCGCCCGGGCCGATCTACGAATTGCAGGGCATGGACATGGACCACTGGCGCATGGCCCGGGTGCTCTATGCCGCCGGCTTCCGCCATGGCGACCTGGTCCATAACTGCTTTTCCTATCACTTCACGCCCGGCGCCTTCCTGATGGAAGGCGGCGCCCGCAAGCTGGGTTGCGCGGTGTTTCCCGGCGGCGTCGGGCAGACCGAGCAGCAGGTCCAGGCGATGGCCGACCTGCGGCCGGACGGCTACGTCGGCACGCCATCCTTCCTGCGCATCATCGTCGAGAAGGCCGAGGAAATGGGCGCCGACATCGCCTCGCTGAAGAAAGCCCTGGTTTCCGGCGAGGCCCTGCCCGGCGTCACCCGCGCCTGGCTCAAGGAGCGCGGCATCACCGTCCGCCAGTGCTACGCGACGGCCGACATCGGCGCCATCGCCTACGAAACCGAGGCCGAGGAGGGACTGGTCGTCGAGGAGGAGCTGCTCGTCGAAATCGTCCGCCCCGGCACCGGCGACCCGGTCGCCACCGGCGAGGTCGGCGAGGTCGTGGTCACCAGCTTCAATCCCGACTACCCGCTGATCCGCTTCGCCACCGGCGACCTGTCGGCCATCCTGCCCGGGCGTTCGCCCTGCGGCCGCAGCAATGTCCGCCTCAAGGGCTGGATGGGCCGGGCCGACCAGACGACCAAGGTCAAGGGCATGTTCGTGCACCCCGAGCAGGTCGCCGAGATCGCCAGCCGCCACCCAGAGGTCGGGCGCATGCGCCTGGTCGTCGACAACCCGGGCGGCCAGGATCGCATGGTGCTGCATTGCGAAATCGCCGAGGGCGGCGAGGTATTCGACAAGGCGCTGGTCAGCAGCCTGCGCGAAGTGACCAAGCTGCGCGGCGAAGTGGCTTTTGTCGGGCCCGGGGGCTTGCCCAACGACGGCAAGGTGATCGAAGATAGCCGGATCTACTGACCCGGAATATTTCCATGCGATTTGTCCTTCTCGCGCTGGCCTGCCTAGGCGGCGCGGCATTCGCCGCCGAGCCCCAACTCCGTCCGTCGGCCGGGCTGCTTTTCAAACAGCCGGAACTGATGCGGGCTGGCGCCTGCGTCATCTACCGCGAAGGCGGGGCCGGCTGGGTGCTGGCCGAACCGGTCTTCTACCTCAAGGGCGAAGTGCTCTCGTCAGGTGTGCAGACCCGCCACCTCGGCCAGTGCCCGGCGGTCCCCGGCAAGAACCTCGAGCAGTACAGCCGCGACGAATTCAATCGCCACGCCCTGGCCTACCCCTGCGTTGCCCCGGGCGCGGCCGAACGCGACGAGCAGATCGGCATCGTCCGCCTGCGCGTCACCGACTGGGAAACGCCGCACGCCAAAAAGGCCGAGAACGCCGGCCGCCTTTATCGCGGCATGTTCATCGAGCGCCGCCTGGAAAAAGGCCTGGAGATCGAACTGGAAGCCGATTTACTGGAGCGCTGCACCTCATGAGCCGGCCGGCGCCGCTCGCCGGCATCCGCGTCCTCGACCTGACCCGCCTGCTGCCCGGTCCGGTGGCGACGCTGCACCTGGCCGACCTCGGCGCCGAAGTGATCAAGATCGAAGACCCCGGCGAGGGCGATTACGCCCGCACGCTGGGTACCGGGCAGGGCGGCGAAAATGGCCAGAGCAGCGCCTATTTCCGGATGATCAACCGCAACAAGCTAGGCCTGGTCCTCGACCTCAAGCGGCCCGAGGGCGTCGCCGTCTTCCTCGATCTGGCCGAACAGGCCGACGTTGTCGTCGAGAGCTTCCGGCCCGGCGTCGTCGACAAGCTGGGCATCGGCTACGCCGCGGTGGCGGCGCGCAACCCGCGCATCGCCTACTGCGCTATCAGCGGCTACGGCCAGAGCGGGCCCTACCGCGACCTGGCCGGTCACGACATCAATTACCTCGGCTACGCCGGCGTGCTCGACCAGATCGGCAGCGCCGGCGGCCCGCCGGCCATCCCCAATTTCCAGATCGCCGACCTGCTCGGTGGGGCGCTGACCGGCGTCATGGGCATCCTGGCTGCCGTGGTCGACGCCCAGCGCAGCGGGCAGGGCCGCTACATCGACGTGGCGATGACCGACAGCGTGCTCGCCCACAGCTATTTCGCCATGCTTCGCCTGCACGACGCCGGCCAGTCGGCGCCGCGCGGCGCCGACCTGCTCTCCGGCGGCCTGCCCTGCTACGCCACCTACCGCTGCGCCGACGGCAAGTACATGGCGGTCGGCGCCCTCGAGGGCAAGTTCTGGCAGCGCTGCTGCGCCGTGCTCGGTCGGCCGCAATGGGTGGCGCGGCAATGGGATGGCGGGCTGCGCGACGAGATGGCCGAGTTGTTCGCCAGCCGCGAGCGCGACGAGTGGGCGGCCAGCTTCGCCGGTGTCGACTGCTGCGTGACGCCGGTGCTGAGTCCCGAAGAAGCCCTGGCCAACGAGCAGGTCGCGGCCCGCGCCATGGTCGTCGAAGCCGACGGCCTGCGCCAGTTCGCGCCGCCGCTGCAAATTTCAGATCATCCCTTCGCCGTCCATCGGCCGGCGCCCGGGGCGGGTCAGCACACCGTCGAGGTACTGGGCGCCGCCGGCTATTCTGCCGAGCGCATCGCCGCCCTGGTCGCTGCCGGCATACTCGGCCAGGGCGTGACGCCCGCCGCCTGATCGGGCACACTGCCCGTCAGCGCCGGCATCCGCGCCGGCAGAACAGGAATCAGGGAACATGACCAACAACATCGAGCAACTGCTGGCCCGCATCCGCAGCCTGCAGGACGAACTGGAAGAGGAATACCGGCGCACCCGCGACGAGTGGACGCAGAAGAAGATCGAGCTGGCCGAGGAATTCCAGCGCCAGCAGCGCCGCTACAAGACCGGCCTGCTCCGCTTCCTGGTGCACAGCCGGCTGCTCGTCGTGCTCACGGCGCCGGTCATCTACGCCGGCTGGATTCCCTTTCTATTGCTCGACCTCTTCGTCAGCGTCTATCAGGCGATCTGTTTCCCGGTCTACCGCATTCCCAAGGTACGCCGGGCCGACTACCTGATCTTCGACCGCGAGGAACTGCCCTACCTGAACATCATCGAGAAATTCAACTGCTTCTATTGCTCCTACGGCAACGGCGTCGCCGCCTATGCCCGGGAAGTGGCGGCGCGCACCGAGCAGTACTGGTGCCCGATCAAGCACGCCCGCCGGGTCAAGGCGGCGCACGATCGCTATCCGAACTTTTTCGATTTCGGCGACGCCGAAGCCTACCAGCAGGGCCTGGCTCGCCTGCGCAAGCAGTACCAGGAAAACGAGCGGTAGTTCAGCCGCCGGTCGTCAGGCCTTGCGGCCGAACAGGCCGCGCACGGCTTCCTGGAGATCGGCCGGCAGCACCACCAGCTTGGCGTTGTCGGCCTCGCCCAGGCGCTCCAGGGCCTTGATGTACTTTTCACCGAGCAGGTAGGACATCGGCCCGGGCTGCTCGCCGATCGCGGCCGTGACACGGCGGATCGCCTCGGCCGAGGCCTCGGCCAGCATGACCTGGGCGTTGGCGTCGCGCTTGGCCGATTCGAGTCGGGCCTCGGCTTCGAGGATGGCCGACTGCTTGGCGCCTTCCGAGCGGGTGACCACCGCCTTGCGCTCACGCTCGGCGGCGGCCTGCATTTCCATGGCCTTCTGCATCGACTGCGAGGGCTTGATGTCCTGGATCTCGACCGACTTGACGGTCAGGCCCCAGTCCACCGCCTCGTCGGCGATGCTTTCGCGCAGCCGAGCCTTGATCTTGTCGCGCGAGGACAGTGCCTCGTCGAGTTCCATCTCGCCGACGATGGAGCGCAGCGTGGTCATGATCAGGTTGCGGATGGCCTCGGAGAAATCGGTGACGCCATAGACCGCCTTGACCGGGTCGGTGACCTTGATGAAGGCGATGGCGTTGGTCAGGATCACCGCGTTGTCGCGGGTGATCACCTCCTGCTCCTGGACGTCGAGGATGATGTCCTTGGTGACCAGCTGGTAGGCGATCTTGTCGAGGTAGGGGATGACGATGTTGAGGCCGGGGCGCAGCGTGCCGTGATACTTGCCCAGGCGTTCGACGATCCATTCCTCGCCCTGGGGCACGATGCGCACCCCCTTGGCGATGGTCACCACGACGAAGACCAGGACGGCCAGGGTGATGACGAAACCGGCGTTGTTCATGTCCATTGTGCGACCTTTCTAGACCTTGCTGACTTTCAGGAAACTGCCCTCGACGGCGACCACCCGGACCCGGTCGCCGGCGGCGATGGCCGTGTCGGCCAGGCACACCCATTCGTCGGAACCGAGCACCGGCCGCTGGAAGCGCACCTTGCCGCGCTCGAAGGGGGCGACGGCGCCGACCAGCAGGCCGACTTCGCCGATCGCCTCGCCATCGGCGGTGCCGATGCGGGTCTTGACGAAACTCTGCTTGAAGACGCGGAACCACAGCCCGACCATGGCCAGCGAGGCGGCCGTCCAGGTCGCCAGCTGGGCGGTCAGCGAGAGGTCGAAGGCGAGCGCCAGCAGGCCGACGAAGAGGGCCCCGAGGCCAAACCAGACGATGAAGAACGAGGGGATGACCAGCTCGGCGAGAATCAGCACGATGCCGCCGACGATCCAGTGCCACCATTCGAGATTCATGAATTCCTCCTTGTCGGGCGAGTATTTCGGGTTTGCCCGACAGGGTCAAGGCGGATTGTGGAATTTACGGATTTTTCCGGTCGACCGCGGGAATTACAATGCGTCGATGAATACCGCGCTGCTGCTCCTTCCCGACTTCTCGCTGATCCTGCTCGGCGCCGCCATCCGGCGCTGGATGCATCTCGGCGACCACTTCTGGAACGGCGTCGAGAAGCTGGTCTATTTCATCCTCTTCCCGGCCCTGCTGGTCAACGCCATCGTCAAGACCAGGCTCGATTTCGGCGCCGCCTTGCCGCTGCTTGCCACCGCCTTCGCCGCAATGGCCGGCGGCATGCTGCTCGGCATCGTGCCCAACCTATTCACCCGGCTTCCGGCGCTGACCTACGCCTCGCTGTTCCAGTGCGCCTACCGCTTCAATTCCTACATCGCGCTGGCCGTCGCCGGCATGCTGTTTGGTGCCCCGGGCATCGCCACCATGGGGCTGATCGTCGGCGCCGCCGTGCCCTTCGCTAACCTGGTCTCGGTGTGGATGCTGGCCCGCCACGGCGAGGTCGGCCTGTGGCACGAAGTGGGGCGCAATCCGTTGATCTGGGGCACCGCCGCCGGCTTCCTGCTCAACCTCGCCGGCTTCGTGCCGCCGGCTCCGGTGCAGGCCTTTCTCGGCCGCCTGGCCGATGCCTCGATCGCCCTCGGCCTGATCACCGTCGGCGCCGCCCTGCGCCTGGAAGGCACGCCGGGCGTGCGCGGCTTTTCACTGTGGCTGCTCGCCGTCAAGCTGCTCGCCCTGCCGCTGATCGCCCTCGGCGTCGGCGGCTGGCTCGGCCTGAGCGGGCTGAATTTCCAGGTGGTGGTGCTGTTCGCGGCGCTGCCCACCGCCTCGTCGGCCTACATCCTGGCCATGCGCATGGGCGGCGACGGGCGCAGCGTCGCCTGGCTGATCTCGGCGACCACCCTCGGCTCGATGCTCACCCTGCCGCTGTGGGCCGCCTGGCTGGCCGGGCGGTGACGCCCGCTCGTTGATGACTCGCTGATTATTTCTTGGCGGCCGGCTGGCGGGCCTTGGCGGTGGCCGGCGTCTGACCGGCGACGGCGGCACTGGCCGCGGCCTGGGCGGCCTCGACGTTGTGCTCCATCTGTTCGCGCATCTGCTGCATCATCTGCCATGGCCACATCGCCGTATCCGGCAGGGGGCCGCCGGCCGGGCCGGCGAAGCCGGCTGCCTGAGCGGCCGGCTGGGGGGCAGCGGTTTCGCCGCCTTCCGGGCTCATCGACTTGGCGGCATCGGCCGCCATCTGGCCCATGGCCTGCACGGCACCGACCGTGGTGCGCTGCATTTCCAGCCCCTGGATGGTCATCTGCAGCATCGACAGGTTCATGCGCAACCAGCCTTCGACGGCCTTCATGTCCTTGATGCGCTTGTCCAGTTCCTCGACGTCGAAGGTCGGCGCGACCATGCCCGGCAAGGTGAAGCCCATGTTCCCCCACATGTTGCGCATGAAATTCAGGGGGTCGCGTATTTGTTGGTCGGACATGCTTCTCTCCTCCGTTTTGATGGATGTATCTTAAACCACTTCGTCATGCAAAATGCTAAATTAGCAAGCTGCTAATCAAGGGGGCGGTATGTTGAAGTTGCTGGTAGTGGAGGACCATGCGCTGGTCCGCGAGGGTCTGGTGCGCATGCTCGGCCAGGTGGAAAGCGACATCGAGGTGCTCGAGGCGCCCGATTTCGAGTCGGCGCTCGTCGTCCTCGACGGTGAGGACGAGTTCGATCTGATCCTGCTCGATCTGGCCCTGCCGGGCATCGACGGTTTTGCCGGGCTGGACATCCTGCGTCGCCGTTATCCGGCCATCCCGGTGGTCGTCGTCTCGGCTTTCGACGACACGCCGACCATCACCCGGGTCCTCAACCTGGGCGCCTCCGGTTTCATCCCCAAGGCTTTTTCCGGCGAGGCCCTGCTTGCCGCCGTGCGCGAAGTGCTCGATGGCAACATCTTCCGGCCGCGCGGCCAACCCGGCGCCCGCCTCGACGACGCCACCCCGGTGCCGCCGGCCAAGGTCAGCGTGCGGCCCAACGAAATCGGCCTGACCGATCGCCAGGGGCAGGTCCTCGGCTTGATGGTGCGCGGCTTGTCGAATCGCGACATCGCCGACCAGCTCGGTCTGTCGGAAGGCACGGTGAAAATCCACGCGACGGCGGTTTTCAAGGCCCTTGGCGTCAACAGCCGGACCCAGGCCCTGGTCGCCGTGGCCCGCTACGGGATCGATTTCGAGAGTGTTTTCTGAAGCTGGCCGAGCAGGGCGCGCAAGCGGGCCGGGCGTATCGGCAGGACCAGCCGGTTGGCGCCCTCCGGCACCGGCTGGTCGGCGGCGGTGACCAACACGATGAGCGGCGCTCCGGGCGCCAGGGCGGCGCTGGCGGCGGCCGCCAGGTCGGCATCGACGATCAGCACGGCATTGCCCGGTAGCGGTTCGGCACCGGGTTCGTCGGCGGTGCTGACGATGTAATCCCAGTTTTCCACCAGGTGGGCGCAGGCCAGCATGGCGTCCGATTGGCCGAGGCAGTGCACGTAGCCGGCGCGCGGCGGCGGTGTCATCGGTGCCGGTGCGGCCGGTGCCGGCCGGGAAACGGCGACCTGCAGCGAGAAGGTCGTTCCCTGGGCGGGACGCGAACGCAGCCCGACCTTGATGTCGAGGGCGCGGGCCAGGCGGTCCACGATGGATAGCCCGAGACCCAGGCCCTTGTCGTGTTCCCGGGCGGTGTTGCCGACCTGGAAGAACTCGGCAAAGATCGCCGCCTGGTGTTCGGGGGCGATGCCGATGCCGTTGTCCCTGACCTCGAGCAGCACCGTGTCGCCGCGTCGGCGGGCGGCGACCAGCACGCTGCCGCCGGAACGGGTGTAGCGCAGGGCGTTGGCAACCAGGTTGGCCAGCATGCGCTCGAGCATGGCCGGATCGGTTTCCACCCACAGCGGACTCGGCCGGAAGCGCAGGCGCAGGTTGCCGTCGGCCGCCGTCCGCCGAAAGGATTCGGCGAGACGCGCAAAGATCGGCTGGAGCGGCGTCGGGCAGCGGTCCGGCTTGATCCCGGCGACGTCGAGCCGGGAAATGTCGAGCAGGGAGTCGAGCAGGTTGCCGAGGATGGTCGTCGAGACGCCGATCTGCTCGGCCAGTCGGGGCAGGTCCTGGGTGTTGCCGGCCCTGACCTGGCGCTGCAGGTCGCTGGCGAACAGCGACAGGGCGTGCAGTGGCTGGCGCAGGTCGTGGCTGGCGGCGGCCAGAAAACGACTCTTGGCGGTGTTGGCGCGCTCGGCGGCATTCTTTTGCCCGGCCAGTTCCTGGGTGGCGGCGCGCACGCGTTCCTCGAGGTTTTCGTGGCTGGAGGCCAGTTCGTTGGTCATGCCGGCCATTTCGCGGACCTGGCGGCGGACCAGCAGGGCGCCGACGAGGAGGACGACGGCGACCAGCAGGGCCAGCGTGCCCAGTTCGAAGAGGCGGTTGTACCAGGCGGCGAGCAGCGTGGACTCGGGGATGGCGGTGAGGATGCGCAGGTCGCGGAAGCCGGGTACCGGCGACACGGCGAGCAGGATGCCCTGGCTGTTGCTCAGCCCGCTGTCGGGAATGTCGGCCGGCAGCTTGCCGCCGAACAGCACGGCGCTCGCCTTGGCGCCGAGGATGGGCGACTGGCGGCTGAGGTCGGTCGGCCGGCAGGAGGCGACGATCTGCCCCTTGCCGTTGAGCAGCACCGTCTCGAAATCGTCGGAAAGCCGGTTCGACCAGCAGAAATCCTGCAGGTAGGCCGGCTCCATGGCGCCGAAGGCGGCGCCGGCGAACTGGCCGTTCTCGCCGATGATGCGGCGGGCGATGGCATAGGTGTAGCGGCCCGAGTTGCGCCCGATGTAGGGGCCGTAGGTCGAGGCATCGGCGCCGTTCTCGAGGGCGACGAAGTAGGGGCGGTCCTTGACGTTGATATGGGGTGCCGGGAAGTAGGTCGAAATGAAGCGCTGGTTGCCGTAGCGGTCGAAGAGGATCAGGTCGCGGACCTGGGGCATGGCCCGCGAGTGGCGCTGGGCGATGTATTCCCAGCCCTTGGTCGGCGTCCAGCTTTCCCAGCCCTGGCGGTTGCGCGAGAGGTCGGTGGCCGTTTCGCGGAGCAGCACGTCGACCGCCTCGAAGCTGCGGGCGGTGTGCTCGGCCATCATGATGCCGAAGTGCTGGAGGCGGCGTTCGCCGTTGGTGATGTCGCGGTGGCGGGAGAGGATGAGGTCGGCCAGGAAGACGAAGAGCACGGTCAGCATGCCGGCCAGGGCGACGGTCAGGGCGAGCGTTTCGGGCTTTTTGCGCATGGCCGGTCAGAGCGGGTAGCAGTAGAGCGGCCGGGGCGGCTGGCAATCCACTTCGATGACGCGGGCCGGGGCGATGCCGGGGACTGGGAAGCTGTTGCTGATGAACAGGCTGCCCGGCGGCATTTCGGCCTTGGCCTTTTCCCACAGTTCGGCCATCGGGGCCGGCGACAGGAAGGCGTAGACGACGTCGTAATCGGCCAGTTCGGCCTGCCAGAGGTCGTCCCAGCGCCAGCGGATGTTGGGTCGGCCGACGCTGAGCAGCAAGCCGACCAGCCAGGTCAGCGGGGCGTTTTCGACGCCGGTGAACTGGCTGTCCGGCAGGCGGTCGGCGAGCGGCACGGTGGTGCTGCCGATGCCGGCGCCGAGGTCGAGGAAACGGCTCGGGCCGCGCTCGGCCAGCAGGTCGGCGAGGGCGGCGACGGTCTGCTTGTTGGACAGGTAGAGCGGCACCTGCCCGGAGAGGGCGCCGCGATAGACGAGCAGGAGCAGGATGGCGGCGAAGAGGAACCAGCCGGGGTCGATGGCCAGGCGGTGGGTGAACCAGACGAGGGGCATGAAGCCGGCGTGGATCACCCGCCACCACCACGGCTGGCGCGACAGCACGGCGAGGATGAGGGCGACGGCGCCGATGGCCAGGCTGGTTTCCAGCCAGGGCATGGCCTCGGCGTTGAGGCCGTAGTACGGCCAGGCGAGCGACAGGACGAGGATGGCAGCCGCCCCTTGCAGGGCGAGCTGGCGAATGGCGGGTGCGGACATCCGCGGATTCTAAGACATCAGGGCCGTTCTCGCCTTGTCTCTCGCCGCTTTGGCGCGCTCGGCGGCGGCCGCCCGGATCGGCCCGAAACCGCGCACCTCGGCCGGCCAGCCGGCCAGCGCCCGGGCCGCATCGCTCGTCGTCGGTTGCCCGGCGATCAGCTCGAGGTCGGCCTCGTAGTCGGCGAGAATCCTGCGGTCGACGGCTTTTTCCGGCCCAAAACGAAATGGATCGAGCCAGCTGCCGCGGATTCGGCGCGCCGCGGCCAGCCCCTTGAGGACGGGCAGCAGCCAGGGGCCGAAGCTGATTTTCTTCGGGCGCCCGTCCGGGCCGGGGCGGGCGAAGAGGGGCGGGGCGAACTGGAAGCTGATCCGGAAATCGCCGGCGAACTGTTCGCCGAGGCCGGCCAGGAAGTCGGTTTCGGCGTACAGGCGGGCGATCTCGTATTCGTCCTTGGGGGCGAGCAGGCGGGCGTACTGGGTGGCGACCTGGCGGCTCAGCGCGTCGTCGCCGAGGGCGCGGATAGTCTCCAGGCGCCGGCGGTAGCGTTCGGCCAGCCGGGCGTCCTGGTAAGCCGCCAGGTGGGCGAGGCGGCTGGCGATCAGCTCGTCTAGCCTTTGTTCGACGAAGGGCCGGCCGCCGAGCGGCCCGGCCAGGGCGGCGACGCGCTCGGGGTCTACGGCGGCCCGCCGGCCCCAGACGAAGGCCTGGCGATTGGCGTCGACCGCCGCCCCGTTCAGTTCGATGGCCTTGTCGAGCGCTGCGGCCGACACCGGCACCAGGCCGCGCTGCCAGGCGTAGCCGAGGAGCAGCATGTTGGCGTAGAGGGCGTCGCCCATCAGCGCCGTGGCCAGGTGCTGGGCATCGATGAAGCGGGCGTGGTCGGCGCCGATGGTGGCGACCAGCTGGTCCTTGAGGCCGGCCTGCGGGAAATGCCAGTCGCGGTGGCGGGTGAAGTCGGCGGTCGGCGTTTCGGTGCAGCTGACGACGGCCCGCGTGTGCCCCTCGAGCATTTTCGCCAGCGCTTCGGTGCTGGCGCTGACCACCAGGTCGCCGCCCAGCACGGCGTGGGCCTCGCCGGTGGCGATGCGGGCGGCGTGGATGTCCTCGGGCCGGTCGGCGATGCGCAGGTGGGAGAAGACGGCGCCGTATTTCTGCGCCAGGCCGGTCATGTCCAGCGTCGAGATGCCCTTGCCGTCGAGGTGGGCGGCCATGCCGACGAGCGCCCCGAGGGTGATGACGCCCATGCCGCCGACGCCGGTGATCAGCAGGTTGTAGGGCTGGGCGGTGGCGGGCAGCTGCGGATCTTTCAATTTTGGCCAATTTTCGCCGTCGACCGCGGGACCGGCCGGTTTCTTCAGCCGGCCGCCATCGACGGTCACGAAGCTCGGGCAGAAACCCTTGAGGCAGGAGAAATCCTGGTTGCACGACGACTGGTCGATCTGGCGCTTGGTGCCGAAGGCCGTTTCGACCGGCACTACCGACAGGCAGTTGGATTGCACCGAGCAGTCGCCACAGCCTTCGCAGACGGCTTCGTTGATGACGACGCGTTTGGCGATGGCCGGCATCTTGCCACGCTTGCGCCGGCGCCGCGCCTCGGTGGCGCAGACCTGGTCGTAGATGAGGACCGAGACGCCGGGATAGTCGCGCAGTTCGCGCTGCACGGTGTCGAGCTCGTCGCGATGGCGCACCGGAACGTTGGGCGCCAGATCGGTGATCTCGGCATATTTCTCCGGCTCGGCGGCGACGATGACCATCTTGTCCACGCCCTCGGCCTCGAGCTGGCGGGTCATGCGGGCGACGCTGAGCACGCCGTCCACCGGCTGGCCGCCGGTCATCGCCACGGCGTCGTTGTAGAGGATCTTGTAGGTGATCGGCACCTTGGCGGCGATGGCCTGGCGGATGGCGAGTAGCCCGGAATGGAAATAGGTGCCGTCACCGAGGTTGGCGAAAATGTGTTTTTCCTCGGTGAATGGCGCCTGGCCGACCCAGGGCACGCCTTCGCCGCCCATGTGGGTGAAGGTTGAGGTTTGCCGGTCCATCCAGGTCACCATGTAGTGGCAGCCGATGCCGGCCACGGCGCGCGAGCCTTCGGGCACCTTGGTCGAGGTGTTGTGCGGGCAGCCCGAGCAGAAATGCGGCTTGCGCTCGGCCAGCACGACCGGCGTTTTGGCCGCCTGCTGCTTGGCCTGGATGATCTCGAGGCGGGCGGCAATGGTCGGCGAGGTGAAGAAGCGGCCGATGCGCTGGGCGATGACGTGGGCGATGGTCGCCACCGGCAGCTCGCCGGTGGCCGGCAGCAGCCATTGGCCGTGCGACCACTCCCCGAGTTCGTCGAACTTGCCGATCACCCGTGGCCTGACCTCGTCCTTCCAGTTGTAGAGTTCTTCCTTGAGCTGGTATTCGAGCAGCTGACGCTTTTCCTCGACGACCAGGATTTCCTCCAGCCCTTCGGCGAAGTGGCGCACCCCTTCTGGTTCGAGCGGCCAGACCATGCCCACCTTGTACAGGCGGATGCCGATCTCGGCGGCCAGGGCTTCGTCGATGCCCAGTTCGTCGAGCGCCTGGCGGACGTCGAGATAGCTCTTGCCGGCGGTCAGGATGCCGAGGCGAGGGGTTGGTGAATCGATGACCAGGCGGTTCAGGCCGTTGGCCCGACAGTAGGCCAGCGCGGCGTAGAGCTTGTAGTTGAGCAGTCGGGCTTCCTGGACCAGCGGCGGGTCGGGCCAGCGGATGTTGAGGCCGTCCGGCGGCATGTCGAAATTTTGCGGAAAAACCGGGTTGACCGCCGCCATGTCGATGCTCACCGAGGCCGAGGTCTCGACCGTGTCGGCCAGCGCCTTGAAGGCCACCCAGCAACCCGAGTAGCGGCTCATCGCCCAGCCGTGCAGGCCGTAGTCGAGGTATTCCTGGACATTGGCCGGGTAGAGCACCGGCATCAGCACCGCCTTGAAAACGTGTTCGGTCTGGTGCGGCAGCGTGGACGACTTGGCGGCATGGTCGTCGCCGGCGACGACCAGCACGCCGCCGAATTTGGCCGTGCCGGCGGCGTTGGCGTGACGGAAGACGTCGCCGCTGCGATCGACGCCAGGCCCCTTGCCATACCACATGCCGAACACGCCGTCGTACTTGGCGCCGGGGAACAGCCCGACCTGCTGGCTGCCCCAGACGGCGGTGGCGGCGAGGTCTTCGTTGATGCCGGGCTGGAAGGTGATGTGGTGTTCGGCGAGATGGGCCTTGGCCTTCCACAGGCCGAGGTCGAGATTGCCGAGCGGGCTGCCGCGATAGCCGGAAATGAAGCCGGCGGTATTCAGCCCGGCCGCCAGGTCGCGTTCCCGTTGCAGCATGGGCAGGCGGATCAGGGCCTGGGTGCCGGTCAGGAAGACGCGGCCGGTGTGGCGGGTGTATTTGTCGTCCAGGGCGCTGGACAGGATTTCCGGCAAAAGGGGCTTGCCCATGGTTGGTCTCCGTTATTTGCCGCCTTGTGGGCGACAGCTATGGTCGCTGCGCCGCCGGGGGTGGTGGCGACGCAGCCTGGAGATTTGAGTTTGGCCGAAAGCGAACGTTCCGGCAACGGCGGGTTAACCCGCGGCCGGCGCCGGGGCGGTAACGCTCAGGGGAGGAAGCGGGTGGCCTGGTCGAGATCCTGGTGGGTGTGGCCTTCGTACAGCGCCGTGACGAACTTGCGCCACACCAGGTCCGGCTCGCCGATGCGGAAACCGCAGTAATGCTGGTCCTCGATCTCGGCTTCGCGGGCGACCTGCACGGTGAGCCGCGACACCTCGTGGAGGCCGAGCTGCACCGTGGCCTTCAGCCAGATGCCGCTCGGGATGGCCTGGGCAACGCGGGCCCGGAAACCGTAGCGCGACACTTCGTTGACCTCGATGGCCAGGTTGTCGTCGCCGCTCGTCGTCGCATCGTTGAGCCGGGCCGGGCATTTGACCGAGAAACGGCGATGCTGGCGCATCTGCCGGGTGACGCCCTGGTCGGGCAGGGCAGGCAGAACCTTGCGGTATTCCGGCAGGTCGTAGATGAGGTGGAGCAGGGCCTTCTTGCGGTCGCTCAACTCGGCGAAGACCTGCGTCTGGCGATTGAAGAAATAGTCGATCAGTTCGGGGGTCAGCACCGGGTCGTTGGTAGTGAAGAAGCGGCGGTGCGGGATGTGGATGTTGGCCAGCTTCGATTCGCAGAAATAATGGTACAGGTTGCGGTGCAGTGGCTTGCCGGCGTAAGCCCGGCGCAGGGTCTCCGGGGCGTGCTTGAGGTCGAGCGTGGCGCCGACGGCCGGGGCGCCATTGACGAAGTCGTAGTTCTCGACGACGTTGGCGGTCAGCCGCTTGAAGAAGAGCAGCGATTCGTACATCTCGATGTGGCGCGGATTGACGGCGATGACCAGGTGCCGCGTATCGAAGAAGGTGGTGCAGTACTCGTACATGAACTTCATCAGCGGGAAGAGGATGGTCCCGCCGGTGCGCCGGTAGCGCGGGTGCACGGCCAGCGCCGAGACTTCGGCGATGTAACCCTCCTTCTCGCGCACCGCCGTCAGGTCGAAGATGCGCTGCAGCGGGAAGCCGATGGCACTCTCGCGGATCAGCGACAGGGTGCCGACCACCTTGCCGTCGAGCTTGGCGCACAGGGTGGTGGTGGTCGGCAGTGCGTGGTAGATGGTGACGCGCATGCCCGACGGGTCGGGCGACATGAAGCCGCTGCTGACGTAGGCGTCATGCAGCAGGCGGAAGCAGGCTTCCAGCTCGTCCTGGGTGTCGGCGATCTTGAGGACCAGCCGGTCGGTGGGGGCGGGGTCGCAGTCCACGAAGGCCCGGTACACGTTGTGCCTGCTTTTTTGCGGCAGCATCGAGAACAGCTTGCGGGCAGCCTGGTTGAGGTAGAACCGTATTCTGGCGAGTGACGGCATCAGGCGGGCTCATGGAAAACCATACGAATTCATCATAACACCTTATGATTGACATGTATCCGCCCGGTCCGGACAATCAAAATGACTTGTTTCCCCCACAGAGATCAGGAGAAATATCGATGCACACCAAGTTTTCCGCCATTGCCCTTTCCGTTGCTGCCGCTTTTGCCCTGACGGCTTGCGGCCAGAAGGAGGAACCGAAACCGGTCGCCGCTCCGGCCGCTCCGGCGGCGCCAGCCGCCAAGCCGGAAGTGCTGGTCAAGCTCGGCCACGTCGCGCCGATGACCGGCCCCCAGGCCCACCTCGGCAAGGACAACGAAAACGGTGCGGTGCTGGCCATCGAGGAGCTTAATGCCAAGGGCATGGAAATTGGCGGTGCCAAGGTCAAGTTCGAGTTGATGGCCGAAGACGATGCCGCCGATCCCAAGCAGGGCGCCATCGTCGCCCAGAAGCTGGTCGACGCCAAGGTCAACGGCGTCATCGGCCACCTCAATTCGGGGACGACCATCCCGGCCTCCCGTCTCTATGCCGAAGCCGGCATCCCGCAGGTTTCCGGTTCGGCGACCAATCCGAAATACACCCAGCAGGGCTTCGCCACCGCCTTCCGCGTCATGGCCAACGACGTCCAGCAGGGCAAGAGCCTGGGCGAATTCGCCGCCAAGCAGGGCGTCAAGACGGTGGCCATCGTCGATGACCGCACCGCCTACGGCCAGGGCCTGGCCGACGAGTTCCGCAAGGCCGCCGAGGCGTCCGGCCTCAAGGTAGTGGCTACCGAATACACCAATGACAAGGCCACCGACTTCAAGGCCATCCTGACCAAGATCAAGTCGACCAAGGCCGAGATGGTCTTCTTCGGCGGCATGGACGCCCAGGGCGGGCCGATGGCCAAGCAGATGAAGCAACTCGGCATCAAGTCCAAGTTCCTCGGCGGCGATGGCGTGTGTACGCCGGAATTCATGAAACTTGGTGGCGAGGCAGCCGAAGGCAACTATTGCTCGCTGCCCGGCATGCCGCTCGACAAGCTGGCCAAGGGGCCGGAATTCCGCGACAAGTTCACCAAGAAGTTCAACGCCGAGATCCAGCTCTATGCGCCGTATGTCTACGATGCCGTGATGGTCGTCGCCGACGCCATGAAGCGGGCCGACTCGGTCGAGCCAGCCAAGTACCTGCCGGCCGTCGGCAAGACCAGCTACGACGGCGTCACCGCGCTGATCGAATTCGACGGCGTGGGCGACCTCAAGGGCGGTGCCATCTCGATCTACCAGTACAAGGGCGGCAAGCTCGAGTACGTCGAGACCCTGGGCGCTGTCGGCGACATGTCGATAGCCAAGGCCGAGGTCAAGGAAGCCGTGGCCGAAGTGAAGGATGCTGCCAAGGCGGTGGCCGGGGCGGCGACGGCGATGGGCGGCGAGGCCATCAAGGCCGGCGCCGAGGCGGTCAAGTCCGGGGCGGAAGCCGTCAAGGGCGCCGCCGAGGCTGCCAAGTCGGCAGTCGAGAAGAAGTGACCGGCTGATCCGCAACACGAAACGGCACCGCAAGGTGCCGTTTTCACGTGCTTCACCCGAAAAAGACTAAATGGATATTTTCTTTCAGCAGATCATCAACGGCCTGGTCCAGGGCAGCATCTACGCGCTGGTCGCCCTCGGCTACACGATGGTGTACGGGATCATGGGCCTGATCAATTTCGCCCACGGCGAGGTGGTGATGATCGGCACCCTGGTCGCCATCACCGTCGTCGGCACCCTGGTCGACGCCGGCATGCCGGTCGCCCTGGCCGGTCTGGGCGGTGTCAGCGCTTCGGTGCTGGTCTGCATGGCGCTCGGCTGGAGCCTGGAGCGGGTGGCCTACCGGCCGCTGCGCCACGCGCCGCGCCTGACGCCGCTGATCACGGCGATCGGCATGTCGATCGTGCTCCAGAACCTGGCGATGATGATCTGGGGGCGCAACTACCTGACCTTCCCGTCCCTGTTGCCGCGCCTGCATTTCGAGTTGGGCGGCACGCATTTCACCTTCATCCAGGTCGTCATCGTCGTCGTCTCGGCGGCGACCATGGGCGGCCTGCTGCTCCTCGTCTATCGCACCCGGCTCGGCATGGCGATGCGGGCGACGGCGCAGAATCCGGCTGTGGCCAGCCTGATGGGGGTCAATATCAACCGCGTCATCGCCGCCGCCTTCGTCATCGGCTCGGCGCTGGCCGCGCTGGCCGGCATCATGGTCGGCACCTACTACGAGATCGCCCACTACCAGATGGGCTTCATGCTCGGCCTCAAGGCCTTTACCGCGGCCGTCCTCGGCGGCATCGGCAACATGGCCGGGGCCATGCTCGGCGGCGTCCTGCTCGGCATCATCGAGGCGCTCGGCGCCGGCTACATCGGCGACCTCACCGGCGGCTTCCTCGGTAGCCACTACCAGGACATCTTCGCCTTCGTCGTCCTCATCGTCGTGCTGATGTTCAAGCCTTCCGGGTTGTTCGGCGAGAAGACGGGGGACCGGGCATGATCCAACCACCCTGGCTCGCCAATACTTCGTTGGCTGCGCCGTGCAGCGACTCGCCGTACCGGCGTACTGTCTCGTCGCCGCACGGCTTGCCGCCTCGTCTTGCCTTCGCCATGGAGCTTGCATGAAAAATGGCCGTTTTTTCCGGTCGACCGCGGGAGTCATGGCAGGCGCCGTGCTGCTCCTCGTCCTGCCCTTCGTCGCCGCCATGGGCGGCCAGGCCTGGGTGCGCATCCTCGATTTCGCTATCCTCTACGTTTTCCTGGCGCTCGGCCTGAACATCGTGGTCGGCTTCGCCGGCCTGCTCGACCTCGGCTACATCGCCTTCTACGCCGTCGGCGCCTATACCTGGGCCTTGCTGGCCAGCCCGCACTTCGGGCTGCACCTGCCGATCTGGGTCATCCTGCCGATCGGCGCCGGGCTGGCCTGCATCGCTGGCGTGCTGCTCGGCTCGCCGACGCTGAAGCTGCGCGGCGACTACCTGGCCATCGTCACGCTGGGCTTCGGCGAGATCGTGCGCATCTTCATGAACAACCTGAACGCCCCGATCAACATCACCAACGGGCCGCAGGGCATCACGCTGATCGATCCGGTGGCATTCGGCAGTTTCAAGTTTTCCGGGACGACAGAGATTTTCGGCCTGGCCCTGACCGGGCCGCAGAAGTACTACTACCTGCTGATCGCCCTCTGCGTGCTCGTCGTCATTATCAACCTGCGCCTCCAGCATTCGCGCATCGGCCGCGCCTGGCAAGCCATCCGCGAGGACGAGGTGGCGGCCAAGGCAGTCGGCATCAACACCCGCAACCTCAAGCTGCTCGCCTTCGCCATGGGGGCCAGCTTCGGCGGCGTGGCCGGCGGTGTCTTTTCGGCGATGCAGGGTTTTGTCTCGCCGGAAAGCTTCTCGCTGATCGAGTCGATCATGGTCCTGGCCATGGTCGTGCTCGGCGGCATGGGCCACATTCCCGGCGTCATCCTCGGCGCCGTCCTGCTCTCCATCCTGCCCGAGGCGCTGCGCTACGGCGTCGGCCCGATCCAGACAGCCCTCTTCGGGCGCCTGCTGGTCGACCCGGAAAGCCTGCGCATGCTGGTTTTCGGCCTGGCCCTGGTGCTCGTCATGCGCTTCCGGCCGGCCGGCCTGTGGCCGTCACCGGAACGCCGGCGGGAACTCGAGGAGGCCGGGCAATGAGCCGGGTGCTGCTTGAAGCGAAAGGCGTCGCCAAACATTTCGGCGGCGTCAAGGCCCTGCGCGACGTGTCGCTGAGCATCCGCCAGGGCGAGATCTACGGCCTGATCGGCCCCAACGGCGCCGGCAAGACGACCTTCTTCAACTGCATGACCGGGCTCTACGTGCCGGACGGCGGCGGCTTCACCTTCGACGGCGCGCCGCTGCATGCCGATGCGCCGCACCAGGCGGCGCGGCGCGGCATCGCTCGCACCTTCCAGAACATCCGCCTGTTCGGCAACATGACGGCGCTCGAGAACGTCATGATCGGCCGCCACGTGCGCACCGGCGCCGGGGTGCTCGGCGCCATCTTCCAGACCGCGGCGACGCGGGCCGAAGAGGCGGCCATCCGCCAGCGGGCCATCGAGCTGCTGCACTACGTGCGCATCGAGGACCGGGCCGGCGACCTGGCCAAGAACCTGTCCTACGGCGATCAGCGCCGGCTGGAAATCGCCCGCGCCCTGGCCACCGAGCCCAAGCTCCTGTGCCTGGACGAGCCGGCAGCCGGCATGAACGCCACCGAAACGGCCGAGTTGCGCGAGCTGATCGAGGGCATCCGCAGCGACGGCACGACCATCCTGTTCATCGAGCACGACGTCAAGCTGGTCATGGGCCTGTGCGACCGGGTGGCGGTGCTCGACTACGGGGCGCTGGTCATCGAGGACGTACCGGCCGTCGTGCAGAAAGATCAACGTGTCATCGAGGCTTACCTAGGTGCTTGAAGTTACCGGACTCCACGTCGCCTATGGCGGCATCCAGGCGGTGCGCAGCATCACCTTCCACGTCAGGGAAGGCGAGACGGTCGCCCTGATCGGCGCCAACGGCGCCGGCAAGACCAGCACGCTGAAGGCCATCGCCCGCGTGCTCGACGCTGTCGGCGGCGACGTCCATTTCTGCGGCGACAAAATCAGCCGCATCGCGCCGCACCAGGTCATCCGCAAGGGCATCGCGCTGGTTCCCGAAGGGCGCGGCGTCTTTCCCCGCCTCAGCGTGCGCGAGAACCTGCAGATGGGCGCCTTCGTGCGCCATGACGCGGTCGACGTCGAAAAAGACCTGAAAATGGTATTCGAGTACTTCCCGCGTCTGCGCGAACGCGAGAGCCAGCTGGCCGGCACCCTGTCCGGCGGCGAGCAGCAGATGCTGGCCATCGGCCGGGCCCTGATGGGGCGGCCGAAAATGCTGCTGCTCGACGAGCCGTCGATGGGCCTGGCGCCGATCATGGTGCAGAAAATCTTCGAGGTCATCCGGGCCGTCGCCGCCACCGGCATGACCACCCTGCTCGTCGAGCAGAACGCCCGCCTGGCGCTGCAGTCCAGCCAGCGCGGCTACGTGCTGGAAAGCGGGGCGATCGCCCTCAACGGCGACTCGGCCGAACTCCTCGACGACCCCAAGGTGCGCGCCGCCTATCTCGGCGAATGATCGGCGGCACCCATTCTTTTTAGCTGCATCAAACGTTTTGCCGGGTGAGCGGGCGACAATGGCGCCTCGCCAATCGACGATGGATCTTGCTGCCATGAACGTTTTTCGCCCCGCCCTCGCCGCGCTGACCCTGACCTTGTCCTTGGCCCTGCTGCCTCTTGCCTCGCACGCCGAAGGCGGCCGGCCGGCCGATACGACGCCCAAGCTGGCCTTCGGCCAGATGGTCAAGTACGGCGACAAGCTGGTCTTCTCGCCGTGCCGCGACCAGAGCTACACGCAACTTGAGGACGTCTCCGGCGACGGCCGCGTTCTCAAGGCCCTCGACCTGGTCGGCCTGGCCGCCGGCCAGAAGGTCTATGCCGAAGTGCTCGGGGTGAACGAAGGCGGCTTCCTCCAGGCCTCGCAGATCAACCTGGCCCGGACCGACGGCCGCTGCCAGCTGCCGGGCGGCCGCGAGGAGCACTGGCGGGCGGCTGGCGCCCAGGCCGCCTGGATTCTCGCCTTCGGGGCCGAGGTCGTGCAGTTCAAGGCGGCCGGCCAGCCCGAGGTCGACCTGCCGGCCGGCAAGGTCGCCATCGACAAGGGCGTCGCCACCTACGCCGTGGCCAACGACAAGCACCAGCTGGCCCTGCGCTTCGAGCAGGCGCTGTGCCGCGATCCGGCCGGCAAGGCCGTGTACGGGTGGACGGCGACCGTGCACCTCGACGGCAAGACCTTCACCGGCTGCGCCTGGCAGCGCTGAGCCGGGTTGCTCAGGCACTCGCCAGCATTTTTAGGCGCTTGCCGCGACCATCGAGACAACTCCCGCGGTCAACGGCAAAAAACGGCCAAAAATCAAATGCTCAGCTCGCCGAGAAGGTGAAGGCGTCGGCAAAGAATTCCTCTTCCGGCAGGCCGCAGCGGGCGACGAAATCGCCCCGCGCCGCGTCGATCATCGCGGGCGAGCCGCAGGCATAGACCTGGTGCCCGGAGAGATTCGGGAAATCGGCCATCACCGCCTGGTGCACCAGGCCGGCGCGGCCCGCCCAGGCGTCGCCGGCGGCCGGTTCGGAGAGCACCGGCACGTAGCGGATGTTGGCGTGCGCCGCCGCCCAGCCTTCGGGCAGGGCGTTCTGGTAGAGGTCGACGCGCCCCTTGGCGCCCCAGTAGATGACCATGGGCCGCGCGCATTCCTCGGCGATGGCGTGCTCGACGATGGCCTTGATCGGCGCGAAGCCGGTGCCGCCGGCGAGCAGGATGATCGGCTTGGCCGATTCCTCGCGCAGGTAGAAGCTGCCGTGCGGGCCGTTGAAGCGCAGGATGTCGCGCACCTTCATGGTGGTGAACACCTGCTCGGTGAACAGGCCGCCTGGCACGTGGCGGATGTGCAACTGCAGCACGGCATCGTCGTGCGGCGCGTTGGCCAGCGAGAAGGCGCGCTTCTTGCCGTCCTTGAGCAGGATGTCGATGTACTGGCCGGCCCAGAACTGCAGGCGCTCGCTGGCCGGCAGCCGCAGGTGCAGCGCGATGACGTCGGGGGCCAGGCGTTCGAGCTTCTCGATGCGCGAGGGCAGGGTCTTGACCGGGATGTCGCTGGCCGAGGTCATCTGCTTGCAGTCGATGACCAGGTCGGATTCGGCCCGGGCGCAGCAGTAGAGGGTCAGGCCGGCCGCCTTCTCGGCATCGCTCAGGGCGTGCGGCTGGGCCTTGCCGTGGTCTACCGTGCCATCGACCACCTTGCCCTTGCAGGCGCCGCAGGCGCCGTCCTTGCAGCCGTAGGGCAGGGTCAGGCCGTGGCGCAGCGCGGCGTCGAGCAGGGTTTCGTCGGCCTCGGCGGCGAACTGGCGGCCGCTCGGCTGGACGGTGATCTGGTAACTCATAATTTCCCCTTGGTCGTCGGCTACAATGCCGGCGTGCAAAAAATCCTGATTGTCGGCAGCGGGGACGTTGCCCGCCGCATCCTCTCCCGCCTTGCCCAGCGTGCCCCCTGCGCCCGCGTCTATGCCCTGGTGCGCGACGCCAGCCGGGCCGCCGCCTGGCGTGCCGCCGGTGCGACGCCGGTGCTGGCCGATCTCGACGACCGGGCCAGCCTGCAGCGCATCGCCGGCCTGGCCGACAGCGTGCTGCACCTGGCGCCGCCGCCCGGCGATGGGCCTTGCGACACGCGAACCCGCAACCTGCTGGCGGCGCTCGGCAAGGGCAAAAGTCTACCACGGCGCCTCGTTTACGTAAGCACGACAGGGGTTTACGGCGATTGTGGCGGGGCCTGGATCGACGAGACGCGGCGCCTCAATCCGGAAAGCGCGCGGGCCGGCCGCCGGGTCGATGCCGAGCGTCGCCTGCGCGCCTGGGGCGGCAAGAACGGGGTCGCCGTCAGCATCCTGCGCGCCCCCGGCATCTATGCCGCCGACCGTCTGCCGCTCGAACGCCTGCAGCGCGGCACGCCGGCGCTGATCGCGGCCGACGACGTGTACACCAACCACATCCACGCCGACGACCTGGCCGCCGCCTGCCTGGCGGCGCTGCGCCGGGGCGGCGCCAACCGCGCTTACAATGTGGTCGACGATTCCGACCTGAAGATGGCCGACTATTTCGCCCGCGTCGCCGCCGCCTTCGACCTGCCGCCGCCGCCGCGCCTGAGCCGGGCCGAGGCGGCGAGGCAGCTGTCGCCGGTACAGATGTCCTTCCTGCGCGAATCGCGGCGCATCGGCAATCATCGCCTGAAAAACGAACTCAAGCTGCAGCTCGCCTACCCGACCGTCGACGCCGGGATCGCCGCCGCAGCCACCGGGAGAACAACATGCTCGTCGTGAAAACCCTGCACCTGTGGATGGTCATTTCCTGGTTCGCCGGCCTTTTCTACCTGCCGCGCATTTTCGTCAACCTGGCCATGGTGCCGGCCGACAGCGTCGCCGAGCGCGACCGCCTGTTGCTGATGGCCGGCAAGCTGTACAAGTTCATGACGCCGCTCGCCGTGCTGGCCATCGCCTTCGGGCTGTGGCTGTGGCTGGGCTACGGCTTCGCCGGCGGCTGGCTCCACGCCAAGACCGCGCTGGTCGGCGTGCTGGCCGGCTACCACTGGCATTGCGGCCGGCTGCTCAAGGGCTTCCAGTCCGGCACCAACACCAAGTCGCACGTCTGGTTCCGCTTCTACAACGAGTTGCCGGTGGTCGTGCTGCTGCTCGTCCTCTTCCTCGTCGTCCTCAAGCCTTTCTGACATGAACACATACTTTGCCATCTGCCCGCGCGGCCTGGAGGAATTGCTGCTCGAAGAGCTGCGCGACGTCGGCGGCGCCGAGCTGAAGGCGATCCCCGGCGGCGTCTTCTTCGCCGGCGACTGGGCCACCTGCTACCGGGCCAATCTCGAATCGCGGCTGGCCACCCGCATCCTCTGGCACATCGTCAAGGGGCCGTACGCCAAGGAGGAGGACATCTACCGGCTGGCCGTGCGCCAGCTGTGGCCTAACCATTTCGCGGTGAGCCGGACGCTGCGGGTGGTGACGACGGCCATCAAGTGCCCGCTCAAGTCGCTCGACTTCGTCACCCTGCGCGTCAAGGATGCCGTCTGCGACCGCTTCCGCGAGGATCTCGGCGAGCGGCCGAACATCGACACCCGTCATGCCGATGTCAGCGTCCATGTCTTCCTGTCCGAGAACGAATGCACGCTCTACCTCGACACCTCCGGCCAGCCGCTGTGGCAGCGCGGTTTGCGCAAGGCCAGCGTCGAGGCGCCGCTCAAGGAGAACCTGGCGGCCGGCATCCTGAAAATGACCGGCTGGCAGCCGGGCACGCCGCTGGTCGACCCGATGTGCGGCAGCGGCACCTTCCTGCTCGAAGCCGTGCAGATGGCGATCGACCGGGCGCCGGGGCTGGACCGCGGCTTCGCCTTCGAACTGCTGCGACATTTCGATGCGGCGGCCTGGGCGGCCATCCGCAACGCCGCCGAGGCCCGCGTCAAGCCGGCCGAGCCAATGGAAATCCGCGGCTACGACATCGACGACAAGGCGGTGCGGGCCACCCGGCGCAATCTGCAGGAAGCCGGTTTTGGCGGTGTTTTGACGGTTGACCGCAGCGATCTGCTCGACACCCAGCCGCTGACCGAACACGGCATCCTGGTCACCAACCCGCCCTACGGCGAGCGCATCGGCGAGCAGGACGAACTGGCCGCCTTCTACCCGCAGTTGGGCAGCGCCCTGAAAAAGCACTGGGCCGGCTGGAACTGCTTCTTCTTCACGGCCGACCTGCGCCTGCCCAAGCTGGTCGGCCTCAAGCCGAGCCGCAAGACGCCGCTCTTCAACGGCCCGCTCGAATGCCGGCTGTTCGAAATCCGCATGGTCGCCGGGAGCAATCGCAAGGCCTGACATCGGGCGTTGAAACAATTCGTTACATTTGCTCTGGTGGATTTTTCCACCGACAATCTTCGGCCGGGTTGGCCCGTTTCGAATAACAAGTGGAGGGGAGCAGAATGTCAGTGCAAGCGCTTTACGCCCAGAAACGCATGGCGGCGGCCGATGCCATTCGCGTCATCAAGAACGGCGACACCATCGTCGTCCCGACCGCCGTCGGCGAGCCGCCCAGCCTGCTGACGGCGCTCTCCGAAGCGCGCCGGGATTTCCGCGGGGTGCAGGTGTCGCAGATCCTGGCCGTCCGCAAATTCGGCTACATCGATCCGGAAACTGTAGACCACGTCCGCCACACCGCCTACTTCTACAGCGGCGCGACGCGGGCCGGGGCCAAGGAGGGCTGGGTCGATTTCATCCCCTCCTATTTCTCCGAAATGCCGGCCCTGATCGGCCGCAGCCTGATGCCGGCCGACGTCGTGTTCACCATGGCCTCGCCGATGGACGAGCACGGCTTCTTCTCGCTCGGCCTGGCCGCCGACTACACCATGGCGGCCATTGAGCGGGCCCGCGTCGTCGTCCTCGAGGTCAATCCCAACGTGCCCTTCGCCAACGGCGACTGCCACATCCACGTCTCGCAGGTCGCCGCGCTGTGCGAGAGCGAGGAGCCCATCCTCGAGGTCGGCCTGCCCAAGATCGGCCCGGTCCAGGAAGCGATCGGCAAGTACGTCGCCGACATGATCCCCGACGGCGCCACGCTGCAGATCGGCTACGGCGGCATCCCCGACGCCGTGGTCATGCAGCTGACCGACAAACGCGACCTCGGCGTGCACACCGAAATGGTCGGTGACGGCATCATGAGCTTGGTCGAGGCTGGCGTCGTCACCAACCGCAAGAAGAACTACCACCACGGCAAGATGCTGGCCACCTTCGCGCTCGGCTCGAAGAAGCTCTACCAGTTCATGCACCGCAACCCGGCCCTCGAAATGCACCCGGTCGATTTCACCAACGACCCCTACCTGGCTGGCAAGAACGACAACCTGCATGCCATCAACGCCACCATGCAGATCGATTTCCTCGGCCAGTGCGGCTCGGAAAGCCTGGGGCCGGTTCCCTACTCGGGCACCGGCGGCCAGGCCGATTTCGTCCGTGCCGCCAACCGCTCGAATGGCGGCAAGGCCTTCATCGTGCTGCCGTCGACGGCCAAGGACGACACCATCTCGCGCATCGTGCCGACGCTGTGCCCGGGTACCCATGTGACGACCAGCAAGAACGACATCAACTACGTCGTCACCGAGTACGGCGTCGCCCAGTTGCGCGGCAAGACCGCCCGCCAGCGGGCCGAAGCGCTGATCGGCATCGCCCACCCGGATTTCCGCGGCGAATTGCGGGCCGCGGCCCGGAAATTGAAGCTGCTGTAGGCGGCGCTTACAAACTGTAGCAATTTTGTTGGCCAGCCTTGCCGATAATTGGCTATCTTGAAATTGCGTTGTCGGCAGATCGGGTTTGGCCATGAAATTGCAGAAAATCATCCTCATCGTGCTGGCGCTGGTGCTTGCCGGCGTCGGCAGCAGCAGCGCCTGGGCGCATGGGTCGCGGGCCCGGGTCGGGGTCGTCATCGGTGGCCCGCTGTGGTGGGGGGGCTGGGGCTATCCGCCGCCCTACTACGGTCCGCCGCAGGTCGTCGTGGTGCCGCCGCCGCAGCCCACCGTCTATATCGAGCAGGCCCAGCCGGCCGCCCCGGCCGGCCAGCAGTACTGGCACTATTGCCCAAGCGCCAAGGGCTACTACCCCTACGTCAGGGAGTGCCCGGAGGCGTGGCAGAAGGTCCTGCCGCAACCGGAGAATTGATGATGAGCCGCAATCCAACCTTGTTCCGCCGGCTGGGGCTGGCCGGTGCCGCGCTGACCCTGGCCGCGTGCACGGTGATGCCGACCGGGCCGAGCGTCATGGTCCTGCCGGGAACCGGCCAGAGCTTCGACCGTTTCCGCTTCGACGATGCCGATTGCCGGCAGTACGCCTACGTCCAGGTCGGCGGCAAGACGGCGGCGACTTCCGCCCGCGAATCGGCGGTGACCAGCGCCGCGGTCGGCACCGCGGTCGGCGCGCTGGCCGGCGCGGCGATCGGCGGCAACAGCCAGGGTGCCGCGGTTGGTGCCGGGGCCGGCCTGCTGATGGGCAGCGCCGTCGGTTCCGATACAGCGCGCGCTTCCGGCGTCGGCTCGCAGCGCCAGTACGACAACGCCTACATCCAGTGCATGTACAGCAAGGGGCATCGGGTGCCGGTGCCGGCCAACATGAGCTATTCGGCGCCGGTGCGCGCCCAGGAGGCGGGCATTCCGCCGCCGCCGCCGGGATCGCCGCCACCGCCGCCGCCAGCCGCCGGCCGGTAAACGAAAAATCCCCGGGCCGCGCCCCGGGGATTTTGTTTTTCGGCCTTTTTTTCCGTCGACCGCAGCGATGGCGTGGCCGGTCGATGCTGGCTCAGGCGACGCCGGCGCTGTGCGCCTGCTGGTCGGCCCAGTAGCTGGAGCGGACCATGGGGGCGCAGGCGGCGCCGGAAAAGCCCATTTTGAGCGCTTCCGTCTCGAACATCTTGAAGGTGTCGGGATGGACGTAGCGGCTGACCGGCAGATGGTGGCCGGAGGGGGCGAGGTACTGGCCGATGGTCAGCATCTCGACGTCGTGGGCGCGCAGGTCGCGCATCACCTCGAGGATTTCCTCGTCGGTCTCGCCCAGCCCGACCATCAGGCCGGACTTGGTCTTGACCTCGGGGTAGCGCGCCTTGAAGTCCTTCATCAGCTTCAGCGAGTGGGCGTAGTCGGCGCCCGGCCGGGCCTGCTTGTAGAGGCGGGGCACGGTTTCCATGTTGTGGTTGAGGACGTCGGGCAGGGCCTGGCCAAGAATCTCGATGGCCAGGTCGAGGCGGCCGCGGAAGTCGGGGACCAGCGTCTCGATGGTGGTCTTCGGCGAGGCGGCGCGCACGGCGCTGACCACATCGACGAAGTGCTGGGCGCCGCCGTCGCGCAGGTCGTCGCGGTCGACGCTGGTGATCACGACGTACTGCAGTTTCAGCGAGGAGACCGAGTCGGCCAGCTCGGCCGGCTCGTTCGGGTTGGGCGGCAGCGGCTGGCCGTGGCCGACGTCGCAGAACGGGCAGCGCCGCGTGCAGATGTCGCCGAGGATCATGAAGGTCGCCGTGCCGCGCCCGAAGCATTCGCCGATGTTGGGGCAGGCGGCTTCTTCGCAGACGGTGTGCAGCTTCTTCTCGCGCAGCATGGTCTTGATTTCGCCGAAGCGGCCGGCGCTGTTGCCGGCCTTGACGCGGATCCACTCGGGCTTGCGCAGCGGCGTATCGACGGGAACGATCTTGATCGGGATGCGCGCCGTTTTCAGTTCGCCTTTTTGCTTGACGCCTTTTTGTTTCACGCTTGCTTGGTTGTCAGCCATGTTGTTTGTCCAGTTGCTGCAGCAGGTGTTGTGAGAGTCGCTCGCCCGCCTCGTGAGCGGTGAGCGGAATGTTCAGGTCCTTGGTCTGGATGACCTCGAGGCCAGCATAGCCGCAGGGGTTGATCGCGGCAAAGGGGGAAAGATCCATATCGACATTGAGCGACACGCCGTGGTAGCTGCAGCCGTTGCGGATGCGCAGGCCGAGGGCGGCAACCTTGGCGGGGCCGACGTAGACGCCGGGGGCGCCGTCGCGCCGCTCGGCAGTAACGTCGTAGGCCGCGAGCAGGTCGATGACCGCCTGCTCGATGGCGCTGACCAGTTCGCGCACCTTGATCTTCAGGCGGGGCAGGTCGAGCAGCAGGTAGATCACCACCTGGCCGGGGCCGTGGTAGGTGACCTGGCCGCCGCGGTCGATGTTGACGACGGGGATGCCGACATCGCGCAGGATGTGCTCCGGCTTGCCGGCCTGGCCCAGGGTATAGACCGGCGGGTGCTCGACGATCCACAGTTCGTCCGGCGTTTCGGCCGTGCGCGCGGCGGTGAAGTCCTGCATGGCCTGGAAGGTCGGCGCGTAGTCGACGCGGCCCAGCCGTTTGACGACGATGTTCACCTCAGAGCACGACCTTGACGAGCGGATGCGAGGTCAGATCGGTGTACAGCGCGTCGAGCTGCGGCTTGGAGGTGGCGACCACGGTGCACGTCAGGCTGAGGTAGTTGCCGCCCGAGCTGGCGCGCATTTCCATGGTCGCCCCGTCGAAATCGGGGGCGTGGCGGGTGACGATGGCGAGCACGGCCTGGGCGAACTCGTCGTGCGCCTTGCCCATGATCTTCAGGGGAAAGTCGCAGGGAAACTCGAGCAGGGTGTCCTTGTACGAAGCCATCTCAGCCTTTGCGCATCACGTTGTTCTTGAAATCCTGGTACCACTGCCACATCTGCCCGGCCAGCGGACCGGGGCTGCCGGTGCCGACCGGCTGGCCGTCGAGCGTCGTGATGGCGAGGATTTCCTTGGTCGAAGAGGTCATCCAGACCTCGTCGGCGCGGCGAAGTTCCGTTTCTGCGATTTCGCCGATTTTTACCGGTAGACCGTGGGCATCGGCCAGTTCGAGCACCACGTCGTAGGTGATGCCGGGCAGCATCAGCCGGCTCTTCGGCGGGGCGAGCAGGATGCCGTCGCTGACCAGGAAGATGTTGGAGGCGGCGCCTTCCTTCATCACCCCGTCGCGGATCAGGATGGCTTCGGCGCAGCCCTGGTCCACGGCCTGCTGGCGGGCCAGCACGTTGGCCAGCAGGGAAATCACCTTGAGGTCGCAGCGCGCCCAGCGCAGGTCGGGCACGGTGATCGCCGCCACCCCGGTGGCCCGCACGGCGGCCGGCGTGGTGACCAGCGGCGAGGCGAAGGCGAAGGCGGTCGGCCGCACACCGGCCGGCGGGAAGGCATGGTCGCGCTTGTCATCGGCGCCGCGCGTCACCTGCAGGTAGATCGACTGGTCGTCCCAGGGGGCGCTGGCGACCAGTTCGCCGACCACCGCCTGCCAGCCGTCGACGTCCAGCGGATTGCCCAGCCGGACGCCGTCCAGCGTCGCCTGCAGGCGGGCCAGGTGCTGGTCGAGGCGGAAGGCCTGGCGCGAATAGACCGGGATCACCTCGTACACCCCGTCGCCGTACAGGAAACCGCGGTCGAGCGGCGAAATGCCGGCCTCGGCCAGCGGCAGGAAGCGGCCGTTGAGATAGACGGGATCGGCGACGTAGGGGGTCATCGGTTCAGGCGAAGGCGCTCAGGCAAACCACAGGCGGATGGTGTCTAGGATGCGGATGAAGATGTTGCCGAGCGGCACATTTTCAAGAGCCGTCACCGGGTAGTCGTTGTAGGGCTTGCCGTCGATACTCACCTTCAGCGTGCCGATCGTCTGGCCGACCTCGATGGGGGCGATCAGGCGTGGCTCGGCGACGAATTCGGTCTTCACCTTGTCGGCGTAGCCCTTGGGAACGACGACGCCGAGGTCGCTGGCGAAACCGGCCTTGACCTCGCGTTCGGCGCCCTTCCAGACGCGCAGGCTGGCCACCGGCTGGCGGGCGGCGTGCAGCGTCACCGCGTCGTAGGAAATGTAGCCCCAGTTGAGCAGCTTCTGCGATTCGCTGGCCCGGGCGCTGTCGGAGGCCGTGCCGAGCACCACCGAAAGCATCCGGCGCTTGTCGCGCAGAGCCGAGGAGATCAGGCAATAGCCGGCCGCCTCGGTGTGGCCGGTCTTGACGCCATCGACGCTGGGGTCGATGAAGAGCAGGCGGTTGCGGTTGGGCTGGGTGATGTTGTTGTAGCGGAATTCCTTCATCGAGTAATACTTGCCGTACTCCTCGGGAAAATCGCGGATCAGCGCCGAGGCGAGCAGCGACAGGTCGCGCGCCGTGGTGTACAGCTGCGGATCGGGCAGGCCGGTCGAGTTGGTGAAGTGGCTGTTGGTCATGCCCAGGCGCTGCGCTTCGCGGTTCATCATCTGGGCGAAATTCTCCTCGCTGCCGGCGATGCCTTCGGCCAGCGTGACGCAGGCGTCGTTGCCGGACTGCACGATCATGCCCTTGATCAGGTCCTCGACCGGCACGGCGGTGTCGACCCGGACGAACATCTTGGAACCGCCGGTGCGCCAGGCCTTTTCGGAAACCGGCAGGGGCTGGTCGAGACCGATGGTCTTCTGGCGGAGGGCCGAGAAGGTCAGGTAGGCCGTCATCAGCTTGGTCAGCGAGGCGGGTTCCAGGCGCTCGTCGGGGTTCTCGGTGGTCAGCACCTGGTTGGTGCCCATTTCGAGCAGCAGCCACGACTTGGCGGCGAGGGACGGCGGTACCGGCAATTGCTGGGCCGCGGCAGGAAGGGCGACGGCCAGGCCGAGAAGAATCAACAGGCTCTTGCGGAAAAACGACATGGTTTTTGACTTTGTTGGGTGTTGGGGGTGGTCAATTATACCCCCGGCGTCATTGCGGGCTGGTCAGCGCTTGTTGCGGTGCACAAGGCCTCGACCGCCGGGTGGCGGATGCGCCGCTCGTTGGAAATGGCGTAGATCTGCTCGCTGACCCCGTCCATGGCGCCCAGCGCCCGCGCCTCGAGCTGGCTGGCTACCTGCTCGGTGAGGGCGAGCGGGGCCGGAAAGATGCCCAGGCCGCCGCGGCCGAAGGTATTGAGCAGGGCGCTGTCCTCGAATTCGCCGACGATTTTCGGGCGCAGGCCGGTGTGTTCCAGCCAGCGGTCGATGCGGCCGCGCAGCGCGTTGTGGCGGGTGGGCAGCAGCATCGGCGCGCCATCCAGGCTGAGCGGGAAACCGGGGCCGTAGCGCTCGGCCAGGTCGGCCGTGGCAAAGAGGCCGGTGGCGAAATCGCCGAGCCGGCTGCTGAACACCTTCAGGTTGCCGCCGACCGGCGCCGCACGGTCGGTCAGCACGACGTCGAGGCGGTGCAGGGCGAGGTCGGCGAGCAGGGTTTCGAACTCGCCCTCGTCGCAGATCAGCCGCACGTCGCTGGGCATGGCGGTGACCTTGGTCAACAGTTGGTAGGCGAGTAGTTTGGGGATGCCGTCGGAAATTCCGGCGCGCAGGCGCAGCGTCGATTCGCTGTCGCTGTGCTGTACGGCGTCGACCAGCGCCTCGCCGAGCTGGAAGATCTGGTCGGCGTAGCCGAGGGCAACCCGGCCCGCCTCGCTGATCACCAGACCACGGCCCTGGCTGTTGAACAGCGCCTTACCGAGCTGGCGTTCGAGCAGCGACAACTGGCCGCTGATCGTCTGCACGGCGACACCGAGCCGCTCGGCGGCCCGGGTGATGCTGCCCTCCTGGGCGACCACCCAGAAGTAGTGGAGATGTTTGTAATTAAGTGAGGCCATGGCGTTCCGCAGAAAAAATCGAAGTGATATTCAATTTTGCTCCTGTTATTCGGTTTGATGCAATGCAATATCATCGCGCCGTTTCTCTATCGAGGAGTTTCCCATGAAACGCGTCATCCTTTTTCTCGCCACCAACCTCGCCGTCATGCTGGTGCTCAGCGTCGCCACCAGCCTGCTCGGGGTCAACAAGTTCCTGACCGCCAACGGCCTCGATGTCGGCATGCTGTTCGCCTTCGCCGCGGTGATCGGCTTCGGCGGCGCCTTCATCTCGCTGCTCATGTCGAAGACCATGGCCAAGTGGTCCACCGGGGCGCGGGTCATCGAGTCGCCGAGTTCCTCGACCGAAATGTGGCTGGTCGACACCGTCGCCAAGCTGGCCAAGCGCGCCAACCTGCCGATGCCGGAAGTCGCCATCTACGACGGCGAGCCGAACGCCTTCGCCACCGGCGCCACCAAGAACAGCTCGCTGGTCGCCGTGTCCACCGGCCTGCTGCAAAGCATGACGCGTGACGAAGCCGAAGCCGTGCTGGCCCACGAAGTCGCCCACATCGCCAACGGCGACATGGTGACGCTGACCCTGATCCAGGGCGTGGTCAATACCTTCGTCGTCTTCCTGTCGCGTATCGTCGGCTACCTCGTGGACGGCTTCCTGCGCCGCGGCGACAGCGAAAACAGCGGCCCCGGCATCGGCTACATGGTGACCAGCCTGGTCTGCGAAATCGTCTTCGGCCTGCTCGCTAGCATCATCGTTGCCTGGTTCTCGCGCCAGCGCGAATTCCGCGCCGATGCCGGGGCGGCTGGCCTGATGGGCAGCGCCGTCCCGATGCAGAACGCGCTGCGCCGCCTGGGCAACCTGCATACCGAGCCGCTGCCGCAGAACATGGCGGCCTCCGGCATCGCCGGCGGCAAGGGCGGCTTCATGGCCCTGTTCGCCACCCACCCGCCGCTCGAAGAGCGCATCGCCGCACTGGGAGGGCGTTGATCGCGCCAGCCCACGGCCCGCGAGTCACCATCATGCAAGCGATCAAAGCCCTGCTTTTCCTGAGCGGACTGGGCGCCACCCTGGCGGTGGCCCAGCCCGAATACGACCTGGCCCGGCTCGAGGATCTCGCCCTCGATTCCAGCCGGGCCGTGCTGGCCGCCCGCGAGCAGGTGCGGGCGGCCCGCTTCGCCGTCGATAGCGCCGGCGCCTTTCCCAATCCCGAGCTCGAGTACCAGGCCGGCACCGTCCGCTCGCGCGGCCCCGGCGGCAGCCCGGGCAACGCCCGCAGCACGACGCTGACCCAGCCGCTCGACATGCCGTGGCAGCGCACGCCGCGCATCGCCGCGGCCGAAGCCGGGCTGGCCGCGACGCGGGCCGGGGTCGCCGCCTTCGAGGCCGAGGCGCTGGCCCGCCTGCGCCTGCGCTACTACGACGTGCTGCGCCGCGAGGCCGAACTGAAGTACGCCCGCGAGGATGCCAGCCTGATGGAGACGGTGCGTTCGCGCATCGCCCTCCGTGTCGAGACCGGCGAGGCGCCGCGCTTCGAGCTGATCAAGGCCGATGCCGAAATGCTCAATGCCCAGAAATCGGCCCAGGCCGCCGGCTTCCGCGTCGAGCAGGCGCGCTCGCAGCTGCGCCAGAGCGTCGGCCCCGCCCTGCCCGCCGAGTTCGTGCTGCGCGGCGATCTCGGCGAAGTCCGCGAGCTGCCGTCCCGGCTGATCCTGCACGACGAGCTGGCGGTGGGCAACCCGGATCTGGTGCGCAGCCGCGCCGAACTGCAGCGCGCCGAACAGCAGCTGGCGGTCGAGCGCCGCCTGCGCTGGCCGGCGCTGGCCGTCAAGGCCAGCCTCGACGAAGATCCCGACAATCGCGTCAGCAAGGTCGGCGTGGTCGTCGCCATTCCCTTGTGGAACCGGCGCAGCGGTCCGGTCGGCGAGGCCGGCGCGCAGCTGGCGCGGGCCCGCCACGAACTGGCGGCGCAGGAGTTTTCGCTGGCCCAGCAGCTGGAGATCGCGCTGCAGCAGTACGACATCGCCGATTCGCAGGTGACGGCGCTGGAAGGCGGCATCGTCCGCCAGGCCGAGGCGGCGCTGAAAGTGGCGCAGGCCGCCTATCGCTTCGGCGAGCGCGGCTTCCTGGAAGTGGTCGATGCCCAGCGGGTGTACCGGGCGGCGCGCAGCGAGCTGATCGCGGCGCGCTACGAACTGGCGGCGGCCTGGGTGGAAATTGAACGATTGCGGGCAATCCCCGGAGAAAGAGAAAAATGAAAATTGGCCTTTTTTTGGCGTTCACCGCAGCACTGCTGCTTGGTTGCCAGCAGAAATCCGACAACCCGCCGGTGCGCCAGGCGGCCGATCCGGCGCTGGTCGTCGCCTCGGCAGAATTGCTGTCGTTGCTCAAGCTGGCCGAGGTGGGCGCCCGCCCGGTCGCCGAGACGCTGCGCGTCGCCGGCCGCATCGGCTTCGACGAGCAGCGCCTGGCCCGCATCGGCGCCACCGTCACCGGCCGCGTCACGCAGATCGACGCCCTGCTCGGCCAGGCCGTCGGCAAGGGCGATGTGCTGGCCCGCCTGAACAGCAGCGAACTGTCCAGCCAGCAGCTGGCTTACCTGAAGGCGCGCGCCCAGCTCGAGCTTAACCGGCGTAATGTCGAGCGCGCCAAGTCGCTGTTCGAGGCCGACGTCATCGGCGCCGCCGAACTGCAGCGCCGGGAAAGCGAGTTCCAGATTTCCGTGGCCGAAACGCGAGCCGCCGCCGACCAGCTGACTCTGCTCGGGGTCAGCCCGACCGCCATCGAGCGCCTCGGCCGGCAGGGCGCCGTCGATTCGGTGACGCCGGTGGTGTCCACCCTGGGCGGTGTCGTCGTCGAGCAGAAGTTGGCCCAGGGCCAGGTCGTGCAGCCGGCCGACGCGCTGTTCGTGGTGGCCGATCTGAGCCGGCTGTGGGCCATCGCCCAGGTACCGGAGCAGCAGGTCAGCCAGGTCAAGGTCGGCCAGTCGGTGAGCATCGAGGTGCCGGCGCTGGGCAATGAGAAACTGGTCGGCAAGCTGATTTTCGTCGGCCAGACCATCGATCCCGAAACCCGCACGGTGCTCGTGCGCACCTCCCTCGACAACGCGGACGGCCGCCTCAAGCCGGCCATGCTGGCCTCCATGCTGATCGAGGCGCGGCCGGTGGACCGCCTGGTCGTGCCGGCCAGTGCCGTGGTCCGCGAGAACGACGAGGACCATGTCTTCGTCGCCGAGGGCGATGCCGCCTTCCGCCTGCTCAAGGTCAAGCTCGGGCCTGAGCAGGGCGGCATCCGCGTCGTCCAGTCCGGGCTCAAGGGCGGCGAGCGGCTGGTGGTCGACGGTGCTTTCCACCTCAACAACGAGCGTAACCGTCAGGAGATGGAAGGATCGTGATCGAGTCCCTGGTTCGCGGGGCGCTCAAGCAGCGCCTGGTCGTCGCGGTGATCGCCGCGGTGTTCTTCTTTTTCGGGCTGGATGCGGCGCGCAAGCTGTCGGTCGATGCCTTTCCCGACGTCACCAACGTCCAGGTCCAGATCGCCACCGAGGCGCCGGGCCGCTCGCCGGAGGAGGTCGAACGCTTCGCCACCGTGCCGCTCGAGGTGGCGATGACCGGCCTGCCCGGGCTGGAGGAAATGCGTTCGCTGAACAAGCCGGGGCTGTCGCTGATCACCCTGGTCTTCAGCGACAAGACCAACGTCTATTTCGCCCGCCAGCTGGTCATGGAGCGCCTGCTCGAAGTCGGCTCGCGGCTGCCGCCCGGCATCACGCCGGTGCTCGGCCCGGTGTCCACCGGCCTCGGCGAGGTTTACCAATACACGCTGGAAAAGGCCGACGACGGCGACCGCGCCCTGAGCGAGACCGAGCTGATGCAGCGCCGGATCGTCCAGGACTGGGTGGTGCGCCCGCTGCTGCGCTCGATTTCCGGCGTCGCCGAGATCAATTCGCAGGGCGGCTACGCCAAGCAGTACCAGGTGCTGGTCAATCCCGACGCGCTGCGCCATTTCGGCCTGAGCGTTGCCGACGTCTACCAGGCGGTCGGCCGCAACAACGCCAACGCCGGCGGCGGCATCCTGCCGCAATACGCCGAGCAGTACCTGATCCGCGGCGTCGGCCTGGTGCGCGACCTGGAGGATCTGCGGGCCATCGTGCTCAAGGAGAAGGATGGCGTGCCGGTCCATGTCCGCGACGTGGCCGAGGTCCAGATCGGCCACGAGGTGCGCCAGGGGGCGGTGATCAAGAACGGCACGACGGAGGCGGTCGGCGGCATCGTCATGATGATCGCCGGCGGCAATGCCAAGGATGTGGTCAGCCGGGTCAAGGCCCGGGTTGAGGAAATCAACGCCAAGGGCATGCTGCCCGATGGCCTGAAGATCGCCGCCTACTACGACCGTTCGGAACTGGTCGATGCGGCGCTGTGGACGGTGACCAAGGTGCTGCTCGAAGGCGTAGTGCTGGTCGTCGTCGTCCTCTTCCTGTTCCTCGGCGACGTGCGTTCGTCGCTGATCGTCGTCGCCACCCTGGTCCTCACCCCGCTACTCACCTTCGCGGCGATGAACCAGCTCGGCATCTCGGCCAACCTGATGTCGCTGGGCGGCCTGGCCATCGCCATCGGCCTGATGGTGGACGGCTCGGTGGTGGTCGTCGAGAACGCCTTCCTGCAGCTCGGGCGCCATGCCAACAAGGGCGAAAGCCCGCTGCGGGTGATCCTGCACGCCGTGGTCGAGGTGGCGACGCCGGTCATCTTCGGCGTCGGCATCATCATCCTCGTCTTCCTGCCGCTGATGACCCTGCAGGGCATGGAGGGCAAGATGTTCGCGCCGCTCGCCTACACCATCGCCATCGCGCTCGGCATCTCGCTGATCCTGTCGATGACGCTGACCCCGGTGATGTCGACCTACCTGCTCAAGCCGCCGGCCCACGACGGCGATCACGACACGAAGCTGATCGCCGCCATGAAGGTGCGCTACCTGAAAATGCTGCACTGGGCGCTCGGCAACGAGCGCAAGACGGTCAGCCTGGCGGTCGGCGCTTTTGTCGTCACCGTCGGCATGCTGCCCTTCCTCGGCACCGCCTTCATTCCCGAGATGAAGGAGGGGTCGGTGGTGCCCGGCATCAACCGGGTGCCCAACATCTCGCTCGACGAGTCGATCAAGATGGAAATGGAGGCGATGCGCCTGGTCATGCAGGTGCCCGGCGTCAAGTCGGCGGTGTCCGGCGTCGGCCGCGGCGAGTCGCCGGCCGACCCGCAGGGGCCGAACGAATCGACCCCCATCGTCAGCCTCAAGCCGCGCAGCGAGTGGCCGGCCGGGTGGAACCAGGACGATATCCAGGAGGCCATGCGTGACAAGCTGAAAGGCCTGCCCGGCGTGCAGATCGTCATGGCCCAGCCGATTTCCGACCGGGTCGACGAAATGGTCACCGGCGTGCGTTCCGACATCGCCGTCAAGGTCTTCGGCGACGATCTCGACCAGTTGAAGAAGGTCGCCGGCCAGATCGGCAAGCTCGCCCAGACCCTGCAGGGCGCGCAGGACCTGCGCATCGAGCGGATCAGCGGCCAGCAGTACCTGTCGGTGGATATCGACCGCCAGGCGATCGCTCGCCTCGGCCTGAACGTGGCCGACGTCAACGACGTGCTGGAGACGGCCATCGGCGGCAAGGTGGCGACCGAAATCTTCGAGGGCGAGCGCCGCTTCCCCGGCGTCGTCCGTTTGCCGGAGCGCTTCCGCAACAACATCGAGGCCATTTCCAACGTCCAGATCACCTCGCCGAACGGCGCCCAGGTGCGTCTCGCCGATGTCGCCAAGATCCGCGTCATGGACGGCCCGGCGCAGATTTCCCGGGAACTCGGCAAACGCCGCATCGTGGTCGGCGTCAACGTCAAGGACCGCGACCTGGGCAGCTTCGTCGCCGAGCTGCAGAAGAAGGTCGAGGCCCAGATCAAGCTGCCGGAAGGCTATTACCTGGAGTGGGGCGGCCAGTTCCAGAACATGGAGCGGGCGCTCGGCCACCTGACGGTGATCATCCCGATCACCATCGCCGCCATCTTCTTCCTGCTCTTCCTGCTCTTCAACTCGCTGCGCTTCGCGACGCTGATCATCACCGTGCTGCCCTTCGCCTCGATCGGCGGCATCATCGGCCTGTTCGTCAGCCGCGAATACCTGTCGGTACCGGCCTCGGTCGGCTTCATCGCGCTGTGGGGCATCGCCGTGCTCAACGGGGTGGTGCTGGTGTCGTACATTCGCGGCTTGCGGGAGGAGGGGCGGAGCGTGCGCCAGGCGGTCGTCGAGGGCGCCGCGCTGCGCTTCCGGCCGGTCATGATGACGGCGACGGTGGCCATGCTCGGCCTGATCCCCTTCCTGTTTTCCAGCGGACCGGGGTCGGAAGTGCAGCGGCCGCTGGCCATCGTGGTGATCGGCGGCCTGATCACCTCGACGTTGCTGACCCTGGTCGTCCTGCCGACCATTTACCGCTGGTTTGACGAGGAAGAGGTGGAAGCATGAAGGAAATCAAGGCAGTCATTCGCCCCAACAAGCTGGCGGCCCTGCGCGAGGCGCTGATCGTCATGCCCGGTTTCCCCGGCATGACGGTGAGCAAGGTCGAGGGCTGCAGCGCGCCGCAGCGCCATGTCGCGGCCAAGGTGCGGGTCAAGGACGAGCTGACCGACTACTCGCCCAAGGTGCGCATCGAGATCGTCGCCCCCGACGACGTTGCCGAGCAGCTCTTCCAGCGCATCAGCGAGGTGGCCCAGACCGGCCATTACGGCGACGGGTTGGTGTGGATCACGCCGGTCGAGCGGGCCGCTTTCATTTTCAAGACGACCCCCGGGCCGGAATGATCTTTATGCAAAAAGGGTGTTTTTGGCAAATGCGGGAGATTTCACAGTAGTTTCTTGCAGAATTTTTTACAATTTCGACTCATTGGATTGCCCGAAAGGGCCGAGGTCAGTCGATTTTCATGAATATTCCGCATCATCCGCCTGCTGGTGCCGCTCCGATGTCGGGGCGCGCCTTGCAGGAGGGCATCGCCAGCCTGTCGCGCGGCATCTGTTTCCGGGAGGCCTCGCTCGACATGGTGCTCAGCATCCTGACCGAGTCGGCGGCCAAGATGGCCGGTGTCGGGCGGGCCAGCATCTGGGCGCTGACCGAAGGCCAGTCGGAACTGCGCTGCCTCAGCCTCTACGAGACGGCGAGTGGTCGTCACGTCAAGGGCGACAGCGTCCGCGCCGAGGACTATCCGGTGTATTTCGAGGCGTTGCGCAATGGCGGCGGGCTGGCCGCTGACGATGCGCTGCTCCATCCGCTGACCGCCGAGTTCGCCGCCGACTATCTTCCCCGCCACAATGTGACGGCGGTGCTCGATGCGCCGATCCACATTCGCGGTGCGCTGCAGGGGGTGTTCTGCCTCGAGCAGGTCGGCGCCCGCCGGCCATGGACCATCTCCTGCCAGCTTTTCGCCCAGGCCGTGGCCAATCTGGTGACCCTGGCCCTCGTCGAGTACGAGGCGGAAGAGGCCAGGCGGCAGGCGCAGGCGGCCAGCGAACAGCTGCGGGCCGCTGCCGGCGCGGCGTAGCGGCGGGTCTGTAGCGGACTTCGCCATCGGCCGGCGTCGGGTAGCCGGCCACGAATTTCAAATTTTGGCTTTTTTAACCGTCGACCGCGGCAATCGCCTCGGCCAGCCGGTCGATCAGCGTTTCCAGCGCCTGCTGGTGCCCGGTGGCATCCAGTTCGGCCGCATGGCGGCCGGCGTAGTCGGCCAGTTGGCGGGCGAGGCGCACGATTTCCGGGACTTCCGCCAGATCGGCCTGGGTGGCCAGTCGGTGGGCTTCGCTGGTCAGCGCGCAGGCGTCGGGTGGCAGCGCGGCAAGGGCGTCCCGGAGCAGGGCCAGCTGCTCGCCGGCATCTTCGAGAAAAAGTCGGTCGATGGCTGCCGAGCGCGCGCTGTCCTGGGCGCTGGCCGGGACGCTGTCGAGCCGCCTGGCGAAATGGCGGGCCCGTTCGCCGAACAATTCATGCTCCAGCCCGGCCGGGTCGACCAGGCATTCGGTGCAGGCGCTCAGCGCGGCGACCAGGCGGGCCGGCGGGGCGTCATCCTCCAGCCGGTCGGCGGCGCCAGCCAGGGCCTCGCCGAGATGCAGGCAGTCGGCGTCGGCCGTTTCCAGGGCGATGCCGTACAAGCTGAAAATGGCCGGCCTGAGCGGCCCATAACCGGTGGCGTGGCGGTTGGCCCAGGCCGCTTGCAGGGCCTCGCCGGCGGCCACCCAGCGGGCATTAACCGCCGGGTCGAAGCGCGGCGGCCGGGGGCGGGCCAGCCATGGCAGGATGTCGGCGGTGGCGGCCAGCGTCGGATCCAGCGCCGCCCGGCTATCCTCGAGATCGTCGTCGGGGAGGTCGGCCATCCAGCCTTATTGGCCGGCCAGGCGGGCGAAAGCGGCGACCACTTCGGGCGGTGCCTGGACCAGTTCGATCAACACGCCTTCGCCGCCGATCGGGAATTCCTCGTTGCCCTTGGGGTGCAGGAAGGTGATGTCGAAGCCGGCGGCGCCTTTGCGGATGCCGCCCGGGGCGAAGCGCACGCCGTTGGCCGACAGCCAGTCGACGGCCTTGGGCAGGTCGTCGATCCACAGCCCGACGTGGTTGAGCGGCGTCGTATGGACGGCGGGCTTCTTTTCCGGGTCGAGCGGCTGCATCAGGTCGACCTCGACCTTGAACGGGCCGCTGCCCATGGCGCAGATATCCTCGTCGACGTTCTCGCGCTCGGAAACGAAGGTGCTGCTCACCTCGAGGCCGAACATGTCCACCCACAGGGTGCGCAGTTTGGCCTTGGAAGGGCCGCCGATGGCGATTTGCTGGATGCCGAGAACCTTGAACGGACGTGTCATGAGGCGACTCCTGTCGACAGAATGAATTGGTAATCCATAATTATAGAGCTTTCCTGCGGCTGGCGACGAACAGCAGGCCGAGGCCGATTACGACCATCGGCAGCGACAGCCACTGCCCCATGCTGATCGTGTACGACTGGCCGAAGATGCCGTGGTCGGGTTCGCGGAAGAATTCGGTGAAAAAGCGGCAGGTGCCGTAGCCGATCAGGAAAAGGCCGGAGACGGCACCGCGTTGCCGCGGTCGACGGGAAAAAAGCCACAAAATCGCAAACAGCAGCAAGCCTTCGAGGCCGATGTGGTAGAGCTGCGAGGGGTGGCGCGGCTGCAGGTCGCCGGCTTGCGGAAAGACCATGGCCCAGGGCAGGCTGGCGTCGGCCACCCGGCCCCACAGTTCGCCGTTGATGAAATTGCCCAGTCGTCCGGCGGCCAGGCCGAGGGGCACCAGCGGCGCGATGAAATCGGTCAGGTCCCACCAGTTTTGCCCGGACTTCCTGGCCCACAGCGCCATGGCGACCAGCACGCCGAGAAAGCCGCCATGGAAGCTCATGCCGCCTTTCCAGACGGCGACGATTTCCAGCGGATGTTCAAGGAAATAGGCCGGCTCGTAGAACAGAACCTGGCCCAGGCGACCGCCGACGATGACCCCGAGCATGCCGTAGAAGAGCAGGTCGTCGAGCTGTTCGACGCTGAGGATGCTCGGCCGGCTGCGGATGCGCAGGCGGCCAAGCCAGATAAATTGAACGAATGCGACCAGATACATCAAACCGTACCAGCGCACCGAGAGCGGGCCGACTGAGAAAGCGACGGGGTCGAACTGGGGATGAACAAGCATTGACGGGTGCGGAGTGGGCTAGAATTAGCCGATTATAGTTCGCGCCATTTGCAACCGGATTTCGGCGCCCGGATCAAGACGGAGATTTCCATGCCCCAATACCGTTCCCGCACCTCCACCCACGGCCGCAACATGGCCGGCGCCCGCGCCCTGTGGCGCGCCACCGGCATGAAGGACGGCGATTTCGGCAAGCCGATCATCGCCGTGGTGAACAGCTTCACCCAATTCGTTCCCGGCCACGTGCATCTCAAGGACCTGGGGCAACTGGTCGCCCGCGAGATCGAGGCGGCCGGCGGCATCGCCAAGGAATTCAACACCATCGCCATCGACGACGGCATCGCCATGGGCCACAACGGCATGCTCTACTCGCTGCCCAGCCGCGACCTGATCGCCGACTCCGTCGAATACATGGTCAACGCCCACTGCGCCGACGCCATGGTCTGCATCTCCAACTGCGACAAGATCACCCCGGGCATGCTGATGGCCGCCATGCGCCTCAACATCCCGGTCATCTTCGTCTCCGGCGGCCCGATGGAAGCGGGCAAGGTCAAGATCGAGGGCAATGTCGTGCACCTCGATCTGGTCGACGCCATGGTCAAGGCGGCCGACGCCTCGGTGTCGCAGGCCGACCTCGACGAGATCGAGCGCTCCGCCTGCCCGACCTGCGGCTCCTGCTCCGGCATGTTCACCGCCAACTCGATGAACTGCCTGACCGAAGCCTTCGGCCTCAGTCTGCCCGGCAACGGTACCGTCGTCGCCACCCACGCCGACCGCAAGCAGCTTTTCCTGCGCGCCGGCCGCCAGATCGTCGAGCTGTGCAAGCGCTACTACGAGCAGGAAGACGCTTCGGTCCTGCCCCGCGCCATCGCCAGCAAGGCCGCCTTCGAAAACGCCATGACACTGGACGTCGCGATGGGCGGCTCGACCAACACCGTGCTGCACATCCTGGCCGCCGCCCAGGAAGCCGGCGTCGATTTCACCATGGCCGACATCGACCGCATTTCGCGCTCGGTGCCCTGCCTGTGCAAGGTGGCGCCGATGACCGACAAGTACCACATCGAGGACGTGCACCGCGCCGGCGGCATCATGGCCATTCTCGGCGAACTCGACCGGGCCGGCCTGATCCGTCGCGAGGTGCCGACGGTGCATACCAAGACCTTGGGTGAAGCGATCGATCGCTGGGACGTGGTCCGCGAGCACGACGTCAAGGTGCACGAATTCTTCAAGGCGTCGCCGGGCGGCGTGCCGACCCAGGTTGCCTTCTCGCAGGATCGTCGCTTCCATGAACTCGATCTCGATCGCAGTCACGGCTGCATCCGCAACCGGGCCAGCGCCTTTTCCCAGGAGGGCGGACTGGCCGTGCTCTACGGCAACATCGCCGAGGACGGCTGCATCGTCAAGACGGCCGGGGTCGATGAATCGATCTGGAAATTCACCGGCCGGGCCCGCGTCTTCGAAAGCCAGGATGCTGCGGTCGACGCGATTCTGGGTGAAAAAATCAAAGCCGGGGATGTCGTCGTCATCCGCTACGAAGGCCCCAAAGGTGGCCCCGGCATGCAGGAAATGCTCTATCCGACTTCCTACCTGAAGTCGATGGGTCTCGGCAAGGCGTGCGCCCTGCTCACTGACGGCCGTTTCTCGGGCGGCACCTCCGGCCTGTCGATCGGCCACGCCTCGCCGGAAGCGGCCGACGGCGGCGCCATCGGCCTGGTCGAGGAGGGTGATACGATCGAGATCGACATCCCCAATCGTCGCATCCACCTGGCCGTCACCGATGCCGAACTAGCCGCCCGGCGCAGCGCCATGGAAGCCCGCGGCGAGGCCGCCTGGCAGCCGGCCGCCCGCCAGCGCACCGTCTCGGCTGCCCTGCAGGCCTACGCCCTGATGGCCACCTCGGCCGACAAGGGAGCGGTGCGCAACATCAAGCAGATCCAGCGTCGGTCATGACCCTGGCCGTCTGGCTCGCCTTCCTGCTGGCCTCCGTGCTTATCGCGGTGACGCCGGGGCCGGGAGCGGTGATCAGCATGAGCACCGGCGTCCGGCACGGCTACTGGTCCGCCCTGTCCGTCATCGCCGGCCTGCAGGCGGCAATTCTCGTGCACCTGGGTATCGTCGGGCTCGGGCTGGGGGCCGTGTTGGCCACCTCGGAAACCGCCTTCATGGTGGTCAAGTTCGTCGGCGCCGCCTATCTGGTCTGGCTCGGCATACAAAAATGGCGGGCGCCGGCCGTTCCGGTCGACGCCGGCTTGCCGGCGGTTCGGCGCCATGGCTTGTTCCTGCAGGGCATGCTGGTCAACCTGACCAATCCCAAGGCGGTCATCTTCATCGGCGCCCTGGTTCCCCAGTTCGTCAATGCCGCCGCCCCAGCGTTGCCGCAGTACGCCCTGATCGCCGCCACCCTGTGCCTGACCGATGTGGTGGTCATGTCGATCTACGCCCTGGCGGCGGCCCGGCTGGGGCGCTGGTTGCATGACCCGCAGGCGGTCCGGCTGCAGAATCGCCTGTTTGGCGGCCTCTTCGTTTCAGCCGGCGCCTTGCTTGCCGGTGCCTCCCGCAATTGATGCCCGGTCGAGGTCAACGTCTGCGCCGACCCGTGCGTTATTGAGGCACGGATGCTGGCGCCAAGCGTCTGAATGGCTGGTTTGCTCCGCGGGGCAAACGGTTCTATTATCCGAAACTGCTGTATCTACCTACTCATAACAACGGAGCGTGAGAATGAAAGCTGTTTATATTGCCATGGTGGCGGCCGGTATCGTGATGACTGGCCAGGTTCAGGCTGACGAAGCACTGGCCAAGGCCAAGAACTGTATGGCCTGCCACGCCATCGACAAGAAACTGGTTGGCCCGGCCTACAAGGAAGTTGCTGCCAAGTACAAGGGCGATGCCAAGGCCGCCGAGATGCTGGCTGCTAAGGTCAAGAGTGGCGGCAAGGGTACCTGGGGCCAGATTCCCATGCCCCCCAACAACGTCACCGACGACGAAGCCAAGAAACTGGTTGCCTGGGTTCTCGGCCTGAAATAATCCGGGTTCGTCCCGATCTGCGAAAAAGGCGGCCTCGGCCGCCTCAGACTGCTGACAAAGCCCTCGAGCGATTGGGGGCTTTGTTTTTTATAATGGTGGCATGCTCAAGCCTGCCGACCCTGGCCAGACGGAACTGGAGATGGTGACGCTGGAGCAATTGGTTCCGAAAGACCACTTGCTCCGACTGCTCGACCAGCACATCCGGTTTGATTTCATCCGCGAAGCGACGCAACACCTGTACTG
>SSXW01000130.1 GCA_009469585.1 Dechloromonas sp. Dech2017
ACTGTTATCCGTTCAAGGGCAAGAACAGACACCTGAACCATAAGATGATCAAGGCTTTGGGATTTTAAAGACAGTGCAGACAATAAAAAGGATATGACCTATCCTTTTTATTATAGGTTTAACCAACGTATATTTACGATTTAAATATATATAATCACATGGAACATATTACATACATCGGAGAAGTTGTTGAAAAGTTGGCGGATTATTCATCATTCCCTGAACTTTTCATCAAATATGAAGAAGGAGACCCGATACCTTCAGGTAAAGCCATACATGAGATAATAGAACTTTGCCGTGCAGTCCTGTTTCCGGGGTATTATGGAAATCATACGGTAAACAGCCAGACACTCACATTTCATCTTGGGGTGACACTGGAGAAGCTGAGCAATATCCTGACGCAGCAGATACAGGCGGGTATGCTCTTCGGAAATGAGAACATGAAGGAAAGGATAAAGGGAACTCCCTGCTGCCAGACGGCAAGAAAGTATGCCGAGAGGTTCATACGGAGCCTTCCCGAAATGAGAAGGGTGCTGGCAACGGACATTCATGCAGCCTTTGACGGAGATCCGGCAGCGACCTGTATCGGGGAGATAATATCCTGCTATCCTGCCATCAGAGCCATTTCAAACCACAGGATTGCCCACGAACTATATAAAATGGAGATACCGCTCATACCGAGAATTATCAGTGAGCTTGCCCATTTTGAGACAGGGATAGATATTCATCCGGGGGCTGAGATAGGAGAATATTTCAATATAGATCATGGAACCGGTATCGTGATAGGGCAGACTTGTATCATCGGGAATCACGTCACACTGTATCAGGGTGTCACACTCGGTGCAAAAAGTTTCCCGACTGACGAAAACGGAAATCCGATAAAGGGAATACCACGCCACCCCATATTGGAGGATAATGTGACGGTATATTCAAATGCTACCATATTGGGGCGTATAACAATCGGCAGGGGGGCTGTTATCGGGGGTAATCTCTGGGTAACAGAAGATGTGGAACCATACGGAAAAAGAGTACAGAAAAAATAATCTGATAAATATGAGCAATATAAAGGACAATTTGCTGCAGCTTATAGGTAAGACTCCATTGGTGCGGCTTTCTAATATATATAAAGATGAATACGGAACGGAAATCATAGCCAAAGTGGAATATTTCAATCCGGGAGGCAGTGTAAAGGACAGGGCAGCCTATGCTATGATTGAAGCAGCGGAAACTTCCGGAAAATTAAAAAAAGATGGTACAATCATTGAACCTACAAGCGGGAATACCGGAATCGGTATGGCTTGGATTGCAGCCCTAAAAGGATATAAAGTCATTCTTACCATG
>SSXW01000131.1 GCA_009469585.1 Dechloromonas sp. Dech2017
AACGGACGAGGAGCAATACCACCTGCTAAACCCTTTGCTGTAAAGCCTTGGTTTAAGACCTGCGAAATACCAGAATAGCCATTCTGAATACCAAACAAGTTTTCACGTATGAAAGCAGACATTGTTTTCTGTCCATACTGCACGCCCTCGAACGAATGATTGCAGATTTCTTTCATCGCAGAATATGCCTTCATAGCCGTATTCATGCACATGCGCTGATACGCTTGATCCTCCGTGTTAGGGTTGTGTACCTTCTCCGCTTTCTGCGAAGCGATTGTTTCGCCCTTGACACCTTTGCGGAAAGTCACCTTGCCTACGCTACCCGACAAGCTACCTCCCATAATACCATTTACTACTGCCATAGATTGAATATTTATACATTTAACATCGACCAGGGTGCCAGCCTGCAGCGGCGTAGCCGCGGCACCCATGGTCACACAATAACACGCCACAAAGATACAAAATAGACTCAGACGAAACAAGAATGGGAGCCAGGCGGTAGGCAAAGGGGATGCAGAAGTTAAATAGTATAAAACATTATTAACTTATATTTAACGTATTTTCAGTTATGTTTATTTAACGGATGTTTGCACGAATTTAACACGAAAAGTATTGACATGGAAGCTCTAAATTATGGGTTTTTAGACGAAAGCTGCTTTCTCAGACCTCAAAAAAAGCTATAGGCGAATTGTGCGAGGCGTCAGCCGAGCACAAGCTGCCTATAGCTTTTTTTGAGGAGCCGTGTTACCACCATTTCTTTCGATGCGTGATGCACCACAAGCAGTATCTATTGTCGACGAGGAAGTCGAAAACAGCTCTGCAAATTGTCAAAAAGATTTTTAAGAATTTCATGCTGCAAATGTATAAAATTTTACGCACATAGTTAAGATTATCATGCCGCAAATATATAAAATTTTACGCACATAGGCGGCTTTGCCGCAAAGAAAAGGTTCGACCTTAGAGCCGTCAGACACGCAGATGTGTGCGCGCGCGACGTAGGAGCTGTGCGCACACGTCTGCGTGTCTGTCGGCGGTGAAGCCGCATATGTGCGGCGCGAGTGAGCAGCAGGTACACAGCCAACGAGGTAATTTCCCTGCAGCGGTCGGTGGTAATGTTTCGTGGTTAGGCGGCTTTGCCGCAAAGAAAAGGTTCGACCTTAGAGCCGTCAGACACGCAGATGTGTGCGCGCGCGACGCAGGAGCTGTGCGCACACGTCTGCGTGTCTGACGGCGGTTAAGCCGCATATGTGCGGCGCTAAGGTGTCGGCGTTTGCGTGGGTGCCGGGGAAGCGGCGTCAGACGCTTGGCGCGTAGCGCCGCTGTGGTCACACAGCACCCCGG
>SSXW01000132.1 GCA_009469585.1 Dechloromonas sp. Dech2017
CGTCCTAGCAGAAGTTGACACCTTTTCTATCTAGAAAGGGGAAGTCCGATGGAAACTGGGGTGAAGAGGACGCAGCGAGACTACACGCTGGCTTTTAAGCTGGCAGTGGTGGAGCAAGTCGAAAAAGGCGAACTGAGTTACAAACAAGCCCAGGATCGCTACGGCATTCAGGGGCGCTCGACGGTGCTGGTGTGGTTGCGCAAGCACGGTCGCCAGAACTGGGGGCCGATGGCACACTATGGCCGCATGAGTGACCCAAGCCAATCAACGAGCCGAGCAGGCCAGACACCGGAACAACGGATCAAGGAACTGGAAGCGCTGCTCAAGGAAGCGCGGGAGAAATCCCAATTCTTCGAAGCCGTCATCGACGTGCTGAAGAAGGATTACGGAGTCCGCGTCGTAAAAAAGCCTGTGGGCAAGTCCTCGCGCAAAAGTCCATCGAAGGGCTGAATGTGTCGCGGGCTTGTCGCCACATGGGCATCAGTCGGCAGGCGCATTACCAGTGGCAACGCCGTCGGGCGCTCGATGACGCCAAGCACGAACGGGTTGTAGCCCTGGTGCAGGAGAAGCGCCTACGCCAACCCCGGCTGGGCAGGCGCAAGCTGCATCACCTGATTTCCCCGACGCTGGCCGCCGAAGGCCTGAGCCTTGGGCGCGATGCCCTGTTCGATCTCTTGCGCTGGAATCGCCTGCTGGTACCGACCCGGCGGGCCTATCACAAGACGACCGACAGTCATCATCGCTTCCGGCGCCATCCCAACTTGCTCAAGGTCGGGCCGGAACAGGTCCGGGCCGAGGCCAGCGAACAGGTGTGGGTCGCAGACATCACCTATCTGCCTACCCGGGAACGTTGCGCCTACCTGAGCCTGGTCACCGACGCCTATTCGCGCAAGATTGTGGGCTACCACGTCCATGACAGCCTGCACACGGCAGAAGTCAGCCAGGCGTTGGCGATGGCGCTTAAAGGGCGTCGGGGAAGCAAGCCGCTGATCCATCATTCGGATCGTGGAATCCAGTACTGCTCGCATGAGTACCAAGCCATTCACCGGAAACACGGCCTGATCTGCTCGATGACTGACGGCTACGACTGTTATCAGAATGCATTGGCGGAGCGGGTCAATGGCATTCTCAAGAACGAGTTATTGCTCCAACGACCCGACAACCTCCACCAGGCGCGGCGCATGGTCAGTCAGTCCGTTGCTATCTACAACACGGAGCGACCGCATCTGTCGCTACAATTGAAAACGCCCGATGAGGTTCATCGGGTGTCTTTGTCGGCCAGCAATTGAACTGGTCAATCCGTCAAAATAGGTGTCAACCTATTTCAGGACCGGTCA
>SSXW01000133.1 GCA_009469585.1 Dechloromonas sp. Dech2017
CTCGTAAAAGGTGGCGTGAGGACCCCCTCCCCATGCTGCGGACGACGATTGCGCCGAAAACGGCAGCGCAAAGAGAACGGCTGCTGGACGCTCTTACGCAACTTGCGGATACTGACCCGCTTTTGCGCTGCGAGGTGGATTCCATCACCCATGAGATCATTCTTTCTTTTTTGGGCCGGGTGCAGTTGGAGGTTGTTTCCGCTTTGCTGTCGGAAAAATACAAGATTGAAACAGTGGTAAAGGAACCCACCGTCATTTATATGGAGCGGCCGCTCAAAGCAGCCAGCCACACCATCCATATCGAGGTGCCGCCCAACCCGTTTTGGGCATCTATCGGACTGTCTGTTACACCACTCCCGCTTGGCTCCGGTGTACAATACGAGAGCCGGGTTTCCCTGGGATACTTGAACCAGAGTTTTCAAAACGCTGTCAGGGATGGTATCCGTTACGGGCTGGAGCAGGGCTTGTTCGGCTGGAACGTAACGGACTGTAAGATTTGCTTTGAATACGGGCTTTATTACAGTCCGGTCAGCACGCCGGCGGACTTCCGCTCATTGGCCCCGATTGTATTGGAACAGGCATTGAAGGAATCGGGGACGCAGCTGCTGGAACCTTATCTCTCCTTCACCCTCTATGCGCCCCAGGAATACCTTTCCAGGGCTTATCATGATGCACCGAAATACTGTGCCACCATCGAAACGGCCCAGGTAAAAAAGGATGAAGTTGTCTTTACTGGCGAGATTCCCGCCCGCTGTATACAGGCATACCGTACTGATCTGGCCTTTTACACCAACGGGCAGAGCGTATGCCTTACAGAGCTGAAAGGGTATCAGGCCGCTGTCGGCCAGCCGGTCATCCAGCCCCGCCGTCCAAACAGCCGCCTGGACAAGGTGCGCCATATGTTTCAGAAGGTAATGTAAAGATACATAATCGTCAAGACGGCAACAATCAGAAGTTATGGAGGGTAACAATGGAATATAGTAAGGAAGATTTAATGGAAGCAAAAAAGCAAATTTGGGGAGTGGGAGAGAACATGGGAACAGAGGAAAGTAAAAAAATCTGGGAGGAGAACGCACAATTTTGGGATAATGCAATGGGTGACGAATCTAATGAATTTCACAGAGAGGTAGTGCGTCCCAAAGTAACGGAACTTCTATCTCCTAATCCTGCGGATTACATTTTGGATATTGCGTGTGGCAATGGAAATTATTCTTCGTATCTTGCACAAAGAGGCGCTTCGGTTGTCGCTTTTGATTACAGCAAAAAAATGATAGAATTGGCTAAAAGACGGCAATCACAATATGCAAAACAAATTGAATTTTG
>SSXW01000134.1 GCA_009469585.1 Dechloromonas sp. Dech2017
CCTGATATGACCATCAGTTGAAGGGAAATTGTATTCCTCGGAAGTTATGAAAGGAACCGCACACACATCTTTATAATAGATGTACCAATAACCGTCTCCATAATCTTCCACATTTTTCAGTCTTCCGTCATTCAACGCATCCACGATAAGATTCTTGATGTTGAATATCGTATTATCCGCACCAGACAATACATCTTTTCTGTTCTTCTTTGCGGTCTTGTGTGTGAACGATTCCTTTACTCCGAAAGCTTTTTTGATATCCCTTACGACCATCTCATAATTAGGTCTTTCGTATGTCTTTGAGATTTCCGTTCCTTCTGAAATGATGTCCATATACAACGGAGAATAAGTCCTTATAACTTTCTGCAAGACTCTGAACTGCGCCTCTGTCGGATACTTTCCGATGTCGATGCTGTGGTCAAGAACACGGATATTTCCCATTCTTATGAAATCAAACGTTCCCTTGACTCCATTTATTGCCGTACATTGGTTATGTTCGGTCGGTGTATAGACAACCACTCCGTTAGTCAGTATGAAACCTCGGCAACCTTCATAGAACTTTCCGTATGAAAGTACTTTCATCGCACGGTCGTTGACTTGCTCGTTGTCGTTCAAATCAAGTTCTTCGTCATCATACAGACAAGAAATTTCCAATTCGCCTTTACCTGATTTCTTGCAATCATTGATGATGATTCTCGCAACTTTTTCATCGAAAGCATCTTCCAAATCATCATAATAATAGTCCTCCCATTTTACATGATGAAAAGTCTCGTTGTCAAAGAACTCCACCTCGAATCTTACATTATCCTGAATGTATTCCTCAAGAGTTTCGGCAGAATCTTCCAAAGAGTTCTCCTCAAGATATTCGTGATATTCATCTTCGTCAAAATCCCAAGAATATTCAATCATCCCATAATCATTGAGTTCTTCGTAAGATTCATTGAGACTTCGCAGTTCACTTGATTTGGGTTTTACGGATTCGTTCTTTTTTGCGACTTCGATGAACTTGTCAGGGTCTTTGATTGTATTCCTCTCTTTTGCGTCTTGTATCATCTTGAAGAATTCAACTTGACCTTTGCTGAGAAAGAACGGACAATCTTTCAAATAAACATTGACTCCATAATCGCCAACTTCCGGAGTTTCCTGATTGTCGGAATTTCGATGGTCATGGAAAATATTCTCTTTCTTCGGCTTGATTTCGCCTTTTGGAGAAACATCCAAGGTTTCCGTAAGATTGATATTCTTGATGTTCAATTCATCAAACGTTAACAGTATACAGATACACGCCTCTATTTGTTCTTCTTTGTTAAGGTCTGAACA
>SSXW01000135.1 GCA_009469585.1 Dechloromonas sp. Dech2017
AAGTCACATGGAACCAAGCACATGATAGAAATTGCCAAGGAAAAGGGCATACCAGTATGGATATATAAATATTAAAAATTTGGATAATACATCTATAATTACCTCAGTTCGGGATAAGAAATAGTGCCTAAAAAAGTTGGTAATCTCCGATATTTTTTGTATCTTTGTAGTTGAAATCCAATTAGTTACAAACATAAAAAGATATCATTATGGAGATTACCAAGGACAAAGTTACAGAATTATTTTGTATTATTGATGAATTTTACAAAGTTTTTGATGCTGAAAATGCAGGAAAATTGCTTTTGAGTGAAGATGGAGTAAAGCGCAGACGACGTAAAGCCTCTTTATCTGATAGTGAAATCATGACGATTTTGCTGTATTTCCATTTCGGCTCATTCCGAAACTTCAAGCATTATTACCTATTCTTTATTAGAGGAACATTGAAGTCATATTTTCCAAATGCAGTGTCTTATAACCGTTTTGTAGAACTTGAAAGTCGCGTATTCTTCCCTCTCATGTTCTTCCTGAATCTCCGTGCTTTTGGCAGATGTACAGGTATAACCTTTGTTGATTCAACCATGATACCAATATGCCACAATCTCAGGCGTTATGCCAACAAAGTGTTCAAAGGCATTGCCACAGACGGAAAGGGAACAATGGGATGGTGTCATGGGTTCAAGCTACATCTGGCTTGTAATGATAGAGGTGAGATAATTGCTTTTGTTCTCACTGGTGCAAACGTTAGCGACAAAGATCCAGCGGTATTCGATGTATTGGCTAAACGTCTGTATGGCAAGCTGTTTGCAGATAAAGGCTATATCTCGCAAAAACTCTTCGATTCGCTTTTTGAGGAAGGCATCCAGTTGGTTACAGGACTGAGAGTGAACATGAAGAACAAACTAATGCCGTTCTATGACAAGATGATGCTACGCAAAAGATACATCATTGAAACGATTAATGACCTGTTGAAAAATACGGCTCAGATAGTACATTCACGTCACAGGTCTGTTTCGAATTTCATCATAAATATTATTTCTGCATTAGGGGCATACTGTTTCTTTGACAACAAGCCCAAGGCACTTACTGGATACGTTATCGAAGATACGAAACAGCTGAGTCTTTTCTAACATTGCATATTTTACAGGAGGATTTTGTCTCAGCAACCATCCAAGATATATAGATGGTTGCCAAGCCTCTGTGTCCCTTATATAAAAACATTATAAAGCCTTTAGATAGAGCTCGTTATCCCGAACTGAGGTACATGAGGTACCCTCTTTGGCTGATTACGAGACGGCATGGAAGTGCTTAGCTGAT
>SSXW01000136.1 GCA_009469585.1 Dechloromonas sp. Dech2017
TCTGACCATGGCTGTGACCAAATGTACAAGTTTGTTCTTGACATTGTTCAGTGCAACCTGCTTCTTCTTTCCTCGTTCTACGAGGCGCATGTAGTACCTCGCCATAATGGGATTGAAGTTGACGGCAGCTAGTGCCGCTTGCGTCAGCATGGCCTTTATCTGGCGGTTAGCCATATAATGTACATGCGGATCGGAATGCACACTGGTTCCCGAATCTTTGCCAAATGGAGCTAGGCCGTAATAGCAGGCAATCTTGCGTGAGTCGTAGTTGAAACGCCGGAAGTTGTCGGTGTACACCATCAGGCACACAGCGTTCTGCGTTCCTATGCCAGGCACCGAGGTCACGATGGTGAACACCTCGGTGAGTTCCTCGTCCGACTTGATGAGATCGGCAATGCGCTTATCTATCTTCTCTATCTCCTTATTGAGTTCAGAGACGATGTGCCGTCCGCTCTGCGAAATCATTGTCTTGACTGGCGACTTCTCCATAGTGAGTCGCTTTTCGCCTCTACGCACCTGGAAACTGCATCTGTGTCTTACGATCATCTGACGGTATAGGAACAGCTCACGCAGTTGTGTAAGCGACTCGCTAAGAGGCTCGTACATAACGGCTTTATCGTAATTCCTCATGGCGTATTCTGCAATCATCGAGGCGTCAGCACGGTCAGACTTCAATCGTCTAAGACCAGATGCGTCTTTGATGCTCTTTGCGTTCTCAAGCCACATGTCGTAGCCTTTACCGTAGAGGAAGTTGCACAGTCCCTTGCTGTAGTCGCCCGTGTTCTCGCCACAGAAGAGCCACAAGGACGAGTCGATACCGCAGGAATTCTGCTCAACCCACTTGACCAACTGCCTATAGCCAGACACGGTTGTCTTGAACTCGTTGAACACTCTAGCAGCGGTTTCTGCCAGTCCGTCTGCAAAAAGGATAGCCACATCAACTTTTTCTTTCGAAAAATCAACTCCGATAAATAAATTCTTCATAACTTTGTACGAGTTTTATTGTGTAGAATTGGTCAATAGTTGTATGGACTAACACTCTAACAAGGCTCAGAGCCGATAACTTTCTATCTGGTCTTTGCAACTATGTCGATGAGGACCTAAACGATTTATAGCTTTACGGCTGGGTCATTAGCTGGTTTACCTCTTCGACAGACCGATTCTACCTTTTTACAACAAAGGTACGAAACTGTCTTTAGCAATCATAGTTTTACCTTGATTATTTTGGAGTTTATGCGACTGCGTCGCATTCTTCTGCAAACTTAGAGGTCATTAGGACGTTTAAAGTGTAATTTTAATA
>SSXW01000137.1 GCA_009469585.1 Dechloromonas sp. Dech2017
TCTTTTCTCTTATGAAATGAGGAGCCCTACCCCTTTAATGTCCGTTTCCAAAACTGATACTGCCCCGGCAAGTTCTCAATAGAAGTGCAAAAATCTGAGGGGGTTTCAGGCTTAATAATCTATACCTGAAAACACCGAGGGGTTTGGGGGCGAGTAGCCCCCATGTATTGAGCTATGTCAAGAAATTCAATGAGCAATGCAATAAAATAAAACGGGGAGACCGCTGTCTCCCCAGAAATAATTATATTTGCATTGCTATGTACAAACAAATTATTTCGGAGCAAAGGTACACAATAAATGTGTTACTCCAAAAGAAAATGAGTAAAAAAGATATTGCCAAGGCAATAAATGTAGATTTATCCACCATTTATCGCGAATTAAAGCGAAATAGTGGTAGTCGTAACCATTACAACTGGGAAACAGCAGAAGCCAATGCCCGCCGCAAAAAGCGCAGAACTCCAGGCAATCGTCGCATCTCCCAAGAAGTAAGGGAAGAGGCTTTGCGCCTACTAAAAGAGAAGCAATGGTCCCCAGAACAGATATCTGGCTACCTTGCCAAAGAAGGCAAGCGCATCTCTACGGAGAGTATCTATCGCATCATCAGGAAAGACAAAAAAGAGGGAGGCTCTTTATATAAAAATTGCCGTCACAGATTGAAGCATCGTGCAAGACCTGTAGGTGGCAAACGTATTGTCATACCTAATCGTGTGAGTATCAGTGAAAGACCCAAAGAGGTTGATGGAGTGCGATTTGGTGATTTTGAGATGGATACAATCGTTGGAAAGGGTAATTGTGGAGCAATTGTCACATTGGTTGAAAAGCAAACAAATATGTTGTTTATGAGAAAGTTGAAGCACGGAAAGAATGCTAAGAAATTGGCAGAGACTGTAAAGCAGCTACTTATGCCATTCAAGGGAAAAATAAAGACCATAACAACAGACAATGGGGTGGAATTTGCGGCACATGAGATAATCAGTAAATCTCTTGGTGTACCAGTGTATTTTGCTGATCCATATTCCTCATGGCAAAAGGGTGCTATTGAGAATGCAAACGGACTCGTTAGGCAGTACATTCCTAAGTCTGCTGCGTTTTCAAACTTCAGTCAGCAGAAAATAACAAAGTTTACGGCAAAAATTAATGAGAGACCAAGAAAGAAATTGAATTTCTCAACACCAAAGGAGTGCTTTTACAAAAACATTTCGTAATTTTGCACTTGCTTGTTGAATTCGCGTCAGTCGGGATTTCTCATTGTTTTTAATTTATCCTTTTTAATAACGATTGCTTCGGCTTA
>SSXW01000138.1 GCA_009469585.1 Dechloromonas sp. Dech2017
CGCAAGTCTGACCCAGCAACGCCGCGTGAAGGAAGAAGGCTTTCGGGTTGTAAACTTCTTTTAAGAGGGAAGAGCAGAAGACGGTACCTCTTGAATAAGCCACGGCTAACTACGTGCCAGCAGCCGCGGTAATACGTAGGTTGCAAGCGTTGTCCGGATTTACTGGGTGTAAAGGGCGTGTAGGCGGAGATGCAAGTTGGAAGTGAAATCCATGGGCTCAACCCATGAACTGCTCTCAAAACTGTATCCCTTGAGTATCGGAGAGGCAAGCGGAATTCCTAGTGTAGCGGTGAAATGCGTAGATATTAGGAAGAACACCAGTGGCGAAGGCGGGTTACTGGACGACAACTGACGGTGAGGCGCGAAAGCGTGGGGAGCAAACAGGATTAGATACCCTGGTAGTCCACGCTGTAAACGATGAGTACTAGGTGTGGGAGGACTGACCCCCTCCGTGCCGCAGTTAACACAATAAGTATTCCACCTGGGGAGTACGATCGCAAGGTTGAAACTCAAAGGAATTGACGGGGGCCCGCACAAGCAGTGGATTATGTGGTTTAATTCGACGCAACGCGAAGAACCTTACCAGGACTTGACATCCCACTAACGAGATAGAGATATGTTAGGTGCCCTTCGGGGAAAGTAGAGACAGGTGGTGCATGGTTGTCGTCAGCTCGTGTCGTGAGATGTTGGGTTAAGTCCCGCAACGAGCGCAACCCTTATTGTTAGTTGCCATCATTCAGTTGGGCACTCTAGCGAGACTGCCGTTGACAAAACGGAGGAAGGTGGGGACGACGTCAAATCATCATGCCCCTTATGTCCTGGGCTACACACGTGCTACAATGGTTGGTACAACGAGTTGCGAGTCGGTGACGGCAAGCTAATCTCTTAAAGCCAATCTCAGTTCGGATTGTAGGCTGCAACTCGCCTACATGAAGTCGGAATCGCTAGTAATCGCGGATCAGCACGCCGCGGTGAATACGTTCCCGGGCCTTGTACACACCGCCCGTCACACCACGAGAGTTTGTAACACCCGAAGTCGGTGAGGTAACCTTTTAGGAGCCAGCCGCCTAAGGTGGGATAGATGATTGGGGTGAAGTCGTAACAAGGTAGCCGTATCGGAAGGTGCGGCTGGATCACCTCCTTTCTAAGGAAAAACGGAATGTACTTGAGTTTCTTATTTAGTTTTGAGAGGTCTTGTGGGGCCTTAGCTCAGCTGGGAGAGCGCCTGCTTTGCACGCAGGAGGTCAGCGGTTCGATCCCGCTAGGCTCCATTGAATCGAAAGATTCAAG
>SSXW01000139.1 GCA_009469585.1 Dechloromonas sp. Dech2017
TTTCTTTATTGCTAGCAAATTCCAATACATCAATGAGGATAACAAGGACAAGAAGAGAAAACAGAACAGTGACAATGAGTTTATATGGAGGCTATCACATGGCTATGAGTCTAAGAATGGCGGTGAATTAACGATGGATGCCCAGAGATTATTGAATGTTTTATGTGTTGATGACAATGAATGGAAAGATAAAGAAGATATGAATGATAAGATAAATGAGTTGTTCAAGTTCTTATCTAAAAGATTGAATGAGGTATTCACACCAGCAGAGACAGATATATTTTTAATATATTACAGATTGAAGAGCGAGAAGGCTGGAATATCTTACCAGAAGATGGCAAAGATAACTGAGAGGAAGTTTCAAGAGATTGCATCAATAATTCAGAAAATAAAACTTTTTGTAAAAAATGACGAAGAAATAAATGAATATAAAAAGAAAATATTAAAATGATTTGGAATGGATTTTTATTTGGAATAGGATTAATCTTATCATCAATTGTAATAATGATTGTATTTAGTTTACTAGGAGTAGTATTCAGTACTGTGTTTGAGAGTATAGTAAAGAAGAAATTCTTTAAAGAGTTAAATAAGTATAAAAACAGAAATAAGAAGGAATGAGTATGTTAACATTACTGATACCAAGTCTATGGGAGTTTATTGCATTATTAGTGTTGATGTTTATATCAATACCAATAGCATATATGTTGATGTATAATCCAAAGTTCACATTGTTGCAGATTGATGCATTCAACATAGAGCCGTTTAACTGTACCAAGTGTATGCAGTTTTGGACAAATCTCATACCGAATATATTCCTTGCTTATATATGGAATCCAATGTTCTTTATATGGGGTTTGATTACAGCATCAGCATTAACATATAGTGTAATAAGGTCATATAAAAAATAAATTATCTTTATAAAAAATATTAAATGATGGAAAAAAGAAATATTAGTATAGCATCAAAGAATGGCTATAGCCTTTTAAAAGTTAAATTAGCAAAACAATATCTAGATGAGATTGGTAGTAATAAAAGAAATTTTGATTTCAATAGATTAGTCGAAATGTACAATGACATATATAACACACACGAGTCTGCACAAGGATGCAAATGTCAGTCACCAAAATACTACAATGGAATCCAGAATTTCTATAACTATGGAAAATTGACGTTGATTAATAACGGTCTTGCAACTGAGGCTGATTTTGAAAAAGTGAAGGAAGAGGAAGCACAGCCGATTGAGAATGCTGAGAATAGAATACAGCTAGGAAGCGTTCCTGAGCCT
>SSXW01000013.1 GCA_009469585.1 Dechloromonas sp. Dech2017
CTCGGCTTGCTTGAGTACGGCAATGATCTGGCTATCGGAAAAGCGTGACGTCTTCATGTAAAAGTTCCTCGGGCTGCTTTGGAGAAAATTCTACTTTTAACCGCCGCTAATTTCCGGGGGGATTACCCTCCCAAGTTGGCTCATGTTTTAAGTCGTAGGGTCCATGTTGCTGGGAGTGTCCGACTCTCGTTCCGTCAGAAGGGTATGACGGAGGGCGTTTCTATTTGATGAGTTTGTTTCTCTTCCTTCTATTTATGAGTCGAGTTTGGGTCTGTGCGTATCTTTTCTAGACTATTTTTTATGCAAAAGACAACGCTCTATAACTTTTTAATATATTGATTTTCCTGATCCCTGCTGCCTGACTTGTTGCCCTAAATCCGATTGGTGATGACCCTGATCTGGAGCAATAAATAGTTTCGTAGCACATAACAAATAACCATCAGGAGAATCATATGAGTTTAGTCAGACACGCCAACAGCCCGTACTGGTACATGAGTTTCATGGTCAATGGAAAGACCGTCTTCCGTTCAACCAAGACCGCCAACAAGGTACTGGCCCAGAAGATCGAGAATGAAACCCGGAAGCAGATGATCGAGGGGATTCATTTCGACACCAAGGAAGCGATCACGCTCAAAGAGATCATCGACATCCATCTGTCCACCCGAACAGAAAGCAGGAGCAGGGCGCAGATGCTGTGTCATTCCTATAAGTTACTCGGGTTCAAGAAGAACAACATCACCAAGGAAACGGTCGAGGTGTTTGGATTCGAACCGTCAACGCCCTTCCATCAACTGACCAGCAAAGACCTGTTCCGCCTGATGATGGCGCGTAAGTCAGAAGGAATTGCGACGGCGACCTTCCTCCACGAACTGGTCTTCTTCAATGGTCTGATTACCACAGCGAAACAACTGGGCTACCGTGTCCCTGATATCGACATCAAGGCGTTCAAGAAGGACCAGAAGATCAAGCAGGGCAAGAAGCCAGTTCGCTATCTGACGGCGGAAGAGGAGGGGAGACTGCTCGCCGAACTCGATCCGAACAAACCGATGCACGGATTCTCACCGGTCGAGACGCAATCTTCAGAGACTCGCAGGATCCGACAGGACGCCTTCGACTTCGTGATTGCCTTGCTGGATACCGGTGCTCGTCATGAGGAAATTGCTTCCTTGGAGTGGTCACGGATCGATCTCAAGGAACGGACCATTCGCCTGTATCGGGGGAAGGTGAACAACGAGTCTACTTTATATATGACAGAGCGCCTGTATGACGTCCTGTCCCGCCGGAGTCAGAAAAAGGACAGCGAACAGTTCATCTTCACTAATAAGAAGGGCGGACACCGGAACTATGCGATCTGCGGATTTGCGGCAGCTGCCCGTCGCGCTGGCATCAAGGACTGTACGTTCCATACGATGAGAAAAACGCTGGCGTCAAAACTGGTCCGTGGCGGTCTGTCGATCAGCGATGTAAGCGTCATTCTTGGTCATGCTTCTGTCGCTACCACCCAGAATTACTACGCCAGCTTGTCGCCGGCGGAATCATCAAAGCGGGCCGTTGCGCTGCTTGATAAGTGATCTTGGTGGTGCGGCCGTTGGGAATTTACGAGTGTCGATCGGCCGCTTCTTGTCTTTGTTAAAAGATACTTTGGAACCATCGGCGACATCAAAGGCCTCAACTTTGTCGCTCTATGGCCGTTGTTCAAACCAGGGCGACAAACCCGAAGAAATCTTCGCCGAAATGGGACCCGCCTGCTGTTGTCAGATCTTCAAGGTTGCCTTGACTTTGTCCCACTCCATCGACAAGGTTGAATTCAGGTCGTCAAAGATGCGTGACGACAGCGTGATTCCTGCGCTCGCCTTGGCCGTCTCGTACATCGAAAAAGCTTCCAGAGCGTGTGCGTTGAACTGCGCGACGGAGGGCTTGGTTTGAAACAGTCGGAAAACGTCGTCGAACGTCTTCTCTATCCGAATGCGGAGCCACTCTAGACGAAACAACTTGGATAGAATCTGCTCGCTGAAAATCGCTTGCGATGCTGCGACGAGCCAGCCAAGGTCAGAGCGCCGGTTGAGCAAAAGCAGAAGCCAGATCAGCGCGTAAACGGCTAACTTGACACGTTCGCAGCGAGCCATTCGAAGCACGATTTCTTTGCTGAAAAAACTGTTCTCCAGCACCTGCGCGGCCATCCGCTTGATCGGATCCTTGAAGTCGTTGTTGTAGTAGCCGTCGGTCTGCTGGTGGGTCAGATTGACATTGCACGCGCTGCTGAAGAAGTCTTGGCGTCGCTTGTCTTCTGCCCTTGGCGTCAGATATAGGCGCAGCATCATGTTGATCGCGAACATTGCGACGACCGAAATGCTGAACAGGATTAGTATTGCGTCATACGCATCGCGGTTAGTCTTCTGCTCGACCAGCAGCGTGCAGAACGACAGCAGCGCGTTCAGGTAGAACAGCCAGTCGGTCACCTTCTCTGCCTTCTGTATGGCGTCGAAATAGTTAGTGCGGATCGGATCTGAGCGAGACATGCGGTCAACCGTACGCAGGAAATTTGTCGCCAAACATCTGCTTCCAAATCTCGATGGCGCCCTTGTGGTCATCGTTCTTGTCGTAGGTCTTGTGCCATGCTGATCGACTCTTGTCGATAGCCGTGTCGAACCTCTTGAGTGCCTCTTCGCGATCCGACCACGACAAGTAGTTGTCGACGAATCCGAGTTCGTACCACAAGCTGCCGGCGAGCAATGGTCGAGCTTTATCGAAGAACTGAAAGACGCTCCAAGGTGTGTCGTTCAAGTTGTAATCGAAGACCTTCAGTGCAAGTACTTCGATGTGGTAGCTCCGCAAGTAATCGCTGTGAATCCTATTCCAGTGCTTGATCATCTTGATGATTCGCCTGAAGTTGTACCCACAGTCAGACGACTTCTTGTCAATGTTCGTGGCGTGGGTCTTCGGTCGAGAGGGAATCCAGGTGTCTGTGTTGGAGTCTGGCACGTTGTAGTACGAGACGCTGCCATCTTCGTTCACGACGCGACTTACGGGAACGATATCGACATTTGGCCAAGTCTTGTAGTAGAGCGTTACCGCCTGCCCATTCTTTCGTGCGCCCGTTCTCCATTCAGCCAGCGCATCTCGTACTGACTGCAGGATTTGCGTTGGCGTCTTCCCGTCGATGTGCTTGCCGTGATGCAGTGCAACTATCACGTCCAGATCAGCGTGATTCTTGAGGGCGGTGTACTTCGGAATCGAGCCGGAGCTGAATGCTTCGACGATCGAAAAGGTCTTGCCAAGCGTGTTGACGATGTCGTCGCGACGCTTGTTTGCGGTCTCTCGGTGATCGCCGCCGAGGTTTATGTTTTCATAGAACGCGTCGAACGACCCCTCGACTGTGTACGGCATTTTGAGCCCCCTTGGCGAAATTGTAATTGAGATGCCCGACCGAACGCCGATAGTCGCAGCGATTCAAATCGTTGGAGGACGGCAACCGTACGCTCAGCAAATCTCGCTGGTCATGACGCCGGAGTATTATATGTAGTGAGCGGAAAAGTGATAGAGGGGCAAACTTCTCAAGACCTGCTGATAGTGCGGGTCTTTTTTTGGCCCCTCGATTTTTCAGGGAGTTAGCCGGTGGATCGCCGCGTCGATAGTGGGCTGGTTTCACGGAGTCTTATATAAGACAACTTTTCGTGGACGGTCTATCGGAAATGTGCTGAAATTTGGCCTCATGACCCGCGCCGTCCCCCGTGCTGCCCCGAGAATGTCTTCGCCGACCTTCAGCCCTCTCTACCGTCAGATCAAGGATTTTCTGATTCGTAGCCTGGAGGAGGGAGAGTGGGGTCCGGGTGCCGCAATTCCCAGCGAAGGCGAGCTGGCGCAGCGTTTCAATGTCAGCCAGGGCACCGTTCGCAAAGCCATCGACGAACTGGCTGCCGAGAATATGCTGGTGCGCAGGCAGGGCAAGGGAACCTTTGTCGCGACCCACAACGACCCACGCTCTTTTTACCGCTTCCTGCGCCTGGTGTCGGATGGCGGTGGGGCGACCCAGGCTGTCAGTGAACCTTTCTATTGCGAGCCCGTCAAGGCCGACCGCGATGTTGCCGAGGCGCTTGGGTTGCGTCTCGGAGACAGCGTCATTCAAGTCAAGCGCGTGTTGCGCTTCAACGGCGAGCCGGTGGTTTTCGATCAGATCCATCTCGTCGGCGATGCTTTTGCCGGCCTCACCCTGGAGGCCTTGCGTGGCGGTGAGAGGTCGCTCTACAGTCTGTTCGAAACCGATTTCGGAGTCCGCATGATTCGCGCCGAAGAGCGTCTGCGGGCGGTCGCGGCAGACCAGCAAAGTGCTGGCCTTCTCGGCGTGGCGGTCGGCGATCCGCTGCTGCTGGTCGAGCGTACTGCCTACACTTACGGAAACAAGGCGGTCGAGTGGCGGCGGGGCTTGTACAGCACCCGGCACCATTATTACCGGAACGAATTGGGGTGAGACAAATCGTGCTTTTGAGTTAGCCCCTATAGCGCCCGCAGAGGCGTGTATGGGCACATTTTGAATGTATAATTACGGTTCTTTGCAAACCACGTACAAGCGGAAAACCGCACCTTTACGCGAGGGATGAAGTTCATGGCAGAAATGACCATCAAGAAACGTCCAAAAAACTTGGACTTGACCACCATCAGGCTACCGTTGCCCGGCAAGGTTTCGATTCTTCATCGCGTCAGCGGTGCCGGGTTGTTCCTCTGTCTGCCGGTGATTCTCTGGCTTTTCGGCGCCAGTCTCGGTAGCCCTGAAAGCTTCGCCACCTTCAAGTCGGTCGCCGGCATGCTGCCGGTCAAGGTGATCCTGGCCGGTCTGCTGTGGGCTTTCGTGCATCATTTCTGTGCTGGCATCCGGTTCCTGTTGCTGGATATCCATGTTGGCATCGAAAAGGAGGCCGCCCGTCAGTCCGCTGCCGTTGTCTTCGCTGTCAGCATTCCGCTGACCCTGATCCTGTGGGGGGTTCTGCTGTGATCAACCGTATCGTTGTCGGGGCCCACTATGGCCTCAAGGACTGGATCGCCCAGCGCGCCACCGCTGTCGTCATGGCGGTCTACTCCGTCCTGATCGCCGCTGTTTTGCTGGTCGTCCGTCCGGCGACCTTCGAAGCCTGGCAGGGGGTGTTCGCCAATGGCGTCATCAAGTTCCTGACCTTCCTCTTTTTCGTCAGCCTGTTTTACCACGCCTGGATCGGTGTGCGTGACATCTGGATGGATTACGTGAAGCCGGTGGGTGTCCGCCTGACCCTGCACGTTCTGACCATTTGTGCTCTGGTGGGCTATACCGCCTGGGCTGCTGCGATTCTCTGGAGGCTGTAAGCGTGAGTATTCCTGTTCTGAAGTTTGATGCGGTGATCGTCGGTGCCGGTGGTGCCGGTTTGCGTTCCGCGATCCAGTTGTCCGAGGCTGGCCTGAAGACGGCCGTCCTGTCCAAGGTCTTCCCGACCCGTTCCCATACCGTTGCCGCCCAGGGTGGTGTTGCCGCTTCGCTCGGCAACTCCGAAGAGGATCACTGGCACTGGCACATGTACGACACCGTCAAGGGTTCCGACTGGCTCGGCGACCAGGACGCGATCGAATTCATGGTGCGCAAGGCCAACGAATGTGTGGTCGAACTCGAGCACTACGGTATGCCCTTCGACCGTACCGACAATGGCAAGATCTACCAGCGTCCGTTCGGTGGCCACATGTCGAACTTTGGCGAAAAGCCGGTGCGCCGTTCCTGTGCCGCTGCTGACCGTACCGGTCATGCCATGCTGCACGCCATGTACCAGCGCAACGTCAAGGCCAACACCCAGTTCTTCGTCGAATGGATGGCGCTTGATCTGATTCGCGATGCGGAAGGTCATGTCGTCGGTGTGACGGCGATGGAAATGGAAACTGGTCAGGTCGTCATCTTCCACACCCGCGCCACCATCTTCGCGACTGGCGGTGCCGGCCGTATCTTCTACTCCTCGACCAATGCCTTCATCAACACCGGTGACGGCCTGGGCATGGCGGCTCGTGCCGGCATCCCCCTCGAAGACATGGAGTTCTGGCAATTCCACCCGACCGGCGTGGCCGGTGCCGGTGTGCTGATCACCGAGGGCGTGCGCGGCGAAGGCGGCATCCTGCGTAACAGCAGCAAGGAACGCTTCATGGAGCGCTACGCTCCGAACGCCAAGGATCTGGCGTCGCGTGACGTGGTTTCCCGTGCCATGACCACCGAAATCAACGAAGGTCGCGGCTGTGGCGTCAACAAGGACTACGTCCTGCTCGACATCACCCACCTCGACCCGAACACCATCATGAAGCGCCTGCCCGGTATCCGCGAAATCGGCCTGCAGTTCGCTGGTGTCGATTGCATCAAGGAACCGCTGCCGGTCGTGCCGACCTGCCACTACCAGATGGGTGGTATCCCGACGCATTACTCCGGTCGTGTCGTCGTGCCGCAGGACGGCAACCCCAATACCATCGTTCCCGGCTTCTACGCTGCCGGAGAATGTGCCTGCGCCTCGGTGCATGGTGCCAATCGTCTCGGTACCAACTCCCTGCTAGACCTGCTGGTCTTCGGCAAGTCGGCCGGTGACTCCGCAGTCGAGGATCTCAAGGCCGGCAAGGCGCATCGCGAACTGCCGCAGGATGCAGCCGAAAAGTCGCTGTCCCGTGTTTCTGCGCTCGACAACCGCAAGGGTGGCGCCAACGTGCACGAAACCCGCTTGGCCATGCAGCGCACCATGCAGAACCATGCCGGTGTGTTCCGTTTTGGCGACCTACTGAAGAGCGGCGTCGACAAGATCCTCGACGTTGAAAAGGCGGCCCGCCAACTCGAGATCAAGGACAAGTCGATGGCCTGGAATACGGCGCGGACCGAAGCCCTCGAGATGGAAAACCTGATCGAAGTCGCCAAGGCCACCATGCTGTCCGCCGAGGCCCGCAAGGAGTCGCGTGGCGCCCACGTTCGTGATGATGCGCCGGATACCCCGGAATTCCCGAACGGCCGCAACGACGCCGAGTGGCTGAAGCACACGCTGTTCAATCCGGTGGACAATACGATCAGCTACAAGCCGGTCAACATGCAGCCGCTGACTGTCGAAACCATCGCGCTGAAGACGCGCTCGTACTAATCGGAGAAGAACATGAGCAAACGGATGGTTCAATTCAGCATCTATCGCTACGACCCGGACAAGGATGATGCCCCGTACATGCAGGACATCTCGGTCGAACTAGAGCCGACCGATCGCAAGTTGCTGGACGCGCTGACCAAGCTGAAGGCCAAGGACGATACGCTGTCCTACCGTCGTTCCTGCCGCGAAGGCGTCTGCGGTTCCGACGCCATGAACATCAACGGCAAGAACGGCCTGGCCTGCCTGACCGATATCGATGAGCTCAAGCAGCCCATCGTGCTGCGTCCCTTGCCCGGTCTGCCGGTCATCCGCGACCTGATCGTGGACATGACGCAGTTCTTCAAGCAATACCACTCGATCAAGCCTTACCTGATCAACAACGACCCGGCACCGGAACGTGAGCGCCTGCAATCGCCGGAAGACCGCGAGGAACTGAACGGTCTCTACGAGTGCATCCTGTGCGCCTGCTGCTCGACCTCCTGCCCGTCGTTCTGGTGGAATCCGGACAAGTTCGTCGGCCCGGCCGGCCTGCTGGCGGCTTATCGTTTCATCGCCGACACGCGCGACCAGGCAACCAACGAGCGTCTCGACAACCTCGAGGATCCGTATCGCCTGTTCCGTTGCCATAGCATCATGAACTGCGTCGATGTCTGTCCGAAGGGGCTCAACCCGACCAAGGCCATCGGCAAGATCAAGGATATGATGGTGCGGCGCGCCGTCTGATGGAAAGGGCGGATTACGAACGCCTTCGCTGGCGCTGCATTCGTCGGGCCCTTCTCGAACTCGATATCACGCTGACGCGGTTTCTTGATGACGGGTTCGATAAGCTGAACGACGAAGAGCAGTTGTTGTTCGCGGAAATGGCCGACATGGAGGATCACGAGCTCTGGTATTGGCTTAGTGGAAAGAGCGAATGCGACGATCCGCGGTTTGCACCCATTGTGGCGGCAGTTCGTAAGAGTTAAGTAAGGTTTACGTTCTAACTTAGGGCGTTCACCATTTTTTGGCAGTGCAGTGATAACCAACACCTGTATAGGGAATAAATCATGACGACCGAACGCAAGGCAACTCTGACGATCGACGGACAATCTCCTGTCGATTTTTCGATCATGTCCCCGACGCATGGCAACGATTGCGTCGATATCCGCACACTGGGTGCTAAAACCGGTTTGTTTACTTATGACTCCGGTTTTCTGTCCACCGCCAGCTGCAAATCCACCATCACCTTCATCGACGGTGACAAGGGCGAGTTGCTGTACCGTGGTTACCCGATCGAGCAGTTGGCCAGCAATTGCAACTTCCTCGAAGTGGCCTATCTGCTGAAGAACGGCGAACTGCCCAATGCTGGTCAGAAGAAGGAATTCGAGACCACCATCAAGAACCACACGATGGTTCATGACCAACTGACCCGTTTCTACAACGGTTTCCGTCGCGATGCCCACCCGATGGCCGTGATGGTTGGTGTTGTCGGTGCGCTGTCGGCCTTCTACCATGAAGCGATGGATTACTCCGATGCCGAGCATCGCAACATCAGCTTCAACCGGATCGTCGCCAAGTTGCCGACCATCGTCGCCATGGCCTACAAGTACAACAAGGGTCTGCCCTTCATGTACCCGGACAACGAGCTGGACTACACCGCCAACTTCATGCACATGATTTTCGGAACGCCGTGCGAGAAGTACAAGCCGAATCCGGTTCTGGTCAATGCACTGGATACCATCTTCACGCTACATGCCGATCATGAGCAGAATGCCTCGACCTCGACCGTCCGTCTGGCCGGTTCGTCGGGCGCCAACCCGTTCGCCTGCATCTCGGCTGGTATCGCCTGCCTGTGGGGCCCGGCACACGGCGGTGCGAACGAAGCCTGCCTGCAGATGCTGGAAGAAATCGGCGACGTGTCGCGCGTTGGCGAGTACATCAAGCGCGCCAAGGACAAGAACGACTCGTTCAAGCTGATGGGCTTCGGTCACCGTGTCTACAAGAACTTCGATCCGCGTGCCAAGCTGATGCGCAAGGTTTGCAACGACGTTCTCGGCGAACTCGGCCTGGAAAACGACCGCCTGTTCAAGCTGGCCATGGAACTGGAAAAGATCGCTCTGGAAGATCCGTACTTCGTCGAGAAGAAGCTCTACCCGAACGTCGACTTCTACTCCGGCATCGTTCAGAAGGCCATCGGCATTCCGACCGACATGTTCACCTGTATCTTCGCACTGGCCCGTACGGTCGGCTGGATGACCCAGTGGGAAGAAATGATCACCGATCCGGAATACAAGATCGGTCGTCCGCGTCAGCTCTACATGGGCGCCGCCAAGCGCGACGTGGTCCCTCTCGCCCAACGTGGTTGATAATTTGAAATTGGGCGGCCATTTGGCCGCTCTTTTTTTTCCCGCAGCCAGCAAAAAAGACAATAACCCTCAAGGGGTCGCCTATGACTACGATGAATAATCTGTTCGACAGCACCATGTATTTTGGCGGCAACGCGCCGTTCGTTGAAGAACTGTACGAGAACTATCTCGACAACCCGACTTCTGTGCCCGAAGAGTGGCGCGACTATTTCGATCGTCTGGCTCAGATGCCGGGTTACGTCGCCCGTGACGTGGCCCATGCGCCGGTCGTCGCCGCGTTTGCCGAACTCGGCAAGAGCGGTGGCTTCCGTCAGGCTGGCCCCGCCACATCATCCAGCGAGCACCACAAGCAGTCGGCAGTTGGCCAACTGGTTACCGCCTATCGTTCGCTCGGGACCCGCTGGGCCGACCTGGACCCGTTGAAGCGTTTGCCCCGGCCGAAAATCGACGAACTCGAGCCGTCGTTCTACGGTTTTACCGAGGCCGACATCAACCAGTCGTTCAGTGTCGGTTCCTTGAAGGGCCTGCCGGCCGAGGCCAAGTTCGGCGATATTCTCGAGACGCTCAAGCAGACCTACTGCGGAACGATCGGCGTCGAGTACATGTACATGACGGATTACAACGAGAAACGCTGGCTACAGGAGCGCCTCGAAACCATCCGTTCGCGTCCGAGCTACAGCGCCGATCAGAAAAAACGCATCCTGGAGAGGTTGACCGCAGCCGAGACCCTCGAACGCTACCTGCACACCAAGTACGTTGGCCAGAAGCGTTTCTCGCTCGAGGGCGGTGAATCGCTGATCGTCGCCATGGACGAAGCCATTCGCAGTGGTGGCCAGTTGGGCGTTGACGAAGTGGTCGTCGGCATGGCCCACCGTGGCCGCCTGAACGTGCTGGTCAATACGCTGGGCAAGGCCCCGTCGATGCTCTTCGCCGAATTCGAAGGCAAGAAGAAGAGCGATCTGTCGGCCGGCGACGTCAAATACCACATGGGCTTCTCGTCCGATGTATCCACGCCGGGCGGCGCCTGCCACCTGACCCTGGCCTTCAACCCGTCCCACCTCGAAATCGTCAATCCGGTGGTGGCCGGTTCGGTCTATGCCCGCCAGGTTCGCCGCGGCGAAGGCAGCAAGACCAAGGTCATGCCCATTCTTGTGCACGGCGATGCGGCCGTGGCCGGCCAGGGCGTCAACCAGGAAATGCTCAACTTCGCGCAGACCCGCGGTTACGGCGTCGGTGGCGTCCTGCACATCGTCGTCAACAACCAGGTCGGTTTCACCACCTCCGACCCGCGCGACTATCGCTCCGGCCACTATTGCACCGACATCTTCAAGATGGTCGATGCCCCGATCTTCCACGTCAATGGCGACGATCCGGAAGCCGTCGCGCTGGTTACCCAGTTCGCCGTCGAATACCGCCAGCAGTTCCAGAAGGACGTGGTCATCGACATCATCTGTTTCCGCAAGCTCGGCCACAACGAGCAGGACGAACCGATGGTCACCCAGCCGCTGATGTACAAGATCATCAGCAAGCATCCGGGTACCCGCAAGGTTTACGGCGACAAGCTGATCGCCGAAGGCGTGCTGGCAGCGGACGGTCCCGATGCGATGATCGCCGAATACCGGGCGCACCTCGACAAGGGCGAACTGCTGTACAACCCGGTGCTGGCTGGCTACAAGCATCCGAACACCATCGACTGGACGCCGTATCTGACCAAGAACTACATCGAGACCTGCGACACTACCGTCCCGATGAAGGAACTGAAGCGTCTGTCCGAGCGCCTGACCACGCTGCCGGAAGGCTTCACGCTGCACTCGCGGGTCAAGAAAATCGTCGAGGACCGCGCTGCGATGGGCGACGGCAAATTGCCGGTCGACTGGGGCATGGCCGAGAACCTGGCCTATGCGTCGCTGCTGGTTTCGGGCTATGGCGTGCGCATTTCGGGTGAGGACGTCGGTCGCGGTACCTTCTTCCACCGCCACGCCGCTTTCCACGACCAGAACCGCACCAGCTGGGACATCGGCACCTACCACCCGCTGAAGAACCTGCAGGAAAAGCAGGCCGGCTTCCAGTGCTACGACTCGGTGCTTTCCGAAGAAGCCGTTCTCGCCTTCGACTACGGCTACGCCTCGGCCAACCCGTACGAGCTGGTCATCTGGGAAGGCCAGTTCGGCGACTTCGCCAACGGTGCCCAGGTCGTCATCGACCAATTCATCGCCTCCGGCGAAGCCAAATGGGGTCGCGCCTGCGGTCTGGTCATGCTGCTGCCGCACGGCTACGAAGGCCAGGGTCCGGAACACTCATCGGCCCGCCTCGAGCGCTTCATGAACCAGTGTGCCGAGATGAACATGGAAGTCTGCGTGCCGACCACGGCCGCCCAGGTCTTCCACATGCTCCGCCGGCAGGCCGTTCGCATGCAGCGCAAGCCGCTGATCGTCATGTCGCCCAAGTCGCTGCTGCGCCACAAGGATGCCGCTTCGCCGCTGGAAGACCTGGCCAACGGCGAGTTCCAGCGCGTCATCGGCGAAGTCGACGAGCTCGACAACAAGAAGGTCAAGCGTGTCGTCCTCTGTTCCGGCAAGGTCTACTACGACCTGGTCGCTGCCCGCCGCGAGAAGAAGATCAGCGATATCGCCATCGTCCGCATCGAGCAGTTGTATCCCTTCCCGAAGGTGTCGCTCGAGAAGGAACTGGCCAAGTATCCCAAGGCGACCGAGATCGTCTGGTGCCAGGAAGAGCCGCGCAATCAGGGCGCCTGGTACTGGATCGCTTCGCGGCATCACATCGATTCCGTCATTGGCGTCAAGCGTCAACTACTGCTGGTTTCCCGTCCGGCCTCGCCGTCTCCGGCTGTCGGGTATCTGGCCAAGCACAACGAGCAACAAAAGGCACTTGTCGAGTCCGCATTGGGCAAGATCGAGTACTGATAACTAAAGCAGAGTGGAGTCCCTATGAGCATTATCGAAGTCCAAGTTCCCCAGCTTTCCGAGTCCGTTGCCGAAGGCACGCTCGCATCCTGGAAAAAGAAGATCGGCGAAGCCGTTGCCCGCGACGAAATCCTGATCGACATCGAAACCGACAAGGTCGTCCTGGAAGTTCCGTCGCCTGGCGCCGGTGTGCTGGTCGAGATCATCAAGGGTGACGGCGAAACCGTCGTTTCCGGCGAGTTGATCGCCAAGATCGATACCGCCGCCACTGCCAGTGCTGTCGCTCCGGCCGCCGAAGCGCCTAAGGCCGCTGCCCCGGCGGCTGCGCCGGCCGCCGCTGCCGCTGCCCCGGCCGGTACGGCTAGCCCGGCTGCCCGCAAGATCCTCGACGAGAAGGGTATTGCCGCGGCCGACGTCGCCGGCTCCGGCCGTGGCGGTCGCGTCACCAAGGAAGATGCCGTGGCTGCCGCGCCCAAGGCCATCCCGGCTTCGCCGACCGCCAAGCCGGCTGCTGCCATCTCGGCCCCGGCCACCAACGTCGCCCTCGGCGAGCGTACCGAACAGCGCGTGCCGATGACCCGCCTGCGCGCCCGCATCGCCGAGCGTCTGCTGCAGTCGCAACAGACCAACGCCATCCTGACCACCTTCAACGAGGTGAACATGGCGCCGGTCATGGCCCTGCGCAAGCAGTACGGCGAGAAGTTCGAGAAGGCCCATGGCGTCCGCCTCGGCTTCATGGGCTTCTTCGTCAAGGCTGCCTGTGCCGCGCTGCAGAAGTTCCCCATCCTCAACGCCTCGGTCGATGGCAATGACATCGTCTATCATGGCTTCATCGACATCGGCATCGCCGTTGGTTCGCCGCGCGGCCTGGTCGTGCCGATCATCCGCAACGCCGATCAGCTGACCATCGCCGAGATCGAGAAGCAGATCGCCGACTTCGGTACCAAGGCCAAGGATGGCAAGATCTCCATCGAGGACCTGACCGGCGGCACCTTCTCCATCTCCAACGGCGGCATCTTCGGCTCGATGATGTCGACTCCGATCATCAACCCGCCGCAATCCGCCATCCTCGGCATCCATGCCACCAAGGATCGTGCCGTGGTCGAAAATGGCCAGGTCGTTGTTCGTCCGATGAACTACCTCGCCATGTCCTACGACCACCGCATCATCGACGGTCGTGAAGCCGTCCTCGGCCTGGTGACCATGAAGGAAGCGCTGGAAGATCCGTCGCGCCTGCTGCTCGGCGTCTGATCCGGGATCGAGTTGCCTAGTTGCCTAGGATCGAGCGAGGCTTTCGGCTTTGCTCGATCCTCGATCCTAATATCTCGATCCTAATCGGAGTTCTACATGTCCAAGCAATTTGACGTGCTCGTCATCGGCGGCGGCCCCGGCGGTTATATCGCTGCCATTCGCGCCTCCCAACTGGGCTTCACCGCTGCCTGTGCCGAATCCAATCCCTATGCCGATCCGAAGGGCGAACCGCGCCTCGGCGGCACCTGCCTGAACGTCGGCTGCATCCCGTCCAAGGCGCTGCTGCACACCTCGCACCTGTTCGAGGAAGCCAACCACAGTTTCGAAGCCCAGGGCATCAAGGTCGGCAAGGCAACCATCGACGTGCCGGTCATGAAGGCACGCAAGGATGGCGTGGTCAACCAGCTGACCGGCGGCATCAAGATGCTGCTCAAGAAGAACAAGGTCAGCTTCCTGCCCGGCCACGGCTCCTTCGTCGGCAAGGAAGGCGATTACTGGAAGGTCAAGGTCGGCGAAGAAGAGGTCCTGGCCAAGCAGGTCATCGTCGCCACCGGCTCGAAGGCCCGTCACCTGCCCAATGTGGCGGTCGACCAGAAAATCGTCATGGATAACGAAGGTGCGCTGAACCAGGAATCCGTGCCGAAGAAGCTGGCCATCATCGGCGCCGGCGTCATCGGTCTGGAAATGGGTTCCGTGTGGCGTCGCGTCGGCTCCGAGGTCACTGTCCTCGAAGCCATGCCCGATTTCCTGGCCGCCGCTGACGTCGATGTCGCCAAGGAAGCCCTCAAGCTGTTCACCAAGCAGGGCCTGAACATCCAGATGGGCGTCAAGATCGGCGACATCAAGACGACCAAGAAGGGCGTTTCGATCGCCTACGCCGACAAGGATGGCAAGGAACAGAAGCTCGATGCCGATCGCCTGATCGTCTCCATCGGCCGGGTGCCCAATACCGACGGGCTGAATGCCGAAGGCGTCGGCCTCAAGCTCGACGCCCGCGGCTTTGTCGAGGTCGATGGCCACTGCGCCACCAACCTGCCGGGCGTCTGGGCCATCGGCGACGTCGTGCGCGGCCCGATGCTGGCGCACAAGGCGCATGAAGAAGGCGTCATGGTTGCCGAGTTGATGGCCGGCCAGGCCGGTCACTGCAATTTCGACACCATTCCCTGGGTCATCTACACCTCGCCGGAAATCGCCTGGGTCGGCAAGACCGAGCAGGCGCTCAAGGCCGAAGGCATCGAGTACAAGCCAGGCAAGGTGCCCTTCCTGGCCAACGGCCGGGCTCTCGGCATGGGCGATCCGTCCGGCTTCGTCAAGGTGCTGGCCTGCAAGCAGACCGATCGCATCCTCGGCGTGCACATCATCGGCGCCAATGCCTCGGAAATCATCGCCGAAGCCGTCGTCGCCATGGAGTTCGGCGGTGCGGCCGAAGACCTGGCCCGCATCTGCCATGCCCACCCGACCCTGTCGGAAACGGTGCATGAAGCCGCGCTGGCCTGCGACAAGCGGACGCTGAATTTCTAAGGCGGAACCGCCTTCGTTTCAAGGCGGGTGCGGCGACGCTCCCGCCTTTTTCTTTCTTGGCCGTGGCAAAATATGCCCTCCCCACGAGCTGAATCAGAACGATGCCCCACAACAAACTCAAGGTGTCCGCCAACGGCATGCTGGACGCCTACCAGGCGTTGCTCGCGGCGCGCGGCTATATCGCCGATGCCGCCCAGATGACGGCGGCCAACGCCTTGCAGAGCCTGTACACCAGCCTGCTTTACTTCAAGGTGGATCGTGGCCGCACCTTCAAGCGGCTGCTGTCGCCGCCCAAGCCGCCCAAGGGGGTATATTTCTGGGGCGGAGTGGGGCGCGGCAAGAGTTTCCTGATGGATTGCTTCTACGACTCGGTTCCCTACCGCCGCAAGAAGCGCATCCATTTTCATGCCTTCATGCAGCAGATCCACCACGATCTCGACCGCTACAAGGGCGAGCCCGACCCGATGCTGAAGATCGCCGGGCAGATCGCCCGTGACGTGCGGCTGCTCTGTTTCGACGAGTTCCATGTCTCCGACATCGCCGACGCGATGATCCTCGGCCGCCTGCTCGACGGGCTGTTCGCCCAGGGCGTGATCCTGGTCATGACCTCGAACTACCCGCCCGCCATGTTGTACCCGAACGGCCTCCATCGGGAGAGTTTCCTGCCGACCATCGCCCTGTTGCAGAAGCATCTCGATGTCTTCGAGGTCGAAGCCGGCGTCGATTACCGCCTGCGGGCCCTGGAGCAGGTCGAGATCTTCCACTATCCGGCCGACCAGGCCGCCGAGCGGAAGATGCAGGATTACTTTGCCATGGTCGGCGGCGAAGCCGGCGAGGAGGGCGGTGAAATCGAGGTTCTCGGCCGCCAGGTGCCTACCCTGCGCCGCGGTCACGGCGTCATCTGGTTCGATTTCCGGACGCTGTGCGGCGGCCCCCGCTCGCAGAACGACTACCTGGAAATCGCCCGCAGCTACCACACCGTCCTGCTCTCGCACATTCCCCGGATGACCCGCCACCAGTCGTCCGAAGCACGGCGCTTCACCTGGCTGGTCGATGTCTTCTACGACCACAAGGTCAAGCTAATCGCCACCGCCGATTGCCCGGCCGAGGAGCTGTACACCGAGGGCACCCAGGCCGGCGAATTCGCCCGCACGGTGAGCCGGCTGACCGAAATGCACTCGCGGGAATACCTGGCCCTGCCGCACGTCGCGTCGGCCTGAGAGCCTGTGAACCATTTGTTCACACCCGCTCCCGGCGCCCAGACCAGCCCGCTCGGCGTTGCCAATGCTCGCCATAGCCCGAGCTATGGCTGTGCTTGGCGCCTTGATCGGGCTCGCCTGGACACGTTGCTCGGGCACGCCCAAATAATTCACAGGCTCTGAGGTAAGGAGACGCTTTTGAAATTTGCCCTGAAATTCGCGTTGACCGCAGCAATCGCCTGCTGGATGAGCTTTTGCCTGGCCCAGCAGCTGGAGATCATTCCGCTACGCAGCAAGAGCGTCGACGACGTGCTCCCCGTGCTGCTGCCGCTGGTCGAGCCGGGCGGCACGCTGACCGGGGCCAACGACCAGTTGTTCCTCAAGGCTTCGTCGGCCAACCGGGCCGAAATCAAGCGGGTGCTGGCCAGCATCGACCGGCCTAGCCGTCGGCTGATCATCCGCATCAGCCATAACCGCCAGAGCGAGCAGGCGACGCGCGGCGCCCAGGCCGGCGGCCAGGTCGTGCTGGGCGGCACCGGGCGCTCGCGGGTCGACGCCCAGGTCTGGGACACGCGCAGCGCGCGCGGCGAAAACAACAGCCAGATGGTGCAGACGGTCGACGGCGGCCAGGCCTTCATCCAGGTCGGCCGCTCGCTCGCCGTACCGATGCGCCAGACGCTGCTCGGGCCGGGCGGGGCGGTGATCAACGAAGGCCTCGTCTATCGCGACGTCGGCTCCGGCTTCTACGCTGTGCCGCGGGTCAACGGCGAACGGGTCAGCATCGAGATTTCGCAGCAGGCGGCCAGCGTCGGCGCCGGTGGGCGGGGCGACATCAGCAGCCAGCGTTTGTCGACCACGGTTTCCGGGCGCCTCGGCGAGTGGATCGAACTGGGCGGCAGCGGCCGCCAGGCCAGCGGCCAGCAGGGTGGGGCACTCAATCTGTCGACCGGCGATGTTCGCGACAACCGCTCGATCTGGCTGATGGTGGAGGAAGTGCAGTGAACGAACTGAAACGCAATATCGGCCAGAAAGTGGCGCTGGTCACGGCGGGCTTTTGCGCCATGCTGGCCTTGCCGGCCTTCGGCCTCTTCGTCTGGCTGTGGCTGGAACGCGGCCTGGCCGACACCTGGGTGCCCAGCGCCCTGGCCACGGTCGGCTTCCTCGGCGCCTGCGCCGTCGTCCTCTACGTGATCAGCCGGCCGCAGCCGCCCTTGCCGGACGACGGCGTTCCGACCGAACGCTGAGCGTTGGCGGTTAATCGGCCAGCCGGGCGATCAGCGCCGGGTCGGCGACGCCGGTCGCCGGCAGGCCGGCCGCAGCCTGGTACTGCCGCAGCAGGTTGGCGCTGGTCTGGCCGAAAATGCCGTCGGCCTTGATGGCGACGCCTTGCTCGGACAGCCCGAGCTGCAGCAGGCGAACATCCAGCCCGCGGGCCAGCGGGCTTTGCAGCGCGATGCTGCGCGTGCCCGGTTGCGGGCCGTCGTAGCAGCCGGGCGGCGTGGCGCGCAGCGTGGCCGGCGAGATCTCGGCGCCGCGGACGACCAGCGGCAATTCCAGCCCCCAGTAGCCCTGCTCGATCAGGCGCCGGAAAGCCTCCATGCGGTAGGCCGTCAGGCGCAGGTCGCGGCGCGGATGACTGGCCAGCCAGCTGTGCCGGGTAGCGACGTAGGCGGCGATCCACCGCCGTTCGCCGATCTCGGCCGGGCTGCCCGAGGCGGCGACGGTCCGCTCGCGCAGGGTCTTCCACGAACCGTGCACGACGCTGTCGTAGACCACGGCCAGGCCGAGGGGCGAGGCGATGCCGAAGTTGCCGGCAATACGGGCGGCCGTCTGCCAGTAAACCTCGTCGAAGAAAATGTCCTGGGTTTCGCGCATCACCCGGTCGTCGGCCGTGGCGCGCAGCAGGTTGTGCAGGCGCAGCTCGCCATCGAGGCTGAAGTCGATGGCCGCGAAACGCGGGAGCCAGGGCGCCAGGCGGTTGCCGAAGCGGGCGCCGTCGTTGGCGCAGTAACGTTGCAGCAGTTCGAGCAGGTTGCCGGAGGCTAGCGTCGTCTGCGAGCGGCCGAAAGTCAGGTGGCCGGTGTCGCCGGCAATCACCGTGACGCTGCCGTAATCGCCAAGGATGGCGCCGGTTTCGAACAGATTGACGATGGCCTGGGCCGTCTGCTTCTGGGTCGGGGTCAGCATGCTCGCTCCTTCCTGGGTGGCGGATGATGCGTTGCGAATGTTGTTTCAGGATAGCACGATGACATTTTTCGGCCATGAAAAAACCCGGCACGCAGCCGGGTTTCGGGTTCGGGCGACGCGGCCGCTCAGGCGGCGTTGAGCGCCTGGTCGAGGTCGGCGATCAGGTCGTCGATGTGCTCGATGCCGACCGACAGGCGGATCATGTCTTCCGACACGCCGGCCTTGGCCATTTCGGCCGGGCTGAGCTGGCGGTGCGTGGTGGACGCCGGGTGGCAGGCCAGGGTCTTGCAGTCGCCGATATTGACCAGGCGGGTGACCAGCTGCAGGGCGTCCTGGAACTTGCCGCCGCCGACACTGCCGTTCTTGACGCCGAAGCTGAGAATGCCCGAGGCGCGGCCGCCCATGTACTTGCCGACCAGCGCGTGGTCCTTGTGCTCGGGCAGGCCGGCGTAATTGACCCAGCTCACCTTGGGGTGCTTCTGCAGGAATTGGGCGATCTTCAGCGCGTTGTCGCAGATGCGGTCCATGCGCAGGGCCAGCGTCTCGACCCCCTGCAGGATCAGGAAGGCGTTGAAGGGGCTGATGGCGGCACCCATGTTGCGCAGCGGCACGACGCGGGCGCGGCCGATGTAGGCGGCCGGGCCGAGGGCCTCGGTGTAGACGACGCCGTGGTAGGAAACGTCCGGCTCGTTGAGGCGCTTGAACTTTTCCTTGTGCTCGGCCCACGGGAACTTGCCGCTATCGACGATGATGCCGCCGATCGAATTGCCGTGGCCGCCGAGGTACTTGGTCAGGGCATGGACGACGATGTCGGCGCCGTGCTCGAAGGGGCGGCACAGGTAGGGCGACGGCACGGTGTTGTCGACGATGACCGGAACGCCGTGCTTGTGGGCGATTTCGGCCAGCTGTTCGAAATCGGTGATGTTGCCGAGCGGGTTGCCGACCGACTCGCAATACACCGCCTTGGTCTTGCCATCGATCAGCTTCTCGAAGCTGGCCGGGTTGCGGTAATCGGCGAAGCGGACCTCGATGCCGTACTGCGGCAGGGTGTGGGCGAACAGGTTGTAGGTGCCGCCGTACAGCGTGGACGAGGTGACGATGTTGTCGCCGGCCTCGGCGATGGTCTGGATGGCGGCAGTGATGGCCGCCATGCCGGAGGCCATGCACAGCCCGGCGATGCCGCCTTCCATGGCGGCGACGCGCTTTTCCAGGACGTCCTGGGTAGGGTTCATGATGCGCGTGTAGATGTTGCCGGGCACCTTGAGGTCGAACAGGTCGGCCCCGTGCTGGGTGCTGTCGAAGGCGTAGGAGGTGGTCTGGTAGATGGGCACGGCGACCGCCTTGGTGGTCGGGTCCGGGCTGTAGCCGCCATGCACGGCCAGGGTTTCGATTTTCATGCGCGTCTCTCTCTTTATTGTTGGTAAAACGCGCAGTTTAGCAGGGGAATGGCCGGGAAATATGCCCGATACGCGGTCGTTTGCCGACTATTCGGCCGCATTCGTATCGTCCGCCTCGGGGTCGCCGTGCCGGGCTGAACGGATCAGGAAGCGGCCGGGGTCGAGGGCATCGACCAGGTCGCGCTCGAGCGGCAGCGGTTCGCCGTCCAGGCGGCTGAGCAGCAGGTCGGCCATCAGCGCCGACCAGACGATGCCGCGCGCCCCGAAGCCCTGCACGCACCACAGGCCGGGCTGGCGGGGAATGCCGTGCAGGCGGCTGTTGGGCGAGGCGGCGACGGCATCGGGCACGGCGCCGACGATGGGCAGGCGGTCCGGCGACATCGGCCGGAAGCCGACGTGGCCGCGCACGGTCGCCGGGTCGAGGCCGGCGGCGAAGCCGGGCAGGGCCAGGCGCAGGCGGGCCAGGTTGTCGCGGTGGTCGCCTTCGCGTTCGCTGGCCAGGTCGTCCTCGTAGGCGAGCGAGGCGCCGATCAGCTGGCTGCCGTCGATGGCCGGCATGGCGTAGCCGCTCTGGAAAAGCACGCAGTCGAGCGGCGTGCCGGCGGCGGCCGGTAGGTGGCTGACCTGGCCGCGCCCGGAACGCTGCGGCAGCCAGCCGAACTGGGCGAAGCGCGTTGCGGCGACGCCGCTGGCCATGATCAGCACCGGCGCTTCGGCCAGCACCCGGCCGGCGGCGTCGAGCGCCTGCCATTGCGAATTTGGCCGAATTATCCGGTCGACCGCAGCAGTGCAGCGGACGCTTATGCGTTCGGGAAAGGCGGCCAGCGCCGCCCGGCACAGCGCCGGCGGCTGCACCCAGCCGCCGCCGGGAAACCACCAGCCGCCGAGGCTGACCGGATGGCCGACGCGGCGGCTGGCTTCGTCGCCGTCGACGAATTGCAGGAGTTCGGGCGGGAAGCCGAGCTGTTCAACGGTCCGCCGCTGCTGCGCTTCGTGCCCCGCTTCGCGTGCCAGGTGCAGCACGCCGCAGGCCGACCAGCGCGCCTCGGGCAGGCGCTCGAGCAGGCGCCGGGTGGCCAGGAAGCCGGCCCGGGTCAGGCGGGCCAGGCGGTTGTCGTCGGCGCTGGGCAGCGGGCGCAGCATGCCGGCCAGGTTGCCCGAGGCGCCGCTCGCCGCCGCGGCCGCCTGTTCGAGGACGGTGACCTGCCAGCCGGCGCCGGCCAGGGCGTGGGCCGCCGTGCTGCCGGCGATGCCGGCGCCAATGACGATGGCCCGGCGCTCGTCGGGCGGCCGATGGCGGTCCGGCCGGCGCGAGCGGAAGCGGCCGGCCAGCATGTGCCGCTTGCTGGCGAAGCCGGGTCGCCGGGCGACCTCGAACTCGGCCTCGGCCAGCGCCTGGCCGACATCGTCGGCGCCCGACCAGGTGGCCAGCGTGGCGCCCGGCGCGGCCAGCCTGGCCAGGCCTTTGCAGAACGGCCCCGACCATAGCTCGGGATTCTTGGCCGGCGCAAAGCCGTCGAGGAAGAAGGCGTCGACCGCGGCGTCGAGGTTGCGCAGCTGGCTGCTCGCATCGCCGAACAACAGGGTCAGGATGACCCGGCCGTCGTCCAGATGCAGGCGGTGCAGGCCCGGCGTCGGCAGCGGCCAGCCGGCTTGCAGCCGGCCGGCCAGTTCGGCGAATTGCGGCCTGGCGCGATGGCAGGCGGCGAACTCCGCTGCGGTCAACGGGAATTTTTCGCAAGAAACGAAATGCAGGCGCCGGCAGCGTTGCGGGTCGTCGCGCCAGGCCTGCCAGGCGGCGAGAAAGTTGAGGCCGGTGCCGAAGCCGGTTTCCAGGATGACGAAGCGCTCCCGCCCCTGCCAGCGTTGCGGCAAGGCGTTGCCGGCCAGGAAAACATGGCGGGCCTCGGCCGGGGGGTCCTGGGTGGCGTGGTAATCCTCGTCGAACAGCGGCGAATAGGGCGTGTCGCCGGCAAAGGCCAGGCGGGCCGGCTGCAGTTTTTCCACTAGTGCAGGCGGGAAGGGCGGGGCGGGGTGCCGGCCGCTTCCCGCGCCGTCGGCGCGTAGTCGAGCGCCAGGTTCCACTGGGCCTGCTCGGCGCCGGCGCGCAGCATGGCGCACAGCATGTGCAGCAGTTGCGGCGTCAGGCCGAGCTGCAGGCGGCGCTCGCGGCCTTCGCGGAAAGTCAGGTTGAAGCTGCCGTCGGCCAGCGTGTCGACCTTCAGTTCGCTGGTCAGCAGGGGCGTCGTGCCGAGCGGGTAGGTCGCCTTGTCGTCGGCGAACGCTTGTTCGAAGCTGGCCTGTTCGGTGGGCGCGGCCTCTCCGGCGACGGCCTGCGCTGCCGCCGGCTGGCCGAGCAGGCCGGCCAGATGTGGCCACAGGTCGCGCAGGAAGCGGCGAGTCAGCCAGATCCGGTATTCCTCGTCAGCCTGGGTGGCAACCCGCAGCAACAGGCGGTCCTGCAGGCGATCACAGGCGACTTGCAGCTGGCGGATGTGCATCTCGGCGAGTCGGCAGGGGCTGGAAAACAAAGGCTTTGTCGCAGAGACGCAGAGTTGCCGAGAAAGGCAAGGTCGAGAAAAACCCGTTCTCTCTGCGTCGTCTCTGCGCCTCTGTGTCTCTGCGATTCAATGAATATTTCCGGTTCGGCGACGGAAGGGGTTATTCCGGCCGCATCGAGGGGAAGAGGATGACATCCCGAATCGCCGGGCTGTCGGTCAGCAGCATGATCAGGCGGTCAATCCCGATGCCGCAACCGCCGGTCGGCGGCAGGCCGTATTCCAGCGCCCGGATGAAATCGGCGTCGTAGTACATCGCTTCCTCGTCGCCGGCGTCCTTGGCCTTCATCTGCTCCTGGAAGCGGGCGGCCTGGTCCTCGGCGTCGTTCAGCTCGGAGAAGCCGTTGGCGATCTCGCGGCCGACGATGAACAGCTCGAAGCGCTCGGTGATTTCGGGGTTGCTGTCGGAGGCGCGGGCCAGCGGCGACACTTCGACCGGGTAGTCGATGATGAAGGTCGGTTCCCAGCAGTGGGCTTCGGCGCAGGCCTCGAACAGCTGCAGCTGCAGGCTGCCCAGGCCGCCCGGCTTGAGCGGCTCGCCGAAGGCCTTGATCTGTTCCTTGAGGAAAGCCGCGTCGGCCAGTTGGGCGTCGGTGAAGCCGGGCTGCTGGCGCTGGATGGCCTGGCAGATGGTCAGGCGGTGGAAGGGCTTGGAGAGATCGAGTTCGCGCCCCTGGTAGAAGAACACTTCCTTGCCCAGCGCCTCGCGGGCGGCGTGGCGGATGAGGCCTTCGGTGAAGTCCATCAGCGTGTGGTAGTTGGCGTAGGCCTCGTAGAACTCCATCATCGTGAATTCGGGATTGTGCCGCGGGCTCAAGCCTTCGTTGCGGAAGTTGCGATTGATCTCGAAGACCTTCTCGAAGCCGCCGACGACCAGGCGCTTGAGATAGAGCTCGGGGGCGATGCGCAGGAACTGCTGCATGTCGAGCGCGTTGTGGTGGGTGACGAAGGGCTTGGCCGCGGCACCGCCGGGGATGGGGTGCATCATCGGCGTTTCGACCTCCATGAAGCCGTGGCCGCACATGTAGTTGCGGATCGACTGGACGATGGCCGAACGGGCGCGGAAGGTGAAGCGCGTCTCCTCGTTCATGATCAGGTCGACGTAGCGCTGGCGGTACTTCAGTTCCTGGTCGGCCAGGCCGTGGAACTTGTCGGGCAGGGGGCGCAGCGACTTGGTCAGCAGGCGGATCTCGGCCGCCTGGACGGACAGTTCGCCGGTCTTGGTCTTCATCAGGATGCCGGTGACGCCGACGATGTCGCCCAGGTCCCAGGTCTTGAAGCCGGCGTAGGCGTCCTCGCCGACGCGGTCGCGGGTGATGTAGATCTGGATGCGGCCGGACAGGTCCTGGATGGTGGCGAACGATGCCTTGCCCATGACGCGCTTGAGCATCATGCGGCCGGCCACCTTGACTTCGACCGGCATGCCTTCCAGCTCTTCGGCGCTCTTCTCGCCGTAGCCCTCGAGCACCCGGGCGGCGGTGTTCTCGCGCTGGAAGTCGTTGGGGAAGGCCTGGCCGGTCTTGCGCCATTCGGCGAGTTTGGCGCGACGCTCGGCGATGAGCTGGTTTTCGTCTTGCGGGACCGGGGCTTGCTGTTCGGCGTTGGACATGTTCATTCCTTGAAAACGGGTGGTCGCCTTTCGGGGCGCGTAACGTGCGATTTTCGCCCATTTCAGCCGCCTGCGAAAGCTTGCCGCTTCAATTTCGGGCCATGGGTGGGATAATGGCCCGATGCTCAAGCCGGATTCATCACCTTTTCGCGCAGCCCCGATGCGCCCGCAGCCCTGCCACGGGCTGGACAACAGCGCCATGTCACGGGCGCTGCGTCTGTTCGTCTTCCTCGGTGCCGGCCTGACCGTCGGCGCGGTCCGGGCCGAGTCGGTCAAGATGCTGGGCTTCGACGACATGAGCTGCACCGCCTGGGCCGCTTCGAAAAACGATATCGACCAGCGCCAGGCCTACCTGGTGTGGATGCGCGGCGTGCTCACCGGCCACAACTACGCACTGCAGGGGCAGCAGGTCTCCACCATCTCCAGCGGCACCATCGAGAACTACATCCAGCGCTATTGCAGTTCCAACCCGACCGGCCGCTTCAGCGACGGGATCTTCCGCCTCAGCGACCAGTTTTCCGGGCGCAACCAGCCGATCAGGAAGTAGGGGCGTCGCAGGGCGGGGCGTCGTAGTGGACGGCCAGCCAGATCGTCGTCTGGTCGGGCGCCGTCCAGTCCACACGGTGCCGGCGGTGCGGCGCGATGTCCAGCCAGTCGCCAGCCCGTAACTCGCGGGCGGCCGGCTCGTCGGCGAAGCGCAGGCGGGCCTGCCCCTGAACGAGCAGCACCCATTCGCCGCCCGGCTGGTCGTACCAGAAACCGGGCGGGCTGCACTGGCCGTGCGAGACGATGCGCTCGATGCGCAGCCCGGGGCGGCCGAGCAGTTCGCTGAAATGTTCCGGGCCGGAAGCGTCGGGCAGGTCGGCAAACAGGCTGGCGGTCATGATCAGGGTTGGGCGATGTCGCGATAGAGCGGCAGACTGAATATCCGCCGCTCGATTTCGCCGGTGAGCTGGCGGTAGGCCGGGCTGCGGGTGTCGCCGAAGCGGTGCTGGAACTGCTGCATGCTCAGGTATTCGGGCAGGTCGGCGATGCGCGGGGCGAGGTCGCTGTCGGTGAAGGGAGCGGCGAGCAAGTCGTCGAGGCGTTCCGGATGGCGGACCAGCAATTCGCCGAAATTCGTCCCGGCCCGGTCGGCGGCCAGGTCGGCGAAGGAGAAGCCGCTGCCGTGGCGGGCGTCGGCCAGTTCCTTGTAGAGGCCGATGGCGTCGGCGATCGGTTCGCCGGCCCAGGCGGCGAGGGCGGCGGAAATGACAAAGTGCTGGGCGCTGTCGAAACGGCCAAAGAGGGTCGGGGCCACCGGCCGTATGCGCGGCCAGCCGGCTGCTTCGGGAATCAGTGCGGCCAGGTTGCGCTCCGACAGGTAGGCGGCCAGCACGAACAGGACGGCGCGCCGTTCGGCCATGCGCTCGTTGCCGTCGGTGTCGAGCAGCGGGGCGAGCACTTCGGCCAGGGGCACCCGGCTGCCCGCCGACTTGTGGTCGAAGAGTCCGGCCAGCTGCTCATGCGCCGAGCGGATGCGGGCCAGGTCGTCGGGGGCGATGGCGATGGCCCGGGCTCGTTCGAGGATGGCCGGCTGCCAGACGTAGCTGACGACCAGGCTCTGGTGCTCGGGTTCGAAGCGCAGGTCGCGGATGGCGTCGTAGGCCAGTTGCCACTCGCGCTGGTAGCCGGCGCGGCGCAGGCCGGCGGCCAGGGCCAGGTCGACCAGGGACGACGGCAGCGGCAGCCAGCCGAGGCGGGCGCCGGTCAGGCGCGGCTTGCCGTCGGCCCGGCCGACGGTGGCGCTGCCGTTCAGATACAGTTGGCCGGGCAGGGGCAGGCTGAGCCGGATCTCGGCCTGGTCGCGGCCGAGGACGAGGGCGCCCCGGCCGCCCAGGAAGCGGGTGGCGGCGTAGTTGATGCCTTCGTCGACGAGGCCGGCCGGGATGGCCGTTTGCCGCGCGTCGCCGGGCTTGAGCCGGCGCGGGTCGTTGGTCAGCAGCAGCCAGCGCGCCTGGGCGACGGCGACCGGGGAAATGGTCGGGCTGCGGTCGACCAGCGGTTGGCGGTCGATGCCGGCCAGCAGCAGACCGCCGGCGATCAGCGCCAGCAGGAGCAGGATGCCGGCCAGCCAGGTGAGGAAACGAATCACGTTGCCCGGGCCGACCGTGTCGCCGCTAGACGCCCTGCTTCAGGCTGGCCTCGATGAAGTCGTCGAGGTCGCCGTCGAGCACGGCCTGGGTGTTGCCGGTCTCGAAACTGGTGCGCAGGTCCTTGATGCGGCTCTGGTCGAGCACGTAGGAGCGGATCTGGTGGCCCCAGCCGATGTCCGACTTGGCGTCTTCCAGCTTCTGCTGCTCGGCCTGCTGCTTGCGCAGCTCGAACTCGTAGAGGCGGGCGCGCAGCATCTGCCAGGCTTCGTCGCGGTTGCGGTGCTGCGAACGGTCGTTCTGGCACTGGACGACGATGCCGGTCGGGACGTGGGTCAGGCGCACCGCCGAGTCGGTCTTGTTGATGTGCTGGCCGCCGGCGCCGGAGGCGCGGTAGGTGTCGGTGCGCACGTCGGCCGGGTTGATGGCGATCTCGATAGAGTCATCGACTTCCGGGAAGACGAAGACCGAGGTGAAGCTGGTGTGGCGACGGGCGTTGGAGTCGAAGGGCGACTTGCGGACTAGGCGGTGGATGCCGGTCTCGGTGCGCAGCGTGCCGTAGGCGTAGTCGCCGGAGAACTTGACGGTGGCGCTCTTGATGCCGGCCACGTCGCCTTCCGATTCTTCCATGACCTCTACGGTGAACCCCTTTTTTTCGCCAAATTTCAAATACATGCGCAGCAGCATCGAGGCCCAGTCCTGGGCTTCGGTACCGCCGGCGCCGGCCTGGATTTCCAGGAAGCAGGGCATGGGGTCGGAGGGGTTGTTGAACATGCGGCGGAATTCGAGGGCGGCGATTTTCTTTTCCAGTTCGACGTTGTCGGCCTCGACCGAAAGCAGGGTATCCTCGTCGCCCTCGTCCTTGCCCATGGCGAACAGTTCGCGGCCGTCAGTGAGGCCGGCATCGACGGCTTCGAGGACGAGCACGATGTCTTCCAGCGATTTTTTTTCGCGGCCCATCTCCTGGGCGCGCTTCGGATCGTCCCAGATCTTCGGGTCTTCCATCTCCTGCGCGAGCAGGGTCAGGCGTTCGCGCTTGTGATCGTAGTCAAAGATACCTCCGCAGCTCGGCCGCGCGCTGCGCGATGTCGTCGAGCTTGTTGGAGATGCTGTTGAGGTGTTCGGCTTCCATGATGTCGGTCTCGTTGCGTGGCAAAAGATCGCCATTATAGCCGCTCGTCGAAAGCGGGCTGGCCGGCCGGCACGCTGCGCTGTTGCGAAGGCACGGTCGAGGACATCACCGAACGCCATCGCTACCAGTCGGTGCTGCAGCACAAGGCGCCGCTGACCCTGGCCGGGCACGCCGCAGCCGGGTGGCACTGGTCGAAGGACAAGCGCTCAGCGTTGCCGTCAATTTATCGGCCCGGCAACTGAAGGAGCCCGGCCTGCCGGGCCTGGTCGCCGATGCCCTGGCCGTTTCCGGCCTGCCGGCCGAATGCCTGGAACTGGAAATCACCGAGAGCATGCTGATGGGCGACGTCGAGCATACCATCCGCGTCCTCAAGTCGATCCGCGCCCTCGGCGTGCGCATCGCCGTGGACGATTTCGGCACGGACTACTCGTCGCTCAGCTACCTGCAGCGCCTGCCCATCGACACGCTGAAGATCGACCGCTCCTTCGTTTCCGGCTGCGACCGGGGTGGCCGCATGATGGCCATCCCGCACGCCATCATCTTCCTCGGCAAGACGCTCGGCCTGCACATCGTCGCCGAGGGGGTCGAAACCGCGGCCGAGCGCGACATGCTCAAGGTTTGCGGCTGCAACGAATACCAGGGTTATTTTTTCTCGCGGCCGCTGCAGTCGGCAGCCGTAGACGATTACCTGCTGGCGGCCTCGGCAGCAGGCCAGACGCGGCGGTGATCGCTGCGGTCAACGGGAAAAAACGGCCGAAATCGAAATTTTCCCGGGTCGGGGCTCGGCCGAAATGCCTGGGTTGAACAAGGCGGCAAGGCAAAGCCGCATTTGGCTCAAAACTCCTCCCTGAACGTCGCTTCCCGTCGCTTCCTGATCGCCGGCGAGATCGTCGTCGCGACGAGCAGCGCGGCGGCCAGGAGCAGTGCTCCCGAGAGCGGACGGGTGGCGAAGGTGGTCCAGTCGCCGCGGGCCAGCAACAGGGCGCGGCGCAGGTTTTCTTCCATCATCGGGCCGAGGATGAAGCCGAGTATGAGCGGGGCCGGCTCGCAGCCCAGCTTGAACAGCAGGTAGCCGATGCCGCCGAAGAGGACGCCCATGTAGATGTCGAAATTGTTGTTGCCCGAGGCGTACAGGCCGAGCGCCGAAACGACCAGGATGGCCGGGAACAGGAAGCGGTAGGGGACGGAAAGCAGCCTGATCCAGATCCCGATCAGCGGCAGATTGAGGACGACCAGCATCAGGTTGCCGACCCACATCGAGGCGATCAGGCCCCAGAACAGGGACGGGTTGGCGGTCATCACCTGCGGGCCGGGCTGGATGCCCTTGATGGTCATGGCGCCGATCATCAGCGCCATCACGGCGTTGGGCGGTATGCCAAGCGTCAGCATGGGGATGAAGGCGGTCTGGGCGCCGGCGTTGTTGGCCGATTCCGGCCCGGCCACGGCGCGGATGTTGCCCTGGCCGAAAGGGATTTCGCCGTCGCGGCCCGGCAGTTTCTTCTCCAGCGAATACGAGGCGAAGGAGCCGAGCAGGGCGCCGCCTCCCGGCAGCACGCCGAGCACGGCGCCCAGGGCGGTGCCGCGCAGGATGGCCGGCGTTGCGTCGCCGAGGTCGCGCCGGGTCGGCCATAGTCCGGCGACATGCCGGGTCAGGCTGGCCCGGTGTTCCGCCGGTCGACCGAGATTCACGATCATTTCGCCAATGCCGAACAGCCCCATGGCGATGGCGATGAAGCCGATGCCGTCGGTCAGTTCGGGGATGCCGAAGCTGTAGCGGGGGGTGCCGGAGATGACGTCGGTGTTGATCTGCCCGAGCAGCAAGCCGAGGATGATCATGCCGACCGCCTTGAGCACCGAGCCGGAAGCGAGGACGACGGCGCCGATCAGGCCAAGCACCATCAGCGAGAAATACTCGGCCGGGCCGAAGGCGAAAGCCAGTTCGGTCAGGGCCGGGGCGAAGGCGGCGATGAGCAGGGTGCCGACGCAGCCGGCGAAAAACGAGCCGAGGCCGGCGATGGCCAGGGCGGCCCCGGCCCGCCCGCGGCGCGCCATCTGGTAGCCGTCGATGGCCGTCACCATGGACGAGGCTTCGCCGGGTACATTGACCAGGATGGCCGTCGTCGAACCGCCGTACTGGGCGCCGTAATAGATCCCGGCCAGCATGATCAGGGCGGTCGTCGTATCCAGCGTGTAAACGCTGGGCAGCAGCATGGCGATGGTGGCGACCGGGCCAAGCCCGGGCAGGACGCCGATCAGGGTGCCGAGCAGCGCCCCGAGCAAGGCGTAGAAAAGGTTTTGCAGGGCCAGGGCGGTTTGAAAGCCGAGGGCGAGGTTGTCGAGGAACTCCATGGCGCCGCCTAGCCGCCCAGGAAGGCGGGCAGAAGCGGGATGGTCACGCCCAGGCCCTTGACGAAAACCAGCCAGCAACCGGCGGTCAGGATGGCCGCGTTGGCCAGCGCTTCGCGCAAACGAAATTCGTCGCCAGCCAGGGCGGCGGTTATGGCCAGGATGGGCAGGCTGACCAGCATGCCGGCCCGCGGCAGCAGGAAGGCGAAAAGGGCCAGCGAGCCGAGGACGATCAGCAGCGGTCGCCAGGCGATGGGGCCGATCGGTTCGCCGTCCGGGGTGGCGACCACCAGCGACTTGACGGTGACGACCAGCCCGAGCAGCGCCAGCAGCAGGCCCAGGCCGAAGGGCAGGTAGGCCGGACCCGGGCGGGCGGCGCTGCCGAAGGGGTAGGCGAGCGCCCCGGCCGCGAAGGCGGCGCCGATGCCGAGGAAGACGAGGCCACACCAGAAATCCTTGCTGCTCCTGATCTGCATCGTCGATCTCCTTCAGGTTGCGGGGGCAATCTGCGCTTGGCCGGCAACCGCCGACCCGTGCTGTCGATTGTGCCAACGGCCATCCAATTTGGATACAACCAGCGGTTAATGCCGGTTTTGCATGCCACCATCTTTCGCGCTCTGCCCGTCCTGCCTACAGTGACCTCCATGCCAACATCCTTAGACGAGGCCAAGCCATGAATGCCATTACCGCTCCTGTTGTCACCCGGCGCAGCGTTTCAGTGCTGGCCGGCGCCTTCGCCTTCTTCAACGCCATGCGCATCGTCGCCTACTTGCCGACGTTGTTCGCCATCCATGGCGAGGGCCACACCGACCAGCACTCCCTGCTCACCTGGCTGTGCTTCCTCGGTGCCAATGCCACCATGGCGCTGTGGCTGTACGAGCAGAACGGTCATCGTCCGAACCGGGCGATCGCGGTCAGCGCCGGCAACGCGGTGATGTGCGCGGCCATCGCCGTTTCCATCATCTGGCTGCGCTGGGGACATCTTGCCGCCGGGCTAGGTTTCCGGGTCTGAGCCGCGCAGCGCGGCTGAAGCGCGACCATAGCCGCGCCGATGCCAGGCCGGACGTTCGGCGGACGGATGCTGGGAAATGAATTTCCCCTCGGCTTCATGCTGCTGCAGCAACTGGGTGACGAATTCGATGAACAGGCGGGCCCTCGGGTTGCTGCGGGCGCTGGCCCGGTAAAGGAGATTGGTCGGCGGCCCGCCCTGCACCGTCCAGTCGACCAGGACAGGGATCAGGCGGCCGCCTTGCACCTGGCTGCGACAGGTGATTTCGGTGGTGCGGGCGACGCCCTGGCCGCGCAGCACGCAATCGAGGAGTACCTCGCGGGCGTTGGTGATCAGCCAGCCATTGACCTTGACCGAACGCTTGTCGTCGCCCCGTGCGAATTCCCAAAGGTCGATGACGATGCCGGCCGGATTGCGCATGGTCAGGCAATCGTGATCGACCAGTTCGCCTGGGTCCTCGGGGATGCCGCGGGCCGCCCAGTATTCCGGTGCGGCGACGATCAGGCAGCGCGTCATGTCGAGGCGGCGATGGACAAAATCCTGGGTAGCCTCCGGCCAGCCATGGACGAGGAGGATTTCTGCCGACTGGGCATCGGCGTCGGTGATCCGGTGCACGGTACGGAAATCGAGCTGGATTTCCGGAAAACGGGCCCGGAAACGCGGCAAGGCCGGTAGCAGGATGTGATGGGCCAACTGCTCGTGGGCGGCGACGACCAGTGTGCCGCGCGGGCGGGTTGCCGCCATCCGGATGGCGTCCTCGGTGGCGTTCAGTTCGGTGAGCAGCGGTCGGCAGCAATCCAGGTACTCGCCGCCGGCGACGGTCAGCCTGACGCCCTGGGCATTGCGTTCGAGCAGCGCAGTGCCCAGGGCGCGTTCCAGCGTGCCGACGAGCTTCTGCACGGCCGGCACGCTGACTTCCAGCTGCCGGGCCGCCCCAGCAAAGCTGCCGGCCTCGACCGCAGCGACGAAATACTGGATGGCGCGAAGCTTGTCCATGGCGACCTCCGGGGTGTTAACCGCTGATTAACGCCTGATTCTACTCCCGGGATATTCCGTAGCAATAAGCCGGCAACTACAGTGCAGTCATCGACATGCCCAACGCGAAGGAGACGATCATGAAGCGCTTGAACGGAATTCTTGCTGCCATCGGGCTGGCCTGCGCGGCCTTCGGGCAGCCGGCCAATGCTCAGGAAGCGGCAGCATTTCCGGCCAGGCCGGTAACGATCATCGTGCCCGCCCCGGCCGGCGGACCATCCGATACGGTGGCCCGGCAACTCGGCCAGGCCCTGGTCACCGCCTGGGACCGACAGGTAATTGTCGAGAACCGGCCTGGCGCCCAGGGAGCGATTGCTGCCCAGGCCGTGTTGAGCGCCCGGCCCGACGGCTACACCCTGTTGTGGGGCCAGGGGTCGATGGCGGGTTTGCCCGTGGTGCAGAAGAGTGCGCCTTATCGCAGCCTGAGCGAGTTCGCGCCGGTCGTGAACGTGGTGCAGTTCAGTTTCGCCATGTTCGCCAACAAGGATCAGCCGTTCAAGAATTTCAACGAGTTCGTGACCTACGGCAAGGCCAACCCCGGCAGGCTGAACTGTGCCACCGGCCCCTTGAGCGAGTACATGGTCGCTACCCGGGTTCTCGAAGCGGTCGGCGTCCAGGCCGAGCGCGTGCCCTACAAGGGTGGCGCGCAGCTGATGCCGGACCTGATCAGCGGCCAGGTGCACATCAACTTCGGGCCCATCCTGAGCGGGCTTCCTTACGTCAAAGCGGGACGGCTGAAAGTCCTGGCAACCCTGTCGCCGCAGCGCAGCCCCCTGCTGCCCGATGTGCCGACCCTGGTCGAACTGGGCTTGCCGGCGGCCAGCATGTCGAGTTGGAACGGGCTTTTTGCGCCGCCGGGAACGCCGCGTGAGCTGACCGAAAAAATCGCCGCCGCGGTGACCCAGGTACTCAAGACGCCGGCCATGCGGGCAGCGCTCGAGCAGCAGGGCGCCGAACCGCTGGGCGGTACGCCGAAACAACTGGCCGAGGCAGTCAACGCGGCGACCGGCGACTGGAAAGACTTCGTCCGCGCCTACGCGGTGCCCCAGGAATGAACACTCGTCACGCCAGCCTCGCTGCCAGCGGTGCGGCGCGACTGGTTCGCCAGATCGTCAGCGGCTGGCGGACCCAGGCCATCCATGCCGCGGTGCAACTGGGCTTTCCCGACCACTTGGCCGGGAAGCCGCTGAGCCCCGGCGAACTGGCGGCCGCGACCGATTGTTCGCCTGGCGCAACGGCCCGCTTGCTGCGTGCGCTCTGTGTTTTGGGTGTTTGCCGCGAAGGCGCGGACGGTCGCTTCCGGCTGACTCGGGCCGGCCGCCTGCTCTGCGTCGACGGCGGCGGTGAGGGCTGCAGCCTGCGGCCACTGGTTGCCTGGTGGGGCGGGCCGCTCTGGCCGCTCTGGGCGGAGCTGGCCTATAGCGTGCGGACGGGCGAAAGCGCCCGCGAGCGCCTGATGGGTGACAAGCACTACCGCCATCTCGACCGCGACGCGGCGCTGGCCGACACCTTCCATGGCGCGATGCGGGCGATGACGGCGTTGATCGCCGACGAGGTGGTCGCCTGGCCGGGCTGGCGCGAAACGGCGACGGCGGTCGATGTCGGCGGTGGCCATGGCCAGTTGCTGCTTGCCGTACTGGCCGCCCACACCCACGTGCACGGTACGGTGTTCGATACGGCGACGGCGCAGGCCGGTGCCCTGGCGCAGATCGACGATGCCGGCCTGGCAGGGCGCGCCGGATTCGTGGCCGGCGATTTCTTCGATGCCCTGCCGGCCGGTGCCGATTGCTACGTGCTGAAAAGCATCCTGCACAACTGGGACGACGATGCGTGCGCCGCCATTCTCGCCAATTGCCGGCGGGCGGCCCCCGGCCACGCCCGGCTGCTGATCGTCGAGCGCCTGCGCCCGGCGCGGCTGCACGAGTGTGTGGCCGATGAAGGCGTGGCCCGGACCGACCTCAACATGCTGGCCGGTCTCGGGGGTTGCGAGCGCACGCTGGAGCAATACGCCGCCATGCTCGACGGCGCCGGATTCGCCGTCGCCGGGTGCTGGCGCACGGGCTTCGAGTTTAGCCTGGTCGAGGCCCGGCGGCGGGACTGACAGTGACCGGCTATTCCAGGTATTCGACCATCAGCTGCGGCGTTTCGACGCCCATGTATTCATTGATGGCCAGGCGGTAGGCGACCCGCGTGCTGTGGCCGGGCTGGCTGGCGAAATTGAACTGGATGGCGTCGATGCGGGTGTTGCCCTTGCGCAGGCGTAGCTTGAGGTGCTTTTCCTTGAGCACGCGCTGCTGCTCGACGGCGAACTCGTCGAGGAAGAGCGGCGCCGGGAAGCCCTGGCCCCAGATCTCGTTTTCCAGCAGGCGGGCGATGTCCAGCGAGAAATAGCCGGTTTCCAGGTTGCCGTCGGTTTCCAGGGTGCGGGTCAGGTCGGCTGGGGCGATCAGTTCGCCGGCCACTTCGGCGAACAGGGATTTGAATTTTTCGAAATTTTCGGCGTTGACCGTAGCACCGGCCGCCATGGCATGGCCGCCGAAGCGGATGAGCAGGCCGGGGGCGCGCTTGGCGACGAGGTCGAGGGCGTCGCGCAGGTGCAGGCCGGGGATGGAGCGGCCGGAGCCCTTGATGATGCCGCCTTCGCCGGGGGCGAAGGCGAACACCGGGCGGTGCAGCTTGTCCTTGATGCGCGAGGCGAGGATGCCGACGACGCCTTCGTGCCAGGCCGGGTCGAACAGCGCGACGCCGGGCGCGGCGTCGCCGGCTTCCAGCGTTTCCAGCAGCTGCATGGCCTGCTCCTGCATGCCGGATTCGATTTCCCGGCGCTGGCGGTTCAGGGTGTCGAGTTCCTGGGCGATCTGCAGGGCCCGGCCGGCGTCCTCGGTGATCAGGCATTCGACGCCCAGGCGCATGTCGGCCAGGCGGCCGGCGGCGTTCAGGCGCGGCCCGAGCAGGAAGCCGAGGTCGAAGGCGGTGGCCCGCCGCGGATCGCGCCCGGCGGCCTTGAAGAGGGCGGCGATGCCCGGCTGCATCTGGCCGGCGCGCATGCGCTTCAGACCCTGGCTGACCAGGATGCGGTTGTTGCGGTCGAGCTTGACGACGTCGGCCACCGTGCCCAGCGCGACGAGGTCGAGCAGGGTGGCGAAATTGGGTTCCGGCCGCTCAGGGACGTTGGGTGCAAACCAGCCGCGCGCCCGCAGTTCGGCGCGCAGGGCGAGCATGACGTAGAACATGACGCCGACGCCGGCGATGCATTTCGACGGAAAGTCGCAGCCCGGCTGGTTGGGATTGACGATGCAGTCGGCCTCGGGCAGTGATTCGGCCGGCAGGTGATGGTCGGTGATCAGCGTCGCGATGCCATGCTGGCGGGCCCGTTCGACGCCTTCCAGCGAGGCGATGCCGTTGTCGACGGTGACGATCAGGTCGGGAGACTGCTCGGCGGCGACATCGACGATTTCCGGCGACAGCCCGTAGCCGAGCTTGAAGCGGTCGGGGAGCAGGAAATCGACGTCGGCGCCGAGTGCCTTCAGGGCGCGCATGCCGACCGCCGTGGCGGTGGCGCCGTCGCAGTCGTAGTCGCCGACGATCAGGATTTTCGCCTCGGCCTCGATGGCGTCGGCCAGCAGCACGGCGGCTTCGCCGGTATGGGTCAGGCTGGCCGGCGGCAGCAGCGATTTCAGCTCGTAGTCGAGTTCGGCCTTGTCGGTGATGCCGCGCGCCGCATAGAGGCGGGCGAGCAGCGGCGGCAGGCCCTGCTGCTCGAGTTGCCAGACGACGCGCTGGGGAATGCTGCGGGTGACGAGACGGGTCAAGAATGGGCTCCTTCGGCCGGTTTGCCGCTCACTTGGCCGGCCGATTCATCAGCCAGTTGGCTGGCCAGCGCGGCAATCGGGCGGGGCCGGCGCCAGAATTTCCAGCGGTCGCCGCCGTGCAACGACCAGCCCAGCCGGCCGTAGATGGTCGGGGCGACCAGGTCGACGGCGTCGACCCGGCGGCCGAGGGCGCTGCGCAGCGGGGCGAACCAGTCGGCTTCCAGTTGCTGCCAGGCGGCGCGCCAGGCCTCGCCGTCTTCGTAGAGGACGGGGGCGAGCAGGCTGTCGAGGACGACCAGCGGGCGGGCCTGGCGGTCGGCCGCGGCGAGCAGGGCGTCGAGGCCACCGGCGGTGCCGCGGACGGTCAGGTCGCTGGCGGCGGCCAGCCCGGCGGCCAGCGGGTTGTCGGTGCACACGACGGAAAAGTCGGGACGGGCCAGTTCGGGCAGCGGCCCGCCGCCCCACAGCCACAGGCTGTTGACCGTCGGCTGGCCGGCCGCCTGGCGCCGCTCGTTGACCGGGTGGCCGTGCAGGAACATCTGCACTTCGTTGAGCCAGCGGGTCAGCGGGCCGTTCTGCTCGGTGATCTCGCCGTCCAGGCGGCGCCCGGCGATGGTCGAAATCGGGGCGAATTTCTCGTCGACCGCGCCCCGCAGGAAGTGCCCTTGGGGCGCAGTATTCAGCCGGAGATACCAGCGCCGGGCGGTGGCGGCATGGAACTGGCCGACATCGGCGAAGGTGGCGTTGAGCGCGGCGATCAGGGCCGCCGCCTCGTCGTCGTCGAGCTCGAAGGCGCCGGCGTCGGCGAGCACGATGCGCTCGTGGTGGAAACGCAGGTGCACCGGGTCGGCACACAGCCAGTGGCCGTCGTCGGGCAGCGTGTCAGCGGCTTCGCCGAGCCGGCGGAGGGCGCCGAAGGGGGCGTCGCCCAGGCCGAACAGCCCGGCCAGCACGTTTTCGAAGGCTTGTGGCGGCTGGCGGACGAAGGTGGCGCGGGCCGCCAGCCATTCGAAAGCGGGCGTCGCCAGCTTGCCGAGGGTGCGTTGGTCGCCCGGTTCGGGCCAGATCAGTTCAGGGGCAAGCAGGGTCAGGCGCACGGCGGGAGGCAATGGAGAGGTAACGGAAAAGTGTACCATAGCGACTTTTCGACGCTCGGTAGCATCTGCATGGCATTGCCTTACGAACTGATGATCGGCCTGCGCTACACGCGTGCCAAACGACGCAATCACTTCATTTCCTTCATTTCGCTGATTTCCATGCTCGGCATCGGGCTCGGCGTCGCCGCACTGATCGTCGTGCTGTCGGTGATGAACGGCTTCCAGAAGGAGTTGCGGACGCGCATCCTGGGCGTCGCCTCGCACATCCAGATCACCGGCATCAGCGGCGAACTGCCGGACTGGCAACGGGTCGCCGAGCAGGCGATGCGCCACCCGGAAGTCCGGGCCGCCGCCCCCTTCGTCCAGTCGCAGGGCATGTTCAGCGTCGATGGTGGGGTCAAGGGCACGCTGGTGCGCGGCATCCTGCCCGAACAGGAAGACCGCGTCGCCGATTTTCGCCAGAGCATGCAGAGCGGCAGCCTGGACGACCTGCGCCCGGGCGAGTTCGGCGTCGTCCTCGGCGCCGACCTGGCCCGTTCGCTGCGCGTCTTTACCGGCGACAAGCTGACCCTGATCGCGCCGCAGGGCACGGTCACCCCGGCCGGTATCGTGCCCCGCCTGAAATCGTTCAAGGTGGTCGGCATCTTCGAGGTCGGCATGTACGAATACGACTCCGGTCTGGCCCTGATCAACCTCGAGGACGCCCAGAAGCTGTACCAGATGGAAGACCGGGTGAGCGGCGTGCGCCTCAAGGTCGACGACCTCTTCCAGGCGCCGCGCATCGCCCGCGAACTGGTGCGCTACATCGACGCCGATGCCTACCTGCACGACTGGACGAAGAGCCACGCCAACTTCTTCCGCGCCGTGCAGATCGAGAAGAACATGATGTTCATCATCCTCTCGCTGATCGTCGCGGTGGCGGCCTTCAACCTGGTGTCGACGCTGGTCATGGCGGTTACCGACAAGCAGGCCGACATCGCCATCCTGCGCACGCTGGGGGCCAGGCCACGCTCGATCATGGCCATCTTCGTCGTCCAGGGGGCGCTGGTCGGCTTCATCGGGCTCGGCCTGGGCATCGTCGGCGGCGTCGCGCTGGCCATCAACATCGATGTCGTGGTGCCGTTTATCGAAAGGTTGCTCGGCGTGCATTTCCTGTCGAAAGAGGTTTATTACATTTCCGACCTGCCCTCCGAACTGCAGTGGAGCGATGTCTGGGGCGTCACCCTGATTGCCTTCGGGCTCGCCCTGCTCGCTACGCTCTATCCCAGCTGGCGGGCTTCCCGCGTCAATCCGGCGGAGGCCCTGCGCTATGAGTGAGGCGATTCTCCAAGCCAGCGGCCTGTCCAAGGTCTTTCGCGGCGGCGGGCTCGAGGTGCCGGTGCTGTCCGGCATCGATCTCACCGTGCTGCCCGGCGAAACGCTGGCCATCATCGGCGCTTCCGGTTCCGGCAAGAGCACGCTGCTCCATCTGCTGGGCGGGCTGGACACGCCGTCGGCCGGCAGCGTCAGGCTGATGGGACGCGATTTTTCGGCCCTGGGCGAGGTCGACCGCGGCGATTGGCGCAACCGCCATCTCGGCTTTGTCTACCAGTTCCACCATCTGCTGCCCGAGTTCTCGGCGCTCGAGAACGTCGCCATGCCCCTGCTGGTTCGCCGCGTCGGGCGTCCCGAAGCGGGCGACCGGGCGGCCGCTATGCTGACTGCCGTCGGTCTCGGCCATCGCCTCGAACACCGGCCGGGCGAGCTTTCCGGCGGCGAGCGCCAGCGGGCCGCCATCGCCCGGGCCCTGGTCAGCGATCCATCCTGTCTGCTCGCCGACGAACCGACCGGCAATCTCGACAGTCATACGGCAGCGGTCGTCTTCGGCCTGCTCATCGAGCGGGTGCGCGCCCAGCTCGCCAGCCTCGTCGTCGTCACTCACGATCAGCAACTGGCTGCCCGGGCCGACCGGGTGCTGCGTTTGAATGATGGCGTTCTTTGTCGTTAATGTAAAAACCGCTAAAATAATCAAATAATCCACGCCCGTTTTGGCTGGCCCCGGGTCGGTCCTTGAGGAGGTAGGCATGCAAGTCTTTTTTTCCCCGGCAGTCGCCTTGATGAACCGCTTGCGCTACGGCGGCAAGTTCGTCCTGCTCGGTCTGGCTATGAGCTTGCTGACGCTGGTCCTGCTCTATTCGGTCTTTTCCCTGCTCAGCAAGGACATCGAGACAGCAAGAGCCGAATTGTCCGGCCTGCAGATGCTCAAGCCGATGAATCGCCTGGTCCAGGTCATGCAGCAGCATCGTGGTCTGTCGGCTGGCGTGCTCAGCGGCAACGAGGCGATGAAGGGGCCTCGTGCCGCCAAGGAAAAAGAAGTCAGCGAGCTGGTGGCGGCGACCGAGGCCGCCTTGTCGCCGAAGCTGCGTGATGCGCCGGTCTGGAAGTCGGTACGCCAGGATTGGGAGGCGATCAGCGGCCAGGGGCTGGGCTGGGCACCGCCCGACAACCTGAAGCGCCACTCGGCGATGATCGGCAACATCCTGCACTTCATGGCCGATGTCGCCGATGAAACCCAGCTGACCCTCGACCCGGTGATGGATACCTACTATTTCATGGACACCGTGGTCAGCAAGATGCCGGCCATGCTCGAGCCGCTGGGAGTGACGCGGGCGCGTGGCACCGCCGTGCTGACGCAAAAGGAACTGTCGCCGCAGATGCGCATCGATTTGACCTCGCAACTGTCGGTGATGGCTGGCACGCTACGGGCGCAGAACATCAACCTGGACAAGGTGATGCGCTATTCGCCGCGTCTGCAGTCCGCGCTGGCCGGGCCGACCAAGGAGTTTTCCGATCGCGTCGAGCAGGTTTTCGCGCTGGTTCGAGACGATATCGTGGGCGAAAAATTCGTCACCGTGCCCAAGGATTATTTCGCGATGACTACCCAAGTCATCGACATCGGCTACAAGGTGATGTTCGAAACACTGATCCCGACCTTCGAGCTGGCCTTGCAGCAACGCGTGGCGGAAGCCCGGCGCGTCCTGATGCTGGAAATCGGCCTGGCTGTGGTCATTTCGCTGGTCGTCGCCTACCTGAGCATGGGTGTTTTCTACTCGGTGATGCGCAGTGTCGGCGATTTCTCCCGGGGCGCCCGGCGTCTGGCCGACGGCGACCTGACCGCCGCCTTCGATGCCGACGGCGCAGACGAACTGCATGGCGCCGGCAAGGACTTCAACGGCATGGCGGAATCCTTCCGCACGCTGATCGGGGGGGTCAAGCGCGACGTCGAGCAACTCAACACCTCGGCCGGGCAACTGGCCAGTTCGAGCAAGCAGATTGCTGCGGGAACCTCGGCGCAGAGCGATTCGGCGGCTAGCATGGCGGCTGCCGTAGAGGAAATGACGGTGGGCATCGACCACATTGCCAAGAATGCTCAGGATGCCCAGGATTTCTCCAACCGGTCCGACGAGGTCGCGGCCGAGGGCGGCGAGATCGTCCAGGGCGTGGTTCGTGAGATCCAGGCCATCGCCGCCACGGTCAACCAGTCGGCTACCGCCGTCGAGGCGCTTGGCCAGCAATCGGAACAGATTTCGGCCATCGTCGGGACGATCAAGGACATCGCCGACCAGACCAACCTGCTCGCCCTCAATGCGGCGATCGAGGCGGCGCGGGCCGGCGAATCCGGCCGCGGTTTCGCCGTGGTCGCCGACGAGGTGCGCAAGCTGGCAGAGCGGACGGCCAAGTCGACCCAGGAAATTTCCGGGATGATCGGTGCCATCCAGTCGGGCACGGCAACGGCGGTGAGCAGCATGAAGCAGGGCGTCGTCCGCGTGGCGAGCGGCGTCGATCAGGCGCAGCGGGCCGGCCAGGCGATCGGCCAGGTGCAGGCGCAGTCGCGGCAGGTGCTGCAGGCCGTTTCGGAAATCACCGTGGCGCTGCGCGAGCAGGCCGTGGCCAGCACCGAGATCGCCCGCAACGTAGAGCACATCGCCCAGATGGCCGAGGAAAACAACGCGGCGGTCAGCGGCAACACGGCAACTGCCGAAATGCTCGACCGCCTCGCTCACACCCTGAACGACGCGATCACCCGCTTCCGGACCTGAGCGCCTGGCGCCGCCGCCAGGCGGCCAGGAGGTACAGCCGCCATGCCGCCCGCGTCGCGAAGTAGCCGAGCACGGCCAGGCCGCTGGCCAGCACGACGAGGCCGATACCGAGCGGCTGGGCGACGCTGAGCATCCAGCCCTGCATGGCGCTGGTCCAGCCGACGAAATCGCTGGCCGAAAAAGCCGGCGGGGCGATGAAGCCATTGCTTTCGCCCAGGCTCAGCCGACCGATCTGGTAAGCCAGCAGGTAGAGCGGCACGATGGTTAACGGGTTGGTGTACAGCGTGACCAGCATGGCGAGCGGCAGGTTGACCCGGAAAACCAGGGCGCAGAAGGCGGCGCCGAGCATTTGCAGAGGCCCGGGAATGAGTCCGCAGAACAGACCGGCGGCCACCGCGCCGGCCGCCGAATGGCGATTCAGGTGCCACAGGCGCGGATGCAGCAGCGTAGACGCGAAGGGTCGCAGCCAGGGGTTCTGGCGTATCGATTCGTGATCGGGCAGGTATTTCTTAAGCTGGCGGCGCATCCCCGTATTATTGCAGCATGCGCCTGAATATTCTCGCCTTCGCCGCCGGCGTCCTGTGCTTGCAGATGCAGGCGCAATTGCCCGACTGGCGCGGCGGGGCGCTGGCCGGCCTGGGCCTGGCGCTGGCCGGGCGTTACCTGCCTTCCTGGCTCGGTCGCGGTCTGCTTGCCGCCGGCTGCCTGGCCCTCGGCCTGGCCTGGGCCGGTTGGCGGGCCGATGTCCGGCTGGCCGACGAACTGCCGCTGGCCGGCGAGGGGGAGGATGTCGCGGTGGTCGGTGTCGTCGCCAGCCTGCCGCAGGATTTCAGCCACGGCACCCGTTTCGAATTTGACGTCAATTTGCCGTCGACCGCAGCAGTCGGCGTGCCGCGCCGGATCATGCTTTCCTGGTACCAGGGGCGGCGCGACGACGAGCAGTTCGTGCGCCAGCCGGTGCGCCCGGGCGAGCGCTGGCAGTTCACGGTGCGCCTGAAGCGCCCCCACGGCAACGCCAATCCCGGCGGCTTCGACTACGAGGCCTGGCTGCTCGAACGCGGCATCCGGGCGACCGGCTACATCCGCCCGGCGCCGGCCCGCCGCCTGGACGCCATGGTCTGGCAGCCGGCCTACGTCGTCGACCGCCTGCGCCACGCGGTGCGCGACGCCTTCGCCGGCCAGCTGCCGGCCGCCGAGTATCCGTGGGCCGGTGTCCTGGTCGCCCTGGCCGTCGGCGACCAGAAGGCGATCAACGGCGAGTTGTGGGCCACCTTCAACCGCACCGGTACGACCCACCTGATGAGCATTTCCGGCATGCACGTGACGATGGTGGCGGCCCTCTTTGGCTGGCTGGTCTCCCTGGTCTGGCGCCGGGTGCCGTGGCTGATGCGCCGCCTGCCGGCCCAGAAGGCGGGGCTGCTGGCCGGCTGCGCGGCGGCCTTCGGCTACGCCTGGCTGGCCGGCTTCGGCGTGCCGGCCCAGCGCACCCTGGCCATGCTGCTGGTCGCCGCGGCGGCCATGCTCTCGGGGCGGCTGGTGGCGCCCAGTCGCATCCTGGCGCTGGCCTTGCTGGTCGTGCTGGTGGTCGATCCGTGGGCGGTGCTGGCCGCCGGTTTCTGGCTGTCCTTCGCGGCGGTCGGGGCCTTGCTCTACGTCGGCGCGGCACGGGGCGACGAAACCAGCGGCTGGGCCGAACGGCTGCGCGGCTGGGGCGTCGTGCAGTGGGCGGCGACGCTGGCTTCGCTGCCCATCCTGCTGCTCGTGTTCCAGCAGTTTTCGCTGGTCTCGCCGCTGGCCAATGCGCTGGCCATTCCGGTCATCAGCTTCGTCGTCACGCCGCTCGCCCTGCTCGGCGCGGTGGTCCCGTGGTGGCCCATCCTGGCGCTGGCCCATGTGGTGCTGGACTGGCTGATGGTTTTCCTCGCCTGGTGCGCCGCCTGGCCGGTCTGGCAGGCGCCGGCGCCGCCGCTGTGGGTGGTCGGCGTGGCCGGGCTCGGGGTGGCGATCGGCCTGCTGCCGCGTGGTGTGCCCGGGCGCTGGCTGGCCGCTGTGCTGATCCTGCCGGCGCTGGCCTGGCCGGTGGACCAGCCGGCCGAGGGTGAAGCACGGGTTACCGTGCTCGATGTCGGGCAGGGGCTGGCCGCCGTGGTCCGCACCCGGGAGCACACCCTGATCTACGACCCCGGGCCGCTGTACAGCGCCGAGTCGGACGCCGGCCAGCGCGTCGTCGTGCCTTACCTGCGCTACCTCGGCATCTCCCGCGTCGACCGGCTGATGGTCACCCACCGCGACAGCGACCATTCGGGCGGCATGGCTTCGGTGCTGGCGGCGCTGGCCGTCGACGAAGTCAGTTCGTCGCTCGACCAGGCCGGCGGAACGCCTTGCCTGGCCGGCCAGCAGTGGTCGTGGGACGGCGTGCTGTTCGAGGTGCTGCATCCGGCCGCGGAAAACTACGCGGCCGGCGGCAAGGCCAACCATTTGTCCTGCGTGCTGCGGGTCAGCACCGGCGGGCGGCGCCTGCTGCTCACCTCGGACATCGAGGCGGCCGACGAGGCGGCGCTGCTCGCCCGCCATCCCGGCGACCTGGCGGCCGACGTGCTGCTGGTCCCGCACCACGGCTCGAAGACGTCGTCCACGCCGCCTTTCCTGCAGGCGGTGGGGGCGGCCGAGGTGATCGTGCCGGCCGGCTATCGCAACCGCTTCGGCCACCCGCGGCCGGAGGTGGTGGCGCGCTACGCGGCGACCGGCGCCCGGCTGTGGCGCACCGACCGCGACGGGGCGGTTCGTATCGACATGAGCCCGGCTTCGCTGTCATTATCGGCCTGGCGGACGGAACATCGCCGCTACTGGTACGGCCGGTGATAGAGTTGCGCAGAGGGAGGTGAGCATGACATTCAAACAACAGACCGTGCAGTGCGTCGGGCCCTCCGGCCTGCACCGGATGGCCTACACCGAGTGGGGGGCGCGCGACGATCCGCGTGTCCTCATCTGCGTGCACGGCCTGACCCGCAACGGCCGCGATTTCGACGCGCTGGCCGAGGCCATGTCGGCCCATTACCGGGTGATCTGCCCGGACGTCGTCGGCCGCGGGCGCAGCGCCCACCTGCGCGATCCGGCCGGCTACGGCATCGCCCAGTACGTCGCCGACATGGTGACGCTGATCGCCCGCCTGAACGTCGATTCGGTGCATTGGGTGGGGACCTCGATGGGCGGGCTGATCGGCATGGCGCTGGCCGCCCAGGAGGGCACGCCGATCCGCAAGATGGTGCTCAACGATGTCGGGCCGCTGATCACCGTCGAATCGCTGCAGCGCATCGCCACCTACGTCGGCCAGGACCCGGACTGGGCGACCTTCGACGAGGCGCTGGCCTACGTCAAGCTGATCAGCGAACCCTTCGGGCCGCTGACCGAGGCGCAGTGGCACCACATGACCGAAAGCAGCGTCGTCCAGCGTTCGGACGGGCGCTGGGCCTTCCGCTACGACCCGCGCATCGCCGAGCCGTTCAAGGCCGCTTTTGGCGACCAGGACATCGACCTGTGGCCGCTCTACGAGCAGGTGGCCTGCCCGACGCTGGTCGTCCGCGGCGAGCGCTCCGACCTGCTGACCCGCGACACCTGGCAGCGCATGGCTTGCTGCGGTCCACGGGCAAAACTGGCCGAAATTCCAAAAGTCGGCCACGCCCCGATGTTCCAGTCCGACGACCAGATCGCCGTCGTCCGCGAGTTCCTGCTCAGCGCATGAAGCACCTCGTCGTCGCCGGGTTGCGGCTCGAATACCGCGACTACCCGGCGACGGCCGCCGGCCGTCCGACCCTGCTGCTGCTCCACGAGGGCCTCGGTTGCGTCGCCATGTGGCGGCATTTCCCGGACAAGCTGGCGGCCGCCACCGGCTGCCGGGTTATCGTCTGGTCGCGGGCCGGCTATGGCGGTTCCGAAGCGTATGGCGAGCCGCGCACGGTGCGCTACATGCATCGCGAGGGCGAGGAGATGCTGCCGGCGCTGCTCGCCGCGCTGCACATCGAGCGGCCGGTGCTGATCGGCCACAGCGACGGCGGCAGCATCGCCCTGATCTTCGCCGCGGCCTTCCCCGACCTGCCGCTCGGCGTCGCCGTGATGGCGCCGCATGAATTCGTCGAGGAAGAAACCCTGGCCGGCATCCGCGCCGCCCGAGCGGCCTGGCAGACGACCGACCTGCCGCAGAAGCTGGCGCGCTACCACCACGCCCAGGCCGGGCGGGTGTTCAGCGACTGGAACGATACCTGGCTGTCGCCGGCTTTCCGCGACTGGAACATCGCGGCCTGCCTGCCCAAGATCCGCTGCCCGGTGCTGGCCATCCAGGGCGAGGACGACGAGTACGCGACGATGCGCCAGATCGACACCATCGCCGAGCAGGTGTCCGGCGCGCAGCTGCTCAAGCTGGCCCGCTGCGGCCATTCGCCGCAGCGCGATCAGGAATCGGCCGTGCTCGAGGCGCTGGCTGCCTTCATCAGCCGGCTCAGCGGGTCCTGCCGGTAGTAGCGGCTGAGCAGGCCGTAGAGGGCCGGGTATTCGTCGCTGACCACGTCGGGCATTTCGAAGAAGCACTCCGACAGCACGGCGAAGAATTCGGCCGGCGATTCGCTGGCGTAGGGGTCGATGAAGGTGTCCTCGTCGTCGTCCACGCGCTGGCAGAAATCGTCGTAGGCGGCGAAAAAGACCTCGTCCCACTCGCCGGCGCCGACCCCGGCGTGCAGGGCAGGCATGCCGTCGGCTTCGCCGTTGAGCATGTCGAGCTTGTGGGCGAATTCGTGGATGACCACGTTGTAGCCGTCGCCGGCCATCTGCACGTCGTGCCAGGAAATGATCAGCGGCCCGCCTTCCCAGGCCTCGCCGGAGAGCACGTCGTCGTATTCGTGCACGACGCCGGATTCATCCTCGATGCGCCGGCGGACGACGAATTCGTCGGGGTAGACGACGATGCCGACCCAGTCGCGGTAGGCGCTCAGGCCGAGCTTGAGGATGGGCAGGCAGCCCTGGGCGGCGATCGAGGCGCAGATTTCGTCGTTCAGTTCGAGGCCGCCGGCGGCAGTGAATTCCTTTTCGGCGAGGAAATCCTCGGCCAGCGATTTCAGGGCTTTTTTCTCGTCGACCGCCAGGGTGTCGAGAAAAGGCAGCGAATCGACGATGGCCGCCCAAAGGCTGTCGGGGATGGGCGTCGGTTTGCGGGCGCGGAAACGGTCGAACAGGGAAATCATTTTTTCATGGTCAGCCAGATGCCGGTGAAGATCAGCGCGATGCCGGCGTAGTGGTACCACAGCGGGATTTCGCCGAGAAAGAGGAAGGAGAGCAGGGTTCCGAACACCGGCATCAGGTGGATGAAGAGGCTGGCCTGGCTGGCACCGACTTCGGCGACTCCCTTGTTGTAGAAAATGTAGCCGATGAAGCTCGGGAAGATGCCGACGTAGGCAAGCGCCGTCAGCGAGCCCGGATTCAGGTTGACGACCTGGCCGGCCATCATTTCGGCGGCATAGGCCGGGGCCAGCGCGGCCAGGCCGACGCTGGTCAGGGCGCCGAGCATCAGCATGGGATGGACGCCGGCCGGGCGCCAGGCCAGGCCGATGGTGTAGATCGCCCAGTCGAGCACGGCGAGCAGCATCCACAGGTCGCCGACATTGAGCTTGAGGTGGGTGAGCACGGCCAGGTCGCCGCGCCCCACGATGGTCAGCGCGCCGGCCAGCGAGATGAGCACGCCCAGCCCCTCGACGCGGCGCAGGCGCTTGCCGAGAAAGGCCCAGGAGATGGCGATGGTGGCGATCGGGATGAAGGAGTTGAGCAGCGTGGCGTTGGTCGCCGTGGTCTCCTGCAGCGCCAGGTAGGCGAAGGTGTTGTAGCCGCCGACACCAAGCAGGCCGAGGACGACCAGCGGCTTCCAGCCCTGCTTGAGCAGCGGCCACTGGCTTTTCAGGTGAGGCAGGGCGAGCGGCAGGATGAATAGGAAGGCGATGGCCCAGCGCCAGAAGGCGAAGGCGAGCGGCGGGATGTCGGCGCGGGCGCCGCGGCCGATCACCATGTTGCCCGACCAGAAGAGCACGGTCAGGGTGAGCAGCAGATAGGGGTTGGCGAACAGCTTGGTCATGGTCGGCGGATTATGCCTCAAGCGGCGCCAGCCGCCAGCCTTGCTTGCCTGCCGGGCGGCGGCGATCCGCTTTATAATCGGGTCATGGTATCCGTCATCCATTCCGTCGCCGCCCAGAGCGACTTCGACCAGTTTCTCTCCACCCTGTCCGAAGGGTTGGCCGCGGCCGACGCCGAGCGCCTCAAGGCGGCCGTTGAATATGCCTGGGAATCCTACGGCGAGCGCCAGCTGGGCAGCGGCGAACGGATCTGGTCGCACGCCCTGGGCATGGCGGTGATCATCGCCGGCCTCAAGCTCGACGTCGAATCGCGCATCGCCGCGCTGCTCTTCGCCATCCCAGCCCAGGAAGAACACGGCGTCGCCCACATCGAGACGCGCTTCGGCAAGCCGGCCGCCCACCTGGTCAGCGGCATCTCGCGGCTCAACCGGCTGCGGCCGATCACCAAGGGCTTCGTCGCCATCAACCTGGAAGCCGGCGAATCCAACCCGGCCGAAATGAAGTCGCAGATCGAAGTGCTGCGCAAGATGCTGCTCGCTATGGTCGAGGACATCCGCGTCGTCTTGCTGCGCCTGGCCAGCCGGACGCAGACCCTGCGCTTCTACGCCGCCCACCCGGACGACCTGCGGCCGCAGGTGGCGCGCGAGACGCTCGAACTGTATTCGCCGCTGGCCAACCGGCTTGGCGTCTGGGAGCTGAAATGGGAGCTGGAGGACCTGTCCTTCCGCTTCATCCACCCCGAGACCTACAAGGTCATCGCCAAGATGCTCGACGAAAAGCGCAGCGAGCGCGAGCAGTTCATCATCGAGGCGGTGGCCCGGGTGCGCCAGGAGCTGACCGCGTCGGGTGTGAAAAACGCCGAAATCTACGGTCGACCGAAGCACATCTACAGCATCTGGAACAAGATGCGCAAAAAGGGCGTCGAGTTCTCCGAGGTCTACGACGTGCGCGCCCTGCGCATCATCGTCGACGACGTCAAGGAGTGCTACACCGCGCTCGGCATCGTGCACAACCTGTGGCAGCCGATTTCCAAGGAATTCGACGACTACATCTCCAACCCCAAGGGCAACTACTACCGCTCGCTGCATACCGCCGTGCGCTGTCCGGACGGGCGCAGCCTGGAAATCCAGATCCGCACCGTCGAGATGCACAAGCATGCCGAACTCGGCGTCGCCGCCCACTGGCGCTACAAGGAAGGCAGCAAGCGCAGCGCCGAGGACGACTACGACGAGAAGATCGCCTGGCTGCGCCAGCTGCTGACCTGGAAGGACGAAGTCGCCGATAGTTCGGACTGGGTCAAGCACTACAAGCAGGCGGCGCTCGACGAGACGATCTACGTCATCACGCCGCAGGGCATGGTGGTCGACCTGCCGGTCGGCTCGACGCCGGTCGATTTCGCCTACCGCGTTCATACCGACCTCGGCCATCGCTGCCGGGGGGCCAAGGTCGGTGGCCAACTGGTACCGCTCAACACGGCCCTGGAAACCGGCCAGGAAGTCGAAATCGTCGCCGCCAAGCACGGCGGCCCGTCGCGCGACTGGCTCAACCCCAGCCAGGGCTACATCCACACCAAGAGCGCCCGGACCAAGGTGCGCAACTGGTTCTCCAACCTGGCGCTCGAAGAAACCCTGGCTGAAGGGCGCGGCCTGATCGCCAAGGAGTTGCAGCGGGCCGGCCAGACCGGGGCCAATGTCGACGAGTTGTCGCACAAGCTGGGTTTCGCCCGGGCCGATGACCTGTACATCGCCGCCGCCCGCGGCGACCTCAACCAGCGGCAGTTCCAGCTCGTCGCCCGGGGCGGCGACCCGGCCGCCGAGGCCCAACTGCCGGACGAGGTGGTGGCCAAGCCGAGCAAGCCGGTCGAAGGCAACCAGGGCATCCTGATCGTCGGCGTGGACAAGCTGCTGACCCAGCTCGCCCGCTGCTGCAAGCCGGCGCCGCCCGATCAAATCCAGGGCTTCATCACGCGCGGCAAGGGCATTTCCATCCATCGCATGGACTGCCCGAATTTCGCCAACCTGGCGGCGCTGCACCCCGAACGGGTCATCGAGACCGACTGGGGTCAGACGACGACCGGCGTCTTCGCCACCGACATCATCGTCGACGCGCATGACCGCCAGGGCCTGCTGCGCGACATTTCCGAAATCTTCACCCGCGAGAAGCTCAACGTCGTCGGCGTCAATACCCAGTCCAAGCAGGGCAAGGCGCACATGAGCTTCACCGTCGAGGTGACCAACCTGCAGCAGACGCAACGCACGCTGGCCCTGATCCACGAGGTGGAAGGGGTGGTCGGCGTGCGCCGGGCCTGATCGATAAGGGGGCGACATGAAGGGGAATTTTGCAGCCATCGTTCTGGTGGTCGTCGGCGCCGTGGCGCTCGGTGTCAATCTCGACCTGTTCGAGCTCGACCTCGTCGCCCTGCTGCGCAAATGGTGGCCCTTGCTGCTGATCGGCGTCGGCATCGCCCTGTTCTTCACACCCGACGAGTCGAAGAAGGGTTCATGACCATTCGTTCGGCCAGCCGCTGCCGGCCTCGCCGTCTCCTGGTTGACTGCGTGTTTCCGCGAGCGGCCCTGATCCTGCGCCGGCTGGCGCTGCTGCTCATGCTCGCCGCCGGCGCATCGCAGGCGGCGGCGCCGACGTCGATCCGCGTGGTGCTCGACGACAATTAACCGCCCTACATCTTCCGCGATGCCGGCGGCGAAACCCAGGGCATCCTGAAGGACTTGTGGGAACTGTGGGCCGAGCGCACCGGGGTCGCCGTCGATTTCCGGGCAATGGACTGGGCCAAGGCCAAGGCCACGATGGCAGCCGGCGAGGCCGACGTCATCGACACCATCTTCAAGACCGAAGAGCGGACCAAGATCTACGATTTCTCGGCACCTTACGCGACGATCGAGGTACCCATCTACTTCGACCGGAACATCGGCGGCATTGTCGATGCCGCTTCGCTCAAGGGTTTTACCGTCGGCGTCAAGGCCGGGGATGCCTGCATCGACTTCCTGCGCGTCCGCGGCATTGGCGATTTCCAGTATTTCCCGAGTTACGAGTCGCTGGTCAAGGCGGCCGGGCGGCACGAGGTCAAGGTGCTGTGCATCGACCAGCCGCCAGCCGTCTATTTTTTCAACCGCGAAGGCATCGCCGACAACTTCCGCCATTCGCCGCCGCTTTATGTCGGTGAATTCCACTGGGCCGTCGCCAAGGGCAACAGCGCGCTGCAGCGCCTAGTTGCCGAGGGTTTCGCCCGGATTACGGCCAAGGAGCGCCAGGCCATCGAGACGCGCTGGCTCGGCCAGGATCTGGCCAGCGGGCCTTGGCGGCTGGTCGTCCGCTACGGCAGCTACCTGGCGCTGGCCATCGCCGGCATCATCGGGCTGCTTGGTGCCGGCAACTGGATGCTGCGGCGCCGGGTCGGCGAGCGCACGGCGGCGCTGGCGGCGACGCTGGCCGAACTGCAGGAGAGCGAGCAGCATTTCCGCAACCTGGCCAACGGCGGTTCGACGCTGATCTGGACTTCCGGGCTGGACCAGGGCTGCAATTACTTCAACGAGCCCTGGCTGCGCTTCACCGGCCGGCGTCTTGACGATGAACTGGGCAGCGGCTGGACGGAAGGCGTCCACCCCGACGACCTGGCGACTTGCCTGGCAACCTATCAATCGGCCTTCGGGGCGCGCCGGCCGTTTTCGATGGAATACCGCCTGCGCCGGGCCGACGGCGAGTATCGCTGGCTGCGCGACGACGGCAACCCTCGTTTCGACAGCAAGGGGCGCTTCCTCGGCTATATCGGCTTCTGCGTCGATATCACCGAGCAGAAGGCCAATACCAGCGAGCTGACCATCTATCGCCGGCATCTCGAACTGCTGGTCGACGAGCGGACGCGGGAACTGGCCGCGGCCAAGGATGCCGCCGAGGCGGCCAACGTGGCGAAGACGGCTTTCCTTGCCAACATGTCGCACGAAATCCGCACGCCGCTCAATGCCATCACCGGCATGGCCCACCTGATCCGCCGCGGCGGCTTGTCGCATGAGCAGAAGCTGCGCCTAGACAAGCTGGAGTCGGCGAGCAGCCACCTGCTCAACGTCATCAACGCCATCCTCGAACTGTCCAAGATCGAGGCCGGCAAGTTTGATCTGGAGGCGAGGGCGGTGCGCATCGACGACATCGTCGGCAACGTCATCGCCATCCTGCACGAGCGGGCCGAGGCCCGTAAGCTGGTGCTGACCAGCGAGATCGGCCCGCTGCCGGATTTTCTGACCGGCGACCCGACTCGCTTGCAGCAGGCGCTGCTCAACTACGTCGGCAACGCCATCAAGTTTACCGAGAAAGGTACGATCAGCCTGCGCGTGCGCGTCGAGGCGGAGGACCGGGGTTCGGCGCTGCTCCGCTTCGAGGTCGTCGACAGCGGCATCGGTATCCGGCCGGAAGTCCTCGGCAAGCTCTTTTCCGCCTTCGAGCAGGCCGACAACTCGACCACCCGCAAGTACGGCGGGACCGGCCTGGGCCTGGCCATTACCCGCCGCCTGGCCGAGTTGATGGGCGGCGCGGCCGGGGCCGACAGCCGGCCGGGCGAGGGCAGCACCTTCTGGTTTACCGCCCGGCTGAGCAAGCTCGCGCCGCCTGGCGCCGTTCAACCCGAAGGCGGCGAACCGCTCGGCGAACAGCTTAAACGGCATGCTGCCGGGCAGCGCGTGCTGCTCGTCGACGACGAGCCGATCAATCGCGAAATCACCCTCTGCCTGCTCCATGACGCCGGCCTGGCCGTCGATGTGGCCGAGGACGGCCTGGCCGCCCTGGCCTTCGTCGACGAGCAGGATTACGACCTGATCCTGATGGACGTCCAGATGCCGCGCATGGACGGCCTGGAGGCGACCCGCCAGATACGCGGCCGGCCGGACGGCCAGCGCGTGCCCATCCTGGCGCTGACCGCCAATGCCTTCGCCGACGACCGGGCGGCCTGCCTGGCGGCCGGCATGAACGATTTCGTCAGCAAGCCGGTGGTGCCCGAGGTCTTGTTCGGCAAGTGCCTGCGCTGGCTGCAGCGTCGGGACCAGGCGCTGACCACCGCCTGAGCCGGCTGACCCGGGCGGCCGGGCCGGATTTCGTTTTGGCGCGATTTTTGCCGTTGACCACAGTGCTCGGCGGCGCCACGGTGGCGGCAGCTTTTCAGCTGCCCAGCGTCGTCATCAGCTCGCCCTGGGCATTGTGCGGCTTGCTGCGCGAGGCCCGGCGGCGGTGGTAGGTGCCGTCGCTGTTCATTTCCCAGCCCTGCTGGTTGTCGGCCAGGCAGAACTTGAGGCCCTCGTTGATCACCCGGCGCTTCAGCTTGGGGTCGAGGATGGGGAAGGCCAGTTCGATGCGCTTGAAGAAATTGCGCTCCATCCAGTCGGCGCTCGACAGGTAGACGGTTTCCTCGCCGCCGGCCAGGAAGTAGAAAATCCGGTGATGCTCGAGGAAGCGGCCGATCAGCGAACGCACCCGGATGTTCTCGGACAGCCCGGCGACACCGGGGCGCAGCGTGCACACGCCGCGCACGATCAGGTTGATCTCGACGCCGGCCTGCGAGGCTTCGTACATGGCGTTGATGACTTCCGGCTCGACCAGCGAATTCATCTTGGCGACGATGCGCGCCTTGCCGCCGGCGCGCGCCGTTTCGGCCTCGGCCTGGATGCTGGCGACGATGTTCTGGTGCAGCGTGAACGGCGCCTGCCACAGGTGCTTGAGGGTGCGCGCCTTGCCCAGGCCGGTCAGCTGCTTAAAGACCTCGGCGACGTCGTGGGTGACTTCCTCGTTGGCCGTCATCAGGCCGAAGTCGGTGTACAGGCGGGCCGTGCGCGGGTGGTAGTTGCCGGTGCCGAGGTGGGCGTAGCGCTTCAGCTTGCCATCCTCGCGGCGGACGATGAGCAGGGCCTTGGCGTGCACCTTGTAGCCGACCACGCCGTAGACGACGTGGGCGCCGACCTGTTCCAGCTTGGTCGCCCAGCTGATGTTGGCCTCCTCGTCGAAGCGCGCCATCAGCTCGACGACGACGGTCACCTCCTTGCCGTTCTGGGCGGCGCGGATCAGCGATTCCATCAGCACCGAGTCGGTGCCCGTCCGGTAGACGGTCATCTTGATCGCCACCACGTTGGGGTCGGTCGCCGCGTGGCTGAGCAGCTCGATGACCGGCAGGAAGGACTGGTACGGGTGGTGGAGCAGGACGTCGCCCTTGCGCAGGGCGTCGAAGATGTTGGTCCCCTTGCCCAAGCCCTTGGGCAGGCCGGGGACGAAGGGGCGGAACTTCATGTCCGGGCGGTCCACGCGGTCCGGCACCTGCATCAGGCGGACCAGGTTGACCGGGCCGTTGACCCGGTAGAGGTCGGTCGGCTTCAGGTTGAAATGGGCCAGCAGGTAGTTGGTCATCGACTCCGAGCAGTTGTTGGCCACCTCGAGGCGCACGGCGTTGCCGAAATGGCGCTGCGGCAGCTCGCCCTGCAGCTTGGTGCGCAGGTTGGTGATCTCCTCCTCGTCGACGAACAGGTCGGAATTGCGCGTGGCGCGGAACTGGTAGCAGCCGAGCACCGTCATGCCGGTGAACAGCTCGCCGACGAATTCATGCAGGATCGAGGACAGGAAAACGAAGCCGTATTCCTGGCCGGTCAGTTCCTCGGGCAGCTGGATGACCCGGGGCAGCACGCGCGGCGCCTGGACGATGGCGGCATTCGAACTGCGCCCGAAGGCATCCTTGCCTTCCAGCTCGACGGCGAAATTGAGGCTCTTGTTGAGGACGCGCGGGAAGGGGTGCGAGGGGTCGAGCCCGATCGGCGTCAGAACCGGCACCATCTCGCGCGCGAAATACTCGCGAATCCATTCGCGCTGGGCCTCGTTCCACGTCGCCCGGCGGAGAAACTGGATGCCCTCGCTGGCCAGCGCGGGCAGCACCACCTCGTTCAGCTGCTGGTACTGCTCGTTGACGATGGCGTGGGCCTCGGCGGTGACCAGGCGATAGGCCTCCTGGGCCGTCTTGCCGTCGGCGGTGATCACCGAGGCGTTGGCGCCGATCTGCTCCTTGAGGCCGGCCATGCGGATCTCGAAAAACTCGTCGAGATTGCTCGAGACGATGCACAGGAAACGCAGGCGTTCGAGCAACGGCACTCGCTCGTCCTGGGCCTGGGCCAGCACGCGCCGGTTGAAGGCGAGCAGGCCGAGTTCGCGGTTAAGGTAATTCTCGGCCGGGAAGCGGGATTTGGGGAGTTGATCGATCATCGCGCGCGCTCCATGTATTTTCTTAAGTATATGCGTCAAGCCTATCATTTTGTTGCACTAATGTTGCAGCAAGATGACGGATGAGGAGGCCAGGGCGGGACCGGCGGCGCTGCGGTTGACAGCAAAAAATGGCGAAAATTTCAGGCGCTGCGGTCGCGCCCGATTGCGTCGCCGGCCGGGTCCAGGGCCTGGAGCAGGGTGCCGAACTTGGCCTCGGTTTCGGCCAGTTCGTGGGCCGGGTCGGAGCCGGCGACGATGCCTGCCCCGGCCTGCAAGCGGGCGTTGTGGCCGGAAAGCAGCGCCGAGCGCAGGGCGACCGAGAATTCGCCTTCGCCTTCGCCGTCGGCGCTCAGCATGCCGATGCCGCCGCTGTACCAGGCCGTGCGCTGTTCGCCGCGGGCGGCCAGCCAGTCGGCGGCGGCGGCCGCCGGAAAGCCGCCGACGGCCGGCGTCGGGTGCAGTTGGCGAACCACTTCGAAAAGACTGATGCCGGGCCGGATCAGGCCATCGATCCGGCTGCGCCAATGGACGAGATGGCCGGCCGCGTGGTGCTCGGCGGCGCCGACCGTGGGCGGCGCCTGGCAGAGCGGGGCGAGGGCGGCGCAGATGGCGCGGGCGACCAGCGACTGCTCGTGGCGGTTCTTGTCCTCGGCCAGGGCCAGCGAACCCGGCCACGCCGTGCCGGCCAGGGCGTCGACGGCGACCGCCTGGCCGCGCAGGCGAACCAGGCGCTCCGGCGTGGCACCGAGGAAAGTCTGCTGGCCGTTGCCGTAGGCGTAGGTCAGGCCGCCCGCTTGCTGGGCGATCAGGCGGGCGAGGACCGGGCCGGGCGGGAAAGGTCGGTCGGCCGTCAGCGTCCGCTCGCGGCCGAGCACGATCTTGTCCACCTGGCCGCCGGCGATGGCGCGCAGCGCCGCGTTGACGCGGGCCATCCAGGCCTGCTCGGCGAGCTGCTCGGGCCGGGCCGGGCGCAGCGCCGGCAGTGTGGCGAGGGGCGCCGCGGCCGGCCAGCGCCGGGCGGCTGCCGCCCACTCGGCGGCGCATTGGGCGACCCGGCCGGCCGGGCAACTCAGCGTCACCGTGCACGTGCCGGCCACCGCTTCGAGCAGGATGGCCGGAATGGCGAGCAGGGCGTTGGGCAGCGGCGCATGGTTGGCGGGGTCGAAGGCGAAGCCGGCGAAGGCCAGGGCCGGGCCGTTACGCCGCCAGTCGCCGCAGAAGCCGGCGAAGGCGTTGTCGAGCGCGGCGAAGCGCCCCGGGCCGGCGCTGGCGACGTGCACGGCATGGCCGATGGCCAGCCTGAATTCGCCGTGCTGCGGGCGGGCGCGGTACCACCACGGCGTGCCGCTGGGCAGCAGGTGCAGCCAGTCGGTGTCCTGGCGACCCAGGTCGAGGCGCAGGCTGACCGGCGCCGCGGCCGGCGCCCCGGCCGCCAGCGCCTGCAGCCCGGCCAGGGTGGCCGGGCTGGCCAGGTGGCGACGCAGGGCGTCGATCATCGGCGGGCTCCGGCGGTTCGTTCGGGGGGCTGCGGGGCGGGGCGGGCGGCGGGGCGGGCGGCGGGTTGGGCGGCGGGTCGGGCGGCAGCCTGCGGGGCAGGCAACGGGGCAGACGACGGGGCAGACGACGGGGCAGACGACGGGGCGGGCGACGGGGCAGACGACGGGGCGGGCGACGGGGCGGGCGACGGGGCGGGCGACGGGGCGGGCGATGGGCGGGCGGCGACGGACGGTTTCTGGCCGGCCGCCGGGTCATCCGTCGTGGCCTTCGCCGCCAGCTGGCGCAAGGCGGCGCGCTGCAGCTTGCCGGCGGCGGTGCGTGGCAGGCGGTCGACGGCGACGATGCGGCGCGGCACGGCGGCCGATGGCAGGTGGTGGCGGGCGTAGACGAGCAGGTCGGCGGGGGCGACCGGGCCGGCGACGAGGGCGACCACCAGGTCGCCCCACACCGGGTCGGGTTGGCCGGTGACGGCGATGTCGGCGACGCCGGGGCAGGCGGCCAGGCAGGATTCGACGGCTTGCGGGTGGATGTTGTGGCCGCCGCTGACCAGCATGTCGTCGGCCCGGCCGAGCACGCTGAGGCGGCCGGCGGCGTCGACCGCGCCGAGGTCGCCGGTGGTCAGCCAGCCGTCGTCGATGCCGCTGCCGTCGGCATAGCCGGGCATGACCTGCGGGCCGCGCAGGCTGATGCGGCCGCCGGCGGCCAGGCGCAGTTCATGGCCGGGCAGCAGGCGGCCGACCAGGCCCTCGTGCCACGGTCCGTCGGCTGGGCCGTGGCAGGCGATCAGGGCGGCCGTCTCGCTCATCCCGTAGCTGACATGGAGCGGCCAGCCGGCGGCCATGGCTTGCTGGTAGAGCGTGGTCGACAGCGCGGCGCCGCCGATCAGGGCGACGCGCAGGGTGGGGGGCGGGGCGACACCGGCGGCGAGCAGGCGGGCCAGCATGGCCGGGACCAGCGAGATGTGGGTGACCGGATGGATGGCCAGGTCGGCGCCGAGGCGGGCGGTGTCGAAGCCGTCGTGGAGCAGCATGCCGGCCGCCGCCCGGGCGCAGCGCCAGAGGATGCTCAGGCCGCCGATGTGGGCGAGGGGCAGGCAGTTCAGCCACAGGTCGCCGCGGCCCAGGCCCAGCCGGTGGTTGGCAGCGGCTGCTGCGGCGTCGAGCTGGGCGTTGCCGAGCTGCACCCGGCGCGGCTCGCCCTCGCTGCCGCTGGTAGCGATGATCAGGGCCGGATCGGCGGTGGCCGGTGCGCTGCCGGAGGCTGGAGGCACTGCCGTGCCGGGTGCTGCGTACGGGGCATGGCCATCGTCCGCGGCGTTTTCCCGCTTGCTGCGGTCGACAGGAAAAAACGGCCAATTTCGCAAACTGCTGGCGTAGGCCAGGCGGGCCAGGGTCAGGCTGTCGCCGGCGCCGGTGACGATGCCGTCGACCGCCGCCAGGCGGCTGGCCAGTTGCTGGCTGTCGGCCAACAATGCGGCGAAGGTCCACGCCTGGCCGGCATGGGCAAGGGCCAGCCCGTCCGGATGTTGGCGGGCGGCGGCGCGGAGGTGGTCGGCCAGCGAGGCGGCGTTGATCATAAGCCAACGATTATACGCAGGCCCTCGCCACCCTCCGGGCGAGACAGATCAAAAACTGCGGCTTTTGCCGCCTGGGCCGCCGGTCAGACCGGCAGTTGCGCCGCCATCAGCGGGGCGCGGCCGGTCGCCTTGTAGCCTTGGCAGCGCTCGACGTATTCGCGCGTGCTTTTCGGCATGGCAGTGCGGGCCCGGGCGATGTAGAAAATCAGGTCGCGGCCCTGGCGGATCAGTTGCAGGCCGTCCGACAGGTTGTAGGTGAAGGGCGCCACGTAGGTTTCCGGCGTGGCTTGCAGGGCGATGTCGCCGAGGCGTTCGCCGGCCGTCACCATGCGCGCCCAGACGTCGAAGATCTCGCCGTCGGTACGCAGCGTCTCGGTCTTGATGCGGGCCGCCATCGCCAGGTCGAGCACCGGGTCCTCGATGTCGGCAAAGGCCGGGATGCCGCTGAAGTTATCGATCATCGTCCGCGAGATCAGGTCGATGTCGCGCAGGACCTGGCCGATCTTGATGTAGCGGCTCTCGTAGAAATCCTCGAGAGGGATGGAGAAGGCGCGGAAGGGTTCGCCCCACAGCTCGTCGATGCCTTCCTCGCCGCTGCGGTGCAGTACGCCGCGCCCGAGTTCGATGGCGTTGAGCAGGCAGCGGCCGCATTCGCGCATCAGCGGGTTGTCGCTGAGGATCTCGATGCCGCAGGCCTGCAGGTCGACCAGCTTGCGGAAGATGTCGGCTGCCCGGTTGAACAGGGCACCGGCCAGCATCGCCCCCTTGACGCGCTTGCGGGCCGGGTCGGTCTCCGCCTCGAAGCTGTTGCGCGCTTCGTTGAGACGGGTGCCGGGAATGTTCAGGCCGTGCTCGGTATGGTTGAACAGCCGGCGGGTGAGCGCCTCGATCAGCTGCTTCTTGGCGACCAGCGTATCGGCCGGCACCGGGTAGGTCTTGATCCAGTAGCCATCGTAGAAAACCCGTTCCTGCCCGTTGATCAGGCGGCGGGTACCCTCCGGCGGGTGGTCGGCTTGGTCGGGGACGTGAGCCAGTTGGTGCGGTGTGGTCATGATCTTCCAGCGAAATGCGCCGTTGAGGATAGCCTGCTTTCGACAGTAGGACAATCGTTCGTTTGCCGGGGTGCCGAGGTGAAATCGATCAGCGAGCGGGAAATTGTACTCCCACATCTAGGCCTTTAGTAATAGTTGACGCGTCGAGTTGCAAATCGGCGCCATGCAGCTCGGCAATGCGGGCGACGATGGCCAGGCCGAGCCCGCTGCCCGGCTGGATGCCTTGGTGCAGGCGATGGAAACGGCGCAGCACGGCCTGCCGCTCGGCCGGCGGAATGCCCGGGCCGCTGTCGCTGACCGACAGCCGGCAGCCGCCCTCGAGGCGGGCCAGCCCGACCCGGATCTGCCCGCCTTCCGGGGTGTAGCGCAGCGCGTTGTCGACCAGGTTGCGGATCAGCACACGCAGCCATTCAGCCTGGCCGGTGACCGTGCAGCCGGGGTCGGCGCTGAGGTCGAAGTCGATCTGGCGGGCCAGGATCTGCGGCCCGAGGTCGGCGCAAACGCCTTCGGCCAGTGCCGCCAGGTCGACGGCCTGCGGGTCGGGCAGGGCGGATTCTGGGTCGAGGCGGGCCAGTAGCAGCATCTGGTCGATCAGGTGCGAGGCGCGGCTCAGTCCGCTCTGCAACTGGTGCAGCGAACGGTCGCGTTCGGCGTCGTCGCGGGCGCGGCGCGCTACCTGCAACTGGGCCTGCAGGGCAGCCAGCGGCGTGCGCAGCTCGTGGGCGGCATCGGCCGTGAACCGGCGTTCGCCTTCGAGCGCCTGGTCGACGCGGCGGAACAAGTCATTGAGCGCGTCGAGCAGGCCGCGGATTTCGCTCGGTGCGCTGGCCGGGTGCACCGCCTGCAGTTGCTGCGGACGGCGGCTGGCGATCTGCCGGGCGATGCCTTCCAGCGGCGCGAAGCCGTGGCGGGTGGCCAGCCAGACCCAGAGGCCGATCAAGGGCAGGCCGACGAGGGCCGGCAGGAGCAGGCGGCCAGTGATGTGCCGGCTCAGGCTGTCGCGGATCTGGTGGTTCTCGGCCACCTGGACCTGCAGGCTGTGCCCGTCGTTCCACTGGCTGAAATAGCGCCAGTGGCCTTCGCTACCTTGCGTTTCGGAAAAGCCGTCGGCTGCGGTCAACGGCAATTCCGGGGCATTTTTCGAACGCATCAGCAGCTTGCCGTCGGACCGCCAGATCTGGAAACGCAGGCGCTGCTGGTACTTGTGGGTGAGAGCGCCGAGTTCCTCGATGTCCTGGCCGTCGTGGTGGCGGGTGAGCAGCAGCAGGGTCTGGGCGGCCTGGGCGAGCTGGGCGTCGAACAGCTGGTCGACCTCGTGGTGGGCGTCGATGTAGCTGAGCACGACGGTGGCCAGCCAGGCGGCGGCGACACCGCCGAGCAGCAGGCCGAGCAGGCGGCGGCGCAGGGAAAACCAAGCGGTGCTCATTTCGGGATGGTGTAGCCGACGCCGCGCAGGTTGCGGATCAGCTCGCTGCCCAGCTTCTTGCGCAGGTGATGGATGTGCACATCGAGCACATTGCTGTCCGGCTCGCCCTGCCAGCCGTACAGCGATTGTTCGAGCTGGCTGCGGGTCAGCACCCGGCCGGCGTTTTCGAGCAGCAGCTGGAGCAGCGAGAACTCCCGGCTGGACAGGTCGACCGGCTGGCCGGCCAGGGTGACGCGGTAGGTCGCCGGGTCCATCGTCAGCTGGCCGTGGCTGAGCAGCGGCGCGGCGCGGCCGGCGCGGCGCCGGCTCAGGGCGCGGATGCGGGCGCTCAACTCGTCGAGGTCGATCGGCTTGACCAGGTAGTCGTCGGCCCCGGCATCGAGGCCGGCCACCTTGTCGCCGATGGCGTCGCGGGCGGTCAGGATGAGGATGGGCAGGTCATCGCCGCGCTGCCGGGCCTGCTTGAGCAACTGCATGCCGGAAAGCCGGGGCAGGCCCAGGTCGAGGACGACCAGATCGAAGCTTTCGCCTTGCAGCGCCTGGTCGGCGGCTTGCCCGTCGGCCAGCCAGTCCACGGTGAACCCCGCCTGGCGCAGGCCGACGGTCAGGCCGTCGCCCAGTTCCGGGTCGTCTTCGACAAGCAGGATGCGCATCGGCCGTTTGCCGTTACTCGATGCTCAGGCTGGTGATCCAGCGGCTGTTGGGGGCGATCTCGGAACGCTCGCCCGGGCCGTAGGGCGGGATCTCGGGATTGTCGGGCGGGGCGCCGATCTGGGCGAGGTCCACGGCCTGCGGCCGGCCGACGATGCCCCGGTCGGTGATTTCCATGCGGTAGTAGAGGCCGTTCCACAGGCGGGCGCCGAAATCGCGCGGCGCCTTGTGCAGGAAGAGCAGGGAATGTTCGAGCCAGCGCAGGTCGCTACGGGTGACGGTGGCCGGGTTGGCGTAGGGGTAGGGAACGTGGCAGGCGATTTCCTCGGCGCTTTCCAGGCACTTGAATTCCTTCATCGACAGGAAGAAATCCTTGAACCGGGCGTGGTCCATGTGCAGCGTGAAAGCGGTGCGCTCGCCGGCCGGCTTGAAGCTGACCGTGCCCAGGCGAATGGCCTGGCCGTCGCGGGTATGCGCGATGAGGGTCTTGTCGCCGGCCAGTTCCCAGGCCGAGGCGGGGAGCGGCAGGAGGGCGGCGAGGGCGATGGCGGCCAGGGCGGAACGGGTCGAAGTCATGCGGGCACCTTGCGAAGGCTGGCGATCGGGCCATGGTACGCCGTCCGCCGCCGATCGCCTACGCCGGGGCCGGCCGCGCCACGGCGTTTCAGTCGAGATCCCACAGGCGATGGGTGTCGAGCAGCAGGCGGTAACGGCTTTCCTGGGCATCGAGCTGGAGCTGGCGGGCGGCTAGTCGCGCTTCGTTGGCCTGGCGGCGGGCGAAGAGCAGGTCGTTCAGCGTGCCTTCGCCGAGCTGGTAGGCGCGGGCCGCCATGTCGGCGGCGCGGCCCAGCCGTTCGGCCGCCTGGTCGGCCGCCTGCCAGGTGGCGAAGGCGGCCTGGGCCGACTGGTAGAGGGTGGCGGCTTCCAGTGAAATCTTGCGCAGGGCGGCGGCTTCCTGGCGGCTCGCTACATCGGCCTGGGCCAGCGCCGCGTCGGCAGCGGCGCGCCGGGCGCCGCCGGGCAGCGGGATGCTGACGAAGGCGCCGATGATGCGGTCCTCGCCGGCCCGCTCGCGGGAAATCTGCAGGCCGACGGTCGGGTCGGGCAGGCGTTCGCGGCCGGCCCGCCCGGCCTGGACCTGGGCGCGCTGGGCCTGGCCGCGGGCGAGCATCAGCTCGTGGCTGTGTTCGAGGATGGCGTCCACCCATTCCGTTGCGCTGCCGTTGACCGGCCGCGGCGGGTCGGTGTCGGCCGCCATGTCGAGCGGCAGGCCGGGGTAGCGGCGGCGCAGGGTTTCGCTGGCCGCCTGCCGGCGGACGCCGGCCATGGCGGCCTGCGAACGGGCCTGGGCCAGTGCCGCCTCGGCCTGGATGGTTTCGAGGCGGGCGGCGTCGCCCAGTTGCTGCCGCCGGTGCACGGCCCTGGCCTGGCGGTCGAGCAGGGCGAGGTGTTCGGACCACAGCGCGACGGCGGCGCTTTCCCTGCGCCAGGCGAACCAGTCGGCGAGCAGGCGACGCTTGGTTTCGTGCAGCGCGTCGCCGTGGGCGGCTTCGGCCAGGGCGACGCCGGCGGCGCCCAGCCGATCGTCCAGAGTCGCTTTGCCGGGCAGGCGCAGCGGCCTCTCGAGCGCCGCGTTCCACTCGTTGAATTGCTCCTCCGGGCCGGTCGCCGGGCGGCTGCGCCGCTGCTGGCCGCCAAGGCGGACGTTCCACTCGTGTTCGCCGGCCTGCAGGCGCTGGCGATGAGCCTCCTCGACGCTGACCTGGGCGGCGGCGGCCTGCACCTCGGGGTGCTCGCGCAGGACGCGGGCAACGACCTCGGCCGGCGGCAGGCCGGGGAAGGCGGCGGCCGGCGTCTCGGCTGCGGCCGGTCCGGCCAGGGCGGCGAGCAGGACGATCAGCCGGCGCTTCATAGCCGCCCCATGGCGATGACCGGCACCAGCCAGAAAAAGAGGTTGGCCTGCGGCAGCTGCGCCTTGATCAGCGCCAGCACCTGGCGCATGCGGTCTTCCGGGCCGACCATGCGGATCTGGGTGCGCGGCGAATGGCCGCTGACCAGCTCGGCGGCGTCGACCAGCGGCATCACGGCGCCGTGGCCCTCGGCCAGCGAGGCGGTGAAGCCGGGCACCAGGTCGGGCCGCGACAGCAACAGGTCCTCGACCTCCTGGGCGATGGTCTGGGGCATGGTCAGGGAGAGCAGGACATCAGCCATGGGCTTCCTCGGTGAAGGGCAGGGCGGTCTTGACGCCGAAGCGGCGGAAAAGGATGGGCAGCAGGACCAGGGTCAGCGCGGTCGAGGTGATCAGCCCGCCGATGACGACGATGGCCAGCGGCCGCTGCACCTCCGAGCCGGGGCCGCTGGCGAAGAGCATGGGGACGAGGCCGAAGGCGGCGATGCTGGCGGTCATCAGCACCGGCCGCAGGCGGCGTCTGGCGCCGTCGACGACGGCCTGGCCGACCGGCAGGCCGCGGGCCAGCAGCTGGTTGAAGTGGCTGACCATGACGACGCCGTTCAAGACGGCGATGCCGAGCAGGGCGATGAAGCCGACCGAGGCCGGGACCGACAGGTACTGGCCGGTGAGGAGCAGGCCGAAGACGCCGCCGATCATGGCGAAAGGGATGTTGGCGAGGACCAGCAGGGCCTGGCGCACCGAGCCGAAGGTCGAGAAGAGCAGGAAGAAGATCAGGGCCAGGGCGACCGGCACCACCACCGCCAGGCGGGCCGCCGCCCGCTGCTGGTTCTCGAACTGGCCGCCCCAGGTCATGCGGTAGCCGGGCGGCAGCTGGACGTCGCGGGCGACGGCCCGGCGGGCGTCGTCGACGAAGCCGACCAGGTCGCGGTCGCGCACGCCGGACTGGACGACGACGTAGCGCTGGGCGTTCTCGCGGTCCACCTTGACCGGGCCGTCCACCCGCTCGATGCGGGCCACCGTGGCCAGCGGCACGCTGCCGCCGCCGGGCAGGGCGAGGCGCAGTGCGGCGAAGTCGGCCGGCGACCGGCGCAGGCCGGCCGGGCCGCGCAGGATGACCGGCACCCGCCGCCCCTGCTCGATGACGGTGCCGACCTGGCGTCCTTCGAGCAGGGCCTTGAGGTCGTTCTGCACGTCGTTGACGTTGAGCCCGGCGCGGCCGGCGGCCAGGCGGTCGACGACGATCTTCAGGTACTGCACGCCGTCGTTGTGCAGCGTGAAGGTGTCCTCGGCGCCGCTTACCGTTTTGACGCTGTTTTCGACGTCGACCGCCAGCTTGTTGAGCACGCCGAGGTCGGGGCCGAAGATCTTGATGGCCAGCTCGCCGCGCACGCCGGTCAGCATTTCCGACACGCGCATGTCGATGGGCTGGGTGAAGGTGAAGCCGATGCCGGGGAAATCGGCCATCACCGCCCGCAACTGGTCGGCCAGCCAGGCCGGATCGGGCTGGCGCCAGCTGGCTCGCGGCTGCAGCACCATGAAGGTGTCGGTCTGGTTGAGGCCCATCGGATCGAGGCCGAGCTCGTCGGAGCCGGCCCGGGCGACGATGGCCTTGACCTCGGGCACCTGGGCCAGGATGGCGCGCTGGACGCTGCTGTCGATGGCCACCGATTGATCGAGGCCGATCGACGGCAGTTTTTCCAGTTGCAGGATGAGGTCGCCCTCGTCCATGGTCGGCATGAAGCTCTTGCCGAGCAGCCCGAAGGCGGCGACCGCGGCGGCCAGGGCGAGGCCGGCGCCGACCAGCCAGCGCCGGCTACGGGCCAGCGCCGAGTCCAGCACGCGGTCGTAGACGGCGGCCAGCCGGCGGACCAGCCACGGCTCGCGATGCACGCCGCGCTTGATCAGCCAGGAGGCGAGCACGGGGACGACGGTCAGCGACAGCAGCAGCGAGCTGGCCAGCGCGAAGACGATGGTCAGGGCGACCGGGGCGAACATCTTGCCCTCCAGCCCCTGCAGCGTCAGCAAGGGCAGGAAGACGAGAATGATGATGACGATGCCGGCGGTGACCGGGGCGGCCACCTCGCGGGCGGCGCGGAAAACCAGATGCAGGGTGGGCAGCGTCGCCGACGTCGACTCCGGGCCATCGGCCAGCTGGCTCTCGACGTTCTCGACGACGACGACGGCGGCATCGACCAGCATGCCGATGGCGATGGCCAGGCCGCCCAGGCTCATCAGGTTGGCCGACAGGCCGGCGCTGCGCATCAGGATGAAGGTGGCCAGCGCCGACAGCGGCAGCATCAGGGCGACGACCAGCGCCGCCCGCAGGTTGCCGAGAAAGGCGAGGAGGAGCAGGACGACGAGCACGATGGCTTCGAGCAAGGCCTTGGAGACGGTGCCGACGGCGCGCTCGACCAGATGGCTGCGATCGTAGAAGGGTTCGATGCTGACGCCGGCCGGCAGGCTGGGGGCGATTTCGGCCAGGCGGGCCTTGACGCCTGCCACCACGGCCTGGGCGTTGGCCCCGCGCAGGCCGAGAACCAGGCCCTGCACCGCCTCGCCCTCGCCATTCTTGGTCACCGCGCCGTAGCGGGTGAGGGCGCCGAAGCCGACCTCGGCGACATCGCCGACGCGGACGACCAGCCCGTCGGCGGATTTCAAAATAATGGCTTTTATGTCGTCGACCGTAGCGATCGCCCCCTCGGCGCGAACCAGCAGGGCTTCCTCGCCGTCGTCGAGGCGGCCGGCGCCGTCGTTGCGGTTGTTGGCTTCGAGCACGGCCTGCAGGTCGGCCAGGGACAGGCCGCGGGCCGCCAGCAATTGCGGGTTGGGCACTACTTCGAAGGTGCGCACCTCACCGCCCAGGCTGTTGACGTCGGCGACGCCTGGGATGGTGCGCAGCTGCGGGCGGATCACCCAGTCGAGCAGGGCGCGCTTGTCGGCCATCGGCAGGTCGCCCTCGACGGTGAACATGAACATCTCGCCGAGCGGCGTGGTGATCGGCGCCAGGCCGCCGCTGACACCGGGCGGCAGGTTGTCGAGCGCCGCCGCCAGGCGTTCGCCGACCTGCTGGCGGGCCCAGTAGATGTCGGTGCCGTCGGCGAAATCGATGGTGATGTCGGTCAGCGCGTATTTCGAGGTCGAGCGCAAGAGGCGCTGGTTGGGGATGCCGAGCATTTCCTGCTCGATCGGCACGGCCAGCCGGGTTTCCACCTCTTCCGGCGTCATCCCGGGGGCCTTGAGGATGATCTTGACCTGGGTCGTCGACACGTCGGGGTAGGCGTCGATGGGCAGGCCGACGAAGGCGTACACGCCGGCGCCGACCAGCATGGCCGTCAGCACCAGCAGCAACAGCCGCTGGGTCAGCGAAAAGCGGATCAGGGCGGTCAGCATCACTCGCCGCCCAGGCCGGCCAGCATGGCCTTGAGGCCGGAGCTTCCCCTGATCGCCACCCGCTCGCCGGCGGCGATGCCGTCGACCACGACGCTGTCGCCGCCCTGGCTGACGATGCGCACCGGCCGCGCTTCGAAACGTGCTTCCCGGTCGCTGGCGGCGGTCTGCACGAAGGCCAGGGTCCGGCCCTGGTCGCGGATCAGGGCGCTGGACGGCAGGTGCTGTTGCGGCCCGGCCGGCGCCGCGATGTCGACTTCGACGAACTGCCCCGGGCGCAGCGTTTCCGCCCCCTTGGCCACTTCGGCGCGGAGCAGCACGGTCTGGCTGGCCGGGTCGACGGCGCTGCCGATGGCGATCAGCCTGCCGCCGACGGTGCTACCGGCGACCTCGACCGGGGTGCCCGGGCGCAGCGTCGCGGCCAGCCCGACCGGCGCCTGGATTTCCAGCCAGAGCGGCGACAGGCGGGCGATGCGGTAGATCATGGTCGCCGTTTCGACGCGCTGGCCGAGTTGCACGCCCTGGTCGAGGACGATGCCGTCGATGGGCGCGGTCAACGCCAGTTTTCCGCCCATTTGGCCATTTTCGGCGCCGCTCAGGGCCAGGCCGCGGCGGCGTTCGGCGAGCTGGGCGGCGGCCTGCACGGCGGCGGCACGGCTGGCCTGCAGCCGGGATTCGGCGATCAGGCCTTCGGCGAACAGCTGCTCGTCGCGTTTGGCGGCCTGTTCGAGCAGGCCGGCCTGGCTCGCCGCCTGCACCGCGTCGCGCTGCAATTCCAGGGTCTGCGGGCTGAGCAGCCGGGCCAGCAGCTGGCCGCGTTTGACGGAGGCGCCGGGAGCGACGGCCAGCAGGTCGACCAGGCCGTCGGCCGGGGCGGCGACGACCCGCATCTGGTCGTTGGGAACCAGCACGCGGGCGGCCAGCCGGCTGCCGCCGGCATCGCCCGCCTGGCCGGCGACCATGGTCTCGATGCCCAGCGCCTTGACCTGGGCGGTCTGCAGGACCAGCGGCCCGGCCGCCCCGGCCAGGCCGGCCCAGGCGCACAGGGCGAGGGAAACGATGAAGCGGTGAGGAGGAAAGGACATGGCCGCGCTCGATGGGAAACAGCGCGCCAGTCTAGCCGCCGACAATTAACTGAGCGTTAACCGCGGCGCCCCGGCAGTGCACGAAAAAGCCGCCCGGCTGGCGGGCGGCTTCGGCGAGAGGAGTGGCTTACTGCTTGACGGCTTCGATGGCGATGCTGATCGTCACCTCGTCGCCGACGTAGGGCGCGTGTTTGCCCATGTTGAAGTCGGTGCGCTTGACGGTGGTCGTGGCGTTGGCGCCGATGGCGTCCTTTTTCACCATCGGGTGCGGCATCGCCTTGTAGCCGGTGACGGTCAGCGTCACCGGCTTGGTGATGCCCTTCAGGGTCAGCTGGCCGTCGATGGTGGCCGGCTGGTCGCCCTTGAAGGTGACCTTGGTCGACTTGAAGGTGGCGGTCGGGTACTTGGCGGTGTCGAGGAAATCCTCGCCCTGGATGTGCTCGTTGAAGGTGGCCGAGCCGGTGTTGACCGACCTGGTGTCGATGACGATGTCGACGACGGCCGTCCTGGCTGCCTTGTCGAGGACGACGGTGCCGGTCGCCTTGTCGAAGCGGCTCATCTGGATCGAGTAGCCGAGGTGGTTGTAGGAAAAGCTCGGGAAGCTGTGGTTGGCGTCGAGGACGAAGGTTTCCGGGGCGGCCAGGGCGGGGGCGGCGATTGCAGCGGAAAGGGTGAGGGCAGCGGCGAGGCGGTTGAGTTTTTGCATGGTGGTTCTCCGTTGGTGGTTGGGGTTACTTGCTGGTGGCGGTGATGCGGAACTTGATGACGACTTCGTTGGCGACGATGTCGAACTTGGCCCAGGCGCCTTCGCCGACCGCGAAATCGCCCCGGCGGATGCTCAGACTGCCGTCGAAGACGCCGGCATTGCCCTGGGCGGTGAAGGTGGCGGGAACGACGACCGGCTGGGTCTTGCCCTTGATGGTGAGCTGGCCGCCCACCTCGTAGCGGTTGCCGCCCAGGGCCTTGACCTCGCCGGAGACGAAGCGGGCGGTGGGGAACGCCTTGGTGTTGAACCACGGCTTGCCGGCCACTTCCTGGTCGCCCTCGGCGGCGCCGGTGTCCACGCTGGCCAGGTCGACGTCGATGGTGGCGCGGGCGGCGGTCGGCCGGGCCGGGTCGAATTGCAGCTGTCCGGAAAATCGGCTGAATTTGCCGTCGACCGCGACACCCATCTGCTTGTAGGTGAAGGTGACGGCGCTTTTGGCCGGTTGCACCTGGTTGTATTCGGCAGCCTGGGCGGCTGGCAGCAGGGCGGCCAGGGCCAGGGGGATGGCAAGGGCGCGGGCGATTCTTTTCATGGTGTTCTCCGTGAGGTCAGCGTTCGGGCAGCATCCGGGTCAGGATGTCGTCCTTGTCGATGAAATGATGTTTGAGGGCGGCGCCGATGTGGCCGGCCAGCACGGCGACCAGCAGCAGGTTGAGGGCCTGGTGCACCTGGGCCAGCAGGTCGCCGGTCTCCTTGTTCTTGTCGAGCAGGTCGGGGATGGGCAGCACGCCGAACCATACGGTCTGGAAGCCCTTGGCCGAGCTCATCAGCCAGCCGGACAGCGGGATGACGATCATCAGCCCGTAGAGCAGGGCGTGGCCGGCGTGGGCGGCGAAGCGCATCGGCTGCGACATGTGTCCGGGCAGGGCCGGCGGCACATGGCCCAGGCGCCAGAAGAGGCGGAACCAGACGAGCAGGAAGACCGTCACGCCGGCCCACTTGTGCCAGGAATAAAGTTTCAGCTTGTCCGGCGACAGCGGCAGGTCGTGCATGTAGAAGCCGAGGGCAAGCAGGCCGAAGATCAGTACCGTCATCAGCCAGTGCAGGGCCTTGGCGGTGCGGGTGTAGCGGGTCGTCATGAGCGGTCTCCCGGGGTGAAGGCGTAGGCATCCATGGCCAGCACGTAATCGTCGATGCCGGCATGCAGGCGGCGGGCATGGGCGTGGTCGCCGCCGGCCCCGAGTGCGACAAAAAACGGCAGCAGATGTTCGTCGCTCGGGTGGGCGCGGGCGCCGCCCGGCGCCTGCCGACGGTAGTCGAGCAGTGCCGCGGTGTCGCCGGCGGCCAGGCGCTCGGCCACCCAGTGCGGGAATTCGCGGACGTAGGCCGGGGTCTGCCCGCCCTGGTTCCGGGCCAGCTGGTAGTCGCCGAGGTTGTGGGTGAGGTTGCCGGAGGCGACGACGAGAAAGCCGCGCCCGGCGAGCGGGGCCAGGGCGCGGCCCAGGGTCAAGGCCTGCGACGGGCCGCCCTGGCTCTGGATGGAAAGCGGAATGACCGGCACATCGGCTTCGGGAAACATCAGGCGCAGGGGAATCCACGCCCCGTGGTCGAGGCCGCGGCGGTCGTCGGCGAGCGCCGGCAGGCCGGCCTGGCGCAGCGCGGCGACGACTTCGGCGGCGCCTTCGCGGCAGCCGCTGGCCGGGTAGGCAATCCGGTAGAGCGCCGGGTCGAAGCCGTAGAAGTCGTGGATGGTTTCCAGGCGTTCGGCGAAGCCGACGGTCGGCTGGGCGGTGTCCCAGTGGGCGCTGACCGCGACGATGGCGCGCGGCGTGGCCAGCGTGCGGGCCAGGCCGGCCAGGGCGGCGCCGGCCGCGCCGGGGCGCAGCGCCATGGTCGGCGCGCCGTGCGGGACGAAGAGGGCGGGTTGGGTGGCTGACATGCTGGGCTCCGGTGACGATGGCTCTACTGTAGGCTCGTTATCTGCAACGAAATAGTAGACAATTGGCAAATGATTATTGCGTGAGTGGCAACAATGGACAGGCTGGACGCCATGCATCTCTTCCTGCGGGTCGCCGAACTGGGCAGCTTCTCGGCCGTCGCCCAGCAGCTGGGGCTGGCCAGCTCGGTGGTGACGCGGCAGATCGCCGCCCTCGAGAGCCATCTCGGCGTCAAGCTGATGGTGCGCAGCACCCGCCGCCTGGCGCTGACCTCGGCCGGGACAGCCTACCTGGAAAAGTGCCGGGTGATCCTCAACCTGGTCGAGGCGGCCGAAACCGGCGTCGCCGAGGAAAGGCAGGCGCCGCGCGGCAACATCCGTCTCGGCTTGCCGCTCAGCTACGGCCTGAAGCGGCTGGCCCCCATCCTCCTCGAATTTTCCCGGCACTACCCGGAGGTCAGCCTGGACATGGATTTCAGCGACCGCCGTATCAACCTGATCGAGGAGGGCGTCGACCTGTCGATCCGCATCACGCGTAGGCTGGAGGCCGGCGACGTGGCTCGCCGCCTCGGTTCGAGCCGGCTGCTGGCGCTGGCCGCGCCGGCATACCTCGATCGCCACGGTCGACCGGAAAATCCGGCTGAATTGGCCAATCACCTGTGCCTCGGCTACACCAACGCCGGCAGCGGCGATGTCTGGCCGTTCACGGTCGACGGCCAGGTCGAGAACATCCATGTGCGCAGCCGCTTCAACGCCAACAACGGCGAACTGCTGATCGAGGCCGCCGCCCAGGGCCTGGGCATCACCTGCCAGCCGGATTTCATCGCCGAACCCTTGCTGGCCGCCGGCCGGGTCGTCGAAATCCTCGCCGATTACCCGATGCCGCCCCTCGGCATCTACGCCATGCTGCCCAGCAACCGCCACGTGCCGCACCGCGTGCGGGTCCTCATCGACACGCTGGCCGAGCGGCTGGCCACGGCCTGAGGCAACAAGTCTTCACATATCGATGCCGGCGACCAGCATGCTTTCGGCGTAGAATCGAAATGCGGCGGGCATTGCCTGTCGTCAGTTCCCGGATATGTACGAGAGGCAGCCATGAGCATCCTGTGGACCCTACTGATCGGCTTCGCCATCGGCGTCATCGCCAAGTTGCTGCATCCCGGCCGCGAGGACATGGGCTTCGTCGCCACCTTGCTGCTCGGCATGGGCGGCTCCTTCGCCGCCGGCCTGGTCGGCCAGATGCTCGGCTGGTATCGCGCCGGCCAGGGCGCCGGCCTGGCTGCCTCGGTGGTAGCTGCCATCGTGCTGCTCGTTATCTACGGCCGGATTCGCGACCGCCAGGCCTGATCAGGCCCGAGCGGTCAGGGTGTAGCCGCGTCCTTCGCGTCGCGCAGGAAGGCAGCGAAGGCGGTGGTCGGCATCGGCCGCGCGAAAAGGAAACCCTGGAAGATGTCGCAGCCCATCTGGCGCAGCAGCGCCGCCTGCGCGTCGTTTTCTATGCCCTCGGCGACGACCTGCAGGCCGAGGGCGTGGCCAAGGGTGATGATGGCCTGGACGAGGGCCGCCACCTTGCGGTTGTCGCGTTCAAGGTGAGTGACGAAGGACTGGTCGATCTTGATTTCGTCGATGCTGAAGCGGTTCAGGTAGCCGAGCGACGAGAAACCGGTGCCGAAATCGTCGAGCGAGATGCGCATGCCCCGCTCGCGCAAGGCGCCGATCACTTGCTGGGCGGTATCGGCGTTGCGCATCAGCACGGTTTCGGTCAGTTCGATGATGATGGTGCTGGCCGGCACGCCGGTGCGCTCCAGTTGCCGGTCGATGAAGGGCACCAGCGAATGCTTGAAGAAGCTCTCGGCCGACAGGTTGATGCTGATCTTGCCGGGCAGGTGGCCGGCCGCATGCCAGTAGGCGATGAGATCGAAGACGTGACCGATCAGCCATTCGCTGACCGGGTGGATAAGGCCGGTTTCCTCGGCCAGCGAAATGAACTCCCCGGGCGAAATCATGCCCAGTTCGGGGTGTTGCCAACGCAACAGCACTTCGGCGCCCAGGCTCTGGCCGGAATGGGCGCAGATCTTCGGCTGGAAGTAGGGCTGCAACTGGCCCCCCTGGTCGAGGGCCAGGCGCAGGGCGCGTTCCAGGGTTAGGCGCTGGCTCGCCTCGTGGTCCTGGCGAATGTCGAAGAAGCCGATCACCGGCCCGTCGCCGCGCGCCGCATGCAGGGCGACCAGCATGGCCCGGCGCATCAGTTCGCCGACATCGGCGGCGTCGCCGGGGAAGAAGGCGATGCCGATGAAGGTCTTGATGACGACATCCTCGCCGTGCAGCAGCATGGGCTGGCCGAGCGCCTCGTGCACCCGCCGGGCAAAGCGGTGGATGCTGTCCTTGTCGGGGGTTCCGGGCAGGGCGATGACGAAGGCCTGCTCGTCGTGGCGGGCCAGCTTGGCATCGCCGATGGCGCCGGGGGCGGCCGAACCGTTACCGGACGGGGGCGATTCGAGCAGGCCGGTCAGGCGGCTGGCCAGGGCGCGGAGCACCGCGTCGGCGATGTGCTGGCCGAGAACGGTGGACACCTCCGCCAGGTTGGCCAGGTGGATGAAGAGCAGCGTGACGCTCTGTTGCTGGTTGCCGCTGCTCAATTCGCGCTCGATCAGTTCGGTCAGCCGGGCCCGGTTGTTCAGCCCGGTCACCGGGTCGTGCCAGGCCAGGTGGCGGATCTGCTCTTCCTGGGCGACCCGTTCGGTGATGTCCTGGGTGAAGCCGTCGGTGCCGACGTGCCGGTTCAAGTCGTCGAAACGGGGAAAGCCTCGCTCATGGACGTGCTGCCAGCGCTCCGGATCGCTCGGGTCGCGCAGCCGGTAGTCCATCCGGTAAGCCCGGCCGAGGGTCAGTTCGGCCCGGTGGCGCAGCAGCAGCGGACGGTCTTCCTGATGCACGGCTTCGCTCAGCCAGTCGGCGAGGACCGGCAAGGCGGTGGCGCCGATGATGTCGAGAAACGGCTGCGAGGCGCTGATGATGTCGCCCAGCGGATTCATCGTCCAGTTGCCGAGATGGGCGATTTCCTGGGTGTTGAGCAGGGTGACCTGGTTGGCGACGAGATCCTTGAAGGCCGTTGCCGAACGCAGCAGGTAGCGCACCCGGTGCGGCAGCAGCGCGATGTTGAGCGGCTTGGTGATGAAGTCGGTGGCGCCGCAACTGTAGGCCTGGTCGATCGACTCCTGGTCGTCGAGGGCGGTCAGCATGATGATTGGCAGGTATTCGAGGCGGCGCATCCGGCGCAAGGTGCGACAGGCATCGAAGCCGTTCATGCCCGGCATCAGCACGTCGAGCAGCAGCAGGTCGGGCTGCAGCCCCTCGCTGATCAGGGCGATGGCCTGCTCTGCCGATTCGGCGCTGCTCACGGCGAAATCGTGCTCGGTGAGTACCGACTCGGTAATGGCGCGCATCACCGGTTCGTCGTCTACAACCAGTATGCAGGGCTTGGCATCATCGATCATGCCGCTTCTCCCAGGTCGAGCTCGGGAAACTGTTGTCGGGCGGTTTGCCGGATTTCGCCGAAGGCCTTGGCGATACCCGGTATGCAGGCTTTCATGGCGGCGAGGTCGCCAGAGCGCGCTGCCGTTTCGGCAGTCTTGCACAGCGCCGAGAATTCGGCCAGCCCGAGCACTGCGCTCGAACTCTTCAGGTTGTGGAAACTGCGCGTTGTCGTTTCCAGGTCGGTTTCCGATTGCCCGACAGTCAGCAGCGACATGTGTCGTTCGCCTTCGCGGAAATAGGAACGAAGGATTTCCGGGATGATCTTTTCCGCATTAGCGCCCAGGGTGGAGCGCAGCTGGTCGAGCTCAAGTCGCGAACTCGTCTCTCTAGGTCGGTTTGTCGCCGGCAGCTCAGGCGGCAGCGCTGCGCTGGTCGCCGCCGGCAGCCAGCGGCGCAGGGCTGCGCTGGTGCCGGCGATGGTGACTGGTTTGCTCAGGTAGTCGTCCATGCCGGCATCCAGGCACATTTCCCGGTCGCCGGGCAGTGCGTTGGCGGTCAGGGCGATGATCGGCCGGCGGGGCTGGCCGCACTGGCTTTCGATCTCGCGGATGCGGCGGGTCGCCGTCAGGCCGTCCATGACTGGCATCTGGACATCCATCAGCACGGCATCGAAGCTTTCCTCGTCGAGCGCGGCCAGCGCCTCGACACCGTTGCCGGCCCGACGAACCGTGCAGCCCAGCGTATCGAGCATCTGCTCGAGAATCAGGCTGTTGGTTTCGTTGTCTTCGACCATCAGGATGCGGGCGTTGAAGTGGGGTGTGTCGGCATCGGCTACCGACGTTTCTTCGGCCGGAAGCAGGTCGCGCAGGCGGGCCACTTCGCGCCACAGGGCGAGGTCTCCGAACGGTTCGACCAGCCTGCCGACGCATGTCTGGTGAGCCGGGTCGATGCCGGACGGGTCGGCGTCGGCCAGGCGCGCTACGAGGAGAATAGGCACGGTGATGTCCTGGCCGAAGGTTGCCTCGATGCTGGCGTCGATCACCAGGATGTCCGGGTTAAAACTGTCCAGAATGGGCGGCAACTGCTGGCTGCCATCCGCCGTCCGCACCTCGCCGGCGACTGCCTGGAGTACGGACGCCCAGTGGTCGCGGCGCGCCGGGTCTGGCTCGGCGACCAGTATCCGGCACTGGCGCAGGGCCGGCAGCCACTCGGGCAGCGCGCGTTTGGCCTGGCCGGCCTGGCGGAGCGGAAGGTCCACCGCGAACACCGAGCCGGTCCCCTCGTCGCTGGTGGCGACGATGGTCCCGTGCATCAACTGGACGAGGTCGTGCACGATGGCCAGGCCCAGCCCGGTGCCGCCGAAACGTCGGCTCATGCTGTTGTCGGCCTGGCGGAACGGCGAGAAGATTTCCTTGAGGGCGTTGCGGCGAATGCCGATGCCGGTGTCGCGGACCTCGATGATCAGCCGCCGCTCGGAAAGGTTGTCGGCCATGCGGCAGGAAATGCGCACGCTGCCGGTTTCGGTGAACTTGATCGCGTTGTTCAGCAGATTGGTGACGATCTGCCCAATACGGAACCTGTCGCCGACCAGTACATCGGGCAATTGGGGGGCGATGTCGAACCACAGGTCCAGCCCTTTTTTCCGGGCCAGGGGAGCGAAGGCCGCCGCGACGTGCTCGATGGTCTGGCGAATGCTGAATGGCAATTCCTCCAGTTGCAGCCGGCCGGCTTCGATACGCGAAAAGTCGAGGATATCGTTGAGGAGGAAGAGCAGCGTATCGGCCGAGTTGCGCAGGGTGAGCAGCTGCTTCTTCTGGTGGGCGGTGAGTGAACCGGCGGCGAGAAGGTCGGCGACGCCGATGATGCCGTTCATCGGCGTCCGGATTTCGTGGCTCATGTTGGCCAGGAAGGCGCTTTTCGCCTGGTTGGCCTCTTCGGCCAGTTCCTTGGCGGTGCGCAACTCGCGGGTCCGCGTGTCGACGAGGCTTTCGAGATGGTCGCGATGCCGGGTCAGCTCCCGGTCGCGGGCGGCGAGTTCGACCAGCATGGTATTGAAGGCGTCGGCCAGCTGGCCGGTTTCGTCATTCGAATATTTTTTCGCCCGTTCCGAGAAGTCTTTCGATTGGGCGATATGCCGCGCCGTTTCGGTTAGCGCGCCGAGCGATCTGAGCAGGCCCCGCTGCAGGCGATTGGCGATGATCAGCGCCATGAAGAAGGCGACCAGAGAGGTCAGGACGAAAACCGCAATTTCGTGGCGGGCTTCGCTCCAAAGCATCTGCAGGCTGGCGCTCAGGGTGACGAAGCCGAGGGGTTCGTCGCGTGAATGAATCGCTACCACGGTCGTCAGATGAGACCAGTCGGCAATGGCGTTATGCTTGCCGATCAGGCTGGCCTGGGCATGTTCGTCGGGGAGTGGCGGATTCTCGGGGCGGCTGTAGGCGGCTCGGAAGCCATTGTGGCCATGGATGCGCCCGAGGGTTATCTCGCTGTGGTCGGCCAGGGGGGTGAGCAGGCGTTCGGCACCGCGGGAATCCTGGAATTCGACGACGGCGCTGGCATTGAAGGCGATCATCTCGGCCATCGAACGCAGCTCGGTCAGCTTGGCTGTCCGCCGCTGGTCGAGCTGGCGCGCGGCGAAGAACAGCGAGGTGAGCAGCAGGCTTAGCCCGACCGAAATGGCGAGGATGATGGCCAGCTTGCGACGGATCGGTTGCTTGTCGATGATCATCGCGCCCCCCCGATGACCTGGCGGGCCAGCCGCATCATTTGCGAGCTGGGCTTGAGCCGGGCCCGGTTCAAGGCTTCGGCATTGACGTCGAACTGCAGTCGGCCGTCGCTCCGAACCAGGGCGATGCCACCACCTTCACGGGTGAAGAATTCGGCGTCGCTGACGGTCAGGATGGCTTGCTTGTCTACCCAGCGAAGGACGGCGCCGAAGCGGGCTTCCTCGGTTTCGGGGATGAACAGCTGGTGGCAGTCGGCCAGTTGTTCCGGGCTGTTCACCCGGCGGATGCGCAATTCGCGGCCGCCGATCTGCCGGCCCTCGTAGGGGGCCAGCTGCGGGCCGAGGCTGTCGCGTCCGAACAGGCAGAGGTGGAGCGTCGTGTGCGTGCCCGGCCATTCGATGTACTTCATGAAATTGACCAGGTAGGCCGCCTTGAGCTGGGCCTCGGTGGTAATCTGGCCGACGCTGGGGGGCGTTGCCAGTAACAGGCAGGCAGCCAGTCCGAGCAGGCCGGTCAGGCGACGGAGCGAGCGGGAAAACATGATCGCGTTCCGGCTCAGAAATTCCAGCGGGTGCCGACCAGCCAAGTCGGTGAAACCTTGGTCGCGGCGGTTGGAATGTAATCGGATATGTATTCGACCCGGCTGCCGCCGATCAGGTTACGGCCGATCAGCGAGAACTCGAGATCCTTGTTCAGCCGATAGGCGTAGCGCAGGTCGAGCGTCACATAGCCGGGCACATGGCTGAAGGTGATGCCCCCGGTCGGGCTCGGCACCTTGTCGATGCCGTTGCGCAAGTCCAGCCCGCTCGAACCGCGCAACCACAGGTCGAACTGGTGGTCCGGCGAAATGTTCCATTGCGAGCGCAAGGAGCCGTAGTGGCGGGGGGCGGCCAGTTCGTTCATGCGGGCGGCGTCGCTGTTGCCGTCGATCTTCAGGCGACTGACGGTGTAGGAGAATTGCAGCCGCCAGTTGGGCATGACCAGCCAGTCGGCGGACAGTTCGATGCCCTGGCTCCACCCGGAAAGTGCGTTGTCGATCTGCAGTTCGGCGACCATCACCGGCGCCGTGTCGAGCGACAGCGCACTGCAGGCGGCCGGGTTGTAGCCGGCCGGGGTCAGGGCGAACAGGGCGTTGCAGCCGTAAGTGCGAAGGTAGCGCGATGAGCGCAGGTCGGTGTAGCGGTAGCGATAGGCGTTGATGTCAGCGCTGAAAGCGTTGGAGAACTGCTTGCGGTAGCCCAGTTCCAGCCCCTTGGCCTGCTCCGACCCGTAGCCGTTGGGGTTGGCGATCGACCGGGCGACCACCGGGACGTTGATGACCGGGAAGGGGAAGATGGGCGAACGGGTCTGCAGCACCGAGTAGCCGGAGAAAATCGATATGTCGCGCTCGCCGCGCGAACTGGTGCGCGGTGCCTGGCCGTATTTGGCCCAGATCGAATCGGAGCGGGTCGGCGTCCACAACAGACTGGAGTTGGCCGAGACATTGGTGCCGTTGCGGGTCGCCTTGTCGGCGCGCAGGCCGAGCGAGAATTTGAGCTTTTCCGGCACCAGCATCCAGTCGTCGTGTACGTACAGGCCGGTTTTCTGCAGCGTGGCCGAGGCCGACTCGCCGGTCACATAGGGTTCGTTGGGGCCGAAGTGGTCGCGCGTCGTGCGGTGGGCCAGCCCCCACAGGATGTCGTGGCGCCCGTAGGCGTAGCGCGCCTGGTAGTCGATGTCGAGGATGCTCCGGCTTTCATGGACGAAATTGGTGATGTCGATGCCGGATCGGGTCAGCGAGGCCTGGAGCGACGATTCCACGCCGGAGTCGCCCAGCCAGCGGTAGCGACCCATCAGGCTCTCGCTGTGCAGTTCCTGCCTGGGCATCAGGTCGTAGGCCGCCAGCGTGTTGTTGATGTAGCTCGGGATGCCTTCCCAGAACTCGGTAATCCGCGAGCGCTAGGCGTTGGCCCAGAGGGTCAGGTCGCTGCCGCCACTCAGGTCGCGGTCGAGGCGGAAATCGACCACGCCGTTGTTGAGGCGGTCTGCGCTGTCGCCGGAGCGGCCGAGTTGCGACGGCTCGATGTGGCGGCCCTGGAACGACAGCTTCCAGCTGCTGCCGTCTTCGGTGGCCTGGCCGATGCGGGCGTAGAGGTTGCCGGTGCCCTTGTTGCCGGCCGAGACGTTGACGGCGGCGCCGGCCTGGTTGCGGGTGTGGCGGGTGATGATGTTGATCAGGCCGCTGACGGCGTTGGCGCCCCACATGACGCCGGCCGCGCCGCGAATGATTTCGATGCGCTCGATGTCGTCGAGCGGCACCGGGTCGAGCTCCCACAGCACGCCGGAAAACATCGGGTGGTACAGGCTGCGGCCATCGACCAGGACCTGCAGCTTGTTGGCGAAACGGCCATTGAAGCCACGCACGGAAACCGCGTAGCGGCCGTTGTCGATCTGCGAGACCTCGACGCCCGGCGCCATGCGCAGGATGTCGGGCAGCGACTGGGCGCCGGAGCGGCGGATGTCTTCGGCGGAGATGACGAAGGCGGCAGCGGCGACGTCGGTCAGGCTCTGGCTCTTGCGCGAAACCGAGGTGATTTCGGTCTTCACCAGTTCTTCCAGGCTGAGCTCGGCCAGCCCGTCGCTGGCGGCGTGGGTGCCGGTGGCCAGTCCGGCCAGGGCGGCCAGCCAGATTGTTGTTGTTTTCATTCGCAGATCCCCGGTTCAGTGAAGCGTCTGAACGAACCCCGTTTATCTTGTATGGCGCCTGGCCCGGTTCGGCCTTGGCATTGCCAGGCCAGTATAAGGCGATGGCGATGGAATGCCGGTCAATGATGACGTTTGTCGCATGAATCGTTGTCGGGTTGTATGACCTGCGACAAATGGCTAGCGATTGCCGCCCGATTTTTTCAGGCGAGCAGGGCGACGGCCTTGATTTGGGCGTAGAGGGCGAGGCCGGGGCGGATGCCCAGCTTTTCGGCGGAGCGCCGGGTGATGCGGGCGAGCAGCGGCTGGCCGCCGGCCTCCAGCCTGACCAGCATGTGGCCGGGGGTGTCGGTCGGGGCGAGGGCGACGACGACGGCGCCGACGCAGTTGAGGATGCTGCTCTGCGCCTGCGGGGCCAGCGCCAGGCTGACGTCGCGGGCATGGATGCGGCAGCGCAGCGCGCTGTCGACCGGCTCGGCGCAGCGCGACACGAAAATGGCGCCGCCGGGGAATTCGAGGCGGGTCAGCTGGTCGGCCTCATGGGCGGCGACGCGGACCTCGACGACGACGCCGGCATCGTCGGCGAAGGCGGCCGGCAGGTCGATGCGGCTCAGCACCGCGTTGAGGGCGCCGCTGGCCACCACCCGGCCTTCGTCGAGCAGCACCAGGTGGTCGGCCAGGCGGGCGACTTCGTCGGGGGCGTGGCTGACGTAGACGATGGGAATGGCCAGCTCGCGGTGCAGGCGTTCGAGGTAGGGCAGGATTTCCAGCTTGCGCTTCAGGTCGAGGGCGGCCAGCGGCTCGTCCATCAGCAGCAGGCGCGGTTCGGCGAGCAGGGCGCGGCCGATGGCGACGCGCTGGCGTTCGCCGCCCGACAGCTGGCCGGGCTGGCGGTCGAGCAGGTGGGCGATGCCGAGCAGGTCGGCGATTTCCGGCAGGGCGAAGCGCTTTCCGGCACCGGCTGCCCGCTGCTGGCCGTAGGCCAAGTTGCCGCGCACCGACAGGTGGGGAAAGAGGCTGGCTTCCTGGAAGACGACGCCGAGGGCGCGGCGGTGGGTGGGCACGAAATGGCGGCGGCTCTCGTCCTGCCAGATTTCTTCGCCCAGGGCGAAATAGCCGGCCGGCGCCCGTTCCAGCCCGGCCATGGCGCGCAGGCAGGTCGTCTTGCCCGAGCCGGAGTGGCCGAACAGCGCGCTGATGCCGTGGCCGGGCAGGCTCAGATCGACGTCGAGCTGGAAAGCGCCGCGGTCAACCCGGAATTTGGCCGAAATTTGAAAAGTCACGGCTGCTTCCGCCGCGCCGGGTTGAAGGTGTACAGCCCGAGCAGGACCAGGAAGCTGAACGCCACCATGCCGCCGGAAAGCCAGTGGGCCTGCGTGTATTCGAGGGCCTCGACGTGGTCGTAGATCTGCACCGAGACGACGCGGGTCTTCTCCGGGATGTTGCCGCCTATCATCAGCACGATGCCGAATTCGCCGACGGTGTGGGCGAAGCCGAGGATGGCGCCACTCAAAAAGCCGGGCCGGGCGAGCGGCACGGCGACCGACCAGAAGGCGTCCCACGGGCTGGCGCGCAGCGTCGCGGCGACTTCCAGCGGCCGCTCGCCGATCGCCTCGAAAGCGTTCTGGATCGGCTGGACGACGAAGGGCAGCGAGTAGAACACCGAGGCGATGACCAGGCCGGGGAAGGTGAAGGGCAAGAGGCCGAGGCCGAGGGCCTGGGTCAGCTGGCCGAGCGGCCCGTTCGGCCCCATCGCCAGCAGCAGGTAGAAGCCGAGCACGGTCGGCGGCAGGACCAGGGGCAGGGCGACGACGGCGCCGACCACGCCCTTCAAGGCCGAACGCGTGCGGGCCAGCCACCAGGCGATGGGCGTGCCGATGGCGAGCAGCAGCAGGGTGACCACCGTCGCCAGCTTGAGGGTCAGCCAGACGGCGGCGAGGTCGGCGGAATGCGCGGCGCTTTCCATGCGTCGGATCAGTGTTTCGAGAAGAGATCGCGCAGTTTACACAGGCTGGTGGTGATGTCGAAGCGCGGATCGGCCAGCGCCTCGCCGGCCAGGATGCGGGTGATGGCGACGGCCGGGTCGGCTTCGCCGGTGGTCAGCACCTCGGCGCCGCGTTTCTTCATGTGGCGGACGAAGCCGTCGCCAGCGCTGGCGCAGACGACGAGGTCGACGCCGTCGAGCGGGTGCGGCCCGTCGTCCTCGAAGACGTGCAGGACCTGGTCCTTGAGCAGGTCGACCCGGCGCGGCGCCGGCAGCAGGCGGCCGGCGCGGTGTAGCGACAGGTCGTAAACCAGCCATTGTCGGGTTTGCCCGGCATGGCCGCTGACTTCGGTGAATTCCTTGGTGGCGATGGCGATTTTCATGGCATAGGCGCTCCAGGCAGCGGTAATGGTCACCGCCACGTCGCGTGGCGGGGCGAAATACGGGGCCGAAGTGACCAGGATGTCTGCCCCGGCTCGCGCATAAGCTTCCGCATTAGCAGAATTTATGCCGCCGGCGGCGGAGGGTTCAGCGCAAGCCATAGCCGAAGGCGGCGATCACGGTGCGCGCCTTGTCGCCTTTCAGGTAGGCGAGCAGCGCACCGGCTGCCGGCTTGTCCTTGCCTTTGGCGAGCAGCACGGCGTCCTGGCGGATCGGCTGGTAGAGGCTGGCGGGCACCGTCCAGGCCGATCCCGAGGCAAGCTTGCCGTCCTTGAGAACCTGCGACAGGGCGACGAAGCCGAGTTCGGCATTGCCGGTGACGACGAACTGCTGCGTCTGCGAGATGTTCTCGCCCTGCACGAAGCGGCCTTGCAGGCCGGCGAGCAGGCCGAGCTTGCCGAGCGCTTCGACGGCGGCGGCGCCGTAGGGGGCGGTCTTCGGATTGGCGATGGCGAGATGGCGGAAATTGCCGCTCTTCAGCACCTCGCCCTGGGCATCGACCCGGTTCGGGTCGGCCGACCACAGCACCAGTTTGCCGATGGCGTAGGTGAAGCGGCTGCCGGCCATGCCCTGGCCTTCCTTTTCCAGGCGGGCCGGGGTTTCGTCGTCGGCGGCGAGCAGCACCTCGAAGGGGGCGCCATTGACGATCTGGGCGTAGAACTTGCCGGTGGCGCCGAAGGAGAGCACCGCCTTGTGGCCGGTGTCCTTCTCGAACTGGGCGGCGATTCTCTGCATCGGCGCCGTGAAGTTGGCGGCGACGGCGACCTGCACCTCGTCGGCCGAGGCGAGGCCGACGATTGCTGCGGTCAACGCGAAAAACAGGGTTTTTTTCAAAATCGACTCCTTCAGGCGTAAAGACAAAGAATGACGGCCGAGGCCTTGAACACGGCGCAGGCCGGCTGGCCGACGGCGAGGCCGAGCTTTTCCATGCTGTCGTGGGTGACGACGGCGCACACGCTGCGCCCGCCGGGCAGGGCGAGGGTGACTTCGGCATTGACCGGGCCGTCGTCGATGCGGGTGACTTCGCCCCACAAGTGGTTGCGGGCCGTGGTGCGCAGATTGCGGTCGGTCAGCAGCAGCACCGACGAGGACTTGACCAGGGCGCTGATCTCCATGCCGATGGCCAGCCCCAGCGTCTCGGCCGAGTCGCGGGTGATGACGGCGACCAGTTCGTTGTCGGCATCGAGCCGGAGGCGGACCTCGAAATCGACATGGCCCTCGCGCAGGCCGACGATTTGCCCGGCGAACTGGTTGCGGGCGCTGGTCTTCATCGACATCCGCCGGAGCAACTGGCGGAACTGGGCGAAATCGACGGCCAGGCCGTCGTTCATGCTCGCCGTCAGGCGGTCCAGCGCCGCCTGGTACTCGGCTTCGAGCGCCCGGTAGAGGGCGACGGTTTTGCGCCCGTGCTCGGTCAGCTGCGTGCCGCCGCCGTTCTTGCCGCCGGTCGAGCGCACGACCAGCGGCTGGTCGGCCAGGTTGTTCATGGCGTCGATGGCGTCCCAGGCCGCCTTGTAGGAGAGCGGCACGGCCTTGGCCGCCTGCGAGATCGAGCCGCGCCGGGCGATGGCTTCGAGCAGGCGGATGCGGGTGTCGCCGAGAAAACTGCCGAACTCGGTATCGACTTCCAGCCGGCTGCGCAGCCGATGTGCGATTTGTTCCATTTTGTCGCCTTTGCAACGCTATGTTGTAGTGTATATAACGATAGCTTGATTGCCCCGCTTTTCCCAGACAATTGCCGTTTTCCGGCGATTGGCTATGGTTGTCTTCGCGCAACGCTGTTCGCTACATTGCCGACAGGCCCGCCGGATTTCGTTATCCTGTAGCGGATATAGCGAAAAGCGGGCCAGCCCGATATTTCCTCAAGGAGCGCACCATGCCGATCAGTGCCCGCAATGTTTTTGAAGGCCGCATTACCGCCCTGGTGGACGGCAAGGTCAATGCCGAAGTCGAAGTCACCACGGCGGGCGGCGACCGCATCGTCGCCATCGTCACCGAAGGCAGCGTCGACGAACTCTGCCTGGCCGTCGGCAAGCCGGCGCTGGCCTACGTCAAGGCCCCGTGGGTGATGCTGCTGGCCGGAGCCGGCGACGTCAAATTCAGCGCCCGCAACCAGTTGGCCGGGGTGGTGGACAGCGTGCGCAAGGGGGCGGTCAACAGCGACGTCTGCATCCGGCTGAACGGCGGCACGCCGGTTCACGCCGTGATCACCAACGAGGCCGTGCTCGAACTCGGCCTCAAGCCGGGAGCGCCGGCCTGCGCGCTGATCAAGGCCAGCCACGTGGTGCTTGGCGTTCCGGTTTAAGTGGAGCTTCCCGGGGGCGTTTGGCCAAGGCCGATCAGCGCTTGGCGATCTATGTGAATTGCATCACGGACGGTGGGGCGGGATAGCGACAAAATGGAGCCACTGACCGAGGAGAAACGACATGTCGCCAGCCCACCACAAGACATCCCGTCCGCAAGCCGCCGGCAATCTTGCCAGCAAGGCCCAAGGTGCCCCTGGTGAAGGCGAAATGGCCGTGTTCAGCCTGCGTGACACGCTGAGCAGCATCAAGGTGCGCGAAGCGAATTTCTCCGAATTCCTCGAGGCCCTGAAGAAATTCGGGCCGCCTTCGGTCAAGGCCTGAGAGGGGCGTTCGGAGCGCGTAAGGCAAGAAAAGGGGTGGTGCCCATGGGCAGGATCGAACTGCCGACCTCTCCCTTACCAAGGGAGTGCTCTACCACTGAGCCACATGGGCAACCTGGTGCTCCTGACGGGGTCGAATTAAGCCTTGAATAGGCCGTCATTTCTAGGTTTGTGTTGGTTCGAACTTTGAGATACCAACAAAAATACCATCAGGTGCTAACTGCTTGGGGTTTCAATCACTTGAAAACCGCTGCTGCGATGGTTAGTCGCATCCCGAAGCGGCGCGCATTGTAACAGGGATTTCGTAAAAGCTACCGCTCTTTGTGGCTATTGCTGTACTGACTGCGCATCCTTAAGGGCTGTGGGTGACCAGATCTATGTTATGTCTGATCGATCCTCGAAATTGAGCTCCGGGAGCTCCGCATCGGCTAGCAATGCTGCATCTGAAGCCTTTTGGATTACATATTTAAAACCTAAGGGCTAACTCAACCCAGCCCTTCAGTTCCTTCTTTTACACATTCGAGAGCCAGTTACCTGCAGAGGTGGCTGGCTCTTTTCATTTCCAGGAGAAAAAATCATGCGCAACAAATGTCCCGTCTGCCATTCGACCAACATCCATCGCCCGCGCACCGCCAGAAGGATTGGCTCAGCTGTCGGCGCCGTCGGTGGTGCCGCAACCGGCGCTGGCGGTGCTCTGTCCGGAGCTCAGACCGGTGCAGCCGTAGGTGCTGTCGGTGGTCCCGCCGGCATGCTGCTCGGTGGTCTGGCCGGAGCGATTCTCGGTGGCCTACTCGGAGGTGCCGCCGGTTCGATCGCCGGCGGCAAAGTTGGTGATGTCGTCGACGAGAAGGTTCTCGGCAATCTGCAGTGCGGAGATTGCGGCCATGAGTTCAGCGACCGCTGATCGGCCGTCATCACTATTCATTTTCAGGAGCCTCAAATGGCACACCAAGTCCAACAGATGGCTTACGTCGGGGAGAGACCCTGGCATGGCCTCGGCAACGAACTCACCCCGCAGCAGCCAATAGAAGTCTGGGCTGAACAGTCCGGTATGTCCTTCCAGATTCTCGAAACCCCAGTTCGTTTCATGGCCGAATCAGCTGGTCCGCTGGGTTCCATCAAAACCTTCGCCGATCAGAAAGTGCTCTACCGTTCTGATACGCAAGATGCCCTTTCGGTCGTATCCAACCGTTACCAAGTCGTCCAGCCCAGTGAGGTTCTGGAGTTCTACCGCGATCTCACGCAAGTCGCTGGCTACGAGCTGGAAACAGCTGGTGTCCTGAAAGGTGGTCGAAAGTTCTGGGCACTCGCAAAAACCGGCCAATCGTCCGCCCTTAAGGGCAACGATGTCGTCCAGGGTTACTTGCTGCTCGCCACGTCCTGTGACGGTACGCTGGCGACCACGGCAACTCCCACCACGGTGCGTGTCGTCTGCAACAACACGCTGACCATAGCGGTGAATGGTGCGGTTTCCGCTATCAAGGTGCCGCACAACACCAAGTTCGATGCGCAGGCGGTGAAGCAACAGCTCGGTATTGCCGTCTCGCATTGGGATAGCTTCCTGTATCGGATGCGGACACTCGCCGAACGCAAGGTGAAAAGCCATGAAGCGATGGCGTACTTTCTCCGTGTGCTCTGCGAAGTTGATCCGAACAGTTCTTACCTGACGAATCTGACCAATGAACGCGCATTGGCGAAGGTGCAATCGCTCTACGACGGCCAGGGTCGTGGCTCTGAGTTGGAGGCAGCCAAAGGTACAGCATGGGGACTACTTAACGCTGTGACCGAGTATGTCGATCACGAGCGGCGTGCCCGAAGTCCGGAATACCGTCTTGATTCCGCCTGGTTTGGCCAAGGCGCTGTCATCAAGCAGCGTGCGCTCGATACGGCACTGAAGCTGGTCGCGTAGTTCGCTTCTCGCTTCCTCAACCTTTCTCCCTCGATTGCCCGGTTCGGTATTTGCCGACCGGGCTTTTTGTCGTCTGGCGGTCGTGAGCGGATTTTTGTTCTGCATTCCCTACCCAAATTCTGGAGGTCATCATGGCACCTACCTCAATACCCCTTTCACACGCTCAATCCACAAGACCGGCACTGCGCTTGGTCAGCACAAAGGCTATGCCGCGGGAAGACTGGCTCAATGTCCGCCGGCAAGGCATTGGTAGTTCCGATGCTGCTGCCGCTGTCGGTCTCAATCCCTACAAATCCCAGCTCGAACTCTGGCTCGAAAAAACTGGCCGTGATGGCCTATTGCCCAAGACTGATCCGCTTGATGAGGAGAGTCCTGCTTACTGGGGGAATATTCTCGAACCCATCGTGGCAGCGCACTACACCCGGCGTTCCGGAAATCGAGTGCGACGTATCAATGCGGTACTGCAGCATCCCGATCCCCAGCTGCATTGGATGCTGGCCAATATCGACCGGGAAGTCATCGGCGCACCGGACGTTCAGATCCTCGAATGCAAAACCGCCGGAATCAACGGTAGCCGACTCTGGAAAGATGGCGTGCCGGAGTACATTCAGTTGCAGGTTCAGCATCAGCTCGTCGTGACCGGCAAGGCTGCTGCCGATGTGGCTGTCCTGCTCGGTGGTCAGCACTTGGAGGTTCATCGCATTCACCGGGATGAAGCACTGATTGCACGGCTGATCCAGTTGGAAGCTGCCTTCTGGCGTTACGTCGAGACGGATACAACTCCACCGGCCGATGGTTCGGAATCAGCAGAGCTGGCATTGCGTTGTCTCTATCCGCAGGACAAGGGAATCGCAGTCGACTTCAGCACCGACCGTAACCTGTCAGCGACCTTTGCTGACTGGATCAGTGTCCGCCAGACCTTGGCTGAAACCGAGAAACTGGAGGCGAAGTTGAAGCAAGCCCTGCAACAAGCCATGGGTGAAGCATCACGCGCCATCTTTGAGACGGGCGAAGTGACCTGGAAGAAAGCCAAGGACAGCGTCGTGCTCGATGCCGCGCGGCTGCTGGCTGATCAGCCGGATTTGCTCAAGACCTATGGAATGCAGCGCCAAGGATCGAGGCGATTTGTGCTGGCCTGAGTTATTCCCAGAAAACCAACGTACCAATACAAACCCATCAGCTCCCCATCGGCAACCGGACATGCATCCGGTACCGGTGGGGAGTTTTTTTAATGAGAGGAACAATCATGTTGAAAGGTTTTGTCATCACTCCGCCGGTGCTCGGACGGATTTCCATAGGGAAGGTTATCGAGAAAGCCGGCAAACGTCTTCCGGAGAAAGACGATCAGTTCACTATAACCAGCCAGGTGCAAGGTGCAGACGGCTGGCTGCCACATCCGTTTGATGAGGGATTCCGGAAAGCACAAGGCGGGAAAATTCGTTCGATTCCGATTAGGCTGCTGTTCAACGATCCTGATCTGAATTTCCGGGCTGAGTATGCCTTGTTCGATCGGAGGACCGGTCGGCCGGTTTGTGTCGGCAATGGAGAGACCTGCAAGCGACGCTCGGAGTCGGGAGTTCAGTCATTGCCTTGTCCTTCTCCAGAAGGTTGTGCGCTGGCGCAGAACGGAGCCTGCAAACCGTATGGTCGTTTGAACGTGCTGATTGGCGACGATGATCCCCTGGGAAGTTTTGTCTTCCGGACGACAGGGTTCAACAGTATACGCACACTGTCTGCACGGCTGGCTTACTTTCAGGCAATCTCAGGCAATCGAGTGGCCTACTTGCCGCTGGAACTGAGGCTGCGCGGAAAGTCGACGCGGCAAAGCATGGGTACACCGATCTATTACGTCGATCTGACGGTACGTAGCGGTGTGTCTGTGGAGGATGCGCTGACGGAGGCGAAACGGCTGGAGGCTAATCGCCAGGAAGCCGGGTTTGATCAGGTTGCGCTGGAGACGGCTGCTCGGCAGGGGTTCTCCAACGGTGCATTTGAGGAGAGCGACGAAGAGGGGGGTGCGGTCGTGGAGGAGTTCTATCCGGAGGGGGATGGCGGGCAGGGTGATCTTGGCGTGGCCTCCGAGAAATCGGCGGCGCCGAGCCTGGCGGACAAGCTGGAAGATCGGGTGGTGAGACTGGGGAGCGATGCTGGGAAGAACTCAGTCTGATAGTCCCCGTCTCTTTCCTGCGATAGTAAATACCCATCCCGAGGCGCGTTTGCGCTTCGGGGTTGGGTTGTGTGTTCCTTTTTTGATTACATATGGTTCGTGCGGAGTAGGGTCTGTCAAGAGCCGGTGTTCGGCCATTCCGGCCGTTGGCCTAATGCGCGGAATCGGGCTGCAATCTGTCGCTTACCTGCCGTTCGGCCTTGGAGGCCACGAACGGCAGCTTTCCCATCCAGCTAATGCGAACAACCTTTAGCTGACCCTCGTCCCGTTCCCTGCTGAATGTAAGGTATCCCTCAACGGCAATGCCTCCGAAGATAAACAATCAAACTCCGATCAACAACCAAGGAGTCTGTCATGGAAGCCAACACAAAACGTGAAGCCTGGAACAAGGGAAAGCTCGTCGGCCAAAAACCACCGCTGAAGCCAAAGGACATCTGGGCGATCCGAATCCACCTCCAGAATGCCCATGCCGTCCGCGATCTTGCCATGTTTAACTTAGCCATCGACAGCAAGTTGCGCGGCTGCGATCTCGTGAATCTGCGTGTTCGCGACATCGCGCACGGCAATCAGATTCTAGCGAGAGCGATGGTCGTGCAGCGAAAGACCCAACGACCCGTGCAGTTTGAACTGACAGAACCAACCAGGGTCGCTGTCGCTGCCTGGATTGAGAAGGCTATGCTGAAAACCGAACATTATCTGTTTCCTAGCCGTCTATCCGACTCACCACATGTTTCGACGCGCCAGTACGCCCGTATCGTTCATCAATGGGTTGCAGCTGTCGGGCTCGATTCGACAGCCTATGGCACGCACACCATGAGGCGTACCAAGGCAACGCTGATCTACAAGCGAACGAAGAATCTGCGAGCAGTTCAGCTTCTGCTCGGACACAGCAAATTGGAGAGCACCGTCCGATACCTCGGAATCGAGGTAGATGACGCGCTTGAAATTTCGGAGCAGACCGAAATTTAGCTTACGTCCTGCGCGGTCGGACGGTTACGCCGTGCGACCGCTTTCTGGCGCCATTCTCGATTCGTGCTATCGGCTGTGGACGCTTACCTATCTTTCAAAGCGATCATCTGAACAACTGCTGGGCACTGAAATCTGCTAGAACGCCTAAGCAAACGACTCAGCCCCAACAATCAATTATTTAGTTGGTTTAATCAGGCCGCTTTCAGGAAAAATACTGATGCCCACGTCATGACGCCGCAACCTGCCCGCCTTCAATCGGTAGTAGCCAAACGCATGCCATAAATATTTCATCCACCTTGAACTCATTCGGGGATTAAATGCCAAATGGGATAAATAGGGGGTGTCACCATGCCAAGCCTGCTGACTGTGCTTTATATCAAGATCGCGTTCACTGCGTTCGCCTGGGCAACCCCGGCATTGCTCGCTCCCAGAAAACTTATCCTGACGCTCGGCTACCCTGACCCCAACCCGCTCATCTTCCTCCGCCTCTTGGGCGGCGCCTACCTCGCTCTCCTTGTAGAGTACATTCAAGGCGCCCAGTCACTCCAAGTCGGAATCTATCCAGCCACTACCGTCTTAGTCGGAATCGCTAGTAACGGCGTCGCTTTCCTCATCCTCGCCGTCGGAGCAGTAAAAAGCACCTGGCTCCATTGGGGTTGGGCCGCCAGAGTGATCATGTGGATCAGTTTGGCCATGACCTTCCTGATCACCGTCGGTCTGTTTTATTCAGTTCAGACGCACCGCTAGGCAAAACATTCATTTCAAATTGATTGCATCCGAAAGGATAAACCATGGCTATTGGACTCGCTCAACGCCTTCGCCTACGGATATATGGCAGGGAATCGATGTTCCCTGAGCGCGCCTCCTACCCAGAAGGGTCGCCGCAATGGGTTCTCCGCAACATCGTCAAAGCTCATCTATCCCTGCGACTCATGATTGGTACTGTTGCAATCCTCTTTCCCTTTGTTCTTCTGGCCATCGGATCTGCCTTCGGCCTCGATATACCGGGTTCGATCAGCGAGTATTACTGGTATCCATCCGCCGAATCGGATGCCCCTGTGCGGGTTTTCTTCATCGGCGGCCTGTACGCTATCGGAGCTTTTTTAATCGGCTATCGCGGATATACGAAAGGGGAAAACTGGCTCCACACACTGGCCGGCCTGTGCGCCATTTGCGTCGCGACTTTGCCGATGGTCCAAGATTCGCATGCCGATACCATAGCGTGCTATGGCAACATCCTCTACGGACATCCGAATATCCACGGCGGGTGCGCCGCCGGTATATTCATCTTCTTGGCCATCGCCATCTTCAAGTACTCCGACATCACGCTCAATCAATTCGGAAACCCGCAATTTGAGCGCGTTCTGCGAAGAATCTACTACTTCTTAGCCGGTTCGATGATCGTATTGCCGCTTCTTATCATCATGGTAATCAAGGGATTTCTTGATCCTTTCTTCACAGCACTTAGGATGAATGAGAATCCCTATACCGTTTATCTGATCGAAATTGCTGCTATCGTGCCCTTCGGACTTTTCTGGTTCATCAAGACAGCCGAAATCTCCCTGTCCGAATTCGACCGCAAGATCGAAGAAGGCGTAGCGCTATCGCAGCCAACGCCAACTGAAATCGGAGGGAACAAAGCATGATCAATGGCCCTGTCTGGGACGAACGCCAGCTCGACGGCATATCGCCAACCATTCTCGCCATTGGCGATTCGTGGTTCTGGTACCCCTTTAACAACCTTGCCAATCCGCTCCACAGGATTCTCAACCGAAGCCGCGAGCACATCATCCTCGTCCGCGGACGAAACGGTGCCACCACGTCTGAATACGTCAAGGGACGAATCCGCGAGCAGATCGAATGGGATCTCAACAAGGCTCATGGCTACGGCCGGACCATCCAAGCAGTATTCCTATCCGGCGGCGGAAACGACTTTGCCGGCCCGGACGATATGGGCAGCATCCTGAATCCCGACTGCAGTGCGTTTACCCGCCCCGCTGAATGTTATCGACCCGAGCAACCAGACAAACTGATGGCCCTCGCCGTTAGCAACCTCTCGGAGATCGCCGGTTTCGTCGCCGATAAACTGCCAGGAATACCCGTCCTCATCCACGGCTACGACTACGCCAGCCCCTGCGGAAAGGATTTCTACGGCTTGGGTCAGTGGCTCCAATATCCAATGGATACCGCAAAAATCAACCGGGGCATCCAACAAGGTGTCGTCAATGACCTCCTTGATTCCTTCGCGAAAAAATTAAACGAAGCAGCGAAAGACGGCAAAAACATCCACACAGTCAATTGTCTTGGTACGCTGAAATCCGAAGAGTGGGCCAATGAACTGCACCCCATCCGATCCGGGTTTACTAAGTTGGCCAGAAAATGGGCTCCCGTGCTCCAGGCAACCAGATTGATTCCCTAAGCACCGGCAGTTCTACCTCGTATTCTTCCGTCCCGCACAAGCAAAAAATGAACGACAAATCTCTGGCCGCACTATCTCTGGCAATCTTGCTTGCCGGCAATCCAGATGTTTTGCTCGCCCAATCGACAACCCCAAATCCACCTGTATTACTGGCTGCCGGTGACATCGCCGATTGCGGGCAGGGGGCGGCCAAGACTGCAAAACTGGTCGAATCCAGGCAAGGTCTAATACTGGCGCTTGGTGATTTGGCTTATCCCAATGGGAGTAAATCCGACTTCAAGCGCTGCTTTACGCCAACCTGGGGGCCATTCATCAAACGAATGAAAGCGGTGCCCGGCAACCACGAGTATATGACCAACGGAGCCAAGCCGTTTTTCACGATACTAGGCGAATCCGCAGGCCTCGCAGGTAAAGGGTATTTCAGCTTTGATTTTCATGACTGGCATATCGTAGGCTTGAACAGCTACACCAAAATTAACCAGAACTCGCCGCAAATCCAATGGCTCAAGCGCGATCTTGAAGCCTCCTCAGCGCGCTGCATCCTCGCCTTCGTGCACCTCCCTCGCTTCAGTTCCGGAGATGGCGGAGACAACGACGATGTTGATGCCGCCTGGCGATTGCTGCACCAAGCGGGGGCAAGTCTGATGCTGGTTGGCCATGATCACATCTTTGAGCGCTTTGCGCCAATGGATGCAGAGGGAAAACTCGACAAGATAAATGGCATGCGCAGCTTTACCGTGGGTACGGGAGGCGCCTATCTGGACAAGAAACCCTGGTGGCAACGCAGCAATTCAGAAGCGCTTATTACAAGCCAATGGGGCATCCTGAAACTGGAATTGAACGCAATCAGTTACAAATGGACGTTCATCAACATTGATGAAAAAGTAATGGATTCAGGCCAAATGGATTGTCGACAACGAACTGTTCCGCATTGAAATATGAAAATTAGAGCCTCAATTATATTTCTCAGCCTGATGCAGATGGGATCTAACAATACGATCGCCTCAAGTTATTGCAGTGTTGTTAATAATGAGAAGATTGATGCAATCATCGAAGCTGCTGCAGAACTAAAGTCTATAGTTGAAGATGATGCAGAATTTGAAAAAATTGGCGAAAAGTACTCTCCCAAGCTGCAAAGAGATCTAAACCAAGGTGCATTTGAGCCAATTGACTTTAATGAACAAAAACATAGACTTGATTATCATACGCTGGGCAATATTGTTGTTGGCACAAAAAGTATTTACGGGAATTCCCTTGTCAAGGTGGAAGGGAGCGCAATTAAAATAGGCAAAAGTTGTATTTTGACTTCGGCGCATGTTTTATATTCATCTGGGTATCAAGATTTTAATCAAAAAGGTGTCAATAATATTAGGGGATTGATATTTAAAATTGGTTCCGGTACCAATACCAAGGAATATAACGCTTCAGTTTTCTTTGAAATGACTAAAGAAGGCGTGGACTATACCGTCGAAACCAAAACAGAAACAATAGTAGTTGACGGCAAAAAGGTTCAAAAAGATATCAAGAGGCGAATATTTAAATCCCACAGTGATTTAGTATTGTTGAAGCTTGATGGTCACAGCGATTTCTATTACAAAAAAACTTTAGTTGTAAATCCAGCCAAACTATTTATCGGCATTGACGAAGAAGTCGGCAGAAAAATATCTTGTCATGGATCGCCAAGTCATATGACAAGTCAGAATTACGGGGAGTGCAAAGGTGTTGATTTTAAATGGAAGCAAGAAAATGCCAGAATATTTCGAGAAGATGAAGATGGTGTTAATGGAGTATATACTAACCTAGCCTCTTCAGAGGGTATGTCAGGAGGCCCTTGCTATTTGAATGACGAATCAGATAAGGTATTTGGAATTGTAGCCGGCGGCTATGGGAGTGATTGGGATGGCGCTTTCAAACTGCCGCGATTGAAGTTTGACAAAAACAATTACCGAAATGGCAATGTTAGGTATATTGGACTGTTGCATATATTAGATAAACGATTAAAGGCGGAGTTGGGTTATGGCCTTGATTCAATTTCTGATAACTGCAGGTGAGTTTGCAATGCATTTCAAACTCCGATTTACGAACGTTGAATGTTCATGCACAAAGCTTTCGTGGCCTGCCCTGCTTTCTAACCGAAGTGCCTGGCCAAAACAAAATGCTGAAGGTGAAATTAAATGCGACCAGTTATCGGTGGTCATTCGTTAGTGTTTAGCAGCAAGTGCTGAGTTCGGGTTAGGTCAAATAGATTGCCGACAACGAACTGTTCAGCCTCGCTAGGAATAGCGCATATCTCATAATTTTATCGAATATATGAATCGATATGCGGATATGAAAGGGAGTTCGAATAGTTATTGCTGCCAACCAGTTTGGACTGTGCGCATTGGAGTTGAGAGAGCCAAAATGAAAGCACTGATTTTATTACTTGGTTTAATGCCCATGGTTTCAAATGCTTCGAGCGCTTGTAGCATTGTTGAGAATGAAGACTTAAGTGCTGTAATTGAAGCTGCTGCTGAAGTTAAGGCGATGGTTGAAAGCGACAGTGATTATCTAAAAATTGGGCGTAAATTTTCGCCTAAGGCTCAAAAAGAAATCAATTCCGCAGCACTAGAGCCCATTGATTTTAATGAAGATAAACACAAGCTTGATTACTACACTCTTGGGAACATAGAAGTTGAAACCAAAGATGTTAATGGTTCACGTGGAATTGCTACAGGAAGTGCAATTAAAATAGGAAAAAGCTGTGTGCTTACAACAGCTCACACTTTGTACGAATCCGGATATCAGGAGATGCAATCAAGCAACAAAGGTGAATTCACTGGAAATATTGTGTTTATAGTAGGTTCAGGCAATGATGCAAAAAGACACAAAGCGTCAGTTTTTTTTCAAATGACAAAAGAGGGTGTTGATTTTAAAATAATAAACTATAAAGAAACAAGAGTTGCCGATGGATTCGAAAGGATTGTCAAGAAGAGAGTTTTTCCCGGGCATCATGACTTAATAATATTGAGACTTGAAAATTATAGCGACCAGTATTTTAAGAGAATATTAGTGGTTAATCCTAAAAAGTTATTTAATGGTGTGAATGAAGATACTGGCATTAAAATCTCATGCCATGGCTCTCCAATCCATATGACAAGCCAAACTTACAGTTCTTGCAAAGGGAGCGACTTTAAATGGAAGCAAGAAAACGCTCGAGTTTTTGCTGATGATGCACGCAGCTTGAACGGCGTTTACACAAATGCAGTAGCCTCAGAAGGAATGTCCGGTGGTCCATGTTATTTGAGCTCTGAACCTGGCCAAGTATTCGGTTTGCTTTCAAGTGGGCGTATGAGAGACCATAAAAATAATCTAGAATTACCAGATATAAAGTTTGATAAACAGAATTACATTTCAGGAAATGTAAGATATGTTGGATTACTTCATGTTCTAGATGAAAGGCTTAAAGCTGAATTGGGTTACGGCCTCGACAAGATTCCTGAAAATTGTAAGTAAGGCCACCGTACGTGGAATAGTTTTCGTGCCCATTTTCATAAAACCGCGCTTAAGATAAACCAACCCTTTTAACCACTCCTACGGTCAACCGGAATTTTCCCCCAAAATGGAGGAATGCCATGCCTTCGCCACATCAAGAAGTAATTGACTCTGTGCGCCCGTTTGGCGAAGACGGCGGCCGCAACCTCGTCGTCTGCTGTGACGGTACTGGCAACATCTGGAAGCCCGGTCCGGACAAAACTAATGTTGCAAAACTGTTCGAAGTGCTTGAAAAGTCGAATGATCAGATTTCCTATTACGACCCCGGCGTGGGCACCCCGGACGGCGCTCTTTCCGGCGATGAGGGTGGCGGTATTCCTTACCGCGAGACCTTTCGCCGGCTGGGAGGCTTGGCGTGGGGCGACGGTGTTTGGACGAATGTCGCGGAGGCTTACACCTTCCTGCTACGCAACTACCAGAATGGCGACCGTATCTTCCTGTTCGGGTTCTCTCGGGGCGCATTTACCGCCCGTGCCGTTTCCGGTCTCATCCACATGTTCGGCCTGCTACGGGAAGAACACGAGAATCTGATTCCCTCGATTCTCCGCGTCTATCGGAGTAAACAACCGTCTGAACGATCGAAAGTCGAGAGAGCAAGGGCCGCCAAGGAATTCAAGACAAACTTTGCCCGACGCTTCTCTACCAGTGATGGCGCCACCACACAACACATTCCGATTCACTTTATCGGCTGCTGGGACACCGTTGAATCGGTCGGCATCTGGCAATTCCTTGGCGCAACCATTACCAGCGACCCATCCGTCAAACCGGGTTTTCACCACGTACGTCATGCGATGGCACTGGATGAGTTGCGTTGGTCCTTCAAACCTCGCCTTTACAGCCCCCCAGCACGATTGCCCTCCGATGAGCGCCGGAGGAGCTTTAAACAGGTCTGGTTTCGTGGTGCACATTCGGACATCGGCGGCGGCTATCGGGAGGCTGGCTTATCCAACATCCCCCTGCACTGGATGGCTCGGGAATCCTATGCCCTTGGCCTGTGTATCGACCTGGAGCGACTTGAAGAGCTGCACAAGACCAACCCCTTCGATGTATTGCACGATCAGATACTCGCCATGCCCGCTTGGGTGCTGGCAGGCATGTTCCGGCGTGACCTTCCGCGCGACTTGCAGATTCACGACTCCGTCTACCTGCGTGAAAGTCGGGAGCCCCATTTCGGGCTGCCTATCCCCGCAGATGCTATACAAGCAGAAATACTTCTTACAGTTGGGACTGGTGGATCGCTGAAAGGGGAAGCCGAGCACGACATTCCTTCGGTCAACGCCTTATCAAACAGCCCGCCCAAAAAGCAGTCGTACCCCCGTTGGTTCTTGCCAACGCTGGCAATCAGTGGGCTGGTAAGTATCGTCCTGATTTGCTCTAGTTTGGGTGCAGGAGTTACGTTGGCAACTGATTTCCAATTCGGCGTCAAACGTGGCCAATTTTCCAGCCTTGGAGCAGCCTTGAGCGAGTGGCAGATTACAGAGCGTGTCAACGTAACGTCACTTCTGTGGATGGATATGCTGTTCATTGCCGCGTATTCGGTGTTTTTCACCTTGCTGCTTTTCATGCTTTTACGCTGGCGTAGCGAGAGGAGAGGTTACCCAAGCCCGACCCTGGGAAAATTTGCATGTGCCTCGGGCCTGGGATTTCCAATTTCCGACCTGATCGAAAACTGTCTGACCTTCAAGGCGCTTGATACCTATCTACTCCGGGATACCGGCGCACACTGGATTTCACCTGGCTTAATGGAAGGCATTTATTCGCTGGGGACAACCTTTGCCGCTACCGCCAAATTTGGCTTTTTGGTATTGCTGATAGCGATATTATTTTATTGCCTGATGACAGGCCTCTTTGGCGGTTCTCATTTTATGAAACCAATTGCTCCAAAGATAAAGGAGAGCAATCGTGAACTGCATTTGTAACCTCCTCGCCACGGTTGATTCAGCAACAATTAAAAATTGGTTGGAAATAGCCGGTTTGTTGCTTGCTGGAGGGTTTATTGTCTGGAAGGTACTTGTTGGTTGGTTTGCGGCGAATCTTAACTTGTCCATTTCTTCGGAACGCATCGCAAAGGATGAGGAAAACGACTTCCTTGCTATAACAGTTACCCTTGACAAGGGGACAACCGACTCGGTAAAGCTCAAGGACGTTTCTTTGCGCATTTCTGTAGAAGGACAGAAGGACCGCATGGAACGAATAGGAATTGCCCGCCTGCCAACGGAAGGCGACCAATTGGGTTGGCCGACGGATGGAAATGCAACAAAAGATTCTCTCCCCAAGTACCTTCTGGCACAAGGAGAATCGCTCCAATTGGCCAAAGCCTATGATGTACCTTCACACCTGCCTGTAACGGTCGAGGCTGCAGTCTTGGCTAAACGAGCATTTTATAAGCCCATGCAGTGGCGGGCAGTACATATTTCGTTGCCAAAATCGGCCGGGAAAGGCATCAAACCGCAGTGAGCAGCCGTGCGTTAAACGTCAATTTTCGGGCATCATAAGCCCGCTATATTGGGCCGGAGTACGCATTCGCCAGAAAGGAAAGCTGCCGTTCACGACCACTCAAGGCTGAACGGCAGGTAAGCGACAGATTGCAGCCCGATTCCGCGTATTAGGCCAACGGCCGGATTGGCCGAGGGCTTGCCGGCGAGCAGTGGTGTGCAACGGCAGCTACACTTTGTAACCAGCCAGTCAGCTGCTGGCGGGTCGAAGGGCAGCAGAGGGTCGGGTGCAGTCCAAGACGGAAGGCGGAAGCAGCCCTTGATCTCCATGAGCCGCTGAGCGGCAGCTAAGAGGGACATTACTGCCTGAGCTTGGCCAAAGGCCCACCGTCGGCTTTGGCCGAGATCCGGCCTTATGCTAGCGACAACAGGTAGCTGGTCGGCCAGTGCTGACCTTGGGTATCCGGCGAAACCCGGGCAGCAATGCGGCGATCAGCCACCGTTCAGCCAATAGTCGCGTCGAATGGGTGATTTCCTAATCGAGGCTCCATTTGCTCAGTCGTCGACTGGAGGCTTGCGCAACCTCAGCATATGATTTCAAAGTCATGCAATAGATTATGCCAACGTCACTTTGCGACTGTCGGCACGTTCAAATCGCCTAGAGCCGGATCAAAAAGCATTCGAAAAACTCAGAAAGAATTGTCTTTTTGGCGTTGAATTTCAATTCTTTCCGAGAAGTTTAAACGATGCGTTACAGTTAACGAGATGACGGCGGACTGGCGGTAGGCCTGACTACGCAAGCCGACGAAATGCCATTAATGGTCGTGACCAGAAGGTCGAAGTGGGTACTTAGGAAAAGACGAAGGTGCAGAAGCAATCCTCCGATAGTAGTGACCTCGGCTTACGTGTCCTCTTTGGACGACGTGAGTCCTTAGCGATGGACTTGCCACCGGATACCATCCTCGTCGTGCCGTCGTCAGATGGATGGAACGATTTTGGGCATCATACGCGGATTGACTATCGGATCCGCTCGCGTTCGATGAAAGACGCAGTTGAGGCAAGTGGCTTCATCGGGTTCATAAACCCGCAAGCGGATCGGAACGGCAAGGACTTGCTCCAGCAGCTGGTCTCGACCCACGGTGATTCAACGGTCACAGCAACGACCGACCACCGATTCTTCACGATGCTTCCGGACATGGAGGCATATCGGCGGCTTGTCCAGACACTCGATGCTGACGACGCGACAGAGGCGCTGACTGCGTTGAACGACCTTGTTGCTCTTAACGAGTTCGAATCGACTGCGCCTATTCTCGATCTTGCTACCCAGTCGGAGGGTAATCCCCCCGGAAATTAGCGGCGGTTAAAAGTAGAATTTTCTCCAAAGCAGCCCGAGGAACTTTTACATGAAGACGTCACGCTTTTCCGATAGCCAGATCATTGCCGTACTCAAGCAAGCCGAG
>SSXW01000140.1 GCA_009469585.1 Dechloromonas sp. Dech2017
ACTTAGCCGTAAGGAGGCTGCGCATACGGAGGAAACCACGAGGCTCAAAAATCGGATTTTGTGGCAAAACCACATTATCGGCTGTCTCAGTTTCCTGCTGCTCAAAACAAGCGACATCTTCCGCAAGGCGGTACACGGCATTATCCGTCTGGCAAGGGATTATTACAAGCCCCGTTTCGATACGGAGCAAGTATCGGACATCAAGAGTGTCCTTAACCTCTTCGGTGATGATAAGCAGTCTCACCGTGCAGCCGGGGATTTTCTGTATATTACTGCCACGCAGAAAGGCAAACTGGATAACCGGGAGCAAATCAAAGCCAGACGGGAAGTCGATAACGTGGTAGAGGGGCGGTACGACCAACAGCAGAAGAGAGGCTTTTCGATGAGAAGATAAAAGATAGCTTCACGAAAAAATATACTCAAAATACTAAGAGTTTATTGATGTATAGCCAAATGAAAAAAGTAACTTTGCAAAAAATAGATGCAGAAAATGTGAGAAAGAAAATTTTTATTGGAGATGATAGTATGGCATTAGTAAAGCACGATTATCCTATTTTGGAATACGATACCGCATCAAAAGCAATCTTTCAGCCGGGAAATGGGAAAAAGCACTTCCCTAAAAAAGCCGTATTTGCATTTTTGGGGGATGAAGTGGAAAAGTATGCACATGCCCACAGTGGAATACAGATAGATGAATTTGAGAGTGCAACAAAATTATATCCCATCTATGAATGCTTTCATAATCAGGAAAGGATATGTTTATGTCCGGCTCCGGTTGGGAGTGCTGCTGCTGTCCAGATTTTAGAGTATTTAATAGCAGGAGGTGTGACAGAAATTATTTCTGTCGGTTCCTGCGGTGTATTGGAAGATATTCCGGAGAACAGATTCTTAATACCCGTTTCTGCATTGAGAGATGAGGGAACTTCTTACCATTATCTTCCGCCATCCAGAGACATAAAGATTTCAACAGCAGGAATAAGTGCAATCAAATTTGCTTTAAATCAAAAGAAAATCCCATATTTGGAAGTCAAGACATGGACAACAGACGGTTTTTATCGAGAAACACTGGAAATGGTGCAATACCGCAAAGAGGAAGGCTGTCAAGTAGTGGAAATGGAATGTTCTGCACTGGCTGCATGTGCAGAATTTAGAGAAGTAATATGGGCTATGTTGCTTTTTACAGCCGACACGCTCTCGAATCCTCATAAATACCAAGAACGGAAGTGGGGAAAAGCAAGTGTATCCACCGCCTTGGAACTGGCATTTGACGCTGTTGTAT
>SSXW01000141.1 GCA_009469585.1 Dechloromonas sp. Dech2017
TCGTTTAATTCCCTGTTATGGTGTACTCCGTGTGGCGGCTCATTGTGGTGAGCGTGGCACAGATAAACCATCATTCCGTAGGCGGTACTGTTCTTTCGATTAGCGCCGCCGTAAACGTGATGTTCTTCCGTATTCGGATTCCCGCAGAACAGGCATCCGGATTCGCGATTCTGCAATATCGACCTCATTAAGCGTTCGCCTTGTCAATTTTGCTGTTCAGAACCTTGCTTGCGTGAACATAATCCGCTTTGGTCATGTCCGAAATCTTCTCGACCTTGTAGTACTTCAGAAATTTCTCGGTGTCCGTTCCCAGTTCTTCCATCATCTGTTTAAGCACTCTACACTCAGATTTCGAAATCGGCTGCATTGCCTTCTGATTTTCCTTTTCGTTCAGGACTTCTTCTGCACTGGCGATGGAAGTGTCGATTCCGATACCGCAGAATCCAAGCGCTCTTCCAACAGCCGATGTTTCACAGTTCTCAATATATGAAGTCTTGTTGATGAAGGAAGAACCCTCCTTCTCGTAGGCAAGACCTGTTCCGAGAAGAATGTCATTCCCTTCATCGTCTTTTGTCCATGCCTCCGCTCTGATAACGCACACACCATCTTCGAGGGAAACAATGTCCGTTCTGATACTTCCCATCGGATGAAGCTTCCGGAAGGCGGTCACACGCTGTGGAACCTCCGCATAGTCCTTGCCCTTAACATCGGTTGTCTTAAGTTCTGCATTAACAGCCTTAATCTGTTCATAATTGATAGCCATCTTGTACCTCCTTACCAAGCCATTCTCATGTAATCGCTGTTCCATTCCTTCTCGATTTCGCTTCTCGAAAGCTCGTCCGCTTCGAAGTAGTAATCCTCAGTCACGATTCTCTCTCCACAGCACGGGCAGTAATGGAAAGTCTGCTCATGCTCTCCACAGTCGAACAGCACCTCAGTGTCCTCTGTAAGGTCGTCCTCCGTGTAAACCGCTCCACACTCTTCACAGCGGTACTTCTTCGTCAAGTCGATGTATTCCTGATTTTCCATAACCTTTTACCTCCTTAGAACGGCAATTCTGCCCACAAGTAATCTCCGTTATCCGGATTCTGCCCGAATGAATGTGCGTATTCGCCAGGGTGCGTGTTCCATCCGTTCTGAACCGTGTAGCCAAGCTTTGCAGCATACGTAACCGAACCATCATGCCATAACTGAATAAACAGATATTCGCCATCATTCTTTGGATTCTCACCCTTGTTCCATACGATTTCCTTGTGAATTTTCATTACATACCTCCCA
>SSXW01000142.1 GCA_009469585.1 Dechloromonas sp. Dech2017
ATCACCATTGCCAGCTACCTGACTCATCATTTGTCCTACAACAGACAAACCAGCACCAGCTTTTGTTGCAGCATCGGCATCAGAAACAAACACTTTACCCAAATTAGTGAACATATCAGTATAGCTAGCCATATCACCACCAAAGTTACTGAATGCATCCTTTCCTGCTTGGCCAATAGATTCAATCTCTTCTTTCATAGATTGGAATTGCGGGTCTGCTTCTTTCATTTTCTCAATCCAATCAGATATTGCGTCACCAACATTCTTTAAATCTGCACTATTAACATCAAAATTTATCTTTTGGTCACCTAATATTGATTTAGTAGGATTCAAACCTGATTTGCTTAACTGATTTGAAAGAGAAGAAGTATCACCAAATACCTTATCAAAGTCAATCATTTGAGCAGAATAGTTCAATGCAACTATATTATCTTTTATGCTTTGTATCTTTGCATCAACTGCTGCTATTTTTGTTGGGTCTGCTAAATTATCTCTTTCTTTCTGTAACTTACGAACTTCTTGATTCAATGCAGCAATAGAACCAGGATTAAAAACTTCTGTATTAGTACCTGTTTTATTTACTTTTGGTGTATTCCTAGTACCACCATGACTAGGACCTCCACCATGCCCAGTACCTCCACTACCACCACGTTCTAATTGTGAACGTAATCTAGCATTCATAGTGCGTTGTTGTTCTGCATTAGTTAGACCATTATAATAATCTTTACGCAAATTAACTGCTTGGGTGTATGGGTCTTTCTCATCTCTATCCTGCATCTGAGAAATTTGATAATACAAATAACCTCTTGATTTCTTTAATTTAGCAATTTGTCTGTCTATTTTATTTTGTTCAGATACTAATTTTTGTCTTGTTTTATTGTCTACAGATGAGGCATCACCATAGTCAATAGAACTACGACCACGTGTTGTACCTCGTAATCTATTATCGATTCTATATTTTTTTTGGTATAATGACTGAAGTCTTGCTCCTGCTGTCGCACCAATTTCATTTCCTTTATTAGGGTCTCTAAAATAACTATTAATAGCATCATCTGTTACTCTAACTTTACCCATTCTACCTTGAATTTTAGAACGGACTAACTGATTAGATGCTTTAAATGAACGTTTTGCAACATCTGCTATTTCTTTTGCATTATCTTCTGTTAGTTTATCTAATTGAGCAAGTATTTGTTTTCTTTTTTTCTTATCATTTGTCCCTCGATATTGGGTCATTAACTGTTGTTTTTGGTAGTTGAATTTAGCATCAGAAAGT
>SSXW01000143.1 GCA_009469585.1 Dechloromonas sp. Dech2017
TGCATACGATCATCCTAATAAGGATATAAATAACCTACAGATTTGTTCGCCATGCAATGGGGCTAGCTTTAGCAGAAGATCAAACACTGATTGGATAATGGACACTTCTAATTATAAAGAGCCAACGTTGGTATATGCATGCCAGACAGGAGATGATGGAGAAAAGTCTTTCTCTGCAATCATTGTACCAGGCTCGTTAGACACAAGTGCTGATTTTTTGAAGTTTACTTTAGACGGGCAAGATTATACCGTCAAGTTAAAGCAAAAAACAGATTTTTTGGAAGGGCATCGTTACACCTATAGTCTCAAAAAAATAGGAAGAGACAAAGTGGAACTCGCAGTCCGCAATCAAGGTGTTCTGCCTGGTTGGGAAAATGAAGAAGAACTATAACAAATAAAAGGAGAATATAATTATGCGTAAGATTATTCAATACATGATGATGGCATTGATTGCTGTTGTTTTGGCATCATGTGCTAATGATATAAGCGAAGAATCTACACCAACTGTTAAAAGTAATATACGTTTTGTTGTAGATGACTTTCCTATGTTTGAGAAACCTTCTACCCGAACTATCGGCGAAGAAGACAAGGGTAAGACAGCATGGGCTGTTGGAGACGAAATCTGTATAAAGTTAGAATCTAAAGAGTTAGGAATCCAGACTGCAACTTTAAAATACAATGGAGTAAAGTTTGAAATCCAAGATGGCAACTCATTGTGCTATCTTGAGGGGGAACCTGTGACGGCTTATGCTTACTATGCTCCAGGTCGTAAATATTTAAATGATGGTTATCTTGGGTATAAGGATGATGGAGAAGATGGAATAGCAGAGTTCATCGAAGCAACTTGTAATGTTCATTATGGAGATGATAATTATATAGACATATCGTTTGCCAATGTCACACGTAATTATTCACGCCTCCGCATTGCAACTATGCCAAATAAGCCAATAACAGTTAGCATCAGTAAATACACTCCTGCGGGCAGCAGCAATATGATATGGGATCAAAATTATGCCCTTACTTCTGATGAAAAGGGCAATGCCTATTTATATGGTACTTTTGATAGATATGCCGAAGTCACTGTGAAATATAGAGAAGCAACTTTGGCAACTCATACATTCTTGCAAGCAACAGAAAAAGCTAAGAGTTATGCTCTGGATGCTACTGTCATTTCGGCAAATAGTGCAGAAGAAATAAAGTCAGCTATCAAGCAAGAAGTAGCAAATAGCAAGACTGCTATAAGACTTAACCTCGCTTCTGATGCTGGCGATAA
>SSXW01000144.1 GCA_009469585.1 Dechloromonas sp. Dech2017
AAATTCCTCGAATAGCAGTCAGTTAGATAGCTGGTTTAATGCTGTCAACTCATTAAATGACAAGGAATGGCAAGCAGTTTCAAGCTACGGTGTCGCTTTAGTCACAAGTGCCGCAGCAGGCTTTATTTCTGGTATGGCAGTTGCAAGTGGTGGAATTTTAACACCGGGAGCGATTACAGCAATCGTAGCAGCGACAGGCGCTACAGGTACAGCGGCAGTATTGCTTACCCAAGTTGGTACACAATGTAATGTTTGTTTAAGAGCATATTGGAATGTGTATAATGCTACAGATAATATGCATTTCTAAATACAGGAGGGAAATAATGAAGTACATGGTAAAAGGAATTGTTTGGATAGTACTTATTACCATTGGTTTGCTTTTGGGTCCACCATTGCTTATAGGATTTGTTTGGTGGAAAGTCCTTATTTTTGGTATTGCTTGTTATCTAATTGGACATGGCGCATATAAACTGTTTAGAGTGATTGACAAACACTATAATACTTAACTCCTATAACAACAAAAAGCCGGGACGCAGACAGTCGGTAAAGACTATCTGCGCCCCGGTTTTCTTATGGGTGCTGTTTTGAAATGTTACGCAATAGAACGCCATTTTAAGGGGAAAAGGTATCAAGTATCGCCTAAGTGGTTTTCACGCTCGGAAAACCATATAAATCCAGGCTGTTTTTGCCCTTACTGCGTAACAAGAGTACGCTTTTTTCTCATGCGCTCGGCTGCCTGTCTACGGGTAATGCGTTTCCGGCAGTCCGGGCAGTATTTGACGCTGTTCGACTTTGAAGCAAAGAACGCGCCGCACTCGGTACAACGCTTTTTATCCTCGGTCTTGAAAAGCTCCGCGTAGAGCAGCTTATCAATGGGAAGTACAGCAGTCAGAAACCATTTGCAAAGAAGCGAATAGGAAATAAGCTGCGGGCAGACACATTCCTCTCCGTCGTCAAGCAAAATGCAGTTTCCGCTATCGCAGTTGCAGCATTCCCGTTTTACAAGGCTGTTGACTTTCCGGCTTTGGGGCGGCGAAAGCCGCTTTAGCCCGGTCATACTTCATCAGCGGCGAAAATAGCAAGCTCCGCATACTCGTTTTCCGTCAGCCCGTCCACTTTGGAAAGGGTGCGCTTTGCCAATTCCCGCATATCTCCGTCCATATACGGCATGGCGGCGTTGATGTTTTCCATAACCTCACGCTTGCCGCCCTCGCTGTAAATGCTCATAAGGTTTGTTTCCTCAACGGTAAATCTATGCTCTGTCCCTCGGCA
>SSXW01000145.1 GCA_009469585.1 Dechloromonas sp. Dech2017
GTACTCGCACGAAACAACCGCTACCATCATCGCAAGGGCGGCAAGGGCGGCAAATACTTTTTTCATAAAAAAAGGGACACTTGCAAACTTCCGTGGCATAATGTGACATAAACATATACTTGAAGGTAGGTTTGTGTATCAAAAGTCCTTACCTTTGAAGTATGGAAGACAACACATCTGCAAAGTTTGAGTTCCTTGCGAGCTTCATCCTGCCCAATGGCATCCTTGACTGGTTCGATTTTGTGAAAGCGAATGAAGAACCTGTAGAGAAGAAGGACTGCATCTACAAGTCCACACTGCACATATATCTTGACGAGAAAGACAACCGCACTAACGAGCATTTGCTTCTCAAGCCGAATGGCTTCACTGAGCCGACAGTCATCAAGGACTTTCCGGTGCGTAACAGGAACCTGATTCTACACGTACGGCGTCGCAGGTATCTTGACGAGAACGGCAAGAACGTCATCCTGAACCTCTATCCGACAACGGCAGAAGGGACCCGCTACTCCGAAGAGTTCGCGGTTTTTTTAAAAGGAGCTGATGGACTCGACGCCAGTTACCGCCCGATTGTTAGGGCGTTATTTCATGATTGACGGAGATGAACTCGAACGGTCATACAAACATCATCTGAGCGATTACGCCGAATGGGAGCAGCGAGATCACGCATCCAATTGGATGCTGATTGAAGACAATCTGGGCGAGAACCTGAGCATTGATGAGACTATGCTTCAAGAGGACCTCGTCACAATCCTCTCCAACAAGGCCGGGCACTGCAAACAGGGCTCTGTCATATCCATAGTGCGAGGCACAAAAGCGGAAGACGTTATCGAAGTCCTGATGAAGATACCCGAAGAAGCCAGGCTGGCAGTCAAGGAGGTGACAATGGACCTGTCCAGCAGCATGCGTGCAATCGTCTCTACGGTTTTCCCGAATGCAACCATTGTGCTTGACTGCTTCCACGTTCTAAAACGTTGCCACGATGCCATTGAGGAAGTCAGGCTTCATCTCAAGCGGGATGCTCAGGTTGAACTACGCAGGCAGGAACGCGAGCACAGGCAGACACAAAAGCGTCGTGCACAAAGCCGCAGACGATATAGGAAGAAGCATCCCAGAAAGCCGGGAGCTATAATGCGTGGACGTCCTCCGAAGCGCAAGAACGAACGGTTCAAAGCTCCGACATACTCAAATGGGGATACCAAACTGGAACTGCTCACTCGAACAAAGCGTGCGTTGACGCAGAGCCGTGAGAAATGGTCTGACAAGACT
>SSXW01000146.1 GCA_009469585.1 Dechloromonas sp. Dech2017
ATCGTGGGGTAAGGGGATGGTGGCTACATATTGATGTTGTGCTGTTGCTTTTTACTGAAAGCTGCTACTAACGACTCATAAATCTACCCTTAATCGTGTATTGGATGATAGTTGCGGATTTTAGGATATCAATACGCCCTTTAATACATTCCTATTAAAACATCAGCTTCGATTGTCAAATGTGTGAGAGTACGCCAATCAACGCAATCTTTTTCAACGCAAAAGAGAAGCGGCGTCATTTCAATAAACGACATTCTTTGTTCTGATGACAACTGTACGGTGGCTGAAACCGTTTCTCTTGAAATGGTTTTAAGATATTTCTCAAAATATTCAACGACAGACTCATTTGAATAATCTGGATTTTTCAAGTGTGCTTGCACTTTAGTCCTGATTTCCCTCAAATGATTTTTCGTAGGAATTACTTTCACAACATATCCGTTAGGAGATAGCAATCGCTGAAATTCTTTGTAGTGTGCAGGCGAAAATATGTCTAAAATACAATCCATACTTCCGTCTTTCAAAGGGATTTTTGATAAGTCAGTAACAAACCACTTCACTGCTTTGCGCTTGTCTTTTTTTGATGCAATCTGTATTGCCTCCCTTGACAAGTCAAAGGCAAAGATGTTTCGTTCTGTTCTTTGCTGTATCTGCCTTGCATAGAAACCCTCGCCGCAACCAACATCTAAAATGTTTCTTATAGATGGCGTATCAGAAATAAACTGTATGATTTTCTCCAACACAACATCATACATGCCATACTCCAAAATTTGGTGCCGGTTGTCAAAAGACCGCTTGCTGTAGTTGGTTTTGGGCGATGATTTTAACAACAAATTTACATACCCATATCTTGAAATATCAAAGCAATGTCCATGTCTACAAATTAGGCTATTGCCTTGTATATCCATTGATTTTGTGCAAATTGGGCATTGAAAATAAACCTTGCTGTCTGCAAAGCGTGATAAATTATTATTCATCCTTAATTCCGCAACACTATAATTTAACTTTATTTATAAGTTCCTGAGCAACAATAAGTTGCCTAGGATTTTGCCGTGTCAGATTTTTCACTTATCTTAGTGTTGCAATTAGAAAACAAGCGAAAATCGTAACAAGGCGCTGCAAAGGTACAAATAAAATTCGAAAAACTCACACCTTTTGGAGGAATTTTTTCAATCATGGAGAAATTTGACTCCATGCTTTCACCCGTTATCGACTCAACACTGGGTCAGAGATGCAGCAGTATCTTCGGATATCAGTTCAGCGAGATAG
>SSXW01000147.1 GCA_009469585.1 Dechloromonas sp. Dech2017
AAGGACGGGACACTGACGGAGGTAGGCAGCTGCAACATCGGCGAACGCATTGAGGTAGCCGGTGTATTGGTACCAAGAAAATGGGGCGATGTCCTTTATTTCAACCTGTCGGCAAGCAGCATCAGCCACCAGCCTGACGAGGCAGAGGACTGCATCAAGGGCGTGATGGAGTTCCGCGGCAAGGTGGGCAAGAGCATTGAGGACAAGACGGACAAGAATGGTGTGCCGTACTGCCAGTTCTCCGCTTTCAGCGCAGAGAAAGTACAGGACGGATTTGAATACATCTGGGTAAGTTTCTTCCTATTCGATGGCAAATGCGAGGCATGGCTGCAACCAGGCGTGAAAGCGAACATCAAAGGGGCATTGTCTGTCAGTGTCTTCAATGACAAACTGGACTTCTCCTGCCGAGTGTCTGAAATGAGCGAATATGTTCCGCAGCCCTATAATGGTTAATTGACTATGGGAAAGCCTTATGCTAAGGAAGGTCCGAGTGCCGAAGACAAGGCACTCGACCTGTTTGCCGATATGATGATTGAGCGTATTCAGTCGCTGTCGGGCAAAGACGGATGGAAAAAGCCCTGGTTTACTGAAGGTGCGTTGCAATGGCCGAAAAACCTGAACGGACGAGAATATAATGGCATGAACGCTATGATGTTGCTCCTGCATTGCGAGAAGGAGGGTTACAAGATTCCTCGCTTCTGTACCTTCGACCGCATACAGCAGTTTAACAAAACTGGCAAGAAAGACGAGGAACAGAAGCCCCGTGTGTCAGTACTGAAAGGTGAGCATTCTTTCCCCGTGATGCTCACCACGTTTACGGTGGTCAATAAGGAAACAAAGGAACACATCAAGTGGGAGGACTACAAACTGCTCTCTCAGGAAGAGCGCGAAAAGTACAATGTATATCCAAAGCTTCAGACTTACCATGTCTTCAATGTGGCGCAGACCAACCTGAAGGAGGTCAGACCAGAGTTTTGGGAGAAACTGGAACAGGAATACTCGATGCCCAAGGTAGAGAAGGACGAGCAGTTTGCCTTTGAACCCGTGGATAGGATGATAGCGGACAACCGTTGGATATGTCCCATCAAACCGATGTTCGGTGATTCCGCCTATTTCTCCATCAGCAAGAATGAGATTGTGATGCCTGAGAAAAGGCAGTTCAAGGATGGGGAGTCTTTCTACTCGAACCTTTTCCACGAGATGGGACACTCCACGGGTGCGGAGGGACAGTTAGACCGCATCAAGCCCGCTACCTTCGGCT
>SSXW01000148.1 GCA_009469585.1 Dechloromonas sp. Dech2017
TACGGTGAAGTGATACCTCTTTTTGCGTTAGATAGTAAAATATAACATAAATATGTAAAGATAGAACATAATAAAGTTGAACAGTTTATTAGAAAAGTCTATATTATTATATAGATGCGAACAATACTTCTTTGTATTTGTTTGAGTTGTGAAGCCATTTTATTTATATTTTACGTAAGTTTATAACTAGTGTATGATTTGTTAGGCATTGGACTTGCTTGTGAAAGTGGGTCCAATGTTTGTTTGTAGAAGTATGTAAATAGTAAAATCTAGTGATAAAAATATGGATTTTAGGAAACCCATAAGTTTGTGATAGTTAATAAGTTATAAAGATGATAAGGTTTTCTTTATAGTTTATCATTTTGAGCGGAATACAATCAAAAATATCTTTATAACTGATTGACTGCTAACTACTTATGAAGATTTACAATAAATAAGATTTGTAAGTGTATAAGTATGTGATAGTCAATAAGTTATAAAGATTTTTGGGTTTTAAGTATTGATTTTTTGAGAACTTTTGATAATTTCTATAAAAGTAGTCCCTTTCTTTTAGTATATGTTAATAATCCTTTAACTTCCTTTAAATAAAGATTAATTGATATTTGTCTATTTTATTATTATTAATTAGATTACATTAAACTTGATATAAGGTCTTGTAGATTTGTTGGGAAACAGATTTATGAGACCTTTTTTGTTAATTATTATTAAAATACAAAATGATATATACCTTTAATGATATAAAGTATTATTATTAATTAAATAGAAAAAGATAATATAATATATAATGGAAATCAAGTTTAATGCAGGACACACTCATTTTTTGAAGAGTGGTTCATCTATGTTCATAGACACTTTAGATAACATATTGTCTAAAGTACCAGAAGATGCACCAAAAGATAAATTACCATGGTTGCAGATATTCAATACAGGTTTTAGAGTAAGTGGTAGTAATGTTGATTGGAAGTATTGGAATGGATGTGTATTTGTTGATATTGATTCTAAGAACTACTATAACAACGTAAGACACTTTAATGTTGATTTATTAGAAAAAGGTTTACACAACTATTTACAGTACAACTACACTGATAATTTCTATTGCATCCAAAAATCATATTCAGGTACTAGCTATCATATATTGTTCTACTTTGATGTATCTAAGAATCAAGAGAACTTTAAAAAGTGCAGTCATAGAGCAATAGATATTGTTGAAGAAGCATTTACAAATTTCAATGCACATGAAATCCTAGAATATGAA
>SSXW01000149.1 GCA_009469585.1 Dechloromonas sp. Dech2017
AAGCCGCTATTGTGTATGTTGTACCCGTACCGTAAACCGACACAGGTGGATGAGGAGAGAATCCTAAGGCCGACGGGAGAAGCATTGTTAAGGAACTCGGCAAAATGACCCCGTAACTTCGGGAGAAGGGGTGCCACCGCGAGGTGGCCGCAGAGAATAGGCTCAAGCAACTGTTTAGCAAAAACACAGGTCTATGCGAAACCGAAAGGTGAGGTATATGGGCTGACGCCTGCCCGGTGCTGGAAGGTTAAGAGGAGAGGTCAGGCAACGAAGCTTCGAATTCAAGCCCCAGTAAACGGCGGCCGTAACTATAACGGTCCTAAGGTAGCGAAATTCCTTGTCGGGTAAGTTCCGACCCGCACGAAAGGTGTAACGATTTGAGCGCTGTCTCGACAATGCATCCGGTGAAATTGAAGTACCAGTGAAGATGCTGGTTACCTGCGCCAGGACGGAAAGACCCCATGGAGCTTTACTGCAGCTTGGCATTGATTCTTGGCATGTGATGTACAGGATAGGTGGGAGACTGGGAAGCAGGGACGCAAGTCTCTGCGGAGTCATTGTTGGGATACCACCCTTTACATGCTAGGGATCTAACCCTGGGACTAACAAGACCGGGGACAGTGCCAGGCGGGCAGTTTGACTGGGGCGGTCGCCTCCGAAAGAGTAACGGAGGCGCCCAAAGGTTCCCTCAGCGCGGACAGAAATCGCGCGAAGAGTATAAAGGCAGAAGGGAGCTTGACTGCGAGACTGACGGGTCGAGCAGGTACGAAAGTAGGGCTTAGTGATCCGGTGGAATGAAAGTGGAATTGCCATCGCTCAACGGATAAAAGCTACCCTGGGGATAACAGGCTAATCTCTCCCAAGAGTCCATATCGACGGGGAGGTTTGGCACCTCGATGTCGGCTCATCACATCCTGGGGCTGAAGTCGGTCCCAAGGGTTGGGCTGTTCGCCCATTAAAGTGGTACGTGAGCTGGGTTCAGAACGTCGTGAGACAGTTCGGTCCCTATCCATCGCGGGCGTAAGAGATTTGAAGGGGGCTGCTCCTAGTACGAGAGGACCGGAGTGGACGGACCAACGGTGTACCAGTTATTGCGCCAGCAGTACAGCTGGGTAGCTGCGTCCGGAAGGGATAAACGCTGAAAGCATCTAAGCGTGAAGCCTGCCTTGAGATGAGATCTCTCACAGAGCAATCTGGTAAGACTCCTTGAAGACGACAAGGTAGATAGGTTGGGAGTGGAAGCGTGGCA
>SSXW01000014.1 GCA_009469585.1 Dechloromonas sp. Dech2017
GAGCCATCCGGCTTTTTTACGTCTGGATCCTATGCCCGTTGATGGCCGGCTTCAATTGCCGGCAAGCACGCAAGTCAGAATTCCGTTCCTTCGCCCCTGTCTGAAATGGGTTATTCAGGACGGACTACTTCAACTCAGGATCCCACCAGACGGGCTGCGGGCCACCCATTGATGGATCCCACTGCGGAACCTTTCGATCCGAGTCTCCATTCATGTACGCATACCCCTCATCGCAAGGATCCTCATAGGGATTCATGCAGACATCCCAGCCGTTACGCAGCTCGATCCCGCGAAGGATTTGCCCCAAGGCATAAGCTTCCATAACGGTCATTGATGGGGTTTTATTCATACACACTCCGATGTTCAAAATGGCTTTACCATATACTAATCGGCATTCAATACTCAGATCAAGAAATGCGGTGTTTTATCACCATATTTATTAACCAGATCGCGCCAAATTTCCGACCACCAACTAGCATCCGCATAATTAAAAATAAACTGTTCAAGAGTATGGTGATCACGACACTTAATCGCCTCAAATTTAGAAAATGCAGAGGCTGCTCGCATAAATACTGCTAACTGAACACGGGCAGTGTGCTGCGGATTTTCTGCAACTTCAAAAATAGATTTACGCGTCAGATCAAAAACCACCGGGTACCCCTCGACCATATCCCAAACATCTCTCTCGACACGCTGCAAAATCATCGGATTTATCCTGCTGACCCACTCGCTGCCCTCGGATAACAAGCTGTCTATTTCGACGACACTCAGCTGCGGCTTTATGCCTATCAGGAAGGCAGCAAGCTGCCTGTCGTCGTAAGCATCCTCGGGATCGAGGCACTCATCCGGTATTTCAAAATAGTTATTGTCATAAAAAGCCATATCTTTGTCTCCTTCGTTGTCATCGTAGATATTGAATTCACTGATCACGATCCGTCTCCTTTTCCGCACCGATGGCTACGCCTTTGAGCGGGATATGGAAGCGTGGATTGCCTCTGTTCTCGTAATAGACACTGCGTAGTGACGCGCCATTTGAGCGCAGTTGCTGTAGATCGGTATCGTCTGCAATGGCCTTGAGGTCTTCATACACCCGGCGCATGGCGCCGATCAGGAGATCGGCATCGAGTGGCATGTCCGTGCTCGCTTCAGCACCCACAGCGCGCATCCTGACGCCGCCGAGACCGGCGATGTACGCGAGCCCACCAAGCAGCCGTTGCTCGCTCTCAATGCGCCGGCGCGACATCAAGCGCGCCAGTTTTTCCTGAGCGCTCTCCTCCTCCCGAAGCCTTTCACGCGCTTGTTGCGCTTGCTGCTGTAAGCGCCTGGCCCGCGTTTGCAGGCGCGCGATTTTTGAACCGCCGGGAACATTATTTTCCACCACTGGATTCTGATTAAATCTATTCATTTACCGCCCCTGCAATATTCAATGAATTTAATATGACACACCCAAATAAATTATTCAAACAAAAACCCGGCATTAAAATTTGAATAATATTTTTTGGTACGCAAAAATATAAATGCATTCCGCCACCAATCATTTAATCGACCCAGGCGCAACTGATACATTCACTGCGTGAATGGTGCGCCAGGGGTATCCCCTGGACCCCAAAAACAATAATCATTCGGAGACAAATATGAGTACAAATAAAGAACCAAAAACCAAACCCGGCGCTATTTTTCATTTCACCATGAAAGTGCATGGCCGCTCTGAAGGCACATGTGCCGTCCGCCTGTCGGCATACCGAGCGGGCGCACGGATCCGCTCGACGCTCACTGGGCGTACCTTCAACTACACACGCAAGACTGAGGTCGAATGGGCGCAGATATTTACCCCGCCTATCGCACCGGACTGGATGCGTGATCGGTCATCGCTGTGGAATGCGGCTGATCTGAGCGAGACACGCAAAGACGCTCAGCTTGCTCGCGAGATCGAAATTGCCCTGCCGCTCGCCCTCGACCGAACCCGGCAGGTCGACCTGCTGCGTGAGTGGATCGTCGATGAACTGGTGACACGCGGCATGGTCGCCGACGCCTGTCTGCACGCCAAGGCGGGGAACCCGCACTGCCACATTCTGATGACACTGCGCTCTGTCACCGGAGACGGCTTCGGACTCAAAGAACGCGCATGGAATTCACCCAGTCTAGCGAGTGAATTGCGCGCGTCTTGGGCGCGCGCTGTAAATCGCCATTTGGAGAAGTCCGGCCTGGACATCCGCGTCGATCACCGCAGCTATGCTGAGCAGGGCATCGATCTAATTCCAACCGTTCATGTTGGCCGTCCTGGGCCATTTAACCGCGAGCGTGCGGCCAGCAAAGCCATCGCCAACGCCGCCATCTTGGCAGCCCGTTACCAGCCCTCACCAGCGCCGGCGCCGGCAAGGCTGCCGGCAACCACGCTGCTCAACCAGCGCCGGCGCCGCCTTCCCGCACACACCCAACCGACGCCGTCTCCATTCACCGGATTCAGGGGCAATCCGTCACCATAAAGCACGGCCCACAAGTTAAACGAGGCACCCCGCAGGGTGCCCCGTTGAACATGGCCGTGCCGGATGTTTAGTCATCCTTGTAGAGCACACTCTCGACTTTCTCAATATCGATGACATAACAGTCGGGGCGGGCCAGCAAGATTCGGTGCGAGACCGTTTTCTTTTTCTTGGCACTTTTTACTACAAGGGCGTCGATAGACTCCAGTGCCTGCACTGTTCTCGTCGTGTCGTAGGGCTTCATCATCTCTCCGAGCTTGCCCGGGATAACAAAGCAAAGACTGCCTTCAATCGATCCATACAACTCTGAGGGCACCGGAGACGGCGCAGGTCGATTGGTATTGACAAATTTACTCTGGCAGGCCGCCAGCTGGTCCATAAGCTTCTGCAAGATGCCGATCGTTTCACCTTGAGCGAACTGGTCGGTATCCAGCTGTGCCATGTGCCTCACGATCATCCTGGTCATGCGCATGCTGAAATCCTCGATTTCATCGTCATCGTGTTTGAGCACGCACTTCAGAAACAGATCCATGGCTGCGAGGCAAAGCCCAAAGTGCTTGACCCGACGCATAATGTGCGGCGGAACAGCCTTGTCGATCTGACTGCGAATATCCTCGGTCCTTCGTTCCCAAATCGTCTGGATAGCCAGTGGATCTTTTGCCACCAGCGAAAGGATGCCACGGATCATTGGCTCGATAGCGTGACCGTAATTTGCATCCAAGACCTTGACCAATTCCTCCGCATCTTCAGCGCTGTGGATGGTCGGCATCAGAGGATGGCCGGTCTGATCTGTCCGCAACTCAATCGCACGCACTTCCTGTCCGGCAAACTTTGTGCCGCGGACGAGCTGCTTCTCGCCGGTCGACAGCGCGACGAGACGAAACTGGCTGGCTTTGCGCTCCCTGACATCACGAGTGGCACGGATCTTCTCGCTGCCGTTGCCAATACTGTAGATGCTATCGACCAGACACTGCTCGTCAGCCATGCCGGCCTCATCCAGGAACATGCACATATCATTGCGACCGACTGCCTTGCGCTCAATCCCGTTGGAGGTGGCTTTCCAGGTGTCGATCAATCGTTTCGGGTTACCCCAGGCCGAGGCAGCCGCTTTGAGCACCGTCGTCTTGCCGCCGGACGATGCGCCGTAGAGATGCATGATGAAATTTTCGGAGCCAGCGCACCAGTATCGCAAGAGACCTGCCAGACCAGCAGCGAAATACATCATGGCAACCGGCGCTGGCAAAATATGGGTGATGATCGCCCTCCGCCAGAGTTGTTCATCGCCGGCGACCGTGAGCGCTTGACGCAGGATGTCATCTGATCCGGAGGGAATCGGAATGAGCGGCGCGTCAGGATCGTCTTCCCTGCTGACTGCGGTGGCGGTCACCACTTTTGAAGCCATGACGAATGCGGCTGCATCTCCTTCACCGCGCCACCCACGCTGGCGAGTGCCTTGCGTAATGCGCACCAATCCCGCGCTGGGACCGTACTTTTGGCAATCGACCAGAAAGTTTTCGAGGTTGCTACGGTATTTACCTTCGACCATAGCGCCGCGGTTACCAAGAAGATCCTCTTTGGCCTGTGACAATTTCAACAGCTCGCAGCCACCAACAATGCGCTCCGGGTGTCGTTTGGTATGCGGTACGAAGCTCAGCTCATACAACGTATCGCCGTCTTCATCTGCCGAGTGGATTACCCGCGACAGCCACACCCGTGTCGAGCAAATCTCCTTTGTCACTACGGTTTTGACACCCTCGCTGTTCTCAACAACGGTGTCCTTGAAGATGCAGGAGGGACCGAAATTGTCTCGGGGAGACAGATTCGGCACGGTGTAATACAAAGTACTCTCGGCAAATTTTCCATAGGGCAATCGATAGATAGGCGTGAGGCTTTGGGGTTGCATACCAAGCATTGATTTGATTGCGGCCCCCAGCTGAGCGGTGCCCCCGGGATACACCAGAAAGTCATCGAGACCCGTTTTGGCTGCACTGGCCTGCTCGGGCACTGGGAGATCCATCTCGCGTGCCCAGTTGGTAGCTTGGAACAGCAGTGCGTCCTTGAGGCGCCGGCGGGCGCCACGCACCTGATATTTCTCGCGTGCATCGCTGTCAAAAACAACCAGGCACTTGCGCTTGGTCGCCAATTCAGCCAAGCGCTTGAGGAGTGGCGTCGCCGGTGACATCGACTGGTGATTCGCCTTTTCAGTGCGGCGTGCCGTCGAGTCCGCCCACATGTCGACGCCGGCAATGGCCACACACGGGAAACCTTCCTGTACTGCCTTGGCCGCCTTCTTTTCCCCTTCGGTAATGATCAGATAGTCAGTCTTGGAATAGACGGCATCAAAGCCCGGTGGCACATATAGATGGGTATCAGCGTCGCGCACCGAAAGGTATTTTGGCTGCTGCGCGTTCCGCTGATCCCAGAACATTTTCCAGCGTCGTGCCACCACATTGCCATCACGATCAAAGTACGGAATCACATACCCGCCAGCCCTGCCCCACGCCTCGGAGACGTACTCGTCTTCATTTTGATATACGGACTGACTGATGCTTGTGCCGGATGCGCTCTTGCACGCCATCGCGGAGATCATCTCTGGCGACAGTCCAGAGCGCTCGAGATCCTGGCGATGACTCTCATACAAGGCTGAAGCTGATGCCTTCAGGTCTGCCGTGTTCAGGGGTTGGGAAGGTGCAGACTCGGGCTCGGCAACCGCCTCATCCAGGCTGTCGAACTCGTCTTGGTCATCGCACTCATCGAAATATTCGTGCGTATCGACGAAATATTCGTTCGGCAGGTCGCCGATAGTTGGGGAAGAAGTTTCAAAAAAATGCCCCACATGCGGGGGCTGCGGGGTATTGCAATTGGTCATGATGATATTTCGCTTTCTTTACATAGGCACTGCTCCTGTAGCCGCGACCGATTTATTCAATCGGTGCGCACTGTTTCATCGTCAATTTCGACGACTTGGCGCCATCATAAAGCGAAATAACGTATATGTAAAGCTTACAATTACCCTTGATTTTGTATTTTACACGTTTAGACGTAAAAAGCAAGCCCCCGTGTAAAACTTTGCACATCCCAGAAACCCGCACCAGGACTGGATCTCAGCGTCATTTTTGTTGCCGGACAAAATTTTTCAAAAAATTTTTCCGATCTGAGCACCAATACCCGCTTCAGACAGCGTGTCGGTGCCGTCGGCGCCCTGTCGGTTACTTGTCGGGCATCGAAAAACACCGGAAACCCTTGTGCCAAGGCGCTTTCAGAGATTGTCGGTGATGTCGGTGGCAAAAATGTACGAAAATGGAAAAGCAAAGAAGAGCTTGGGAAAGGCATCAGGAATGTTCCTTTCTATCTTTCTCTTCTCTCTATTGAATTCCATACCGACAATACCGACAAACCGCTGGAACCCTCTACTGGTGAGGAATCAGGTGTCGGTGTTGTGTCGGCAGTGTCGGTGGGTCGGCGAATCTCGGAATGAAAAATTCACGCAGCCCTTGAATGTCTAATGCGTATCGCAGGATGCTCGCAAAACCTGCCGACGCTCCAGCACCGCGGCCACAAGAGCAGTGATATCGGCACCTGGATCGATCCTCAGCGCCTCGATGACAGCAATGATAGGTAACGCGCCCAAGCGCCGGTCGATTTGTGACGTGACGTCAGAAATGCAGCTTTGGACGAAAGGATCTTCGAGATATTTCTCCAGTGTGCCAAGGTGTCGAATCTGCATCCTGCGATGTAGAAAAACCGGCCGACCGATGACGCCATCCACACCGTCCAACTCAAACCCAACGCTTGCCCTAATTCCAGGGGCCACAGCCATCGGCTGCGTGATCAGGATCTGCTGACGCCCATCAGGATGCTCGATTGCGACATAGCCGGGCTCGACCTTGATCAGGATGGATTTAAGGTCGATGTCACCGCCCGGTGTTCCCGTTTCATGGCTTTTCATGCGGCAATCTCCTGGACGAAGCCAATCTGGCGCCTACGCGGTACAGCATTTTTGTTCTTGAAATGGCCTGGCGTAAGGCGTACCGAGCTGCGGTTGGGCGCGTCAGCGTAGCTGCCAACGGCTCCCTCCATTGCCTCTTCAAGCGCTCGGCGGATTTCACGGGGTGGCATGCCGGATTCGGCGAGGTGGTCGACCACCTCGCCGGCCAGGGCGGGTGCGAACAGGCCACCGTAGGGCAGCTCACCAACCAGTGCCTCGTACAGCGAATGCAACAACCCATTTCGGTAGTCCGCCGGCGTCGGCTGGCCGATATCAAAAATTTCCATCCGGCTGAGAAGGTAATCAGGGATTTTTTCGATGTCGTTCGCCGTAAAAATCCAGCTCACATACCGCACGCAAATCGGTACAGTGTCGCCTACGTACGCGTCAATGAGATTTGCATTTTGCGGCTCGATGCACAGAAGCTGATCGAAAAAACCACCGCTGCTTCCGCTGTCCGCGCTGCGGATTTGACCACCAGCTTTGTCGAGCTCGTCGATCAAAATTACCGGATTTCCGCATCCTGGCTCGTCATTTCCAGATGGCGATTTACCCAAGGCTTTTGCGATCGCACCAACTGTTGCACCACGCCACGGGGGACCAAGGCCCGTCAGTTTCAGGATGTCATGCGACGTTGCAATCTGGAAAAAATCGACACCGAGACAGTTAGCCAAGGCACGCGAAAAAGTCGTCTTGCCTGTCCCGGGCCCGCCTTTCAGCAGGATTGGCGGAATCTGCGCCCAACTGCCCGCGACAGCGCGCGCATGCAACGCGGACTGGACACGATCGATTACGGCGGCGCAATGCGGAAATTTGAGCCGCAGCGCACGAATTTTCTCGAGCTGCCGAACAGTGACACGCCGTAGCTCACGATGCCGACCGATAGTCGGCAGCATCTTGAGCAGGCCGCCACCGGCCCCGCCGCCTTGGTCAGTCGGCAGGCGCTGGACTTCATCGATCCGAGTCAGCATTTTGTCGAGATCGACCAGGCGCACGAGAATTTGGCGGCCAGACCACCATGGGATGCCGCTGGTCTTGGGGTCAATCTGGCGTAGGGTCATTACCGGTGGCGGTAGATCATCAGATGACGAAGGTGCCACGCCACTGTGGTCTTGCGTAGTATGTTCGCCGGTCGCACGGCCCAGCCGATCACGCTCACGCTGTGCTACGACGCGCTTCACGATCATCGCGTAACCTTGCTTGTTGCCGGGCTGCACATCCTCAGTTAATACGCCGAGAATCGCCATCCTGACATATTCAATCTCAAGTCCAGCAACAATGAAAAAAGCTGCTGCATCCGGGTGCTTTTTGAAGAACTCATCGATTCCAATTCGAGCAAGATTTTGTTCCCTATTCATCATCGCTCTCCTCCCAGAGCACGCACTTGTCTCGGTCGTAATCGCCGGGGCGGATCACCGTGACCATGCCATCGACACCAAGTGCAGTGATACCGCGGAAACCCACGGCATATGCCTGGAATCCCAACTCGGTGAAGTGATCAGCATAGTCCGGTCGATCATGGTGGTGACCATGGAAGACAAATTGGGCGCCAAGGCAACGCGCCAGGTTGCCGATGGCCTCCCAACCACGCCCGTCGTCACGACAATCGGGCGCTTCATGTGTCACCAGGATGTCCGCACGCAGACGTTCTAAGCCCGCAACACACGCGGGGAAAATCGAAATTTTGTGGCGGCGCTCGTCAGCCGTTTCGCTGATGCCCCAATCCTGAGGCGGACGCCGAGCAATCAGTTCTGCCCGCCAGTCGTCATAGCTTGCAAAGCGAGGCTCGTCCGGAGGGCTCCAGATTTTTTTCCGGAATACACCACCAAGGCCGGCAAGCCACCAGGGGCCAACCTGCGCAACCCGGCAATGCAGATTACGGTCAGCCAGTTCGCTGGCGACAAGGTTGTTCCACGACGCATTGTCGTCGCCGTCATGATTGCCCGGGATCCAGAAAATCTCCGTCAGCCCGCGGATTTCATGAAGCTCGATGTGCAGCGGACGCGGTGCGTCGATGTCACCCAGCAAGATGATCGCGGCCGGGGCCTGCCCAGTTGCATCGGCACTCAGGACATGCTCGACAACATGGCCAAGGTCGCCGTGCGTATCCCCACAAAGCCAGATATCCCCCATATCAATACTCCGAGGGCAACAGCACTACGTTGTCGGTCAGGAAGAAGCGCCAGAGACCATCAGGCGCATCCGTAAAGTGGATGTGCCGTGTGAAAAGCATGGCGTCGTTGCCGTCGCTAACGCGGATGTCGGCTTCCCCTTCGCGGACATCGATAGTGATCGAGAGGAAGGGATGCGCTGCCTGGAGGCGGAAGACCTCGGTGGCGACGATGTCGAGTAGCCACCAAGCCCCTGCTTGGTCAGCGAAGTAGCGGACTCCGTCTGTGAGCAGCATATGCCGGTTCAGGGCGTGACGATGCCAGGTTTCTGTTCCGATGAACGCAATGAGGTCTTCCCGGAGACGAGCAGACAGGTTTTCTTTAAGGTGCATGATTTGCTCCATTTGGCCCTGCAAGGAGGGCGCATCCCGGTGGGGGATGTCAGCCCGTTTGGCGGGCTGCGGAGCAAGAAAAAGCTAAAGCCGCAACCCGATCAGCTGGGGTGCGGTATAGAGCGGAAAGAGAGGGTGGGCTGGTTGCTCATGCTTTTTAGACGATAGCGTACTCCGGCAAAGTGCACAAGCCCCTGGGAAATCAAACTCGAGGCACCACCCCCTTTTACCTCTGCCATAGCTGAGTCTTCAATGGAGGCGGTACCTTCAGAGTGCTCTGATCAGGAGTGGAGGTAGAGCGTGTTTCGATAGCCACTTACACTACCTCGGAAAGACACGATCGACATCACCCCGGACAGAAACCGAACTTGCCAAAAAGTGTGCATATGCGATTGTAATCTGCGAAAATTCTAATGGATTGGTACGAATAGACCCAAAAATTTATATACATCAGGGATAAAAAATGAACTTCAAACTGTAACCGTGAAGCTATATTTTTCAAAAACCGAATCCGTAAATCCCCCCGCTTCAGTACCAAGTCTGCCCAGCCCGGCTGCTTCGATTACAACAAGTGTTGAGGCAGGCCCTTCTGAATATGTTAGAGACTAGGTGCCGAAGTCAGGCACATGTGAGTCAAAACCAAAATTTCGGATCGAAGGAAAACAGGTAATTCTTAAGAATCGCAACTTATCGAAAACATTTGGCGATCTCGAATATTGTCACGCCTTTGAAGGCGGCGCCGGATTTTCAGGAAAGGTTGTTTGGTTGCTCCCCGAATATAATTCCGGAAAAGAAGCCTTATTCGTAGCTTATTTGACGCTGGCGAATAAATCGGGGTCACAGCGCTTGAACTCACGGATGCAAGGTTAAAACAACAATATCCACTTCACAGTATTCCGTTAAAACAGCAAGAATATTCAAAAAATAGTTGGGTTAAAAAATGGTAGATCGCAATTCGGATGGAACATATAACAACATTGGAAGCTCTGCCTCTTCGCAACGAGAAGCTGGAGTGAACAGGACGGATATAGAACTGACTGCTCGTTACAAAGTACAGGATGCTGAGCAGCGTAAGGCTCAAAATCAACAACACACTGAAGGAGTCCCATTAGGTGGGACTCAAAATCAACAAGACACTGGAGCAGACTCAGTTCCGTTTGTACTTGGTCTTTTAATTATCGGCGCATTATATTTATCGGCAACATATGCCATAAATTATGTCAGCAATACGGTCAATGAATTGTGCATTTTTGGCATTGCTTTTGATACAAAAATTTGCCAACACAAGAAGGCGTTACAGAATCGAAAACCGGTAGCCAGCCGTGAAGAACTTCAAAAAATTTCAAAATTAAATAACGAAGAAATTCTATATCAAATAAGCTATCAGTCGTGTAGAAACATCATTGGAGATAGTCAATATTGCAACCTTGTTGTAGCCATTCGAAATGAAATCATATTAACATCCTATCCGCGAGATTCATTCGGAAACCTGAACGAAAGAGCGTTCTTAGAAAACACTTTAGAATACCATAATTCTATAAACCCCTCTGATTCCAGAGAAAAATTGTTCGAATGGGAAAAAACAATCAAATCCGAAGAAGGCGCAATGAAGAAGCTTTTAATTGGAAAATGGCAAGCAGTCGGATGTAAATCATCTTCCTCATCGAAATTTACACCCTCAGACTGCAAAAAATACATGCATATGACAATCTTGTATGATTACACTGAGGCAATAGTTCACACTCTCGATGGAAACACGAAAAAATTCCAATTATCACTCAGTGAGCTATCTGGGTCGGGAAATTACTTGAAATCGAAAGCGGATACCATTTGGAACTTTCAAGGTGACAACCAAATTCTCATGAAATGGAGAGATGTAATTTTGACGCTTGTACGCGTAAAATAAACTGCTATTTTTTTGCTAGTTTAACTGCCTTCTCTGCCGTCTTTCTCAGCCTTGAGAAGAAAACCGCCACTGATTTTTCGGAAACCCCAAACTCCGCAGCGATCTGGGCGTAAATCTCACACGCCTTTACGCCTTTCTCAGTTTCCTGCGTCCAAACTGCCATAGCACGCTCTGGGTTGATTATTTGGGGCCGCCCCTTCCCTACCCGTGCCTTATAGTCTCCGGCAACCATCCAGGCTTTCCAGCGCAGCCATTGCTCCACCAGCCGCGAGGGGGTCACAGCAATAGCCCCTTTGCTGATCTCGAGAATACCTTCGTCGTCTTTGAAGTCTTGTCGCCAGCGCAGAGCAAGTTCCGTCCAATCAGGATGCCCGTGAGCAATCTGAAGTAGTTTGAGCTCTCCAATATCCAGCTCTGACCCTGAGGACCAGTTCCAGCTGGCCGTACCGGCCACGATGTAACCGGCATCGCCCCCTCCTTTACGCCGCGCGTTGCACTGATGCCTTAACAACTTAAGCGCCAATTCGTCGGGGGGCACCTGACCTGCGAGGTAGTTTTCGAACGCTTCCTGATGGGCTCGGCCACGTAGGTAGCCCCCGGCATTTCCGTTGCTGCCGGATGCATGTTCCGGACAGTAATCTTTGAGGCGACCGTTAGAGCGCACCGACACCGTGCGGTAGCAAAAAGCGCAAAAAGGCCGGGCGCCGATAGACAAGACGTGTTCGACTATTCGGGCCAGTAACCACAGACATTCGGGAACCGTATTGTCGTCGAAATGTGACAGTGCTAAGAGACGGGAGCGCTCATCAATCTTCCGCACCAAATCCAGCGCCAAGGAATCGATCGGTTCCAAGAGGTAATCGCCGACAAGCTGACACAAGTCTTTTTTGCCCCCGCATTGGGCGACGGATTCAAGAACAGCAGCTCCTTCAAGGCTTGAGGTCAGACCATTGAGCAGGGACAGGTATGTATCGAGGTTCTTCATAGGATTGACAAGGAAATTTTACATTATTATAATGTAAAAACTGCTCGAAGTTGATATCACCTTTTTTCGCAGAGGCGAAAACGGCCTGCCAAGATGGCAGGGACATCCGGTCGGATCGTAGGCTCGAACAGATGCTGCCAGTATTCCCGCTCACAAAAATCCCGGGATATCTGGTGGTCAAGAGGACATCATGCACAAGACCAATTTCTGCCTGGATCAGGCGCTAACCGCACGGCGATCCCATGTTGCCGCTGCAAAGCTCGGAGGCACCCCGCAGTACCTGTCTGCTCTTCATGGAGACTGATGCCATGACTAACAAACTGGTACTTGCAACCGAGGATCTGACCGACCTTACCGGTCTTTGCCGGCCCACTGCACAAATGCGCTGGCTCAAAGAAAACGGCATTGTTTTTCTAGTGGGTGGCGATGGCTTTCCGAAGGTTCTGTTCGACTCCGTATTGAACCGCTTCGACAAGAATCTCAAAAACGGAAATCGCCGCAAAAAAGAGCCGGAGCTGTGTCTGTGAAAACCAAGACTCAACTCCCCCCCAAGATGCACCTTTCGAATGGCCGCTACTATTTCGTTCATCGCAACAAATGGCATCCGCTTGGACGTGATCTTGCAAGCTCACTTGAAACGTATGCCAAGCTGATCCGGCAGAATTCCGGTGCCAGCAACAGCAATCTGGAAACCCATGTCAAAAAATATCTGAAGATCGTCGAGGGCACCCTGGCGATCCAGACTTTCAAAAATTACAAATACTGTGCAAAGAATTTTTTGAAAGTGTTCCAGCAGTTTTTCTCGCTCACGGAAATCAAGCCTAAAAATCTCAACGCCTGGCGGGAAAAATTTGGCGACGATGGTAAGAAACCATCTTGGAACCTGCACCACAGCTTTCTCTCGGGCTTTTTCAAGAAGGCTGTTGGACTTGGTTGGGATGATCTGGAGATGAATCCGATGGCAGCAATCAGCAAATTCAAAGTCGAGTCGAGAACCCGCCTGATTACCAATGACGAACTTGACCGCATCTATCGGCACTCGACCGGTATCATGCGGGCTGCGATCATGATTGCAGATCAAATTGGACAGCGTGTTGCGGATATTCGCCTGCTGGAGAAGAAGGACATCTCCGACGAGGGCATTTTCGTAGCGCAACGCAAATCGGGGGGAAAGAGAAAGGTGTTGATCAAGATGACCCCAGAGTTGCGCGAGGCCATCGAGGCGGCAAAGCAGTTGTGCCCGTTGGAATCATCCGAATACCTGTTTCACCACACCCAAACTTTGCGCAAGAAAGACGCCGGTCCGGGACGGCCTTACGGTGCCAGTACCTGGTGTGGTTACTGGACAGACGCGTGTGAAAAAGCCGGTGTCGAGGATGCACATTTCCATGACATCCGCGCTCGGGTCGCAACAACAAAGGATAAGGAAGGTGGCTCAGCCAAGGAATTGCTTGGCCATGCATATCAGCAGACGACCGACATTTATCTTCGCGGGTTTGAAGTAAAAGAGGTCGAACCGGTACGCAGAAAAATGCCTAAAAGTGAAGGCTGAAATCTGCCTAAGAGCAACTTGGCAGCAGTAAATAAAACAAGGGGTTAAAAGCACCTAAACCTGAAAAAGTCTTAGGCACTTTTAACCCCCTCAAATCACTTACATCTCAACAGTGGCGGCCTGTTCCACGAATTCCGGAATCTGGTCGAAGTTCATGTAGCGATACACATCAGCCGCCTTGGCGTTGACCAGCTTGATCTGCTCCATGTACTCCGGCACCGTGACGATCCGGCCGGCCAGGGCGCACATCGCGGCCAGTTCGGCGGAGCCGAGGTAGACGCGGGTATCGATGCCGAGGCGGTTCGGGAAGTTGCGGGTCGAGGTCGAGATCGCCGTCGAGCCCTTGCGGATCTGCGCCTGGTTGCCCATGCACAGCGAGCAGCCCGGCATTTCCATGCGGGCGCCGGACTTGCCGAGCACGCCGTAGTAGCCTTCCTCGGTCAGGATCAGGGCGTCCATCTTGGTCGGCGGGGCGATCCACAAGCGGGTCGGGATGTCCGACTTGCCTTCGAGGACCTTGCCGGCGGCACGGAAGTGGCCGATGTTGGTCATGCAGGAACCGATGAAGACTTCGTCGATCTTGTCGCCGGCGACTTCGGACAGCAGCTTGACGTCGTCCGGATCGTTCGGGCAGGCCAGGATCGGCTCGGTGACTTCGGCCAGGTCGATCTCGATCACGGCAGCGTACTGGGCGTTGGCGTCGGCCTTGAGCAGCGTGCCGTTGGCGATCCAGTCTTCCATCGCGGCGATGCGGCGCTTCAGGGTGCGGGCATCCTGGTAGCCTTCGGCGATCATCCACTTCATCAGGGTGATGTTGGAACGCATGTACTCGACCATCGGCTCCTTGTTCAGGGCGACGGCACAAGCAGCAGCGGAACGCTCGGCGGCGGCGTCGGACAGTTCGAAGGCCTGTTCGACCTTGAGATCCGGCAAACCTTCGATTTCGAGGATGCGGCCGGAGAAGACGTTCTTCTTACCCTTCTTCTCGACAGTCAGCAGGCCCTGCTTGATGGCGTAGTATGGAATGGCGTTGACCAGGTCGCGCAGGGTGATGCCATCCTGCATCTTGCCCTTGAAGCGAACAAGCACGGATTCCGGCATGTCCAGCGGCATGACGCCGGTAGCGGCGGCGAAGGCGACCAGGCCGGAACCGGCCGGGAAGGAAATGCCGATCGGGAAGCGGGTGTGCGAGTCGCCGCCGGTGCCGACGGTATCCGGCAGCAGCAGGCGGTTCAGCCAGGAGTGGATGACACCGTCGCCCGGACGCAGCGCAACGCCGCCGCGGGTGCTGATGAAGGACGGCAGTTCGCGGTGCATCTTGACGTCGACCAGCTTCGGATAGGCGGCGGTGTGGCAGAAGGACTGCATGACCAGGTCGGCGGAGAAGCCGAGGCAGGCCAGGTCCTTGAGTTCGTCGCGGGTCATCGGGCCGGTGGTATCTTGCGAACCGACGGTGGTCATCTTCGGTTCGCAGTAGGTGCCCGGCAGGATGCCGGCCACGCCGCAGGCCTTGCCGACCATCTTCTGGGCCAGCGAGTAAGCCTTGCCGTCGTCGGCCGGATTCTGCGGCAGACGGAACAGCGTCGATTGCGGCAGGCCGAGGGCTTCGCGCGCCTTGGTCGTCAGGCCACGCCCGATGATCAGCGGGATACGGCCGCCAGCGCGGACTTCGTCGAGGATGACCAGGGTCTTCAGTTGCGACTCGGCGATCACGTTGCCGTTCTTGACGGCGGTGACGGCGCCCGTTTCCTCGTTGACGCGCAGTTCGATCTCGTCGCCCATGTCCATCTGGCCAGCGTCGATTTCGATCGGCAGCGCGCCGGCGTCTTCCATGGTGTTGAAGAAGATCGGGGCGATCTTGGAGCCGAGGCAGACGCCGCCGAAACGCTTGTTCGGGACGAAGGGGATGTCTTCGCCGGTGAACCACAGCACCGAGTTGGTGGCGGACTTGCGGGAAGAACCGGTACCGACCACGTCACCGACGTAGGCGATCAGGTTGCCCTTGGCGGCCAGCGCCTCCAGTTGCTTGATCGGGCCGCGCGAGCCCGGCTCGTCGGCTTCGATGCCCGGACGCGGGTTCTTGAGCATGGCCAGCGCGTGCAGCGGGATGTCCGGACGCGACCAGGCATCCGGGGCTGGCGAGAGGTCGTCGGTGTTGGTTTCGCCGGTTACCTTGAAGACAGTCAGCTTCTGCGAGGCCGGCACGGCCGGACGCGAAGTGAACCACTCGCCGTCGGCCCACGACTGCATGACTGCCTTGGCGTTGGCATTGCCGCCCTTGGCCAGTTCGGCGACGTCATGGAAGTAATCGAACACCAGCAGGGTCTTCTTCAGGCCTTCGGCGGCGACGGCGCCGCAGGTGCCGCAAGCCAGCAGGTCGATCAGCGGCTTGACGTTGTAGCCACCCAGCATGGTACCGAGCAGTTCGGTGGCCTTTTCCTTGGAGATCAGCGCGCAGGCTTCCTCGCCCTTGGCAACCTTGGCCAGGAACTCGGCCTTGACCTTGGCGGCATCATCGACACCGGCCGGCACGCGGTGGGTGATCAGTTCGACCAGGGCATCTTCTTCGCCCTTCGGCGGATTCTTCAGCAGGGCCACCAGTTCGGTGGTCTGTTGCTTGGACAGGGGCAGCGGGGGGATACCGAGGGCTGCACGCTCTGCAACGTGGGCGCGATAGGCTTCAAGCACGGCGACTTCCTTTCGTAAAGGGTTGCTCTGGAAAACAGATAATTATTGTAAGACAAAGACGACGACCGAATGGTTCGGCGTATTGCTTTCCCAAGCCGGCGCGCAAGTCTTATATATTATATTTTATCCAGCCGTGCTTTGCTAACATGCCTTGCGGCGAGGCGCCTTTTGCCGAACCGCCGCAAAATATTTAGGCAGACCGGAAAACCCCCTTCCGACTCAATGGCTTAGCAAAACAATCCCGAGCTTATCCACAGCTTTACCCTGTCCTTCCGGGGATAAGTGCATTTCGGGGCAATCGGCAAAACACACGAAGATGCCTGCCTGTCAAGCATTCCCGGCGATTGCGCAGGATGCCGGCCCAACCTGGCCGCATCTGCCCAATATTTAGGCAGAGAAGCCGGAACCCTTACAGATCAATGGATTAGGCAAGCTATCCAGAACTTATCCACAGACTTACCCCGACCAAACGGGGATAAAGAATGCTTATAGCGGCGGCAAGCCGTGGCGCTGGCGGGCCCGGGCGCAGGCATCGTGGGCGGTGTCGAACTCGCGGCAGGGCGACGGGCGCGCCTCGTAGATGGTGCACGCGACACATTGGCCGACCTCGCCGCCGAGCGCCACGCAGCGCGGCGCGGCGGCGTCGGTGCCGGCCATGCGGACGATGGCCGGGGTGACCGGAACGGTCAGCGCAACCGGCACCCCCGCCTCCCAGGCGAAGGCACCACCGGCCAGTTCGGCCGGATGGAAATCGACGCGGAAGCTGGCGCAGCAGGCGCCGCAGGTCTGGCAGACGTTCATCGCAGGCTGACCCGGCAGCGCCACAGGCCGTGGCCGGAAGCGAGGTATTTTTTCTCGAAGGGGGTCATCGGGTCGTCGGTCGCATACGGCTCGGCAGCGACCGCCTGGTTGCTGAGCAAGCTCAGCGCCTGGGCCATTTCCGCGATGTAGATGGCCCAGTTGCTGCGGCATTCGAGTTCGCCGCCCAGCTCGCGCCACACCGGAAAGACGGCGTGGCCGTGCCAGCGTCGCGCCAGGTGGCCGATCTTCGGCCACGGATTGGGGTAGAGGTTGTAGTGGCGGGCCAGGCGGATGCCGCTTTCGGCGAGCAGGCGCCAGAAATCGACCAGGTCGGCACGGACCAGGATGGCGTTTTCGGGCATTTTTTCCGGTCGACCGCGGCAGAGCCGGTCGCTCGACTGGTCGACGCCGATCACGAAATGCTCGGGAAAACCGGCGGCCAGGCGCAGCGTGCTCCAGCCGACGCCGCAGCCGGCGTCGAGCACGAGCGGCGCCCCGGGCCGCCAGGCGTCGCGTGCCGCCAGCGCCGCCGCCAGGGCCTGCCGGTTGTAGTCGACAATCGGCTTGCGGAAGGGCTGCGCCAGGTGGCGGCGGACCAGGGTTTCCAGGTCGCGGTGCGGGCCGTCCTGGGCGCTGGTGATGAAGCGCGAATTCCCCGGCGGTGCGCTGTCCATCAGGCGGCCAGCGGCAGGGTCTCGACGATGCCGGCGTCGACCAGCAGGCGGTCGATGTCCTCGGCCGCCTTGACCGGGCGCAGGCGCTGGTAGAGCGCCTCGGCCTCCGGGTAATGGCGGCGCAGCAGCATCAGCCACTGCTTGAGGCGGCCGCCGGCATGCTCGGGCAGCACGCGCTGGCGCACGCCCTGCCAGTAGGCCGCGACGGCCGGGATCAGCTCGGGCCAGCCACCTGTCGCTTCGCCGCGCACCTTCCGCGCCAGCAGCGGATCGGCCAGCGCGCCGCGGCCGAGCATGATGTCGGGGCAACCGCTTTCCTGCTGGCAGCGGCGAAAATCGGCCACCGTCCACACTTCGCCGTTGGCGATGATGGGGATGCCGACCGCCGCCCGCACCCGGTCGATCTGCGCCCACTTGGCCGGCGGCCGGTAGCCGTCGACCTTGGTCCGGCCGTGGATGATCAGTTCGTCGGCGCCGCCGGCCTCGATGGCCTGGGCGCAATCGACGGCCAGCGAATCGTCGGCGATGCCCAGCCGCATCTTGGCGGTGAACGGGATGTCGGCCGGCACCTGGCTACGCACGGCGCTGACGATGTCGTGCAGCAGCTGCGGCTCGCCGAGCAGGGCCGAGCCGCCGCGATGGCGGAAGACGGTGGGCGCCGGGCAGCCGAAATTGATGTCGATGCCGGCCGGCGCATGCTTCACCGCCCGCCGCGCGTTGGCCGCCATGAAGTACGGGTCGGAGCCGAGCAGCTGAACGCGCATCGGCGTACCGCTGGCGGTCCGGCTGCCGTTGAGCAGTTCCGGGCAGGTGCGCAGGAAAGTGCGGTTGGGCAGCACGCTCTCGGTGACCCGGATGAATTCGCAAATGCCCCAGTCGTAGCCGCCGATGGCCGTCAGCACCTGGCGCATCAGCGGATCGGCCAGGCCTTCGAGCGGGGCGAGAAGAATTCGGGACATCGGGCTTTCCGGCAAGCGATTGAAAACCCGGCATTATAATCCCGCCCCATGCTGCGTATCGTCCTCGACACCAATGTCGTCCTCGACCTCTTCCACTGGGCCAACACCGACGCCGTACCGATCATGACGGCGCTCGAGGCCGGCCGCATCGAATGCCTCGTCGATGAACGCACGCTCGACGAACTGCGCCGGGTGCTGACCTACCCGCAACTGAAGCTGACCCCGGAGATGATCGCCGAGCGCTACGCCCGCTACAGCGCCCGGGTCAGCGTCGTCGCCGCCGGCGAGGCGCCGCCCCTGCCCCGCTGCAAGGATCGGGACGACCAGAAATTCCTCGAACTGGCCGCCCGCGCCGGGGCCGACCTGCTGGTCAGCAAGGACAAGGCGCTGCTCAAGCTGCGCGGGCGGACCAAACTGGCCTTCCGCATCCTGCGCCCGGCCGACGTCTGCCGGCTGCTGGCCGAGCCGGCGACGGCCGGCCCGCCTCAATAGCGGACGTCGATGCGCAGGGCGAGCGGCTGGCCGGCAACCAGGTCGAAGGCGCTGTCGGCGAAGGCCGGCCGCCCGATGACCCGGGGATTATTCGACAGCCCGTAACCTTCGCTGGGAAACATGCCGAAGCGGCGATTCAGCTCGCCGTTGGCGTCCTCGTCGTGGTAGGCCATGACGGCGTAGCGGCCGGGCGGCAGGTCGGCGAAGACGACCTGCACCGTGCCCTGCCGGGCCGCCACCAGCTGGCCGGCCACTGTCCGGCTTTCCTTGCCGTAGCTGGCACCCTCGGCATAGACGCCGATCCGCAGCGTGCCGGCGGCGCTGCGCACGCCGACCAGGTTGACGACCAGCACCGGCTCGCTGGCCCAGGCCGCGGCGACCAGGAAGTGCGCCACCAGGGCACCGAGACAGGCCGGCCAATGCATGCGATTCCCTCGAAAAACACCGCGCATCGACCGCTCCTCAATACCACTCGAGCAAGGACAGGCCGAGGCCGAGGTAATTCGAGTGATGGTTGTAATCGATCAGGCTTTCGCCGTAGCCGCTGAACCACTGCAGGTGGCCGCGCAGTTCGCCGGCAATCGGGAAAGCGTAGTCGAGGCGAATCGCGCCGTGGCTGTTGCGGCCGCTCTGCAGGCTGTGGCGCAGCATGACCGAAAACTGGTGCTCGCCCCAGCGCCGCACCAGATGCAGGTCGGCCCGGCCGACGTGGCTGGAGATGTCCGGATTGTCGTCGCCGCCGGCGCTTTCCGGCAGGCGCCACCACGGGCGCAGGGTCAGCGTCCAGTCGTCGCGCTCGAAGGCAGCCGCCAGCACGATGCGGTTCCAGCTGCGCGACAGCGGCAGGCTACGGCCGTTCGACTGATGGTTGAGGCCGAGGCTGACGAAGCGCCCGTGCCAGCCGGCCAGCCGGTAGTCGGTGCGCCAGACCAGCATGATCTCGGGTTCGTGGTTGGTTTCGCGGAAGGGGCGCGACAGGCCTTCGGTATACACCTGCCAGCGCGACGACTGGGTGTAGCCGAACCACAGGTCGCCGTTGGCACCGAGCACGTCTTCCATCAGCTTGGTCTTGAAGCTGATCTGGAACTTGGCCTCGTTGGCGCCCAGGTCGTCGATCAGCGGGCTGGTATGCCCGGCCGACGGGCTGGCCGGCTGGCGGTTGGGGCTGGTCGCATGGAAATAGGGCAGGATGTAGACCGGCTTGTAGGGACGGATGCGCAGGATGTGGCCGCGTTGCGCCGCGTCCAGTTCCCAGGCGGTACCGAGCAGGGACTCGCGCTGGCCGGCCAGGCCGGGCATGGCCGGGCCCGAGTCGGTGGCCGGGCTGGCCGCCGGTTGCGGCGCGGCCTGCGCCGACACCCCGGCCAGCGCATCGTAGCAGGCCAGCCGCTCGGCGTCGCCGGTGATCGCCTTGCACGCCTCCAAGGTCTGCGCCGCGGCGGCGGCCGACCCGGCCAGGCCGAGGACGACGGCCAGGCAGCGCAGAAGGGTGGCGGCGGCAAGCCGCGCCGGGCGACCGACGGATTTCAATTTTTGCCGATTATTCCTGTCGACGGCGGAAGACCCAACTCGTCGCGTCCGACGCCTCCGGGGCGAAGGCGTAGCCGTCGACATCGAAGCCCTTCAGGCCTTCCGGTTCGCTCAGCCGGTTGAGCACGGCGTAGCGGGTCATCAAGCCGCGCGCCTTCTTGGCGAAGAAGCTGATGATCTTGTACTTGCCGTTCTTCCAGTCCTCGAACACCGGCTGGATGACTGTGCCCTGAATCTTGCGGCCGACCGCCGCCTTGAAATATTCCTCGGATGCCAGGTTGACGACGACCGGCCGCGGCATGGTCGCCAGTTCGGCGTTGATGGCATCGAGCAACTGCTCGCCCCAGAAGGCGTAGAGGTCCTTGCCGGCCTGGTTGGCGAACTTGGTGCCCATTTCCAGGCGATAGGGCTGCATCAGGTCGAGCGGGCGGAGAATGCCGTAGAGGCCGGACAGGATGCGCACGTGCTGCTGGGCGAAATTGAGGTCGGCGGCCGACAGGCTGCGGGCGTCGAGGCCGTCATAGACGTCGCCGTCGAAGGCGAGCACGGCCTGCTTGGCGTTGTCCGGCGTGAAGGGCAGCGACCAGTCGGCGTAGCGGTGGAAATTGAGCAGGGCCAACGCATCGGACAGCGACATCAGCCCGGCGATGTCGGCCGGCGACAACTTGCGCAGCTGCTCGATCAGCGTCGCCGACTGCTTCAGCCAGGCCGGCTGGCTGGCCGTGGCGACATGCGGCGGCGTCTTGTAGTCGAGCGATTTGGCGGGGGACAGGAAGATGAGCATGGCGGTAACTCGAGCGAATTCAAGGTTTGTGCTGTCCGACATTTTAGCGGCTGGTAAAATTACATTTTTGAATTTTCTGGATCACCGATGAAACGCACCCGTTTTGGCAAGCGCGACCGTCTTTCTCGCGACGCGGCCGAACTGCAACGTCTGGCTACCGGCCTCTCCGAATCCGGCGGCAAGCTGGAAGACGCCCACTGGGAGGCGCAACTGGCCGAGGCCCTGGACACCCTGCTGAAAAACGGTGCCGAAGACGACATCAACGCCGCTCTCGACCAGCTGTTCGAGGCCAACCCGCGCGGCCACGACGAACTGGCCGACATGGTCGAATCGCGCGCCGAAAGCCAGCGCCTCGAGCGCGACGGCGCGGCCTTCGACATCCAGCTGTTCGCCGCTCCGGTCCTCGCCTGGTCGCGCTTTTCCATCCCGGCCAGCCCGCTGCCCAAAGCCACCCTGCAGGCCGTGGCCGTGCAACTGGGTGCCCATGCCTTCGGCCGCGAGGCACGGCTGGCCGTCGCCGACTTCCTGTTCAGCCCGGACCAGCTGCCGCGCAGCTTCTGCGACACCTGGCAACTGACCCGCCAGCTCGGCAACGCGGCACTGGCCGGCGGCCACCTGACGATCGACCCGAGCAGCGTCGCCGAGACCAACCATTTCCTTTCCGACGTCCGCTACCTTGTCGGCGCCATCGCCGTGCCGCCGGGCAAGGCGCCCTTCCGCTGGAACGAGAAGGACGGCGACAAGGCATCGGCGCTCAAAGAGTGGATCAAGCAGGGCAGCCCGAATCTCGAACCACTGCTCACCGGCTGCACCTGGGAGCCCCTGCTGCCCGATGCCTACCACGCCGCCTGCCGCAACGCCGACCGCCTGTCGCGCCCGTATTCGCTGAAGGCCGCCGTCGCCTTCCTGCAGGCCACCGTCAACCTGGCGCCGGCCGACCTGCGGGCCGTGGTCGGCCCCTGCTACGACCGGCGCATGGAGGAATACCGCGTCGGCCTCGGCCCGACCACCGGCGACGAGGTCTATCACGGCATCGTCTGGCCGCTGCTCGGCGCCGAGGACGAAGCCACCGACGCGGCCGGCGAGATCGAGGCCGTGCTGCGCGAAGTCGGCGTCAAGGAGGTGGTCTTCCTCGACCACCGTTTCCCGATGGAATTCTGCGACGATTGCGGCGCACCGATGTTCCCCAACTCCGAAGCCGAGCTGGTGCACGCCGAAATGCCGGAGCAGCCGGCGGCCAGTTCGCACGTCCTGCACTGAGCGCAATGAAATGCTTGCTTGAAACGCGGAGACGCAGAGGCGCGGAGGGCGCCCGGAAAATCTTTCTTTGCCCTTCCCTGCGTCTCGGCGTCTCCGCGTCGAGGCTCTGATCACAATGCCCCCGGCATCGAACGCCGACTGGCTGGCGCGCAGCCAGGCCGCCGTCTGGCACCCGTGCACGCAGATGCGCCACCACGCGCAGACCGCTTCGCCGGCCCACTTGCCGCTGGTCCCCATCGCCCGCGGCAGCGGCGCCTGGCTCTACGACTTCGACGGCAAGCGCTACCTCGACGGCATCAGCTCGTGGTGGACCAACCTGTTCGGCCACGCCAACCCGCGCATCAACGCGGCGCTGAGTGACCAGCTCGAAACGCTGGAGCACGTCATGCTCGCCGGCTTCACCCACCAGCCGGTGGTCGAGCTGTCCGAGCGCCTGAGCGCCCTGACCGGCGGCGCCCTCGGCCACGCCTTCTACGCCTCGGACGGTGCCTCGGCCACCGAGATCGCGCTGAAGATGAGCTTCCACTACTGGCGCAACGTCGGCCGCCCGGAGAAGGCCGAGTTCCTCTGCCTGGCCGGCAGCTACCACGGCGAGACGGTCGGCGCCCTGGCCGTCACCGACGTCGCCATCTTCAAGGACGCCTACGCGCCGCTGGTCCGCGCCGGCGCCCACGTCCTGCCCTCGCCGGACTTCCGCCTCGCCGAGCCGGGCGAATCGCCGGCCGCTGCCTCGATCAATTGCGCCCGCCGCGCTGCCGCCGCGCTCGAAGCCTGGCTCGAAGGCCATGCCGACACCACCGCCGCGCTGATCGTCGAGCCGCTGGTCCAGGGCGCCAGCGGCATGGCGATGTACGACCGGGAATACCTGCGCCTGGCCCGCGCCCTGTGCGACCGCTACGAAGTGCACCTGATCTGCGATGAAATCGCCGTCGGCTGCGGCCGCACCGGCAGCTTCTTCGCCCACCAGCAGGCGGCCATCAAGCCCGACCTGATGTGCCTGTCGAAAGGCATTTCCGGCGGCTACCTGCCGCTCTCCGTCGTGCTTTGCAGCGACACGATCTACGCCGCCTTCCTCGACGATTCGCTGGCCCGCGCCTTCCTGCATTCGCACAGCTACACCGGCAACGCGCTGGCCTGCCGGGCGGCGCTGGCGACGCTGGACATTTTCGAAGCCGACGACGTTCTCGCGGTCAACCGCAAAAAAGCCGCAAAAATCGAATCCGCCCTCGCCCCGCTGGCCGACCGGCCACAGGTCAAACACCTGCGCCAGCGCGGCATGATCGCCGCCTTCGACGTCGCCACCGCCGACCCACACTTCTCGCGCAAGTTCTACCGCGCCGCACTGGATGCCGAAGCATTGATCCGGCCGCTCGGCAACACCGTCTACCTGATGCCGCCCTACATCGTCGACGACGGCGAGATCGACCATCTCGGGAAAGCCATCGGCCACGCCCTCGACCAGGCGCTGGCCGACTGAATCCGGTTACACAATCGCTGTAAAAGCCGGGGCCGCGCTCCGGTAGAATGCTGCGTCGCACCATTGACCGACCAGCATCGCCCGCCCGCCGCAACGACCGGCCGGCCGCCCGGCCCCGAGAGCAAAGACCATGGACAACAACTTCAACCTGGCCAGCGCCATCCATCGCCACAGCCTGAACACGCCGGACGCCGCGGCCGTGGTCAGCCAGGGCCGCACGCTCAGCTATGGCGAACTGGCCAGCGAGGCCGGGCGCATCGCCCGCTGCCTGCAAGCGGCCGGCGCCACCGCCCGGGTGGACGGCCGGCTGCCGCGCATCGGCATCCTCGCCTCGCGCAGCCTGGGCGCCTGCACCGCCCTGATCGGCGCCGCCTGGGCCGGCGCCACCTATGTCCCGCTCGGCCTCAAGCTGCCGGAAGAACGCCTACTCGCCCTGCTCGCCCAATGCCAGCTGTCGGCCATCATCACCGACGACGAAGGCGCCGCGCTGCTCAGCGAGCGCCTCCTCGACGCCGGCCCGGACACCGTCATCCACCTCGGCCGGCGCCCGGCCGTCGCCGACCGCCATGCCGTCAAGCTGCGCGCCCTGCCGCCGCCGGAAGCCGGCGCCGAGCGGCCCGCACCGGCCGCCGTCGCCGCCGACGACACCGCCTACATCATCTTCACCTCGGGCACCACCGGCCTGCCCAAGGGCGTCATGATCCCGGCCGGCGCCGCCCGCCACTACATCGCCATGATCACCGCCCACCTCGGCCTGCAGGCCGCCGACCGGGCTCTGGAAACCTGCGAGCTGGGTTTCGATTTCTCGGTGCACAACATGTTCCCGACCTGGCAGGCCGGCGCTTCGCTGCACATCCTGCCCGCCACCCGGGTCATGAATGCCGTCAAGTTCGCCGCCGATTCCGGCCTGACTGTCTGGAACTCGGTACCCTCGCTGGCCGGCATGCTGCGCCAGATCAAGGCCCTTAAGCCGGCCAGCCTGGCCGGCCTGCGCCTCACCGTCTTCGGCGGCGAGCAGCTTCCGGCTGGCGTCGTCGCCGCCTGGCGGGAAGCGGCGCCGGACAGCGCCATCGTCAACCTCTACGGCCCGACCGAGGCGACCGTCTTCTGCCTGGCCCAGGGCGGCGAACTGCCGCTGACCCCGGGCCGCGACGTGGTCGCCATCGGCCGGCCGCTGCCCGGCAGCGAAGCCGCCGTCCTCGATCCGCAGGGCCGCCCGGTGGCCGACGGCACGCCCGGCGAGCTGGCCATCGCCGGCTGCCAGCTGGCCAGCGGCTACCTCGGCGCGCCCGAACTGAGCGCCGCCCGCTTCCCCGACTACGACGGCCAGCGCTGGTACCTGACCGGCGACCTGGCCATCCGCGACGCTGCCGGCTCCTTCCATTGCCTGGGCCGCATCGACAACCAGATCAAGATCAACGGCTATCGCGTCGAGCTGGAAGAAATCGACGCCCACCTGCGCATCGTCACCGGCGCCGATGTCGTCGGCTCGGTCGCCTGGCCCTGCGTGGACGGCACGCCGCGCGGCATCGTCAGCGTCGTCGGCGCCCCGGCCGCCGACAGCGAGCAGATCATCGCCACGCTCAAGCAGCGCATTCCCGCCTACATGGTGCCGAGCCGGGTGATCGCCCGCGACAGCCTGCCCCTCAACCACAGCGGCAAGGTCGACCGCAAGGCCCTGCTCGCCTGGCTGGAGCGCGAGGCGGCATGAGCGCCGCATCGACCCTGGCCTCCCCCGGCCGGGCCGGGCCGCGCCGTACGCTGCGCGACTGGCTGGCCATCGACCAGCGGCCTTCCGTCGTCGCCTTCGCCCAGAGCGGAGTTGGCCGAGCCCTGATTTTCGCCATCGGCCTGGTCGCCGTCGGCCGCTATTTCGCCCCCTGGGCGACCTGGCTGGCGGTCGGCGCGGCGCTCGCCGCCGCCTATCTACCCGGCTACCGCCACCCCGTGCTGTTCGCCGCCACCTGGCTGGCCGCCCTGGTCGAGACGGCGACGTCGGGCAACGACTTCGCCGAGCACATCGGCCTGGTCATCGCCCAGGAAGGTCTCGGCGAGCTGTCGGCCGTCGGCCTGGCCATCGCCGCCCTGCTCGTCGTCATGGCCGGCAGCAGCCGCCTGCTCGACCATGTCCGCCGCCACCCCAAGTCGCTGGTCGCCCGCCGCCCGGTGCTCGCCATGCTGGCCCTGGAAGCCGTGCTGGCCGGGTTGAGCCTGGCCGACGTCATGGCCGGACTGCCGCTCGTGCTGATCTGGTCGCTGCTCGTCGTCCTCACCCCCTTCGTCTGGTTCCTGCCCTACGCCATCATCGACCAGCGGGCCGCCGCCAGTCCGTCGCCGGTGCTGCAGATGGCCGCCCTCCGCCCCTTCTGGAGCCCGACCTACCTGCCCTTCGGCAAGGGCGCCGCCTTCCTGCAGAAGTTCCAGGCCAAGAATGCCGACGAACTGGCCGTCACCCAGCTCAAGGGCGTCAAGCTGCTCGTCTGGTCGAACCTCCTGCTCGCCATCCAGGGCGGGCTGGGCTGGCTGCTGGCCGAGCGCCTGGGGACGCCGTCGGTGGCCCGCACGGTGGACGCCTTCCTGCAGGGCCAGCCCTATCCGCTGCTCACCAGCTGGACGGCGCTGGCCTGGTCGACCGCCCGCTTCGCGCTGCAGATCGCCATCTGGGCCCACCTCTTCATCGGCCTCGCCCGCCTGGCCGGCTACCGCCTGCCGCGCGGCGCGTGGCGGCCGCTCGAATCGCGCACGCTGATGGATTATTTCAACCGCTTCCACTACTACTTCAAGGAAGTCCTGGTCGATTTCTTCTTCATCCCGACCTTCTTCAAGGTTTTCCGCCAGCACCCGCGGCTGCGCATGTTCTTCGCCACCTTCATGGCCGCCGCCGTCGGCAACGCCCTGTGGCATTTCGTCCGCGACATCGACCTGATCGCCCGCGTCGGTCTGGCGTCTGCCGTCGGAACCTACACCAGCTACCTGTTCTACTGCGTCGTCCTGGCCACCGGCGTCGGCCTGTCGCAGATCCGTGCCGGCCAGGGCATCCGGCCGCCGGACACGCTGGCCGGCCGGCTCTATTCATTCGTTTTCGTCTGGTCCTTCGTTGTCTGCCTGCACCTGTTCAGCGACGGGTCGCTGCAGCACGGGCTGGGCGAGCGGCTGGCCTTCCTGGCCAGCCTTTTTGGAGTCATCTGATGCAACTCGAAGAAAAACAGAAACTGCGCGAATTCCTGGCCGAGGCGCTGGTCAAGCACGGCGACCGCAACCCGCTGGCCGACGACGACCTGCTGTTCACCAGCGGCCGCCTCGATTCCTTCTCGACCATGAACCTGGTGATGTTCCTCGAAGAGCAGTTCGCCATCGATTTTTCCGACTTCGAATTCGACGTCGGCGCCATCGACTCGGTCAATCTCGTCGCCGCCTTCGTCGACGCCCAGCGCTAGGCCGGCCGCCGCGCGCGGCGAGACAAGAGGGCGGCAAACGCGCTACGCTTGCCGGCCCGATCGCCGACCGCCCCGCACCCACGCACCATGAACGCATCCCGCCTGACCGAGTCGCTTGCCGCCGAGTTGCAGGACATCGCCGCCGCCGGCCTGAGCCGCCGCCGCCGCGTGCTGGAATCGCCCTGCGGCCGGATCGCCACGGTCGACGGCAAAAATGTGCTGAATTTCGCTGCCAACGACTACCTCGGGCTGGCCGGAAATAGCCAGATCGCCCGGGCCCTGGCCGATGGCGCCTTGCAGTGGGGGGCCGGCAGCGGCGCCTCGCACCTGGTCAGCGGCCACCTGGCGCCGCACGAAGCGCTGGAAACGGAGATCGCCGCCTTCACCGGCTTCGCCCGCGCCCTGACTTTCTCGACCGGCTACCTGGCCAACCTGGCGGTGACGCCGACCCTGGCCGGGCGCGGCGCCGCGGTGTTCGCCGACAAGCTCAACCACGCCTCGCTGATCGACGCCATGCAGCTGGCCAAGGCCAACGGCGCCGATGTCCACCGCTACCCGCACAACGACGTGGCAGCGCTGGAGAAAATGCTGGCGGCGAGCGATGCGCCGACCAAGCTGATCGTCACCGACGCCGTGTTCAGCATGGATGGCGACCTCGCCCCGCTGCCGCTGCTCTTCGCCCTGGCCGAGCGTTACGACGCCTGGCTGGTCATCGACGACGCGCACGGCTTCGGCGTGCTCGGCCCGCACGGCCGGGGCAGCCTGGCCCACTTCAACCTGCCGGCCGCCCCGCGCATCGTGCTGATGGGCACGCTGGGCAAGGCGGCCGGGGTCGGCGGCGCCTTCGTCGCCGGCTCGGCGACGGCCATCGACTACCTGCTGCAGAAAGGCCGCAGCTACATCTTCACCACCGCCGCGCCGCCGGCCATTGCCTGCGCGCTGTCGGAAAGCCTGCGCCAGATTGCCGCCGGCGACGCCCTGCGGGCCACGCTGATGGCCCGCCTCGGCCAACTGCGCGACGGGTTGGCCGGCCTGCCGCTCAAGCTGCTGCCGTCGCCGACCGCCATCCAGCCGCTGATCGTCGGCGACAACGCGGCCGCCGTCGCCCTGTCGCAGGCGCTGTGGCAACGCGACCTGTGGGTGCCGGCCATCCGCCCGCCGACGGTGCCCAAGGGCACGGCGCGCCTGCGCATTTCCGTTTCGGCCGCCCACACCGAGGCCGACATCGCCCAACTGACCGCCGCCCTCAAGGAACTGGCATGAACGCTCCCCTCGTCTTCCTCCCCGGCTGGTGCCTGGGCCGCGGCCCGCTGACTGCTGCGGTCGACGGCAAAAACGGCCAAATTTTCGATTTGCCCGGCTACGGCGCGGCGCCGTTGATCGCCGACTTTGACGCCGCCGCCGACGACATCGCCGGCCGCCTGCCGGCCGGCTGCACGCTGGCCGGCTGGTCGCTCGGCGCCCAGCTGGCGCTGGCCGTCGCCGCCCGCCACCCGGACCAGGTCGGCAAGCTGGTGCTGGTCGCCGGCACCGCCTCCTTCGTCCAGCGCGACGGCTGGCCGCAGGCCATGGCGCCGGCCATGCTGGCCGAATTCGCCGCCGGCGTCGCTGCTGACATCGAAGCCATGCTGCCGCGCTTCGTCGGCGGCTTCAACCGCGGCGATGCCCGGGCCAAGGCGGTCACTGCCGAACTGTTGCAGCTGGCCGACCCGCGCCCGGCCGGCGAGACGCTGGCCGCCGGCCTGGCCTGGCTGCGCGACGTCGACCTGCGCCCGCAGGCGCCGCGGGTCCGGGCGCCCACCCTGCTCATCCACGGCGCCGCCGACCCGCTGATGCCGCTGGCCGGTGCCCAGGCGCTGGCCGCCCTGATTCCCGGCGCCCGCCTGGAAATCATGGCCGATTGCGCGCACGCCCCCTTCATTTCGCAGCCGGCCGCTTTCAGCGCGCTGGTCGACGCCTTCCGCAATGACTGAAGACCGGCCCGAGGCGGAGCACGGCAAGCCGTCCAAGGCCCGCATCCGACTATCCTTCGAGCGCGCCGCGCCGGGCTACGACAGCGCCGCCGCCGTCCAGCGCCAAATTTGCGCCGAGCTGGCCGGCGGCCTGCCGGCCATGGCGGTGCAGCGCCTGCTCGACGCCGGCTGCGGCACCGGCCACGCCCAGGCCGCGCTGCACGCCCGCTACCCCGATGCCCAGGCCATCGCCCTCGACCTGTCGCCGGCCATGCTCGGCCAGATCGGCGCCCCCTGCTGCCGCCTGGGCGGCGACCTCGAACACCTGCCGCTGGCCGACGCCAGCCTCGATCTCTACTGGTCCAGCCTGGCCGTGCAGTGGTGCGACCTCGCCGCCGCCCTCGGCGAAGCCCGCCGGACCTTGCGCCCCGGCGGCTGGCTGGCCCTGGCCAGCCTCGGCCCGGCCACCTTCGGCGAACTGCGCCACGCCTTCGCCGGCGTCGACCGCTACCGCCACACCCTGGGCTTCCACGGCGTCGACGACGTCCGCCGGATCGCCATCGCAGCCGGTCTGACCGTGCGCCACATCGAAAGCCGCCCGATCACCGCCCACTACGCCGACTTCAAGACCCTGCTGCGCGCCGTCAAGGCGATCGGCGCCAACCAGCTGGGAGAAGGCCGGCGCAGCGGGCTGATGAGCCGCGGCGTCTTCCTGCGTGCCGAAGCCGCCATCGAAACGCTGCGCGGGCGGCAAGGCCTGCCGCTGACCTACGACGTCATCATCCTCCACGCCACGCCATGAGCCTCGCCTACTTCCTGACCGGCACCGACACCGAGATCGGCAAGACCTTCGTCACCTGCGCCCTGCTCCACCGCGCCACGCTCGACGGCTGGCGCGCCGTCGGCCTCAAGCCGGTGGCGGCCGGCACCGACGCCGCCGGGCTCAACGACGATGTCGAAGCCATCCGCGCCGCCAGCAACGTGCTGCTGCCGCGCCAGGTCACCAACCCCTATTGCTTCGCCCCGGCCATCGCCCCCCACCTCGCCGCCGCCGAGGCCGGCGTCGTCATCGATTTCGCCACCATCCGGGCGAGCTGCGACACGGCAAGACAGCAGGCCGACCGGGTCATCGTCGAAGGCGCCGGTGGATTTTGCGTGCCTTTCGGCGTCGACCGCAGCAGTGCCGACCTCGCCGTCGAACTCGGCCTGCCGGTCATCCTCGTCGTCGGCATGCGCCTGGGCTGCCTCAACCACGCCCTGCTCACCGCTGAAGCCATCACCGGCCGCGGCCTGCAGTTGGCCGGCTGGGTGGCCAACCGCATCGATCCCGGGATGGCGCGTTTCGAAGAGAATCTGGCGACGCTGCAGGCCCTGCTGCCGGCTCCGCTGCTCGGCAGCCTGCCCTACGACCCGGCCGGCGGCCCGGCGGCAGCCGCCGCCTGCCTGCGCCTGCCCGCGGCCTAAGCGCCGAGAGCCGCCGCCACTTGGCGCAGGCGGGCCTGCAGGCAGGCCACCGCCTCGGCCAGGCCGGCCACCCGCCCCGCCTTGGCCTGGCCTTCCAGCCAGAAGGCATGGGCCGCCCCGGCCTCGTCCGAGAACATGGCGAGCAGGCCCTTGACGGTGTGCGCCTCGCGGCTGAGGGCGACCGCGTCGCCGGCCTCCAGGGCAGCGGCCAGCGCCGCACAGTTGTCATGCACGTCGTGCACGAACATGTCGACCATGACCTGGTAGATTTCCTCGTCCTCGCCCAGGCGAGCCAGGATCGATCGGCGGTCAAGGACGAAGGGAGTGGACAGGCCGTGGTCGGCCGGGTCGGGGCAGCGGGAAGCTTCCATCGCGGCCATCAGAGCGGCGGAACCTCTTCGTCACGGAAGCGCTGGCGGATTTCCAGCACCTGCTCCCAGCCAGCGAGCAGCGATTCGACGCACAGCGGGTCGAAATGCTTACCCCGCCCGTCCTCGAGGTAGCGACAGGCGTCGTCCAGCGACCAGGCGCGCTTGTACGGGCGCTCGGAAGTCAGCGCATCGAACACGTCGGCAACGGCGACAATACGCCCGAACAAGGGAATCTGCCCGCCCTTCAGGCCGTTCGGGTAGCCGCTGCCGTCGTATTTCTCGTGGTGCGAGATGGCGACCAGGGCGCCCGCCCGCATGATTTCCGAGCGGCTGTCCTTGAGCAGTTCGTGGCCGAGCCGGGCGTGGCCTTTCATGACCTCCATCTCTTCCGGCGTCAGGCGGCCCGGCTTGAGCAGGATGTAGTCGGGAATGCCGATCTTGCCGACGTCGTGCATCGGTGCCGCCTCGAGGATCAGTTGCTGCGTTTCCGGCGGCAGGTCGAGGCCGCCGGCGATGATCCGCGAGTAGTGGGCCATGCGCTGGATGTGGGGGCCGGTCTCCGGGTCGCGGAACTCGGCTGCCCGCGAAATGCGGAAAATCAGTTCCTTCTCGCGTTCGCGGATTTCGGCGGTACGCTCGTCGACCAGGGCCGACAGGTGCTCGGCGCGGTCGGCCAGGAACTTCTGGCCGGTGCGCAGCGACAGCATGTTGCGGGCCCGCGCCGAAAACTCGACGCGATCGATCGGCTTGGTCAGGAAATCGTTGGCGCCGCCGAGCAGCGCCTCGTAGCGGACATCCTTCTGGTCGTTGGCGGTGATCATCAGCACCGGGATCTCGTTGCGCCCGTGCAGGGCGCGAAAGGCGGCGATGAAGCGCAGCCCGTCCATGTCCGGCATCATGTAATCGACGATGACCAGGTCGGGCACGTTACCCCGGCACCATTCCAGCGCGTCGAGCGGCTTGTCGAAGAGAACCGGCGAGCATTCGCCGAGTTTCAGGACGAGTGCCTTGATCAGGGTCAGGTTGATGTCGCTGTCATCAACGATGAGAACGCTATGCATGGACTCCTCGGCTTGCGGAACGGGGCTTGCTCCGAGTATATAATGCTCCGCCATGAAACTACTCTTCGACCTATTTCCTGTCATCCTGTTTTTCGCCGCCTTCAAGTACGCCGAAAAGAATCCGCAACTGGCGGCCGACTGGATGGGCGCCCTGCTCGGTGCAGCGACGGTAGACCCCAAGATCGCTCCCATCCTGCTCGCCACCGTCGTCGTCATCGTCGCCACCATCGTCCAGATCGCCTGGGTGCATTTCCGGCATGGCAAGGTGGACAAGATGCTCTGGGTCAGCCTGGTGCTCGTCGTCGTCTTCGGCGGCATGACCCTGGCCTTCCAGAACGAGGCCTTCATCAAGTGGAAGCCGACCATCCTCTACTGGGTGTTCGGGGCCAGCATGGCGTTCAGTGGACTGGTGCTCAAGAAGAACGCCATCAAGGCCATGCTCGGCGAGCAACTGAACCTGCCCGAAGCAGTCTGGGAGCGGGTCAACCTGGCCTGGATCGCCTTCTTTGTTGCGATGGGCGCCCTCAACCTGTTCGTCGCCTTCAATTTTTCGACCGACGCCTGGGTCAATTTCAAACTGTTCGGCGGCATGGGCCTGATGTTCGCCTTCGTGCTCGGCCAGGGCATGATGCTGTCGAAATACATCGAGGAAGACAAATAATGCTCTACATCATCAACGGAGAAGATTTCGCCGGCACGCTCGACAAGCGCCTGGCCGCCCGCCCGGCCCACGTCGAGCGCCTGCTCGCCCTGCAGGCCGAAGGCCGCCTGATCCTGGCCGGCCCCTGCCCGGCCATCGATTCACCCGACCCCGGCCCGGCCGGGTTCACGGGCAGCCTCATCGTCGCCGAATTCGCTTCCCTGGCCGAGGCCAGGGCCTGGGCCGATGCCGACCCCTACATCGCAGCCGGCGTCTATCAAAAGGTCAGCGTCAAGCCGTTCAAGAAGGCCTTGCCGGCGTGAGCGCCGAAACCGTCGAACTGCTGCGCCAGCGCCTGGCCGTCCTCGCTCCCGAAGCGCTCGCCATCGAGGACGACTCGCACCGCCATGCCGGCCATGCCGGAGCCCGCCAGGGCGGCGGCCATTACCGACTGGAGATCGTCGCCACTGCCTTTACCGGGAAAACCACCATGGCCCGCCACCGCATGATTTATGATGCGGCGGGCGACCTGATGCGCGGCCCCATCCATGCACTCAGCATCGTCGCCAGATTTCCCGGCGAAGTATAATTCCCTGTCGTTTCACCTATCGTTCCCCACACCCAAGGATAGATACATGCCCAAGTTCTCCCGTCTGGCTGCCCTGCTCATCGCCGGCGCCATCGTTTCCGCGCCTGCCCTGGCCGCCGACAAGGCCAAATCCTTCGCCACCGTCAACGGCCAGCCCATTTCCCAGGGCGTCTACAACGCCTTCCTGGCCGAACAGATGGCCCAGGGGGCGCCGGACTCGCCCGAACTGCAGGCCGCCGTCAAGGAAGAACTGGTGCGCCGCGAAATCCTCGCCCAGGAAGCCAAGAAGAAAGGCCTGGACAAGAACCCCAACCTGCAGGGCCAGATCGAACTGGCCAGGCAGGCCGTGCTGATCCGCGCCTTCCTGTCCGACTACGTCAAGGCCAACCCGATCAGCGAAGCCCAGCTCAAGGCCGAATACGAAGTCATCAAGAACAACCTGGGCAGCACCGAATACAAGGCCCGCCACGTACTGGTCGAGAAGGAAGAGGAAGCCAAGGCGATCATCGCCCGCCTCGACAAGGGCGAGAAATTCGCCGACCTGGCCAAGCAGTCGAAGGATCCCGGTTCCAAGGACAAGGGTGGCGAACTCGGCTGGGCCTCGCCGAATTCCTACGTCAAGCCTTTCGGCGAAGCGCTCGGCAAGCTGAAAAAGGGCGAGTACACCAAGACCCCGGTGCATTCCGATTTCGGCTACCACGTCATCCAGCTCGACGATTCGCGCCCGGCCAGCCCGCCGCCCTTCGAGCAGGTCAAGCCGCAGCTGCAGCAGCGCGCCAACCAGCAGTTGGTCGAAAAACTGGTCAAGGATCTGCGCGACAAGGCCAAGGTCAACTAATCGCCGGCCAGCCATGCGAAAATGCCCACCTCAACGGTGGGCATTTTTCTTTGGGGGCCCCTCATGTTCGGCAGCCTGAAAAAACTGTTTGGCAGGAGCGAAGACAAGCCGGAAAGCCGCCTTGCCGACCCTGGCCAGGAAAGCCGGCAGGCGTGCCACGACCTGGCGCCCTTCCTGCGCCGGGAAGCGGTTTTCGACCGCAACCACCGGCTCTCCGGCCATCTCTTCTACCTCCAGGGTGCCAGCCTGCTGGCCAACGCCGAACCGGCCCGGCAGGCAGCGCTGGACCAGATGCTGATCGACACCCTCAATGCCAGCCCTGATGCCTGGAACGCCAGTCGCGCCTACCTGCCGCTCAGTTCGGCCAGCCTCGGCCTGGACGCCCTGGACCGCCTGAAGGCCGACAACGTCGTGCTGCTCGTGCAGTTGGCCGAGGATGCCGAAGCCGACCTGGTCGGCGAGGCGATCGAAGGGCTGCACGGGCGGGGCATGCTGGTCGGCCTCTTTCGCCAGCCGAAAAATCCGGCCTTCGGCAAGGTCATCGCCCTGGTCGACTACGCTGCCATCGACATCGCCGGCAACGACGCCAATGCCGCCCGTGATTTCTCGGCGGCCGTGCGTTCCGCCGGCCATGCCAAGGCCCACCAGTTGCTGGCCTGCCATGTCGAGACGGTGGACGACCACGGCTTTTGCCAGCAATGGCACTACGACCATTTTCACGGCCGCTTCGCCAGCGACCCGGCCGGCGTGTCGAGCGACAAGGCGGGCGACCCGCACAAGGCGCAACTGCTCAACCTGATGCGCCTGGTCCAGGGCGATGCCGAGATTCCCGAGATCGCCGCTGCCATGAAGCAGGACCCGCTGCTCAGTTTCCGCATCTTGCGCTACCTCAATTCGCCAGCGATCGGACTCACCCATCGTATCGAATCGCTCGAGCAGGCCCTGATCATCCTCGGCCGCCAGCGCCTGACCCGCTGGCTGGCGGTGCTGCTCTTCTCGGTGCGCGACCCGCATTTCGGCGACTGGCTGCTGATCGAGAACGCGCTGACCCGCGGCCGGCTGATGGAAGTGCTGGCCGAGCAGGCGATGCCCGGCCAGTCGCACGATCCGCTTTTCCTGACCGGCATTTTTTCGCAACTCGACCGCCTGTTGCGCCGCCCGCTGGCCGAGATTCTCAACGACATCCCGATTGCCGAGGCCATCCGCCAGGCGCTGACCGAGCACACCGGCCCCTATGCCCCGCTGCTCGCCGTCGCCGAGGCGAGCGAGGCCTTCGACCTGCCGCGCATGCGGGAAGCTGCCCGGCTGGCCGGGGTCGAGCCGGAATCGGTCAACCGGGCGCTACTCGCCGCCACGGCCTGGGCCAGCGAAGTCACCGGCTACTGGGAATAATCGGCGGGATTTGTCGGGAAACTTGATGCAGGTTCACGCCTTGGCCGGCTATCGCTGGCTAAATGCCGCTCCCATGGCGCTCCGTTTTCTTTCCATCCTGCTCGGCCTGGCCGCGGCGCTGCCGGCCTTCGCCGAGCAGTCGCTGCAAACCTGGCTCGACATGGCCCGTCCGGGCAGCGTGCTGCGCCTGCCGGCCGGCACCTACCGCGGGCCGGCGGTGATCGACAAGCCGCTGACCGTCGACGGCAACGGCCAGGTCATCGTCGACAACGGCGGCCGCGGCACGGTGCTGACCATCTCGGCCAGCCAGGTCACCGTGCGCGGCCTGACCCTGCGCGGCAGCGGCGATTCGCACGACGCCATCGACGGCGCCATCATGGTCACCGAGGGCCGCGACCTGCTGATCGAGAACAACGTCATCGAAGACGTGCTGTTCGGCATTTCCCTGCACCGCACCACCGACAGCGTCGTGCGCCGCAACCGCATCCGCTCGCGGGGCGAGGATTCGGCCGAGCGCGGCGACGGCATCCGCATCTGGTACAGCACCGGCAACCGCATCGAAGACAACGACATCGCCCACATCCGCGACATCACGGTCAGCAACTCGCCGCACAATCGCTACACCGGCAACACCATCCGCGACAGCCGGCGCGCCTTCAATTTCCTCTTCTCGCATCGCAGCATCGTCGAGCGCAACCGGCTGGAAAAGAACTCGACCGGCATCATCGCCCTCAATTCGGAAGGCATGATCATCCGCCACAACCGCATCCTGCACGCCATGGACGCCTCGGGAGCCGGCGTCGCCCTCAAGGAAACTTCCGCGGCGCTGGTCCAGGGCAACGAGATCGTTCATTGCGCCCACGGCATCATGGCCGATTCGCCGATGAATCCGCTCAACCGCATCGTCTTCATCGACAACCTGATCGCCCACAACATCACCGGCATCTACTTCTACGGCGCCAAGGGCGGCCACATCGCCCTCAACAACACCTTCCGGAGCAACCTGTGGCCGGTGACGGCGGTCGGCGACGGCGATCCGCTCAACGACACCTGGTGGGGCAACAGCTGGGATACCTATGAAGGCTTCGACCTCGACGGCGACGGCTTTGGCGACCGGCCGCACGAGGTGCATGCCTGGGCCGACCGGATCTGGATCGAAACGCCGGCCGCCACCTTCTTCCGCAATTCGCCGGTGCTCGAACTGCTCGATTTCCTCGAACGCCTCGCCCCCTTCTCGTCGCCGACCCTGATCCTGCGCGACACGGCGCCGCGCATGAGCAAGACTCGAACCCCGCGGCCGACAGCCGGAAACGAACGATGAACGGACGCCGTCGGCGCTGACCAATCGCTGCGGTCAACCGGAAAAACGGGCAAAAATCGAAATCGCTCGGCCGGGACAGACCATGCTGATCGGCGCCGAATGAAGATCCGGCGGCCGGTCAGTGGATGCTGTCCTGCATGTCCTCGATCAGGTCGTCCACTGCGCCCAGCGACAACCCCAGGCAGACGCAGGCACTCTCCGCCGCCTTCGACCATTCGTGGTCGCGGGTGCCGCGGCCATCCAGGCGAATGATGTGCTCGGCCAGCACGCAGACCGAAATCAGCCGGCGAACCGCATCCGACACCCGCCCCGGCTCGGTCAGCACCCGGTAATCGTGGTGATGCAGCACACCTTCGGCGATGACGTCGGCCAGATGCCAGCGACGAGCCAGGAAATAGCCGACCACGGCGTGGTTGGTGCCGAGCATGCCATCCTCGACCTCGGTAAACAAGCGGTCCTCAGCGGCGTTGGCGGCGGCCAGCGCCTCCTTGGCCTTGGGAAAGCGCTTGACGAGGAGGGGGATGCCGCAATCGTGAAAGAGGCCGAAAGTGTAGGCCACGTCCGGCCGCACGCCGCCCAGGTGCATGGCCAGCTCGGCCGACATGGCGGAAGTCCGCGCCGCGCTTTCCCAGAAGCGCTCCATCGCCGCATCCTGCCGGTCGGACAAGGCCAGCCGGAGAAGGTGACAAACGGTCAGGTTGAAAACCTGGTTCGAGCCGAGCACGCTGAGGGCCTGGGCGATCGACGTCAGCTTGCGCCCCGAGGCAAAAGCCGGCGAATTGGCGATCTGCATGACATGCCCGGCCAGGGCGACATCGCGGCTGATCAGGCGGGCGATTTCCCGCTGGTCGGCAGCTTCCTTCTTCAGTTCGGTGTCGATGGCAACCAGGATGGCCGGCGACGGCGGGATATCGATGCCGTTCAGCATGCCCTGCAACTGGTTTTCCTGAGCAAGTGCATTCATCAAAAAGTCTCCGGGAACAAGCGGCAGTTTACCCCATCCCCAAGCCCGTGCAAACCGGCCGGGATCTACAGCTGGTAGGCATCGCCACCGCCCTGCAAAGCCATGTCGACGACCCGCCGCGACAAATGGGGCGCGAACAGGGTGATGAAATCGTAATCGTAGCGGCGCAGGTAGCTGCCGCGGCGCAGGGCCAGCCGCGTCGTGTTCGATTCGAACAGATGCGAGGCATCGAGGGCGACCAGACCACTGTCGCGCTGGGCGTCGAAGGCGATGCCGGCAATGATGCCCAGGCCGAGGCCGAGGCTAACGTAGGTCTTGATGACGTCGGCGTCGAGCGCCGTCAAGGCGATGTTGGGCTGCACGTCGATGCGCTCGAAGGCGCGGTTGATGCGCGAGCGGCCGGTGAAGGCGGTGTCGTAGGTGATCAGCGGCCAGCGCGCCAGTTCGGCCAGGGCGAGCGGCTGCGACTGAAGGATGGGATGGCCGGCCGGGGCGATCACGCAGTGGTTCCACTGGCGCACCGGCAGCGTGATCAGCTGCGAATACTGGTCGAGCGACTCGGTGGCGATGCCGATGTCGACCTCGCCGGCCACCACCCATTCGGCGATCTGCACCGGGCTGCCCTGGTGCATCTCGAGCTTGACCCGCGGATGCTGGGCGACGAAGTCGCGGACCACCACCGGCAGCGCGTAGCGGGCCTGGGTGTGGGTGGCGGCGAGGACCAGCCGGCCGCTGTCGCCGGTGGCGAAGTCGGCGCTGGCCCGCTTCAGGTTCTCGGCTTCGCGCAGGATGCGCTCGGCGATGTCGAGCACGACCTGCCCGGGCTCGGTAACGCCGGTGAAACGCTTGCCGCTGCGCTCGAAAATGGCCACCCCGAGCTCGTCCTCGAGCAGCTTGACCTGCTTGGAAATGCCCGGCTGCGAGGTATAGAGCGTCTCCGCCGCCTCCGAAACATTGAGTCCCTGGCGCTGGATTTCGACGATGTAACGCAGTTGCTGGAGTTTCATTTGAGGATCGAGGATCGAGTTATTAGGATCGAGGGGGAGGTTGCTGGCAGCTCGATCTTAATAACTAGCTGCTATAACAATCTAACCCAATATTCTTTTTGATTCAAATCCCGGCTGCTACGATGCCGCCATGGATTATCTGTACACCCTTTCCGGCTTTGTCGTCGGGGCCATCGTCGGCCTGACCGGCGTCGGCGGCGGCTCGCTGATGACGCCGCTGCTCGTGCTGCTGTTCGGCGTCTCGCCGGCCACCGCGGTCGGCACCGACCTGCTCTACGCCGCCATCACCAAGGCCGGCGGCACGGTGGCGCACGGCCGCAAGGGGCATATCGACTGGGCTATCACCGGCCGCCTGGCGGCGGGCAGCATCCCCGCCGCGGCGATCACCGTCTGGGTGCTGTCGCAACTGCCCAAGGGCAGCAATGTCATCGGCCAGCTGATCTCGCACGGCCTGGGCTTCGCCCTGCTCCTCACCGCCATCGCCATCCTCTTCGGCCGCAAGCTGCGCGACTACGCCGGCCAGCACGAGGAATCGGCGCTGCGCCAGAAATACCTGGGCAAGATCACCATTCTCGTCGGCGCCATCCTCGGCGTCGTCGTCACCATTTCCTCGGTCGGTGCCGGCGCCCTCGGTGTCGCCGTGCTCTTCTTCCTCTACCCGAAACTTCCGCCGATCCGCATTGTCGGATCGGATGTCGCCCATGCCGTACCGCTGACCTTGGTCGCCGGCCTCGGCCACTGGATGCTCGGCGGTGTCGACTGGGCCCTGCTCGGCGCCCTGCTGCTCGGTTCGCTGCCCGGCATCTGGCTCGGCACCCACATTTCGGCCAAGGTGCCGGAACATATTCTCCGCCGCCTGCTCGCCTCGATGCTGGTCATCATCGGCAGCAAGCTGGTCTTTGCCTAAGGAAACCCATGTACCAATACGATGCCCTCGACCGCCAGCTGGTCAACGAACGCGTTGCCCAGTTCCGCGACCAGGTCGCCCGCTGGAAAGCCGGCGCCCTGAGCGATGACGAGTTCCGCCCGCTGCGCCTGCAGAACGGCCTGTACATCCAGCGCCATGCGCCGATGTTCCGCATCGCCGTGCCCTACGGCATGCTGAACTCGGCCCAGATGCGCACCCTGGCCAGCGTGGCGACGCAGTACGACCGCGGCTACGGCCATTTCACGACGCGCCACAACCTGCAGCTGAACTGGCCAAAGATCGAGGACGTTCCCGACATCCTCGCCGAGCTGGCCAAGGTCGACATGCACGCCATCCAGACTTCCGGCAACTGCCTGCGCAACATCACCACCGACCAGTTCGCCGGCGTCGCCGCCGACGAGATCATCGACCCGCGCCCGCTCGCCGAGATCCTCCGCCAGTGGACCACCTTCCACCCGGAATTCGCCTTCCTGCCGCGCAAGTTCAAGATCGCCATTTCCGGCACCCGCGACGATCGCGCCGTCACCTGGTTCCACGACATCGGCCTGCATCTGAAGGAGCAGGATGGTCAGGTCGGCTTCACGGTGATCGTTGGCGGCGGCCTCGGCCGCACCCCGATCCGCGGCCAGGTGGTGCGTGAATTCCTGCCCTGGCAGCACATCCTGACCTATTGCGAGGCCATCCTCCGCGTCTATAACCGCTACGGCCGGCGCGACAACGCCTACAAGGCGCGCATCAAGATCCTCGTCCAGGCGCTTGGCGTCGATGCCTTCGCCGAGCAGGTCGAGGCCGAATGGGCGCATAGCAAGGACGGCCCGGCGACCATCACCCAGGCCGAGTTCGACCGCGTCGCCGCCCATTTCGGCGCCCCGGCCTACCAGAGCCTGTCGCCGCTCGATGCCGCCTTCGCGGAAAAAATCCAGCATGAAAAATCGTTCAGAAACTGGGTCGACCGCAACACCCACGCCCACAAGGCACCCGGCTACGTCGCCGTCACCCTGTCGCTGAAAAAGCACGGCGTGCCGCCCGGCGACATCACTTCCGGGCAGATGCTGGCGGTGGCCGACCTGGCCGACCGCTACAGCTTCGGCGAGCTGCGCATCAGCCACGAGCAGAACATCATCCTGGCCGACGTCCGGCAGGCCGACCTCCACGACCTCTGGCAGCAGGCCAAGGCAGCCGGCCTGGCGACGCCCAACACCGGCCTGTTGACCGGCATCATCTGCTGCCCGGGCGGCGATTTCTGCGACCTGGCCAACGCCAAGTCGATTCCCATCGCCAACGCCATCCAGGCCCGTTTCGACGATCTCGACTACCTCTTCGACATCGGCGAGATCGACCTCAACATCTCCGGCTGCATGAATGCCTGCGGCCACCACCACGTCGGCCACATCGGCGTGCTCGGCGTCGACAAGAACGACGCCGAGTTCTACCAGGTGACGTTGGGCGGCCGCCAGGGCAACGATGCCAAGCTCGGCAAGGTGATCGGCCCCTCGTTCGCCGCCGGCGAAATGCCGGATGTCGTCGACAAGATCATCAAGGTTTACCTGGAAAACCGTCACGCCGACGAGCGTTTCCTCGACACCTTCGATCGCATCGGCATCGACCCCTTCAAGAACCGCGTTTACGAAGGCCGCGCCCACGGCAAGGCCAAGGCAGCAGAAAAGGAGGCCGCATAATGGCGCAACTGATCAAGAACCATTCGCCGGCCAGCGATAGCTGGAGCGTCCTCCAGCTGGCCGAAGGCGAAACGCCGGAAACGGTGGCCCTGCCGGCCGGCGACGTCATCTTCCCGCTCGCCGTGTGGCTGGCCCGCAAGGCCGAGATCGTCTCCTGCCACAAGCGCATCGGCCTGCTGCTGCAGCCCGACGAGCCAGTCGAGGCAGTCGCCGGCGACCTCGAGTACTTCATCGTCATCGCCGTCAATTTTCCCAAGTTCGTCGATGGCCGCGGCTACTCGACCGCCGCCCTGCTCCGCCAGCGCTACCGCTACGAGGGCGAACTGCGCGCCGTCGGCGACGTGCTGCACGACCAGCTCTTCTACCTGAAGCGCGTCGGCTTCGACAGCTACGCGCTGAAGGAAGGCAAGGACCCGGCCGTCGCCCTCCAGTCCGCCTTCGCCACCTTCGGCGACTCCTACCAGGCATCGACCGACCAGCCCCAACCCCTCTTCCGCCGCCGCGCCTGATCGCCCGAAACGCATGAACCCCAGCCTGCTCAACATCACCCCCGAACTGACCGCCAGCGTCGCCGACAAGACCCAGGCCGCCAGGACGCTGCTCGCCGAAATCGCCCGCGACTTCCCGCCGGTCACCTTCGCCAACAGTCTGGGCGCCGAGGACATGGTGCTCACCGACCTGATCGTCGAAGCCAAGCTGCCGATCGAGATCTTCAGCCTGGACACCGGCCGCCTGCCGCTCGAGACCTACGACCTGATCGCTGCGGTCGACAAGCATTACGGCCTGAAATTGAAAATCTACTTCCCGCAGGCCGAAGAGGTCGAAGCCTTCGTGCGCAACCATGGCATCAACGGTTTCTACGACTCGGTGACGCTGCGCAAGGCCTGCTGCCACGCCCGCAAGGTCGAGCCGCTGAAACGCGCCCTGGCCGGCAAGCGGGCCTGGATCACCGGCCTGCGCGCCCAGCAGGCGGCCACCCGGACCGGCCTGCCGCTGCGCGAGTACGACGAAGGCAACGGCCTGGAAAAATTCAACCCGCTCGCCGACTGGACGGAAAAGGAAGTGTGGGCCTACATCAAGCAGAACGGCGTGCCCTACAACGCGCTGCACGAGAAGTTCTACCCGAGCATCGGCTGCGCCCCGTGCACCCGCGCCATTTCCCCCGGCGAAGACATCCGCGCCGGCCGCTGGTGGTGGGAGAATCCGGAATCCAAGGAATGCGGCCTGCACGTCAAGGGCTGATCCGCACCCGGGCCGGCTGAACGGGCCGGCTGCGTCTGGTCAACGACCGCTCTGCCTCAGCCGGTGCGCCGCGGCAGCCAGGCCAGCAGTTTCGAGAACAGCTCGTCCGGCTCGAAGGGCTTGGCGATGAAGTCGCTCATTCCCGCCGCCAGGCAACTCGCCTTGTCCTCGACGAAGGCATTGGCCGTCATGGCGATGATCGGCAGGCGCTCCCGGCCGGCCAGGGCGCGGATGCGGCGGGTCGCCTCGAGGCCGTCGAGGCGCGGCATCTGCATGTCCATCAGGATCAGGTCGTAATCGTTCCGCTCGACCATGTCGACCGCCAGTTGCCCGTCGCTGGCGACCTCGACCCGTTGCCCGACATCGTCGAGTATCGACAGGGCGATTTCGCGGTTGATCGGTTCATCCTCGACCAGCAGCACGCGGCAGCCGGTGCAGCACGCCAACAGCTGCGCCTCGGCTGCCCCCAGTGGCCGCCTGGCCGCCTGCACCGTACCGGCTTCGGCCGGTTTGAGACGAGCCGTGAACCAGAAAGTGCTGCCCTGACCCGGCTGGCTGTCTACCCCGGCATCGCCCCCCATCATCAGCGCCAGCTTGCGCGTAATGGCCAGGCCCAGGCCGGTACCGCCGTATTGTCGCGTCGTGGACGCATCGGCCTGCTCGAACGATGAAAACAGGCGGGCGACCACCGCCGCCGGTATGCCGATGCCGGTATCCTCGACCGCAAAACGAACCAGCACACCCTGGGCGTTACTGCCCAGCCGCCGGGCGCGGATGACCACCTCGCCGGCCTCGGTGAACTTGACGGCGTTGCCGACATAGTTGAGCAAGGCCTGACTGAGCCGCGTCGCATCGCCGACCAGCGGGCCGATGCCCTCATCAGTCTCGACCCGCAGGACAAGGCCTTTATCGGCCGCCTTCTCGCGCAACATAGCCGCAGCCCCTTCGACCAGATCGTTGATGTTGACCGGCGCCTCGTCGAGATGGAACTTGCCAGCCTCGATTTTCGACAGGTCGAGGATGGCATTGATGATCCCCAGCAAATGGTTGCTCGCCGCCTCCAGTTTGTCGAGGCGCTCGCCCTGCTGCAGGCTGAGACCGCCGCGGCGGATCAGGTGGGCCATGCCGGTGATGGCATTGAGCGGCGTGCGTATCTCGTGCGACATATTGGCCAGGAAGGCGCTCTTGGCATGACTGGCCTGCTCGGCCGCCGCCATCGCCTCGACCAGTTCGGCGGTGCGCTCGGTGACTTGGCGTTCGAGCTCGCTCTGATGGCCGTGGAGCAGGATCTCGGCCCGCCGCTGCTCGGTGATGTCGATGACGAAGGCGAGGATGCACAGCTCGCCATTCAGTTCGGTGGTCTGGGCCGAGATGCTGACCAGGCGATGACCGCCGTCCTTATGCACCCAGGTCGCCTCCCAGTCCACCACCCGGCCGGCCCGCAACAGGGCGTTCACCCAGCGGTCGCGGGTCGGTGCATCGAGCCACAGGCCCAGTTCGAGGGACGAACGGCCAAGCATTTCGGCCGGCTTCCAGCCGAAATCTCGCTGGTAATTGCGATTGACCTCGATGAAGCAGCCGTCGCTGGCCCGGGCGATCGAGACGGCAATCGGGCTGGCGTGGAAGGCCTTGGCAAAGCGTTCTTCCGAAAGGCGCAGGGCCAGTTCGGCATGGCGCCGCTCGGTGATGTCCTGGCCTGCGATCAGGCCACCGACCACGGCTCCGGCGTTGTCGCGGATCGGCCGGCTGTGCCAGGCGATCAGCCGCCGGGACCGGCCCCGTGTCAGCACGGCCATTTCAAAGTAATCAGCATCGCTCGGCTGGCTGGCCAGCATCGCCTCGAAAGCCCGACGCGTCCGCCGTCCCTCCTCAGCCGACGGCAGGCATGCCGTGAACCAGTCCTTGCCAATCAACTCGGCATCGCTGTAGCCGAGCACCTCGCAACCCTTGCGGTTGATCAACGTGATGAGGCCGGAAGTATCGACGGCGACGATGATCGCCTCCACCGTCTCGAGGATGTTTCGGCTCTGGTCGCGCTCTTCGCGCAAGGCCCGTTCGGCCAGCACCTTGGGCGTGATGTCGCGGGCGATGCCGAACAGGCCGATGATCTCGCCGGCCTCGTCGCGGATCGGGTACTTGCGGTTGTCCACCCAGCCGATCCGGCCGTCGTTGCGGCGGTATTCCTGCACCTCGTGGGCCACCGGAATGCCGGCGAAGACGTCTTTCTCGAGGCGGTAGTAAATGTCGGCGTAGGGCTCCGGAAAGACGTCGTAGTCGGTCTTGCCGAGCAGATCGGTCCAGTGCTCGGCCGGCTGGGTGATCGAGACCAGCGTCTGGCTGGCCCCGGTGAACACGTGGTTGCGATCCTTGAAATAGATGAAGTCGTCGGTGACCTCCATGATCGCCTTGAAATTGGCCATCATCGGCTGGTCGTCCAGCCTGGCCCGCAGGCTGCGGGCATCCTGCAGCAACAGGCAGAGATGGCCGTCGTCACCGGCGGCGTCGATGACCCGGCTATACGACCCCTTGAGGCAGATGATCCGTCCGTCGGACTGACGCAGGCGGGCATTGAAGGTTCCCGCCCCCGGCGGTGCCTCGGGCGGAAAGAGCATGGCGACGATGTCGGCGTCGTGGGCGTGGAAAAGATCGGGCAGGCTGATCCGGCCGGCGATGAAGTCTTCGCTCGCATAACCCAGCAAGGCCTGGCAGCCATCGCTGGCCAGCAAGACCCGGCCGGCCAGGTTCAGTCGGAATTCAACGCCGGAGATTGCCACGACCACGCTCCATCAGTGCTTGCCCGGTTCGATGATAGCGACATTTGGCCAAATAAATTTAATCGATAACAATTAAATTTATAAAAAATATCAAATCGTTTTCCAGCGGCACAAAAAACCCGCCAGGCGGCGGGTTTCCATGGGGGAGCAGGCTCCGCTCAAACCAGACCGAGGCTTTCCTCAACGCCCAAATGGACGTTCATGGCCTGCACCGCCGCCCCCGACGCACCCTTGCCGAGGTTGTCGAGGCGGGCGACGAGCAGCATGCGGTCGGCGTTGCCAAAGACGGCGATATCGACGCGGTTGGTGTCGTTATTGGCCTCGACATTGTAGAAGCCACCCTCGGTGGTGGCCTCGAGGTCGACCGGCAGGACACGGATGAAGAGCTCGTTGGCGTAGTAGTCGGCGAGGATGGTGCGCACCTCGGCCGGGCCGGCCGGGCGGGTGAATTGCGAGGGATGCAGATAGGCCGTCACGGCCAGCCCCTTGTAGAAGGGCCCGACGATGGGCTGGAAGATGGGTGCTGCGGTCAACCCGGTATAAGCGCACATTTCCGGAAGATGCTTGTGGGCCAGGCCGAGGGCGTAGGGGCGCGGGGCATCGATGCGCTGCGGGCTCTGGTAGTGCTCGATCATCTTCTTGCCGCCGCCCGAGTAGCCGGTGATCGAATTGGCGGCGACCTGGGTATCGACCGGCAGCAGGCCGGCGGCGACCAGCGGGCGCAGCGCGAGGATGAAGGCCGAGGCGTGGCAGCCGGGGTTGGCGATGCGCTTGGAGGCACGGATCTTAGCGCGCTGGTCGGGGGCCAGCTCGGGCAGGCCGAAGGTCCACGCCGGATTGACGCGGTGGGCGGTCGAGGCGTCGATGATGCAGGTGTTGGGGTTGTCGACCAGGCTCACCGATTCCATCGCCGCGTCGTCCGGCAGGCACAGGAAGGTGACGTCGGACTCGTTGATCAGGCGCTGGCGTTCGGCCAGGTCCTTGCGCTTGTCGGAATCTATCCTGAGCAGCGCGACATCGGCGCGCTTGCCGAGGTATTCGTTGATCTGCAGGCCGGTGGTGCCTTCCTGCCCGTCGACAAAAACTTTGTAGGTCATCTGGGATCCGGGGTGATTGGTGTTCGAAGACCCGATTTTGGCAGAAAACCGTGAACATTTCGCCAACCCCGGGGAAAAGCCGTCGGTCTGGCTGCCGCCGGCGGCTTTGCTGCGGCGCAGCAAAAATGGTAGTCTAGGCCCCACAAGAATACACATTACGCACGGGAACCAGCATGAGTGAAATCGATCTGAAAAGCTTCTTTCTCGAGCGGGTCCGCCTGTTCGAGAACTTCCCGGCCGACAAGGTCGAGGAAATCGTCATCAAGTCGCGCCTGGCCACCTACGAGGGCAACGAGGCCATTCTCGAAACCGGCGACGAAGGGCGCTGCATCGGCGTCATCATCAGCGGCCACGCCGATGTGTCGATGACCGACAACACCGGCACGCGCAGCGTCATCAGCCAGCTCGATGCCGGCGACGTGTTCGGCGTCATGTCGCTGCTTACCGGCGACCGCATCGTCGCCGACGTCATCGCCGGCACGCGCTGCTTCGTGCTGATGATCCCCCAGGAAGTCTTCAACAGCCACATCCTGACCAATCCCAAGGCCGTCGGCTACCTGTCGCGCCTGCTTGCCGAGCGCACCCGCGCCATGTCCGGCGACCTGGCCAGCGCCCAGGCCCAGGCGGTGACCCGGGCGGCCGATCCCTACGCCCTGTCGCTGACCACCAACCGGCCGGGCAAGGTCGTCGTCCTCAATGTCGGCATCAGCCAGATCCATTTCGGCATCTACGACACCGAGGAAAGCGGCGCCGATATCCACGGCATCATCGATCACGCCGACCGGCAGGTATCCACCATCACGGTCAGCGTCCGGACCCAGCAGAAAACCCTGGAACACGCCCCGTTCAAGCTCTCCGACCTGTTCGGGGTGATGCGGGAAGTGACCGCCCTGCTCGGCCCGGCCTTCACCTTCCACCCGGAAGACGTCACCGCCATCGGCCACCGCGTCGTGCATGGCGGCAACCGCTTCTCCAGCTCGGCCGTCATCACCCCGGCAGTGATCGCCGACATCGAGGAACTGGCCGTCTTCGCGCCGCTGCACAACCCGGTCAACGTGGCCGGCATCCGCGTCGCCATGAAGATGTTCCCCAACGTGCCGCAGGTCGCCGTCTTCGACACCGCCTTCCACCAGACGCTACCGCCCTACGCCTACCTCTACGGCCTGCCCTACGAGTTGTACAAGCAGCACGGCATCCGCCGCTACGGCTTCCACGGCACCTCGCACCGCTACGTCTCGCTGAAGGCGGCCGAGGTGCTGAAGCGGCCGCTCGGCGAGCTGGAAATCGTCTCCTGCCACCTCGGCATCGGCGCCTCGCTGTGCGCCATCGACCACGGCCGCTCGATCGACACCACCATGGGCATGACGCCGGCCGACGGCCTGATCATGCCCAGCCGCTCGGGCAGCATCGACCCGGCGGTGATGATCCACCTGATGGAAGAGCACAAGATGTCGGCCGAGCAGCTGTCCACGCTGATCAACAGCGAAAGCGGCCTGAAGGGCATCTCCGGCATCTCGAGCGACATCCACGACATCGAGCGGGAGGCCGCCGACGGCCATCACCGTGCCCTGCTCGCCCACAAGGCCTTCTGCTACCAGGTGCGCAAGAACATCGGCGCCTACGTCGCGGCGATGGGCGGCATCGACGTCCTGGCCTTCACCGGCGACGTCGGCGAAACCAGCGCCACGGTGCGCAGCCTGGCCTGCCAGGGCCTGGGCTACATGGGCATCAAGCTCGACGAGGAAAAGAACCGCAATCTCGGCCAGATCACCTCCTTCGCCGTCATTTCGGCCGACGATTCGCCGGTCACCATCCTCGTCGTCGCCAACGACGACGAACGCCTGGTCGCCTGGGAAACCCTGCGCGCCATCGAACGCAACCAGTTGATCCTCGAAGCCAAAGCCGAGCAAGCGCCGGCCATCCCGGTCGAAATCTCGGCCCACCACGTGCACCTGGCGCAGGCCGATGTCGACCGGCTGTTCGGCCCCGGCCACCAGCTGACGCCGATGCACGAATTGTCGCAGCCCGGCCAGTTCGCCTGCGAGGAACAGGTCCATCTGCTCGGCCCCAAGGGGCGCATCGCCAAGGTCCGCGTGCTCGGCCCGACGCGCAAGGAAACCCAGGTCGAGATCGCCATGACCGAGCAGTTCAAACTCGGCATCCAGCCGCCCATCCGCCAGTCCGGCGACCTCGCCAACACGCCCGGCCTGACCCTCGAAGGCCCCTACGGCAGCGCCGTCATCGAACGCGGCGTGATCTGCGCCCAGCGCCACATCCACATGTCGCCGGAGGATGCCATGCGCTTCCGCGTGCGCGACAACTACGTCGTCCGCGTCCGCGTCGCTGGCGAGCGCGAACTGATCTTTGGCGACGTCGTCGTCCGCGTCAATCCGGCCTTCCGGCTGGCCATGCACATCGATACCGACGAGGGCAACGCCGGCAACCTGAAGACCGGCATGCTCGGCTACATCGAGGAAATCCAGAGCCGCGCCTGAGCGCTGCGGTCGACCGGAATTTTCGGCCAAAATCGAAATGCCGGGCCGGCCCAGGCCGGTCCCGGCAACCGGCTCAAAGCGACCAGCCCCCTGGCCAGCGGCTGGGGTTAATCCTGCAGCGTGTACAGGTAGTCGATCAGCGCCACGATGCGCTCGCGCACCGCAGCTTCCGTGCGATAGGGCTCGAAGCTGACGCCGGGCGCCGCCGCGAAGCTGTAGCGCTGGCCCCACACCGGCATTTCGCGCGGGCCGTGGCCGGGCATCGGCAGCCGGCCGTCTATCGTCTGGTAGACGGTAAACAACGGGAAACTGCCACCATTGTTCTTGGACAGTTGCCGCAGGCTGGGCGGTTCGACCTTGAGCAGGCGACCGAAGGGCGTCCCGGCCCGGCCATCGGCGCCGTGGCAGACGGCGCAACTGTTGAGGTATTCCTGGCGACCGGCGGCGACATTCTTCTCTTCGGCCCGCGCGGCGCCGCTCACCGCCAGCAGCAGCGCCATCCCAATGCAGCGTTTCAACATGTCAAGCTTCCTCCCTGATCCCCGCGAGGCAAAGCCGGCGGACAGCATGGCCACCGCCGGACATCCGCTTCAAGCATACGAAAATCAGCTGGCGCCGTCCAATGGGCCACGCGCCCAGCATGGTGGCGCGGAATCTTTTTCGGCCGTCGCTGTCACAACTTGTCCCAGCGACCACTGAGTCGGGGTTTCCCCCGGAACCCCCGCGAGACGACGATGACCCTCTCCAGGCGCATGACCGAACGTATCCCGCTCTATTCGTCGTGGTTCGATGCCAATTGGCTGAACGAGTGGAACAACATCGATGCCGCGGGCGTTCTCACCGATATTTCAAGCGCCGGCTTTGCCGGGCGCATGCGGCAGGCGCCCACCGTCGGGCACGTCTTTCACGCCCGGCTCTCGCTGCACGAAGCGGACGCCAGCAACCTGCCGCTGGCGATCGATGTCGACGCGGTGATCTGCCAGCGCCACCAGCGCGCCGACTTCGCCGGAAACGACGAATGGACGGTGCATTGCGCCATCGAATCGATTCGTCCGGTGGAAAAGCAGCAACTGATGCAGGTCATCGCCGAGCTCAAACCGGAAACGGACTGAAGCCGGCGAGGCGGCCAACCCGGCCGCCTCCTTTGTTGTCTATCAGACCACCCACCAGCCGAGCAGCATGCTCAGGATGGCGGCGGAAACGACCATCAGCCCGATCCACGCAGCGACGCCGGCCATCACCACCATGTTGGCGATGTAGCGCGACTTCATCGCGTCATCGACCCGCAGCATCGGCCGCACGCCATGCCGGATCAGCGCCACCGAGGCGACCCAGGCGGCCGCCACGACGATCAGGTTGAAGGCCAGGCTGGGCACGAACAGGGCGAGTGACGACAGCCACAGCGGCACCGGCGCGATGGCGGCCAGCACGTAGGCGTTCTCGTAGCCCGGATCGTGGTCGCGGGCCATCGACATGCGCTGGATGATGCCGGCCATGAAGGACACCATGACCAGTTGCACGACAAACAGCACGACGCCGGTGACCAGCAACTGGAAGCCGCTGATCGCCGGCACCGACAGCGGGAACACCGCCCCCGGATTGACCGCTTCGCTGTAGGCGTACATCAGCGGGGGCAGCAGCGACATCGGGGCCACCAGGTAAAGCAGCAGGCGGCCGGCCGTCGGATGCTTCTTGGCAATTTCCGACCAGCCCTCGGTTTCCGAGGTCAGCATGTGGGACATATGGGTAATCGACATGATCAGGCTCCTTCCGTCCGCCAGCGATGCCCCGGCATGCACCATGCACCCGCGGCAGGAGCGGGCCTGTCGGTTGGACGACAAAGCCGGGCAGAGGTTTCAGCCGATTGGTGGCGGTTCAGCCCCGGGCGGCCGGCAAGGCCGCTTCCGGCGCATCCGGCCCGGCGACATGCAGGGTGCGGGTGGGGAAGGCGATTTCGGCGCCATGGCGGGCGACGATGTTGGCGATCCTGAGCAGCACGTCCTGCTTGACCTGGTGGTACTCGACCCAGGCGACGGTGCGGGTGAAGGTGTAAACCATGATGTCGAGCGAGGAAGCAGCGAACTCGGTGAAATTGACGATCATCGTCTGCTCCTGGTCGATGTCCGGGTGCGCCCTGAGCATCTGCCGGATGGCCTCGACGATGGCCGCCACCTGGGCGATGTCGTCGTAGCGGACGCCTATCGTTTCCTTGATCCGCCGGTTCTTCATGCGCGACGGGTTTTCCACGGTGATCTGGGCGAACACGGCGTTGGGCACGTAGAGCGGGCGCTTGTCGAAAGTCCGGATGCGGGTCAGGCGCCAGCCGATTTCCTCGACGGTGCCCTCGATTTCCTTGTCGGGCGAGCGTATCCATTCGCCAACCACGAACGGCCGGTCGAGATAGACCATCAGGCCGCCGAAGAAGTTGGCCAGCAGGTCCTTGGCGGCGAAGCCAACGGCGATGCCGCCGATGCCGCCGAAGGCCAGCACGCCGGAAATCGAGAAGCCCAGGCTCTGCAGGCCGACCAGCACGGCGGTGATGAGCACCGAAACGCGCAGCAGCTTGCCGATGGCGTCTATGGTCGTCCGGTCCACGCCCTCGCCGCGGGCGACCTGCCGCTCGAGGATGGCGTCCTGCATGTTTTCGATGAAGCGGACGAGGAACCAGGTCAGGCAAACGATGACGCCAATGCTGCGGGCCGGCGGCACGATCTCGTAGAGAACGCCGTCCGCCCCGCCCTGGACGAGACGGGCGGCGAAAGCCAGGCCGAGCACCCAGGCGAGCAGGGTGAGCGGCTTGCGGGCGGCCGAGACGACGGCGAAATCCCAGGGGTTGCTGGTCAGCCGGGTGCGCTCCTCGAGCTTGTTGAGCAGGCGGCGGAGAAAGAAATTGCCGACGACGACAAGCAGCACGACGATGAAGACCTGCAAGGCCAGCGCCGCCGTCGGGTCCCCCCCGGACAGCCTGTGCAGCCAGGTATCGAAAATTTCCATGCCTTGGGTGCCCTCTTTACGCAATCAGGCTGGCCATTTTACCAAAGCCGCCCCTCTCGCCCGCCCGGCGACATCCGCCAGGCTGCCGCTTCACTCGCCGACGACGTCGGTGCCGGCGGGCGGGGTAAAGCGGAAGGTGTCAGGGGCTAGCCGGGGATTGCGCTCGATCTTGCTGAAACGGATCAGCGTCGTCTGCCCGAAGCTGTCGCGCAGTTCCATGCCCTTCAGGTCGCTGCCGGCGAAGCCCAGGCGAATGCTCTCGAAGCCGCTGTCGCCGGCCTTGGGCGTGGCCTCGACCCAGGCCAGCCCATCGGCGTCGCCGGCTTCACGCAGCGTGAAATTCTTTTCCAGGTCGTTGCTGCCCGACAGCAAGGCGGCTGGCGAGGCGCCGATGGCCTGCCCGGACTTGCGGACCGTGACCTGCTGCAACTCGGGATCGTGGATCCAGATTTTCTCGCCGTCGCCGACCACCAGTTGCGGGTAGGGCTTGCGGATTTCCCAGCGCAGCTTGCCCGGCCGGGAGATGGCGACCAGCCCCGCCGATTCCTGCGGCTTGCGCCCATTGCGGGCGACGATGGCCTGGCTGAATTCGGCCTTCAGGGTCCGCGTCGCCTTGAGAAACTCGTGCAACTGGTCGACGGCACCGGCCCGGGCGGTCAGCGGCAACAGGGCGACCGCTGCGGTCAACAGCAATTTTTGGCTAATTTTCATAATTTCAGCTTAGCGCAGACGGCCAATGGCCGCTGTTGCAGGGTGTAACAAGATGCTGCCGGGGCCGCCATGGCGGGCCGCTGGCGGGCGGCCTTGGCCGGCTTTTTCGGCCGACTATCCGATCCGCAATCCGACCGGCTATTCGACCCGCTATTCGGCCGGCTTCTTCATCAGCACTTCGCGACCGCCGCGGCCGTCCATGGCCGAGACCAGCCCGGCATTCTCCATCGCCTCGATGAGCCGGGCCGAGCGGTTGTAGCCGATGCGCAGGTGGCGCTGGACCAGCGAAATCGACGCCCGCTGGTTCTTCAGCACGATATCGACGGCCTGGTCGTAGAGCGGATCGCTCTCGGCATCGCCGCCCTCGCCGCCTTCGCCGCCGCCCTCCTCGTCGTCGCCGCCGGCGCCGCTCAGGATGTCCTCGACGTACTCCGGCGCCCCGGTCGCCTTGAGGTGCTCGACGACGCGATGCACTTCGTCGTCGGAGACGAAGGCGCCATGGACGCGCGTCGGATAGCCGGTGCCCGGCGCCAGGTAGAGCATGTCGCCCATGCCGAGCAGGGCCTCGGCGCCCATCTGGTCGAGGATGGTACGCGAGTCGATCTTGCTCGAGACCTGGAAGGACAGGCGAGTCGGGATGTTGGCCTTGATCAGGCCGGTGATCACGTCCACGCTCGGCCGCTGCGTCGCCAGCACCAGGTGGATGCCGGCCGCCCGCGCCTTCTGGGCGAGGCGGGCGATCTGCTCCTCGACCTTCTTGCCGACGACCATCATCAGGTCGGCCAGCTCGTCGATGACGACGACGATGAAGGGCATGGTCTTGAGCGGCTCCGGCGTTTCAGGCGTCAGGGTCAGCGGGTTGGGGATGTGCTCACCGCGCTTCTCGGCCTCGCGGATCTTGGTGTTGAGGCCGGCGATGTTGCGCACGCCCATCGCCGACATCAGCTTGTAGCGCTTCTCCATCTCGGTCACGCACCAGTGCAGCGCGTTGGCCGCCTGCTTCATGTCGGTGACGACCGGCGCCAGCAGGTGGGGAATGCCTTCGTAGATCGACAGTTCGAGCATCTTGGGGTCGACCATGATCAGGCGCACCTGATCGGGCTCGGCCTTGTAGAGCATCGACAAAATCATCGCATTGACGCCGACCGACTTGCCCGAACCGGTCGTCCCGGCGACCAGCAGGTGCGGCGTCTTGGCCAGGTCGGCGACCACCGGCAGGCCGCCGATGTCCTTGCCGAGGCATACGGTGAGCGGGCTGCTCATGTCGTTGTACGGCTTGCTGGAGATGATCTCGGACAGCTTGACGGTCTGCCGCTTCGGGTTGGGCAGCTCGAGCGCCATGCACGACTTGCCGGGCACCGTCTCGACGACGCGGATCGACACCAGGGCCAGCGCACGGGCCAGGTCACGCGCCAGATTGACGATCTGGGCCCCCTTGACGCCGACCGCCGGCTCGATTTCGTAGCGCGTGATGACCGGGCCGGGCATCGCCGCCAGCACCTTGACCTGGACGCCGAAGTCGGCCAGCTTGCGCTCGATCAGGCGCGAGGTGTATTCGAGGGTTTCCGGGCTGACCGTCTCGGTGGCCGGCGGCGCCGGGTCGAGCAGGTGCAGCGGCGGCAGGGTGCCGCCGAAGATGGCCTCGGGGAACAGCGCCACCTGCTTCTCGCGCTCGATGCGCGCTTCGGCCTTCTTGGAAACCGGCACCTCGGGCGGCGGCGTCTCGATGATGATCGGTTCGTGCAGTTCGACCCGCCGCTTTTCCTCTTCGACGACGACCTCGCGCTGCTGCGCGACTTCCTTGCCGATCTGGCGGTCGCGCCAGGCATCGACCCGACCGTAGAAGAAGCCGACCGAGGCCTCGAGCAGCAGGCCGAGCTTCTCGAAGGCCCAGATCCACGACATCCCGGAGAAAATGCTCCAGCCGGCCGCCATCACGGCCAGCAGGAGCAGTGTCGAGCCGGTGTAGCCGAGCTGGTTGGCGAGAATGCGGCCGAGCTCGATGCCGAGCACACCGCCCGGGGCGAGCGGCAATTCGGCCTGCAGCGTATAGAAGCGCAGCGCTTCCAGCGCCGAACTGGCCACCAGCAGGCAGCAGAAGCCGCCGAGGGCGATGAACAGCGGGTGATGGGCCGACGTCTCGTCGGAATGAAAATGGCGGATGCCGCGCCAGACGAACATGCCGAGCAGCACGATCCACCACCAGGCCGACAGGCCGAAAACATAGAGCATCAGGTCGGCGATCCACGCCCCGGCCCGCCCGGCCGGGTTATCGACAGTGGACGAGATGACGGCATGCGACCAGCCCGGATCTTCCTTGCTGAACCCCCACAGCGCCATGCCGAGAAAGAGGGCGACGGCGCCAACGCCGAGCCAGCGCGACTCCTGCAGCAAGGTGCCGATTTTCTCCGGCAGCGGGCTGGGCGCCGCCCGGCTGATCGTTCTCGCCCCCATGCTCACGCCCCCGGGATGACCAGCAGGTCGTCGTCGTAGCGGATGTAACCGTTCAGTTCCAGATCGCGCATGACCTTGCTGACCATTTCACGCGAGGCACCAATCATTTTTGCCATATCCTGTTTCGAAATCTTCTTTTTGATCACCCGCTGCCCATCGACCAGCTCCGACATGTCGAGCAACAGCCGGGCGACCCGCCCATAAACGTCGAGCAGCGCCAGGCTTTCGATCTTGCGGTCGGCATCGCGCAGGCGCACGACGAGGATCTTCATCAGCTTCTGCGCCACCTCGAAATTTTCCTGCAGGCAGCGCTGGAAGGCATCCTTGCTCAGCAGCAGCAGTTCGCAGGCTTCGGCGGCAACGACATTGGCCGAACGCGGACTGCCGTCGATCAGGCCCATCTCGCCGAAAAACTCGCCGGGGCCAAGCCAGGCCAGGATGATCTCGCGACCCTCCTCGTCGGTATTGGTCACCTTGGCGCGCCCGCTGAGCATGATGTACAGCGAATCCGTGCTCTCTCCGGCGCGCACCACGAAGGCGCCGCGCTCGACGCGCTTGCGGCCGGCGACGCGGCCGATCTTCTCGAGCTCGCTATCGCCCAGCCCGGAAAACAGCGGCAGATTGCGCAGGACAACCAGACTTAATCCACAAGGAGAAGTTGCCATAAATCATTTTCCGTTCATAGAGTTACGAAACAATTATAAACCGGTTTCCCATATTTCATAGGAACTTCGCAGAAATTGGAAGCCCCGGGAGCGCTATAATTTTCCGATCAATCACCCAAGAGGATGACCATGTCCCAGAACGCCCGCCACAATCCCCTCATCATTCTCGGTTCCGGCCCGGCCGGCTACACCGCCGCCGTGTACGCCGCCCGCGCCAACCTCAAGCCCCTGCTCGTCACCGGCATGGCCCAGGGCGGCCAATTGATGACCACCACCGACGTCGACAACTGGCCGGCCGATGCCGACGGCGTCCAGGGTCCCGAGCTGATGGCGCGCTTCGAAGCCCATGCCCGGCGCTTCGACACCGACATCGTCTTCGACCACATCCACACCGCCAAGCTGACCGAAAAGCCCTTCACCCTGGTCGGTGACGCCGGCACCTACACCTGCGACGCGCTGATCATCGCCACCGGCGCCTCGGCCATGTACTTAGGCCTGCCCTCCGAAGAAAAATTCGCCGGCAAGGGCGTTTCGGCCTGCGCCACCTGCGACGGCTTCTTCTACCGCAACAAGCCGGTCGCCGTCGTCGGCGGCGGCGACACCGCCGTCGAAGAAGCACTCTACCTGGCCAATATTGCCAGCCATGTGACGCTGATCCACCGCCGCGACAAGTTCCGCGCCGAGAAGATCATGCAGGACAAGCTGTTCGAGAAGGAGAAGGCCGGCAAGATCAGCATCCTCTACAACCACGTCGTCGACGAAGTGCTCGGCGACGACTCCGGAGTCACCGGCCTGCGCGTCAAGAGCACGCAAGGCGAGGCGACGCAGAGCCTCGATGTGCACGGCGTCTTCATCGCCATTGGCCACAAGCCGAACACCGACATGTTCGCCGGCCAGCTGGCGATGGATGGTGGCTACCTGGTGACCGAGGCCGGCCTCAAGGGCAACGCCACGCAGACCAGCATCCCCGGCGTCTTCGCAGCCGGCGACGTGGCCGACCAGATCTACAAGCAGGCCTGCATCTCGGCGGCCACCGGCTGCATGGCGGCGCTCGACGCCGAGCGCTACCTCGACAACCTTGGCCACTAAGGCATTCAACGAACAGTTGAAAGCGGGCCTGCGGGCGGCCTGGAAAAGCCGCCTGGCCAGCGCCCACGGCGTCTCGCCAGCGGTCGACCGGGCAGCCCGGCCGGAATCGCCCAACCCCGCCCCGCCCCCAACCGAAATCGATGAAGCAGCCAGCTTCCGCGCCGCTGTCGCCGGCAGCCAGCCGCTGCCACCGGCCAACCGCGTCGTGTTGGCCAAGCCGCCATCGCGCCGGCTGAAGCCGCCGCCGGCCGTTGACCAACCGGAACCTCGCCCGCTGCCTGCCGCCGACACCGCCGGCGACGACCTGCCGGCCGACTGGCAGCGCCAGGGCGAGGCCCCGCGTTTGCCCGCCGACCCCGAGGCCCGCGCCTTCGCCATCGCCATGGCCGGCGTCGCCCCGCTGGCCGACCACAACCGGGTCGTGCTCGGCGGCCCGCGACCGGCCCCCAATCCGCAACAACGCACTGCCGACGAGCGGGCCGCCCTGCACGAAAGCCTGCACGGCCGGATCGGCCTGCAGGACCGCCTGGAGGGCGGTGACGAGCCGACCCACCTGCGCCCCGGCCTGGCCCAGGGCGTGCTGCGCGACCTGCGTCGCGGCCGCTGGGTGGTGCAGGAGGAGATCGACCTGCACGGCCTCAATCGCGACGAAGCCCGGCAGTTGCTGGCCACCTTCCTGGCCGCCTGCCTGCAGCACGGCACGCGCTGCGTGCGCATCGTGCACGGCAAGGGGCACGGCTCGCCGCACAAGCTGTCCATCCTGCGCCAGCTGGTGCGCGGCTGGCTGGCCCAACGCGACGAAGTGCTGGCCTACTGCCAGGCCAAGCCGCAGGATGGCGGCGAAGGCGCGCTGATCGCCCTGCTCCGCGCCGGCAAAAAATAAAAAGGGCGACCGTCGTCGCCCTTTTTCGATTTTGCCGCTTTTTTGCCGTCGACCGCGGGATAGCCGCGGAACCGGCCTTCAGCGCAGCTTAAATAGCCGCTTCGTCGGTCTCGCCGGTACGGATGCGGACGATCTGCTCGACCGGCATGACGAAAATCTTGCCGTCGCCAATCTTGCCGGTGCGGGCGGCCTTGATGATGGCTTCGATGGCCGGCTCGACGCTCTCGGTCTTGACGACGATCTCGATCTTGATCTTGGGCAGGAAATCGACGACATATTCGGCGCCGCGATAGAGCTCGGTGTGGCCCTTCTGGCGACCGAAACCCTTGACCTCGGTGACGGTCAGGCCGCTGATGCCGATTTCCGACAGGGCTTCTCGCACTTCGTCGAGCTTGAAGGGCTTGATGACGGCTTCGATTTTTTTCATGTAGTAACTCCTCTCTCCAAATTCTTAAAATTCATCGACATAGCGATTGGTCACAGGATAACGCCAATCCTTGCCAAAACCACGCGGCGTGATGCGGACGCCGATCGGCGCCTGCCGGCGCTTGTACTCGGCGATGCGCAGCAGGCGGACGACGCGCCGCACGGCAGCTTCCGGCAGGCCGGCGGCGATGATCTCGCGCGGACTGCGATCTTCTTCCATGTAGGCACGGACGATGGCGTCGAGTTCCTCGTAGGGCGGCAGCGAATCCTGGTCGGTCTGGTCCGGCTTGAGCTCGGCCGACGGCGGGCGGACGATGATGTTTTCCGGGATCACCGGATCGCCCTCGCACAGGCTGTTGCGATAGCGCGCCAGGCGATAGACCAGCGTCTTGTAGACGTCCTTGATCACCGCGAAGCCGCCGGCCATATCGCCGTACAGCGTGCAGTAGCCGACCGCCATCTCCGACTTGTTGCCGGTGGTCAGGACCAGCGCCCCGGTCTTGTTCGACAGCGCCATCAGGATGTTGCCGCGGATGCGCGCCTGGATGTTCTCCTCGGTGGTATCGGCCGGCAGCCCGGCAAACAGCGGGTCGAGCATGGCGGCGTAAGTGGCCATGGCCGGCGCGATGGCGATTTCGTCGTATTGGACGCCGAGGACGCGGATCATTTCGCGCGAATCGTCGAGGCTCATCTGTGCCGTGTACGGCGACGGCATCATCACCGCCCGCACCTTGTCGGCGCCCAGCGCGTCGACGGCGACACACAGGGTCAGCGCCGAATCGATGCCGCCGGAAAGGCCGATGATGGCCCCCTTGAAACCGCTCTTGCCGACGTAGTCGCGCACGCCGAGCACCAGCGCCTGGTAGGCCTCGGCTTCGATCGACAAGCCGTCGGCGAGATCCGTCGAGCTCAGCTTCCCGGCCGCGAAATCGACCAGGCCGAGCGCCTCGGCGAACTGCGGCAGGCGCATGCAGCAGCGCTTTTGCGCATCGAGCGCGAAGGAACCGCCGTCGAAGACCAGCTCGTCCTGGCCACCGACCATGTTGCAGTAGATGGCCGGCAGGCCGGTGGCATCGATGCGCTCGCCAAGCACCTGCAGGCGCTGCTGGTGCTTTTCGAGATGGCAGGGCGAGGCGTTGAGAACGAGCAGCAACTCGGCGCCGGCCTGGCGGGTCAATTCGGCCGCACCCGGCTCCCAGATGTCGGCGCAGATGTTGATGCCGCAGCGCACGCCGCCCAGGGTGACGACGCAGGCTTCGCTGCCCGGCTGAAAATAGCGTTCCTCGTCGAAAACCTCGTAGTTGGGCAGGCTGATCTTGCGGTAGACCGCCTTTTTTTGGCCATTTTCAATGACCGTGGCGGCGTTGTAGCGCTCGCCCAGGTGTTCTTCGGGGTGGCCGACGACAAGCGCGATGTCGCCGACGCGGGCCGCCAGGTCGTCCAGCGCCCGGTTGCAGGCCCGGTAGAAATCCGGGCGCAGCAAGAGGTCTTCCGGCGGGTAGCCGCACAAGGCCAGCTCGGGCGTCAGCAGTACCTGGGCGCCACGGGCTTTCGCCTCGGCGGCGCACTGGATGATGCGTTCGACGTTGCCCGTCAGGTCACCGACGGTGGCGTTGAACTGGGCAACGGCGATACGCAGCATGGACACTTAGAAGTTCGGCTTGTCCTTGGCGTCGTTGAAACGCTGGATGCCGGACATGATTTCCTGGCGGGCGGCGTCGATGCCTTCCCAGCCGTTGACCTTGACCCACTTGCCCGGCTCGAGATCCTTGTAGCGCTCGAAGAAGTGGGCGATCTGCTTGCGCAGCAGCTCGGGCATGTCTTCGTAGGTCTTGACGTCCTTGTAGAGCGGGGTCAGCTTGTCGACCGGGACGGCCAGCAGCTTGGCATCGTCGCCGCCTTCGTCGGTCATCGACAGCTGGCCGAGCGGGCGGCAGCGGACGACGACACCGGGGGGCAGGGAGAACGGCGCGACGACCAGCACGTCGACCGGGTCGCCGTCGCCGGCGATGGTGTGCGGGATGTAGCCGTAGTTGCACGGATAGTGCATGGAGGTCGACATGAAGCGATCGACGAAGATCGCGCCGCTTTCCTTGTCGACTTCGTACTTGACCGGCTCGGAGTGAGCCGAGATTTCGATGATGACGTTGAAGTCGTCAGGAAGGGACTTGCCGGAAGGAACGTTGTTGAGGGCCATCGCTATCTCTCTGCGTTAGGGTTGAGAATCCGTGATTATAACGCTGCACTTGGCTGTCATCAGCACCAGGCAGCGAGAAACTCCTGCCAATGGGGGGCGCCGATACGGGCCAGTTGCGCCTTGACGAATTCGCCCTCGGCGATTTCCTCTTCCGCCGTCAACTCGCCGCGCAGGCGACGGAAGCGGTTGTAGACCAGGTAGGTGTTGATGACGTCGGTCTCGCAATAGTTGCGGATCTCGGCGATCTTGCCGGCTTGCCAGGCCTCCCAGACCTTGCCGCCATCCATGCCGAGCTTGCCGGGAAAGCCGAAGAGCTTGGCCAGGTCGTCGAGCGGCGCGTTGGCCCGGCCGTTGTAGAGGGCCAGCAGGTCCATCAGGTCGAGGTGGCGGGTGTGGTAGCGGCTGATGTAGTTGTTCCACTTGAAATCGCGCGAATCGGCGTAGTCGCCGTCGCCCATGTCCCAGTAGCGCGGCGCCGCGACGCCGTGCAGCATGCCGCGGTAGTGCAGCACCGGCAGGTCGAAGCCGCCGCCGTTCCACGATACGATCTGCGGCGTGAATTTCTCGATGCCGTCGAAAAAGCGCTGGATGATCGCCCCTTCGTCGAGATCCGGCTCGGACAGCGACCAGACGCGCAGCCCCTCGCCGGTGCGCAGCACGCAGGAGACAGTCACCACGCGCTGCAGGTGGAGCGGCAGGAAATCGTTGCCGGTCTTGGCCCGCCGCTGCTGGAAGGCGAGCTCGGCGACCTCGTCGTCGGAAAGCGTGTCGGCCAGGTCGTTGAGGCGACGCAGGCCGGCGACATCGGGAATCGTCTCGATGTCGAAAACGAGGACGGGTTTCATTGAAATACCTCGACGCAGAGGCACAGAGACGCAGAGAGATGCTGCAAAACGAAAAACTGTTCGCGCCTCTGCGCCTCTACGTCAAAAACCAACGACATCATGCCGGGAAGACGCCAGTCGACAGGTAGCGGTCGCCGCGGTCGCAGACGATGGTGACGATCACCGCGTTTTCCAGCTCCTGGGCCAGGCGCAGCGCCACGGCCAGCGCCCCGCCCGAGGAAATGCCGGCGAAGATGCCCTCTTCGATGGCCAGCCGGCGGGTCATCGCCTCGGCATCGGCCTGGCTGACGTTTTCGACGCGGTCGACCCGGCTGCGGTCGAAAATCTTCGGCAGGTAGGCTTCCGGCCACTTGCGGATGCCGGGAATCTGACTGCCGTCTTCCGGCTGGCAACCGATGATCTGGATGGCCGGATTCTGCGCCTTAAGGAAGGCCGAGGTGCCCATGATGGTGCCGGTCGTCCCCATGCTGGAAACGAAATGGGTGATCTTGCCGTCGGTGTCGCGCCAGATTTCCGGGCCGGTCCCCTCGACGTGGGCCAGCGGATTGTCCGGGTTGGCGAACTGGTCGAGAATGATGCCCTTGCCTTCGTCGCGCATCTTCTCGGCGACGTCGCGGCACAGTTCCATACCGCCATCCCTGGGGGTCAGCACCAGTTCGGCGCCGTAGGCGCGCATGCTCTGCCGGCGCTCGACGCTCTGGTTCTCGGGCATGACCAGGATCATCCGGTAGCCCTTGATGGCCGCCGCCATGGCCAGGGCGATGCCGGTGTTGCCGGAGGTCGCTTCGATCAGCGTGTCGCCCGGCTTGATGTCGCCCCGCGCCTCGGCATGGATGATCATCGACAGGGCCGGCCTGTCCTTGACCGAACCGGCCGGGTTGTTGCCCTCCAGCTTGGCCAGGATGACGTTGTTGCGCTTGTCGTTGTCGGCGCCCGGGATGCGGACCAGACGCACCAGCGGCGTATTGCCGACAAAATCCTGCAGGGTTTTATACATTTTCATGAAGCCACGCGATGTATTGGGAAACGCCCTCCTCGACCGTGGCCATCGCCGCATCGTAGCCGGCATCGCGCAGGCGGGTCAGGTCGGCCTGGGTGTATGCCTGGTACTTGCCTTTGAGGGCCTCGGGGAAGGCGACGTATTCCAGCAAGCCCTGTGCCCGCAACTCGGCGAGGCCGAGCGGGCTTTCGTTTTTTGCCCGGCGGCAGCCGTTGACCGCAGCAACCGCCACATCGTTGAAGCTCTGCGCCCGCCCCGAACCGAGGTTGAAAATGCCTGACTTTTCCGGATGGTCGAGGAAGAACAGATTGACCTTGGCGACATCGCCGACAAAGACGAAATCCCGCATCTGGCCGCCATTCTCATAGCCGTGCGAAGCCTCGAACAGCTTCACCTTGCCCTCGGCCTTGAACTGGTTGTAGTTGTGGAAGGCGACCGAGGCCATCCGCCCCTTGTGCGTTTCGCGCGGGCCATAGACGTTGAAGTAGCGGAAGCCGACGACCTGCGACGACGGATTCTGGGCCAGCTTCTGGCGCACGATCTGGTCGAACAGGAATTTCGAGTAGCCGTACACGTTGAGCGGCCCCTCGTACTGCCGCTCCTCCTTGAACACGCTGCTCGCCCCGTAGGTTGCCGCACTCGACGCGTAGAGGAACTGGACATCCTGATCAAGGCACCAGTCGAGCAGGATGGAGGAATAACGAAAATTGTTCTCCATCATGTAGCGGCCGTCGGTCTCCATGGTGTCGGAGCAGGCGCCTTCATGGAAGATGGCCTCGATCTCGCCGTCGAAATGGCCGGCCTGGATGCGCTCGATGAAGTCGTTCTTGTCGAGGTAGTCGGCAATCTCGCAATCGACCAGGTTCCTGAACTTGTCGGCCCTGGTCAGGTTGTCGACGGCGATGATCCTGGTCCCGCCGCGCTCGTTGAGCGCCTTGACGATGTTCGACCCGATGAATCCGGCGGCGCCGGTAACGACGGTATACATGGCTTTTCCTTACAAAGCGGCCGCCAGTTCCTGGCGGCTGACGACAGCGGTTCCCAGCTTGCCGACGACGATGCCGGCAGCGATGTTGGCGACGCGGATGGCTTCGGCCCAGTCGGCACCGGCCGCCAGCATGACGGCCAGCGTGGCGATGACGGTGTCGCCGGCCCCCGAGACGTCGAAGACTTCCAGCGCGTGGGCCGCCTGATGATAGCTTTCACCGTCGGCGAACAGCGTCATGCCCTCCTCGCTGCGCGTCACCAGCAGGGCTTCCAGGCCGAGCTCGCCGCGTAGCTTGCGGGCCTTGGCACGCAACTCGTCTTCCGACGACCAGCGCCCGACCACTTCACGCAATTCGGAGCGATTCGGCGTGATCACCGTCGCCCCGGCATAGCGCGCATAGTCGTCGCCCTTCGGGTCGACCAGCACCGGCTTGTTGGCCTGGCGGGCGATGCGGATCATCTCGGCGATGTGGGTCAGCCCGCCCTTGCCGTAATCGGAGAGGATCACGACATCCGACTCGGCGACCCGCTGCGCGAAATCGGCCAGCTTGGCCTGCAGGATTTCGTGCGACGGCGTCGTCTCGAAATCGATACGCAGCAACTGCTGCTGGCGGCCGATGACGCGCAGCTTGACCGTCGTGTCGATCTCGCGGTCGACGTGCAAATTGGCCGAAATTTCACCCTCTTCCAGCATCCGGGCCAGGCTGCGCCCGGCGTCGTCGTCGCCGACCACCGAGAGCAGCGCCGTCGTCGCCCCCAGCGCCGCAGCATTGCGGGCGACGTTGGCCGCCCCGCCCAGGCGTTCCTCCATGCGCGCGACCTTGACCACCGGCACCGGGGCCTCCGGCGAAATCCGGCTGACCTCACCGAACCAGTAGCGATCGAGCATGACGTCGCCGACCACCAGCAGGCGCACCTGCGTCAGCTTCTCGAGCATGCTGCCGCCCGTCATCTAGCGTCCGATCGCCAAGTAGTCGATGCCCAGACCGCGCACGAACTTCGGATCGTAGAGATTGCGGCCATCGACGATGACCGGCTGCTTGAGGGCGTTCTTGATGGCCGCAAAATCCGGGCTGCGGAATTCCTTCCACTCGGTGACGATGACCAGGGCGTCGGCCCCGTCGAGCGCCGCCATCGGGCTGTCGGCGTAGCGCAGGCGCGGCTCGTCGCCGAAGATGCGCTGCGTCTCGTGCATCGCCACCGGATCGTAGGCGGTTACCGTGGCCCCGGCGGCGAACAGGTCGGCGATCAGCTCGCGGCTGGGCGCCTCGCGCATGTCGTCGGTATTGGGCTTGAAAGCCAGCCCCCACAGTGCGAAATGCTTGCCCTCGAGGCTGCCGAAACGGGCCTTGAGCTTCTTGCCGAGCAGGTGTTTCTGGGCATCGTTGGCTTCCTCGACGGCGGTCAGCACCTTGAGGGTGATCTCGGCGTCGTCCTCGGCGGTCTTGATCAGCGCCTTGACGTCCTTGGGGAAGCAGGAGCCGCCGTAGCCGCAACCCGGGTACAGGAAGTGATAGCCGATGCGCGGATCGGAGCCGATACCCTGGCGGACCATCTCGATGTCGGCCCCGAGCACCTCGGCCAGGTTGGCCAGTTCGTTCATGAAGCTGATGCGCGTCGCCAGCATGGCGTTGGCGGCATACTTGGTCAGCTCGGCGCTTTTCACGTCGGTGACGATGATGCGTTCGTGGTTGCGCTGGAAGGGCGCGTAAAGCGTACGCATCAGGTGGATGGCCTGATCGTCCTCGGCGCCGACGACGATGCGGTCCGGCCGCATGAAATCCTCGACCGCCGCCCCTTCCTTGAGAAACTCGGGGTTGGAGACGACGCTGAAAGGCAGATCGGCGTCGCGCCGGGCCAACTCGTCGGCCACCGCGGCCTTGACCTTGGCGCCGGTGCCGACCGGCACCGTGCTCTTGTCGACGATGACCTTGTAGCCGGTCATCAGGCGGCCGATGTTGCGCGCCGCGGCCAGCACATACTGCAGGTCGGCCGAACCGTCCTCGTCGGGCGGCGTGCCGACGGCGATGAACTGGATGGTGCCGTGCTCGACGGCGCGCGCCACGTCGGTGGTGAAATGCAGGCGGCCGGCGGCGACATTGCGCCTGACCATTTCCTGCAAGCCCGGTTCGTAGATGGGGATGCCGCCTTCTTCGAGGATGCGGATCTTTTCCGGATCGACGTCCAGACACAGAACGTCGTTGCCCACCTCGGCCAGGCAGGTGCCACTGACCAGCCCGACATAGCCCGTACCGACAACGGTAATTTTCATAAAGCTTCCTACAGGGATTGATCGAATTCTTCGCTGCGCCGCGGAGAAGAGGTTTCCCAGCCGCCGCAGGCCGGGCAGCGCCAGTAGAACTGGCGGGCCTTGAAACCACAATTATCGCATCGATAACGTGACAAGCGTTTGGTATAACCCTGGATGATGGTGCGGGCCAGTTCGACATCGGCGCGCACGTCCGGCGCGACCAGCGGCAAACGGGCGCTCATCAGCTTTTCCAGGCCGAGCAGGGTCGGGTTGCGCTGGATTTCACCGCGCACCAGCCGGTAGGCGGCATCGACCCCGTCGTTCTCGAGGACCAGCTGATAGACGACCTCGAGCATGTCGAGCGACGGATAGCACTCCAGATAACCGCTGAGCAGCGCGATGGCGGCACTGGGCTGGTCGAGCCGGCGATAGGCGTCGAGCAGGCGCTGGGCGACCAGCGCCAGATAGGCCGGATCCTGCTGCTCGATGCGCTGCCACGACTCGATGGCGCCGGCCACGTTGCCTTCCTGCAGCAGCAGGTCGCCGTGCAACAGACTGGCCCGGACGCACTTGCGGTTGCGCAGCGTCGCCTGCTCGAGATAGCCGCGGGCGCTATCCGGGCGCGAGCGCATGATCTCGCTGGCGGCCAGCTCGCAGTAATACTCGGCAATCTCCAGGTGCGAGGCGACGTCGGGCAATTCCCGGGCGATCTCGATGGCTTTCAACCATTCCTTGCCGACCTGATAGATCTCCAGCAGGTTGCGCTTAGCCTCTTCCTCGCAGGCGGTGCCCAGCAGCTTGTTGAAAATGTCCTCGGCCCGGTCGAGCAGCCCGGCCTTCAGGTAATCCTGGCCCAGTTCGGTCAGGGCCTGCAGGCGGACCTGGTCGTCGAGATCGGGCAGATCGACCAGATTCTGATGCATGCGAATGGCCCGTTCGGTTTCGCCACGCCGCCGGAACAGGTTGCCCAGCGCGAAATGCAACTCAACGGTCTGCAGGTCGACCTTGGCGACTTCGAGAAAGGAGTCGATGGCCTTGTCCGGCTGCTCGTTGAGCAGGAAATTCAGCCCCTGGAAATAAGAGCGCGGCAAGGCGCGCGACTCGTGGACGACCTGGCGAATGTCGACGCGGGCAGCGGCCCAACCCAGGCCAAAGAAAAGCGGGATGAGCAGCAGTTGCCAGTAATCGAGAAATTCGTTCATACGACTGGCGGCAATTCGGTTTGGGCTGCCGGGCGATCAGCCGGACGCTTCAGGCAGGCAATCTCCCGCCGCTGACGAAAAACCAGGCCGAGCAGGGAAAGCACACCCAACAACACACCGGCGGCAAAAAACACCAGCAGGGTCATCACCAGAGGGGCCTGCCACTGCATGTCCGGCAGGAAGCGCAGGCTGACCGGATCAGTGTTTTGCAGGGCAAATACGACAAGTATTGCGAAGACGATCAGTCGGGCCAACCAAGTCAGTGCTGTCATGGATTTCAATAAAAAGGGGCAGTGAAATCATTCACCGCCCCAAATCTACCACATCGGTTCGAACCCGGCTTCAGATCGCCTGATCGACCCGTTCTCGCAGTTCCTTGCCGGCCTTGAAATGGGGAACCCACTTGGCCGGCACGCTGACCTTTTCCCCCGACTTGGGGTTACGCCCAACGCGCGGCGGGCGGTAGTTGAGAGCAAAGCTGCCGAATCCGCGGATCTCGATGCGATCGCCGCGCACAAGTGCTTCGGACATCGCATCGAGAATCATCTTGACCGCAAAATCAGCATCCTTCGCCACCAACTGCGGAAAACGCTCTGCCAGTTGGGCGATGAGCTCGGATTTGGTCATGCTATTGCCGCCTTATCAGCCTTGCTGGTTGAACTTTGCCTTCAGCAGGGCACCAAGGTTGGTCGTACCGGAAGCAGCAGCGGAAGACTCGGCAGAAAGCTTCTGCATGGCTTCGTTCTGTTCGGCACTGTCCTTGGCCTTGATCGACAGGTTGATACCGCGGGTCTTGCGATCGACGTTGATGATCATCGCCTCGACCACATCGCCGACCTTGAGGTGCTGCGACAGGTCTTCGATACGATCGCGGGAGAACTCGGAAGCGCGCAGGTAGCCTTCGTTCTCGCCATCCAGAGTCATCACGGCGCCGCGGGCGTCGACCGACTTGACGGTGGCGCTGACGATGCTGTTCTTCTCGTGGGTGGCGATGAAGTTGGTGTACGGGTCGCCTTCCATCTGCTTGATGCCGAGGGAGATGCGCTCCTTCTCGACGTCGATGCCGAGCACGACGGCCTCGACTTCATCGCCCTTCTTGAAGTTGCGGATGGCTTCCTCGCCCGAGGCCGACCAGGACAGGTCGGACAGGTGCACCAGGCCGTCGATGCCGCCGGGCAGGCCGATGAAGATGCCGAAGTCGGTGATCGACTTGATGGCACCCTTGACCTTGTCGCCCTTCTTGTGATTCATGGCGAAGTCATCCCACGGATTCGGCTTGCACTGCTTCATGCCGAGGGAGATGCGGCGACGCTCTTCGTCGATCTCGAGGATCATGACCTCGACTTCGTCGCCGAGCTGGACAACCTTGGACGGATGGACGTTCTTGTTGGTCCAGTCCATTTCGGAGACGTGAACCAGGCCTTCGATGCCCTGTTCGATCTCGACGAAGGAACCGTAGTCGGTCAGGTTGGTGACCTTGCCGAACAGGCGGGTGCCGGACGGGTAGCGGCGGGCGATGCCGACCCACGGGTCGTCGCCCAGTTGCTTCATACCCAGGGAGACGCGGTTCTTCTCGGCGTCGAACTTGAGAATCTTGGCGGTCACCTCGTCACCGACGTTGAGCACTTCGCTCGGGTGACGGACACGGCGCCAGGCCAGGTCGGTGATGTGCAGCAGGCCATCGATACCGCCGAGGTCGACGAAGGCGCCGTAGTCGGTGATGTTCTTGACGATGCCCTTGACGACGGAACCTTCCTTGAGGTTCTCGAGCAGCTTTTCGCGATCCTTGTCGGCGGTGGCTTCGAGCACGGCGCGACGCGACATGACGACGTTGTTGCGCTTGCGGTCGAGCTTGATGACCTTGAATTCGAGGGTCTTGCCTTCGTACGGCGTGGTGTCCTTGACCGGACGCATGTCGACCAGCGAGCCCGGCAGGAAGGCACGGACGCCGTTGGACATGACGGTGAGGCCGCCCTTGACCTTGCCGGTGATGGTGCCGGTGACCAGGGTGTTGTCGTTCAGGGCCTGCTCCAGGAAGTTCCAGGCGGCGATGCGCTTGGCGCGATCGCGTGACAGGCGGGTGGCGCCGTAGCCGTCTTCCAGCATCTCGATGGCCACCTGGACGAAATCGCCCACCTTGACCTCGAGTTCGCCCTGATCGCTCAGGAATTCTTCGAGCGGAACATAGGATTCCGATTTCAGGCCGGCATTAACCACAACGAAGTTGTGATCGATGAGCACCACTTCAGCGGTGATGACTTCGCCTTGACGCATTTCCTGGCGAGCCAGGGATTCTTCAAATAGTTGAGCAAAAGATTCCATTGACGGAGAGAACTTTCATGCCGCGAATCGCAAGATCCACAGCGGGTTAGGGTTTAAAACATGTCACCGGCCACCCGGCCGGCAACGCCTTGCTACAACGCCTCCCGGCTCCATTCCAGCACCTGGTTCACCGCCTGTTCGATGGTGAGATGCGTGGTGTCGAGCAGCCGGGCATCGGCCTCCTGCCGGAGCGGCGCGACGCTGCGCTGCGAATCGCGCTCATCACGTTGCTTCAAGTCCAGCAGAAGGGCGTCGAGGTTAGCAGATAATCCTTTTTCGATCAACTGCTTATAACGGCGCTCGGCGCGCACTTCGGCGCTGGCCGTCAGGAAAACCTTGAGCCGGGCGCGCGGGAAGACCACCGACCCCATGTCGCGCCCGTCGCCGACCAGCCCGGGGCACCGGTTGAACGCCCGCTGGCGGAAAAGCAGCGCCTCGCGGACAGCCGGCAGGGCGGCGACGATCGAGGCTCCCGCCGACATTTCCTCGGTGCGGATGGCATCGCCTGCGGCTTGCCCACGCAAAAAGATTTCGCCATCGGCAAACCTGACGTCGAGCGCCGCAGCCAGCGCCGCCACGCCGGCCTCGTCGGCCCAATCGACACCGGTCCGACGGGCGGCCAGCGCGGTCAACCGGTAAAGCGACCCGGAATCGAGATAGTCGAAGCCGAGCACCCCGGCCACCCGGGCCGCCACCGTCCCCTTGCCGGAAGCCGACGGGCCGTCGATGGCGATGACCGGAGCGGCCTTGGTCACCGCAGCGAATCGATCGAAGTAATCGGGGAAAGTCTTGGCCACGCACTTCGGGTCGTTGATGCGCAGCGGCGTGCCGAAGGCGGCCAGCGAGAAGCACATGGCGATGCGGTGGTCGTCGTAGGTATCGATGGCGGCCGGCTTGAGGGCGGCCGGCGTGACACGGATGAAATCGTCGCCTTCCTCGACCACGGCACCCAGCTTGCGCAGTTCGGTGGCCATGGCGACGATGCGATCGGTTTCCTTGACCCGCCAGCTGGCGATGTTGCGCAAGGTTGTCGTGCCCTTGGCGAACAGCGCGGCGGTGGCCAGCGTCATCGCCGCATCGGGAATGTGGTTGCAGTCGAGGTCGACGGCGACCAGCCCGGACTCCGGTGCGCGCGCTTCCATCCAGTTCGGCCCCATGTCGATCTGCGCGCCCATTTTGGCCAGCGCTTCGGCAAACTTGACGTCGCCCTGGATCGAATCGCGGCCGACGCCTTCGACGCGCTGCGGACCACCACCAATCGCGCCGAGCGCCAGGAAGTAGGAGGCCGACGAGGCGTCGCCCTCGACGTAGATGACGCCGGGCGAGACGTAGCGGCTGCCGGCCTTGACGGTGAAGCGCTGCCAGCCCTGGCGCTCGACGACGACGCCGAAGCGGGCCATGGTGGCCAGCGTGATCTCGATGTAGGGCTTGGAAATCAGCTCGCCGACGACGTCGACCGTGACGGTTTCGCCGGTCAGCGGCAGGGCCATCAGGAGGCCGGTGAGGAACTGGCTGGAAACGTCGCCGCGAACCTGGACGCTGCCGCCCGGCCGGATGGTCGCCGGCTTGAGATGCAGCGGCGGGTAGCCGTCGTTGCCAAGGTAAGTGACGTCGGCACCGAGCTGGCGCAGGCCTTCGACCAGATCGCCGATCGGCCGCTCGTGCATGCGGGCGACGCCCTTCAGAATGTAATCGCCGCCGGCCAGCGCCAGCGCCAGCGCCGCGGTCAACGGCCGAAAAGCGGTGCCGGCGTTGCCGAGGAAGAGTTCGGCCTGCTTGACCGGGAAACGGCCACCGCAGCCGGCGATCTTCCAGCTCTCGCCGCCCAGCGCGGTGACGCCGACACCGAGCGCCTGCAGCGCTTCGAGCATGCGCGCCGTGTCGTCGGAGGCGAGCAGGTCACGCACCTCGGTCTCGCCGTCGGCAAGCGCGGCGAGCAGCAGGACGCGGTTGGAAATGCTCTTTGAACCGGGCAGGCAGACGGTTCCGGCAGCGGACAAGAACTGGGGCAGGTCGAGAAATTCCATGATCGGCAGGATGCTGGGAAAACCGGCAGTGTACCCTTGCCGGCGCCAAGACCGAAGTCCTCCGGCCGAACTCAGGCCGTCGGGCCGCTAACGTACTCGGGCACGAAACGGCGCAGGCCCTGCTTGACCTCGGCGCTGGGCCGCACCCCGGCGCTCAGCCAATCGACCAGTTCAGCGTACTCCTCGGCCGCCAGCGCATCGGACAGGCGGGCAATGCGCAGCTTGGGATGCGGCGTCGGCAGCGTTGTCTCGCCGTCAGCCAACAACTCCTCGTAGAGCTTCTCGCCCGGCCGCAGCCCGGTGAACTCGATGCGAATATCGTCGTCACCGAAACCAGAAAGCCGAACCATGTCGCGCGCTAGATCGAAGATTTTGACCGGCTCGCCCATGTCCAGCACAAATATTTCGCCGCCCTGCCCCATGCATCCGGCCTGCAACACCAGTTGCGCTGCCTCGGGGATGGTCATGAAGTAGCGGACGATATCCGGGTGGGTGACGGTGATCGGGCCGCCCTTGGCGATCTGCTCGCGGAATTTCGGGATGACGCTGCCATTGCTGCCGAGTACATTGCCGAAGCGAACAGTAACAATTTTTGTGCGGCTTTTTGCGTTGACCGTCAGACTCAGCCGTTCTGCCAAACGCTTGGTCGCACCCATGACATTTGTCGGATTGACAGCCTTATCAGTCGAAATCAGCACGAATTTATCGACGCCATTCTGGCAGGCGGCATTCGCCATGGTCAGCGTACCCAATGCATTGGTCCGTACTGCCTGCCAGGCATTGACGTCCTCCATTAGCGGCACATGCTTATAGGCCGCGGCATGAAAAATCACTGCGGGCTGTTCGGCGGCAAAGACCTCATCGACGCGCGCCGCATCGCGCACATCCGACGCCCAGCAACGACGCGCCAGGCCCGGGAAAGCGCCGCCCAACTCCTCGTCGATCTGATACAGCGCAAATTCCGACGAGTCGACCAACACCAGCCGCGCCGGACCAAAGCGGGCAATCTGCCGGCACAGTTCGGAGCCGATGGACCCTCCTGCACCGCTGACCAGGACGACCCGGCCGGCCAGCAAACCTCGCAAGCCTTGGTCATCGAGGCTGACCGATTCACGACCGAGCAAATCCTCCAGTTCAACCTTCCGGATGTTCGACACCGACAAACGGCCCGAGAGCAGATCGTCGTAGGAGGGCACGGTCAGCACCGTCAATCCGGCCGCCGCTGCCAGTTCCGTGGCGCGCCGCCGTTGAACCGGTTTGGCGCCGGGCATGGCGATGATGGCGTGCTGTGCGCCCAGGCGCTTGGCCACCGCATCGATATTGTCCAGCCCTGAGACGATCGGCAAGCCGCGCAGTCGTCGGCCGCTTTTCTCGGGACTATCATCCAAAATCGCCACCGCATACCACTGGCCGCTGCGGTGGATTTCCCGCAGCAGCGAATCCGCCGCCTCGCCGGCGCCGACGATCAGCACCGGGTTACCCCGCATCTTGGCCGGACCATACAGGCGATGTTCCTTCCAGCTACGATAGGCAAACCGGCTGCCCCCCATCAGGAGTGCCAGCAACATCGGATGCAGGATCAAAACCGAGCGTGGCACCAGCGGGATGCCAAACAGCACCACCAGACAGCCGGTCGCCAAGGCGCCAACCGCGACGGCGGCCAGCAGATTTTGCAGGTCCGAGAGGCTGGCAAAGCGCCAGATGCCGCGATACAGGCCAAAAAGATAGAACAGTGCGGCGAAGGTCGGCACGACCCAGAGTAGGGCCTGCCAGGCCTGCTGCCCGTAATCGGCCGGCACATCAAAGTTGAAGCGCAAGGCATAGGCCAACAGCCAGGCGATACTGGTCACGACCAGATCGTGGAGGAAGGCAGCCAGGGTGCGGTGATTCGGCATAAACAGGCGATTGAACAAATCAGTATTAAGGAGGCCGTCGAACCATCAGGCGGATGCCTGGGCCATGACCGAGGCCAGGACCTCGCAGGTTTTGGCGATTTCCGCCGGCTTCAGGGTCGGATGGACGAGGAACATCAGGCTATTTTCGCCAAGTTCGCGGGCGACGGGCAAGCGTTCTTCCGGACGCCAACCGGTACCATCGAAGGCTTTTTCCAAGTAAATCTCCGAGCACGACCCGGCGTAGCAGGGAACGCCCTCGGCATTGATGGCCTCGATGATCCGATCCCGTCCCCAATCCACACGCAGGTGTTCCGGGCGTACGAACACGTAGCATTTGTATGCGGCATGCGCAATCTGAGCATCCGGCAGTGGAACCCGCAAGGCGCCAATCTGCTGCGCTGTCGCCCAGATACGGTGGGCATTGTCCAGGCGGGCGCGGTGCCAGTCTGCCATGCGCGCTAGCTGGATGCGCCCGATAGCGGCCTGCACCTCGATCATCCGCCAGTTGGTACCAAAGCTTTCATGTAGCCAACGGAAACCAGGCGGGTGTTCACGTTGATAGACGGCATCCCAACTCTTGCCATGATCTTTGAACGACCACATCGCCGACCAGAGGTTCGGATCGTTGGTCGTCACCATGCCACCCTCGCCGCCCGTCGTCATGATCTTGTCCTGGCAGAAGGACCAGGCACCGATATGGCCCAGGCCGCCGACCGGCCGCCCTTTGTAGCGGGCGCCATGCGCCTGCGCGCAATCCTCGATCACTTTCAGTCCATGCGCGTTGGCCAATGCCATGATGGGGTCCATGTCGCACGGCCAGCCGGCGAGATGGACGCAGATGATGCCGCGCGTTCGCGGCGTCAGAACTTGCCGAAGGGTTTCTGCCGTGATGTTTTGTGAATCCGGATCGACATCGGCAAAGACCGGAATCGCCCCCGCATTGACGATTGAAGACGCGGAGGCCAGGAAAGTCCGCGGCGTCACGATGACTTCATCACCCGGGCCAATCGCCAGAACCTTGAGGGCGACATCGAGGGCCACCGTCCCGTTCGCCAAAGCCACCGCATGAGCACATCCCGCCCACGCCGCAAACTCCTGCTCGAACAGGCGACAGTGCTCACCGGTCCAGTAGTTGACCCGATTGGACAAAATGACGTCCCGCGCCGCGTTGGCCTCCTCCTCGGAAAAACTGGGCCAGGGGGAAAAGGGGGTATTCAACATCCGTCCAAACTCCGCTTCAACATCGGGCGCGCCGGGTTGCCGACGACGGTCGCCCCGGCCGGCACATCCCGGGTCACGATGGCGCCCATACCGATCACCGCCCCTGCGCCAATGCGCAATGGCTTCCCGGGAAGACCCTGGCGAATGACGGCGCCCGCCCCGATGTAGGCGTGATCGCCGATCCAGACGTTGCCATTGCATTGAACGCCGGGTGCAAAGGTTACGAAATCGCCGATGACGCAGTCGTGCTCGACATAGCTGTACAAGTTGCCATGGAAATACCGGCCAATCCGGATATTCGAGGTCAGGCAGGTGAAGGGCGAGAGCAAGGCGCCTTCGCCCAACATCACATCGTCCATGATGACCCCCTGATTCGAAACCACGCTCCATGGCTGGATACCATCGGCCGCCATCCGCCCGGCAATGCGTTCACGTACCCGGCTGTTGGCGACCGCGACGGCCAGCCAACGCTGCTCAGCGGGTATCGCCAAAAACTCGTCATAGCGCAGGATGCGGTGGCCGTTGATTGCCTCTGCTTGCGGCGCGTCGTCGACAAACACCAGTTGCGCCCCCGCACTCCCGGCTGCGGCGAGTTGCTGGCGTGCCAGCGGCATGATGCCGCGGCCACAGCCGCTCGCACCAAAGACACCGAACACGGCCTCGCTCATCGCCGCTCGCTCCCGGTGAATTTCGCCATCGTCGCCTCGCCTTGGGCGCTGATGCCCTCGCGGACCAATACTTTTTTCACGGTCATCCACAAAATCCGCAGATCGAGCCACAAAGAGCGGTGATCGACATACCAGACGTCGAGCCGGAAGCGCTCGTCCCAGCCCACCGCATTGCGCCCATTGACCTGCGCCCAGCCGGTAATACCCGGACGCACCTCGTGCCGACGCCGCTGCGTCTCGGAATACAGGGGCAGATACTCCATCAACAGGGGGCGCGGCCCAACCAGGCTCATCTCGCCCTTCAGGACGTTGAACAGCTCCGGCAATTCATCCAGGCTGGTGCTGCGCAAAAAACGGCCGAACCGGGTCAGTCGCTCGGCGTCCGGCAGCAGCTTACCAGTCGTATCCCGCGCATCAGTCATCGTTCGAAATTTGACCATTCTAAACGGTTGACCGTACAAGCCCGGACGAACCTGGGTAAACAGCACCGGCGCCCCCAGCCAGCGGCGAACGAGGAGCGCCGTCACCAGCAAGACCGGCGCCAGCAGCAGCAACAGGCTCGCACTGAGCAGCACATCGAAGAGTCGCTTGATCATTCGGATCTCCGCTCTGGCCGCCCCGCCAGAAAGGCCACCAACCCCTCGACAATGCGCGCGGCACCGAAACGTTCGACAGCCCGCTGCCGGGCGGCCTTGCCCATCAGCTTCCGGCGCGTGCCATCCTCAAGCAAATCCGCCAGGGCGGTCGTCAGCGCACCAACATCGCGGGGCGGCACCAGCAGGCCAGTGACGCCCGCCTCGACGGCATCGGTCAGGCCATAAATCCGGGTTGCCACGCCGGGGATACCCACTGCCGCCGCTTCGAGAATCGAACTGCCAAAGCCTTCCCGATAACTTGGCAAACAAAACAGGTCAGCGGCCGCCATAAACTGCTCGGGTTGCGCCGTAAATCCCTGAAAATGGACGCGATCGGGAAAACTGCCCGCCGCACGGCGCAGCCCCTCGGCCATCTCGCCTTCGTCCGGACCAACGAACAGCCAATGGACCGTGGCGAAGCGCTCTCCCAGCGTCTTCATCGCGCCGGCCAGTTCGCGTAAGCCCTTGTCGACATTCAGGCGCCCGAGGTAAAGGACAACCGTCGCTTCCGGCGGAATGCCAAAGGACGCCCGAACCTGCTGGCTTGCCACCTCGTTAGGGCAAAAGCGCTCGCTATCGACCCCGCAAATCGAACCATCGGCAATGACCGAAATCTTGTCTGCTCGAACCACGCCTTGCTCGACCAGAAAATCGCGCTGCGAGGGGCTGTCCGCCAGCAGGGAGGTTGCCAGCGCAGCAATCAGCCGGTCGGCCGCTTTCAGAATCCGACGCCCCAATCCTTGGCGCGTCACCCACACCTGCCCCGTAAACCAGTGGATCCGGCACGGCACCCGCGCCAGAAAACCTGCCATCATGGCCAGCAGGCCGGCTTTCGGCGTCACCGACAGGACGATGTCGAAACGGTGCTGGCGGAAAATCCCGAGCAGCGCCCACAGGCCTGCGAGATCGCGCAGCGGAGAGATGTCGCGCGCGATCGGCGCATGGATGTGCGTCGCGCGCGGCGACACGCCGGCGGTGCCGCCCGAGAAGTCCGACACTACGAATATCTCGAAGTCGTCGTCCAGCCGCTGGATGTGCGTATTGAGGAACGCCGTGACGGTCATGGGCACGGCGGTGACGAAGCAGAGGCGGGAACGGGTCATGGCATCGGCCCTGTGAAGCGGTATAGGCGGTAGTCGCCGAACGTCTCGATATCGGCTGGCGGCAGTTCGTCGAGGAAGCGCTGCGGCAGGTAGTTCTCGAACGTTAGCAGGTAGCGGATCCCGTAGCGCGCGACGATCTCGCGCACCGGCAGGCGCAGGACTGGGAACACCGGTTCCAGCAGGTGGTAGCCGTACCCGTGCCCGCCGAAGAGCACCGGCTGTTGCGCGCGGTAGGCGACCGCGTCGTGCCAGTGCTGCGGCAGGCACATCACGGCGCCGCGCGGCAGCATGGCCAGCCGCTGCATGGCGGCGTCGAGGTGCACATCGATCTTCATTGTGCGGCTGGCGCGCAGCGCACGGAAATACGCGGCAAGCGCCACGAGGCAGGCGACGACGGTGGCCAGCGCGCCCAGTTGCCAGTACCAGGTGTCGCCCAGGCTCTCCCAGATCAGGCCCAGCGCCAGAGATGCCGGGAAACTGCCGTTATAACCGTACAGGTAGCCCTGCCCGAGCGCGCGCATCGTCGGCACGATCGTTGTAAGCAGTGCAAACGCGAACGTGAGCGCGAGCCACGCAAAGGCCCAGGCTTCCAGCACAGTGAAGTCGTGGCCGTGCCAGGCGCCCAGCACGCCGATACAGAGGACCGTCGGCATCCACGGATTGAAGCCGATGACGAACTGCAGGCGCCGCAGCGACGCGCGCGCGCCGCACCGGTAGAACTTGCCGGGCGACTCGTAGCCGGGCTCGCCGTAGACCGGCGACTCGAGCACCGGGTGCACGCCGTTGCCTTTCCAGTGCCGGCTCCAGAACTTCACTGTGTCCCAGTGAGCGCGCATCGTCAGGCGATAAAAGCCGCCGCTCAGCACTAGTGCCGCCACCACGCTGCCGGGCACGAGCAGCACCAAGCGGATGTCGGCGGTAAGCGCGCTGCCGACCAGCGCTGTGAACCAGAATAGCTGCATCGCCATCTTGTGCGTGACGAGCACCATGCCGGCGAAGAACAGGGCCAGACACCAGAACCAGGCGGGTGCGTCCTGCAGCAGCAGGCCGGCGACGCATAGCCACATCGCGTCCATGAACAGCGCGCCCATGCCGCGCGGGTTGAGCTGAATGTTGTAGGTGATCAGCAGTGGCGTGATCGCGTAGGCGACGCCGGCGACGAGTGCTGCGCCGGCCGAGCCGGACAGTAGCCAGGTGGCCGCGACCAGCAGCGCCATGCGCAGCATGTCGATGAACACCGCGAGCTGGGTGCCGTAGCGGTCGAAGAAAACCGCCGGCAGCCGCGCCATCAGCCAAGGGAAGAACGGCGGGTACCAGTGCCCTTCGTCGAGCAGGAACTGCGGCATCCTAACCGGCATGCGGCGGTCGCGGCGCAGCGTCTCGATGTACGTCTTCCAGTACCACTGGTCGACGCCAGCGCCGTGAGGGACGAGCAGGGCCGGGGCCAGCCGGATGGCCAGTGCAGCTGGCAGGAGGAAGAGGATAGCGAACAGCATGCGGGCTCCCAGGTGTCAGGCGTCTCGGCATAAGACGCGGGTGGCGAAAGGCAGCAGCGGAGCCAGTTGGCGCGGCATCATTGCCGATACCTCGGCAGCTGAAAAGAGCCCGGCCTGCCGTGCCCACAGGCCGATGAGCACGACCGCCGGCAGCGTCGCGGCTACCCGCCAGGTGGTGTCGTAGAGCAGCGCCAGGCCGATGGCTGCCAGATGCGCGAGCGCTAGGGCGGCAGCCCCGTGGCCGAGCGGGAGCTGCAGGTGGCGGTGCTGGTCGGCGAGGAACAGCCACTGCAGAATCAGGTAGGACGCTGCCGAGCCGGTGGCCGAGCCGACGACGCCCAGCGCCGGCAGCAGCGCAAACGACACCCCCGCGTTGACCGCCAGCTTGATGCCGAACAGGCCGAGGTTGGAGGCGACTAGGCGCCCCTGTGCGAAATGCGCGAGCGTGTAGACGTGCGAGGCGATCGCGCCCGGCACCGCCACCAGCAGGACCTGCAGGACCGTGCGGCTCTCGCGGTAGGCGTCACCGGTGAGCATAGCGAACAGTTCCGGCAGCACGGCGACGACGACCAGCGACCCGAGGGCCCAGAGTACGATCAGCTGCGGCGCCGTGCGCGTAACCAGCGTGCGCAGGCAGGCCTCACCGCCGTTGTCCATGGCGGTTACCACCTGCGGCAGCAGCACGGCGGTGATGGCTGTGGGAATGCCGATCAGGATCAGCATGTACTGGTAGGCTGGGTGGAAGAGCCCGACCGCCGGCGCGCCGTAGAAGTGTCCAATCAGGAAGTAGTCGCACCATTCCGCCACATAGCCGATGCTGTAGCCGGGAACCAGCGGCAGGGAGAACAGCAGCGCGCTGCGCGTGCGCTCGCGGTCCGGCCGCTGCCAGCCGATGGGCAGGTCGCGCAGCTCGCGTGCCAGGAACGCCGTCCACGTGATGACGCCGGCGAGCGCGATCGCCAGCAGCGCAGCGGTCGTATCCACCGCGGGCACGGTACCGGCATTGCCCGCGCACAGCAGCGCGAGCAGGGCGATCGTTGCCAGCATCAGCAGGTCGGCAGCAACCGGCGACCAGGCGAGCGACCGGAAACGTTCGCGTACCTGTTGCAGGCCCTGTGCCTCGCTCATCAACCAGAGCGTGAGCAGAGCGGGAACGACGAGCCAGCGATGGTCGTCGGCCAGCGCGTAAAAGCGCATGTGCCAGTCGAGCGGCGCGAGTGCGACCAGCATGCCGGCAACGAGCATGCCGGCGACGAGCGCCGGCCAGCGTGTTGCCCAAGTTTCGTCGAGCCGGCCGCAGGCCAGCCATTCGGCACGGCCGAAGCGCTGCGTGATCGATTGCGTCCACAGCAACAGGACCTGGTTGCCGAGCATCGCCGCCGCGAGAACCATCGCCCATGTGCCGAGCCCCTGCGGCTCGAGCACGCGTGCGAGCAACGCCGATACCAGCAACCACAGCGGCGCCCGCACGGCGCGCGCGAGGAACATGCCAGCTGCGGGTGAGAGCCGGAAGGTGCTGTGGGCCGGGGTTTCCACGGTATGTGCCGTCAAGGCTCCCCCGCGACAAGTTGGTCGCCGGGTTGCAGGTCGCCCAAGGATTCCGCGTTGGCGATCACCAGCCGCAGCGCACAGTCGCCGCAGGTAATCGTGACATTAGCACCGTCTCGCGCAAGCACCGTGCCGGGCGCGGTGGCCGGGGCCTCGCCGGCAAAAGCCGCGGTCGCGATGCGCAGCATCTCGCCGCGCGGGCCGCGGCACTTGGCACCTGCCGTGTACGGCGGCGCGACGGCGCGCACCAGATTGCGAACGCGGGCCGCTTCGGTGAACGAGGACACCCAGTTGTCCTCGTCGTTGCGCTTGCGGAAATAGGTCGCCTGCGAGGCATCCTGCGGCATACGCGGGAGTTCGCCGCGCACCCATGCGGTGAGAGCCGGCGGCATCCAAGCAAGCAGGGCTTCCTCGCCGCGGCGGAACGCCGTCATCACGTCTTCGTCGTCGCCGAGCGGGAAGCGGACCGTCGATACTACGTCGCCCGCGTCGATGTCCGGCACCGCCACGTGCAGCGAGAAGCCCAGCTCGCGCTCGCCGTTCAGGATGGCCCATGTAAAGGCGTGACGGCCGCGGTAGCGCGGCAGCAGCGAGTTGTGTACGTTGAGGACGATGCGCTGCCGGTCGATGAAGTCCTGCCGCAGGATGTACGGCCAGTTGATCATCACGACGTTCGCATCCCGCAGGCTGTCCGCCGACTCCCGCGTGGCGACGAGCGCGTCGACGTGACCGGTGGCACGCAGGGCACGCACCAGCGGCGAGTACTCGTCCAGCGTTGTCAGCAGCGTGATCGTCATGCTGTCAGCGCCAGCACGTACGTCTCGCGGAACTGGCCGACCGCGCCGAGCGTTTCCTTGAAGCGGAAGATCGGGTCGTAGGCCTTCATACCCACCGACGCGGTGCCGAGGTCTATCCAGGCGAAACCCTGTTCGCGGGCGTGCGAGAGGCCGTCGAGCAGCAGCGCCGACTGGGCCTGAGTCGCCTGGTACTCGGGGTCCTGGCAGAGGTAGAACGTGCCGAGCACACGGCTATTCTGGACGAAATAGCAGACGCCGGCGACCGGCTTGCCCTCGAGGTAGGCGCAGGAGGCATACACCTGCCCCGGCAGTTCGCGCGCGAGCCAGCCCAGTTCGTCACGCGTGTGCGTCGGCTTCAGGCCATGCTTGCGGAAGGTGGCCTCGAGCGTGACCCAGAAATCGTCGAGCGGCACGTCGTGCCGCGTCTCGACGCCGAGCTTGCGGGCCTTGCGTGCGCGGCGTTCCCACTCGCCACGGTGGTCGGCGAGCTGCGTGTGCTCCGGCAACGCCGGGTCGACCGGGATTACGCTGGTGATGTCGCGGTTGGTACAGCGGAACCCAGCTTCCATCAGCGCGAAGCGGAAGGTGTCGGAGTGGACACGGCTGCAGGCGCGCGGCGGCAGCGTGACACGGAATTCGCGCGCGCCCTGCGCGGCGACGTAACCGGTGACGGCGCCGAGCACGTCGCGGCAGGCGAACAGGCCGAGCGGCTCCGCGAGCGCCGGGCCGCCGTAGCTCGAGCCGTAGGGCGAAAGCGCGCAAATCTGTCCGTCGCGCTCTAGCAGGGCCAGCGGCCAGACGCCGATCCGCCGCTGCTTGCGCCGGATTTCCAGGAAGTGCTCGGCGCCCGCGAAGCGAGCGCCGTGGTAGCGCAGGAAGCCCAGGCGGTGGAACAGCGTGCCGTCGTTCGACTCGGCGACGAACGCGTCCCACGCGGCCAATTGCGTGGCATCCACGCGCTCAACGATGCAGGCGGCTTCCGTTTCGTTCGTCGTCATCCGGGCAGGTCGCTCATGGGTTGTACTAGGCCGGCGAAGGCCGGTGGCACGGGCACGCCATCGCGCTGGCGACACAGCAACTCGCCAACCTTCAGACCCATAGAGTGAAGCGCGATGACCGGGCGCGCCCCGAGGTGGGACAGCGTGCGGGCCATGCGGAACGGCTGCAACCGCGCGGCTGGGTGGCAGTGGATGCCGGCCGAGAGGAAGGCGTCGACATCGATGCTGCCGGCGAACGGAACGATCCTGAGCGAAGGGTTCAGCGCGGCGATGGCCGCCGGCGACAGCGTGCAATCGGCCAGCAGGTCCGTGGCCGGTGAGTAGGCGGCGACGATGAGCGCGTCGAGCGACGCCAGCAGGCTGGCGGTGAGTTCCGCGCCGGTACGCACCCGGACCGGTTCGGCGGCGTTGGCGCGCAGCGCATCGGCGATGGCGACGCTGAACGGGTCGTCGCCCAACACCGCGATGCGGCAACCGGCCACTTCCACGCCCGCCTCGAACAGCAGCTTCACCGCCAGTTGCCCGCACGAGTCGAACACGCCGAAGCCTCCGTGGTTCTCGTTGACGCCGGCGATGGGAATGCCACGCTCCCGGCAGTACGCCAGGTCGAGGTCGCCGGGACGATACTCCCACGCCTCGCACATGTAGGACACGGCGGCCCGCGCGCTGCCGCGCGCCAGCAACGCGCGATCCAGCGGCCGCAGGAAGCCGAGGTTCAGGAACAGGTCGATGCCCGCCGGCACGTCGTCGCGCGCGGCCACGACGGAGAGGCGATCCGCCGCAATGCCCCATGCGCGGGCGCGGGCGCCGACGGCAACAGCAATCTCGCGGTGGGAGGCATAGCGGCTGTCCGGCGCGACGGCAATGACGCGTGCCGCACCGGACAGCGCGGCGGCCAGAGACGAATACAGGAACGGGCCGCTGCCCGCCTCGGTGGCGACGGTCAGGCCCGACAGGTCGAGCGCAAGGCGCTCGCAGAAGCCGTCGATCAGCCGCCGAACGCGCGCGTCGTCGGCATTCATGCGCGTGACCGGCACCGGGCGAGGATGGCGTCGCACACCCGCGCCACGTCGATGCCGGCATAGCAGGGCAGCGTGATTGTCTCGCGCTGCAAGCGTACGGCATTGGATTGCACATCGTCGTAGCGCTGGCGGTAATACGTCGTGCCGCTCAGTGAATAGGTGCCGATGGTGGTCTCGACGCCTTGCTCGCGCAGGCGGCCGATGAGGGCATCCCGGTCAACGCCTGCCGGCACCCGGAAGACCAGCGATTGAACGTTATGCACGACATCGCTACCCCGCGCCTGGGCGATGAAACCAGCCCCGGCCAAGCGGTCGATGTAGGCCTGACGAATCTCATTGCGCTCGGCGACGATGGCATCGAGCTTGCGTAACTGCACCCGGCCCATGATGGCTTGCGGCTCGGACAGACGGTAGTTGTACCCCTGCTCGACGAAATCGAGGCCGTAACCCAGCACGCCACTGGCGCCGTGGTTAAGTTTGATGTCGAACCAGGCCGACCAGTCGTCGCGCTGCATCGTGATGGCACCGCCCTCGCCCGTCGTTAGCAACTTGCGCGGATGGAAGCTGAAACAGGTCAGGTCGGCGATACCCCCGACCTTGACACCACGTTCGCTGCTGCCGATGCCGCAGGCGGCATCCTCGATCAGTGGGATGCCGTGGGCACGACAGATGGCGAGGATGTCATGCAGGCCGGTCGGGTTGCCGAAGGCATCGACAAAGATGACTGCCTTGGTGCGCTCGGTAATCCGCGCTTCCAGCGCCGCCGGCAGCATGTTGTAGGTATCGAGCGACACGTCGGCGAACACCGGGCGCGCCCCCAGATCCTCGACGACGTTGGCAGTGGCCGGGAAGGAGAAGTCCGAGACGACGACTTCGTCGCCCGGGCCGATGCCGAGCAGTTTCAGGCAGACACTGAGTGCCGTGGTGGCCGAGGTGGCCAGATGGGCGTGCGGCACACCGCAATAGGCGGCGATTTCCTTACGGAAGCCTTCGACATGCTGGCCGCGGGTAAACATGCCATCGGCGAACATCTGGCGGAAATCGGCCTCGACTTCCTCGAAGCTGATGTAGGGGCGAATCAGGCGGATCACGCGCGCTCTCCCTTCGGTCCCAGGGTGTCGCGATACCAGGCCAGGGTTTGCGCCAGGCCGGTATCGAACGAAGTCAGCTGATAGTCGATCAGCTTCTGCACGCGTTCATTGCTGGCGTTGTGGCACAACACGTCGGACTTGCGTGCTTCCTTGCGGGGAATCTCGCCGGCGTAGCCGAAGTAATCGCAGATGCGGTGGATCAACTGCTCGACGGTGATCTGGTTGTCGGTCGAGATATTGATGTTCTCGCCGGCCGGCATCACGTCGTAGAGCTTGACCACGGCATCGACGGTATCGCTGACGTAGATGAAATCGCGGCTTTGCTGGCCGGTGCCGTGGATCTCCGGCGCGATGCCATTGAGCAGGCGCCAGGCGGTCAGCGGGATGATCCCGGCGAGCATGCCCTTGTGGTTCTGGCGCGGGCCGTAGTTGTTGAACGGCCGGACGATGAAGGCGTCGACATCGAACATGCGGACGTAGCTTTCGACCGCCATGTCGGCGGCCGCCTTGCCGGCAGCGTAGGTGGTGGTCGGATTGCGCGGATGCTGCTCGTCCATCGGCTCGTAGACGGCTGTGCCGTAGACTTCCGAGGTCGAGAAGTGGCACAGGGTCTTGAAGCGCCCTGCCCGCTGCAACTCGAGCAGATTGAGGACGCCAGTGGCGTTGGTCGCGAAGGCGTTGGCCGGATTCAGGAAGGAGTAATTCAGCGCCTTGGTCGCACAGTTGAACACCGTGTCGATCGCATGTTTGGCAAAGATGTACTGGAGCGAAGTCGCAAACTCGATGTCGTCCCGGTAGAAGGTCGCCTTGCCCGTCGCCAGCGCCGCCTGCAAATTCGCTTCATCGCCGAGGAAGAGGTTGTCGACCACCACCACATGGGCGGCACCGTCAGCCAGCAAACGGTCCACCAGGTGACTGCCGATGAAACCGGCACCCCCCGTCACGAGGACGGTTTGCCCCCGCAAGCCTGCACGCAGCGTCATCGCAGCACCGCCTCACGGATTTTCTGGCAAATCACTTGCGCATCGAGGCCGGCCGCCGCATCCGGGAAGCCCGGCACGACCTGGCCCTGGCAGGCGCCAACAAAGGCTTGCAGTTCGAGGAGCAACGCTTCCTGCGGGCGAACCTCGACCACCTCGTTCGCGGACGAAATCACGTAGGCGCCGCCATCCGGCTGCTTGGTTTCCGACTGCCGGCTGATCAGGATTTCCTTGCGCAGCAGGTCGCAATCGACAAACATGTCGAGGCAGGTTGCCTGGATCATGCGGATTTTCTTTTCAGTGACCCGACTGGCCTGGATGCGCGAGAAACGACCGTTCTTGTGCGTCAGCAAGGCGGAGGCAAGGTCGATCATCTCGCCCTCGCAGAAGCCATGCGCCGAAACATCGACCACCGGCCCGTTGATATGCAGGGCGAGGTCGATATCGTGGATCATCAGGTCGGTGATCACATCGACGTCTGTAATCCGCGAGCTGACCCGGTTGGTCCGGGTCAGGTCAAGGCTGACCACCTGCTGCGAGCGATCGGTGATCTTCTTCAGTTCCTGGACCGCCGTATTGAAGCGTTCGATGAAGCCAACTTGCAGCGTCGCGCCGACCGCTTCGCAGGCCGCGACGATACCTTGGGCGCGTTCCAGCGTATCGGCCAGCGGCTTCTCGATGAACAGCTTGCGCACGCCGCGGGCAAGCAGGGCATGGACGAATTCGGGATGGGTCGAGGTCGGGGTGCAGACGACCGCCGCTTCGATATCGAGATTTGCGTCCGGCAACTCGGAGATGAAGGGGACGCCGACCGCTGCGGCATGCGTCGCCGCATTGGCATCGACGTCAAAGGCCAAGGCCAGTTCGACGGACTTGAGCATGGACAACACGCGCAAGTGATTGCGCCCCATTTTGCCGAGGCCGAACAGGCCGACGCGTAAGGGTTTGCTGGACATCAGAGTTCCTCCACTTTATTGCCGGCCTTGTCGATGCGGGCAACCGGACGGGCCGGGTTGCCCATCACGAGGGTATAGGGTTCGACATCGCGGGTGACGACGCTGCCCGCCGCCACCATCGCGTATTCGCCGACGGTGATGCCGCAGATCAGCGTCGAATTGGCGCCGATGCTGACACCATCCTTGACGAAGGTGGGCGTGATCTTCCAGTCGGCGTTGAAGGCACGCGGCACGCGGTCATTGGTGAAACAGGCATTCGGCCCGACGAAGACGTCGTTGCCGATGGTCACGCCATGATAGACCGAGACGCTGTTCTGGATCTTGCAGCGATCACCGATCGTCACGGTGTGATCGATATACACATCTTTCGAGACAATGCAGTTTTCGCCGATCACGGCGTTCTCGCGAATCTGGACGTTGATCCAGACCTTGGTGCCCTGGCCGAGCTGGGCCTTGGGCGACACCGAGGCGGTGGGGTGTATGAATACGTCAGACATCGGTTGTCTTTCCTCAGGCAAGCGTCTTCTTGACGACGGCGACCACGGTTTCCAGTTCGGCCGCGGTCATGTAGGGGAATAGCGGCAGGTTGAGCACGGTGCTGCAGTATTCCGTAGCCCGGCCATTCGTCACCGCGGCGCGGAGATAGCCTTCGGTGCCCGGCTGCGCCGACATGGCGCCCGGGTAGATATTGCCGAACCCGATGCCTTCGGCTTTCAGGGCCGCTTCCAGCGTCCCCCGGCGCGGCGCGTCGAGATGGCAGACGTTGCAGTAGCCATTTTCAAGATAGCCGGCCGGCGCATCCATGACGCGCAGCGGCAACCCACGCAGATGCTGACGGTAGTAGTCAGCGGACTGGCGCCGTGAGGCCAGGCGTTGTTCGATGTAATCCAGCGAGAGATTGACGAAGGCGGCCTGCAGCGAATCCATCCGCGAGTTCCAGCCGACGCTGCCGTAGCCGTAGTGTTGCGTCCGACCGTGGTTGCCGAGCTGGCGGACCTTGTCGGCGAGCGCCGCATCGTTGGTGAAGACAGCACCGCCGTCCCCGGCTGCACCAAGCACCTTGGCCGGGTAGAAGGAGGTGGTCGAGATGTAGGCGTCCCGGTAAATCGACTTGCCGTCGAATTCGACGCCGTAACATTGGGCGCCGTCTTCGAGCAGCATGACCTTCCGGTCCTGGCACAGCTGGCGGATCGCCTTCAGCTGGGCGCTGCCCCAACCATAGAGGTGGGCCACCATCGCCGCCTTGGGTGCATGGTCGTCAATTGCCTTGGCGAAGGCTGCGAGATCGACACCACCATCGGTCATATCGACATCGACTGTGACCGGGCTGGCGCCGACGTTCACGACGGCCTCAAAAGTCGCCCAGAAGGTGACGTCCGGCACCAGGACGACATCCCCGGCGCCCACACCCATCGCACGCAGCGCCAGTTGCAGGGCGTCCGTGCCGTTGGCGCAGGAGACGGTATGGGAAACGCCCAGACGTTCCGACAGGCTGGCTTCCAGCTTCGCCACTTCCGGCCCGCCAATGAAACTGGCCGTCCCGCTCATCGCCGTCACCTTCTCAATCCAGCGATCCAGAAAGCCGCTCTCGAAGCGCTTCAAATCAATAAATGGAACACCCATAAGTCCTCGCTCATGCATTCAATCGAAAATGGTTTCCGGCAGGATCGCCAAAAAGGGCGAGGGTATCACCGATACCCTCGCCCACATACGGCCAGATTAGGCCCTCGCATACCCGGTCGGATTGGCCTTCTGCCAGCGCCAGACGTCGACGCACATCGCGTCGATTCCACGTTCGGCACGCCAACCGAGCAAGGCTGCCGCATACGCTGGATCGGCGTAGCAGGAAGCAATATCGCCAGAACGGCGGGGGCAAAAGTCATAAGAAACGTGCTTTCCACTCGCCTTTTCGAACGACTTGATGACCTCGAGCACGCTGTACCCCGTCCCAGTTCCGAGGTTAACCGCGAAACATTGCGCTTCGTTCAGGCGTTCGAGTGCTTTCAGGTGCCCCTGCGCCAAGTCGACGACATGAATGTAATCGCGCACCCCAGTGCCGTCCGGCGTCGGGTAGTCGTTGCCCCAGACGTTCAGCTTGTCGCGCCGGCCGACGGCGACCTGGGCGACGAAGGGCATCAGGTTGTTCGGGATGCCTTGCGGGTCTTCGCCGATCAGGCCACTTTCGTGGGCGCCGACCGGGTTGAAGTAGCGCAGGATGGCGATGCGCCAGGCCGGCTCGGCCCGGTAGAGGTCGCGCAGCATGTCCTCGATGACCAGTTTGGTACGGCCGTAGGGATTGGTTGCCGATAGCGGATGATCCTCGGTCAGCGGCAGGAACTGCGGGTCGCCGTAGACGGTGGCCGAGGAGCTGAAGACCAGGGTATTGAGGCCGCAGTTGCGCATGGCTTCGAGCAGGCGCAGGGTGCCGACGACGTTGTTGTCGTAGTAGGCCAGCGGTTGTTCGACCGATTCGCCGACCGCCTTCAGGCCGGCGAAGTGAATGACGGCGCGGCAGTCGAAGCGGCGCATGGCGGCTTCGAGGGCCGCCCGGTCGCGGATGTCGCCCTCGACCAGGTGGAGCTTGCGGCCGGTGATCGTCTCGACCCGCTTCAAGGCTTCCGGATGGCTGTTGCAGAAATTATCGAAGACCACGACATCCTGCCCTGCCTCGAGCAACTCGACGCAGGTATGCGAACCGATATACCCCGCTCCGCCCGTTACTAGAATCATTTCTCGCCAATCACCTCTCGAACAAGCCTGCCATTTTACCCGGACGGCACGCGTTTCGCAGACGAAAAATGTTTCAAATCAGGTAAAAACCCGGTTCCGATTATTCATCCCGGATACGCAGGAAGCTGGCGAAACGCGGCATGCCCTTGCTGGTCAGGTCGCGGAAACGGTAGGTGACGGTGCTGCCGATGGCCGGCGGGTTGCGCCGCTGGGCATCGGAAAAACCGGTGCCGAGCAGGAATTCCCGGCCATCCGGCCGCCTTACCCGGAGGGCACCGAGCGCCCCGGCGTGCCGCCCCTTCCCCGGTTGATGGCCGACGACGACGGCCTCGGCGTCATCCCAGGGTTTGACCTTGAGCAGCACGTCGCTACGCCCCGTTTCGTAGGGGGCGTCTGCCCGGTGCAGCATCAGTCCCTCGCCGCCCTGCCCGACGACTGCATCGAGGCGTTTTTGCAGATCGCTGCGGTCAACCGGAAAAAACTGCTCAATTTCAAATAACCAGGGCACCTTGGCCTGGCGCACCAGGCGCCTGATCTGCTCGGCGCGCTCGCTGAACGGGCCGGGGGCGCCGGGCAGTTCGAAGATCATGTAGCGCACTTCGCGCCAGGCCGCGTCGTCGGGCGTGGCGCGGCGAACGATGGCGGACAGCCGATCGAACTGGCCGCGACCCAGCCACAATTCGCCGTCGAGCGGCCGCGCCGGCAAGCCGGCGATGAACCAGTCCGGCGCATGGATCGGCTGGCCGCTGCGGAAAGACAAGGTCCGGCCATCCCAGACGGCCCTGACCCCATCCAGCTTTTCACTGGCCAGGTAGCGCGAGGGATCGACTTGCCCGCGATAGACGTTGGCGAGCAGGATGGCCGGCGGCTCGGCCAGCGCCGCCCATGGCGAAAGGGCCATGGCCAGGCCGAGCAGCAGCGCCCGCCACAGGCGCGACATTCAGTTTTCGCCGGCCCAGCGCCGCCGGGCCTGGCGGGCGATGTCGAAGATCTCTTCGAGCCGCTCGCCGTCGCCGCCGGCCAGCGCCACGCGCAGGTCGTCGAGCTGGGCGCGGTAGCTGTCCAGTTCGTCGAGCAGCGCCTCGCGGTTGGCGAGACAGATGTCGCGCCACATTTCCGGGTGGCTGGCGGCGATCCGCGTGAAGTCGCGGAAGCCGGAAGCGGCGAAGGTGAAGAAAAGGTCGGCGTTCTCGCGCACCGCCAGGTCGTGCACCAGCGCGTAGGACAAGAGATGCGGCAGATGGCTGACGGCGGCGAAGACGCGGTCGTGCATTTCCGGGGTCAGCTCGTAGATGTCGGCGCCGCACAGCGACCAAGCGCGCTTGATGCGGTCGAGGCGCTCGTCGTTGTTCTCCGGCAAGGGCGTCACGACAACCTTCTTGCCGCGGTAGAGATCCCCGCGCGCCGCCCCGGGCCCGCTGTTCTCGGCGCCGGCGATCGGATGGGCCGGGACGAACTTGCCGATATGTCCCTTGAAGGCGGCGCGCGCCGCGCCGACGACGTCGCCCTTGGTCGAGCCGCCGTCGGTGACGATGGTGGTCGGCCCGAGATAGGGGGCGATGCGCTCGAAGATTTCCGGCATCTGGGCCACCGGCGTCGCCACCAGCACGATGTCGGCATCGTTGATTTCGTGGGCCGGATTGATCCCGGCCCGGTCGATCACCCCCAGTTCCTGGGCGATGCGCAGCGTCGACGGCGTGCGGCCGAAACCGACCACCTCCTCGACCGCCCCGGCCTCCTTGAGGGCCAGCGCGAAGGAGCCGCCGATCAGGCCGGTGCCGAAGACGACGATCTTGCCAAACTCGGCCATGGCGTCAGAGCGCCTGTTCGAGCGCTTCGAGGAAACGGGCGTTTTCCGGCTCGCTACCTATCGTCACCCGCAACCACTCGGGCAGGCCGTAGCCGCCGATCGGGCGGACGATGACGCCCTGCTCCAGCAACTTGCGGTTGACCGCCGCGCCGTCGCCGGCCCGGAAGGTGACGAAGTTGCCGTAGGACGGAATGTATTCCAGCCCCTTGCTCTCCAGCCGGGCGACGATCTGGGCCATGCCGCGCCGGTTCAGTTCGTAGCTGGCGTCGACGAACTCGCTGTCGTCGAGCGCCGCGGCGGCGGCGGCCAGCGCCAGGTTGTTCACATTGAACGGCTGGCGGACGCGGTTCATCAGGTCGGCCACATCCGCCGAAGCGAGCGCGTAGCCGACGCGCAGCCCGGCCAGGCCATAGATCTTGGAGAAGGTGCGGGTGACCACCAGGTTGGGGAACTCGGCGATCCACGCCGCCGTATCGACCCGCTCGGCCGGCGGCAGGTATTCGTTGTAGGCCTCGTCGAGGACGACGACGACATCCCGCGGCACCGTTTCGAGAAAGGCCCGCACTTCCGGGTAAGGCAGGAAATTGCCGGTCGGGTTGTTCGGGTTGGCGATCCACACGATGCGCGTATCGGGCCGGATGGCGGCGCGCATGGCGTCGAGGTCGTGGCCGTAATTTTTAGCCGGCGTGGCGATCAATTCGGCGCCGGTGGACAGCGTGGCCAGCGGATAGACGGCGAAGGCGTGTTGCGCGAAAACGGCCGAGCGGCCCGGCGCCAGGAAGACGCGGGCAACCAGGTCGAGCACGTCGTTCGAACCGTTGCCGAGCACCACCTGCTTGGGCTCGACGCCCGAGCGTCCGGCCAGCTTGGCGATCAGCTCGAACTGGTCGGGATAGCGCTCGATGCCGGCGATCGCCGCTTCGACGGCCTGCCGCGCCTTCGGGCTCATGCCCAGCGGGTTCTCGTTGGAAGCCAGCTTGACGATGCGCTCGACCGGCAGGCCCATTTCACGGGCCAGTTCGGTGATCGGCTTGCCAGGCTGGTAGGGCGAAATGGCACGGACGTAGGACAGGGCTTGTTCGGCAAGGCTCATGCGAGCGTCCTCAGTAGACGGCTACCGGGTAGGAACCCAGGGTTTTCAGATAGGCCGCCTTGCCGGCCAGCAGTTCGAGTGCCGCCTTGATCGCCGGCTCCTCGCGGTGGCCTTCGATATCGACGTAGAACACGTATTCCCACAAGGCGTTCTTGGCCGGCCGCGACTCCAGCCGGCACATCGAGACGCCAGCCGCCGACAGCGGCAACAGCAACTCGTGCAGGGCGCCGGTGCGGTTGGGGGCCGACATGATCAGCGAGGTCTTGTCGCGCCCGGAAAGGCCGGCGTCGTGCTTGCCGAGGACAAGGAAGCGGGTCGTGTTGTTCGGCTCGTCCTCGATGTTGGCAGCCAGCTTGGGCAGTTGAAAATGCTCGGCCGCCGCCTCGCCGGCAATCGCCGCCGCTCCCGCTTCGGCCGCCGCCATCTGCGCGGCCAGCGAGTTGCTGGCCACCGAGACGCGCGGCACGCCGGGCAGGTTGTGGTTCAGCCATTCGTGGCACTGGGCCAGCGATTGGGCATGCGAATAGACCTTGCTGATCTTGCCGAGGTCGCTTTCGCGGGTCAGCAGGTTCTGATGGATGCGCAGCACCACTTCGCCGCAGATTTTCAGCGGCGTCGCCAGCAGCAGGTCCATGGTCCGGCCGACGGCGCCTTCAGTCGAATTCTCGACCGGCACCACGGCATAGTGGGCGTGGCCGGATTCGACTTCGCGGAAGACATCGTCGATCGAGGCCTGCGGCAGCAGGCGGGCGGCATGGCCGAAATGCTTGGTCGCCGCCGATTCGGAAAAGGTGCCGAGCGGGCCGAGGAAGGCGATGCCGAGCGGCTGCTCGAGCGACAGGCAGGCCGACATCACTTCGCGGAAGAAGAAGGTGATGCTCTCGCCGGGCAGCGGCCCGGGATTGGTGTCCTGCAGGCGGCGCAGCACCTGCGCCTCGCGCTCCGGCCGGTAGATGTGGCCGGCCTCGCCATGTTCGGCCTTGATCTCGCCGACTTTCTGGGCGCAGCGGGCTCGGGCGTTGAGGAGGCGCAGCAGCTCGCCGTCGATGCCGTCGATTTCGGCGCGCACGCCGGCCAGGGCTTGGTGCAGATCGTCGCTCATCCCTTAAAACCTCACCGCAGAGACGCAGAGGCACAGAGAAAACCGAAATTTTTTCATCTCCGCGTCTCTGCGTCTCTGCGGTTCAAAATATTTTTCCATGCGCACTAACCGTTACGCATGGCGAAATCGTTCATGAAGCTCACCAGCGCCTGCACGGCCTCCAGCGAGACGGCGTTGTAGATCGAGGCGCGCATGCCGCCGACCGACTTGTGGCCCTTCAGCGATGCCAGGCCGGCCGCCTTCGATTCGGCGAGGAAGGCGGCGTCGAGCTCGGGATTGGCCAGCACGAAAGGCACGTTCATCGCCGAGCGGCAATCGGGATCGACCGGGTTGCAGTAGAAACCGTCCGAGCCGTCGATGGCGGCATACAAAATTCGGGCTTTTTCGGCGTTGACCGCAGCGATGCCTTGCAGGCCGCCCTGCCGCTTCAGCCACTGGAAAACCAGGCCGGCGATGTAGATGGCGTAGGTCGGCGGGGTGTTGAGCATCGAGCCGTTCTCGGCCATCACCGCGTAGTCCATGACCGTCGGGATGGTCAGCGGCGCCATGCCGAGCAGGTCGCGATGGACGATGACCAGGGTCAGGCCGGACGGCCCGATGTTCTTCTGGGCGCCGGCGTAGATCAGGCCGAATTTCTCGACATTGACCGGCCGCGAGAGAATATGCGACGACATGTCGGCGACCAGCGGCACGCCGGTGTCGGCGATCCGTTCGGCCGGGATCTCGACGCCGTGGATGGTTTCGTTGGTGCACACGTGCAGGTAGGCAGCAAACGGGTCGAGCTTGATCTCCTCGGCCACCGGCAGGCGGGTGAAGGCGCTGCTCTCGGTGCTCGCCGCGCAGCGGACGTTGCCGATGCGCTGGGCTTCCTTGAACGCCTTCTTCGACCACGAGCCGGTCACGATGTAGTCGGCCGAGCGGCCGGCCAGCAGGTTCATCGGGATCTGGGCAAATTGCTGCGTCGCGCCCCCCTGCAGGAAAAGCACCTTGTACTGCTCGGGGATGCCTATCAGTTCGCGCAGGTCGGCTTCGGCCTGGGCCAGGATGGACATGAACTCCTTGCCGCGATGGCTCATTTCCATGACGCTGCAGCCGGCGCCGTGCCAGTCGAGCATTTCCGCCTGCGCCTGCTGGAGCACCTCTTCGGGAAGAGCCGCCGGGCCGGCGCTGAAATTGTGGATGCGGGTCATCAAGCCTCCTTTCCGCCTTCGGTCGTTTGCGGATTTTGCCCATTTTCCGGGTTGACCGCAGCGATCTCGGTTTCTCCGTCGCTCTCACCGACCGATTCGGCCACCTTCTCCAGGCCGGCCAGTTTCTCGCCGTCGTCGAGCGCGATCAGCGTGACGCCCTGGGTCGCCCGGCCCATGCCGCGGATTTCCGAAACGCGGGTGCGGATCAACACGCCGCCGGTGGTGATCAGCATCACCTCGTCGTCGTCGTTGACCAGCTTGGCGCCGATCACCGCGCCGTTGCGCTCGGAATCGGCGATGGCCTTGACGCCCTGCGTGCCACGCCCGGAATGGCGGAAGTCGGCGAGCACAGTGCGCTTGCCAAAGCCGTTTTCGGTGGCGACCAGCACCGTCTGCTGGTCATCCTCGGCGACCAGCAGCGAGATCACCGCCTGGCCGTCCTGCAGCTTCATGCCGCGCACGCCGCGGGCGCCGCGGCCCATCGGCCGGACATCCTCCTCGTCAAACCAGACCGCCTTGCCGGCATCGGAGACGAGCACGATGTCGCTCTGGCCGGTGGTCAGTTCGACGCCGATCAGGTAGTCGTCGTCGACCAGGTCGACCGCGATGATGCCGGCCTTGCGCGGGTTGGAGAAGTCGGACAGCGGCGTCTTCTTGACCGTGCCGGCGCGGGTCGCCATGAAGATGTACTTGTCGTCGGCGAATTCCTTGACCGGCAGCACGGCGTTGATCCGTTCGCCCTCCTCCAGCGGAAAGAGATTGACGATCGGCTTGCCGCGGCTGTTGCGGCTGCCCTGCGGCGCTTCGTAAACCTTCAGCCAGTAGCAGCGGCCGCGATTCGAGAAGCACAGGATGTAGTCGTGGGTATTGGCGACGAAGAGGTGATCGACGAAATCCTCGTCCTTGATCGCCGCCGCCTGCTTGCCGCGCCCGCCACGCTTCTGGGCGCGATAGTCGGCGAGCGGCTGGGCCTTGACGTAGCCGCCGTGCGACAGGGTGACGACCATGTCCATCGGCGTGATGAAATCCTCGATGCCCAGCTCCTGCGTATGCAGCACGATCTCCGAGCGGCGCTCGTCGCCGAACTGGTCGCGGATGGCGGTCAGTTCGCCGGCGATGATTTCGGTGATGCGCGCCGGCTTGGCCAGGATGTCGAGCAGGTCGAGGATCTTGGCCATGACGTCCTTGTACTCGCCGACGATCTTGTCCTGCTCCAGCCCGGTCAGGCGCTGCAGGCGCAGTTCCAGGATGGCCTGGGCCTGAGCGTCGGACAGACGATAGCCCTGAGCCGACAGACCGAATTCCGGCGCCAGACCTTCCGGACGTGACGAATCGGAGGCGGCGCGCAGCAGCATTTCCTCGACCACCGGGCTGCGCCAGGTGCGCTCCATCAGGCCGCGCTTGGCGTCCGGCGGGGTCGGCGCCGCCTTGATCAGGGCGATGATTTCATCGACGTTGGACAGCGCGACAGCCAAGCCTTCGAGGATGTGGCCGCGCTCGCGCGCCTTGCGCAATTCGTAGACGGTGCGCCGCGTCACCACCTCGCGGCGGTGGGCCAGGAAGCATTCAAGCATCTGCTTGAGGTTCAACAGGCGCGGCTGGCCGTCGACCAGCGCCACCATGTTCATGCCGAAGGTGTCCTGCAGCTGCGTCTGCTTGTACAGGTTGTTGAGGATGACCTCGCCGACCTCGCCGCGCTTCAGTTCGATGACGATGCGCATGCCCGACTTGTCGGACTCGTCGCGGATGTCGGAGATGCCCTCGATCTTCTTGTCGTTGACCAGCTCGGCGATCTTCTCGATCAACGACTTCTTATTCACCTGGTAGGGAATCTCGTCGACGATCAGCGCCTGGCGGTCGCCCTTGCCGATGTCCTCGAAATGGGTGCGGGCACGCATGACGACGCGGCCGCGGCCGGTCTTGTAGCCTTCGCGCACGCCCATGACGCCGTAGATCAGGCCGGCGGTCGGGAAGTCGGGCGCCGGAATGTAGTCGATCAGGTCGTCGATGCCGATCGCCGGGTTTTCCAGCACGGCCAGGCAGCCGGCAATCACTTCATTGAGGTTGTGCGGCGGGATGTTGGTCGCCATGCCAACGGCGATGCCCGACGAACCGTTGATCAGCAGGTTGGGGATGCGCGCCGGCATGACCAGCGGCTCGTTCTCCGAACCGTCGTAGTTCGGCCCGAAATCGACCGTTTCCTTGTCGATGTCTTCAAGCAGCTGATGGCCGATCTTGGCCATGCGCACTTCGGTGTAACGCATCGCCGCCGCATTGTCGCCGTCGACGGAACCGAAGTTGCCCTGGCCATCGACCAGCATGTAGCGCAGCGAGAAATCCTGCGCCATGCGCACGATGGTGTCATAGACCGCGGTATCGCCGTGCGGGTGGTACTTACCGATGACGTCGCCGACGATACGCGCCGATTTCTTGTACGCCTTGTTCCAGTCGTTGTTCAGCTCGTGCATGGCGAACAACACCCGACGATGCACCGGCTTCAGGCCGTCGCGCGCATCCGGCAGGGCCCGGCCGACGATCACGCTCATCGCATAATCGAGATAGGAACGCCGCATCTCGTCTTCGAGGCTGATCGGCAATGTTTCTTTGGCGAATTGGTCCATGTCTCACTGACGCATCGCTGGTGCGATGCCATTTATTAGTTGAATCGGGCGTAATTTGCTATTTTACCACGCCCGACCTACCGAACAGACGCCGTTTTTCATGACAACAACACCCGAAGCCATCGACCTGCTGATCGAAGCGCGCTGGATCGCTGCCGTCGATCCTGACGTCGTCCTCGAGAACCACGCCGTCGCCGTCCGCGACGGCCGCATCGTTGCCGTCATGCCGGCCGGCGAAGCCCGCAATCGCTACCGGGCAACCGCCCAGACCAGCCTGCCCGACCACCTGCTGATCCCCGGCCTGATCAATCTCCACACCCATGCCGCGATGAGCCTGATGCGCGGCCTGGCCGACGACCTGCCGCTGATGGACTGGCTGCAAAACCGCATCTGGCCGGCCGAGGCCGCCCACGTCTCGCCCGAGTTCGTCTATGACGGCGGTCGCCTGGCCTGCGCCGAAATGCTCAGGGGCGGCATCACCTGCTTCAACGACATGTACTTCTACCCGGAGTCGACGGCGGCGGCTGCTGCGGAATACGGCATGCGGGCGGTGCTCGGCATCGCCGTCCTGGAATTCCCCACCCCCTACGCCAGCGATGCCGACGACTACCTGCGCAAGGGCCTGGCCGCCCGCGACGCCTGGCGCGACCATCCGCTGATCGACTTCTGCCTCGCCCCGCACGCCCCCTACACCGTCTCCGACGACACCTTCAAGCGCGTCCTGACCCTGTCCGAGCAACTCAACGTACCCATCCACTGCCACGTCCATGAAACGCGACAGGAAATCGAAGAGAGCCTGACGACCCTCCGGATGCGGCCGCTGCAACGCCTGCACCAGCTCGGCCTGCTCGGCCCGGGCTTCATCGGCGTGCACGCCGTGCATGTCGACGAAGATGACCTCGACCTGCTGACCCGAACAGGCGCCAGCATCGCCCACTGCCCGGCTTCCAACCTGAAGCTGGCCAGCGGCTTCGCCCCTGTGGCGAGAATGCGACAACTCGGCATCAATGTCGGCATCGGCACCGACGGCGCGGCCAGCAACAACCGCCTCGACCTGTTCAGCGAAATGCGCCTCGCCGCGCTGCTTGCCAAGGGCCTGAGCGGCGACGCCGCCGTCCTGCCGGCCGGCCAAGTCCTGCGCATGGCGACCCTCGACGCGGCCAGGGCCCTCGGCCTCGGCCACGAAATCGGCTCGATCACCGCCGGCAAGTCGGCCGACCTCTGCGCAGTCAGCCTCGCCGACATCCGGACCCGCCCCTGCTACGATCCGGTATCGCACCTCGTCCACGCCGCCGGCCGCGACCAGGTGACGCATGTCTGGGTCGCCGGAAAGTGTTGCGTGGAACACAAAACATTACCTAATCACGACCAAAATCACTTGGAATCGAGCATTGCACTATGGCAGAATAAGTTGGAATTCCGCCGTGATGCCTGATTCTTCGCTGAATTGCGGGTTATAAAGATTTCCAAATTTTCTTCAACGAGGGAAAACAATGATCAAAAATATTGCCAAGAAATCTCTGCTGGTCGCCTTGCTGGCTGGCGTCGGCTTCACCGCCGTGGCCCAGGAGCGCGTTTACCTGATCGACGGCCGCGACGTCGTGGCCAAGAGCGGCACCGGCCTGTGCTGGCGCGATGGCTACTGGACCCCGGCCGCTGC
>SSXW01000150.1 GCA_009469585.1 Dechloromonas sp. Dech2017
CCAATATCAGGTACAGCAGCTCCTAGGGCACCAACAAAACTATCATAGAATGACTGCTTATCAGTCATCTTTTCTATACCACCCTGTATAAAAGCATTAGATGTAGAATATAAATTCTCAAGGAATTTACCTACACTAGCTACTGCATTTTTATTATACTTTTGGTCTAAGTAATTATCATATCTCTGAACTGCTGCACCTTCTACTGCTCCTGTAGTTAAATCATCAGTATAGTTGCTTATGAAACCCCCCCAAACTGCATTTTTAACAGCTATCCATCCAGCTTTCTTAGGAGCTTCTTGATACTTCATTTCCTTAGTTTCAGCATTATAAAACAGATTACCTCTTTCACTATTAGGTACTGTCTCCATCTTCTTTGTCAATGGATTGTACCTTTGCTTAACCATTCTAGGATTGTAGGGCTTTATTCCACTTTGTTCACCTTTTAATAGTTGATTAGTTTGTTTGCCAAATAAATAGTTTCTATAATTAATATTAACAAAAGTATTCTTAGCAGCTTCTATTGTAGCATCCAATGCAAAAGCATCTGTAGCTATTCTTTCTATATTATCTCTATTATCCTTGAAGTCTTTATTATTGTTAGCTACTTCATCCCTATTATTCTTAACATAATCAGTAAAATAGGCAGCCATCTCTCTACCAATTTGGTCTTTAGCCATCATTGTAGCAGTTTCCTTAGATATGAGATTTGTGTTTCTACCTTCAACTATTCTAGGTTGCATAAGCTCCTTAGCTCTTTCTTTTACCTTATCATTATATTCCTTTGTATTTAGATAAGATTTAAGCAGTTCTTTAGCTTGCCTTGTATCCTCTTTCTCAGTAAGTTTCTGCTTTGTATCTTCATAAGCACCAAGACCATAACCAGCAGCTACAGGAACTCCTGCTGTCATATAAGTTCCCATAGCACTCCATTTACCTACATTATTACCTAAATTTAAAGCTTTTGTAGCCTCCATACCAAGCTTAGAAGCTGTATATTGAACAGTGTTTTTAGCTAATTTGCTTACTTGTCCAAGAATACCTCCTGTAAATCTATTAGCAAGCATATACTTTGACATCTTAGCAGCTTCATTGAGGGATTCCCAAGAGAAAAGTCTACCTTCTTCACCAGCTAAAGATACATTATTATAAGGGCTTATACCACCATTTTCTCTAGCTTTCTTTATAATATCAGAATCAAAAGTATTAAACTTATCAACACCATCCCAATAAGCTAAGTTAAGTAA
>SSXW01000151.1 GCA_009469585.1 Dechloromonas sp. Dech2017
GACCTCTCACACCACCGTACATGCGGTTCCGCATACGGCGGTTCCTATTTTGGGTGCCATTCGATGTATGAACCCATCAATGTAGCATAGCCTGCCATGCTCAACTTTTCGTTGGTTATCGCACGACTTAGTATGTAACTGCCAGCTATGCGCCAATCCCCCAAACGACTATTGCCCCACATGTAAGCTTGGTACTTATCTATACCACACTTTATCAAGTTGGCAATTCTCGTTTTCACCCTCTTCCACGACTTCCATATACACATACGTAGCCGTCGCCTTAGCCACTCGTCAGTTTCCATGAGGAAACGTTTCATGTTGGCAAGGTGATAGTAACCTACCCATCCCCTTATGTACTCTTCAAGTTTTTGCTTTCTCTTGGCATATCCCCAACCATTGCTTCGGGAAGTCAACTCCTTGAGTTTGGCTTTCATCCTGGATTTGGCTTTTGGGTGTACCGTGAGTTGGCATTTGCCTTTCATTACATAAAAGGAGTAACCAAGGTATTTCACACCTTGCACATAGGACACAACTGTCTTGTCCCTGTTCACCTTCAGATGAAGTTTTCCTTCGATGAAGCGGGTTACAGATTCCTTCACGCGTTTGGCTGCACGCTTGGACTTACAAAATATCATCGAGTCATCGGCATAGCGGACAAAAGGGAGACCTCGGCTTGTGAGTTCCTTGTCCAACTCGTTGAGCATGATGTTGCTCAAAAGCGGACTTAACGGTCCTCCTTGGGGAGTGCCTTCCTCACTTGCCTCGAACATACCTTTGTTCATCACACCACTGCGGAGATATTTGTGGATAAGGCTTATCACCCTACCGTCCTTTATCGTGCGGCTGAGGATTTCTATGAGTTTACTGTGGCTCACCGTGTCGAAGAAACGCTCCAAGTCGAGGTCAACCACATAAATGTAGCCATCATCGATTATTTTCTGAGCACCTCTTAGGGCATCATGGCAGCCTCTTCTCGGACGGAAGCCGTAGCTTCCTGGAGAGAATTGACGCTCATAGATGGGAGTTAGGGTCTGGTTGATGGCTTGTTGAACCAGACGGTCTATGACCGTGGGGATGCCCAACAGGCGCATCTTGCCATTGTCTTTGGGTATCTCTACCCTTTTTACTGGGTTCGGACGGTATGAACCGTCAAGCAAGGAACGGATTAGGGCATCCTTGTTAGCCAAGAGCCAAGGGAGCATTTGCTCACATGACATCCTGTCGATACCGCTACAGCCCCTG
>SSXW01000152.1 GCA_009469585.1 Dechloromonas sp. Dech2017
AGGTATCATTTTATTGTAAAAGACATATTTGCTCAACAATTGCTTGACGGAAATCAACAAATTTTAGCATTTTTGTAAAAAAGTCGCTATATAATTTGGTGAATTGGAGTTATTTTCATATTTTTGCATCCCGAAGAGTTTCTCTTAAAGAGAGAAACACCTTTTTGCTCAACAATCCCCGACTTTTTTATTATAGTTGCGGTATCACACCGCAATACAATAGTTATAAATATTGAAATAAAGGTGCAGTGAGACGCTGCACCTCCTAAAGAGAATTGATGATGAGATTGTTGGCGTTGTCAACGACAGAGGTGTCCAATGAGGAGAGGTATATCTGTGTGGTTTTCTCGGAGTCATGCCCCAATGCCTCGCTGATAGTAGATACGGGCACGTTCTTGCTCTTGGCTATGCTTGCCCAGGAGTGGCGGGCTACGTAGGTGGTCAGGGGTACGGACAGGCCTATCATTTCTCCGATTTTCTTCAACTGCTTGGTGATACGGCTATAGGCATTCTTGTACTGTCTCCAGAATATGGCTCCCTCTCCTTTTGCTATAGGGAGCAGGTAGGGAGAATCATCTGTTTTGTACTTCGCCACTATCTCCTGCATGGCAGGTTCCCATTTGATGTGCAACTGTTGTGAGGTCTTCTGACGGCGGTAAATGAGCGTACTGCCATGCAGATTGCTTGGTGTAAGTTGTGCCATATCGATGAACGACATCCCACGGGTATAGAAACTGAACAGGAACATATCCCTTGCAAGCTCCAAACGGGGGTTCAGACTCAAGTCCAGCTCTTTCAGTTGCTTGATGATTTCCAAGGGGAGTGCCCGCTTGACGGTCTTGTCGATGCCGGTATATACATGCTTGAACGGTGAGGAAGAGATGACCAGTCCGTCATCTACGGCATGATTGTAGATGGTGCGCAGGTTGCGGATGTAGAAAGAGGTGGTGTTGCGGCACAGTCCGCTGTCTTTCAGCCACTGTTCATAGCCTTGTATCGTTGTCCCATCGACTTCCTCCAATGGCACATCGCCTCCTTTCAGGTAACGCTGGAGGCTGTTGAGGGTGGTTTTGTACCTTGCTACCATCCGCTTCTTGCCGATGCGTCTCAGTTTTTCGTTCAACTCCAGCGTATAGCCGATAATGCCATGTAATTCTTTTCCCTCATGGAAGTTGTCAACGACGGTGTCTGCTGTATATGACTGCCCTTCCTTGTCCAACCGTGCAATGACCAACAGCA
>SSXW01000153.1 GCA_009469585.1 Dechloromonas sp. Dech2017
TAGAAATCAGAAGCAACAGATAATGATGTCACAGAAATACATATATCCATCGTTGTTCCAAGAGGAAGAGCCGCAAGAAAGCGTTCCTGGTGATAAGAAAGAGTATGACCTGACGAATCTCTTTGAGAGATTGGCAAAGTCTGATTTTCGCAGCCGGTTCCATCTGTCCAAGCAAGACAGGGAGTATGTAATGGAAAAGGGATTGCCGACGATACGAAAACACGCAGAGGACTTTGTGGCAAAAAGACTTGCTCCGGCTGTCATACCGAACGACGGCAAGCAGACTCCCATGCGTGGGCATCCTGTTTTCCTGGCTCAACATGCCACTGGCTGTTGTTGCCGGGGATGCTTCTTCAAGTGGCATCACATCTCAGCAGGCAGGGCACTGACCAAGGAAGAACAGGAATATGCTGTTGCCGTATTGATGGCATGGATTGAAAAACAGATGAATAAAGGATGAAGATAGAAGAAGCCATAGTATATGTGATGGTAAAGCGAAATGGCGGCATGACAACCGACCAGATTGCCGATGCCATCAATCGTCATAGGCTGCACCTGAGAAAGGACGGTCAGCCTGTGACAAGCAAGCAGGTGTATGCAACAATCTGCCGTTTCCCTGAAATGTTCACAAAAGAAGCTGGCAGAATCATGTTAATGATATGACGTAACGATATGACAATAGATACAACCAACATGTGCTCACACCTTCAGAAGAAGTTGTTTGAACCAGAAGGTGTGTATTATCCTATATGGCAAGCCATGCAGGATGATGAGACCTTGACAGCTGTGGTACGAAGCAGACAGCTGCACATCTACAGAAACGGGAAGAAAATTCTCGTTCTGGCAGGTAAGGCACAACCGAAGATTATAAGGGAAGACAAAATACAAGAGTTAATAACAAGATTATAAACAAAACATCAAATCATCAAAACAATGGACGCAAAAGAAAAAGTATTAGCAACAATGAAAGAGGCAGGTCAGCCTCTTAACGCAGGTAAAATCGCAGAACTCAGCGGTCTCGACCGCAAAGAGGTGGATGCAGCCATGAAGCAGCTGAAGGCAGAGGGCGCAATCGTCTCTCCTGTTCGTTGCAAATGGGCACCTGCAGAGTGATGGTACAGGACTCGACAACATATTATGTATGGATAGGCGGGTCATGTGACTACGGTCATAAAGAACCGACGCACGAAGCAAGAGCAGAATCCCAAGCTCGCGTGGGTTATGCCTTGCAAG
>SSXW01000154.1 GCA_009469585.1 Dechloromonas sp. Dech2017
AACAACGGCGCCAAGCGCAAGGTTTACTACGATATCGAGACTGTGGTCAAGGATGTCTATCCCGACGACCCCGCATTTGACATCCAAATGGCAAGCCACATCGGCTTCGATGAGGTGGTAAGGTATGAACTTGTCCCGATGAAGTTCCGGAAAGTGATTTACCATGTACACAAATACTCCCAGAGAGGCGTGCTGATGGAGGGCAAGACCCCGATGGCCCCGTTCCTCAACTCCAACTACGACGGCTCGTTCATAGCCGGCATATCACACCTTAGATTCATGTATTCCATGCCGGTTGAGCGGATAGTGAAGTATTTTGGAGAAAACGGGTTCGACATGCCGAAACAAACGGCGCACGGCCTTCTGGCAAAAACGGAGAATCTCTTCGAAAAACTCAATGAGGCACTTAAGATGACCGTGAAGACAGACTCATACGGCTGTGCCGACGAGACTTACCACAAGATATTGGTAAAGGAAAAGAACAAGGACGGCAAGGGTATCAAGAACGGATATATTTGGGGATTCCTTGCCGTGAACCTCGGCCTTGTATATTTTTTCTATTGCCGCGGGTCGAGGGGGGCGGATGTATTTTTCGAATTCATACGCAGGTTTACGGGAGCCTTCCAGTCAGACGGCTACAGGACATACAAGAGCGCGGGGAAATGGTTCCTCAGACTTGCATGTTTCCAACATGTGAAAAGGAAGTTCCTCGACTGTGGCGAAGACTTCGACTGCAAGGTGATAGTCAGGCTGATAAACTACATTTACCATCTGGACCACAAGCACAGTATCGGACAGGACGGGTGGACCGAGGCCAAGCACAGGAAATGGAGGAAGGACATGTGCAAGCCGATAATGAAAATCATAAGGAAAAAGCTCGACCGGATGGCAGCTGACAAGACGATACTGCCAAAGACGGAGAAATATGACGCTGTGCACTACATGCTCGGAGAATGGGATGCGCTGATGAACATCTTCAAAAGGGGAGACTACCATTTGGACAACAACGACATCGAGAGACTAAACCGCTACATCTCGCTATCACGGAGAAACTCGCTGTTCTTCGGTTCTCACAAGGGGGCCGAACGGGGAGCCATGTTCTACTCCCTCGTGTGCTCGTGCAGACTCAACGGCGTGAACTTCTTCGAATACATATCGGACGTGATTAACAAAGCGGCAGCATTGCCTCCTAATGCACCTTTGGAGAAATACAGGATGCTTCTGCCTGAC
>SSXW01000155.1 GCA_009469585.1 Dechloromonas sp. Dech2017
CTTTGATAACGGAGAAGTCCCACATATACCGCCCGTTTTCTGGGTCTTTCTTTTCCCATTTGGTGCGGGTATTGCGAAGCCCCCGTTCCCGGTTCCACCATGTAGGGCAGGGGATTTTTTCTTTCTCCAGCCGTCTGCGGATATAGTTCGGACCATGACCGTTCAGGGCATATCCGAAAATCAGCCGCACAATCGGGGCGGTTTCCTCGTCAATGAGCAGATGGTTTTTGTCCTCCGGGTCTTTCCGATACCCAAACGGGGCAAGACACCCGGTAAACTGTCCTTTCTGCGCTTTCAGAAGATAAGAGGAATGGACTTTCTTGGAAATATCCTTGCTGTACATCTCGTTCAGGATATTCTTGAACGGGGCAATGTCGTTGTTATCCCGCAGGGTGTCGATGCCGTCATTCATGGCGATATAGCGGACACCGTTTCTTGGGAAAAAGTCCTCAATCAAATGCCCGGTTTGCAGATAATTACGCCCCAGTCGGCTGAGGTCTTTCGTGATGACAAGGTTGATCTGCCTGCGCTCAATGGCTCTCAACATTCTCTGTAGGTCAGGACGCTCCATGTTAAGACCTGTGAAGCCATCGTCCTGATAGACTGCCACAACCTCCCATCCCTGCTTTTCGCAGTATTTTTCCAGCATATCACGCTGGTTTGCGATACTGGCACTTTCGCCTTGCAGGTCATCGTCCTTTGACAGCCTGCAATAGACCGCCGCACGATAACCCCCGGCAAGTGCCGAACCGATTGTTCTGTATTCCATTTCGTTCATCATAGCCATTTACCCACACAATCCAGACGGTATCTGGCTCTTTTGAACCTCATCTTCATTATAGCCTATATCTTTCTTTTTAGCAAGATATTCTTTTGCATTTGTCTTTCCGTATTTCTGGGAAATCAGGCTGACGAACACATCAGTGGCGTCAAGCTCCCCGTCAAATACAGTGGTCACATGAATCTCTGTTTTGTTTTTTGCCATAGGCAGTTATCCTCCATACATGAAAATAGCCAGACAGAGGGTGTCGGCAACGAAGTCCGGCAACGGACTTCAAAAGACCTTGCAAACAATCTCAATCTGGCGATGGTTACTATTTATACTTTTCTTTTATTTTTTTGTTGTTTTGGTTGTTATAAGGGAGAAAAGCCCGGAAATAAGGGGTTTTTCCCGGTAACCGGCTCGGCAACGGGATAACAACAGGGGGTGCAACGGGCTGTCCT
>SSXW01000156.1 GCA_009469585.1 Dechloromonas sp. Dech2017
CATCCTGGAGCAGGTGAAGGAAGTGTTGGGTGACAGAATCCGCATCATCAAGGTAGATGTGGACAAGTATGGGGTGACTGCAAGTCAGTATGGCATACAGTCTGTGCCCACATTGATGCTGTTCAGACGCGGCGAAGTGTTGTGGAGGACGAGCGGTGTGATGCAGAAATCAGAGTTGCTGGCAACGATTGACCCGTTTTTAAGATAAAAGAGCAGAAATGTCAAAATCTAAATTAAAGTCTGTCCTCATGTCCATGGACAAGAGTGAAATAATAAAAATGGTATTGGAACTTTATTCTGCACGGAAAGAGGCAAAGGAATATCTTGACTTCTATGCAGAGCCGAATGAGGGCCAGAAGCTGGAAGAGTATAAGCACATCATACGGGAAGAGTTCTATCCGAGCAGAAACAGAGAGCCAAAGACACGCTTCTCAGTGTGCCGCAAGGCATTGTCCGACTTCAAGAAACTGAAGCCTTCGGAAGATTCAGTCGCAGAATTGATGGTGTTCTATATGGAGAATGCCTGTCAGTTCACTTATGACTATGGAGACATGTGGGAGCAATTCTATGATTCTGTTGAGAGTAATTTCGACAAGACATTGCGCCACATCGTGCTTTATGACCTTTGGGACAAGTATGATTCCCGAATCAAGCAATGCCTTCGTTGGGCAAGCCCTTGTGGATGGGGATTTCCTGACGCACTGAATGATATGTATGAGGAAATGAAGGCGCAAAATGAGGAACTCCGAAAGAAATACAGGAATTTCAAGATGCCCATCAACGCTGATTATTAAACGAATATACTCAAATGGGGAAACCAAAGAAAAAACATAAGAAAGCGAAACAACTGCCCTTAAGCAAAGAAGAGCAGATTTTTCAAGCGGCAAGAGACCTTGCAGCTGAAATTGGCATATCCTATTCTGAGGCATTAGGGTTTACTTTGGGCATAAAGGACGTAACGTATGGTTGGGAAGAAGACTATACGGAAGAAGAGTTTCAGGCACTGATTGACCACGCTGTGGGAGACACTGATTATGAGCACACCCTCTATTGAATCATCTACACGAGAGGAACGTTTGGATTACGTTCTGAATGAATGGAGATGTCTGCACAACTGTGAGCTGTGCGGTAAGTGCCATATTCTGAAAGGCAGAAGCGAAGAAATACTCTATGCAGACTATATAGACGGCAAGCGGTCATATATGGATATAACATTAGAAAT
>SSXW01000157.1 GCA_009469585.1 Dechloromonas sp. Dech2017
TTGGCGTACTCTCACACATTTGACAATCGAAGCTGATGTTTTAATAGGAATGTATTAAAGGGCGTATTGATATTTAATATTCCCATTTATTGAGCAGAACGGAGTAAACCAAACACCCTAATCAAAAGGACAGCCGAGGAAATCGACTGTCCTTTTTCTATGCCGACAGGTAGAAAGGAGTGACCACCCATGACGAAACCGAGAGAAAAAAACGCGAGGAATTGCAAGCCGAGATTGAGGACGGGAAGAAGAAAATCCGGCAGCTTGAAAATCGGGAAAAGGTGTTGCGGCAAAAGTTATCCCAAGAGGAACGCAGGACGCGCAGCCATCGGCTGATCGTCCGGGGTGCGGTCTTTGAGAGCATTGTGCCAGAAGCAAAGACCATGACCGACGAAGAAGCCGCCGCCTTTCTCCGGCTTGCCCTGACGAGCGAGGAAGCGCGGGGCTATCTGAAAAAACGCACCGAGGGCGGGAAAAGCGAATAATCCCTTTGGAACAAAGGGCGCACTTATACACCCTTACGGGTGCGTGCGCTCTGCCGAGGGCTTGTCGGCACAGAGAGAAAGCCGCTTGCTTCCCTCTCTGACCGACATTGGCGGCTTTGCCGCAACAAGGGGCTGCACCCCTTGCGCCGCTTACGCGGCTATCCCTGCACACCCACAAAAACAGTACACCCGCCGTTGGCGTCTGTACCATTTTTGCGGGTTTTCATTTTATCCGGGAGGTGATACCCATAGCCATCTATCATTGTAATATCAGCATTGTCAGCCGGGGCAAGGGCAAATCAGCCGTTGCCGCAGCCGCCTACCGAAGCGGCGAAAAGCTGACAAATGAGTGGGACGGAATGACACACGACTACACCCGCAAAGGCGGTGTTGTCCATACGGAAATTATGCTGCCACCCCACGCCCCGCCCTCTTTCTCTGACCGTTCAACCTTGTGGAACAGCGTGGAGCTTTACGAGAAAGCCGGGAACGCCCAGCTTGCCAGAGAGATTGACGCGGCGCTCCCCATAGAGTTATCCAGAGAGGAACAAATCCGACTTGTCCGGGAATACTGTTCCTCTCAATTTGTTTCCAGAGGAATGTGCGTTGATTATGCCATTCACGACACCGGCAAGGGCAATCCCCATTGTCACATCATGCTTAAGCAGAGCGTCCACTTGCTGGATGACCTTCCGCTTGAAAAAGGCATCGTGGGCGTAATC
>SSXW01000158.1 GCA_009469585.1 Dechloromonas sp. Dech2017
TTATAGGGAATAATGGCATAGGTAAATCGACACTTCTCAAGATATTGGCTGGCAGACTTGCCCCGTCGGCCGGCACAGTGCTGTGCGATGACCGTCTCTATCTCGTTCCTCAGCATTTTGGTCAATACAATGATCAGACAGTGGCAGAAGCATTAGGCCTTTCGGAAAAGCTTCAGGCACTGTCTGCCATCTTGGGCGGACGAGGGACAGAGAATGACTTTGCTGTTCTCAATGACGAATGGGACCTTGAGGAACAAATATCAGCAGCCTTCACTAAATGGGGCATAGACTATATTACTCCGGATATGTCACTGGCCTCACTTAGCGGAGGGGAGAAGACTAAGGTGTTTCTTGCAGGAATCGAGGTGTTCAAGCCTGATATGATTCTGATGGACGAGCCCACCAATCATTTAGACATGAAAGGACGGGCTCAGCTGTATGACTTTGTCCAAAAGACGAACAGCGCCATAGTCATTGTCAGTCACGACAGGGCTTTGCTGAACCTGATGCCGGGCATCTTTGAGATGTCATCCACTGGCATGCAGTTCTATCCAATGAACTACTCTCAATACAAGGAGACTGTTGATGCTGAGTATGCCGCTAAAGTCGCAAGTTTTCAGAACGAGCAGAAAGAACTGAAGAAAGCTGAGAAATTGGCACAGAAGACCATGGAACGGCAGCAGAAACATGCCTCAAGGGGAGAAAAGCACAGTGCAGGACAGGGCATTGCCCGCATAGCCATGGGGAACAGACGAGACAGTTCGGAAGCAGCAACCTCTCATCTAAACAAGGTGCAGCAGGAGAAACTGCAAAGGATGAGTCAGAAGGTACATGAGATACGGGCATCCATCAGCGATGACAAATCTGTGAAGATCAATATCAGCAATTCTGATATGCATGGAAGCAAACGGCTGATAGAAGCTGATGGCTTAACTTACAGATACGAAGGGCGGAATGTCTTATGGCAGGATGATCCATTGAGTTTTTCAATCTCAAGCGGCGAGCGGATCTGGCTTCAAGGTGATAACGGAAGTGGCAAAACTACATTGCTCAAACTGATTGCAGGTTCCTTACAGCCCACCACTGGAAAGATATGGCGAAGAGGTTCATTGAATATCTTGTATCTCGACCAGGAGTATTCCTGTATTGACAATGACAAGACCGTATATGGTCTGCTGGAAAGCTGCAACAGCAAGAAGCCCACG
>SSXW01000159.1 GCA_009469585.1 Dechloromonas sp. Dech2017
GGTAATCCCCCCGGAAATTAGCGGCGGTTAAAAGTAGAATTTTCTCCAAAGCAGCCCGAGGAACTTTTACATGAAGACGTCACGCTTTTCCGATAGCCAGATCATTGCCGTACTCAAGCAAGCCGAGGCTGGCAGCCCGGTCCCCGAACTTTGCCGGGAGCACGGCATCAGTTCCGCCACGTTTTACAAATGGCGCAGTAAATTCGGGGGCATGGACGCCTCGCTGATGGCACGGCTCAAGGAGCTCGAAGACGAGAACCGGCGCCTCAAGAAGATGTATGCCGAAGAGCGGCTCAAGGCCGAGATCGTCCAGGAGGCCCTGCAAAAAAAGTGGTGAGGCCATCTTGCCGACGCGAGATGGCACAACGAACCGTAGAGAACGGCGTCAGCATCCGGGTTGCCTGCATGGCGTTCGGTATCAGCCAGACCTGCTACCGCTACCAGGCGAAGCAGTCCGCAGAGAATGTCGAAATCGCCGACCACCTGATCCGTCTGACCCACAACCAGCGCAACTGGGGATTCTGGCTGTGCTTTCTGTACCTGCGCAACGTGAAGGGCTACCGATGGAATCACAAGCGGGTGTATCGCATCTACCGCGAACTGGAACTGAACCTGCGGATCAAGCCGAGAAAGCGGATTATTCGGGAGAAGCCAGAAGCCTTGGCAGTGCCGGCAGGCATCAACCAGTGCTGGTCAATGGATTTCATGCATGACCAACTTTCGGATGGCCGGAGCTACCGGCTGTTCAATGTCATCGATGATTTCAACCGGGAGGCTTTGGCCATCGACATCGATCTGTCGCTTCCGTCAGAGCGGGTCGTGAGGGCCCTCGATCAGATCATCGAGTGGCGCGGCAAACCGCAGGTCATTCGCAGTGACAACGGCCCGGAATACATCAGCGGCACATTCATCGCTTGGGCAGAACGCCGAGGAATCCGGCTCGACCACATCCAGCCCGGCAACCCGCAGCAGAATGCCTACATCGAACGTTACAACCGGACGGTTCGCTATGACTGGCTTAGCCATTACTTGTTCGAGTCGATTGAGGAGGTGCAGAACTATGCCACCGACTGGATGTGGACCTACAATCACGAGCGCCCCAACATGGCACTCGGCGGCATTACCCCGAAACAGAAGTCAGCACTTTTAACCACCTCTACTTCTGACCGCTGCTAAAAATGGGGGGATTACC
>SSXW01000015.1 GCA_009469585.1 Dechloromonas sp. Dech2017
CAGTCGGCTTTCCCGGCAGCAAATCCGCTATCCGCAACCACTGTTCGTCATTCAACATTCGCCGATCCATGTGCAGCACCCAAATTCCAGGATGTAAACACAAATCGGCTACTGTGAACAGGCCCTAGGACGGGTCACCCAAAAATAAAAAGGCCGGGGAGCGATTCCCGGCCTTTTGCTTTCCGTCGATTCGCTCAGTATTGGCGCATCTTCCGGCGGCCAGCCAGGCCGAGCAGGGCGATGCCGATAAGGGCTGCGGTGCCCGGTTCGGGAACGTTGTTGTTGTTGCCCTGGCATTCCGGTGCCGTTGGATTGGCGGCACAGAAATCCTGGATTTCCGCTACCTTGGTGTTGATGAAGTTGGTAAAGAAGGCATCACCATTGTTGCGGAAGTCGACGATGTTGAAATAGTTGCCGTTATTGTCCGTGGCCAGTTGGGCGTAGTAGCCAATGCTGGTCGAGGTGACGTCATCATCGCCAGGATTGCGGATCACGTTGATGAATTCCGAGGCGCTGGTTGCGGCGAGCGCGGCGGTGAGGGCGGCGCGGTTACCCGCATCGTCGTCGTTCTCGTCGGTGATCAGGATGATGTTACGGACCACGTTGTTTCGGAAAGTCGCACCCATGGCAACCTGGATGGCTGCCGAGCCATCTTCGGTGCCGCCGCCATTGGCGGTGAGGAGTTGGAAGGGGCCGCCGCTGCGGTTGAAATCCGAGAAGGTGGTGATGTTCTGGATCAGCGAGGCGGTGCCGCCAAAGCGGACCAGGCCGTAGTTGACGTCAATGCCGGCGTTGAGCATGGCGGTATTGAAGTCGCCGATGCGGGCCTTGACCTGGGCGATGTCGTCACCCATTGACCCCGACGTGTCGATCACCCAGACGACGTCGGAAGCGATGATCGCGTGGGCTGAGGTTGCGACAGCCAGCGAGGCTGCCAGAGCGCATGCCGAAATAAGTTTTTTTAGTTTCATGATTGACCCCTAGCGAATGAAGTTGATATCGGAACAAACGGACTTGATGTTTCTCAAGCACGTTGTGTGCCAATATGTTTTTATCCATTAAAACATTGCGTTGTGGAGGTTATTAAAGAGAATTTCCCATCTCGTGTAAGTTTTCCCGACAGGTGCTGCGTTACCGATTTTGCTAATTTGGCGTCGGTCTTGGTCCGGTCTTGAAACCTGTGAGTTGGCCAGGGATGTGAGCTTTTTTGTGCGTCGGTCGGTACTGGAATTGCGTCGAACCGGCAATTGAATATTGAGATCAGTTAGAGGCGAATCGAGAAGATCTATTCTGGCTCGCTGCCGAATCAAGTCCTCTTGCGCCAGCGGGCGCCAACCGGAATCAGCCCGAGGCCGGCCAGCAGCAGACCGAGGCTGGCTGGTTCGGGTACGGCGTGCAGGGAGACAGTGCCGCCGTCGGCGACGGTGTAGGCCAGTTCGGAGTTGGCGAAGGGGGCGTTGAGGCAATCGTTGCCGCCGTAGTTGGCCAGGCCGCAGACGATTTCCTCGACGAGCAGCGCGGTAGGTTTGGTGACCTGGTTGTAGACGCCGAGGTCGAGGAGGACGTTGGCGGCGGTGGACAGGTCGTTGCCGGCGGCGTCGAAGAGGTAGCCGGCGAGCAGGCTGCCCGGGTCGAGGCGGGCTTGCAGGCTGACCAGGCCGGTGGGGGCGAGGCCGCCGTTGAGGACGCTGAAGCTGCCGATCAGGGTGCCGTTGTCGGCGCCGTAGTTGCCCGCCGCGCTGGCGAAATCGAAGACCGGGTCGGCGAAGATCCTGATGCTGCCGCCGGTGAAGCTGAGCGCAAAAGGATCGAAGAAGTTGCCGCTGCCGTTTATGGCGTAGGTGACGGTGATGTCCCGGCTACCGAAGGGTGAGCCGTCGGCTTGCCGCAACTGGTAGGCGCCATGTTCGATGAAAGTGAATTCCGGCGTGACCGGGCCGGTCGGAATGATCTGGACGAATCCGACGCTGCCGACGTCGACGCTGGAGACGGCGCTGGCCCCGGCCGCGCCCTGGCCGGTGGGGTTGATCTGCCAGCTTGGGGCGGCGATGGCGAACGGCGTGGCGACGAGGAGGGCGAGGCCGGCAAGAAGGCGGCTCAGGCGTTTGGCTGGCTGGAACGGGGGCATGGGGATCTCGGCGGGATGGCGGAAGGATGCGCCGGGGATTCGGCCAGCACCCGTTATGCAAAACGGGTTGATTGTATAGAAATTCGCCATGCCGATTGGCTTATTTTGCCAGCGAGTGGCAGGCCTTGCCGTGCGTTGGGCAGTATCAAATGCCGCTCGACAGGGTTCCGGACAGCGTCCGGCCATGAACGCGACGTTCTCGTCGCGCAACCAATTTTCAAGTGCCGTGCCGGCCGCCGCCGACCAACGGCTGGCACTGCCTCAGAGCAGGGCTTCGATGGCTTCCTGCAGGTCTTCCGGCTTGGTGGCCGGGGCGTAGCGGTGCACGACCTTGCCGTCGCGGTCGACCAGGAATTTGGTGAAATTCCACTTGATCGCCTCGGTGCCCAGCACGCCGGCCGCTTGGTGCTTGAGCCATATGTAGAGCGGGTGGGCATTGTCGCCATTGACCTCGATCTTGGCGAAGATCGGGAAACTGACGCCGTAGTTGGCCTGGCAGAACTGCCCGATGGCCTCGGCATCGCCCGGTTCCTGGCCGCCGAACTGGTTGCACGGGAAGCCGAGGACGACCAGCCCCCGGTCGCGCAGGGTACGGTAAAGTGCTTCCAGCCCGGCGTACTGCGGCGTGAAGCCGCACTCGCTGGCGGTGTTGACGATGAGCAGGATCTTGCCGCGATAGCTGTCGAGCCGGCAGGGTTCGCCGTTGAGCAGGGGGGCGCTGAAGTCGTAGAGGGTGTCGCTCATCGGAATTCCTTCGTTCTGGCTGGGGGCGGGTGGTCGAGGCTGTCGGCCCCTGTTGGAGGGGCGCCCCGGCGAAAGGTTCGCCGCTGGGCAATCGATGGCGCCGGCAGCGCGGTGCAGTGCGACAATGGCGCCCCCGGCGCCGGGGCCGATGACGGCCGGCCTAAATCGATTTCAGGAAAGCGACATGGATCACGACCAACAGTTCGAGCAGGGCCTGCGCATGCGCCGACAGGTAATGGGCGATGCCTTCGTGGACAAGGCCTTCGCCGGCACCGACGCGTTCACCGCGCCGCTGCAGGAATTCGTCACGCGCAACGCCTGGGGCACCACCTGGTGCCGTGACGGCCTCGACCTCAAGACGCGCAGCCTGCTGACGCTGTCGATGCTGACGGCGCTCGGGCGGGCGACGGAAATCAAGGGCCATGTGCGCGGCGCCGTGAACAACGGGGCGACCCTGGCCGAGATCCAGGAGGTGCTGTTGCACGCCGCCATCTACTGCGGCATGCCGCTGGCCATCGACGCCTTCCGCTCGGCGCACGAGGTGTTGAAGGAGATGGGCCAGGTTTGATCGGCGGGCAGCGCTGCGGTCGATCGGAAAAAACGCCCAAAAATGAAAAAACCGGGCAAGCCCGGTTCGGCAAGGCTGGGCAGCCAGCCAGGCCGCCCGGGAAGCGCCGCTCAGTATTCGAGCATGCGCGGCAGATCCTTGGCCTGGGCGATCCATTTTTCCACTTCGCTTGCCGACGGCACGCGCCGGGTCAGCTTCTTCTGCTCATTGACCTCGCCCAGGCTGGTGGCCAGGTTGGCGGCATTGCGCCGGGCCAGGGCCGGCACGGTGTCCACGCCGGAGACTTCGAGCAGTTCGGCGTACTCGGCGCCGATGCCGGTGATGCGGAAGAGGTCAACCATGTTGGCGAACTTGAGGATCTGCTTTTCCGACAACCCGGATTTTTCAGCCAGTTCCTTGCGCTGCTTCGGGGTGCAACTGGCGGCCAGCAGGCTGTCGCTGTCCTTGACGCCGGCGCCGCGCAGCTTTTCGCCGATGGCCGGGCCGATACCTTCAACTTCTTCGATTTTCTTGTTTGCCATGCATCATCTCCTGATCGAAAGTATGAGGAAACACTATGCTAGCCGAAAAAAACCATGAAAAAGGTAACGAATTGTAGGAAAAGCCCAGGCTTTTCGTGATTGTGACCATGAAAATGATCAAATTCGACGCATTTCTGGACAATTTTCAGCCGCGCCCCAGCTTTTCATGCAACTGACCCATCCTCAGCCAGCTGCCCCGCCCCCCTTCCCGGATAGCCACGCCGTGCCGAGCCGGCGCGCCAGTTTTGCCGAATGGCACCGGGGGCGGACTCCCTACGTCGTCTGGGCGCTCGACGTTGACCAGCCGGTCGTGCGGGCACTCGTCGCCCGCGCCGCCGGGGCGCTGGACGGCCTGCTCCTCGACGGCTATCGGCGTCAGCCGCACGTTACCCTCGACCTGTGCGGATTCCCGGCCGCCGGCCCGGGCGAGGCTGACGAGTTCACCACCGACTGGCTGGCTGCCCGGTGCGCCGCCCTGCGCGCCGCCGCCATCCGCCCCTTCTCGCTCACCATCGGCGGCCCGGCCAGCTTCACCTCGGCGCCCTACCTGCAGGTGGCCGATGCCGGGTCGGGCATCGCCGCCGTGCGCCGCGCCCTGGCCGTGGCTGGCCGGCATCGGCTGGTCGGCGACTACGTGCCGCACGTCACGCTCGGCCTCTACGCCGATACCTGGCCGGCGGCGCTGGTCGGCCAGCGCCTGGCCGGGATCGACGACGATGCAGCCAGCTGCCGGATCGACCGGGTCAGCCTGCTCGCCTACCGGCCGGACGACATCGGCGGGCCGCTGGTCAGCCTCGGCCACTTCTCGCTGGCGCGGCAAGCCATGGTGTGGCGCGCCGCCTGGCCCTTTGCCGGCATTTTTGGCGGGCCGGGCGGCGGCCCGGCATCTGCCGCGTAGCGGCCGGCGATTCGTGTTGCGGGGGCCATCTGCTACCATTCGCCCCTGAATTTTCCGGCCATTCTCCTTGTCCTCCCTCCCCGAAATCTTTTCTCCCGACGGGCCGCTGGCGCGGGCCATCGGCGGCTATCGCGTGCGCGACCAGCAGGTCGACATGGCCGAGCGCATCGCCGCCGCCATCAAGTCCTGCGCGGTGTTCATCGCCGAGGCCGGCACCGGCACCGGCAAGACCTTCGCCTACCTGGTGCCGGCGCTGCAGTCGGGCGGCAAGGTGATCGTGTCGACCGGCACCAAGACGCTGCAGGACCAGCTGTTCAACAAGGACTTGCCGATGGTCCGCGACGCCTTGAAGGCGCCGGTCAAGATCGCGCTGTTGAAGGGCCGGGCCAACTACGTCTGCCCCTACCACCTGCAGCGGGCGCTGGCCGACGGCCGCTTCCTGAGCCGCGAGGACGCCGCCGACGCCCGCCGCATCGCGGTCTTCGCCAAGACCACGCAGAGCGGCGACAAGGCCGAGTGCATCGAGGTCAATGAAAATTCGCCGGTGTGGAGCCATGCCACCTCGACGCGCGACAACTGCCTCGGCCAGGACTGCCCGGACTACAAGGAATGCTTCGTGATGGCGGCGCGGCGCGAGGCGATGGCGGCCGACCTGGTCGTCGTCAACCACCACCTCTTCTTCGCCGACGTCATGCTCCGCGACGAGGGCATGGCCGAACTGCTCCCCGCCTGCAACACGGTGATCTTCGACGAAGCCCACCAGCTGCCGGAAGTGGCGACGCTGTTCTTCGGCGACACGGTGTCTACGGCGCAGCTCCTCGACCTGGCCCGCGACGCCCGCAACGAAGGCCTGGCCAACGCCCGCGACTGCCTGGCCCTGCCGGAAGCCGCCAAGCAGCTGGAAAAGGCGGCCAAGGACCTGCGCCTGGCGGTCGGCGTCGATACCGGCCGCTTCTCCTGCGGTCAACTGGAAGAAAAGCCCGATTTCCTGCCCGCCCTGCAGGCGCTGGAAGCCGAGACGGCGGCCTTCGCCGCCCTGCTCGAAACCCAGGCCGAGCGCGCCGAGGGCCTGGAAAAATGCTGGCAGCGGGCCACCGAGCTCGAACAGCGCCTCGGCCAGTGGCGCAGCGGCGGCGACCCGAGCATCGTGCGCTGGGGCGAAGCCTTCACCCATTCGCTGCAGCTTAACGCCACGCCGCTCGACGTCGCCGAGATTTTCCGCAAGCAGATGGGCGGCCATCCGCGGGCCTGGATCTTCACCTCGGCGACCCTCGCCGTGCAAGGGCATTTCCACCACTACTGCGCCGAACTCGGCCTCGGCGAGCCGGATTCGGCCTGCTGGCAGAGCCCCTTCGACTACGCCGCCCAGGCCGTGCTCTACGCCCCGCTCGGCATGCCCGACCCCAACGCCTGGAACTACACCGACGCCGTCGTCGACGCCGCCTGGCCGGCGCTCAAGGCGGCCGGCGGCGGCGCCTTCTTCCTGTGCACCAGCCTGCGCGCCATGCGCCGCACGCACGAACTGCTCAAGGCCCGGCTCGCGGACGAAGGCCTCGACCTGCCGCTGCTGGTCCAGGGCGAGGGCAGCAAGAACGACCTGCTGCAACGCTTCCGCCATCACGGCGCGGCCATCCTGGTCGGCAGCCAGAGCTTCTGGGAAGGCGTGGACGTGCGCGGCGAGGCGTTGTCGCTGGTCGTCATCGACAAGATTCCCTTCGCGCCGCCCGACGACCCGGTGCTCTCGGCGCGCATCGAGCAGATGAAAAAGGAAGGCCGCAACGCCTTCATGGAATACCAGCTGCCGCGTGCCGTCATCAACGTCAAGCAGGGCGCCGGCCGGCTGATCCGCGACGAAACCGACCAGGGCGTGCTGATGATCTGCGATCCCCGACTCATATCAAAGCCGTACGGCCGCAAGGTCTGGCAAAGTCTGCCGCCGATGAAGCGGACCCGCGAACTGCAGGTCGTGCTCGACTTTTTCGCCACCCGCCAAAGCCGATGAAAACCACCTTCGACCACCTGCGCCACGGCCAGCCCCAGCTCTTCTCGGCCGCCGCGCTGCGCATCCCGGCGGCCACCCGGCAGGCCATGGCCGACATCGTCGCCGCCATCGAATCGGTCATCGCCTTGCCCGCCTACACCCGCCATGCGCTGGCCCAGTCGCCGGCCATCGCCCGGCGGCCGGTGCGCGCCCGCGGCGTCTTCATGGGCTACGACTTCCACCTGACCGAAGCCGGCCCCAAGCTGATCGAGATCAACACCAACGCCGGCGGCGGCCTGCTCAACGCCTACCTGCTGGCGGCCCACGGCAAGGCGGAAGAGGGCGTCCGCCTGGTCGAGCAATACGTCGCCATGTTCCGCGAGGAATGGCGGCTGGAGCGCGGCGAGGCGCCGCTACGCCGCATCGCCATCGTCGACGAGAACCCGGCCGGGCAGTTCCTGGCCGCCGAGTTCGCGCTGTTCAGGGAAGTGTTCGAGGCGCACGGCATCGCCGCCGTCGTCGTCGACCCGGCCGAGCTGGCCAGCGACGGCCAGCGCCTGAGCCATGCCGGCCAGCCGGTCGACCTGATCTACAACCGGCTGACCGACTTCGCGCTCGATGCCACGGTCAACGGCAAAATCCGGGCAATTTTCGAAAACGGCGGCGTCGTCCTCACCCCGCACCCGCGTGCCCATGCGCTGTATGCCGACAAGCGCAACCTGATGCTGCTCACCGACGACCCGGCGCTGCAGGGCCTCGGCGTCGGCGAAGCGACGCGGCGCACCCTGCTCGCCGGCATCCCGCGCACCGTCGCCGTCACGCCGGAGCAGGGCCAGGCCTTCTGGGCCGAGCGCAAGCGCTGGTTCTTCAAGCCGCCGGCCGGCTTCGGCAGCCGTGCCGCCTATCGCGGCGACAAGCTGACCAAGCGGGTCTTCGACGAGATCCTGCACGGCGGCTACATCGCCCAGGAAATCGCGCCGCCCTCCGAGCATGTCGTGCCGGTAGCCGGCGGCGAGGCGACGATGAAGGCCGACCTCCGCTGCTACGTCTTCGCCGGCGCCATCCAGCTCGTCGCCGCCCGCCTCTACCAGGGGCAGACAACCAATTTCCGCACCCCCGGCGGCGGCTTCGCGCCGGTCTTTGTCGCCTGAACAGGTAAAATCCATCCATGAAAGTTTTCGGTATCGCCGGCTGGTCCGGCTCCGGCAAGACCACCCTGCTGGAAAAGCTCATCCCCCAGCTGACGGCGCGCGGCCTCAAGGTTTCGGTCATCAAGCACGCCCACCACGGCTTCGACATCGACCGCCCGGGCAAGGATTCCTACCGCCATCGCGAGGCCGGGGCGACCGAGGTGCTGCTCTCCTGCGGCGAGCGCTGGGCACTGATGCACGAGCGTCGCGAGGAAACCGAGCCGACGCTGGACCAACTGCTCGGCCACCTGTCGCCCTGCGACCTGGTGCTGATCGAGGGCTTCAAGCAGGAACCGGTGCCCAAGCTGGAAGTCTATCGCCCGGAAAACGGCAAGCCGCCGCTCTTCCCGGAACGTGGCGACATCGTTGCCGTCGCCACCAACGATGCGGTGACAACGACGCTGCCCATCCTGCCCATCGACGACGCCGCTGCCGTCGCCCAATTCCTGATCACGACCCTGAACCTGGAAACCAGATGCTGAGTTACGAAGAAGCCATCGACAAACTGCTTGCGGCTGCCAAGCCGGTCGAGGAAATCCGCCACGTGCCACTCAACGCGGCTAGCGGCCGCGTGCTGGCCGCCGCTGTGCAATCGACCATCTCGGTGCCGCCCAGCGCGATGTCAGCGATGGATGGCTACGCCGTGCGCGCCGCCGACATCCCGGTCGTCGGCACCCGCCTGCCGGTCAGCCAGCGCATTCCGGCCGGCGCCGCGCCGACATCGCTGCAACCCGGCACCGCCGCCCGCATCTTCACCGGCGCGCCGATCCCCGAAGGTGCCGACACCGTGGTCATGCAGGAAGTCACCACCGCCAGCGAGGGCGGCGTCGTCTTCAACGAAGTGCCGGTCGCCGGTGCCTTCGTCCGCCCGCTCGGCGAGGATTTCCTGGCCGGTGCCGACATCCTGGCCGCCGGCGTCCGCCTGCGTCCACAGGACGTCGCCCTGGCCGCCGCCGCCGGCCTGCCGCAGTTGCCGGTGTACAGGCGCGTACGCGTCGGCGTCTTCTTCACCGGCGACGAGCTGGTCCAGCCCGGCGAGCCGCTACCGCCCGGCGGCATCTACAACTCCAACCGCTACGCGTTGTGTGCGCTGCTCGAAGCGCTCGGCTGTGAAGTGCGCGACCTCGGATCCGTTCCCGATGATTTCGAGGCGACGCGCCATGCCCTGCGCCAGGCCGCCGCCGATAACGACCTGGTGGTGACCAGTGGCGGTGTTTCGGTCGGCGAGGAAGATCATGTCAAGCCGGCCGTCGAGGCCGAGGGCCAACTGCAGATGTGGAAGCTCGCCGCCAAGCCCGGCAAGCCGCTCGCCTTCGGGACGGTGCGCCGCCCCGGCGGCGACAGCTGGTTCATCGGCCTGCCCGGGCATCCGGTGTCGTCGATCGTCACCTTCATGATTTTCGTCCGTCCTTTCGTGCTGCGCCTGCAGGGCATCGCCGACGTCCTGCCCCGTGGCCTCCAGTTGCCGGCCGACTACGACTGGCCGAAACCCGACGCCCGCCGTGAATTCCTGCGCGCCCGCCTGAGCGACCGCGGCACCGTCGAACTGTTCGCCAACCAGGGGCCGGGCGTGCTCTCGTCGCTGACCTGGGGCAGCGGCCTGGTCGACAACCCCCCCAGGCAAGCCGTTCGCCGTGGCGATATGGTCCGCTTCATTCCCTTCTCGGAACTACTGTCATGAGCGTTCGCGTCTTGTATTTCGCCAGCCTCAAGGAAGCCATCGGCAGCGGCGCCGAACAACTCGAATTGCCGGCCGGCATCGCCACCGTCGGCCAACTGCGCGACTGGCTGGTTGCTGAGGGCAGGGGCGTCTTGGCCACCGCCAAGAACCTCCGTTGCGCGGTCAACCAGGATATGGCCGGCCTCGATGCCCCGATCACCGATGGCGACGAGATCGCCTTCTTCCCGCCGGTCACCGGCGGCTGATCCCGGAAAGCGCGACGATGTCCATCCAATGGTTCCCGGGCCACATGACCTCGGCCCGCAAGAAGGCCGGCGAGACGCTGGCCGTGGCCGACGTCGTGGTCGAGGTGCTCGACGCCCGCCTGCCGCAGGCCTCCAGCAACCCGATGATCCACGAGCTGCGCGTCTTCCGCCAGCGCCCCTGCCTCAAACTCCTCAACAAGGCCGACCTCGCCGATCCCGAGGCGACCAAGGCCTGGCTGGCCTATTTCGACGCCCAGCCCGGCGTCAAGGCGGTCGCCATCTCGTGCAAGAAGGCCGGCGACGTGGCCAAAATCGCCGGCCTGGCCCAGAAGCTAGCACCGCACCGCAACGACGCCGTCAAGCCGCTGCGCCTGATGATCATGGGCATCCCCAACGTCGGCAAATCGACGCTGATGAACGCCCTGGTCAAGAAGAAGGTGGCGGCCGTCGGCGACCAACCGGCGGTGACCAAGAGCCAGCAGCGCATCGACATCAGCAACCGCCTCACCCTCTACGACACCCCGGGCATGCTGTGGCCGAAGATCGCTCACCCGGTCGACGGCCTGATGCTGGCCGCCAGCCATGCCGTCGGCGTCAACGCCTACATCGACGAAGAGGTCGCCACCTGGCTGGCCGGCTTCCTGCTCGACCACTACCCGGCGCTGGTCAAGGGCCGCTACGGGCTGGCCACTGAAAGCATCGATGCGGTCGCGGTCATCGAAGGCATTGCCAAGAAGCGCGGCTGCCTGATCAAGGGCAGGGGCGGCGAACTCGACCTCGAAAAGGCCGCTGCCATCCTGCTCGTCGACTACCGCACCGGCGCCCTCGGCCGCATCAGCCTGGAAACCCCGGCCCTGCGCGAGACCCGCCTGGCCGAACCGCTGCCGGCGGAAACCGCTGCGGTCGACCCGGAAAATGACTGAAATTCGAAAAGACCGGCAATTCGAAAGCCTGGCCCCTAGGCGTTCCGCACAGTCTTGTATATAATTCGCGCCCTGTCGCCGGCCACCGCCGGCAACGCGATTCCTCGATAGCTCAGTCGGTAGAGCGCCGGACTGTTAATCCGTAGGTCCCTGGTTCGAGCCCAGGTCGGGGAGCCAAAGAAACAAGCGTTTAGCCCAGCCAAATTGGTTGGGCTTTTTGCTTTCTAGGCCACCGTAGCTGAATCGTAGCCAGGTAGGGCCGAATTGAGCCGGGAGGCTGCTTCGCCCCTTTGAACTTGATATGAAAATACCAACGGTATACTCTGGTGCCCTTTTTGCATCCGGGTATTGGCTCCCTGCCGTGCTCGGACAGGGATTCCAAACGCCATGATCAAAACCTGCCTGATCTTGTTGGCTTGCAGTTTGCCCGTGATGGCTAACGCCGATGTTTACCGATGCAAATCGGCAAACGGACAGGCGCTTATTTCCACTTCGCCGTGCGTAGACAGTCAGCCGCCAACCCGAGTGATCCGTGACAACTCGCCAAATGACGCAGCTTTGGCGCAAGCTCAGGCGGATCTCGAACGGCAGAAGCAATGGTTACGCTCCCGCGAAACCGAGCAGCGGCACTATGTCGTTGCGCCTCCGGCAAGGCGTGTTTCCGGCGATGCCTACGATCCGGAAGGACGGGATCGAATACATGCCTGTCTGATGCAAGTGACGGCGACCTTCGGTTTGTCTCCATCCCAGGAGGCATCGCGAAAAGTGGGTTGTTATCGAGGCACCGTCGGGCTGGCGGATGAATGTGAAGGGCGCGTTGCCGCAACCTCGCGCTTGAGTACGCAAGACGAAACCTACTACAAGGCCCGCTGCAGGGCTCTTTGAGTCCGCCGTCTCTGGCTGATAACCGGCGCGAGTAACCGGCCTTCCTGGCCAGAACTCCGCGGCCCGATCCGCATCCAACGCTTAACCGTCGTTGGAAAGGAGCCGTCATGCGCCATTCCCTGGTCAGACTGAATCCGAGCGTCTGCTGCATCGGCGTGGCGTCCTCGCTGGGGGCGCCGGAGAGGGGCAGTGAAGCTGGCCCGGATGTCCTGCTCGATCACGCCACCATCGCCGCCTTGCGCCATGCCGGGCTGGAATGCCGGTCCGAGGCGCTGCTTCATCCACGTTTCGCCGCGCTCGATCCGCTTGCCGAACTGCTCGGGCGGCTTGCCGCCCGCACCAGGGCGGCCATCGAGGCTGGCCAGCGGCCGCTGGTCATCGGCGGAGACCACGCCATCGCCGCTGGTACCTGGAAGGGAATTGCCAGTGCCTTGGGCGCCATGCCCGGCCTGATCTGGATCGATGCCCATCTCGACGCCCACGTGCCGGCTACCTCGCCTACGGGCAACCGGCATGGCATGCCGCTCGCCGCGCTGTTGGGCGAGCCGGTTCCCGGGATGAGCGATATTCCCGGGCCGCGTCTCGACCCCCGCCGGCTGGTCGTCGTCGGCCTGCGTAGCTGCGAGCCGGCGGAGCGGCAATTGCTCGACCTCTTGGGCGTGCATGTCATCGACGCCGAGGCCGTTGCCAGCCGGGGGATTCGTTGGGCACTGGCCGAGGCGCGGGCCTTGATCGGTTCCGGCCCCTGGGGCCTGAGCCTGGATGTCGACGCCATCGACCCCGAGTTCGCCCCAGGCGTGAACACGCCGGTCGCCGGCGGGCTGGTGCCCGATGAACTGGGCCTGGCGCTGCGCGGACTGCTCCGCCAGCGTGATTGCGTCGGGATCGAGATCGCCGAGTACAACCCGGCGCGCGACCCGGATGGCCGCACGTCCCGCCTGATTCACCACCTGATCGACGCCCTGGCGGCGCCCGACGGCCGGACGCTGCAGCGCTGGGAGAATGGCTTCGGGGCCCGCAACTACGATCCGCTGCCGGTCGTTCTCAGCGAAGGGCAGGGCTGCTGGGTCAGCGATACCGCGGGGCGGCGCTATCTCGACCTGATGTCGGCCTATTCGGCCAACAGCTTCGGCCATGCCCATCCCCGGCTGGTTGCCGCGCTGACCGCCCAGGCCAGTCGCCTGGCGCTGACCTCGCGGGCTTATTCCAACGACCGCCTGCCGCTGTTGTTGCGCCGGCTGTCGCTGCTCTCCGGCTACGAGCGGGTGTTGCCGGTCAACACCGGCCTGGAAGCGGTCGAGACTGCTCTCAAGGCGGCCCGCAAGTGGGCCTACCAGGTCAAGGGCGTGCCGGCCAGCAAGGCCGAGATCATTGCCTGCGACGGGAATTTTCACGGCCGCTCGATCGCCATCGTCGGCCTGTCCAGCGAGGCCCAGTACCGCGACGGCTTCGGGCCTTTCCCGGGCGGGCTGAAGACGGTGCCTTTCGGCGATGTCGGGGCGCTGGCCGCGGCCATCGGCCCCCACACGGCGGCTTTCCTGGTCGAGCCGATCCAGGGCGAGGGCGGGGTGATCGTGCCGCCGCCCGGCTACCTGAGCGCCTGTGCCGCGCTGTGCCGCAAGCACGATGTGCTGCTGCTCGTCGACGAGGTGCAGACCGGGCTGGGGCGCACCGGCAAGCTGTTCGCCTATCAGCACGAACCGGTGCGGCCGCACGGCGTCATTCTCGGCAAGGCGCTGGGCGGCGGCCTGCTGCCGGTCTCGGCATTCCTGGCCGACGATGCGCTGATGCGCGTGTTTACGCCCGGCGACCATGGCTCGACCTTTGGCGGCAATCCGTTGGCCGCCGCCGTCGCGTTGGCCGCCCTCGACTTGCTGGAAGACGAAGGCCTGGTCGAACACGCGGCCCGCCTCGGCGAACACCTGATGGCCCGCCTCAACGAACTGGCCGCCCAAGCGCCGGTCATCCGCGCCGTGCGCGGCCGCGGCCTGTTCGCCGGCATCGAACTGGAGCCGACCCTGGCCGATGCCCGGGAACTGGCCGAGCGTCTGCTGCACCACGGCATCCTGACCAAGGATACGCACGCCACGGTGCTCCGCCTGGCGCCGCCGCTGATCATCGAGCGGCCGACGCTGGACTGGGCGCTCGACGAAATTGCCGCCGTTCTGCGAAACATTTCACACTCGCCGCGCATGATTGCCTGAACGAAGTTCGGCAAGCCCCCCTCAAACGGCCAAAGGGGAACCGGATTGCGTATGCCCGGCCGATCAGCATCGGTCATTTGACTGGAAGGAGGATGCCATGTCGATTTTCGCCCGCTATCAGGGACGTTACGAGGCGCTGCAGGAAGAGGAGATGTCGCTCCAGGAATACCTGGAGTTGTGCCGCAACGACCCTTCGGCCTATGCCAGCGTTGCCGAGCGCATGCTGCTCGCCATCGGCGAGCCGGAATTGCTCGATACCCGCAGCGATCCCCGGCTGTCGCGCATCTTCGCCAACAAGATGCTGAAGATCTATCCCGCCTTCCGCGAGTTCTACGGCATGGAGGAGGTCATCGAGAACATCGTCGCCTACTTCCGCCACGCGGCGCAGGGCTTGGAAGAGAAGAAACAGATCCTCTACCTGCTCGGCCCGGTGGGCGGCGGCAAGTCGTCGCTGGCCGAACGGCTCAAGCTGCTCATCGAGAAGGTGCCGTTCTACGCCATCAAGGGCTCGCCGGTGCACGAGTCGCCCCTCGGCCTGTTCAACGTGCATGAGGACGGCGCCATCCTGGAAGAGGATTACGGCATCCCGCGCCACTATCTCGGCACCATCATGAGTCCGTGGGCGGTCAAGCGGCTGCATGAATACGGTGGCGACATCTCGAAATTCCGCGTCGTCAAGCTGCGCCCGTCGGTGCTCTCGCAGATCGCCGTGTCGAAGACCGAGCCGGGCGACGAGAACAACCAGGATATCTCGTCGCTGGTCGGCAAGATCGACATCCGCAAGCTGGAAACCTACTCGCAGAACGATCCCGATGCTTATTCCTACTCCGGCGGCCTGTGCCTGGCCAATCGCGGCATTCTCGAATTCGTCGAGATGTTCAAGGCGCCGATCAAGGTGCTGCACCCGCTGCTGACCGCGACCCAGGAGCAGAACTACAAGGGCACCGAGGGTTTCGGGGCGATCCCCTTCGACGGCCTGATCATGGCTCACTCCAACGAGGCCGAGTGGCAGACCTTCAAGAACAACCGCAACAACGAGGCCTTCCTCGACCGCATCTACATCGTCAAGGTGCCGTACTGCCTGCGCGTCACCGAAGAGATGCACATCTACGAGAAACTGCTGATCAATTCCTCGCTGGCCCAGGCGGCCTGCGCTCCCGACACCCTGTGCATGATGGCCCAGTTCGCCGTGCTGTCGCGCCTCAAGGAGCCGGAGAACTCGAGCATCTACAGCAAGATGCGCATCTACGACGGCGAGAATCTCAAGGATACCGATCCCAAGGCCAAGAGCTACCAGGAATACCGCGATTTCGCCGGGGTGGACGAGGGCATGACGGGGCTATCGACCCGCTTCGCCTTCAAGATCCTCTCCAAGGTCTTCAACTTCGACCACCGCGAGGTGGCGGCCAATCCGGTGCACCTGATGTACGTGCTCGAACAACAGATCGAGCAGGAACAATTCACGCCCGAGGTCGAGGAGCGCTACCTGCGCTACCTGAAGGAATTCCTCAGCCCGCGCTACGCCGAATTCATCGGCAAGGAAATCCAGACGGCCTACCTGGAAAGCTACTCGGAATACGGCCAGAACATCTTCGACCGCTACGTCACCTACGCCGATTTCTGGATACAGGACCAGGAGTTCCGTGATCCGAACACCGGCGAAATGCTCGATCGTAGCGCCCTCAACGACGAACTCGAAAAGATCGAGAAACCAGCCGGTATCAGCAACCCCAAGGATTTCCGCAACGAGGTGGTCAACTTCGTGCTGCGCGCCCGGGCCAAGCACGACGGCAAGAACCCGGCGTGGACCTCCTACGAGAAGCTGCGGGCGGTCATCGAGAAGAAGATGTTCTCCAACACCGAGGAACTGCTGCCGGTCATTTCCTTCAGCACCAAGGCCAGCGCCGACGAGCAGAAGAAGCACCAGGAATTCGTCGACCGCATGATCACCAAGGGCTATACCGAGAAGCAGGTGCGCCTGCTCTGCGACTGGTACCTGCGCGTTCGCAAGTCGTCCTGACATGAGGTGGCCGCCCCCGGCGGGGCGGCCCTGACGGGAGGAAATGGCATGACGGTCCGGATCATCGACCGAAGACTGGACAGCCGGAACAAGAGCTCCATCAACCGGAGCCGCTTCATTCATCGCTTCAAAGGGCAGATCCGCAAGGCGGTGGCCGACGCCATCGCCCATCGGGGCATCCGCGACCTGCAGAACGGCGAGAAGATCGGCATCCCGGGCAAGGACATCTCCGAGCCGCAATTCCGCATCGGCCGGGGCGGCGTGCGCGATGTCGTGCATCCCGGCAACGACCGCTTCCATCGCGGCGACGAGGTCGAGCGTCCGCTCGGCGGCGGGGCCGGCCAGGGCAAGGGCAAGGCCAGCCCGGACGGCGAGGGCATGGACGAATTCGTGTTCACGCTGACCCGCGACGAGTTCCTCGACATCTTCTTCGACGAACTGGCCTTGCCCAACCTGGTCAAGCGCCAACTGGCCCGCATCGACGACTACAAGCGGGTCAGGGCCGGCTACACGCAGAGCGGCGTGCCGACCAACATCAACCTGGTGCGCACCATGCGCGGCGCGGCCGGCCGGCGGATCGCCGTAGGCGGGCCGTACGCCGCCCGCCTGCGCGAACTGCAGGCGGAACTCGACGAGGCGCTCAAGGAAACGCCGGGCGACCCCCAGGAAATCGAGCGCCTGCAGCGCGAGATCGCTTGCCTGCGGGCCAGGCAGGAGGCGATTCCCTTCGTCGATCCCTTCGACCTGCGCTACAGCAACCGCATCCGCATCCCGCAGCCGTCTACCCAGGCCGTGATGTTCTGCCTGATGGACGTCTCGGGGTCGATGGACGAGGCCAAGAAGCAGATGGCCAAGCGCTTCTTCATGCTGCTCTACCTTTTCCTCAACCGCAATTACGAGCACATCGAGGTGGTTTTCATCCGCCACCACACGCTGGCCGAGGAGGTCGACGAGGACACTTTCTTCCACGCCCGCGAGACGGGCGGCACCATCGTGTCGACGGCGCTGCAGCTGATGCGCGACATCATTGCCGAGCGTTATGCGACCAGCGCCTGGAACATCTACGGCGCCCAGGCCTCGGACGGCGACAACTGGAACGACGATTCGCCGCTGTGCCGCGAACTGCTGGCCGATGCCATCCTGCCCAAGGTGCAGTATTTCGCCTACATCGAGATCAGCGACAGCGAGCCGCAGAATTTGTGGCGGGAATACGAGGAACTGGCCGCCAGCCATGCTGGCCATTTCGCCATGCAGCGCATCGCCGCGGCCAGCGACATCTACCCGGTGTTCCGCGAACTGTTCCGGAGGCGCCTGGCATGAGGAAGAAATCGCCCCGCCTGATCGCCGAGGGCTCCGACTGGACGATCGAGGCCATCGCCAAGTACGACGCCGAGATCGGCCGCGTCGCCAAGGCCTACGGCCTCGACACCTACCGCCACCAGCTGGAGATCATCACCGCCGAGCAGATGATGGACGCCTACGCGGCCATCGGCATGCCCGTCTATTACCACCACTGGTCCTTCGGCAAGCATTTCCTGGAAACCGAGAACCGCTACAAGCGCGGCCACATGGGTCTGGCCTACGAGATCGTCATCAATTCCGACCCGTGCATCGCCTACCTGATGGAGGAAAACACGCTGACCATGCAGGCCCTGGTCATCGCCCACGCCGCCTACGGCCACAATTCCTTCTTCAAGGGCAACCACCTGTTCAAGCAGTGGACCAGCGCCGATGCCATCGTTGATTACCTGGTCTTCGCCCGCAACTACATCGCCGAATGCGAGGAGCGCCACGGCCAGGATGCCGTCGAGGAACTGATCGACGCCTGCCACGCCCTGTCCAATGTCGGCGTGGACCGCTACAAGCGCTCGCCGCCGCTTTCCCTGGCCCGCGAGAAGGAGCGCCAGCGCGAGCGGGAAACCTACCTGCAGTCGCAGATCAACGACCTGTGGCGCACCTTGCCAAAGCACCAGGCCGACCCCGCCGCCGCGCGCGAACGGCGCTTCCCCGAGGAGCCCGAGGAGAACCTGCTGTATTTCATCGAGAAGCACGCCCCGCTGCTCGAACCCTGGCAGCGCGAGATCGTCCGCATCGTGCGCAAGATCGGCCAGTACTTCTACCCGCAACGCCAGACCCAGGTCATGAACGAGGGCTGGGCGACCTTCTGGCACTACACCCTGCTGCACACGCTGTATGACGAAGGCAAGGTGTCGGACGGCTTCATGATGGAGTTCCTGCACTCGCACACCAACGTGGTCTACCAGCCGCCCTACAACAGCAACTGGTACAGCGGCATCAACCCCTATGCCCTCGGCTTCGCCATGTGGCGCGACATCCGCCGCATCTGCGAGGCGCCGACCGACGAGGATCGCCACTGGTTTCCGGAAATCGCCGGCTCCGATTGGCGCGAGACCTTCACTTTCGCCATGCACAATTTCAAGGACGAGAGCTTCGTCGCCCAATACCTGTCGCCCCGGCTGATGCGCGAATTCCGCTTCTTCGCCATCCGCGACGACGACTACAAGCCCCGGCTGGAGGTCGATGCCATCCACGACGAACCCGGCTATCGCGAACTGCGCCGCAAACTGGCCGAGCAGTACAACCTGGGCAGCGCCGACCCCAACATCCAGGTCTGGGATGTCGACCTGCAGGGCGACCGTTCGCTGACCCTGCGCTATTTCAGCCACCAGCGGCGGCCGCTGGCCGCCAGCCAGGAGGCCGTGCTCGACCATGTCGCCCGCCTGTGGGGCTTCGCCGTGCGTCTCGAACAGCCGACGCCGACCGGCGAGTGGCAGGTGATCGCCGAGCGCAAGTACGAGCGGCGGAAGATCGGCTGAGGTGCATCCGCGGCAGGCCGCGGACGGTTTTCGTCGACGCCTGCGGTCGACGGCAAATTTTGCCCAAAATCGAAATTTTTTGGGGTGGCCGGCGCGCCGGTAGCGGCTTGCGCTCATGACCGCCCGCTGAACCATTGCCGTGGCCGGCAGTCCCAGTCTTCATGAAGACGACGTGCCAAGGTTTCCTCACGGTCAGGCCCGGCGGCCAGTCGTGGCTGGCTGAGGGCCTTGCCTGCACGGCCAGTTTCGGTGCCGGGAAGGAGGGCGGCGATGGCTGAAGCGCTGACCGTTTCGTCCATTTCGCTGGCCGGCGCGGCGCGCCTTGCCGCCCTGGCGCCACCGCTGCCGGTGGCCGAAGAAGAGCGGCCGTCGGCGATAGCGGCGCTCGACACCCAGTCCAGCATCGTCGTCCTTTCCGACGATGGCGTGGTGTTGTCGGCCGTTTCCAGCGCCCGGGCCCAGCTGGCCGACGCGCTGGCGGCCGCTGCGGCTGACCAGGCGGCCGCCCTCGGCCGCCTGGCGCAGGCGCTGGTCGATACCTTCAATACCCTGCAAGGCCTGGGCGATGCGCCGACTGATAGTTTGCCGGGCGTATCCGGCGATCAGCCGGCCGAGGCGCTGTTGGCAACCTTGTTCGGGCAGGCGGGCGCCGCCTTCCTGGCCGACGACGGCCGGCTGGCCAGCCTGCAGGGCATCGGCATCGACCTGCAAGCGGCGCTGCCGGTTACGTCGGGCAGCGGCCTGACGCTGCAGATCGACGCCGACGCCTTCGCCGCGGCCTTGGCCGACGACGTCGCTGCTACCGGCGCAACCTTGCGCCAGGCTGCCGGCGCGCTGCTCGATCGCTCGGCCGCTATCGAGGCCGGCGTGCTCGCCGCCGCCAGCGGCCCGGGGACGCAATTCGGCCTCTTGCCGGCCGATGAACTGGCCGGGGCTATCGGCGCGGGCGGTCTTGGGCAGGGCGAGGGTGGGGCGCTTGTTAGCCGAACCGGGTCCGATGCGGCGGCCGGGTTACCCGACAACGGCCTGATCGTCGATTCGCCGGCGGCCACCCCTGACAATCTACCTGACCGGGGCGCCCTGGTCCCTGCGGCCGGTGGACTGGTCGACCCGGCGGTTGGCGAGGCGCTCAGGCAACTGCGGGCCGGGGCGGCTACGGGCACGGGCAACGTGCCGGGCACGCCGGCCATTTCCGGCGGGCTTGCCGGCGCCGCGGCAACAGTCACGCCGTCGATTCCCACCGCCCGGGCGAACCTGGCCAGCGAGGTCGAGGCCGGCCTGCTGCGCGAATCGACTGCCCGCCTTTCGTTGCAAAACCAATTGTCGGCCCCCGGATTGACCACCTTGCGGACCATTCTCGACCCCTACTACGCCGCCCTGGTCGCCACCGCCCGCCTCAGCGACCTGGTGCCGCTGCGCCCGATTGTCGATGCGAAATTGCTGGCCGGCGATTTTCCGGCGCCGGTGGCGCCGCTGCAGTCCTACCGGGGCATTGATGCCCACCGGGAACCATCGGCTGGCGTCCAGTCCTGACGCTGGGCGCGCTCGGCGCCCGACTCCCGCCGCTGGGCCGTCAACCGGCCGCCTCGGCCAGCGGCTCCCAGCACAGCCAGTGGCCGCAGGCCGAGCGGGCGCGGCGTTCCGAGCCGTCCCAGGGGCCGCCCTGGCAGAGTCCGGGCGAGGTTTCCGATTCGATCAGCACGGTGCCCGACTCCGGGCCGGGAAGGCGCCGGCCGCTCCAGCGCTGGCAACTGGCGCATCTTTTGCGGTCGACCGCGTGAATCAGCAGGTTTTCGCCGCTTTGCACGAGGCGATGACCGGCTTGGCCGCAACCACCGGGGCGCCGGCGGCGATCCAGCCCTTGATGCCCTGCTTGACGTTATAGACGGTGGCGTAGCCGGCCTGCTGCGACAGGAACTGGCTGACCGCCTTGGTCCGGTTGCCGCTGCGGCAAATGACGACGACCGGCTGGTTCGGCCCGGCCAGCGGCTTGACCTTTTCCAGCCAGGCTGCCGGGTCGGCCTTGCCGCGCTCGTCGAAGAAGGTGAGCAGCGTGCTGCCGGCGACGATGCCGGTCTCCTCCCATTCCGACTGCAGGCGGATGTCGATGACCGGGACGCCGCCTTGGCTGAGCCGCTGGAGTTCGGCGTTGTCGATGTCGATTACCTCGGCGCGAGCGATCTGGGCAGCGATGGCGAGGCAGGCAGGGAGGCAGGCAATAAGAAGGCGGCGCATGGCAATCTCGCTTATCAGAAGACGCTGATTATAAGCCTCATCGGGCTATCGACTGTCCGGTCGACCGGCATTGCCGGCGACCGGTTCCCGCCAACATGGGATAATCCGCGTTTTTTGCGGAGCGGCCATGGCGCTCAAATCCACCATTTTCAAGGCCGAACTGCAGTTGGCCGATCTCGACCGCGGGCATTTCGGCGACTACACGCTGACCATCGCCCGTCACCCGTCGGAAACCGACGAGCGGATGATGGTTCGCCTGCTCGCCTTCGCGCTCAATGCCTCGGCCACGCTGACTTTCGGCCGCGGCCTGTCGGCAGCCGAGGATGAGGCCGACCTGGAGGATCTCGACCCGACGGGCAGTATCGAGCGCTGGATCGACGTCGGCCTGCCCGACGAGAAGTCGATTCGCCGGGCCTGCAACCGCTCGCGCCAGGTCATGGTGCTCAGTTATGGCGGCCGCGGGGCGGAGATCTGGTGGCAGCAGACGGCCGGCAAGGTCTCCGGCCAGAAGAACCTGCGCGTCCTGGCGCTGAGCGTCGAGGAGGGCAAGGCGCTGGCCGGCCTGGCCGAGCGCAACATGCGCCTGCAATGCACGATTCAGGACGGAGTGATCTGGCTGGGTGGCGAAAGCGGCCATGTCGAGCTGGCGCCGAAAACGTTGCTGGCGCCCGAGGCGGCCTGAATCCCTTCATTGCAAGGTGCGCCGGCCGGCTGTCGCGGGGTGGTTGGGCTGGTGGGGGCGGTAGCCGGGTTGCCAGTCAGCGCCGTAGCAGGCCCCAGACAATGCCCACACCGGCCGACAGCAGGTCGGCGACATCGACCATGCCGACATCCGCTTCGCGCTTGAGGCGGCTGGCCCGCGACTTTTCCCGCTCGCGCATGACGATGGCGTCGCCGAGCATTTCCACGTCGGGCGTCGTGCGCCGCACTTCGGCCTGCTGGTAGCGGGCCAGCGCCTGTTCGACGGCGCCCGGGTCGAGGATGGCGATGGGGGCGCGGCAATGGCCGCAGACGTGGTCCCGGCGGATATCGACCGGCGCGCCGCAGCCCAGGCAGCGCACGATGCCGACCTTGGCCGACAGCGCGTCGATTTCCAGCGGATTGAGCTGGCGGACGAAGCCCTTTTCGATCATGAACTGGGCGAAGGTGGTGAAGCGGCCGTGTTTCTGCAGGCAGCGGTGGTAGTTGAAGCGGCCGCCGTGCTTGGCGACGTCCAGCCCGTGCAGCAGGCGCTCCTGGCAGCGCGGGCAGGGCAGCGGCTCGCGCAGGGGTTGGCGCTGGTCGTCGCGATGCTCGTGGATCAGCTTGAACAGCTCGACGATGCCGCCCGGCGTGATCTGCACGCTTTCGAAATCGTCGAACCAGATGCCCTGGCAGGCAAAGCACAGGTCGAGCACGACTTCGCCGTGGTGCAGGCGCTCGAAGCGGTGCTTGACCATGGTTTGCCGGCAGGAGGGACAGGGCGTCGGCTTCATGGGCGGCTCAGGCCGGGCGGATGGTGCCGAGGTTGAGCTTGACGCCTTTCTTCATCTTGCCGACGACGTGCATTTCGCAGGCCTTGCAGTCGAACTTGAGGATCAGCTTCTCGCTGCCGTTGATCAGCGTCATCGGGTCCGGCTTCAGGTGCTTCACTTCCTTGGGGCAGAGGTTGAAGCTGTAGCGCAGGCAATGGCGGGTGATCATCAGCGAGACCATGCCCTTTTCCTGGCCGGCCTCGTAGGCTTCGGCGATCAGCCTGACGCCGTGCTTTTCGTAGAACTGGCGGGCCTTGGCGTTGAAGACGTTGCCGAGGTAGGTCAGTTCGTCCTGCGGGTAGGGTACCGGGTTGGCGGCTGGCGCGGCGCGCGGCGGGCGGGGATGGCTGGCGAGGCGGGCCGCTTCCAGTTGTTCGGCGGCTTCGCGACGCAGCGCGTTGATGGCGCTGACCGGCAGGAACCACGGCTGGCTGAGCTTCAACTCGACCGCTTCGGCGACGAACATCGTGTTGCCGAATTTGCCGAGGTTTTCCGCGAGCCTGGCCATCGCCGGCTCGGGGTTCTGGGCCAGCTGCCATGCCGATTTTGCCCCGATTTTCCAGTTGACCGTGGCGGTGACGCCATCTTCGTCGGTCAGGGTCAGCGCCAAGCCGTCTTCGCTCTCGGCGAGAACCGGCTTGACCGCGATACGCCGTTCGGCCGAATCCTTTTCCAGCGCCCGCTCGAATGCCTGGTCGCGGTTGCGGAACAGCGTGGCGCCGGCGGTCAGGTCTTCGGGCAGTTCGGCCGGGAACAGTTTGTTGCCCTCGGCGCGGTTGATGCGCATCCCGGCCACTTCGCCGTGGGCATCGTAGAAGCAGACGCCGTCGCCGTTGTGGAAAGTCTGGTCGGTATTGACGGCGATCCAGCCGTCGCCGATCTCGGCCACCTCGCCGATCAACTCGCCGACGAAGGCCGGCGAGTCGAAGGCGCCGATGTCGTCCTGGCGGCCGCCGGCGAAATAGTCGGTGTAGCCGCGGTTGAAGGTCTTGTCCGGCTGCGGCGTGAAGGTGAAGCTGCTGCGCCCGCTGGAGGCGCGGCTGAATTCGGGGTTCTCGGCTATGATCCCGTCGAGCAGTTGGCGGTAGTGCGCCGTGATGTTCTTGACGTAGCTGAGATCCTTCAGCCGGCCCTCGATCTTGAAGGAGGAAACGCCGGCCCGCGCCAGTTCGAGCAGGTTCTCGGTCTGGTTGTTGTCCTTCATCGACAGCAGGTGCTGGTTCTCGGTGATGGTCTTGCCCTTGTCGTCGACCAGCGTGTAGGGCAGGCGGCAGGCCTGCGAGCACTCGCCGCGGTTGGCGCTGCGCCCGGTGTGGGCGTGGCTGATGTAGCACTGTCCCGAATAAGCGACACACAGTGCGCCGTGAACGAAATATTCCAATGCAACAGTGGTTTGCGATGCAATGCTAACAATTTCCTTTAAGCTGCATTCGCGGGCCAGGACGATCTGCGAGAAGCCGGCGTCCTGCAGGAAGCGCGCCTTTTCCGGGTTGCGGATGTCGGTCTGCGTGCTGGCGTGCAGCTGGATCGGCGGCAGGTCCATTTCGAGCAGGCCCATGTCCTGGACGATCAGCGCGTCGGTGCCGGCTGCGTAGAGCTGCCAGGCCAGCTGCCGGGCCGGCTCGAGTTCGTCGTCCTGGAGGATGGTGTTGAGGGCGACGAAGACCTTGGCCCGGTAGCGGTGGGCGAAATCGCACAGGCGTTCGATTTCGGCGACATCGTTGCCGGCGCCGTAGCGGGCGCCGAAACTGGGCCCGCCGATGTAGACGGCATCGGCGCCATGCTTGATGGCTTCGATGCCGAAATCGGCGTTCTTGGCCGGGGCGAGCAGTTCGAGGGGGTGTTGGATGCGGGTCATGGCGCCTTAGTACGTGAAACGCGGGGCGAGTTCTTCGATGTTGAATTCGCGCAGGATGGTTGCGGCCCGCTGGCGGGCGTTCTTCCTCGGCTGGCCCCGCTGCGAGGCGATGATCAGCTCGTTCTTCATCGAATGCTCCCAGCCGACCAGTTCGGTGACGGTGACGTCGTAGCCGTGCGACTCGAGCAGCAGGCAGCGCAGCACGTTGGTCAGGTGGCTGCCCAGTTCGCGGGTGTGGATGGGGTGTCGCCACAGCTCGGAAAGCGGCGTCTTGCCCAGCGATTCGTTCTTCTTGGCGCGCATGGCGGCGGCGACTTCGGCCTGGCAGCAGGGCACGAGGACGATGTGGCGGGCCTGGCGGTCGAGGGCGAAACGGATGGCGTCGTCGGTCGCCGTGTTGCAGGCGTGTAGCGCGGTGACGACATCGACCCGTTCCGGCAGTTCGGTCGAGGCCTGCGCCTCCTCGACCGTGCAGGCGATAAAGCGCATGCGCGCGAAGCCCAGACGGGCGGCCAGTTCGCGGGATTTGTCGACCAGCTCGCGGCGCGTTTCGATGCCGATGATCTCGCCGCTGGCACGCTCCTTGATAAAGAGGTCGTAGAGGATGAATCCGAGATACGACTTGCCGGCCCCGTGGTCGACCAGCGTCTCGGCACCTTCCAGCAACGGTTCGATGAACTGGTAGAGGTGATAGACCTGCTTGAGCTTGCGCCGCGTGTCCTGGTTGAGTTTCCCGTCACGGGTCAGGATGTGCAGTTCCTTGAGCAGTTCGATGGATTGCCCGGGGCGTATTTCCGGGATGTCGACGGCGGTATTTGGCTTCTTCATGGGGCGACATTATCGCATTCAAACTTCTGTCGAAATGCTGTCAACCGGAATCAGGGTCATGCCGTTAATCGCATCATGGTGATCATTCACCGACTACAAATGGAGAGCGTCAAATGGGCAGTCTGAGCAACGAATCCTTCGAAACCTTCCTGGATTCCCTGAAGAAAGCCGGTATCACAATTTCCAACGAGGCCGAACTGCGCGAGCGCCTGGCCGAAGCCCAGCGCTGGCGTTTCGCCTTCCAGACCTTGGCCGCCAACGGCAAGCTGCTCGGCATCAACTTCGAGGATCATTCGGAAGGCCGCAATGGCGCCGAGATCGATCGCGCCTTCACCGAATTCCAGTTTTCCGACCGGACCAAGGCGGTGTTCTCCGCCAGTCTGAAGCACTAAACTCCCTCTTTCTGCCTTCCGCGTGAGCGGGGGGCCGAAAAACCGAACGGGCGCCGAGAGGGCGCCCGTTCTTCATTGATGGCCGGGGGGCCAGGGTTGCCGATGGAAATCGACTCCCGCGGTCAACCGGAAAAAACGGCCGAAATCGAAATTCCGGCCGTCGACGTTCAGCGGGTGATCGGCTTGTAGCGAATCCGCTTCGGCTTGGCGCCTTCCTCGCCCAGGCGCCGGCGCTTGTCTTCCTCGTATTCCTGGTAGTTGCCCGGGAAGAAAGTCCATTGCGAATCGCCTTCGGCGGCCAGGATGTGCGTGCAGATGCGGTCGAGGAACCAGCGGTCGTGCGAAATGACCATGGCGCAGCCGGCGAATTCGAGCAGGGCGTCTTCCAGCGCGCGCAGCGTTTCGACGTCGAGATCGTTGGACGGTTCGTCGAGGAGCAGGACATTGCCGCCGGCCATCAGCGTCTTGGCCAGGTGGAGGCGGCCGCGTTCGCCGCCGGACAGGTTGCCGACCTGCTTGCCCTGGTCGGCGCCCTTGAAGTTGAAGCGGCCGATGTAGGCGCGGCTCGGCATCTCGAACTTGCCGATCTGCAGCACGTCGCTGCCCTGGGCCAGTTCCTCGAACACCGTCTTGCTCCCGTCGAGGCAGTCGCGCGACTGGTCGACGTAGGCCAGCTTGACCGTCGGGCCGATGACGACTTCGCCCGAATCGGGCTGCTGCTGGCCGGTGATCATCTTGAACAGCGTCGATTTACCGGCGCCGTTGGGGCCGATGATGCCGACGATGGCGCCGGCCGGCACGTTGAAACTGAGGTTGTCCATCAGCAGCTTGTCGCCGAAGGTCTTGGTGACGCCGTTGAATTCGATGACCTTGTCGCCCAGGCGGTCACCGACCGGAATGAAGATTTCCTGCGTTTCGTTGCGCTTCTGGTATTCGACGCTCGACATTTCCTCGAAGCGGGCCAGGCGGGACTTGGACTTGGCCTGGCGCGCCTTCGGGTTGCTGCGCACCCACTCCAGTTCCTGCTTCATCGCCTTCATGTGGGCGTCGATCTGCTTGTTCTCGGTTTCCAGGCGGGCTTCCTTCTGCTCCAGCCAGGACGAGTAGTTGCCCTTCCACGGAATGCCGTGGCCGCGGTCGAGTTCAAGGATCCACTCGGCGGCGTTGTCGAGGAAGTAGCGGTCGTGGGTGACGGCGACGACGGTGCCCGGGAAGCGGACCAGGAATTGCTCCAGCCATTCGACCGACTCGGCGTCGAGGTGGTTGGTCGGCTCGTCGAGCAGCAGCATGTCGGGCTTTTCGAGGAGCAGCTTGGCCAGCGCGACGCGGCGCTTTTCGCCGCCGGAGAGGTTGCCGATCACGGCGTCCCAGGGTGGCAGGCGCAACGCGTCGGCGGCGATCTCCATCTGGTTTTCGGTGTCCGAACCGGCGGTGGCGATGATCGCCTCCAGGCGGGCCTGCTCCTCGGCCAGCTTGTCGAAATCGGCTTCCGGATCGGCGTAGGCGGCATAGACCTCGTCGAGCTTGGCCTGCGCCGACATCACTTCGCCGAGCGCCGATTCGACTTCCTGGCGCACCGTCTTGGCGGCATCGAGCTGCGGCTCCTGCGCCAGGTAGCCGATCGACACGCCGGCCAGGTGCTGCACCTCGCCATCGTATTCCTTGTCGACGCCGGCCATGATCTTGAGCACCGTCGACTTGCCGGAACCGTTCAGGCCGAGCAGGCCGATCTTGGCGCCGGGGAAGAAGGAGAGGGAAATATCCTTGATGATCTGCCGCTTGGGCGGGACGATCTTGCTGACGCGCAGCATGGACATGACATATTGAGCCATTGAGCTTGCCTGTAGTTGGGAATGATTGCGACCCGTGGAGTCTACGGGGCTTCAAGGCAAATGACCAGCATCCCGGAAGCCGGGAGGCTGGTCAAAAAAGCCGGAACTGGCGAGGAAACTAGAAGCGCAGGCCGCCCAGCGTGCGATGCAGGAGCACGGCGGGTGCCGCAACCCGCGGGCAGGTCCGCAAGGTGCCGACCTGGCGGAAACCCAGTTCCCGGCGGTAGTAGCCGGCGTGGCGCGGGTTGACCTCGATCACCACGTCGGTCCCGCCGAAGACGGCCCGGGCGTATTGCGTCGCGGCACTGAACAGCGACTTGAGCAGTTCCGGGTCGTGATTGTCGGCGTCCACCGCCAGTCGGGTCACTTCGCAGAGGGTGCGGGCCGGCTTGCGCAGGCTGCCGATCTCTTCGCCATAGAGGGCATCGGCCAGCAGGCCGTTGCTGGAATCACGCGAACCGGTCAGGGTGGCGATCAACTCGCCTTCCGACCAGGCGCCGAGAATGACGTGGTTGGGGTCGTCGACTGGCTGGGCGGGCGGTGAAACGTGATAGCCCCGCCAGGCGTACATCCGCCTGACCAGCGCGCCGCAGGCGCGACGCTGCTGGTAGGTGACGGCCGGAGCGATGAGCAGATCGGGCGTTTCCCGGACAAGCCGGGTGTCGGACGGGAAGCTTGCGGCGAGAACGTGCGGCGGCAACGGATTGGCGTTCCGGATGACGGATTTTGACGAGGATGCAATCGGTTGCATGGTGGGCATTCTATGACTTGAGCAATAGGGAATCAACTGAAAAAACATGATGAAAGACGTATCAGCCGGCGACCGCGCTGAGCGATAGAACGGCTTCCTCGCGCGGACCGGTCTGGCCCTTCTTCTCGGCAGAAAGCGCGTTGATGTCGCCGCACAGTTCGCCGCCCTCGTCGATGACCAGCTTGCCGTAGCGAATCTTGCCGTGCACCTTGCCGGTGGCGTGGATGATGAGTTGGGCGCGGGCTGTCAGTTCGCCTTCGAAACTGCCGTGGATCTCGGCGATGTCGATGCTGACCTTGCCGGCGAAGGCGCCCTTGTCGGCGATACGGATGACCCGGCTGTCCATCGTCGCCTCGACGCGCCCTTCGACAACCAGGGTGTCGCAATCGAGGATCTCGGCACCTTTGAGCTTGACATCCGGGCCGACGATGAGCCGGGCTCCCATCAGGTTTTCCGTGGTGGCCGGTGCATCGGCGCCGGCAGCGGGGCCGGGTTCGGGCAAGACGTTGTTGATCGCCTTGGCTTCCGGGGCGGTTTCGGCCGTGCTGCCGGTCGGGTTGCCGGAGCCAAGGACGGGCTTTACCTCCTTGCGGGTGATGGGTTCGTTGCGGTTGGCGAAGGTGGGTTTGTTGAACATGCTGGCTCCCGTTTAGAGGTCATCGAAAATCAATCGTCCGGAGCCCTTTGCGATAAGCGTGCCATGAAAATAAATTTCAATGTAAACAATAATTTGAAAATATTTGTTCGATCTGTTTCTGTGGTGGCTACAGGTATCTGTCGCCAAAAACCGACATCTTTATTCGGCGTTCCCGGGAAGTGGGGCTGGGCAAGCGCCGGCGCCTGTCGCTAAAATACGACTTGGTGACAAGTTGTTGATTTGAATATTTTATTTATTTTGGCGTTGACCGTGGCGGGAGGGGTAAATCAATCGTCTGTCGATGTCTGGCCCGCGGGATGCGGATTACTATTGGTGGTTTTCAGGATCGGCTAGCGAATGAACCGGATTTCTTTCCGTCAGGGCATGTTGCTCGGCTTTACGCTGATCGTGATGCTGCTCGGCGGCGCGGCCATCCACAGCTGGCTGGTGGTCGAGCGCCTGGTGGCACAGAGTCGCCTGAGCAGTGAGCAGGCCATGCAACTGGCGGCCGCCGTTCAGGAGCTTGGCGAACGGACCGTCGACATCGAACGCAGTGCCCGCCAGTATCTGGTGCTCGACAATCCGGAGTTTCGCCAGCGCTTCGACCAGCATCTGGCCCAATCCCTGACGGTGATCGACCGGCTCGAAGTTATCGCTGCCGAACCGCTTGGGTCGCTGCTCGGCGGCTGGCGGATGGTCGCCGAGGCCTTGCGCGGTGGCCTCGAAAACAATATCCCGCAGGCCGAGATCATTCCCCTGCTGGCGCGCCTGACCGAACTCAACGGCTTGCTCAAGCAATCCGGGCAGCGCTGGATCGAATCGCGGAGCCGGCAAGCGCTCGACGAACTCGAGGCCAACCGGTTGCTGCTCGGCGGCAGGATAGGCCTGGCCCTGATCGGCTCCCTGGTCGTGGCCCTCGCCATGGGCTGGTGGCTGGTCCGTCCGGTGCGGCATCTCGAGCAGGCCATCGTCCGGCTCGGGGCGAGCCGCTTTGGTGAACCGATCCGGGTCGGTGGCCCGGCTGACCTGCGTCAATTGGGCAAGCGCCTGGACTGGCTGCGCCAGCGCCTGGCCGAGCTGGAGGCCGATCGTGAACGGGCCTTGCGCCATGTGTCGCACGAACTGAAGACGCCGCTGACCGCCTTGAAGGAGGGCATTTCCCTGCTCCGCGAGGAGGTTCCCGGTGCCCTGGCAGCCGGTCAGCGCGAAGTGGTCGAGATACTCCAGCACAATGTGAGGAATCTGCAGGATCAGATCGAGAGCCTATTGACGCTCAATGCGGCGGCCTTCGAGGCCCGGCGCCTGCAGGTCGGGCCGGTCAAGCTGCGCAAGTTGCTCGGCGCGGTCGTCCATTCCCGCGAGTTGCACAGCCAGTCGCGCCAGCTGAATATCGTGGTCGATGCGCCGGATGCCGTGGCCATGCTCGATGCCGAGAAAATGACGGTCGCCCTCGACAACCTGTTGTCCAACGCCATCGATTTCAGCCCGGAGCACGGTGAAATTCGGCTTGTCGCGACCCATGGCAACGGCTTGTGGCGTTTCGACTGCATCGACCAGGGGCCGGGCGTCGCCGAAGAAGACCGGCAGCGCATTTTCGATCCCTTCGTCCAGGGGCAGCGCTCGGCGCCCGCCCCCCGGCAGGGAAGCGGCGTCGGCCTGTCGATCGTGCGCGAACTGGTCAGGGCGATGGGCGGAACCGTGCAGTTGGTCCCCCAATCGGCCAGCGGACATTTTTATGTGGAAATACCCGATGAGTTGTAACGTAATTCGATTGCCGGCCGACCGGCGCTGGCTGGTTGGCGGCGTACTGCTTGCCATCCTGCTGACCGGCTGCGCCACAACGCCGAGCGGCAAATCCCGGGCCAGCGAGCTCGGCCCGGAAGCTGCGCTGAGCTACAACCAGGGGCTGTCGCGCATGACGGCGGCCGAGCTGGGGCGGGAGCGGATGGTGCTGGTGGCCGTCCCGCAGACGCCCTACACCCAGCTGCGGATGGCGATGCTGCTCGGGCATCCGCGTGTTCAGCAGGATCTGGGCAAGGCGACATCCCTGCTCGACGGCATCCTGAAATCGACCGACCCGGCGGCGCTGGCCTTGCACCCGCTGGCCAGGCTGTTGGCCGACAACTATGCCGAGCGCGTCAAACTGGATGGCCAACTTGAAAAGCAGGGTGGCCAACTAAAGGAAAGCCAGCGCAAGGCGGCCGAGTTGCAGGAGAAGCTCGACGGCCTGGCCGACATCGAGCGGACGCTGACGCCGCGCCCGGGCTCGGCGCGTCCGCCCGGAGGCAAGCGGTGATCGGCGAGGCGGCGCCGGCGGGGAGCGCCCATGTCCTGGTGGTCGATGACGACGAGGACATTCTCCGCCTGCTGACCATGCGTCTGCGAGCCAGGGGCTTCCGGGTCACCGCGGTCGGTTCGGCCGAGCAGGCGCTGGCCCGGATCGCCGTCGATACGCCGCGGGTGGTGGTCAGCGACGTTCGCCTGCCGGGCCAGGACGGGCTGGGGCTGTTCGAGGAAATCCGCCGGACGCGGCCGACGCTGCCGGTCATCCTGCTGACCGCCCACGGCAACATCCCGGATGCGGTCGATGCCACGTCGCGCGGGGTTTTCGGCTACCTGACAAAGCCCTTCGACAGCCAGATCCTGCTCGAAAAGATCGACCGCGCCCTGCAGTTGTCTGCCTCGACACCGGCTGCTGACGGCGCGGCGCCGGGAATCCCTGGCAGCGACGAGGCCTGGATGGCAGGCGTCGTTTTTCGCAGCAGTCGCATGGCCGAATTGATGGCCGAGGCCCGCATGGTCGCCGCCTCCGATGCCAGCGTCCTGATCCGTGGCGAAAGCGGCACTGGCAAGGAGGTTCTGGCGCGCGCTATTCACCGGGCCAGTCCGCGCGCCAAGGGGCCGTTCGTCGCCATCAATTGCGGCGCCATTCCCGAGCAGTTGCTCGAATCGGAATTGTTCGGCCACGCCAAGGGTGCCTTCACCGGGGCGGCTGCCAGCCGCATCGGCCTGTTCCAGACGGCCAACGGCGGCACGCTCTTCCTCGACGAAATCGGCGACATGCCGCTGGCCCTGCAGGTCAAGCTGTTGCGCGTGCTGCAGGAGCGTGTGGTGCGTCCGGTGGGCGCCACCAAGGCCGAACCGGTCGATGTCCGCCTGCTCTCGGCGACCCATCGCGATCTCGATCTGGCCATGGCGCAGGGCCAGTTCCGCGAAGACCTCTATTACCGTCTCGACGTCGTCTCGCTGACCCTGCCGCGCCTCGACGAGCGGCGCGAGGACATCCCCCTGCTGGCTGCCCATTTCGTTCATTTGCTGGCCGGCAAGTACGGCAAGCCGGTCAATGGATTCTCGCCCGAGGCGCTCCAGGCCCTGGCCACCGCGGCCTGGCCGGGCAATGTGCGGCAATTGTTCAACGTCGTCGAGCAAAGCTGCGCGCTGACCTCGACGCCGCTCATTCCCTTGTCGCTGGTGCAGCGGGCGCTGCGCGTGCCGTCCATGGATGCGCTGACCTACGCTGAAGCCAAGCAGCGATTCGAGCGAAACTATCTCATCCAGTTGTTGAAGCTGACCGATGGAAATGTCGCCGATGCGGCCCGCATCGCCGAGCGGAATCGCACCGAGTTCTACCGCCTGCTGCAGAAACACGACCTGACGCCGTCCATGTTCCGCAGCGACATCGAACCGCTGGCCTGAAATCCCGGTGGCGGGGCGCTTCGTCGAGCTGGGGGCGCCCTTGCCGAGAACGCTGTCGCCGCCAGACGACTGAATTGCCTGGCGGTTCTCGGGTTTGCTCCCTATGTCATTGAATCGATGAGATGGTTTTCTCCTGGCACGGAGTTCGCGTTGGATTCCGGCACGCAACCAAAAAAAGGGAATTCCATGTTCAATCGTCATCTGTTCATCGCCAGCCTGATGGCTGCCGCTACCTGTGCCGGGCTGGCCTTGTCGGCCTATGCCACCGACGACCCGAAAGCCTCTCCCGGCCATGTCGCCACGGCCGAAGCCCTCGATGCCACCCTGGGGGAGCGGGTTGAAACTTTGCTGCGCTCGGATGTCGGGCTGGCCGGCTCGCGCTTCCGCGTCGCCGCCAAGGCGGCGGTGGTTACCGTCGGCGGCTCGGTGCCGGACGAGCATGCCTTGCGGCGGGCGCTCGATCTGGCCAGCGGCGTGCGCGGCGTCCGCGAAGTGCATAACGCGATGGAGGTCGATCCCCCAAAGTGAAGGCCGGGGGCGATCCCAGTCGGCTAAGCGCGCTGCTCAGGGCACTTCCAGCGATACCAGCCGTGCGCCTTCGTCGACTGTATCGCCCTCAATGACGTGGATCTCGCGAACGATCCCGGCCCACGGGCTGGGAATGTCGAGCGCCACCTTGCCGGTCTCGAGGGTCAGAATGTTGTCGTCCCGGGCCACCGTTTCACCGACCTGGACCAGCAGTTCGAGAATGAACACGTTGCCACTGGCGCACGAGCCACAGCTCGACCAGCATTCGGGATATTTCGGCATGCGCACGCAAACCAGGGCCATCGGGCAATCTTCGATTCGGAAACGCTTGCATTCTACGCTTCCCCCCGTATAATGCGCCCCTCTTGCAGCGCGCCCGTAGCTCAGTTGGATAGAGTATCTGGCTACGAACCAGAGGGTCGGGCGTTCGAATCGCTCCGGGCGCGCCAGTAAGACAAGAAACTGGGCACTTCATTCGAAGTGCCTTTTTTCTTTTGTGCTATCGCATTGGCCAAAGCGGCATAGCTGCCCTTCATCGTGGCTGTATTGCCCTCGACGACGATCTCTTCGACCAGAACCTGCAAATAGCGCTTGGCGAACCCCTTATCCCGGAGCTTGGCGCGGACGGCCTTGCTGAAGGCCTCGATGTTGCTGGGCAGGATGCGATCCACCGGCACCGACACACTGCGCCGCACGCCTGCCTCGGATTCCAGTTCGGTCAGCAGTCGGGTATCGAAGCGGGCAATGCGAGCCTCGATTTCCTCAATATGCCGCATCAGTTCGTCGAGGACGAAGCGGTGGCTGGCCGTCAGGTCGCCTTGCAGGGCGTCGAATATTTCCTTGCGATTGGCCTTCAGTCGGCGACTGACGAGTTTGAGAACCTCCTGCGGCAACTGCCCGGCGATGATGGCCTTGACCATGGCGCGGGCGGACTGACCGTGCAGATCACTGACCACCACACCCAGGCGAACGCCGCTGTCGGCCAGCAGCTAGTGTAGCCGATTCTTCTCGGAGGCCAATTGCCCGACAAGCTTCTGCCGCTGACGGGCAATCAGGCGCAGTTCCCTCAGCTTGGCCGGCGGCACGAACGAGCCGCGCAGCAAACCGGCGCGCGCCAGCGTCGCCAGCCAGTGGGCATCACCGACATCCGTCTTGCGGCCCGGCACATTCTTGACGTGCCGCGCATTGACCACCTTCGCGCGAACTCCCACCGCCTCCAGTGCCGCGTACGGACTCTTCCAGTAGATGCCCGTGCTATCCATCACCACTTCGTCGGGACGCAACGAGGATACCCAAACAGCCAGTTCCCGGCGATCCAGCTTGAACGCACCGAATTGCCGTTGCTCGATGCGTGCGCTGCCATCCGGTTCTTCGATCAGCGCACAAGCCGTGATCTGCGCCTGATGGATGTCGAGACCGATCACGCGCTTGTACAACGCTACCAGTTCCATGTCGCCTCCTCCGGTCGATTTAGCCCGCAAATTTCACCGGCCGACGAAGATTGCCATCTCCGACGGAGAGCGGGCTTGAGGGTGGGGTTTGAGCGTCAGGATGCCTAAATTTTGAGCGATTCTGCCGGTTGAAGGCGGACTTCCCCCAGCCCCCGATGCTCAACATGTCGGGGTTGCACTGGGAAATGGCTATGGCGAAGCCAGGGCGTTGGCGGCGACGAAGTAGAGGTCGCGCAACGGATGATGAGAGGCCAACAGGATGCGGATGCGCCGGGTATTGCGTAGCACGGCGGCGCCGATCTTGAGCAAGCGAACGCGAATCGTGGCTGCCGAGGCCTTGGCCAGTTCGGTGTTGGCCAGCGCCAGTTCGCGCAAGCGTTGCATCAGGGTGTAGGCCAAGGCCGAGAACATCACCCGCAGCCAATTGGCGAGAAACCGATGGCAACTGGCACGGATTCTGAACAAGTCGATCTGGGTTTCCTTGATCCGGTTCTCGGCTTCCCCGCGCTGACAGTAAAGGCCATCGTACAGGTCGGTTGCCACGCCTTCGAGATTGGTCACGATGAAGCGCGGATTGCTGCCCTGGGCGCCGAATTCCAGCCGGGTCACGACCCGCCGTGGGCGATCCCAACTCTGGGCGGCATAGCTGAACTCGCGGATCAGCCGCTGCTTGGCGCCAGTGGCTGCGTAGGCGTGTTCCATCAGGCGTTCCCAGCCTTCGACACAGCGATGCTGGCGCGCATTGCGCGCCAGGCCGATGACATAGCCGACGTCCTGACGCTCACACCGGCCGATCAGGCGCTGCCGGCAGAACCCCGAGTCGCCGCGGACGATGATCCGCACCGCCCGCCAGGCCTGGCGCAGACGCGTGACAAGTAGCTTGATGACGGCCGCCGCATGCCGGGCCCCGTCAATGCGGCTCCTGCGCAGCACACAGGCCAGCATCGCCTTGCCACAGAAAACGTAGAGCGGCAGATAGCAGTGGCTGTCGTAGCAAGCGTGGAATTCCTTGAGCTCCTGATCCCCGTGCAGCGGGATATCCGAGGCATCGACATCGAGCACCAATTCCCGGGGAGGACCGGCATGGCTGGCGATGAACTGTTCGACCAGCACCCGATTCAAGGCCACCACATCCGAGCGCGTCGCCCGCTTCTCCAACCGGCACAGGGTCGGACTGCTGCCCAGTTCCTCGCCGCGACCGACCGCCGTCTGCATCAGCGGATCACGCCGCAGGGCCGTGTGGTCGTTCAAGTCCTCATACCCGCAACACAGGGCATATAGCCGTTGGGCGACCAGATCGCGCATTTCATGCACGATCATCTCCTGATTGCGCGGATCGTGCGGCACGCCGGCCACCGCTTTCGACAGGCCAATCCGACGATCCACCTGCCGCAGCAGCATCAGGCCACCGTCCGAACTCAGCGCACCGCCTTCAAAATTCGCTTCCATCCGACAACGTCCAACGCGCCCAAACAACATCAACCCAGCGGTACAATCTGGCATCGGCGGAACTCTTCTACATACGGCTTCGACACCTGTATTAGAGCGCCTTTCCGGCGGCTCCGCCGACCTCATTGTGGAATTTCCGGGCTAGTCGTCCAGTTGACGGCGCCATTCGGCGTCGGTTTTCTCGAATTTCGGCATAGTTGTCTCCGTGGGAGGCTCAGTGGCTGTCGACCAGCCGCAATTGCGCGACGTCGCGGGCCGGCGGGGTGCCGAACAGGCGGCGGTATTCACGGCTGAACTGCGACGGGCTTTCGTAGCCGACGCGGTGGGCGGCCGAGGCGGCGTCGTGGTCGGCGAGCAGCATCAGCCGGCGCGCCTCGTGCAGGCGCAGCTGTTTCTGGTATTGCAGCGGCGTCATCGCGGTCAGCGCCTTGAAATGGTGGTGCAGCGACGATTTGCTCATGGTGGCCAGGCCGGCCAGTTGGTCGATGCTGACCGGCTGGTCGAGGTTGGTTTTCAGCCAGGCTATGGCGCGCACGATCTGGTGGCAGTGGCTACCGCTGGCCACGGCCTGGCGCAGGCGTTCGCCGAGGGCGCCGGTGAGCAGGCGGTAGAGCAGTTCGCGTTCGATGAGCGGGGCGAGCACCGCGATATCGGCCGGGCGATCGAGCAGGCGGGCGAGGCGCAGTGCGGCGTCCTGGATCTCGGCGTCGAGCAGGCTGACGGCAATGCCGCGGTCGACGGCTTCCGGAGGCCGATTTTTCGGCATTGCGGCGGCCAGTTCGCCGATTTTCAGCGGGTCGATGTTGAGGGCCAGGCCGAGGTAGGGTTGGGTGGCGCAGGCGTGAGTGATGCGCGAGAACATCGGCAGGTCGACCGAGGTGATCAGGTAATGCCGGGCGTCGTAGTCGTAGGCGTCGTCGCCGACCAGGATGCGCTTGGCGCCCTGGGCCATCATCGCGAAAACCGAGGCCATCACGGCGCAGGTTTGGCCGGCGCAGGCCGAGCCGCGGAACAGCGTCAGGCCGGGGACGGCGGTGGGCTGTGCGCCGTCGGCCCGGCAATGGCGCCCGATGATGTCGGCGAGTTCCTCACGCTGGCTGGCCAGCCGGGCGTTTTCCATGGCAATGGAATCATTGGCGAGCGGGGGGGTCTGAGCGGCTATGTCCATGGCGGAGAGGTTAGCGTCTTTGCCGCCCGCTGACGAGCGGCGCCGATGCGATTGTGGAGGATCAGGCAATAAATCCGGATTTTCCGGTTAACGCTACGGCCCTGGCTGCGCCCACACTGAAAGCATAAGCCGGCGACAACGAACGCCGTTACCCCAACCCCTACGAGGAGTTCGCAGATGATTCAACTCAATGTCAATGGCAAGGCGGTCAAGGCCGATGTCGAGCCGGATACGCCGCTGCTCTGGGTGCTGCGCGACACGCTGCAGCTGACCGGCACCAAATACGGCTGCGGCCAGGCGCTGTGCGGCGCCTGCACCGTGCATCTGGACGGCGCGCCGGTCCGCGCCTGCATGACGCCGGTGTCGTCGGTCATCGGCCGCAAGATCACCACCATCGAGGCGGTCGATTCCGGCAAGGTCGGCAAGGCGGTGCAGGCGGCCTGGCGCAAGCTCGACGTCGTGCAGTGCGGCTACTGCCAGTCCGGCCAGATCATGAGCGCCGTCGCCTTGCTCAGCCACAACCGCAAGCCAAGCGATGCCGACATCGACAGCGCGATGTCCGGCAACCTGTGCCGCTGCGCGACCTACGTCCGCATCCGGGCGGCCATCCACGAAGCCGCCAAGGCCTTGGCTTGAGGAGTATGAACATGAGCGAAATCGTCATTGAAAACCTCAGCCGCCGCCGTTTCCTGCAGGGCGGTGCCGGCCTGACGCTGGGCTTCTGCCTGCCGGCCATTGCCGCGACCACGCTGCCCGCTGCCGGACCCGGCAAGGCCGGCGAGGGGCTGGCTGCTGCGGTCAACTTCGAACCGAATGCCTTTTTGCGAATCGGCACCGACAATAGCGTGACCGTCATTTCCAAGCACCTGGAGATGGGGCAGGGCACCTACACCGGCCTGGCCACCATCCTCGCCGAGGAGCTCGATGCCGACTGGCAGCAGGTCCGCGTCGAAGGCGCGCCGGCCGATGCCAAGCGCTACAACAACCTGTTCTGGGGCCCGGCCCAGGGCACCGGCGGCAGCACGGCGATGGCCAATTCCTGGGAGCAGATGCGCAAGGCCGGCGCCGCCGGGCGGGCCATGCTGGTTGCGGCGGCAGCCAAACGCTGGCAGGTCAGTGCCGCCGACATCGTCGTCCGCGACGGCGTGCTCAGCCATTCGGCCAGCGGCCGCAAGGCGAGTTTCGGGCAACTGGCGGAAGCTGCCGCCCAGGAAAGCGTGCCGGCCGAAGTGCAACTGAAGGACCCCAAGGATTTCCGGCTGATCGGCAAGCAGGCCAAGCGCAAGGACAGTTCGGCCAAGACCAACGGCACGGCCAAATTTACGCAGGACGTCTTCTTGCCCGGCATGCTGGTCGCCGTGGTCGCCCATCCGCCGCAGTTCGGGGCCAAGGTCAAATCCTTCGACGCCAGCCGGGCGAAAGCGGTCAAGGGCGTCGTCGAGGTCGTGCAGATCCCGACCGGCGTCGCCGTGCTGGCCAGGGACACCTGGAGCGCCAGGAAGGGTCGCGATGCCTTGTCCGTGGTCTGGGACGACAGCGCCGCCTTCAAGCTGGGCAGCGCCGAGATCCTCGCTCGCTACAAGGAGATGGCCAAGAAGCCGGGCCTGGTTGCCAAACAGACCGGCGACGCGGCGCAGGCCTTTGCCGGGGCAGCCAAGGTGATTTCTGCCGCCTATGATTTTCCCTACCTCGCCCATGCGGCGATGGAGCCGATGAACTGCGTCGTCAAGCTAGCCGCCGACGGCTGCGAGGTGTGGAATGGCGAGCAACTGCACACCGGCGACCAGTACGGCCTGGCCCATGTGCTCGGCCTGCAGCCGGAGCAGGTCAAGATCAACATGCTCTACTCTGGCGGCAGCTTCGGCCGACGGGCCTGCAAGGATTCGGATTACGTGATCGAAGCGGCGCAGATCGCCAAGGCGATTGGCGGCAAGGCGCCGGTCAAACTGGTCTGGCTGCGCGAGGACGACATGCGCGGCGGTTACTACCGGCCGCTCTTCCACCATGCGCTGGAGGCGGCGGTGGACGGCAGCGGCAAGCTGACCGGCTGGCGGCACCGGCTGGTCGGGCAATCGATCGTGATCGGCTCGCCGTTCGAGAAGATGCTGGTCAAGGACGGCATCGACGGCGTCTCGGTCGAAGGCGCAGCCAACCTGCCGTACGCCATCCCCAACCTGACCGTCGACCTGCACACGCCGACCGACATCGGCGTGCCGGTGCTGTGGTGGCGCTCGGTCGGCTCGTCGCACACGGCGTATTCGACCGAAACCTTTTTCGACGAGGTAGCGGCGGCGACCGGCAAGGACCCGGTGGCGCTGCGCCTGGAGATGCTGGCTAACCACCCGCGTCACGCCGGCGTGCTCAAGCTGGCGGCCGACAAGGCAGGCTGGGGGCAGCCGCTGAAGGCCAAGGCCGGCGAGCGGCGCGGCCGGGGCGTCGCGGTGCACGAATCCTTCAATTCCTACGTCGCCCATGTCGCCGAAGTGACGGTGAAAAAGGATGGCTCGGTCAAGGTCGACCGCATCGTCAGCGCCGTCGATTGCGGCACGGCGATCAACCCGGACAACATCCGCTCGCAGGTCGAGGGCGGCATCGGCTTTGCGCTCAGTTCGCTCTACGAGGAAATCACGCTCAAGGACGGCCGCGTCGAACAGGGCAATTTCGACGGCTTCCCGCTGCTGCGCATCGGCGACATGCCCAAGGTCGAGGTCCATATCGTGCCGTCCAGCGCGGCACCGACCGGCATCGGCGAACCGGGCGTGCCGCCGCTCGCCCCGGCCGTTGCCAACGCCATCGCCGCGGCCACCGGCAAGCGTCTGCGCAAGCTGCCGTTCAACACCGCCGAGCTGGTGGCCTGAGATGGACAGCCTGGATACGCAAGTGCTCGCCGCCGCCCGCAGCTGGGCCGCGGCCGGGCATCGCTTCGCGTTGGTCACCGTCGCCCGGACCTGGGGTTCCGCCCCGCGGCCGCCGGGCGCCTGGATGATCCTGCGCGACGACGGCCAGGTGTGCGGCTCGGTTTCCGGCGGATGCATCGAGGATGACCTGATCCGCCGGGCGGCGAGCGGCGAGTTTTCCGGCGAATCGGGCAACATTACGCCGCGCCTGCTGCGCTACGGCGTCACCGCCGACGAAGCGCACCGCTTCGGCCTGCCCTGCGGCGGGACGCTGGAACTGGTCCTCGAACCGGCACCCGACGCCGGCCTCCTTGAGCAGTTGGCCCAGCGCATCGCCACCGGCCAGCTGGTCCGCCGGCGGGTGGCGCTGGCCAGCGGAGCGGTCAGCCTCGAAGGCGGCAGCGCCGGCGACAGCCAGCAGTGGGACGGCAAGACCCTGGTCACGTTGCACGGCCCGGCCTGGCGGCTGCTGATCATCGGCGCCGGGCAGATTTCGCACTATCTGGCGACGATGGCGCAGGCCCTCGGCTATCGCGTCTACATCTGCGACCCGCGCAACGAGTACGCTGACGGCTGGGATGTGCCGGGCACCGAACGGATTGCCGAAATGCCCGACGACGCTGTAACCGCGCTGAATCTCGACCCGCGCAGCGCCGTCGTCGCGCTGACCCACGACCCCAAGCTCGACGACCTGGCGCTGCTCGAAGCGCTGAAATCGCCGGCCTTCTACGTCGGCGCGCTGGGCTCCAAGGCCAACAACGGCAAGCGCCGCGAACGGCTGTTACAGTATTTCGACCTGTCGCAGGCCGAAGTCGACCGCCTGCACGGCCCGGTCGGCCTGTCCATTGGCAGCCGGACGCCGCCGGAAATCGCCATCGCCATCCTGGCTGAGATGACCGCTGTGAAAAATGGCCGAAATTTGCCGTCGACCGCAGCAGTCGCCGATCCCTACGCCTGCCCGGTTGCAACATCGCGCGCATGAGCGAAATCGTCGGCATCCTGCTCGCCGCCGGCCGGGGCAGCCGTTTCGGCAGCGACAAGCTGCGTCACCCGCTGGCCGACGGCCGGCCGATGGCCGTGGTCGCCGCCGGCAACCTGCTGCCGGCCTGCGACCGGGTGATCGCCGTCTGCCGACCGGATGGCGAAGAACTGGCCAGGCAACTGGCCGCCTGCGGTTGCCACACGCTGGCCGTCGCCGATGCCGTCGCCGGCATGGGGCACAGCCTGGCGGCGGCGGTACGGGCGACGCCCGGTGCGGCCGGCTGGCTGGTAGTGCTGGCCGACATGCCCTTCATCGCGACCGCCACGCACCGGCTGGTCGGCGACCAGTTGCGGGCCGGCGCCAGCATCGTCACCGTCGAGCATGCCGGCCGGCGCGGCCACCCGGTCGGCTTCGCCCGGGCGTATTTTTCACAATTGGTCGCCCTGACCGGCGACGAGGGGGCACGTCGCCTGCTCGCCGCTCATGCCGACGACGTTCGCCGCCTGGCGGTGAACGACCCCGGCGTTTGCCGCGATGTCGATACTCCGGCCGACCTGGTCGCCTGAAGCCGGGAGGGGCGCGAACTTCGTGGCCATCCGCTTGCCCAACCGGGCATCCTTGACCCGACCGACCATCCGCCATGCCAAACCTGCTCCTCAACATCACCGGGCTTTCCGACCAACAGAGCGTGCGCGCCCTGGCCAACGCCATCCAGGACCTGCCGAATATCGGCCATCTCGAAATTTCACCGGAAAAGGGCGAGGTCAGCGTCGAACACGGCCAGTTCGTCAGCCCGGAAGACATCCTGCAGGCCGTCGCCGATGCCGGCTTCGCGGCGGAAATTGCCGATTGAAAGCCGCCGCTTGCCGTCCCCGGGCGGCCTGGCCTCAGGCTTTGGCGGTGGAAACGGCCGGCCTCAAGTGAGCAAGATAACCTGACGTCATCGGCGGCGTGGGCTATCATTGGAATATTGCACACGCCAGCCATGCCATGAATCCGACCCCCCTGACCGACGCCGACCTGGACCGCCTTGAAGAACTGCTCGAGGCCGAAATTTTCGCGGGCGAGGCCATGCGTCTCGATGAAATCCAGGCCATGCTGTGCGCCGCGGTGAGTGGGCCGCAACCGGTGGCGCCAGCTGTCTGGCTGACCGAAGCGCTGGGCAGCGGGCTGGAAGCCGGAGGCAATCCCGATGTCGAGGCAGCGCTGGAATTGCTGATGCGTCTGAACAACGACATTGCCGCCGCCTTGATGGCCGGCGACACCATCGCGCCGGTTCTCTATCCGCTCGATGAAAGCTGCGAAACCTACGACTACGCCGCCTGGGCCGATTCCTACATTTTCGGCGCCGGACTGGCCGGCGACTGGTACGACCTGGCCGGCAAGCATGCCGAGGATTTGTCGGAACTGCTCGAGCCGCTCTTCGTGCTCAACGGCATGCTCAAGGAAGACGCCGAAAAAAGCGGCGAACGCTGGTTCCCGCCGGCCGAGGAAGCGCGCCTGGTAGCCGACATCCAGGAAAACCTGCCGGTCATCGTGCAAACGCTCTACAACTTCTGGCGCAACAAGCGCGGCGCCAGCAAGCCGGCAGCGGAAGCCCGGCCGGGGCGCAACGATCCCTGCCCCTGCGGCAGCGGCAAGAAATTCAAGCAGTGCTGCGGCAGTCCGGAAAAACTGAACTGATCGCTCCGGAGCCGGCATCGCATCGCCGGCCCCCATCCATGAAAAAAGCCCTGCCGTTGGTGCAGGGCTTTTTGCCAATGAAGGCTTCTACTGGCGGCATGCCTCAGCTCATGTAATTGCCGCCGTTGCAGGCAAAATTGGCGCCGGTGGTGAAGCCGGCATGCTCCGAGGCCAGCCACGACACGATGGCGGCGATCTCCTCGGGTTGGCCGAGGCGCTTGACCGGAATGGTGGCGACGATTTTTTCCAGCACGTCCTCGCGGATGGCCCGCACCATGTCGGTGCCAATGTAGCCGGGCGAAACGGTGTTGACCGTCACCCCCTTGCTGGCCACTTCCTGGGCCAGGGCCATGGTGAAGCCGTGCATGCCGGCCTTGGCAGTGGAGTAGTTGGTCTGCCCGAACTGGCCGCGCTGGCCGTTCATCGACGAGATGTTGATGATGCGCCCCCAACCGCGGTCGAGCATGCCATCGACCACCTGCTTGGTGACGAAGAAGAGGGAGTTCAGGTTGGTGTCGATCACCGCCTTCCAGTCGTCCACGCTCATCTTGCGGAAAATGCCGTCCTTGGTGATGCCGGCGTTATTGACCAGGACGGTGATTTCGCCGACTTCGGCCCGGACCTTGTCGAAGGCTGCCTTGGTGCTGTCCCAGTCGGAAACGTTGCCCTCGGAGGCGATGAAGTCGAAGCCCAGCGCCTTCTGCTCGGCCAGCCAACGATCCTTGCGCGGCGAATTCGGGCCGCAGCCGGCGACGACGGTAAAGCCGTCCTGAGCCAGCCGCTGGCAGATCGCCGTACCGATGCCGCCCATGCCGCCCGTGACGTACGCTACTTTCTTGCTCATGACCAATACTCCTTATTAATAATTATGCATTACGATCGATCACTGTAGCAGAAAAATTATGGCCAATGCAATTCGTTGGCTGATGAATAATTTCGTCTGGCATGAAGTGGCGCCAACTCGCCGGCGTTTCGCCTGCGCCAGGTGTCATGACGAAAAAAAGGCCGTTCGACGGAACGGCCAGTGCGGAGAAGGGCGGTTCTCAGCCGAGATCGACCGGCACGAACAGCCGCGAATCGCCGCGTTCGACCAGGATGGCCGCCTTCTTGCCGGATTTGGCGATGGCACCGCGCAACTGCTCGACGTCGGCGATCGCCTGGCCATTGACCGAGAGAATGACGTCGCCGGGCTGGATGCCGGCCCGGGCAGCGGCTCCGCCGCTCTGTTCGACAATGACGCCGGCCTTGAGGTCAGCCTGCCGGCGCTCGTCGGGGGTCAGCGGGCGTACCGTGACGCCGAGCCGGCCCTGGTCGGCGGCCGGGTTGTCGGCGACGGCGACCTTTTCCTCGGCGAAGCTGCCCACCTTGACCTCGATGCTGCGTGTGGCGCCGCGCCGCCAGACGTCGAGGCGCGCCGTTTCGCCAGGGGTCATGGTGGCGACGGCGGCCGGCAGTTCGCCGGTGTTGGCGATGGCCTTGCCATTCAGGCCGAGAATGACGTCGCCCGGCTCGAGTCCGGCCTTGGCTGCCGGGCCGCCTTTTTCAACCGATGAGACGAGGGCGCCGGCCGGCTTGGCCAGCCCGAAGGATTCGGCCAGCGCCTGGTTGACGTCCTGGATGACGACGCCAAGCTTGCCGCGCTGGACCTTGCCGTTGGTGACGATCTGCTTCTCAACGTTCATCGCCACCTCGATCGGGATGGCGAAGGAAAGCCCCTGGTAGCCGCCGCTGCGCGAGTAGATCTGCGAGTTGATGCCGATCACCTCGCCGTTCATGTTGAACAGCGGGCCGCCCGAGTTGCCAGGATTGACCGCGACGTCGGTCTGGATGAAAGGCACGTAGCTGCCATCGGGCAGGTTACGCGACTTGGCCGAGACGATGCCGGCGCTGGCGCTGCTCTCGAAACCGAAGGGCGAGCCGATGGCCAGCACCCATTCGCCGACCGCCGTCTGCGCCGACGAGCCGATCCTGACCGTCGGCAGGTTCCGGGCATCGATCTTGAGCACGGCGACGTCGCTGGCCTTGTCCAGACCGAGCACCTTGGCCTTGTATTCGCGCTTGTCGTTGAGCTTGACGGTGACTTCCTCAGCGCCATCGACGACGTGGGCATTGGTCAGCACCGTGCCGTCGGCGCTGACGATGAAGCCCGAGCCCTGGCCTTGCAGCGGCGTGTTGTCGCGCGGCATCTGGCCGCGGAAGCGGCGGAAGAACTGGTAGAAAGGATCGTTCGGGTCCATCTGCGGCAGGTCGGGCTGATTGGCCGTCCGCCGGTTGGCGGTGACGCTGATATTGACCACGGCCGGCGCGTTGCCGGCGACGATGCTGCGCATGTCGGGCAGGCCGGCCGGGGCGACCACCGCGGCTGGCGTCGCCACTGCGGCGGGAGCGGCATGGGCCGTTGACAGGGCGGGTATCTGGCCGAGCGAATAGGCGCCGCCCAGCGCAGCGGCGATGGTCATGGCGGCTACCGTCATTTTCAGGGGTTTTCTTGTCATGGTGACCTCTTGGCAAGTGGAATGACTCTCGGCGACAATGGCCGGAGGTTCATAGTTTCCCGACCGATCGGCGCGCGTGCAGTACGCTTTGTGCGACGATTTGTATCAATATTTGTCTGCCGTCGCCGATTGCCGCGGTCGACGGCAAAAATCGGGCAAAATGCAAATGCCGGTCGGGCTCACCTGCACGCCATTGGTGCAAATGTTATTGTTCGGTGTGTTCAGCCTGGATTCATGGCAAGACATTTCCCTCCACGGTGGCACCTTCGCATGAACAAGCCATTCTTCCCGCGCACCCTCAAATCGCGGGTAACCCTGCTGACCCTGGTCATTTTCGTCGCCGGCATGTGGTTGCTGGCCTTCTACGCCAGCCGCGCCTTGCGCGCCGACATGGAGCACCTGCTCGGCGAGCACCAGTATTCGACGCTTTCCTTCATCACCGCCGAGGTCAATCAGAACCTGCTCAGCCGCATCGAGGCGCTGGAACTGGTGGCATCGCGGGTCAGGCCGGAAATGCTCGCCAACCGCCGGGCCTTGCAGGATTTCCTGGGTGACCGGGTGGTGCTCGCCGGATTGTTCAACGGCGGCGTCGTCATCGTCGATGCCGGCGGCAAGGCGGTGGCCGACTCCCGGCCGGCCCCGGGGCGGATCGGCGAGAGTTTCGCCAGCGACGATTCGGTGGCCCGGGTGTTGGCCACGGGAAAATCGACAGTCGGCCTGCCGGCCTTCGCCAACAAGGAGGCGCCGGGCTTCGGCATCAGCGCCGTCATCCGCGACGCCAAGGGCGAGACGCTAGGCGCCATCGCCGGCTTTACCGATCTCGGCCGGGCGAATTTCCTCGATCAGTTCACTAGCAACCGCTTCGGCCGCACGGGCGGTTACTTTGTCGTCGAGCCGACCGAGCGCCTGGTCATCGCGTCCACCAATCCCGCCCATTTGATGCAGAAGGTGGTCGGGCCCGGCATCATCCCGGAAATCGACCGGATAGCAGCCGGATTCGAGGGCACGCAAGTCTTCGTCAACCAGTTCGGCATCGAGGTCATCAACTCATCGCAGCACGTTCGCGTCGCCCGTTGGGTGGTTTCTTCCACCATGCCGGTCAGCGAGGCCTTCGCCCCGATCCGGGCGATGGAGCAGCGCATGCTGCTGGCCACGCTGGCCCTCAGCCTGCTGGCCGCCATGGCCACCTGGTGGATACTCCGCCGCCAGCTGGCGCCGCTGTCCAATGCTGCCAGCACGCTGGCCCGCTACACCCGGGCCAACCAGACGCCGCCGGCCCTGCCGGTCCTGCGCAACGACGAGATCGGCGAACTGATCGGCGGCTTCAACCTCTTGGTCGACATGCTCAAGGCCCGCGAAGAGGCGTTGAAGTCCAGCGAGCGGCGTTTTCAACTGGCCATCGACGGCGCCGACCAGGGCATCTGGGACATGGATCTGCTGACCGGCCACAATTACCACTCGCCCCGGATGAGCGCCATGCTCGGCTACACCCCGGGCGAGTTGCCGGCCAGTCGCGAGGCCTGGGATGCCATCCTGCATCCCGACGATGTCGCCGAGGTCTGGGCCAAGGTCCGGGAGCAGGTTGCCGGGGCCAGCCAGCCCTACGAAAGCATTTTCCGGGCGCGCTGCAAATCCGGCGGCTGGCGCTGGATCCTCAGCCGCGGGCGGGCCAGTTTCGATGCCGCCGGCAAGGCCGTCCGGCTGACCGGCACGCATACCGACATCACCGCCCGCATCCAGTCCGAGCGGCTTGAGCAGTTCCGTAGCCAGGTGCTGGAGTTGCTCACCCGGGAATGTTCGCTGGCCGACATCCTGCTCGCCATCGTGCACGGCGTCGAGCGCCTGCATCCGGAGATGCTGTGCAGCATCCTGCTCGTCGACGCCGAAGGCAAGCAGCTCGGGCTGGGCGTCGCCCCCAGCCTGCCGGATTTCTTCAACCAGGGGATCGATCCGGTCGCCATCGGGCCCGGCGTCGGCAGTTGCGGCGCGGCGGCCCACTCGGGCCAGCGGGTCATCGTCGATGACATCCAGGCCAGCCCCAACTGGCAACGTGCCTGGGATCTGGCGGCCCTCGCCGGGCTCGCCGCCTGCTGGTCGCAGCCCATCGTCGGCGCCGCCGGGCAGGTGCTAGGCACCTTCGCCATCTATCACCGCCAGGTGCATGCGCCGGACGCCGCCGACATCGCGCTGATCGAAGGCCTGGCCCGCCTGGCCAGCATCGCCATCGAGCGGGTGCGGGCGACCGGCGAACTGGCCCAGTACCGGCATCATCTGGAAGAACTGGTCGACTCGCGCACCGCGGAGCTGTTAGTCGCCAAGGATGCAGCCGAAGCGGCCAACCGGGCGAAAAGTACCTTCCTGGCCAACATGAGCCACGAATTGCGCACGCCGATGAACGCCATCATCGGCCTGACCAGCCTGCTCGAACGCAACTGCAACGATCCGGTGCAGCACGACAAGCTGAGCAAGATCTCGCGGGCTGCCTGGCATTTGCTGCAATTGCTCAACGAAATCCTCGACCTGTCGAAAATCGATGCCGAGCGCATGACGCTGGACGACCGGCCGTTTTCCATCGCCGCGCTGCAGGGCGACCTCGATGCCCTGATCGGCGACCGCCTGCAGGGCAAGGCCGTGCAGCTGCAGTACGCGCTCGACCCGCAGTTGCAATCACTGACCCTGCTCGGCGATCCGCTGCGCCTGCAACAGGTGCTGCTCAACCTGCTCGGCAATTCGATCAAGTTCACCGAGCGGGGCACGGTGTCGCTGAGCGTTTCGGTGCTCGGCGATACGGCCGACAGCATCCGCCTCGAATTCGTCGTCGCCGACACCGGCATCGGCATGTCGGCGCAGGAGATCGGCCAGGTCTTCCAGCCTTTCGTCCAGGCCGACGGATCGACCACCCGGAAATACGGCGGCACCGGCCTCGGCCTGACCATCTGCCAGAAGCTGGTTGGCCTGATGGGCGGCGAAATCGTGGTCAGCAGCACACCCGGCGTCGGCAGCCGCTTTTCCTTCGCGCTCGATTTCCGCAAGGCTCCGGCCATGCCGCAAGAGGCCGGTAGCGCCGCGGCCGGCGAGGCGGCGGGAGCCGAGCAGCAGTTGCGCAGCCGGCATCCCGGGGCCCGCATCCTGCTTGTCGAGGATGAATGGATCAACCAGGAAGTCGGCAAGGCGCTGCTCGAGGATGTGCTCGGCTACGCCGTCGACCTCGCCGGCGACGGCCACGAAGCCTTCGCCAAGGTCCGGGACGGCCATTACGACGCGGTGCTGATGGACATGCAGATGCCGGTCATGGACGGCCTCGAGGCGACCCCCTGCATCCGCCGGCTGGCCGACTGCCGGCAACTGCCGATCATCGCCATGACCGCCAACACCTTCGCCAGCGACGTGGCGCAGTGCGCCGAGGCGGGAATGAACGATTTCATCGCCAAGCCGGTAGACCCCGAGGTGCTTTTTGCCACCCTGCTCAAGTGGCTGGACAGGCCGCGCCAGGACGCGATGGAGTAAGAAGCGGCTGCCTCAGAGCAGTTCGGTATCGTCGTCGGCGTAGGCCGGCGCGCAGCAGCACAGGATGCGCAGGGTTTCCTGGCCGGTGTTGCTGATGCAATGCGGCGTGCCGGGGCGGATCAGGACGCTGTCGCCGACGCCCACCGCAAAGCTGTCGTCGCCCAGCCGCATCAGGCCCTGGCCGTGGGTGACGTGGTAGATCTCCTCGCTCCGCCGGTGGCGGTGCAGCAGCGTCGTCGTGCCGGGCGGGATGCGGGCCTCGGCCAGGCTCTGGTTAACCGACTGGCCGTGATCGGGGTGGAGCAGCTCGCGGATGGTAGACGCGTCGCGGGTCAGGTAGGGCTCGACCGCGTCGATCGCCGTCTTCATGCTAGTTGCCTCCCCAGGGCTGGATGGGCACCGTCGAGATGGCATTGGCCGGGGCGCCCTCGATGATCTTGCGGCTGATCGCCAGGTAGACCAGCACGTTGCGCTTGCGGTCGTAGAAGCGGTGGATCTTGGTTTCCTTGAAGAGCAGCGAGGTGTCTTCGGAAAAGACCACTTCGTCGTCGGCCAGCTTGGCCGGCAGGGTGATCGGGCCGATCTGGCGGCAGGCCAGCGAGAACTGCGAGGGATCTTCGGCCAGGCCGAAGCTGCCCTTGATGCCGCCGGTCCTCGCCTGGCTGACGTGGCAGGTGACGCCGGGGATTTTCGGGTCGTCGTAGGCATTGACGCAGACCCGGTGGTTGGCGCCGATCAGCTTCCAGGTGGTGGTGGCGCATTGGATTTCTTCGGCGGTGACGCTTGCACTGGCCGTCAGGGCCAGGGCGAGCAGGGAGAGCGAACGGAAGTGGGGCATGGATTTTTCCCGGGTGATGATCAGGGGGCAGCGGCGAGCTGCCGGATAAATTCTGAACCGGCCCGGCGCCCTTCGGCAAGCAGGGTGTCGATGAAGGCCGGGCTGCGGTCAAGCTTGGACGGGTAGTCGAGGTCGAGGCCGAGCCGGATGTAGCGGATGGTCACCGGCTTGAAATGCTCGGCGCTCAGCCAGCCCTTGGCCAGCCAGGCGTTGGCCTGCTCGATGAAGAACAGTTCCTGGCGCAGCGACAGGTTGCCGGCCAGTTCGTTGCGGCGGTCGGCGATGTCGCTGGTACTGCGCGGTTCGTCGGCGCGCCGGTCGGGATTGATCTGGATGACCCAGATTTCGTCGGGCTTGGCGTCGCGCTCGGCCACGTCGGAAAGAAAACCGCGCACCGGCGGGTTCTGCGAGAACAGGCCATCCCAGTAGCGGCCGTTGCCGACCGGGACGGCGCGAAAGAGCTCGGGAATCGCCGCCGAGGCAAGCAGGGCGTCGACGCCGATGCGCTTTTGCGGGCTGGCATGGTGTGAATGGAAAACCTCGAACTGGCCGGACAGCACGTCGACCGCGCCGACCAGCAGGCGCGGCGAGGCGGGCTTGACCAGCGCCGGCAGGCGGGCGAATTCGACATGGCGGGCGATCACCTCGGCGAGGTATTTCTGGCCGGTGGGCGGCAGTTGGTAGGGGCTGATTTCGGGCAGCGCCAGCCAGGCCGAACTGCGCTGCAGCCAGACCAGGAACTGGTTGCTGACGGCGTCGGGCAACTGCTGCGCCGCCATCTCCTGCCAGAAGGATTCGAGCAGCGTGGCGCCCAGCGCCGGTTTGTCCTGGAGCAGGCCGAACCAGGCCACCGCCGCGCACAGGGCGCCGCCCGAGGTGCCGGACAGCCCGCTAACCCGGTGGTGCTGCGGGTCGATGCCGCCGAGCAGGGCCTGCAGCACGCCGCCGGTGAAGGCGGTGTGGCTGCCGCCGCCCTGGCAGGCGATGGCGACGGTGCGCGGGTTGGCGGGCGGGGCGCCGGCACCTGCCTGGCCGGCTTTGCGGTGGGGCGATGGCTTGGCCGTCGAGCGGCGGGTCGGTGGGCTTTTTTGCGGATTTTTGGGCGGGTGAGTCATGGTGAATTTCCGGGTTCGGGCAAGTGCCCAGTTTGCCACGATTTCCGTCCGGGTGATGACGTTGGCAAGCCGCTGCCTCAGCCGAGCGGCACCATGCGGCCGACGTGCTTGGCGAGCAGCCGGTAGGCGTCGCGGTCGAAAGGCGGCTGGGCGGCTTCGCGCAGGGCCTGCAGTTCCTCGTCGGAACGGGCCGTGCCGAGGTAGCGCCAGGCGTCGATCAGGTGGGCTTCGTCGCGCTCGCGGATCAGGGCTGGGCCGGCAAAGGGCCAGGCCACCAGCTTTTGCGCGGCGAACGCCGTCATCAACCGCGTGGTGTGCCGGGCCAGCGTCTCGCGGCCGATGCAGGCGCCCTTGCAGCGCTTGACCTGGTAGCCGAAGCAGGGCTTGCCGGGGCTGGCTTTCTCGAGGCCGGTCAGGATGTCGCACAGGTGGTAGGACTGGGCCAGGGCGCGCAGCACCTCGTTGGCTTCGCGGGCATGCTTGAACAGCCCGTAGCAGGAGGTCCGCAGGCCGAAATCGACTTCGCTGGCCAGGACCAGCTGCGGCCGCAGCCAGCCTTCGCCCTCGTCGACCAGGGTCCAGGTGCACAACTCGTCGTTGCGCCGCAGCTGCCGGTTGTGCACCGGCTGCAGCGCCTTGACCAGGGCCGATTCCTTGAGCAGGGCGCCGATCTCGCCGGCCGTCTCGATCCAGTCGATGCGCCTGACCTGCAGGGCCAGCGCCATCTCATTGGCCGAGGCGTGGTCGCCGGCGAAGTGGGACAGCACGCGCTGGCGGATGTCCTTGGCCTTGCCGATGTAGAGCGGCAGCGCATTTTCGCCGTAGAACAGGTACACGCCGGGGCCGTCGGGCAGGTCGTCGACCAGGCCGGGATCGAGCTGCGGCGGCAGGCTGGGGTTGGCGTTCTGCGCTTTCAGCGCCGCCTCGATTTCGTCATCGCTGCGGTCGACGCGGATTTTTTGCCAAAATTGAAAGATCAGCTGGGCGTCGGCCAGCGCCCGGTGGCGGGCTTCGGCCTGCAGGCCGTGGCGCTCGATCAGGCTGTCCAGGTTGTGGCGGCGATGCTCGGGGAAGAGGGCGCGCGACAGCTTGACGGTGCACAGAACCGGGGCGCGGAAGGTGGTGCCCAGGCGCTTGAATTCGTTTTTCAGGAAACCGTAGTCGAAGCGCGCGTTGTGGGCGATGAACAGCCGGCCTTCGAGGCGTTTCATGGCCTCGCCGGCGACTTCGGCAAACGACGGGGCGTCGGCCACCATGGCGTTGCTGATGCCGGTCAGCTGCTCGATGAAGGGCGGGATGCGGGTGCCGGGATTGACCAGCTGCTGCCATTCGCGCACCGAGCCGTCGGCATCGACCTCGACGATGCCGATTTCGGTGATGCGGTCGGCGGTGGCGGTGGCACCGGTGGTTTCCAGGTCGACGAAGGCGAGGGGGCGCATGGGGCGATTTTCTCACGAGCCGGCATGCCGCGACAGATCGGCCGGGTGACGCAGGCGCAATCGGAGGGCAGGACCCGGGTTATCCTTGCCGCCCCCAATCAAAAAAAGAGAATTCCCCATGACCTGGCGCCCCCGGATAATCCTTCACCGCTGGCTGTTCCTGCTGCTCGCCGTCGCACTGCCGGCCGGCGCGGCCGAGCCGGCCATTCCCGAGGAAATCGGCGCCACCCTGCAGGTGGCCCGCGGCGAACGCGAGGGCTTCTGGGAAAAGACCCTGGTCGTCCGCTTTGCCGGCCAGCGCCGGGTGCTGTCGACCAGCGACGGCCTGCTCGACGCCAGGGCGGCGATTAACCATGCTGCCCATCCCGGGCTGTGGATGCGGCTGGGCAAGGACGGCAAGCCCTACTCCGAAGGCGTGCGCGACGCCACCGCCGAGCGCCTCGGCTTCCCCCGGCAGGCGGTCGCCCAGATGGCGACGGCGGCCGACATGGACAACCTGGCCGTGGTCACCCGCCGCCACGGCCCGTTGACCGTCACCGTGCTGGCCACGGCCGGCGCTAAAAGCAACGCCATCCGCACCGGGGTCGATGCCGGCACCCACATCGAGGGCGAGACGCCGGCCGGCACCATCAACCTGATGGTGCTGAGCAATATCGAACTGAGCGACGCGGCGCTGGCCCGCGCCCTGATCACCGTCACCGAAGGCAAGACAGCGGCGCTCGAAGACCTCCGCGTGCCGAGCACCTACACGAAAAGCGTGCAGGCCACCGGCACCGGCACCGACAGCATCATCGTCGTCTCCGGCACCGCCGCCCCACGGGCGACCTACACCGGCGGCCACAGCCGGATCGGCGAACTGATCGGCAAGGCCAGCTACCAGGCGGTGATCGAGGCGCTGGGCAAGCAGAACGGCTTCTTCCTGCCGGGCAGCCAGCGCTTTGCCGACGCAGCGGCCGGCCCGGCCAAGGCCCCCGGCGACCTGCGCCTGGCGCTGGCCCACCTCGATGCCGTGCCCGGCGACATCGCCGGCAACCGGGCGCGCATCGAGCAGGCCATCCGTGAAGCGGCCCGCCACGGCGCCGACTGGGTGGTGACGCCGGAGCTGGCCGAGACCGGCTACAACTTCGCCAGCCGCATCGGCACCGGCTGGATCGCGCCCTTTCCCGATGCCTGGGTCAGCTCCCTGGCCGCCATCGCCCGCGACAACCGCATCGCCCTCTTCGTCGGCCTGGCCGAACGCGAGGCGGGCAGCGGCAAGCTGTACAACAGCGTGGCGGTGATCGACCGCGACGGCGTCATCCGCGGCACCTACCGCAAGCAGCGCCTGGTCGGCCGGGCCGAAAGCTGGGCCCTGGCCGGCACCGGCGGAGCACCCTTCGACGTCGACGGGATCGCCGTCGGCACGCTGATCTGCGCCGATGCCTGGAAGGCCGGCCCGGCCGCCAGCCAGGCGGCGCAGGGTGCCGCCATCCTGCTCGCCCCGGCCAACTGGCCGCCGGTGGACGGCATGGGGCCGGGCGACGTCTGGGAGCGGCGGACGCGGGAAACCGGCCTGCCGATGGTCGTCGTCAATCGCGGCGGCAAGGAGCCGGAACTCGATTTCTCGGCCGGGGAAAGCGTCGTATCCCGCGGCGGCGAACGCCTGCTCAGCTTCACGGCGCCGGCCGGCGGCATCTTTTACGTGGACTGGGATCGCCGGCAGGGTTTCCGCCAGGTCACGCCCTAGGGCTAGTGCGCCGGCCATTTGAAAATTGGCCGGAAATTGCTGTCGACCGCAGCAGTCGGGCCAGCCGGCTGGCGCCTCGCCGCTTCGCTGTCTATGCTGAAGGGAAGACCGAGCAGACGGTCGTCGAGGGCGAGGAGACCATGAAGAAGCCCAAGCTGAAGGCCCAGCGTCTGGCGGCGTTGTTCGCGCTGGGCTGCCTGCTGTTCAATTTTCCGCTGCTGGCGTTGTTCAACCGCAGCGAAACGGTGGCCGGGCTGCCCCTGCTTTTCGTTTACGTCTATGTCGCCTGGGGGCTGCTGATCGCGCTGCTCGCCCTGGTCATCGAGCGGAAGAATCCGTGATGCGGCCGGCGAACTGTTCCGTCGCACCCATCCCGGAGGCCTGAGGGATGTCGGCCTGGATCATTTTCCTCGCCGCCGCCACCTACCTCGGCCTGCTCTTCTACATCGCCCATCGCGGCGACCGGGCGGCCGCCGCCGGGCGCAGCCTGATTGCCAGCCCCTACGTCTATGCCTTGTCGCTCGGCGTCTATGCCACGGCCTGGACCTTCTACGGCAGCGTCGGGCGGGCTGCCGAGAGCGGCATCGGCTTCTTGCCCGTCTATCTCGGGCCGACGGTGATGGTCGCCCTGTGGTGGCTGGTGTTGCGCAAGATCATCCGCATCGCCAAGGAAAACCGCATCACCTCGCTGGCCGACTTCATCTCGGCGCGCTACGGCAAGAGCGCGGCGCTGGCCGGCCTGGTCACGGTGATCGCCCTGGTCGGCGTGACGCCCTACATTTCCTTGCAGCTGAAGGCCATCGCCACCAGCTTCACGGTGCTGCGCGGCTACCCTGAGATCCTGATGGTCGAGCCGGAGCCGGCCGACATCTGGCACGACACGGCGCTCTACGCGGCGCTCGCCCTGGCCGCCTTCACCGTCGTTTTCGGCACACGCAAGCTCGACGCCGCCGAGCGCCACGAAGGCATGGTCGCCGCCATCGCCTTCGAGTCGCTGGTCAAGTTGCTCGCCTTCCTCGCCGTCGGCGCCTTCGTCACCTGGGGCATGTACGACGGGCCGGCCGACCTGTTCACCCGTGCCGTCGCCGAGCCGAAGATTGCCGCCGTGTTCACCATCGGCGGCGGTTCGGTCGATGTCTATCACAACTGGGCGTCGCTTTTCTCGGTGGCCTTCGTCGCCATGCTGGCCGTCATGTTCCTGCCTCGCCAGTTCCAGGTCGCGGTGGTCGAGAACGTCGACGAGGCCCACCTCAACAAGGCCATCTGGCTGTTTCCGCTCTACCTGCTGCTGTTCAACCTGTTCGTGCTGCCCATCGCCTTCGGCGGCCTGCTGCATTTCGGCACGGTCGGCGTCAATCCCGACACCTTCGTGCTGACCCTGCCGATGTCCGGCCAGCAGGAGGGGCTGGCCTTGCTCGTCTTCCTCGGTGGCTTCTCGGCCGCCACCGGCATGGTCATCGTCGAGACCATCGCCTTGTCCACCATGGTCTGCAACGACCTGGTGATGCCCGTGCTGCTCCGCATCCGCTCCCTCGGCCTGGCCCGGCGACCGGACCTGTCCGGCCTGCTGCTCGCCATCCGGCGGGCGACCATCGTCTTCGGCATGCTGCTCGGCTACGCCTATTACCGGCTGGCCGGCGAAGCCTACGCGCTGGTCTCGATCGGCCTGATTTCCTTTGCCGCCGTCGCCCAGTTCGGACCGGCCCTGCTCGGCGGCATCTACTGGAAAGGCGGCACCAGGAGCGGCGCCCTGGCCGGGCTCGGCGCCGGCTTCCTGCTCTGGGCCTACACCCTGATGCTGCCGGCCTTCGCCCGGTCCGGCTGGCTGCCCATGGAAATTCTCGAGCAGGGACCGTTCGGCATCGCGCTGCTGCGCCCGGGGGCGCTGTTCGGGCTGGGCGGGCTGGACGAGATCAGCCACGCCATGCTGTGGAGCATGCTGGCCAATGTCGGGGTCTACGTCGGCGTCTCCATCCTCAGCGACCAGAGCGCGCTGGAGCAGACGCAGGCGGCCCGTTTCGTCGACGTCTTCCGCGACGAACGCGGCGCCGGGCCGGCCTGGCGGGCCAGTGGTTCGCTGCCCGACCTGCATGCGCTGATGGTGCGGTTTCTTGGCCCCGACAATGCCCGCAAGGTCTTTCTCGCCCATGCCGCGGAGCATGGCGAGGATTGGCCGAAGGCGATCGACGCCGAACTGGCCCACCGCTGCGAGGCGCAACTGGCCGGGGTGATCGGCGCCGCCTCGGCGCGGGTGATGATGGCCGCGGTGGTCGAGGAGGAACTGCTGCGCGACAGCCTGACCGGGCTGCCCAACCGCAGCCTGCTGCTGACCCGTATCGGCGATCTGCTCGAGGAGCGGCAGCCGGAAGCCGGGCAGGGCTTTGCGCTGGTTTTCTTCGTGCTCGACCGCTTCCGAGTGATCACCGACAGCCTGGGCGGCGCCGTCGGCGACCAGCTGCTGGTCGCCGTCGCCCATCGCCTGGGCAGCGGCTTGCGCCCCGGCGACACCGGGGCGCGGATCGGCGGCGAGAGTTTTGCCGTGCTGCTCGACGGCGTGCCCGATGCCGGCGAGGCCGAACGCTTCGCCAAGCAGTTGCAGGGCGAACTGGCCGCCGGCTTCCATGTCGAGGGGCACACGCTGTTCACCACGGCGAGCATCGGCATCGTCTTCGTCCGGCCGGGCTATGTCGCCGCCGGCGATGTGCTGCGCGACGCCGAAACCGCCGCCCACAAGGCCATGGAGCGTGGCGGCGACAGCCACGAATTGTTCGCGGCCGACATGCGCGAGCGGGCCGTCGCCCTCCTCAAGATGGAAACCGAACTGCGCAAGGCGGTGGTCGGTGGCGACGAGTTCAGCGTCTATTACCAGCCCTTCGTCTCGCTGAAGAGCGGGCAACTGGCCGGTTTCGAGGCGCTGGTCCGCATGCGCCGGGCCGACGGCAGCCTGGTGCCGCCCGCCGAGTTCATCCCGCTCACCGAGGAAACCGGGCTGATCCTGGCCATCGGCCGCTGGGTGCTGGGCGAGGCGTGCGCCCAGATGCGCGACTGGCAGCAGCGTTACCCCGACCACCCGCCGATGCAGATGAGCGTCAACCTGGCCGGACGCCAGTTCGCCCAGCCCGACCTGCTCGAGCAGATCGAGGCGGTGCTCGCCGAGACCGGCCTCGACACGGCCAGCCTCAAGCTGGAAGTGACCGAAACGGTCCTCATGGAACATGCCGAGGCGGCGACCGCCGTGCTCGAAAAGCTGCGGGCCAGGGGTATCAAGCTGTTGATGGACGATTTCGGCACCGGCTATTCCTCGCTCGCCTACCTGCACCGTTTCCCCGTCGATACGCTGAAAATCGACGCCTCCTTCGTGCGCCGCATGGATGTCGACCGCAAGAACGCCGACATCATCCAGACCATCGTCGCCCTGGCCCACACGCTGAACATGGACCTGGTGGCCGAGGGGGTCGAGAGCGCCGAGCAGCTGGCCCAGCTGCGGGCCATGCAGGTCGAGTACGGCCAGGGCTACCATTTCGCCAAGCCGCTCGATGCCGAGGCGGCCGAGCGGCTGATCGCCAGCCGGCCGGTGTGGTAGGCCGCCGGCGATTGTCGGGAAAGCGACAAGGCGTCGCCCGGCGGAAATCGGCGATGGAGGCGACGGGGCACGGTTTGGCGGGCATTGGCGGGCTTTGGCACGAGATTGGCGCAGCGCTGCGGGCAATGGCATCGCTCTTGCTCCGCATGGCTTGTCTCCTTTTGCCCACGCCGCCGATGACATCGCTTGCCAAACCCGTTTTCCACCGCCTGTCGCCCAGCGAAGCCGCCGCCCTGATCCGCAGCGAACCGACGGCCACCGTCTTCGACGTGCGCGACCTGGCCAGCTACCAGAAGGCCCACGTGGACGGCGCCGCCCACCTGGCCGAGGACAGGTTCCCGGCCTGGATGCGCCGCCTGCCGAAGGAGGCGCCGGTGGTCATTTACTGCTACCACGGCAACGCCAGCCAGACTTTCGCGCAGATGTTCGTCGATTTCCGCTATTCGCGCGTTTTCAGCGTCGACGGCGGCTACCAGCCGCTGGCCGAGGCGCTGGTGGCGGCCGGCTGATGGGCGCGGCGCCGGTCGCCGCCTGGGTGGCGGTGCATTCCCTAACGGCCAGCGACGTCGATTGCGCCACCGCCGTCATGCTCAAGATCCTCGACGGCAAGTGCAAGATGGGCGGCGTCGAAAAAGCAGTCATGGCCGAGCTCTACGACGCACTTGAGGGGCGCCCCGGCCAGCGCTTCGACGACAGCTTCCACGCCTTGATCGCCAGCGCCCGCCGGCAGGCCGACGAGGCGCTGAAGAATGTCATCTACGAAAAACGCGTGCTGGCCGAGACGGCGATTTCCCGCCCGGTGATGAAGGCCTTCAAGGCGATGATCCGGGCCGAAGGCCTGTTCGCCGGGCTGCCCGCCGAGGAGGAAACAGCATGACCATGAAGTTCTACATGACCCCCGGCTCGTGCTCGACCGGCATCCACATCCTGCTCGAGGAATGCGGCCTGGTTTTCGAGGCCTACGTCGTCAACCTGCTGGCCGGCAACCAGTACAAGAAGGATTACGCGGCGATCAACCCCAAGGGCACCATCCCGGCGCTGGTCCTCGACGACGGCACGGCGCTCACCGAGTTTTCCGCCATCGCCTGGTGGCTGGCCCGCAGCTACCCGAAGCGCCGGCTGCTGCCGGAAAGCCTGGCCGACGAGGTGACGGTGCTCGGCGTCATGAACTATGCGGTGCATACGCTGCACACCCAGGGCTTCGCCCGCATCTTCACCACCGAGCGCTTCGCACCGAGCAGCGCCGACCACGAGTCGGTCAAGGCCCAGGGCCGGCAGATCATCGACCAGGCCTTTGCCATCGTCGACCGCCAGCTGGCCGGGCGGCAATATGTCGTCGATCACTTCACCATCGCCGACGCGGCGCTGTTCTACGTCGAGTTCCGGGCCGAACGGATCGGCATCCCGCTGCCGGACAACTGCGCCGCCTACTATCGCCGCCTGCTCACCCGACCAGCCATGCGCCAGGTGCTGGCCGAAGAGGGCTACGCCTCGGCGCTACGCTGAGCTGGCGTCCGCTGCCCGGTTGTTAATGGTCGCCTGGCCGAGGCCTGCCTGGAGGATGGCAGCGGGGAGAGCGTCGGCGATTTCCCCCTCATCCTCAACGACCTGATGGCCGATGCGGTCGACGGCAATTTTTGGCCAAAATTCGCAATCCCGGCCGGGCCTGGCCGTGGCCATCAGCCGCGCCGAAAGCTGCCGACGCCGTCGTCCGATGTCCGGCCAGGCCGCGGCTTGTGCCAGAATGGCGGAAACAACCAGCGAGCGAAGCCATTGACTCCCCAATCCAGTCCGTTTTCCCCACCGTACGCAGCGGCCATCGCGCTCTTCGATGCGGCCAATGCCGAAGATCCCAACCTTGACCAGGGCCAGCCCAAGGAACTCCTCTACGCCCGGCGGATGACCGAGATGCTCGAGCGCTTCGCGCCGGCGGCCGGCGAGGTGGCCCACCTGGCGGTGCGCGCCCAGCACATCCGGCGGTGGACGGTGCCGCGCAGCAGCTACCCGATGACCAAGCCGGGCTACCACGCCTGGCGTTCCGGGCTATATACCTTCCACGCCGAAACGGCCGGCGCCCTGATGCGCCAGGCCGGCTACGCCGAAGGCCCGATCGCCGAGGTGATGAAGGCGGTCAGCAAGAGCGACATCAAGGCTAACCCCGATACGCAACTGCTGGAGGACGTTTCCAGCCTGGTCTTCATGGAGCATTACATGCACGCCTTCGCCGACCAGCACCCGGAGTATTCCGAGGAGAAGTGGATCGTCATCATCCGCAAGACCTGGCGCAAGATGTCGGCGGCTGCCCAGGCCTTCGCCACCGGCGGCGGCATCCGGCTGCCCGAGGCGCTGCTGCCGGTGATCGGCAAGGCCATCGCCGTTTCCTGAGCGGGGCCGAGCCGGTTGCTGCGGTCAACCGGAAAAAATCGCCAAATTTAAAAAACGACAAGGAGAATTCAATGCAACGTTTCGCCAACTGGCTGTTATGGATCGTCGTCATGGTCATCGTCGTGCTCTCGGTGCTCAACTGGAACACGCTGATGACGCCGGCTCCCATCGAGCTGATGGTGCTGCGCATCGAGGCGCCGCTCGGCGTCATCATGGTCGGCCTGACCGGCGTGCTGATCCTGCTCTTTTTCGTCGCCACGCTCCGCAACCAGATCAGCACGCTGCTTGAAAGCAATCGCCTGAACAAGGAAATCCGTCGCCTTCAGTCGGCCGAGGAGGGCACGCTCAGCCGCGAACTGGCCACCCTGCGCGAACAGATGCAGGCCCGCTTCGACCGGATCGACGCCCGTCTCGACGCTGCCCGGCCGGTCGCGCTTACTCCCGACCGGCCCGATGCCCCCTGAACCAGCCGGGGCCGGGCGAGCCGGCGCGCATCATCACGCAGCCGGCTCGCGGGCAGCTTCCCTGGGCGGCTCCTTGCCCTCGCGCTTGTTCTCCGGCGCGAAGTAAAGCACCGTCCAGCCCGTTTCGGCGGTGAAGGTCTGTTCGCTGGAATAGACGCGGAAATTGCCTTCCGGCGTGACGGCAGCGACGATCAGCCAGTCGCTTCCCGGCTCGCCCAGGCGCTGCTTCATGTTGGCGAAGGTGTAGGTCTTGCTCAGCACCGTCGTCTGCACCTTCCAGCCGTCGTTCAATAGCTGGTTCAGCGTCTCGAAATCGGCTCCGGCGTTGAAGGCGATGTGGCCGCGCCGCTGCAGCGTCAGGCGCTTCGGCTCGTGCCGCGATTCCTGGTGGGTGGCCAGCTGGAAAGTCCGGTGATGGCCGAAGCTGCGGCCCATCGTCTTGCACACCAGGGCGTTGTAGAAATCGTTGTCGGTGGCGGCCAGCAGGTGGTTGAGGTGCAGCGTTTCCAGCGTGTGCTCGGCGTGTTCCGAGAGGATTTCGCCGTAATAGATCTCGATTCCGTCCATGCGCGCCTGTTTCAGCCGGTGATAGGCGCCGTCCACCAGCAGTACCTCGACCTCCTGCTTTTTCAGCGCCTTGGCCAAGGCGTTGGTCCACGGCGAGGCGCCGACGATGAGCAGGCCGTTGGCGTTCTTGGCGGCCAGCCCGAGGTGGCGCGAGAAGCGGCCGATGGTCAGGCCGTGGGCGAGGACGGTGCTGATGATGACGAGAAAGACGATGAGCAGCAGCTTTTCGCCGTCCGGGTAGCCGGCGGCGACCAGGGCCGGCCCGAAGATACCGGCGGTGGCCGCGGCGACGATGCCGCGCGGGGCGATCCACGACAGCAGCTTGCGGTCGGCCAGGCGCATCGGGGCGCCGATGGTGGCCAGCATGATGGTTAGCGGGCGAACGACGAAGAGCACGGCAAGCACGAAGAGCAGGATGCGGAAATCGAGCAGGTAGACCAGCTGGCGGTCGAGCTGCGACGGGATGACGATGAACAGCACGGAAAGGAGAATCACCGTCAGGTTCTCCTTGAAGCGCATCAGGTCTTCGCGCTCGACCAGCTTCATGTTGCCGAGCACCAGGCCCATGGCCGTCACGCTGAGCAGGCCGGCTTCGTGCTGGACCATGTTGCTGGCCGAATAGACGAGCAGCACGAGGACGAGCAGGATGGGCGCCTTGAGGTGCTCGGGTACCAGGCCGCGCTGGAAAATCCAGCCGGTCAGCCAGCCCCCGCCGCCGCCGAGCACGGCCATCACGGCGACGGCCAGCCCCATGCCGGCGGCGGTCTGGGCCATGCCGCTGCCCGCTACCGTGAAATACTGGAAGGCGAGCACGGCGAGCAGCACGCCGATCGGGTCGTTGACGATGCCTTCCCACTTGAGCAGCGAGGCCGATTCCTTGTTCAGGCGAACCTGGCGCAGCAGCGGCAGGATGACGGTCGGCCCGGTCACCACCAGGATGGCGCCGAGCACCCAGGCGACCGGCCAGCTCAGGCCGGCCACATGGTGCGCCGCGAAGCTGGCCAGCAGCCAGCCGATCGGCGGGCCGAGCAGGGTCAGGCGACCGATGCCCTTGCCGGCGCGGCGAAATTCTTCCAGCTTGAGGTCCATGCCGCCTTCGAAAAGAATGATGGCGACGCCCAGCCCGATCAGCTCGGAGAGTTCATGGGGCGGCAGGTCGAGCTGGATGAGGCCGGTCACCGGCCCGAAAACCAGGCCGGCAGCGATCAGGACGACGATGGCCGGCCACTGCAGGCGCCAGGCGAACCACTGGCTGGCCAGGCCGGCGAAAAGGATGATCAGGAGGAGGGTGGCTGAGTTCATTCGGGGATCGGGGTGAGGCGCATCGCGGACAGCGCCGGGAAGTCCGGCCACAATCCGTCGTGCGTCGTTGTTGGTTTTCGTGGCGGGATGCGGAGGGCTCGGCACCCGCCATGAGGTTTGCCGGAGTTTATCAGATGCCCGTTCCGGCACGCCAAGCGCTGCCGGAAAGGCTGGCGGCGGCGGGCCGCAAGCCTGCTGGCAAGGGCTGCGGTCGACCGGAAAAAATGGCCAAAATCGAAATTTTCGGCCTGCGATAGCCGCCGAAACCTCGGCTTCAGGCCGCCTGCTGTGCCACTCCGGAAGGCGACGGCAGCGCGGCCGGCCGGCGCTGCAGCGCGACATTGACGGCAACCATGGCGGTCAGCAGCAAGGCCGCGCCGACGTTGTGCAGCACGGCCAGCGCCAGGGGCAGGGCGAGCAGCACGTTGGCGACGCCGAGGCCGAGCTGGGTCAGCAACAGGCCGGCGACGGTTGCTCCCCAGGCCCGCCAGCGTCGTTCTCCGCTGAGCAGCAAGCGGCCGGCCAGGCCGCCAGTCACCAAGGCCACGATCAGGGCGCCCACCCGGTGCGCCCAGTGAATCGCCGTCAGCGCCTCGCCCGAAAGCGCTGCCCCGGCCGCATTCAGTCCCAGTTCGCGGTGCATGCTGAAACCCTCGGCGAAATCCATGGCCGGTCGCCACTGCCCCTGGCATTGCGGGAAATCCGGGCAGGCGAGGGCCGCGTAGTTGCTGCTGACCCAGCCGCCGAGGGCGATCTGGGCGATGACGGCGAGCAGCGCGCCGGCTGCCAGCAGCCGCAGGCCGGGCGGCGCCGCGGCCGGGGCCGGCGGCCGGAATTCCCGGAACACCAGCGCGACCAGCAGCGACAGCGTGGTCATGCCGCCGATCAGGTGCAGGGTGACGGTCAGCGGCTTGAGCAGCAGGGTGACCGTCCACATGCCGAGCAGGGCCTGCAGCCCGACGACGCCGAGCAGCAGCGTCGGCAGGGCCGGCGACTGGCGTTGGCGCAAGGCTTTTTTCCAGGCCAGCCCGGCGATGGCGAGAATCAGCAGGCCGAGCGTGCCGGCCAGGTAGCGATGCAGCATTTCCTTCCCGGCCTTGGCGGCATCGAGCGGCCGCTCGGGGTAGGCGGCCTGCGCCGCCTGCTGCTCGTGCCCGGCTTCGGGAAGGCCGATCAGGTGGCCGTAGCAGCCCGGCCAGTCCGGGCAGCCGAGGCCGGCATCGGACAGCCGGACATAGGCGCCGAGGGCGATCACCGCCAGGGCGAGCAGGGTGGCGGCGATCAGCAGCCGGCGATAGGCAGCCATGGCGCTCAGAAGCTGACCAGCCGGTCAGCGAACAGCGCCGCGAAGAGCAGGGTCAGGTAGATGATGGAGTAGCGGAAGCAGCGCCGGGCCAGCCCGTCGCTGTAGCGGCGGCAGAGGGCGATGGCGTAGCCGAGGAAAATCAGGTCGAGCAGGCTGATCGCCGCCAGGTAGAAAGTCCCGCTCATGCCCAGCGACACCGGGATCAGGCTGGCCGCGGCGAGCATCACGGTGTACCAGAGGATGTGCTGGCAGGTGAAGGCGACGCCGTGGGTGACCGGCAGCATGGGCAGGCCGGAACGGGCGTAGTCGTTGCGCCGGTAGCAGGCCAGCGCCCAGAAATGCGGCGGGGTCCACAGGAAGATGATCAGGAAAAGCACCAGCGGCTCGGCCGAGACCTGGCCGGTCATCGCTGTCCACCCGAGCAGCGGCGGCATGGCGCCGGAAGCGCCGCCGATGACGATGTTCATCGGCGTCGCCGGTTTGAGGATCAGCGTGTAGATGACGGTGTAGCCGACGAAGGTGGCCAGCGTCAGCCACATCGTCAGGTCGTTGATGAAGCTGTGCAGCAGCCACAGCCCGGCGGCGCCGAGCAGGGTGGCCAGGGTGATGGTTTCGAGCGGTGCCAGGTCGCCGCGGGCCGTCGCCCGCCAGCTGGTGCGCGCCATTTTGGCGTCGACCGTACGCTCGACCAGGCAGTTGAGCGCCGCGGCGGCGAAGGAAACCAGCGCGATGCCCAGCGAGGCGACCAGGAAACGCAGCACCGGGGGAAAGTCGGGCGTCGCCAGGCACATGCCGATCATCGCCGTGAACACGATCAGGCTGTTCACCCGCGGCTTGCACAGGTGGGCGAAGGCTTGCAGTTTTTCAAGCGGCGACAGCGAAGGCGTGGCGAAGGTTTGCATGGCGGGTCTCCTAACCGGTCCAGGCGAATTTGAGCAGGCGGTCGAGATCGGCGCGCACGTCGCGGGCGCTGACCTCGGCCGGGTAATCGATGACCCGGCGCCCCATGGGATCGACGACATGCAGGCGGTAGGCGCTGCGGTCGGCGCCGGGCAACCAGCCGGCCGGGGCGGCGAGGCGCAGCAGGTCGGGCTGGCGGGCGGCGGCCGCGGCCAGCGCCGGGTCGTCGGCGTTAGCGACTAGCACCACCCGGCGCAGGCGGCCCATTTCCTTGTTCAGCGAGACCTGGATGCGCCGCATCTCGTCGATTTTCTGTTGGCAGGGTCCTCCGCACGGCCCGTTGACGGCCAGCACGAGCAGCCACTTGCCGTGCAGTTCGGCCGTCGCCAGTGCTTGGCCATCCGGCTGGCGCAGCCCGCTGGCCGGCAGCGGTTGCGGCGGCGAAAGCAGGTGGCCGTGCTCTATGGTCCGGGCCGGCTGCCAGCCGCCGAAATAAAGGCCGGCAGCGATGGCGAAGGGCATGGCGAGCAGGGCGACGACCAGGCCCAGCATGGGCAGGCCGCTGCGGCGCGGGGCGGGCAGGGTGGCGGCGTTCATGGGCGGCGGACCAGGAAATAGACCCAGATGCCCAGGCTGGACAGCGCGAAGCCGAACCATTGCAGGGCGTAGCTGCGATGGCGGTCGGCCCGTTCGTCCGGGCGCGGCCACTCGCGCACGAAGCCGTCCGGCGAGGCGGCGTCGAGCTGGACGACCAGGGGCTGCAGCGGATAGGGCACGGCGCTGCGGAAGCGTTCGAGATCGAGGTTCTGCCAGACTGCCGACCAGCCGGTGGTCGGCTGCGCCGCCAGGTTGAAGAAGCGGCTGGCCGGGACGACGGCGATGCCGGTCACCTCGACCGGGCCGGCCGGCACGGGGGCCGTCGGCAGCGTGGCATGGTCGGCCGGGGCCGGCACCCAGCCGCGATTGACCAGCACGTGCATGGTCGATCCTTCCAGCTGCAGGGGCGTGACGACGTGGTAGCCGGCTTGTTCGCGATGCGTCCGGTTGTCGATCAACACCTGGCGGGCCGCATCGTAGCGGCCGTGCAGGCTGACCCGGCGATGGCGCAGTGCCTCGATATCGGCAGCCGCGGCCGGCAGGGTCGGCAGGGCGATGGCGGCATCGTGGCTGCGCTGGTCGAGCTCTGTCTGCAGGGCTGTCTTCGCTTCGGCCTTGCGCCATTGCCACAGGCCGAGGGAAACGAAGGCCGGCAGCAGGACGGCGAGCAGCAGGCCGCCGACGATGGCTACCTGGCGCCGGGAGGCCCTTGCCGGCATCTCGGCCGAGCGCGCATACTGAAACGACGGAATCGGTTTGGAGGCGTCGATCATGCTCAGGGGACTGGTGGTTTTGCTGTTGTTGGCCATAGTCGTCAGCCTGTTCTCCGGGCTCGTCTATCTCTACCGCGACCGCGGCACCGGTGAGCGCACGGCGCGCGTGTTGACCTGGCGGATCGGCCTGTCGATCACCCTGTTCGTGCTTTTGCTGGCCAGTTTCCGGTTCGGTCTCATACCCGGCTACACCCAGTAGACGAAGACGAAGAGCACCAGCCACACAACATCGACGAAGTGCCAGTACCAGGCCACCGCCTCGAAGGCGAAGTGGCGCTCGGCGCTGAAATGGCCGGACAGGCAGCGCAGCAGGATGACGATCAGCATGATGGTGCCCAGCGTCACGTGGAAGCCGTGGAAGCCGGTCAGCATGAAGAAGGTGGCGCCATAGGCGCCGGCCCCCATGGTCAGGCCCAGTTCGTTGTAGGCGTGGTGGTATTCGTAGGCCTGGAAGCCGAGAAAGACGCTGCCCAGCACCACCGTGGCGAGCAGCCCGAGAGCCAGCTGGCGGCGCCGGTTGCGCAGCAGGCTCCAGTGCGCCCAGGTGACGGTGGCGCCCGAACTGAGCAGCAGCGCGGTATTGAGCGCCGGTATGCCCCATGCCCCCATCGGCGTGAAGGCCGGGCCTTTCGGGCCGCTGGTCGGCCAGGTGCCGGCGAATTCCGGCCACAGGCTGGTGCCGTGGGTCGCCATCATGTCGCCCAGGGTTGGCACCGAGATCACCCGCACGTAGAACAGCGCGCCGAAGAAGGCGGCGAAGAACATCACCTCGGTGGCAATGAACCAGATCATGCCGTAGCGGAAGGAGCGGTCCTCCCAGTCGCGGTAGGCACCGCTCTGCGATTCGCTGATGACGCGGCCGAACCAGCCGAAGAGCACGTAGAGGATGACCGCGGTGCCGCCCAGCATGACCCACTTGCCGGGGCCGAAGTTGTTGATGACCTGTATGAAGCCGAAGGCGAGCAGGAACATGCCCGCCGACAGGATCACCGGGTAGAGGCTGGGCTGGGGAACGAAATAATGTTCCCCGGGAACGGCGTGGCCTGGGCTGGAACTCATGGTACCTCCCTGCTGGTCAGTGTCTGGCGCTGTCCCTCGAGGCCGAAAAAGGCGTAGGACAGCGTGATGTGGCTGATGCTGCGGTCAACCGCCGGTTTGACGATAAAAGCCAAAGGCATTTCGCGAGCCTCGCCCGGGCCCAGCGTCTGCTGCTCGAAACAAAAGCATTCGATCTTCTCGAAATGCTGGGCGGCCTGGCCGGGCGTGACGCTGGGTACGGCCTGGCCGGTGATGCTGCGGTTCGAGGTGTTGCGCACCAGGTAGGTGACCTGCTGCAGTTCGCCGGGGTGCACGTCGAGGCTGAGGGTCAGCGGTCGCATGTCCCAGGGCAGGCCGGGCATCACCGTGCCGGTGAATTCGACGCGTACGCTCCGCGTCAGGTCGACGGCGGGTTCGGGGGCTGTCGCCGTTTTCAGGCCGCCGAAGCCGAAGTTGTCGCGTATGGTTTCCTGGCCGCCGGTCTTGCCGTTGAAGCCGGTGACCTGGCACAGCACGTCGTAGAGCGGCACCATGGCGAAGGCGAAGACGAAGGCCCCGGCTACCAGCAGCAACAGCCGGCCAATCAGGCGGTTGTGGCTGGGTGGGGCGGTCCGGGCCTGTTCCATGATGCTAGCGCTTGATCAGCAGCCCGATCAGGTACAGCCCCAGGACGAACGCCGCCAGCAGCCAGCCGAGGCGCCGGGCGGCGGCCCGGCGGCGCCGCAGGTCGTCGTCGGAGAAGGCGGACGGGGTCGGTTCGGCGTTCATTTGATCACCGGCTGGGTTTCCCAGCTATGGTGGGGCGGCGGCGAGGAAAGCTCCCACTCCAGCCCTTCGGCGCTCTCCCAGACGCGGCCTTCGGCCTTCTTGCCGCCGCGTACGGTGATCCAGATGTTCCAGGCGAAGATCAGCTGGCTGAGGCCGAGGATGAAGGCGCCGACCGTCGAGATGGCGTTGAACTCGGCGAACTGCAGGGCGTAGTCGGGAATGCGCCGCGGCATGCCGGCCAGGCCAAGGAAGAATTGCGGGATGAAGGTCAGGTTGAAGGAAAAGACGGTCAGCCAGAAATGCAGCTTGCCGAGCTTTTCGCAGTACATGTGGCCGGTCCATTTCGGCAGCCAGTAATAGACGCCGGTCATCACGCCCATGATGCCGCCGGCGAACAGCGCGTAATGGAAGTGGGCGACGACGAAATAGCTGTGATGGTACTGGGCGTCGGCGGCGACGTCGGCGAGGATCAGCCCGGTCAGGCCGGCGATGCCGAAGAGCACGATGAAACCGATGGCGAACAGCATCGGCGTCTCGAAGCTCATCGCCCCCTTCCACATGGTGGCGATCCAGCAGAAGAAGAGCACGGCCAGCGGCAGCGAAATGGCCATGGTGCTGAACATGAAGTAGATCAGCGCCGGCACCGGCATGCCGGCCGTGAAGAAGTGGTGGGCCCAGACCACTACCGACAGCAAGCCGATGGCGATGAAGCTGTACACCTGGGCCTTGTAGCCGTAGGTCGGCTTGCGCGAGAAGGTGGCCAGCACGTGCGGCATCAGCCCCCACACCGGCAGCAGCAGGATGTACACCTCGGGGTGGCCGAAGAACCAGAACAGGTGCTGGAAGAGGATGGGGTCGCCGCCGCCGGCCGCGTCGAAGAAATGCGTGCCGAAATGGCGGTCGGTGAGCAGCATGGTCACCGCCCCGGCCAGCACGGGCAGCGTGGCGATCAGCAAAAAGGCGGTGATCAGCCAGCCCCAGGCAAAGAGCGGCAATTTCATCATCGTCATGCCCGGGGCGCGCATGTTGAAGATGGTGACGATGATGTTGATCGACCCCATGATCGACGAGATGCCGAGGATATGCACGGCGAGGATGGCGAAATCGACGCCCATGCCACCCTGCACCGAGAGCGGCGCGTAGAAGGTCCAGCCGGTGGCCAGCGCCCCGTCGCCGATGCCGAACAGGGCCAGCGTGAAGGGCAGGGTGAGCAGGATGGCGGCCGGCGGCAGCAGCCAGAAACCCCAGTTGTTGAGCCGCGGCAGCGCCATGTCGGGAGCGCCTATCATCAGCGGGATCATCCAGTTGGCGAAGCCGGTGGCGGCCGGCATCAGCGCCGCGAAGATCATCACCAGGGCGTGGATGCCGATCAGCTGGTTGAAGAACTCGGGCTTCATCAACTGCAGGCCGGGTTGGAACAACTCGGCACGTACGGCGAGGATCATCAGGCCACCGACGAAGAACATGATCAGCGAGAACATCATGTACATCGTGCCGATGTCCTTGTGGTTGGTCGTCGTCAGCCAGCGCCGCAGGCCGCCCTGGTAGGGTTCGGCGGCGTGTCCGCCGGGATGGGTGGTGGCTATGCTCATCGCTCGTCTCCTAGCGCAGGGCCTTGATCTGGGCGGGCTGGATCATGTCGCCCTTGCTGTTGCCGAAACTGTTGCGTTCGTAGGTAATCACCGCCGCCAGCTCGACATCCGACAGGCTGGCGCTGAACGCCTGCATGGCCGTGCCGGCCTTGCCGTGCATGACGCGGTCGACGTGGCTGTCCTTGATCACCTTGCCGTTCATGTCGAGCAACGGGCCGTTGACGATCTTGCTGCCGGCCAGCCCCGGGAAGGCCGGGGGCAGCCCCTTGCCGTCGGGCTGGTGGCAGGCGGCGCAGACCTTTTCATAGACCGCCTTGCCCTCGGTCATCAGCTCTTCGCTGCTCCACGCCCGGTCGGCCCCGCCAGCCGCCGCCGTGGCCTCGGCCTTTTGCGCCTCCAGCCAGGCCAGGTATTCCGGCTCCGGCACCGCGTGGACGACCACCGGCATGAAGCCGTGATCCTTGCCGCACAACTCTGCGCACTGGCCGCGATAGGTGCCGGGCTTTTCGATCAGCACCCAGGTTTCGCGCAGGAAGCCCGGGATGGCGTCGCGCTTGACGCCGAATTGTGGCACCCACCAGGTGTGGATGACATCGGTCGACGTGAGCAGGATGCGCACCTTCTTGCCGACCGGCAGCACGACCGGCTTGTCGACTTCGAGCAGGTAGTGCTCGCCCTTGGCCTCGGCGTTGCTGATCTGGTCGCGCGGCGTAGACAGCGTGCTGATGAACTTGACCCCGGCCTCCGGGTATTCGTACTGCCACTTCCACTGCATGCCGGTGACCTTGAGCACCATGTCGGCGCGGGTCTGGGTGTCTTCCATGTTGATGATGGCCTTGACGGCCGGGATGCCCATCAGCACGAAATCGATGAAGAGCAGGATGGCGAAGGGGATCAGCGCCCAGAACCACTGCGTGGCACCCTTCGGCCCGGAAAACCTGGCGGGCTGGTGGCCGACGCTTTTCCGGTGCTTGATCATCGAGTAGATCATGATGGCGAACACCACGACGAAAAGTATCGTGATGATCAGCATGAACTCATTGTGGATATGCAGGGTTTCCCGGGCAATCGGCGTTACCGGTTCCGGGAAGTTGAAGTTGTAGGCGGCGGAAGCCAAGCCGGGCAGACCTAACAGGGCGAGGGTCAGAAACCGGGGGGGGAGGCCAAAGCCATCGAATGCGCGCCGCCAGCGCGAATGCCGTGAAATCTGCATGCGACATGCCATTCTGTTCCCTCCCCCTTGTGAGAACCGGTCTGTGCAGTGAGAATCGGCCTTGTTCAAATAGTTCAGAAAATTTTCACATGGTCCGTCGGTCATTCCTGTTGCTCGTCGCCGCGCTATTGCTGGGCTGCAACCGGACGCCGGTCGCCTTTCACAACACTGACCTGACCGGCGCCACCTTTGCCCGCCAGTTGAGCCTCACCGACCACAACGGGCAGCAACGCAGGCTGGGCGATTTCCAGGGCAAGGCCGTTGTTGTTTTCTTCGGCTACACGACCTGTCCGGATATCTGCCCGACCATGCTGGCCCGCCTGGCCGATGTGATGAAGGCGTTGGGCAAGGATGCGGCGCGGGTGCAGGTGCTGTTCGTCACCATCGACCCCGAGCGCGACAGCGCCGGGCGGCTGAAGGCCTTTGTGCAGTGGTTTCATGCCGATTTTCTCGGCCTGCGCGGCGATGCCGGGCAGACCAAGGTGGTGACCGAGGAGTTCCGCATCTTCGCCGCCCGCAAGCCGGTCGACGGCGAACTGGGCTATGTCATGGACCACTCGTCGGGCGCCTATGTTTACGACCCGGCCGGCCGGCTGCGGCTGTATGTCAAGGATGACGCCGGCGTGGACGAGATCGCCGCCGATCTTCGCTTGCTGCTGCAGGGGAATTAGGGGTGGGGCAGGGCGGGCGCTATACTGTTCGCCCTGGTCAATTCCCTTTCCGGTACCTGAACGAAAATGAGCGTGGGTAGTGTGGTCGCCCTCGGTGACGAATATTTCATGCGCGAGGCCATTTCACAGGCCCGTGCCGCCGAGTGTCTCGGCGAAGTGCCGGTCGGCGCCATCGTCGTGCTCAACGGCGAGATCGTCGGGCGCGGCTTCAATTCGCCGATCGGCGAGAGCGACCCGACCGCCCACGCCGAAATCGCCGCCTTGCGCGACGCGGCGCGCACCCTGGGCAACTACCGGCTGCCCGGCTGCGAGCTGTTCGTCACCCTCGAGCCCTGCGCCATGTGCGCCGGCGCCATCATGCACGCCCGGATCAGCCGCGTTATCTACGGCGCACGCGACCCGAAAACCGGGGTCCACGGCAGTGTTGTCGATCTGTTTGGCGTCGAGCGCCTCAACCATCACGCCACCGTCGAAGGCGGCGTGCTCGGCGAGGAATGCAGCGCCATGCTCTCCGCCTTCTTCGCCGGTCGACGCCGGAAAACGCCATGAAACTGCTTGTTTCCGTCGGCCGGCAAGTGATGCAGCTTGTCGACGACGCTGGCCGGGTGATTCGCGAATACCCCGTGTCGACGGCGCTGGCCGGGGTCGGCGAGACATTCGGCAGCTTCCGCACGCCGCGCGGCCGGCATCGCATCCGGGCCAAGATCGGCGCCGCGTTGCCGGAAAACACCGTCTTCGTCCGCCGCCGCCCGACCGGCGAAATCTGGACGCCGGAACTCGGCCAGGCCTTTCCCGACCGCGACTGGATACTGACCCGCATCCTGTGGCTCTCCGGCTGCGAACCGGGCGCCAACCGGCTCGGCTGCGTGGACACCATGCGCCGCTACATCTACATCCACGGCAGCCCGGATTCCGCCCAAATGGGCGTGCCGGGCTCGCACGGTTGCATCCGCATGCGCAATGCCGACATCGTCGAGTTGTTCGACCGGGTTCCCTGTTACACCGAGGTCGAAATCAGCGAGGCGTGAGCTGACCGGATTTCAATTTTTGGCCAAAATTCCGGTTGACCGCGGCAGTGCTGGAACACCGCATTTGCGATGAAGCGCTGGGCGCCCGGTTGTGGTGGAGCAAAGTCGGGGCAATGCGCCACAAATAAAAATGGGCCGATTGATCGGCCCATTTTTGCTCAGCAGGAAAGCTGTCTTAGAACGACGTCGGCATGCGCAGCGACATCGTGACGTCCGGCGTATCGTCGGTAACGCCAACCCCGACCGACAGGTTGAGCGAGTTCTTGTTGTTCAGCTTGTGTGAATAGCCGAGGAGAAGGGTGCCCAATTCGGTACGCACCGAGCCGGTTGCAGAACCAGACGTTTTGGTTTTTCCAACCGAGGAGTGGTCGTAGCCAATGCTGAACGACGAGCGATCGTTGAGCGCCAGCCCCATGCCGAAATTAAAACCGATCACGTCACCCGGATCGATTTCGCCCAAGTTTCCTTGATTAGTGGTTCCGCCAACGTAATTCGCCTTCACGTTGGAACGTTTGACGTTGTACTGGTAGCTGATGCCGCCGAAGAACACTGCCGGATCGGTCGGGTACAGGAACGTCAGGCCAGGCTGGATGGTGTAGAAGCCGGAACCAGTGGGCAACTCTTTCTGCAAGCCACCGGCGTTGGGGTTTGCGGCCAGGTCGGTTGGTACCTCAAACTGGTCTTTGCCAGTCCGGCTCTTGAAACGCAGTGACCCGATGTAATAAGGCTTGTCCTGTCCGCCGTCATTGAATTGATAGCGCCCGGTAACCTCAACGTCGCCGACCCCAGAACCATCCGCCGAAAACACTTGATCCTGACTGCTTGGTGTCAAGTTCAAGGGGCGACTGACCACTGAGTCGGAACGGTAAACGTAGGGAATCTTCGCTTCGATTTCGAAGCGGTTGGTGATCCCCCAGCGACCGGTCAGATTGGCGGTAAAGGTGTTTCGCCTTACTTCACGAACGTCGATCAGGCCAATGGTCAGCGCGGGAATGATGGTGTAACCGACCAGTGAAACCCGGTTGCTCGAAGAGTAGCTGTACTGGAAGCCCGGTTCGAACACGAACTTGCCCTTGGGCGTCAGGATGCCCGGCTGGTCGAAAATCGGTGCAACTGCTGGGGGGCGCCCATCGCTCGTGGCTTGTGGCGCCTGGCCAACCGTGGATACCTGGCCGGCTGGCAGCGTGGCGGATTGGGCCTGGGCCAGCTCGAATGAGGAAAACTGCCTGATTCGCCCATCTTCCGGAACTTCCGTTCCGCCGCGGGTGTTGCGCAGCTTTTCGATGCCCAGCACGCGCTTGATTTCCGCCAGCTTGGCATCGGCCTCGGCCATTTGCTGGCGGAGTTGTTCCAGGCGATTGGTTTGCTCGACAACCTGCAAGCGTAGTGCCTCTTCCTGTGCGGGAGACATTTCGCCCGCCTGAACCAGTCCGCCGCAAGCCATGGCCACGACGCCGATCAGGCTTTTTTTCCCAAACGACCTTCCACGAGTGTTTTCTGACAGCATTTCCCCTACCTTCCCCAAGACAAAAACAAGCTCGTCGATTTTATCCAAAAATGATAATGACACGATGAAAAATCGTTGCCGGAACGGGCCGCTGGGTTACCAGGGGATGGAAATGTTGCCAATAAGTTGAAACACCCTGCCTTCAATTGGAGGACGCCAGGCGATCAATTAGGATTTGCGCGAATTCCGCTGCGAACTGACGCTGGTCAAGGTCTTTTTTTCGTTTGCCGGACGGTTCGATCGCCGGAGGAGCCAGGCGATTCGCTCCAGGCTTTTCTGATAGCTTGGTTCAAGTGATTCGGCGTAGTCCTCGAGCGTATCGACGGCCTCCGGGTTGGTCAGCACGCGGTCGATCAGCCCGAGTTGCGCCAGGGCGCGCTTGCGTAACTTGTCGGCATAGGCCTGCGAGTTCCTGGCCTGCTGCTCGCGCAGGTCGACGATTTCGCGATCGTCTTCGAGGCTTTCCAGGCTGCTGACCAATTTGCCAATGGCCGTGAATTCGGCTTCCGGCATCCACTCCGGGCGGCCCGATGCCACGAAGGCGGCAAGGTCGGGCGTATCCCAGCTTCGCGGCATGCTGCGCATGCGGGCCAGTTGTTCGCAATGGTTCTGCAGCCGGAGCTTCTGCTCATCGTTCAAATACGACAGCTTGGCACCCTCGAGAACGACGAGGGGATCTTCGGTCGCCTCCGTGGCCCGAATGGCGAGTTGATTGAAATATTGCTTTCGCGCCGCTGTGCGAAGCAGTTCCTGCAGCGCGTCGGGCAGACCGCGCAGCGTCGGTGCATCGGGCGCCAGTACCTTGTCGTAATCGGTATCGTCGGCATCGGGGGGTAGCATGCGTTCGACAAGGCGTTCACCGACGACGCGCTGATATTTCTGCCAGTCATGCCAGGCCAGCATCCCGGGCTTGACCAGTTTTGCCCATTGCAGAAGCTTGTCAACGCTGGCGCCCTGCAAGGAAAGTCGAAATATTTCGGTGAGCAGTTTATCGCTGGCGAGATTCCGGATTTCCGCCCATTGCTCGTCACGCATCAGTTGGGGCTTTTCGTGACTGAGTACCTTGAAAGCAAAACTGGCAGCCGGTTCAGTCGATTGCAGTGTGGACAGCCTGCTGGCAATGGCTGAAAACTGGAGGTTGGGCCATCCTTCCTGCGTGGCAAACCAGGGCTTGTCGTCTCGCAGCAACTGCCGTTCGTCGTCCTGACGAAAAAATTCACCTTGCTGTTGTTTGCGAAACTGGAGCAATACTGAGATGAGAAAACCAGAAAGGAACAGGAATCCCAGCAGGAAGGGACTCGATTCACGTTGCATTTTGCCTGGTGGCTGGACGTAGCTGCCGTTACTGAATACCGTTATCCAGTCTCGCGGAATCGGGTTTCCGCCATAATGGACCACAAGCGAGATGCGTTGATCGGGAGGCAGTTCGGGATAGAGCAGTTCGAAGCGGTCGGTGTTGTTGACAGAAGCTTCCTTGACCAGATTGGTGTGCTTTTTGAGTTGGTAGGAAGAAATGCTTTGCGGAACCTTGATCGATACGGCAGTAGCCATCACCCTTCCTGGGTTATGCACGGTGATCTCCTGAACATATTCGGATCCGCCCAGCGGATTGCCAATCTCGATTGCTTCGGAAACCTGGTAACCGAGCGATGGTGTGTTGTCGAGATGGCGGGCTGTCATCCATGCGATCACTGGTATCGCCACACACACAATCAGAATTTTCAGTGTTCCCGATTTCATAAGCATTCCATTGAGAAGGCGAATGACAGGCAATCCGGCGCCTGATATTGACCACTTTCGATCGATGTCACCATTTTTTTCCGGCGACGAACTGGCATCCAACAATTCCGCTTTGTTTTCGGACGGCCGATATCCGCGCTGCCCTGGTTGCCGTGCATTCAGTCTGAATCCAACCGCCTTACGCATGCAATGCTCCGATCATAGTGCATTTCCGATAACAAGCCACCTCGACTGCACCAAGCACTTGATGGCCGTGCGACGGTTCCAATTTGGCTTGGGATAGGGTCATCGAATGGCTCGGATGTCTACGTCGGGGCGGATGATCACGCCCACTTTCTCCGGCAAGGGAGCAGATGAAGGTTGCTGAGCGAGGCTGACTGATAGCTGGCCATTATCAACCGGCTCATCTCCGGAAAAGGAGGTGAGGGCGAAGTCCTCCAGGCTTGCCTGGGTTATCAACATGGCGGACGAGCGGCGGAATTCGGTAACCCACCTGTTGTCATCATTACCCTGTGGTTGAACGGCTAGCAGGCGTCTGGCGATATCGCTCTTGCGATGCCCTGTAGCTACAAGCAGATTGATGGCGATCGCATCGGCCTCGGCGAGTTGAATGTCGCGATTGCTCGCCGCTGCGATTCTTCCAACGCCAGTCGAGACCACGCTCTTGAGTATGCCTGATCCGGGAATCAAGACGTTGAGCAATACAGAAGCGACAATACTGACCGAGGATTGCTCCTGGTGATGTCTGGCAATGACATGCCCCATCTCACGTGCGATCACGAAAGCCATCACCGTTTCATCGGATTGCCATGCCAGCAGCCCTGAATTGAGCGTGATCCGACCATTGGCACTGGACGAACTTTCAGTTGTTTTGCTGTCGACCACGTAAACGTCGAAACATCCACCATCAGCTTTTCGCACGCACCAATTGTGATCGGGATACAGCGTCATCGCGGCCTTCTGAAGAGGGGCTGCAAGGTGAACAACATCCGGTTCCGCATGCCTTTCCATTAACGCCTTCGAAGTTTCGTCACATCCCGAAGCATCAGCGCATGGCATACCGGGCAGACGCGGATAGCTGACCAGACTGAATTCAATATTTGATTGAACCGCGGCAAGTGGAATGCCGACAATTTGTGATCGTTCTCCAACAGGTGCCGTCGAGCAGGCGCTGATGCCGATAAGCAAAGCAAGGAAAACTCCAGACGCTCTCGATAGCAACATGATCCCGATCCTCGCCAACTCCCCCAATCAAGTAAGTCTTGGTCTCAACACTTTTGGTCAGAACAGCCCTGCGCTGCCCAATTTGGCGATGCCCGGCTATCGCCGCAATGCACCCACGATGCCGCTTTGGATTGCTGATTGAATGTGGTTTGCACGTAAGGCCTGCAGGCTATTAACCGAAACGTTGAGGGTGGTTATGTGTTGAATTTGTTGGTTGTCCAGCGTGTTCTGGATGACGGTTCCCGCCACGTTGGGATTGACCTGGGTAGCTACCGTGTTCGCGACCCCGTTCTGCACGACGCTCAGCACATTGGCTGCATTTGCTGGCAGGGCTATGGGAACAGGCGATCCGCCACCGGATATCCGCTGCATGTCCTTCACGTTGAGCACAGTGGTGGCTACCAACGCACCGTTAATGAAAACCGCTCGCTCGATGCCGAATGACATCTTCAGATTGCTCCCTTCAACTTCAAAGCCCCCACGAATGCCATCCAGTGTCGCCGAATCGAGAAGCGCGACCTGCGTATCTAGAGCCGCATGATTTCGATTGACGACCGGGGAAAGTGGCGGCTGAACAGGCGGAGGCGGCACACCGACCGTAAATGCCACTACGGAAACAACGGAGGGATGGCCGGAGAGTTCGACTGCCTCAGGCAAGGCGTTGCTGCTATTGCTAGTATTGCTGCTAGTGCTACTGCTGGCAATAGTTTCAGTAGTAGTCTCGATTGCCAAGCACTCTCGGGGAAGTGCTGAGGTGGCGGCAGCCAATTCCAACAAATCGTGTGCATTAACCAGGGCGCGATTCTTCGCCGCTTCGCACTCCTTCTGGCGCTGCTGGTTCATATAGGCGACCGACACGTTCCTCGTGCCATCAAATGCCGGTTGCCCGGCTTCGCCATCGGCGACGACTGGTGACACAAGTTGCTCGAAATACGATGGCTCCATGTTGTAACCGGCTACGAATAACACCAGCCCTACAGTGACCCTGGTAATGAATCCGGATACTTCTTGTCTGGTTTTCATGATCATCAGCCCAGATCAGAAATCCCCGGGGCCGAACTTGGCAAAACCATGTTCTGCCGCTCCCCGGTAAATCCCGTCACCTATCGGCCCCCTGGGCGCCACACGCCAGTCTGCAGCCAAGTTGAACCTGGCCTCCTCCTGCTTGTTTCTGATAACGAAAAGGATGTTGCTAACAGACATTGCCCTGAATTGGGCTTTGGTGACAGCGCGAGTACCGTTGGATGGGTCGCCAATGAGGACCCGATCATCGCGAATACCCTTGACGACGACAAAATGATGGTAGCCACGCTCCTTGATCAGGGCGATGGCAGGTATTTTGGCAACCATGAGTTTGTCGACATCTGCCACGTAACCATCCGACTTGTACCCGCGGGCGGTAAGGTAGTTCTTGATGTCGAGGAGAGAGAAGCCTTCCTTCTTGACTTTCTCCCTGTCGCCGCGCTCGTACATTTCCCGGAAGATTTCCTGTTCCGTAACCGGATGGTTGTAATGGTAGGTCAATAATGTGGCCAAGGCTGCTGAGCCACAACTGAAGTCATATTGCTGATGAATCGTGTTCTGAAAGCGCAAGCCCTTCATGCTATTTACCGGAACAGCAAAGGGCCCACCAACCTGAACCGGTATTTCCACCGTTCCTGCGGCAGAGGCAGGCAATATCGCCATGCTCAGCAGGAGAAGGCAGAAATACCGGATCAATACGGTTGGCATTACTGAACCTGCAGGTTGATGATGGTCGAATTCTGAATCAGGACGTTGTTGCCAGAGTTCTGAACAGCGGTAGCAAAACCCGCTGCTCCGGCAAACGATCCTTCGGCTATGTAGTTGCTGCCGGTGTTCAAGTTATATGCCTGATTGTCGCGAACGATACCGTCACTCTTGATGTCGTAGAGATTCAATTCGGCACCGCCTCTTGAACTTTCCAGAACTTCGGCATCGGCCAAAACGTTGTCAAACTGGATTTCGCTCTCAGCCGCAGGCATTTCGGAAATCGGGGCTTCATCGGCAGCGACGGTGAATGGCAGGCTCGTCAGGATCGCGAGCATCGTGCTGATGATTCCCCTTCGGGATTGAACTAATGCCTTCATATCGCTTCCCTTCTTGCTAGATGCGGCGATTAGGCCCCGGAGCCGAAGCTCCGAGGCCTAAAAGCGTTACTGACCGACGTTCAGGTTAGCCTGGACGTTGACCGCGGTTTGCACCAGGGAGTTGATGCCGCTGTTCTGAACAGCCACCATAATCCCGGCAGCCGACTGGCCGACGCTGGTCATGGTGTTCGACATATTGAACTCTCCGGCATCGACCGTAACGGCACCGCCGTTTCCGCCAACACCGCCCAGCGCACCATTGCCAACTGCGCCGGCGCCGCCAAGGCCGCCTTCGCCAGTACCGCCGGCAGCTCCGACCGCACCGACTGCACCGTTGCCACCAGTGCTCGCACCGCCTGCCGCGCCAGTTGCGCCGGCTGCGCCGTTGCCAGCCGTTGCCGTGGCGCTACCATTGCTGGCGGTCGTCGAGGCGCTACCATTGGTTGCTGAACCGCCAGCACCGCCAGCACCACCAGCATTGCTGGCCGTGCCACCGTTACCACCGGTGCTGCTGGTTGCGCCGGACGAGGCAGATGCCGTACTCGTTCCGGTACCGCCGGTGGCGGTGGTTGCACCGTTGGTACCGCCGGTCGCGCTGGAGGTTGCCGTGCCGGTGGCTGCGCCGCTGCTTGCGGTGGAAGCGCCACCGGTACCAGCGCCGGCGGTCGAGGTTGCCGTGCCAGTGGCCGAGCCACCAGTCGAGCTAGCCGTGCCCGTGCCAGCACCACCTGTCGACGTTGCGGTACCCGTGCCAGCGCCGGCGGTCGAAGTTGCCGTACCCGTTGCTGCGCCACCGGTGTTGGTTGCGGTCGACGTATTGGCACCGGTTGTTGCCGAGCCCCCAGCGGCGCCAGTAGCCGAACCGGACGTCGTGGTCGTCGGGCCATTGGTCGCGTAGCCACCGTTACCGCCCGTGGTTTCCGGTGTCCCGGCGCCACCGCTGCCGCCCGATGCTTTGTTGAACGAGACTGCATCATCGGCTGCCGTCTTGCTGTTGGCATCGGCACTACCCGAATAGCCTTTCTGGCTCGACGACGACAGGCCGCCAAACGAGGTGTCAGAAGCCTTGGAGGAGCCGCCCTTGGCGACGTCGACGGAGGCAGCAGATCCACCTTTGGTCACATCTTCAGCTTTGGAAGAGCCGCCCTTGGCGACGTCAATCGCTGCCGAATCACCGCCACTGCCCTTGGAGTAGGCATCGGCAGAACCCGTCTTGGTGTAGTCCATCGCAGCGGAACTACCGCCCTTGGCAACACTGGTAGCATCCGTTCCACCCACCTTGACGGAGTCGGAAGCTTTGGCCATGCCGCCCGTTGCGGTAGAGTCGCCGCCGTTGGCGCCCTTGGCGTTTTTGGCATCGCCACCGTAACCACCGTCGCCAGCCTTGGCGCTACCGTTCCGTGCGTCGCCAGAGGTGGCGCTGCCGTTGTCGGCTGTGGCGCTACCGCCAGAACCGCCGGAACCACCGTTACCACCGGCGCCGCCATTACCGGCATTGCCGCCGGCGCCGCCGTTACCGCCATTGCCACCATCTCCGCCCGTGCCACCGTAGGCGCTACCTCCAGCACCGCCGTATCCGGCACCACCATCACCACCGGAGCCACCCTTGGAGCTACCCCAGTTGGTAACCGTGTTGCCAATGTCGAAGACCTTGTTGCCGCTTACTTTGCCTTCGAGGTCAATCTTGGCAATAGCTTTGCTCTCGTTGAAGGCGTTCGTGAAGTTCGAGGTTGCCGTTCCTTGCCCTGCAGCGGACGTGGCGTAGTCCTTGGCCTTGGCATCGCCCGAGTTGGTGGTGGCGTTGCCGCCGTTGTTAGCGGAAGCCGCCTGATCCTTGGCCTTCGAGTCACCCGTATCGTTCTTGGTGATCGTTGTGGTCTTGGTGTCGTTGTCGTTCTTCGTAAAGGTGTTGTTGCTGTTCTTTGTTGTGGTGCTGCTATCGGTGAAGGTCTTTGTATCGGTTTCAGTCTTGGTGAAAGTATTGTTGCTGTTCTTGGTGCTGGTACTGCTGTCGGTGAAGGTCTTGGTGTCGGTTTCGGTCTTGGTGAAGGTATTGTTGCTGTCCTTCGTCGAGGTACTGCTGTCGGTGGCGGTATTGTTGTTGGCCTGAGAGTATTCATTTGCCTGCGGGCTCAGATTCCCACCTTGATCGGATTTGGCGATCGCAGTTTGGCTAAGCCCGGCACTACCGCCAGGAGTAACTTCCGTAGTCCCGCCTGAGGCGCTGATTGATGCGTCGTTGGCATTGTTTGTAGGGTTGGCCCACACTGGGGTCGCCGTGAATGCAGCCGCTATTGCGGTCGCCATTAGGGTTTTCTTCATTTGGAATTCTCCTGTCGCTGACGATGGGCGCGGTCACAGCACCATGCTGGACCCTCCGTGACGTCTTACAGCAACACTCATGCCCGGTGGTTAAATTACGCAAAGAGTATTGATTAGATTGAGAATTTTTTTTTGGCCATGGTATGCGATATGCGAATTCAGGGCAAAGTGTTAAGGTGTTGAAACACTCCACCTGTATTCCCCTGTCGAATAATTGCTTTTAGATAACGCCATAGCCTTAACAGGCTTGAACAATATCAAACTTCCAGGTTGATTTCTTAGGTGTAAAGATAGTGATACACCTCGTCATATCTGCTCTGCGAACCCCGCCACTGAGAGTTGCGACCTGTGGTTTTGGCCACGGAAAATAGCTATCCGGGGGTTGTTCTCTGACTTTTTTTGGACAATCGCTTGAGGTCAATTGATGCAATGGCGCTAGCCTCAAACTCCCGGCATGTTGGATATCCCGACAATCGCTTTGCATAACCTCGATGATTGCCGGCTAGCAGCATATCGATTTTGATAAATTTTAATTTATCTGATTATTTTTGCTGAATATTCGCATGTTTATGTTTTCGTGGCTTTTTATGATTTTTCCTGGGGCGTTGCAGCAAGCGTGAAATATGTCACGTGGAATATTCGGCCAGGAGCGTAGGATCAACGATGAACGGACATGTCATTTTATGATCGTGCATTTTGTAGTTACTTTCATTTTCTAACGCTCGTTCGATATCTGCAGCGCAGCGCGCCATATTTTTCGCGGGGAGCGATTCTCGACGAAGAGATTGTCGCTGGTGGGCAGGTTGACCACGAGGAGCGACGAGTAGTTATGCGTACGATGTTGATCTTTGATCCCGAAGGCCGGTTCAGCGGAACATTGGGTGATTCGCTGGATACGAGCGACAGGTATCATTGTGTCGAGACCTTTTCGGAAGCGCAGCAGGTGCTGAGAGATTTCCCTTGCCAGGTCGGGTTGGTTGTTTTTGATTCCCGGTCGGACGGCCTGCTTCGCGATGTGGAATCCTTGGTTAACTCGTCGTCCATAACCGAATGGATTGCCATCGTTCCTTCGGACGCCTTGCGATCGGCAAACTTCCAGTCTCTGCTTCTAGCGTCGTTCTATGACTATCACACGCTTCCACTGGACGTTCCGCGATTGGCGGTAACGGTTGGCCATGCATTCGGCAAGGCGAGCCTCAGGCAGTCGGTAGTCAATAGCCAGGGGGAGGCGTCAAGCCGTTTTGGCATCTGCGGTGAATCGCCCGTTATGCAAGCGTTTTTCCAGCAACTGGAACGGGTCGTCGATGCCGAACTGACGGTTCTTCTGGGCGGTGAAACCGGAACCGGGAAGGAGTTGGTGGCAAAGGCCATACACGGCTATTCAAGTCGGTCCCGTGGGCCTTTTGTCGCTGTGAATTGTGCAGCGATTCCCGAGAACCTCATTCAGGCGGAGCTATTTGGCTACGAAAAGGGTGCCTTTAGTGGCGCAACCCAACGAAAGATCGGGAGCATAGAGGCGGCCAACAACGGCGTACTGTTTCTCGACGAAGTCGGAGATTTTCCACTCGGCCTGCAGGCCAATTTGTTGCGAGCCTTGCAGGAGCGGGCAATTATCCGGGTTGGGTCGGTAACGCCGATTCCTGTCGATTTCAGGGTTATCGCTGCCACGCATATCGATTTGCTTGAAGCCGTCAAGGCGGGAAAATTCCGTGAAGACCTGTACTACCGCCTGAATGTCCTTCATCTCTCCTTGCCGCCGTTACGCGACCGTGGCGATGACATCCTGCTGCTGGCCAAGACCATTTTGCACAACTTGGCCGGCGCCTACCGTCGCACCCGGGTAGCCGGGTTCACCCGCGAAGCGATTGGGGCCATGAACAATTACAAGTGGCCTGGAAACGTCCGCGAGTTGAAGAACCGCATCCACCGTGCTGTCATCCTCAGCGAAGGTCGCCTGATCAATGCCCACGATCTAGGCTTCGACAGGGAGCACCAGGCAACGGAAACTGCCGTAACCCTGGTCGACGCGAGAACCCGGCTTGACCGGGAAATCGTCGAAAATTGCCTGCGTGCCAATGCCAATAACGTTTCAAAGACGGCCCGCCAACTTGGCATCTCTCGCGTAACGCTTTATCGGATGCTGAACAAGTACAGCATTGCGACCTCGGCCTGAGGATCTTCGAGTCGCCGGCCAGGCTAGCTGGCGCTTGACCGACTGCATTCGATGGTCAGGGATCGGATCGGCTTGCCATGTGGGCCGAAGCTGTCTTCGCGCATGGTCAGGCGCTGATCGGCCTGCTGCACGATCAGCGTCGAGGCACGCGTTCCGTAATCCGCCGACTTGACGAAGATGGCTGACAGCAGCCGTTCCCATTCGATGGGCACGCCGGTGTTCGGCAGGCTGTCATCGTCAACCACGGCGTGGTCGGCCAGCAGTTCGAAGAAATGGTCTTGTCCGGGCAAGTCCGCCAGGGCGGCGGAGAAGCGTTGGCGGGCCGTCAGCAGTTTCGGCCAGGGGCTGTCGAGCAGGTGATTCGACAAGCCGTAGATACCTGGTTGCAGGATTCTCGGTGGGGCATCGCGATTGGAGGAATAGACGAGCGCCTCGCCATCGCTCAGCAAGAGGTTGAAGCCGGCATATTGCGCGCCGTCGATCCGTGCCGCGTAGTCGGCGGTGCTGGCCGTGCCCAGCAGAAAATCGCGGGTCAGCCCGCCGCGTGAGCGGCGGCCCTTGCTCATGCCCGGTTCGCGCACGTTGGTCACAGCGGCGAAGCGGCCGTCATCGGTAGCCCCCAACCAGGTGCCGCCGGCTTCGAGGTCGATGCCGCCGATGACCTGCGGGGCATCCGGCCAGCGGGCCAGGGGCGCGGTCGGCCTGGCGTAAAACTCGTCGCGGTTGGCGGCGACGACCAGCGGATAATCGGGATGCACCCGCCAGCCGACGACGATCAGGCACATTTCAAATTTGGCTCTTTTTACGGGTTGACCGCAGCAGCCTCGACCTGTGGGCCTTCCAGCGAACCGACCCGGATGTTGCCGGCGAAATTCGACTGGATGACGGCCAGCGCCTCGTAGCCACCGACCGGCGAGGGGGCGACGGTCATCACCATGCCGCACGACTGGTCAGGGTTGTCCGGTGAATGCAGCACGTCGCCGGCCTTCAGCGGCTGCTGGCTGTTCACGCGGTGCAGGTGGCGCTTGACCTTGCCGAGGTACTGGGTGCGGGCCACGACTTCCTGGCCGGGGTAGCACCCCTTGTGGAAACTGACGCCACCCATTTTTTCGAAATCGGCCATCTGCGGCACGAATTCTTCCTTGGTGGCCAGCGTCACCAGGGGGAAGGCCGACTGGATGTCGAGCCAGCGCCAGACGGGGACACCGGCCGGCCGGGCCTTGACGGTGAGCTTTTGCCACAGCGCAGCCATGGCAGATTGCGGGGCGACGACGATCAGCCGCCCGGCGTCCAGGCGCAGCACCGTGATGCCATCGGCCACGGCTGTCTGCAGCACTTCGGCCGGGCAGGGCAGGCCGGCTTCGGCCAGTGCCTCGGCCGCCTGCGGGCCGGCCAGGCCGAGCATGACGGTGCTGTCGGTCAGGGCGTTGAGCTTGACCTTGGCGCGCAGCACGAACATTTGCAGGCGCTTCTGCGTCGCTTCCTGCAAATCGGCGGCGAGCCCGAGCATATAGCGGCCCTCCTGCTGCCAGACCAGGAAGCTGGCCTGCATGCGGCCCTTGGCGTTGCACCAGCCGGCATGTTGCGCCTTGCCCTCGGCCAGATGATTGATATCGTTGGTGAATTGGCTGTGCAGAAAGGACTTGGCATCCTCGCCGCTGGCCTCGATCAGGGCCAGGTGGGTCAGCGGTACGACCACGGTATTTTGCCGGGCGGACTGCAGTTCGCCGGCGGCATCGCCAAAGTTGAGAAGTTCGGTGGAATCGCCGTCGAAGGTAGCTTCGGCAGATTCCAGAAAGCTGCGCCAGTGGGGATTCATGGGGGCTCCTGTAGGGGTTTCGGATATTATATCGCTCGTTATAACGTGCCCTTTCCCGAGCGGCAAGCGCTGTCTTGCCCATCTACGCCCTTGCGCCTCCTGATCAAGTTTTTCCTCGCGCTGCTGTTCCTGCTCGCGCTCGCCGCCGCCGGCATTTTCTGGTGGGCCAGTCAGCCGCTGGCCCTGCGCACCTCGCCGCTCGATTTCCATGTCGCCGCCGGCAGCACCTTGCGCTCCGCTATCGGCGAAATGCGCGCCGCCGGCATTCGCGTCGAACCGACGCTGCTCACCGTGCTTGCCCGCTTCAACCGGGCCGATACCGGCATCAAGGCGGGCAGCTATGCGGTCAGCGAAGGCATCACGCCCATGCAACTGCTCGACAAGCTGCTCAAGGGCAAGGTGACGCAGGGCGAACTGGTGCTCGTCGAAGGCTGGACCTTCCGCCAATGGCGCAAGCGACTCGACGCTCATGCCGATCTGAAGCACGACGCGCAGGGCCTGAGCGAGGCGCAGATCGCCGAACGCCTTGGCCTCGGCGTTTCCAGCCTGGAAGGGCAGTTGTTCCCCGATACCTACCTGTTCGACAAGAAATCCAGCGACCTCGACCTGCTCGCCCGGGCCCATCGCGCCATGCAGCGCAAGCTTGACGAGGAATGGGCCCAACGCCCGAACGGCTTGCCCTACAAGACGCCGCAGGAGGCGCTGATCATGGCCTCCATTGTCGAGAAGGAAACCGGGCGCGAGGCGGACCGAAGCACGGTCGCCGCCGTATTCGTCAATCGTCTGCGCATTGGCATGCCGCTGCAGACCGATCCGAGCGTGATCTATGGCCTGGGCGAAGCCTTCGACGGCAACCTGAGAAAACGCGACCTGCAAAGCGACACACCCTACAATACCTATACGCGGCCGGGTTTGCCGCCGACGCCGATCGCCATGCCGGGTCTCGCATCGTTACGTGCCGCGCTCAACCCGGCGCAAAGCGATGCCCTCTATTTCGTGGCGCGCGGCGACGGCAGCAGCGAATTCTCGCGCACCCTCGATGAACACAATCAGGCGGTCAGCCGCTATCAAAGGAGAGGAAAGTGAAAGGCAAATTCATCACTTTCGAAGGCATCGACGGGGCCGGCAAGAGCAGCCATGTCGACTGGCTGGCCGATTATCTGCGCCAGCGCGGCAAGGTTGTGCACATCACCCGCGAGCCGGGCGGAACCGCGCTGGGCGAAAAGCTGCGCGAGCTGTTGCTCAACCAGGCCATGCATCTGGAAACCGAAACGCTGCTGATGTTCGCCGCCCGCCGCGAGCACCTGGCCGAACTCATCGAGCCGGCGCTGGCCCGTGGTGAATGGGTGGTCTGCGACCGTTTCAGCGATGCCACCTACGCTTACCAAGGCGGTGGCCGCGGGCTTGACCGCGCCAAGTTCCTGGCCCTGGAGCATTGGGTGCATGAGCATCTGCAACCCGACCTGACGCTGCTCTTCGATTTGCCGCTGGATGTGGCGCGCGAACGCATCGTCAGGGCGCATCGTGTTCTCGATAAATTCGAACAGGAGCGGGTCGACTTTCATGACCGGGTTCGGCAGGCCTATCTCGAAAGAGCCAGCGGAAATCCGTCACGCATTCGCGTGGTTAACGCCGAAAACAGCATCGATCATATTCGTAAACAACTTGAGAAAATAGTTTTAACTATCTGTTAATGAACGTAATTGATCTCCATGCCAAAGTATGGGAAGGCTTGCAGGCCCAACGCAAGCGCTTGCCGCACGCGCTCTTGCTCATCGGCCAGAAGGGTTTGGGGAAGTTCGAATTGGCCCACCGTTTTGCCGGCAGCCTGCTCTGCGAATCGCCAGGGGAGAGCGGCCTGACCTGCCAGAAATGCCTGCCCTGCAACTGGTTTTCCCAGGGAAACCATCCCGATTTCCGCTTGTTGCAACCGGATGCGCTCGGTGAAAGCGCCGAACTCGAGGATGGCAAGAAAAAGCCCAGCCAGCAGATCACCATCGACCAGATCCGCGCCCTCGACGATTTCTTCAACGTCGGCACCCATCGCGGGGGGCTGCGCATCATTGTCGTCAATCCGACCGAGGCGATGAATCGCAATGCCGCGAATTCACTTCTCAAAACACTTGAAGAACCACCTCCAGATACATTGTTTTTATTGGTTACTAGCGAACCAATGCGTTTGATGCCAACGATCCGCAGCCGCTGTCAGGTGGTTCCGGTTCCGGTTCCCAAGCTGGCCTCGGCAAGCCGCGCCCTGGCAGATGACGGCGTACCCGATGCCGAGCGCTGGCTGGCGCTGGCCGGAGGCTCGCCAGGGCTGGCCAGGGAACTGGCCGAGGCCGGGCAGGGCGCCTGGATCGAACATCTGGTCAGCCGGCTGAGCGCCGGCCGCGGTAGTGATCCTCTGACCATGGCAGCAGAACTGGAAAAAATGCTCAAGGACGGCAAGGGAAAGCTGTCATTGAAGCACATGGTCGATGCCCTGCAAAAATGGCTGGTTGACCTGACGCTGGCCCGCAATGGCCAGCCTGTCCGATATTTTGTACCGCAACAGGCCACAATTTCAGGGCTGGCTGATATGATTCCTCCTGCACGCCTGATCCAGTCATACCGAAACCTTGCCGCATGCCGCCAGGAAGCCGAACAGCCGCTGAACGCGCGCCTCTTCCTTGAAGGCCTCTTCATGGACTATCGAGCCCTGTTTATATCCGATCAATGAGTGAAGCCAAACCCGCTCCCCAGCGCCCAAGCGTTCTCTCGCTGAACATCAACTCGAAGTCCGCGCTCTACGCGGCATTCATGCCCCATCTCAAGGCCGGCGGCATTTTCATTCCGACCACCCGCAGCTACAAGATCGGCGACGAAGTGTTCATGCTGCTGTCGCTGATGGACGACCCGGCCAAATTGCCGATTGCTGGCACAGTCGTCTGGATTACCCCGCCGGGTGCGCAGAATGGCCGAGCCCAGGGCATCGGCGTCCATTTCAACAGCGACGAGAGCGGCCAGGAAGCGCGGCGCAAGATCGAAGGGCTGCTCGGCGGCGTGATTCAGTCGGCGCGCCCGACGCACACGCTCTGATCGACCGCATGCTGGTCGACTCGCATTGCCATCTCGATTTTCCCGACCTGGCTGACGGCCTGCCCGACATCCTTGGCCGCATGCAGGAAAAGGGTGTCGGCCTGGCCGTCTGTATCGGCGTCAATCTCGAGGATTTCCCCGGCGTCCTGGCGTTGGCCGAGCAGCACGCGCAGTTGTACGCCACGGTAGGCGTTCATCCTGAATACACCGATGTCGAGGAGCCCGACGAGGCCCGCTTGGTCGGGCTTGCCGCCCATCCCAAGGTGATCGGCATCGGCGAGACCGGGCTCGACTATTACTGGCAAAAAGACCAGCCGGAATGGCAGCGGGCCCGCTTTCGCACCCATATCGCGGCGGCGAAGCGCTGCGCCAAGCCGCTTATCGTCCATACCCGCGATTCGGCGGCCGACACCTTGCGCATGCTCAGGGAGGAGGGGGCCGACACCGTCGGCGGCGTCATGCACTGCTTTACCGAGAACTGGGACATCGCTCGCCAGGCGCTCGATCTCGGTTTTTACATCTCGTTTTCCGGCATCGTCACCTTCAAGAACGCTGCCGTCATCAAGGACGTGGCGACAAAATGCCCGCTCGACCGCATCCTGGTCGAGACCGATTCGCCCTACCTGGCGCCGGCCCCTTACCGTGGCAAGCGCAACGAGCCATCCTACGTCCGCCACGTTGCCGACGAAGTCGCCCGCCTGCGGGGGATGTCGCCGGAAGCTGTGGACGAGGCGACGACCGATAATTTCTTCAGATTGTTCCCGACCGCCCAACGCCCATGAAAATTTGCCCGAAAATCCTGTCGACCGCAGCATTCGTCCTCGGCTTTCCCGTGTTGGTCGCCGCGGCGACTTACGACGACCTGATCATGGCGGCCAAGTCGGGCGACACCGGCGAGATCCGGACGCTGGTCCAGAAGGGCGCCTCGGTCGATACGACCGATATCAATGGCAACACGCTCCTCATGCTGGCCGCCCGCGACGGCCATGGCGAACTGGTCGACTACCTGGTCAAGCAGCGGGCCAAGCTCAACGCGCGCAACGCAGCCGGCGATACCGCCTTGCGCCTGGCTGCCTTCCGCGGCCACCTGAAAGTGGTCCGGATTCTTCTCACTGGCGGCGCCAGTGTCGACAACCCGGGCTGGACGCCGCTCGCCTATGCGGCCTACAGCGGCCACCTCGAGATTGCCCAACTGCTCATCGAAGCCGGCGCCGACCTCGATGCGGCCAGCGAGAACGGCACGACGCCCCTGATCGCGGCAGCCCGCGGCGGCCACGACAAGATCGTCGGTCTCTTGCTGAAAGGCAAGGCCAATCCCAACCTCAAGCGCGACACCGGCGAAACCGCGCTGGATGTCGCCCTCAAGAACCAGAATACCGACATCGGCGACATGCTTCGCCGGGCCGGTGGCAAGTCCGGGAAGTCGGTCACCATCGAAATCCGCTAGGCGAGGGCAGCGACGCCTCTACGCGGGGCAAAATTCGACGGCCAGTCCAGAGTGCTACGGTCGACCGGAAAAAACGGCCAAAATCGAAAAATCCGGCAAGGCTCCGGTACGACGATCGAAACGCTTCGCTGCTGAAATGCCCTGTCGAACCGTGCTTCGCTCAGTGTGGCGCAACAACCAGGCGCTCGCCCAGCCAGGCGCCGATATCGCCAATTTCCTTGGCGCACACCGAATGCGGCATGCGGTAGCCATGCCAGTCGATGGCATAGCCCAGGCGGCGCAAGTGGTCGGCGGCGCGCGCACCAAGTTCCGGCGACACCACGTCATCGTCGCTGCCGTGCGCCGCGAAAATCGGTATCCGGCGATTGGCCTCGCTCAAGGTCTCCTCAAGCAAGCGGGCGCTGGGAATATAGGTCGACAGCGCGACGATGCCCGCCAGCGGCTCGGGATAGCTCAGCCCGGCCAGATAGGCCACGGCGCCGCCCTGCGAAAAGCCGGCAAGAAAAATGCGGTTGCCGGGAATGCCCCGTTCGACTTCCCGGGCGATCAGTTGCCAGACCAGATCCCGCGATTCGATCAGCCCGGCTTCATCTATCGTGCGGTTGGTCGCGTCGAGAGAAACAATGTCGTACCAGGCGCGCATCACGTAGCCGCCATTACACGTCACCGGACGATACGGCGCGTTGGGAAAAATGAAGCGAACGCCAGGCGCGTCGGCCAGGCCAAACTCGGGAACGACAGGCTCGAAATCGCTCGCATCGGCACCCAGTCCATGCAACCAGATCGCCGCGTAGCGGGGATCGCTGGCGGTTTCGACTTCGCGCAAGGTGATTTCGGTCATGATCAGGTTCGGCTGGGAATCAAAATGACAGCGTACGGCATTTTCATCCTGCCGCCTATTCGGATGAAGCACGGCGACGGCGCAAAATCCAGGCATACAGCGCGCAATTGACGGCGACGACGACGGCAGCCAGCACAAACCGGATTTCGCGAGTCAAACCATCGGGGTAAATGATCGCCAGCAGATAGTGCGCGATGAAGCTTTCCGGGTAACCCGCTTGATCGCCCCGGAGGCGCAGGAAATTCTCCGCGTAGGTCAGCGGGCAGACGCCACCGGTGACTTCCACGAAAGCGCCCCAGGCCGCAGCCGGAATGTGAATCAATGGCAGTCGAGGATAACGAATCGCCATCGCTGCACCGGCAACGACGAACACTATGAAAGCCAGATGAAGGAACACAACAGCATCAGCAGCCGCGCGATAGAGCATGGATTGTCAAACAATCGGTAAGCCAGGAGTTCACGATATATGCGCCAGCCTGAAAAGTGGCGGCGGGGTACATAACTCTGGTGATATTTAGATAACACCAACTAATTGAAAATAAACGTTATTATGTTTTTTTCTCACCTAAGTTGTGAATTTCCTAGTGTGCAATATTTAGGTGAGAATTCAGCATCCAGCAATACCACCTCGTGGACCCCTCCTTGCCAAGATCCACAAGCCAGTCGAAGCTGTTGCACCTAAGAGGGCAATCACGAAGGATTTAGTGACTATTCCATCAATCGGTGCGAGTACGGTCATTGCGATTAACAGGGTTGTGCCAGCCACAACGTCGGCCTTTAAGATGGCTATGACCCGTCCTAGCAGAAGTTGACACCTTTTCTATCCGGGTTTTGCCATCAATTCGGAGGGTGTGGGGGTGCTGGGTTCCATGACAGTCCTTTGTTAAGAAGTGCCGTCAGGTTGCAATCAACCACTCTTTAAATCTATATAGCGAAAGTTCACCGGTTAGGGCACTAACGAATTCTGCGGGGGTTTTATTCCGCGCCGGCGCTCTCACCGGTTACGGTTGAGATATAGGGGCACGTTCCCGCTGGCTCACAAGTTGACCGGTAATACGGTTGATTTTGAGCAAGCGCCGAACGCCGGATTTGCTGATTAACAGGACGTCCACTGTTTCGTCCTCCCCCGGCAAAATCCCGCGGAAAAATATCTGAATAGCCTTGAAGGTATCGAGCACGAGGCGGCGGGCGGTTAAACGCGCGTCGTTGTCTAGGGCCTGTTCACAGTAGCCGATTTGTGTTTACATCCTGGAATTTGGGTGCTGCACATGGATCGGCGAATGTTGAATGACGAACAGTGGTTGCGGATAGCGGATTTGCTGCCGGGAAAGCCGACTG
>SSXW01000160.1 GCA_009469585.1 Dechloromonas sp. Dech2017
ATTGTTCAGCTTACGGCTGCCTGTATGGTATCTGCGGCCATGGCTGAAGTTGAAGCTGGCAGTAAAGACAAGCATGTTGCCCTGGTCAGCAAGGCGTGTCTTGTTCTTCTGCTGCACATATTTGTTGAAAAGTTCATCCTTATACACGCAGCCATGAGGATAGAATACGAATAATCCGAGAACGCCAAACTGCCAGTTCTTATAACTGTAGGTTACGGCAAGATTGGAGGTTGGCTCTCCGCCGTTTGTCTTTTCTCCCCAAAAACTCTTTTCCACCTTATAGGCACCATAGCCAATGTTCCAATTGCCCGTCATGTACCGAATTTCTGCTCCATAACTGAAGTAATTGAACTCGTGGGAATAATCCAAACCCTTTGTCTTGACATTCTGATACTCGCACATAAGGTTCAAATCCAGATGATCCTTGATGAGGTGAACTTCAGGAGTCAACAGCAGGTGCTTGTAATCATGACTCTTCTGATTCTCCGGTTTGCTCACAAAGAGATAAGAGCCATCCTCCCGCTTTTCGGGCAAGATAGAAGTAGCTATAGGCTTGTCGTAATACGTCCAGTTTCCCTCCAGGTACACAGACATCAGCGGAATGTTCCAGGAAGCCGACAAGGTATTGTTGTAGCCGGTAAATGGCTTCAGACCGCTATTGCCGTCACGCGCCTCAAAGCTGTTGGAATATTGGCGCAACTCGCTCAAGTCGGAAAGGCTTGGGATGTCTGACGTGATTTTGCTGCTCCATTTAAAACTCAGACGGTCGCTAGCCTTTGCCTGTAAAGTTACCTGTGGTCGAAACAGCCATTTGCTGTATCCGTTCTCCCCCTGATGGATGGAAGACCTGGTTGCGCCAACTCCCACCTGATAACTGAACCACTTCTGCTGTCCCTGTAGCTGGGTGAAAAGATAGAGATTGCTGTACTTCAATTCCGTATCAGCATTACTGCTTCCCACATAGATGTTATCTGTGTGGCTGATATTATATTGTCCACCTACCGATAAAGCCATCTGTTTCCAGTTCTTGCTGTATGTTCCTTCACCAATAAGAGAGCGCTTTCTACCAGTTGCATCATAACTGTAATCGGTCAGCGGAGCGTTCTTTACAGATTCATCCGGCGATTTGTTGAACGTATATTCCCTCATACGATACTGGTAATCTGTGCCGATGTAAGTACCCACCAGGTT
>SSXW01000161.1 GCA_009469585.1 Dechloromonas sp. Dech2017
GCCTACTTTCCATCTGGAGCGGATGCCACTTGGAGAACACACGTGTCAAGAATGACCGCCCACAACGTGTAGAAGAGCCATGTGTCAACATCATCGGTACAACACAGACCAAACGAATGAAGGAACTGATGGCTTCCAAATTCATGGATACAGGTTTTCTTGACCGTATTCTGGTTGTATATCCCAAATCCAAGAAAGTTCCACACTGGCTGGATGAGGAAGACAGCCATGTGCGCCAGAGCGAGGCTTCAAGAAAATGGGCTGACATCATCGGGAAAATCTTTGGACTTGACTATGCAAGGTGTAATGACACAAATGAATGTTGTCCAAATATCCTTTATATGGACAAGGACGCACACTCCCTTTTCTTTGGTTGGTGGAACAGAAATGTGGATGCCATCAATGCCATAGAGGACGATGAAGATGTTGAAACGAGGGTGATGAAGCACAATACCCACGTCGCACGCATTGCCTTATTGCTCCAAGCTCTAAGATACGCCTGTGGCGAGAGCCATCTGCAAAGTATTGATGTGGATTCCATAAAAGGAGCATTACGGCTCAATGAATATTGTGAGAATTGTTATCAACGCTGCCGAGCCTTTGTTGCTGAAGACACCTGTGATTCCATGTCCAAGGAGTTGCTGTATCTGTTGGAAGACAGTTTTGACACAAAAACAGCCATAAAAACAGGAATGGAGAATCTGCATGTTACAGACCGTACTGTGATGAACTATATAAAGGAGCTTATGAAGTCTGGACTAATCACAAAGGCAAAGAAAGGATTTTACGAAAAAGTAAAGTTCCAAACAGGACAGGCAACTGAAACATAAACCAACCTGTTTTCAGTATTCATTTGTTTCAGTTTTTCAGTTGACAAGTGCGTAACTGAAAACATGAAAGAACTGAAAGCTGAAATTCACCAATAATTCATTTCAGTTACGATGATGAACGAGTATAGATTTCACTTGGAGAAATACAGATTGGGTAATCGTTACACATGCCCGAATTGTGAGCGCAAGCGTTGTTTCACAAGATACATAGATGATGAGGGGGAAGTGTCCTTCCCTGACAATGTAGGCAAATGCGACCATGAGCATAGTTGTGGGTATCACTATACTCCTAAAGACTATTTCCGTGAGCATCCAGACTTTCTGTCTAAGGACAAATTGCCTTATCCGACA
>SSXW01000162.1 GCA_009469585.1 Dechloromonas sp. Dech2017
CTCCTGTGGCGCATTGCTCTTGTATTTTGCCAACAGGTCATTGCCGTTATGCAGGGCCTGTAGCTTGATGTTGCCTTTCTGTCCGATTTCTGCCAGATAAGCGGCTGGATCCATATCCCTTTTTGAGCCGTCAGCCGATACACTCTTCACTCCGAAATGCAGATGCTCGCCAGTGGTTCTGGTGCCGGTATTTCCCGACACCCCCAACTTCTGACTGGCATTAACCACGTCACCTACCTTTACTGCTATGTCAGACAGATGCAGGTAGGAGCATTGCACCTTGCTGCCATCCTCACGGCTGTATTCCACGGTGACGGATTTCCCTCCTGCCGTGTTCGCATTATGGTTCACCGCCACCACCTTGCCGCCGTTCTCCGTGGCCAACACCGCCTCATGGTTCGTCTTGATGTCAATGCCCTTGTGCATCTGCTGCTTGGTGGCATCCATCGGATCCTGGCGATTGCCGAAAGGCGAGGTGATGAAGAGAAACTCCTCTCGCTCCACAGGAAAGGAATACCCGGCAGACTGCGGTACATGGGCAGCAGGCATTTCTCTACGAGGATTATTCTCCACCCCGAACGACCGACCTTCTGCCCGCATCTCAGCCATCACCTCACTGTCATACTTGTCCAGTCCGTTGGCTTCAATGATGCGCTGCAGACTTGCAGCATAACCGCCGCCCGTGGCATAGCCGGCACGCTCAATGCCCTTCGTCCATCCCTTGTAGTCGTCAGGCGACAGCGTGAAGCACTGCGCATAACGCTTGTTCTGCTTCAGGAACTGCGAGTGATGCTCATAACTGTCACCCACGCTTTTGTACTTACAGAATTTCTCGTTGGGCCTATCATCCGTATAGACTCCATACTCTCCGCCATTCTTCAACCACGATGCCGTAGCCTTGATGCCAAAGTGGTTGTTGCATTCGCGCGACAGTTGGCTCTGTCCGTTGCTGCTCTCCAGTATGGCTTGCGCCAAGATGACGGAGGCAGGAATCCCATACATCCGCATCTGTTCTTTGGCTTCCTCCGCATATTGTGCGGCATACGCTGCGTTCTTTCCCATAAGCCTATCTCCTTAGACTGGTGTGTTGTTCTGTTTCTTGACTTTCCTGTGCCATCTGCTTTCCTGTCTCTTTTCCAGGTGACACCATCTCCGTAATTCCACGCTTCGCTGATGTTG
>SSXW01000163.1 GCA_009469585.1 Dechloromonas sp. Dech2017
CTATGGCATAGGACGTGCCAGTGAGGACGTGAAGGCTGTGGCGAGGGAGATGACCGCCGAAGAGTTTTCGGAATTGGCGCAGCGAAAAATGCCGATATTCCAAATGCCGAATGGTGGTTTGCTGAACCTGCAATATAACAAGGATAAGGATAGCCTGGATGTGGGGACTGTGACCAATGCAGGACTCTCTGTGAAGCATACCTTCCCTTTCAGCCACAACCATTCTATGGACGCAAACATCAGCTCTGCGTATGAGCAACTGCTTGACATGGAGGAGTACCAGAAGGAAGAGGTACAAGAGGAGCACGTTGCCAAGTCCGCTTTCCGAAGATGAGAGTAGTATCGTAGTATATACTAATCGTAGGCTTTACTACTCATAGTAGGTACTAACAATAGTCAGCCGCAAGGAGTAATGTCCCTGCGGCTGATTTAATTTGGGGTCATTCCATATTATGAAGGAATGCTTGTAAATCCTCGTCTGGAATGCTCTTCAGTTTCACCGGCTTGAAGCCGTCCAACTGCTCCACTTGAAATATCTCGTCCACTCCATATTTGGAGCCATCCACCTTTACGCTCTCCATTTCATTGACGGAGGTATAGCCATACTCCGTTTCATGCAGACCGCATACGATGGTGAACAACGTGGTGTCGTTACCTTCCGGCTGTCCTTCAAGTACGAACCAACGGACGTGTCCGATGAAGAATATTGCCACACAAACGGCATCCTTGCCTTTGCCGTCCTGTGAATACAGAGGATAGGATTTCAGTATCTCCTCCAATACGGGTGTAATCAATCTGCTTGCCATAGTCAATCGTTGTTAAGTGTTCTGTAATACATTCTGTTCTCTACAAGGTGTTCGATGGCCTCTGCTGCCAATCGGCACACCCACTCGTCACGCTGGTCATAACGACCTTTTTGATAGTCGTTGGCAAGGCGTTCCAAGAAGGCAAACACCACCTTGCCCTTTTCGTTGATAAGATAGCGATGGTCATCTGCAAGGGCATTGCCTACCTTGGCGGCTGACCCCATCTGACCGTTTACGAACCGTGAGAAGCACTCGACAAATGCCTGCTCGTTTTCTGATAATCTGTGTAATTCCATACGCAAAGAAATTATTTGTTCAACTTGTTTTTCTTCCCTCCTTTTGAAGCCTTTCGGCTCCTCTTG
>SSXW01000164.1 GCA_009469585.1 Dechloromonas sp. Dech2017
ATCTCGTTTTGAACGAACTTAATCAAATCTGTTTTCTTCATCTGAACTTCTGACTGTACATTTATTGAAATTATTTATTGATTGCGTCTTTCTGCAATTTCAAGAGCTCTATACCCCTTACTCCTTGCGCAACGTCGAGGAACGGAAGATATTTCCACTGCCAATAATCTATCATCCTGTAACGTAGGATATTGTCGAAATAATATTTACGGAACGCAATACTCTCTTTCTTGATTCTATACTTGGTACAGATATAGTCACAGAATCTCATTCCGCTATCTTGTGCGAATGCAGACAGAATAGTCTTTGAATATACATGCCGACCTTTGATATGTTCCTTGGAAAGGTTATCAAAAAACGGTCTGTCCATATTATAAAGTTCTTGTAGTATCGCTGCCCTGACAGGCTTTGTCAGTATATTGAAATTGATACCAAAGACAAATTTCCGACCTTTGTCATCTCCGACCCTCAACGAAAGGAATATCGGAAGAATGTCATGAAATTCCTTCAGACCGTCCTCTGTCTTCAAGGATTCTCCCTGATGCTTGAAAATATAGAAACATCCGGGTATGAATTTTCCGATAGACTCAAACGCCTCCTCATCTTCCCAGAAATTCAAGGAGACCGCTCTTTTTTGACCTCTCAGGTTCTTATCATACAAATCCTGAAGTATAGTCTTGTTAGCAAGGTCGGTCAATTTCTTTTCATTACTTCCATCGTTCACTAACTTAATGAAATCAAGCATTGGTCAACGTACCTCCTATGGAAGCACCCAATGAATTCATCATAGCCTTGCCCATGTCGAATCTCAGATGCCTCTTGGAATTTGGATAGAACGAACTTAACCTTACCGTCTCAGGTCGGAGTTTGACAAACTTTCCATTGGATTTGGAAAGAATATACACTGTCTCGATATTGTTGAATCTGTCTCTTCCAAACTTCTGAACAATACCTGAATATTCCTTATCTGTATCAATACTCTTACCGACAACGAAATTGCCGACCTGAATGATTCTTCCCAAATTCTTCCTCTTGGGGGTTTTCTGTTCAAGTGTCTTGTTAGGAATTGGCAACAATTTATACTCACAATAAGGATGACCTGTACTTGTACCGAAGAAACCTGCGCTCGGAAGGTCGCAATAACTTTCATTAAGCAC
>SSXW01000165.1 GCA_009469585.1 Dechloromonas sp. Dech2017
TGAATGTCTGTATCGCAAAGGGAATGCCGATGATAGTACATGCAAGAGCCAGACTTCCGGTGAAATAACCGATGGCAGCTTCGAGACCTCCGAAGAGCCACCAAAGTAAGTTTCCTATTATGCGCATAAGATTATTCTTTTATATTCTTGTTAATTTCTTGCCATTCCTGATGCTCTTCCAGATGATTGGTCTTTACCAGTACGCTCTGGAAGCCGAAGTTTCTGCCAGCTTCGGCATTCTCGGCACGGTCATCGAAATAGAGGGTGGTGGCAGGATTCAATCCAGTCTGCTGCGTCATCTCTTCATAGATTTCGACGGATGGCTTCTCCTTCCGCATGGCGTATGAGAGGAATACTTCATCAAACAACTCGTCCGTGGAATATCCCAGCTGCTTCATCAGACTGACCGACTTCTGCCAAAGCGTGTCGTTGATGTTGCTGAGCAGATAGACCTTGTACCGCTTCCGAAGCTTGACCAATGCCTCCAGTCTTTCTACGGGCAGATTGCCACACAGCTCTTCGAGCACTTTTTCAATATCCTCGGTTGTGGTTCCTTTGCGGCAAAGACTCAGCATCTCTTTCAATGTTTCTGCTTCCGCTACCAGACCATTAATATATTGGTGCATCAGTCTCTTGATCTTGCGGACATGGATTAGTCGCTTGAACGCCGTAACGCCCAGGCTCTCCATGGCTTTTACAACAGAGGCATCATCAATGTTCACGATGACACCTCCATAATCAAAGACGAGTGTTTCTATCTGTTTCATGCTCATTTTCTTATTGTTACAATTCTCTTATGACATGCTTGATGGCAGCTACCGGGTGATACAAAATCATTCTTGGCCCACCCCAGCGCATCACTTTGCACATTCGTTCTTTCATCTGAGGACGATAGCAGTGGATGGGACACTTTTTGCAAGTTGGTTTGTTCTCGCCAAACTTACAGCGTTCCAGTCTTGCAGTAGCGTACTGTAGCAACTCTTGGCACCCAGGACATAATTCATTATTGCCCTCCTTCTTCCTGCAGTACAAACGTATCATCTGCTCCACAACTCGCTGCTCTTCCTTTATTCTTTTCATCTTTTTATTTTAAGAATGGATCAAGCGTAGCCAGCAGTTCGGCTTTATCTACCACACCGCTTGTGCGCCACAATAC
>SSXW01000166.1 GCA_009469585.1 Dechloromonas sp. Dech2017
GGACACATGCAGTAGCGATAAGCTGGAGAGGCTCAGAAAAATAATGGAATACAACTCTTCCATTGGCAGGTTTCAGTTTATACGTTCACACGAAAGTGTCTTCATCCAATTGGCAGATGTTCTAATGGGAGCCATCAACTACAACCTTAGATATGAAAAGGGAGAAGTTGAAGGAAGGGTGAGAGCCAAAATGAAGCTGATTGAAAAGATAAAAAAACACAGTAATATCAGTCTCAACACCACAACTCCCAAATTTAGAAAGAAGTTTAATTTGTTTTTTATCGCACTGAAATAGCCAATGAGCAGTTTGAATATTATCAAGAAATACCCTGAGCTGCTGGAACTGGCATATCTCAGTGAACGAGAAAGAGAGCATGATCTTCATGCAATATTCAAGCGTGATATAGAAGATAACTGTCAATTCTCATTCAGAGGGTGGCGCATCTATCCTATAAAGACAGATGGCGAGATTGACATGGCAAGATTGTTCAAGCATCTTACCTGTGAAGAAATCATGGTTGAGAACGAAGACGGTACGACTTATCCAAAGCGAGTATTCGAGATGGCTCGTTCACAAAGGCTTCATTGGATAAATCACCATGTGAGAGAATTGACACCAGACAATCTGGATGTATTTACCATAGAAGAGAGGGACGGCAAAAAGCGTAAGGTCAAGAAAACATACATCTATGATAAAGTGGAAAAGTATGTTATTGTCTTGGAACAACAACGTAGCAACGGATTCTATCTGTTGACAGCATACCATCTTAACAAAGAGTATGGACTAAAGGCTTTGGAAAAGAAGATGAAAAAGAGATTGCAGACACCACTATAAAACGCAAGACCCGAATTGCATCAAAGGCAACCGGGTCTCGAAACTCCTTCTATCTATAGATGAGCGCTGCAAAGGTACGAATATTCTTTGAAATAACGAAGGTTTTTCATTGAATTCTTCTCGATTTTAACATTTGCAGGGCAGTATTGTAAGATAACAGGAAAGAAAATAGCATAATTTTACAGAAAATCGTAATGGAAACATTCAAAGACGTTATATCAAGTGACCAACTTGTCTTGGTCGATTTCTTCGCCACCTGGTGCCAGCCATGCAAGATGATGTACCCCATCCTTGAGCAGGTGAAGGAAGTGTTGGGTGA
>SSXW01000167.1 GCA_009469585.1 Dechloromonas sp. Dech2017
ATGCAGGGAGCGGATGATTTGAGGAAAATTCTTTTAATATTCATCTCTTAAAGGCTTGGTTATATTGTGAAACGATATGCTCGGTAGAAACGTGAGTATAGATCTGAGTTGTAGCGAGAGAAGCGTGTCCGAGCATCACTTGTATTGCGACCAGGGAAGCGCCGTGATTGAGCATGTGAGTAGCAAAGGTATGGCGAAGAACATGCGGATGGCAAAGGCGCTTTTCAACGTGCTTGCTGAATACCTTGAAGATTGTTGAGCGCAGCATCTGGGCGGTGAACTCTGAGCCATCATCAGCAACGAACAAGAGAGGAGAGCCGAACCATTTCTTTGCTCTGAACGAAATGTATGAACAAATGCAGTCGTATACCTCGGCGCCAAATGGGAGTAAGCGTTCCTTGTTACCTTTGCCTATTACCTTCAAGCGCTTGTTTTGTATATCAATATTCGACAGCTTAAGGTTGACAAGTTCGGAAGCTCGCAGACCGCAATGGTAGAGCAGTAGAACACAAAGGCGTGTTCTGGCTTCAGAGAGTGAAGACATAGGCAGCTCGTTATCAATCACTCTATTCATAACACTCTCGGGAATGAACTGAGGAAGCAGCTTCGAGGTCTTCTTCTGGGGAACAGCAGCAGCGTTATTGCGCTGAGTGTAGCCGAAACGTACTAAGAAGTCAAAATAAGACTTCAAGACGGATAGATAAAGGTTTGAAGACTTCGCACATAGCTGTCGCTGCTGCGTCACTGAGGTAAGCAATGAACGTACGCTCATTGTGTCAAGCTCATGCAGCTCGCAATGGCGAAGGATGCGACACTCCTGCTTCATGATGCGAAGACAAAGAGCGTACTTTTCTACGGTTAACGACGAGTAGCCGCGAGTAGCGGACAAATACTCTAAAAATTGACGTCTATACATAATCTTTACACTTAGACAAGGGGGTTATTAGCGTGGGCACATTGGCAGGAGTATGGCAAAGGTAGGCATTTTGTTATTTACCATAATGTCCGCTCTGCTGTAGGCTACAAAAAAAGCGGAAAACCTAAGAGGATTTCCGCTTCTGCCTAAGTGCACCAAGTACGCTCGAGGTGACAGCCCCTTATCCCGTCACATCTACCCTCCTTGGATATTGCAAAATTAGCCAT
>SSXW01000168.1 GCA_009469585.1 Dechloromonas sp. Dech2017
AGTCCTGCGTCAAAAAGAGTACGACAACATGGCTCTCTTTACTGACCAGCAAATGGAAATGGCAGAACAAAGCGAACGCTCAAAATGCAATGTTCTGGAGTATATTGAGAAGTTAATCAAAGAAAGAGAGGAAACTGCGTCAGAATCGATAGTTGTCAACTGGCGCAGATTGCACACACTGTTGTCAATGTTTGCCAAGTGTGACTACATACAGTTCTCGCAGATTGACATGAAGTATATTGAGGCATTCCGTTCCTTCTTGATAAAGGCACCGCAGGGTGGTTCTAAGAAAGGAACTATTTCAAGGAATACGGCATCGACGTACTTCTCTATCTTCAAGGCGGCACTCAAACAAGCTTTCGTGGATGGCTATCTGAATTGTGATATTGCTGCCAAGGCTAAAAATATCATGTTTCAGAGTGCTCGAAGAGAGTATCTGTCACTGGAAGAACTTAATATATTGGCAAAGACTCCGTGTGATGATATACTAAAACGGGCAGCCTTGTTCTCTGCACTGACAGGAATGCGACATAGCGATATTCAAAAGCTTAAATGGTCAGAGGTTGAAGAATACAATGGTGGGTACCGTCTCAATTTCACTCAGCAGAAGACTAAGGGCGTTGAATACATGCCTATATCGCCACAGGCATACAAGCTTTGCGGTGAGCGCAAGAAAGACGGAGAACTGTTGGTGTTTGCCGGACTGCCTGACCCTTCATGGATATCTAGGCCTTTGGAACGGTGGGTAAAAGCATCAGGGATTACCAAGCACATCACCTTTCATTGCTTCCGCCACACCTATGCAACGTTACAATTGGCTAACGGTACAGACATATATACCGTAAGCAAAATGTTAGGGCATACCAATGTAAAAACCACGCAAATCTACGCAAAAGTAATTGACAAGAAGAAAGATGAAGCTACAGAAGCTTTTAAGTTGGACATAGATGAATAGTGATTATCATTTGTAAGCACTTAGTATAGAAGACCACTTGTATCAATAAGTCCTTTATTGTACAGGTGGTTTTTAGTGCCTTTCATTTTCAACATTCTATGTAATGATGCTATTGTTTTGGCACTTTAACCTTTCGTGGAAACCAAACATTTATAACAATAAACAGATA
>SSXW01000169.1 GCA_009469585.1 Dechloromonas sp. Dech2017
CGCCTTTTCCAGTAGTACAAGTTCCTGATAACGGTTTGCTTCCTTCTTTGAGTCGAATTTCTGACCGTCAACGACTGTTTTCTTGCTGTTATACTTGCTCACGCTCCCACCCCCTTACTCTGAATCACAGTATTCGATGTTATCCATCATCTTCAGTACCTTGTACATTCCGAACACCTCCGGGTCGCCTTCCTTTTCGAGCCCTTCAATCCGCTCTTCAAGTAGACTTCTCAGTTCGCCCCACATAAGCCCGTAATCTCGGAACATTACTCCGCACCTCCTTTCACTTCAATATCCATCGTGTAGCCCAATGTATGTGCTATTTCTAGGAACTTATACCATGTGATGTTCTCGCCGTGCTCCCATCTTCGAATCGACTTCACGTCCGAATACACCGCCTCTGCAAGCTCCGATTGCGTTAAGCCACACGATGTCCGCATGGTCTTAATCAGCCCTCCCAGCGTTCTGTCTGTCGCTTCCATGTAGTCCTCCTATTCGTCACTTCTGCACATTCCGTCGATTCCATACGCACACGCAGCATATCCGGAAATGTCCACGTAATTGTCAAGATGGATTCCTGGAGCCGCAGCTCTCGCCACCTTCAGCAGAATCATCATCATTGCCACATCTCTTGAATCAATCACAACATCGCACCCAGTCGCCTTAAGGTAAGATTCCCACAACGTAGCGATCGTCTGAAAATTGTCCTCCGCATCGCCGTAGCAATCTTGCCTTGCTCCGTTCACAATCTCACATGCCGTCCGAAGGCACTCTTCCCTCTTCTCCATTTTCTCTTTTTCCTTCATTTTGACCTCCTCTTATTCGTTTTTTGCGTTAAGGTATAATTTATCGACTCTACACTTTTGAGCCTTTCTAGGGGCATTTAAAGCCGTTTTAAGGGTATCTCCGTTGCGAATGATTTCCCTTCATAACTTTTCCACAGCCATTCCTGACCATTCATAGCCATCACTATTCTTTGATATTCTATGCCATTGCCTTGCATAGCTTTTCCGTTCCCCAGCTCTGCACTTCAATGCCCTTGCTTCGTGTATCTCATCAGAGCCTTTCAATTCCTTCGCTGAGCAAACCTACGCAACGCCAACGCAGCTCGTTCTTTTCCTTT
>SSXW01000016.1 GCA_009469585.1 Dechloromonas sp. Dech2017
TCATCAAAAACTCACAGAAATTTGCAAGGAATCAAGGCGTTATTATCTCATTCCCGGTAAATCAACACCTGTCAAATTGAAAAATTATTCAATCAAAACATCAGCTTGGAGGTTATTCAGGACGGACGAATTATTTGGGCGCGCCCGAGCAACGTGTCCAGGCGAGCCCGATCAAGGCGCAAAGCACAGCCATAGCTCGGGCTATGGCGAGCATTTGCAACGCCGAGCGGGCTTGTCTGGGCGCGGGGAGCGGGCGTGAACAAATATTTCACAGGCTCTCAGCCCGCGGCGCGGATCAGTTCGAGCAGCTCGTGGCCGTAGTGCTCGATCTTGGCGCTGCCCATGCCGGTGATGCCGGCCAGCGCGCCGTGGCTGGTCGGGCGCACCTCGGCCAGTTCGCGCAGCGTCTTGTCGTGCAGGATGACGTAGGCCGGCACCGCCTGCTCGCGGGCGGTGTCGGCCCGCCACTGGCGCAGCGCCTGGAACAGCGCCTCGTCGGCCGGCGCCAGGTCGGAGAGCGGGGCACGGCTGCTTTTCGCCGGCGTGCTCCGCCGTTTGGCCGGCCGGCGTAGTTGCACCGGGCGCTGGCCCTTCAAGACTTCGCGGGCGGCGTCGGTCAGTTGCAGGGCGCCGTGCTCTGCCATATCCACGTGCACCAGGCCGGCCGCGGCGAGTTGGCGGAAGACGCTCTTCCAGGCGTGTTCGTCGAGGTCGGCGCCGACGCCGAAGGTGGGCAGCTGGTCGTGGTTCCACTGTTTGACCTTGTCGGTCGCCTTGCCGCGCAGGATGTCGGTCAGGTGGCTGACGCCGAAGCGCATGCCGGTGCGGAAGATGGCCGACAGCGCCTTCTGCGCCGCCTGCGTGCCGTCCCACAGCTCGGGCGGCTCGGCGCAGACGTCGCAGTTGCCGCAGGGCTGGCGTTCCTCGCCGAAATAATTGAGCAGCACCTGCCGGCGGCAGCGCGGCGCCTCGCAGTAGGCGAGCAGGGCGGTCAGGCGCTGCGCTTCGAGGACCTTCTGGCCCTCCCCGGCACCCGATTCGGCGATGCGCTGGTGCTGCAGCGCGACGTCCTGCATGCCGTAGGCCATCCAGGCGTCGGAAGCCTCGCCATCGCGGCCGGCCCGGCCGGTTTCCTGGTAGTAGGCCTCGATGCTTTTCGGCAGGTCGAGGTGGGCGACGAAGCGGACGTCCGGCTTGTCGATGCCCATGCCGAAGGCGATGGTGGCGCACATGACCAGCCCTTCCTCGCGCAGGAAGCGGCGCTGGTTGGCGGCGCGCTCCGGCGCCGGCAGGCCGGCGTGGTAGGGCAGCGCCGGGTAGCCTTCGGCCGACAGCCAGGCGGCGGTTTCCTCGACCTTCTTGCGCGACAGGCAATAGACGATGCCGGCCTGGCCTTTGCGGCCGGCCAGGAAGCCGAGCAGCTGGCGCTTGGCGTTGTCCTTCTCGACCACGGTGTAGCGGATGTTCGGGCGGTCGAAGCTGGACAGGAAGACGCGCGCTTCGGTCAGGCCGAGGCGGGCCAGCATCTCGTTCCTCGTCGCCTGGTCGGCGGTGGCGGTCAGCGCGATCCGCGGCACGGCCGGGTAGCGCTCGTGCAGCGCCGACAGTTGCAGGTATTCCGGCCGGAAATCGTGGCCCCACTGCGATACGCAGTGCGCCTCGTCGATGGCGAACAGGGCCAGCTTGCCGGCCTCGTAGAGGGCGTCGAGCAGGGCCAGCGTGCGGTCGAGCAGCAGGCGCTCGGGGGCGATGTAGACGAGGTCGATGCCGCCGCTGAACATGGCCTGCTCGACGGCCTGCGCCTCGCGCCAGTCCAGCGTCGAGTTGAGGCAGGCGGCGCGGACGCCGAGCTGGGTCAGGGCATCGACCTGGTCCTGCATCAGCGCGATCAGCGGCGAGACGACGACGGCGCAACCGGGGCGGAGCAGGGCGGGAATCTGGTAGCACAGGCTCTTGCCGCCGCCGGTCGGCATCAGGACCAGGGCGTCGCCGCCGCCGGCGACATGGGCGATGATCTCGGCCTGGGCGCCGCGGAAGGCCGGGTAGCCGAAGGTGTCGCGCAGGATGGCGAGGGCGGGGCTGCTGGCGGCCGATTCGCCCGCTTCCCGGGTCAATGCTGCGGTCGACGGCAAATTTCGCTCAATTTTCAAAAGTCAGCGCTTCGCGCTTGAGGGCCTGGCCATCCCAGACCAGGCATTCGCCCCGGTCCTCGTGCCAGTCGGCGAGCACCCAGCGCTCGACGTGAATGCCGTCCACCAGGTGGTCGTGGGTGGCCGGGCGGTGGGTATGGCCGTGGATGAAGGTGCAGTAGCCGTGGTCGCGGATGAAGTCGTCGGTGGCGGCACCTTGCAGGTCGGCGTAGACGTAGGCCTGGTCGCGCTTGCGGCGGGCGCTGCGCCAGCGGATGTAACGGCCGAGCAGGGCGCGCAGGAAACGTGGCTTGGCGCGCATCTTGCGTTGCCATTCCGGGTCGCGCACCTTGGCGCGGTAGGCCATGTAGGCGTGATCGTCCAGGCACAGCGCGTCGCCGTGGGAGAGGACGAAGGACCACTCGGGCAGGACCAGTTCGTAGGGGTCGGGCAGCAGGCTGACGCCGGCGGCGCCGGCGAACTGCTCGCCGATGGCGAAGTCGCGGTTGCCGTGCATCAGGTAGATGTTCAGCCCGGCCTCGCTGGCGGCGCACAGGGCGGCGGCGATCCGCGTCGTGTAGGCATCGCTGACGTCGTCGCCGACCCAGACCTCGAACAGGTCGCCGAGGATGTACAGCGCCTCGGCCTGGCGTGCCCGGCCTTCGAGAAAGCGGAGGAACAAAGCAGTCGCCCCGGGTGACCGGGGCGACAGGTGGAGGTCGGAGATGAAAAGGATCAAACGATCTCGGCCTTCTCGATGATCACGTCTTCCTTCGGCACGTCCTGGTGGAAACCCTTGTTGCCGGTGGCCACGGCGCGGATCTTGTCGACCACGTCCATGCCCTCGACGACTTCGCCGAACACGCAGTAGCCCCAGCCCTGGCCGGACGGCGCCTTGAAGTCGAGGAAATCGTTGTCGACGACGTTGATGAAGAACTGGGCGGTGGCCGAGTGCGGGTCGCCGGTGCGGGCCATGGCGATGCTGCCGCGCTTGTTCTTCAGGCCGTTGGCGGCCTCGTTCTCGATCGGGGCCTGGGTCGCCTTCTGGTTCATGCCCGGCTCCATGCCGCCGCCCTGGATCATGAAGTTCTTGATGACGCGGTGGAAGACGGTGTTGTCGTAGTGGCCGGCCTCGACGTAGGCGATGAAGTTGGCGACCGTCTTCGGGGCCTTCTCGGCATCGAGCTTGAGGGTGATGGCACCGTGGTTGGTGGTGAGCTTGATCATGCTGAATCCTTATTTTTCGGAGATGATTTTGACGGCCTGGATGACCACCGGGGTGGTCGGCACGTTTTCGTAATAGCCGGAATTGCCGGTCGGCACCTTGGCGATCTTGTCGACCACGTCCATGCCCTGCGTCACCTTGCCGAACACGGCGTAGCCCCAGCTGCGGGCATCGGTCGGCGCCCGGTGATTGAGGAAGGCGTTGTCCTTGAGGTTGATGAAGAACTGGACGCGGGCCGAATGCGGGTCCTGGGTGCGGGCCATGGCGAGGGTGCCGCGGTCGTTGGTCAGGCCGTTGGTCGCCTCGTTCTTGAGGGCCGGGGTGAGCACCTTCTTCTCGTCCATCGACGAGACGAAGCCGCCGCCCTGAATCATGAAGCCGTCGATGACGCGATGGAAAATGGTTGCCTCGTAAAAGCCGTGCTTGACATTGTAGAGAAAGAACTCGACCGTGGTCGGCGCCTTCTCCGGGTACAGTTCGATGGTGAACTTGCCCAGGTTGGTCGTCATTTCAACGGTCGGGGCCGCCCAGGCGGCGAGCGAAACGAGCAGGCCACAGGCCAGCCCGGAGATTTTCTTGAACATCAGGCGCTTCCTTCGTAAATGATTTTCCACTTGCCGTCTTCACGCTGCCAGTACTGGCGCTTCTTCATCCGGTCATCGAGGTTGTTGCTGCGGTAATCCTGGTCGAAGGTGACGACGATCACCTCTTCCTTGCCCGGGTTGCGGAAAACCGACAGGTTGTCGACCTTGACCTTGATCCATTCCTTGCCGGCATTGACCTGCCGCTTCTGGGCGGCGAACTGCTCGAAGGACTGGCTGCCAGCCTTGAATTGGCTGGAGTAGTGCTTCAGGTAGCGCTCGGTGTCGCGGCTTTCCCAGTCGGCCCGCCAGGCTTCGATGGTCTTGTTCAGCGTTTCGCGCTCCTTGGCCCAATCGTCGAGCGACAGCCACTCGACCGAATTGCTGATGATGACCGGGGTCAGGCCGACCTGCAGGTTCTTGGCGACGGCGTCGAGATCCTGGTTGGTCAGTACGACGCAGCCGTCCGAGGCCTTGGGCGGCCGGGCGAAGGTGTTGGAGGGCGTGCCATGCAGCCAGATGCCGCTGCCGCCGCGGCCCTGATGCTTGTCCCACTCGTTCGGGTAATTGATCGGGTAGGCGCCGCTGCCGTAGAGATCGGCCAAGCTCTGCTTGGGCAGGTTGGCGGTGACGTGATAAACGCCGATCGGCGTCTTCTTGTCCCCTTCGTAGGATTTTTCCGCCCCGAGCTTGCCCTGGGTGACGTAGTAGTCGGCGACGAAGCGCGGCCGGCCGCCGTTCTTGCGGTCGTTTTCGTAGAGATAGAGGCGCGAGCGCTGGGTGTCGACGACGATGGCGAAGCGCTGGTCGGGTTGCATCTGCAGCAGGTAGCGCGGCACGAAATCGGCCGGCGGCTTCTCGCGGTAGGCCTTCAGCCGGGTGATCGCTTCGGCGCGCAGGTCGGCCACCTTGTCGAGCGGTGCGCCGCTGAGGGCGCCAAAGGTGTCGATCGGCTGGCGGCGGGCGAGCAGCAGGTCACCGCGGATGAGGTGGGCGAGACGGTAGTTCGGGTGCTGGCGAAGGAGGGCCTCGGTCAGTTGCAGGGCATTGCCCAGCCGGTTGGCCTCGATCTCGTTGAAGATCCTGGCCAGCGTTTCCTCGGGGGGCGAGTCGGATACGGTCAGCGCAAAGCTACCCGGGCCGTCCTCGGTCTCGGCAAAGGATGGGCTGGAAGCGGAGGCCGGGCGTCGAGCGTCGTCGCCAGCCGGGTTGCCGTACTGGCGGGTGCCCAGTCCGATCAGCGTGCCAGCGGCCAGCAGAACGGCCAGGCCGCGGAAAATGAAACGACGGCCGGGCATCAGCGGGCGTCTTCGTCCTTGATCAGCCACTTGCTACCGGAGCGGACGAATTCCAGGGTCTTGGTCGTCGTGCTGTTCAGGCCGGGGGCCTTGTAGTGCTGGCGGAACTTGGCGGTGGCCTTGTCACCGTTGACAGTGATCTGCGGCGATTCGATGTCTACGGTGATCTTGCCCGACTTGCCGGCGATGCGCTGCTCGCGCTCGCGCTCCCAGGCCTTGCGGCTCATGCCGCGCGGGGTTTCGAAATCGCTGGCATAGGCGCCGAGGTAGGCCTTCATGTCCTTGCGCGACCAGGCGTCGGCCCAGTTGCTGACCGCCCGGGCGATATCGTCGCTGGCCGAATTGGCCGTAGCGGCCGGTGCCGGGGAGGGCTTGGCTGGCGTCGCTGCGGCCGGCGGGGTAACCGAGGCGGCGGTGCCAGGCGTGGCGGCGATGACGGTTGCCGCCGGCTTGGCAGCCACCGGGGCCGGGGCAACTGGTGCCGGGGCTGGCGTCGGGGCCGGGGCGGCGGCAACAGCCGCTGCTGGCGGCTTGACGTTGCCCTTGCCGGAGGTGCTGATCAGGTCGCGAATCAGGGCCAGTTTGTTCTGCGTCGTCGAATTCGAGTTGTCGAGCTGGAGGGCTTTGTCGTAGGCCTGGCTGGCCAGCTTGGCGTAGACGTCGCCGAGGTTCTCGTAGGCGATGGCGTAGGACGGGTGAGTCCTTATTGCCATTTCGAGTGCCGTGCGGGCCTTGTCGTACTGTTTTTGCTGGGCGTAGAGCACGGCGAGGTTGTTGTAGGGTTCCGGCAGCTCGGGATAATCCTCGGAAAGCTTGGTGAAAACGCCAATGGCTTCGGCCGGCTTGTTCATCTCGGTGTAGATCAGGCCCTTGAGGAAACGGCCCTGGGCATCCTTGGGGCGGCTGCTCAGGTAGGCGTCCACCTTTTCCAGTGCTTGCGGGAACTGGCCCTGCTTGATCAGGCGCTGGACTTCCGGCAGGTTGTCGGCGAAGGCCGGGGCAGCAAAACCGATGGCCAGGCCAATCGCCAGTGCGCGCAGCGCTTTGAGCTGCTTGAAACGGGGCAGGAGCAAGGATTCAGGGGTCATCGCTATGCTATACTTTTCAGGTTGTACAATCCCACGATTCTACCAAAAACACCGGTGATTCCATAGGTATTGCCGCGTCGCCCGCCCGTACCTTACCCGCATGCTCAAGATCTATAACTCACTGAAACGCGACAAGCAGGTCTTTACCCCGATCGAACCGAACAAGGTCCGCATGTATGTCTGCGGCATGACGGTCTACGATTACTGCCACCTCGGCCATGCCCGCGTGATGGTCGTCTTCGACATGGTTTATCGCTGGCTGAAGGCTTCCGGCTATGACGTCACCTATGTCCGCAACATCACCGACATCGACGACAAGATCATCAAGCGGGCCATCGAGAACGGTGAAACCATCCAGCAGCTGACCGACCGCTTCATCGGCTATATGCACGAGGATGCCGACGCCCTGGGCGTGCTGCGTCCCGACTTTGAACCGCGGGCGACCGACTACGTGCCGGAAATGCTCGATCTGATCGGCAAGCTGGAAAACAACGGCCTGGCCTACCAGGCGGCCGACGGCGACGTCAATTATGCGGTTCGCAAGTTCGACGGCTACGGCAAACTGTCCGGCAAGTCGCTCGACGACCTGCGCGCCGGCGAGCGGGTCGAGGTCGATTCGGCCAAGCAGGACCCGCTCGATTTCGTGCTGTGGAAGCACGCCAAGCCGGGCGAGCCAGCCTGGCAATCGCCGTGGGGCGAGGGCCGGCCGGGCTGGCACATCGAATGTTCGGCGATGAGTTCCAAGCTGCTCGGCGAGCATTTCGACATCCATGGCGGCGGGCAGGATCTGCAGTTTCCGCATCACGAGAACGAGATCGCCCAGTCGGAGGGGGCCAACTGCTGCACCTTCGTCAATTACTGGATGCACAACGGCTTCGTCCGCGTCGACAACGAGAAGATGTCGAAGTCGCTGGGCAACTTCTTCACCATCCGCACCGTGCTCGAGCAGTACGACGCCGAGGTCGTGCGCTTTTTCATCCTGCGTGCCCATTACCGCAGCCCGCTCAACTATTCCGACGCCCATCTCGACGATGCCCGGCGCAGCCTGGACAGCCTCTATTTCACGCTGCGCGACGTGCCGCCCGAGGCGGTGGCGATCGACTGGAACAACGAATTCGCCAGCCGTTTTGCCGCGGCATTGAACGAGGATTTCGATTCGCACGGCGCTGTTGCGGTGCTTTTCGACCTGGCGACCGAAGCCAATCGCCAGAAGAGCGGCGCCTTGTCAGGCCTGCTCAAGGCGTTGGGGGCGATCATCGGCCTGCTCCAACGCGAGCCGCTGGCCTACCTGCAGGGTGGGGCGAAGGCGGATGGCCTGGACGAGGCGGCCATCCTCGGCATGATCGACGACCGGGCGAGGGCCAAGAAGGAGCGCAATTTTGGCGAGGCCGACCGCATCCGCGATGTGCTCAAGGCGGCCGGCATCGTGCTCGACGACAGCCCGCAGGGAACGACCTGGCGCCGCGCCTGATCGTTCCGAGATAGAAAAGCCAACGGCCCGCTTGCGGGCCGTTGTTTTTTGCGGCCGCCCTTGGGCGGCCACCGCAATACTTACTTCATGACCTTGCCGCCGGCGCCGACCACGGTCAGCTCGACGAAGTGCGACCCACCCCGGGCGTTGCTGCCGTAGTTGATGCGATAGCCACCGAGGTCGGTGTTGTTGAGGCTTTCCAGCCCGCTGATCAGCTTTTCGCGGCTGAGATCCTTGCCGGCCCGTTTCAGGCCTTCGACCAGGGTGCGTGCCATGACGTAGCCTTCCAGGCCGTAGTAGGAGTAGTTCTGCTGGTCGGACAGCTTCTGGTAGTCGCGGACGATGGGCGTGACGTTGTTCCACGGGTAGGGCATGACCTGCGAAATGCCGATGCCGCGCGAGTCGGCGCCCAGTTCCTGGACCAGTTGGCCGGCGCCGACCGGCGACACGGTCATCAGCATGGGGAACTGGCCGGCCTGCTTCATGGCCTTGATGAAGGCGGCGGTCGGCTTGTACAGCGTGATCATGACCACGGCCTGGGGATTGGCCTTGGCGATGGTGTCGACCGCCTTGGCGACGTCGAGCGAATTGCGCTCGACGGTGCCGACTGCCGACGGTGCCAGCTTGTGCTTCTTGAGGGCGGCGGTGACGCCTTCCAGACCGGACTTGCCGTAGCCGTCGTTCTGGTAAAAGACGGCGATGTTCTTCAGGCCGAGCGCCGTCATCTGGTTGACGATGGCTTCGGTTTCGTCGGCGTAGCTGGCGCGGACGTTGAACATGTAGCGGCTGTTGGGGTTGCTGGCGATCGGCTGGCGCAGCGTGTCGGCCCCGGAAATGGTGCCGACCAGCGGCACCTTGGCCGGGCCGAAGACCTGATTCATGGCTTCGGTGGTCGGGCTGGAGCCGTAGTAGGCGAGCAGCGCGAAGGCGTTCTTGTCCTTGATCAGGGTGCGCGTGTTGGCGACCGTGCGCTCGGTTTCATAGCCGTCGTCGAGGGCGACCAGTTCGAGCTTGCGGCCGTTGATGCCGCCGCCGGCGTTGATCTGCTTGAAATAGGCCTCGATCGACTTCCGCATGTCCAGGCCGTAGGCGCCATTGGGGCCGGAGAAGGGGCTGGACATGCCGATGGTGATGCTTGAGTCCGTGACGCCGGGGTCGGCGCCGCAAAGGGTGGACCAGGCAATGGCGGCAACGGCCGTCAGTCGCTTGAGAACGTGCATCTTCGGTCTCCGGAATGGTTCGATCGGGTGATTCTAACGTTTGATCGAACGATTCTAACAGCCGAAAGTCGCGCTGAGCCAGATATGGCGGCGGTGTGGCGGATTTTCGGATGGCTGCGGTCGACCGGAAAAAACGGCCAAAAATGAAAAACCCGCGCCCGGAAAACTTCCGGAGCGCGGGCTTGCTGTCGGGCTAGCGGCCTGGCCTGAAAGGTCGAGGAATCAATCGCCGAAGAATTCCTTCACCTTGTCCATCCACGACTTGGCGCGCGGGTTGTGCTTGTGGTCGCTGCCTTGGCTCGATTCCTCGAGTTCGCGCAGCAGTTCCTTCTGGCGCTCGGTCAGGTTGACCGGGGTTTCGACCACGACGTGGCACATCAGGTCGCCATGGGTGTGGCTGCGCACCCCCTTGATGCCCTTGCCACGCAGGCGGAAGACGCGGCCTGATTGGGTTTCCGGCGGAATCTTGATGGCCGCTGCGCCGTCCAGGGTCGGGATCTCGATCTCGCCGCCAAGGGCGGCGGTGGTAAAGGAGATCGGCATTTCGCAATGCAGGTCGTTGTGGTCGCGGGTGAATACGGCGTGCTGCTTGAGGTGGATCTGCACGTAGAGATCGCCCGGCGGGCCGCCGTTGACGCCATGCTCGCCCTCGCCGGACAGACGGATGCGATCGCCTTCGTCGACCCCGGCCGGAATCTTGACGGCCAGCGTCTTGTGTTGCTTGACGCGCCCGGCGCCGTCGCAGTGCTTGCAGGGGTCGGCGATGAAGCGGCCGGTGCCGTGGCACTTGTGGCAGGTCTGCTGGATCGAGAAGAAGCCCTGCTGCAGGCGGACCTGGCCGGAGCCACCGCAGGTCGGGCAGGTCTTGGGCTGGGTGCCGGGCTTGGCGCCGGAGCCGTGGCAGGGCTCGCAGACTTCCATGGTCGGGATGCGGATCTTGGTTTCGGTGCCATGCGCCGCCTGTTCGAGCGTGATTTCGAGGTTGTAGCGCAGGTCGGCGCCGCGGTAGATGTTGGAACGACCGCCGCCGCCACCACCGCGGCCACCGAAGATTTCGTCGAAGATGCCGCCGAAGGCATCGGCAAAACCCGCCCCGCCGCCACCACCGAAGCCGCCCATGCCGGCCTGCGGGTCGACGCCGGCGTGGCCGTACTGGTCGTAGGCGGCGCGCTTCTGGCCATCGGACAGGATCTCATAGGCTTCCTTGGCTTCCTTGAACTTCTCCTCGGCCGCCGGGTTGTCCGGGTTGCGGTCGGGGTGGTGCTTCATGGCCAGCTTGCGGTAGGCCTTCTTGATCTCGTCGTCGGACGCATCGCGGTTGACGCCGAGAATCTCGTAAAAATCGCGTTTAGACATGTTCAGTCCCGTCTAAGTGACAAAGGCGCCGAGCGCCGCCGGAGTGTTCCGGGAGGCTCGGCGCCGGGTGTTGCGGCAGGCTTACTTCTTGTCCTTGTTCACCTCGGTGAATTCGGCATCGACGACATCGCCTTCGACCGTCTTCTCGCCTTGCGGCTGGGCGCTAGCACCGGCGCCGGCTGCACCGGCGGCTGCGCCTTCGGCCTGCTGCTGGGCGTACATCTTCTCGCCGAGCTTCTGGGCGGCAGCGGAGAGGGCTTCGGTCTTGGCGGTGATGACATCCTTGTCGCCGTCGCGCAGGACTTCTTCAACTTCCTTGATCGCCTTCTCGATGCTTTCCTTCTCGGCGGCGTCGAGCTTGTCGCCGTACTCGGTCAGCGACTTCTTGACCATGTGCACCATACCGTCGGCCTGGTTGCGTGCATCGGCCAGTTCGTGCGCCTTCTTGTCGTCTTCGGCGTGCAGCTCGGCGTCCTTGACCATGGCCTGGATTTCTTCTTCCGACAGACCGGAGTTGGCCTTGATGGTGATCTTGTTTTCCTTGCCGGTGGCCTTGTCCTTGGCAGTGACGTGCATGATGCCGTTGGCGTCGATGTCGAAGATCACCTCGATCTGCGGCATGCCGCGCGGAGCCGGCGGGATGCCTTCCAGGTTGAACTGGCCGAGGCTCTTGTTGCCGGAAGCGACTTCGCGCTCGCCCTGCAGCACGTGGATGGTCACCGCGGCCTGGTTGTCGTCGGCCGTCGAGAAGGTCTGCGAGGCCTTGGTCGGGATCGTGGTGTTCTTCTGGATCAGCTTGGTCATGATGCCGCCCAGGGTTTCGATACCCAGCGACAGCGGGGTGACGTCGAGCAGCAGCACGTCCTTGACTTCGCCCTGCAGCACGCCGCCCTGGATGGCGGCGCCAACGGCGACGGCTTCATCCGGGTTCACGTCCTTGCGCGGCTCCTTGCCGAACACTTCCTTGACCTTCTCCTGTACCTTCGGCATGCGCGACTGGCCGCCGACCAGGATCACGTCGTCGATGTCGCTGATCTTGCAGCCGGCATCCTTCAGCGCGGTGACGCAGGGGGCGACGGTGCGTTCGATCAACTCGTCGACCAGCGACTCGAACTTGGCGCGGGTGATCTTCAGCGCCAGGTGCTTCGGGCCGGAGGCGTCGGCGGTAATGTAGGGCAGGTTGACTTCGGTCTGCTGGCTGGAGGACAACTCGATCTTGGCCTTTTCGGCGGCTTCCTTGAGGCGTTGCAGGGCCAGCACGTCCTTCTTCAGGTCGACGCCGGATTCCTTCTTGAATTCCTCGATGATGTAGTCGATCAGGCGCTGGTCGAAGTCTTCGCCACCGAGGAAGGTATCGCCGTTGGTGGCCAGCACTTCGAACTGCTTTTCACCATCGACGTCGGCGATTTCGATGATGGAGATGTCGAACGTGCCGCCGCCGAGGTCATACACAGCGATCTTCTTGTCCTTGCCGGCAACCTTGTCCATACCGAAAGCCAGTGCGGCTGCGGTCGGCTCGTTGATGATGCGCTTGACTTCCAGACCGGCGATGCGGCCGGCGTCCTTGGTGGCCTGGCGCTGGCTGTCGTTGAAGTAAGCCGGCACGGTGATGACGGCTTCGGTGACTTCCTCGCCGAGGTAGTCCTCGGCGGTCTTCTTCATCTTGCGCAGCACTTCGGCCGAAACCTGCGGCGGGGCGATCTTCTTGTCGCGCGCTTCAACCCAGGCGTCGCCGTTGTCGGCCTTGACGATCTTGAACGGCATCAGCGAGATGTCCTTCTGCACTTCCTTCTCTTCGAAGCGGCGGCCGATCAGGCGCTTGACCGCGTACAGCGTGTTCTTCGGGTTGGTCACGGCCTGGCGCTTGGCCGGGGCGCCACAGAGGATTTCGCCGTCTTCGGTGTAGCCGATGATGGACGGCGTGGTGCGCGCGCCTTCCGCGTTTTCGATGACCTTCGGCGTGCCGCCTTCCATGATGGCGACGCAGGAGTTGGTGGTGCCGAGGTCGATGCCGATGATCTTGCCCATGATGTTTTTCCTAAAGATGAATGACTGATGTTCGTGAATTGGGGGCGCTCAAACCGATTTCAAGGGATTCCCGCGGTCAACCGGAAAAAACGCCCAAAATTGAAATGCTTACTTGCCCTTGGCGACCATGACCAAGGCCGGGCGCAGCACGCGGTCGGCGATGGTGTAGCCCTTTTGCAGCACGGTGACGACGGTGTTGGCCTCCTGCTCGGAGTCGACCATGCCGATCGCCTGGTGCTTGTGCGGGTCGAACTTCTCGCCGACCGGATTGACGTCGACCAGCGCGTTCTTCTCGAAAGCCGCGACCAGTTGCTTCAAGGTCAGCTCGACGCCGGACTTGAAACTTTCCACGGTCTGTTCCTGGACGGCCAGCGCCGCCTCCAGGCTGTCCTTGACGGCGAGCAGTTCGCCGGCGAATTTCTCGACCGCGAACTTGTGGGCCTTGGCGATGTCTTCCTGAGCACGGCGGCGGATGTTCTCGCCCTCGGCCTTGGCGCGCAGCCAGGCATCGTAGTGTTCGGCGGCCTTCAGTTCAAGCGCCTGGAATTGTGACTCGATGCTGGGCAGGGTATCGGTGTGGCTTTCCGCTGCCGTCTCGACGGCGGGTTCAACGGCAGGTTCGACGGCAGGCTGGTTGCCCAGTGCGGGTTCCTGGGTGTTTTCGGGGTTGGACATGCGAGTTTCTCCAAAAAAGCTGTGTTCGCATCTTGGGTCGCCCTCGGGTATTTCAAGAGGGCGGCGCAAAAATTTCTTTGACATGCACGGCATGCCCCCCGCGAGGCCGCGTGCTACGATAATCCGGTAGATATTTTTCCCCATTCGCCATGGAACAGATCGGCAAGTACCGCGTCATTCGAGAACTGGGCAAGGGGGCGACCGCCACGGTCTACCTCTGCGACGACCCGGATTCCGGGCGCCAGGTCGCCGTCAAGGTCATCCGCTTCGGCCACGATTCGGCCGCCATGTCGCGCCGCATGCGCAAGCTGTTCCAGAACGAGGGCATGGTCTCGAAGCGGCTCGACCATCCCAACATCGTGCGCGTCTTCGAGGCGGTGGTCGAAGACCAGTTCGCCTACCTGGCCATGGAGTACGTCGAGGGCTTCTCGCTCGAGGAGCACACCCGCATCGACAAGCTGCTGCCCATGCACCGCGTCATCGGCATCATCTTCAAGTGCTGCATGGCGCTCGATTCGGCCTATCGCCAGGGCATCATCCACCGCGACATCAAGCCGGCCAACATCATGGTCGCCGCCAACGACGAGCCGAAGATCGCCGACTTCGGTCTGGCCCTCAACATGAACAAGGATCTCGACCGCGACTCGACCTTCATCATGGGTGTCGGCTCGCCGGCCTACATGTCGCCCGAGCAGATCAAGGCCTATCCGCTCAACCAGAAGACCGACCTCTATTCGCTCGGCGTGCTGATGTTCCAGCTCCTCACCGGCCGACTGCCCTTCCGCGCCAACAACCAGGCGACGCTGATCTACCGCATCATCAACACCGACGCACCGGCCGTCACGGCGCTCAACCCCAACCTGCCGGAAGGCCTCAACGCCATCCTCAAGCGGGCGCTCGAAAAGGACCTCTACAGCCGCTACCGCAACGGCGCCGAAATGGCCAAGGACCTGTCGGCGGTGCGCTACCAGATCCTCGAGGAGGACGAGACGGCGCAGGATACCCGCCACTTCGAGACGCTGCGCCGGCTCGATTTCTTCACTGAATTCGAGAACATCGAACTGTGGGAAATCCTGCGCGTCGCCGTCTGGCGCGAGGTGCTGCCCAACGTCACGCTGATCCGCGAAGGCGATCGCAACAAGTTCTTCGGCATCATCGTTTCCGGCTCGGTCGAGATCTCGATCGACGGCAAGGCGCTCTGTCGCCTGGGGCCCAGCGAACCGGTCGGCGAAGCGGCCTACCTGCACCCGTCCAGCGACCAGCGCTGTTCGACGGCGGTCACCCTGGAGCCGACGCTGTTCCTGGAAGTCAACGCCGCGGCGCTCGCCCTGTCGTCGGAAGAGCTGCTCGAGCGCATGCGCGATGCGCTACTGGCACGCCTCATCAAGCGCCTGCGCGAAGTCAACCGGATCGCCGCGGCACGCGGCACGCCGGCCGTCCAGGGCGGCACGGCGCCGCTACCCGGAAGCTCCCGCCCGGGCGGCCTCGATCTCGAACTGACGCCGATGTAAAAACAGCCTCCGCAGAGGCTGTTTTGCTGACCGGGGTTGAATTCTCAGACCTTGAAGCGGCCGACCAGGGCGGCCAGGCTGTCGGCCAGGCGCTTCAGGTCGTGGGCGGCGCCGGCCGTCTGTTCGACCGTCCCCGAGTTTTCGCGGGCCATGCCGGCGATGGCCTCGATGCTGTCCTCGACATCGCCCGAGAAGCGGCGCTGCTGGTCGGTGGCCGAGGCGATGGTGTCGAGGCCGTGGCCGACCTCGGTCACCGAGCCGTTGGTCGCCGCCAGGATGTTCGACACTGAAGAGACGGCGTTCTGACTGGTTTCCAGGTGGTCGAGACCGGCTTCGATGCTGCGCCTGACGGCGACCGACTGGGCGCTCAGGTTGGCGGTGATGGCGTCGATCTCGCTCGCCGAGCGCGACGATTTTTCGGCCAGCTTGCGTACTTCGTCGGCGACCACGGCGAAACCGCGACCCTGTTCGCCCGCCCGGGCCGCCTCGATGGCGGCGTTGAGGGCGAGCAGGTTGGTCTGCTCGGCGATGTCCTTGACCTCGCGGGTCATGGTGGTGATCGACTCGGTGTTACGCACGAAGCTGTTGACCGACTCGGCCATTTCCTTGACGGCACGCTCGACGACGTTCATTTCGCCGAGCAGCAGGTTGATGTTGCGGGTCCCCTCGTTGGCCCGGGCCAGGCTTTCCTGCGACTGGTGCTGGACGTGTTCGGCACTCTGGGCGATCGACGAGATGCTGGCCACCAGCTGCTCGACCGCTGCGGCAGCGTGACCCGATTTTTCGTTCTGCTGCTGCGAACTCTGCGAGACGCGGTCGGCGTTGTCGGAGAGCGCCGAGACGCGTGACGAAACCTGGCCAGCCGCATCGCGCACCTGGCGGACCAGTTGGTTGAAGTTTTCCATCATGTCGTTGAACACCCGGGCCGACTGGCCGACCTCGTCGCTGCCCTTGACCGGCAGGCGGCGGGTCAGGTCGCCTTCGCCGCTGGCGATGTCGGAGAGGCCCTTGCGCAACTCCTCGAGCGGCCGGGTGACGAAGTGATGGGTGATCAGGTAGATGATGACGAGCAGCGCACCGAGTGCCCCGAGGGCGACGCCGGCGATTTTGACGCGGAAGGCGGCGACTTCGCTTTCCACCGAGTCGAGCGAGACCTTCATGCTGACCACGCCGAGCACCGTGCCTTCATCGACCTGGTGGCAGGCCAGGCAGTCCTTGCCGAGGTAGTTCTTGGCGGCCTTGGTCGGGTTGATGACCCGCAGGTAGGCGCCGCGCTCGCCCGATTCGACCGTCGTATAGGGGGTTCCCGAGGCCATTACCTGCTTTTCCTGGGCGTCCAGTTCGCGGCTGCTCTTGGTGTCTGGGCCGTAGAGCTTGACGACGGCGTCGCTGCGCGCAACATGGAGATCCTTGATGATCGACAGCTGCTTGATCTGGTCGAGGAAGACTTCGCGCTGGCCAACGGTGCCGGTGATCATCATGCCGGTCAGCCCGGCCATGGTCATTTCGTGGATGCTCTTCGAGAAATCCTGGGCCTGGCGAATCGCCGTGTCGCGATTGACCTGCGTCGTCCACACGATGGCGCCGGCCCAGATGATGGCCAGCACCACCCAGATGGCTGCAGTCAGGCGGATCCAGATTTTCAAGTCGGCAAGGCGCAGCATCGGGTTTTCCTTTTTGGATTGCCGCCAGGACGGTCAGGCGGTCAGGTCGATTTGCTGGATTGTGCCAGCCGTTCCCGAGTCATGCAAAAAAATTCCAGAATTGCGAATTTGTCCAATTAATTGATTGGCATTTGTCTTGATGTCGAACGGCGTTTCGATGCGGCTCAGCGAAATGGCGCCAACCCCCGCCTCGGCGAGCGATTGCAGGCTGTCCTTGCCGTCGCTGTCTTTGCTCCACACCTGCAACTGCCTGAAGACGCTGTCGTTTTCGTCGATCCAGCCGTTCCGGTCGCTGTCCAGTGCGGCCAGTTCCTGGAAGCCGTCGCCGCTGGTCGGCCCGAACAACTCCTTGCCGTTGTTGATTTTGCCGTCCCGATTGCGGTCGAAGACCAGGAAGCCGCTGCCCGGGGCGACGAAATTGATCTGCTCGCTGTCGCCGTCGCTATCGAGGTCGAAGCTGAAGCGCTGGTCGGTCAACTGGGCCGCATTGTCCGAGAAGTTGAGGACCAGCGGGTCGATCTTGCGGGCGGCGTCGCCCAGGCGCAGGCTGACCTGGCTTTCCTCGTGGTAGCTGCGGCTCATCGTCAGGTGCACGGCGAAGCTGATCTCCCGGCCATCGGCCGTGGTCACCGTGCCGCTCGCCGAGAAGGTGGTCTGCTCGCTCTCGCTGTAGGACTCGCGGCGGTCGTATTCGACGCCGAAGCCGGCGGCCCGGGGAGCCGCCGAGGCCGCGGGCGGGGCGTCCACGACCGGCGTTTCGGTGTTCCGGGAGCTCAGCTCGCTGGCGTCGAAGATGCGGACCGGCCGGCCGGTCAGCCACTCCAGCATGCCGCGGATCAAGGTCAGCCGCGGGTCACCGTCGATCGCCGAGGCTGCGTCTTCGGTGCATGCACAGGCCTTGCCGGCCTCGGACAGCGTGACCGGGTCGCCGGGCGGCGGGGTGGAGCGGGGCGCTTGGCCGGAGGCTTCCGGCCGTCGCCCGCCGACCCAGACGTTCAACGATTCGCTGACTTCATGACGCTCCGAGCGATGGTGCGTCGAAGCCATTTGCAGGCTGGCGCTGGCGATTTTCATGGCGGCCTCCGCGGCAGTGTTCGAACACCTGGTTAACGGCCGCTGCCGGGGGAAGTTAAGGCCGGTGGAGATGCGGCTGTAGCCAGCGTTTCAGCGAGCCGAGGTCGAGCGCGCCGCTCTGCCGGGCGATTTCGCGACCGTGCAAAAAAATGGCCAGGGTCGGGATGCTGCGGATATTGAAGCGCCCGGCCAGTTGCGGTTCGGCTTCGGTATTGACCTTGACCAGTCTGGCCTGGGGTTCGAGGTCGATCGCAGCCTGGTGGAAATTGGGCGCCATTTGCCGGCACGGGCCGCACCATGGTGCCCAGAAATCGACGACGACCGGCAGGTCGCTGCGGGAAATGTGGCGGTCGAAGTTGGCCGCGGTCAGTTCGGCCGGTTCGCCGGTAAAGAGCGGCTGCTTGCACTGGCCGCAGAGCGGCGCATCTTTCAATTTTGCGGCTAAAACCCGGTTGACCGCAGCACAGTGCGGGCAGACGACGTGCAGGTGGTCAGGCATGGCAGGCTCCAAATATCAGGTTGTGCTGATATGGGGGGCGATCAGCCGATTTCAAGTCGGGGCGCCGGCCTCCCTGGCCCGCCGGGCGCTCGCTTGGCATTGCTGTGGTTCGGCCGCCTCCCGGCTCGGCCAGCCGGCCAGGTGGCGCTCGGTGAGGTCGGCCAGGGCGGCGATCCAGGCGTCGTCCTCGTTCACGGCCGGGATGTAGTGGTACTCCTGGCCGCCGGCCTTGAGGAAGTCGTCGCGGCCTTCCTGGGCGATTTCCTCGAGGGTTTCCAGGCAGTCGGCGACGAAGCCGGGGCAGATGATGTCCACCCGGTGCACGCCCTGCCGGCCCCATTCTTCCAGCGTCGGCGCGGTGTACGGCTTGAGCCACTCGGCCTTGCCGAAACGCGACTGGAAGCAGATCTCGAACTGCCCGGGCTGCAGGTTGAGGCGCTCGGCGAGCAGGCGGCCGGTCTTGCGGCATTCGCAATAATAGGGATCGCCGAGGTCGAGGCTGCGCCGGGGTAGGCCGTGAAAGCTGATGAGCAGCCGGTCCCGGTCGCCGAGCGGGCCGTTGGCCTGCCAGTGTCGGCGCACCGTCTTTTCGAGGGCGGCCAGGTAGCCGTCGTCGTCGTGGAAATTCCGCACGAAGCGCATTTCCGGCTGGTTGCGCGTCCGGGCCAGCCACTGGCCGGCGACATCGATCGCCGTTGCCGTCGTGCTCGCCGCGTATTGCGGGTACATGGGCACGAGCAGGATGCGGCCGGCCCCTTCGGCCTTCAGCCGGGCCAGCGTTTCCGGGATCGACGGGGTGCCGTAGCGCATCGCCCAGGTCACCGTGACCTGGTGGCCGCGTTGGCCGAGCAGGCCCTTGAGCAGTTTGGCCTGGCGTTCGGTGTGCACGCGCAGCGGCGAGCCTTCCGGCAGCCAGACGGTGGCGTACTTGGCGGCCGATTTCTTCGGCCGGACATTGAGGATGATGCCGTTCAGGATCAGCCACCACAGCGGCTTGGGAATCTCGACGACGCGCGGGTCGGAGAGGAATTCCTTGAGATAGCGGCGCAGGGCGGGGGCGGTCGGGGCGTCGGGGGTGCCGAGGTTGACGAGGACGACAGCGGTGCTGGCCGGCGTGCCGTGACGGTGCGGCGGCTCGGGAAGGAAGCGGGGCATCAGGTTTCGTTGTTCTGGGAGAGGGCGCCGGAAAGCAGGCGGGCGGTGATGTCGACGATGGGAATGACCCGTTCATAGGCCATGCGGGTCGGGCCGATGACGCCGACCGAGCCGACCACCTGGCCATCGACGGTGTAGGGGGCGGCGATGACGCTGCATTCGTCGAGCGGGGCGATGCCCGATTCGCCGCCGATGAAGATCTGCACGCCTTCGGCGCGGTGCGACACGTCGAGCAGGCTGATCAGGCTGGAGCGCTGCTCGAAGAGGTCGAAGAGGTCGCGCAGGCGCTTCATGTTCGACGACAGTTCCTCGACATCGAGCAGGTTGCGCTCGCCGGAAATGACGTAGGGCGTCGAGCTTTCGGCCATGGCAGCATCGCCGGCCTCGAGGGCGAGTTCCATCAGTGGCTTGATGTCGTCGCGCAGTTGCTGGATTTCGGCCGACAGGCGGTGACGGATCTGCTCGAAATCGAGGCCGGCGAAATTCTGCGTCAGGTAATTGGCAGCGGCGACCAGTTCGGCCGGCGAATAGGCCTTGTCGGTGGTCACGATGCGGTTCTGCACGTCGCCGTCCACGGTGACGATGATGAGCAGGATGCGCTTTTCGGCCAGGCTGAGGAATTCGATCTGGCGGATCAGGCTGGCCTTGCGCCGGGGAGCGATGACGACGCCCGCGAAATGGGTCAGGCTGGAGAGCAGTTGCGAGGCGCTGGCAATGATCTGGCCGGACGGCCGGCCCTGCAGGGCCTCGGCCATCTGGCCGCGCTGCGCCGCTTCGAGGGGCTGGACGGTGAGCAGGCTGTCGACGAACAGGCGATAGCCGCGCGCCGTCGGGATGCGTCCAGCCGAGGTGTGCGGGCTGGCTACGAAGCCGGCTTCCTCGAGATCGGCCATGACGTTGCGGATCGTCGCCGGCGACAGGTCGAGCCCGGAGAACTTGGACAGGGCGCGCGAGCCGACCGGTTGCCCGTCGGCGATGTAGTGTTCGACCAGGGTCTTGAGCAGGGAGCGCGAACGTTGATCCATCATGGGCCGATTGTACAAAATTACGGGGCCGGCACCGCAAGACGTTTTTATGCAAGAATTCGCTCCCATGAATAGAAGCTTTGCTTCCGCCATCGCGCCCCGGACCATCGCCCTGGTCGGCAAATACCACAGCATGGAAATTGCCGAGTCGCTGCGTCGTCTGGCCGAATACCTCTACGAGCGCGGCATCTCGGTATTCATCGAGCGCGAAACCTCCGAGCACATCGGCAAGAAGGTCGACCTGTCGCGCTGGGTGACCTGCGGCTTCAACGACATCGGCGCCCACGCCGACCTCGCCATCGTGCTCGGCGGTGACGGCACCATGCTCAACGCGGCCCGCCGCCTGGCCCGCTACTGCGTGCCGCTGGTCGGCATCAACCAGGGGCGGCTCGGCTTCATGACCGACATCGCCCGCCAGGACATGCTGACTTGCATGGACGACCTGCTCGACGGCCGCTTCACGCCGGAAAGCCGGATGCTGCTGGCCGCCGAGGTGACCCGCGACGGCAGGGAGTTCGCGTCGAACATGGCGCTCAACGACGTGGTCGTCGACAAGGGGGCGATCGGCCGGATGATCGAGTTCGAACTGTTCATCGACGGCGAATTCATCTACAACCTGCGGGCCGATGGCCTGGTCGTGTCCACGCCGACCGGGTCGACGGCCTATGCCATGTCGGCCGGCGGCCCCATCCTCAATCCGACCCTGACCGGCATCGCGTTGGTGCCGCTCTGCCCGCACGCCCTGACCAACCGGCCGATCATCGTCAACGACAACGCCGACATCGAATTGCGCATCGCCAACGCCGACGATCCGCGCGTGCACTTCGACGGCCAGCTGACCCTCGACCTGGCCCGTGGCGACTGCGTCCGCCTGCGCCGCTCCGAACACACCATCCGTTTCCTGCATCCGCCCGGCTACAGCTATTTCGCCATGCTGCGCCAGAAGCTGCAGTGGAGCGAGCGGCCGAAGGGAACCTGATGCTGCGCCACCTGACGATCAAGGATTTCGTCATCGTCGACCGCCTGGAACTGGCCTTCGCGTCCGGCTTCGGCGCGCTGACCGGGGAAACCGGGGCCGGCAAGTCCATTCTCATCGACGCCCTGGCCCTGGCCCTGGGCGAGCGGGCCGATGCCGGCGTCGTGCGGTCCGGCTGCGACAAGGCCGAAGTCGCTGCCAGCTTCGATGTCGCCGCCCTGCCGCAGGTCGGCGACTGGCTGGCCGCCAACGACCTGGATGGCGACGACGAACTGCTGCTGCGTCGCGTGGTCGATGCCGGCGGCCGCTCGCGCGCCTACATCAACGGCTCGCCGGCCACCGTCCAGCAATTGCGCGAAGTCGGCGAATGGCTGGTCGATATCCACGGCCAGCACGCCCACCAGTCGCTGTTGCGCAGCGACGCCCAGCGCAGCCTGCTCGATGCCCACGCCGGTTTGGGCGAAGCCGTGCGCGCCGTCGGCGCCGCCTGGAAAACCTGGCGCGACGCGGCCCAGATGCTACGTGACGCCAGCCAGGGCGCCGAGGCACTGCAGCGCGAGCGCGACCAGCTGCAATGGCAGATCGGCGAGCTCGAGGCGCTGGCCTTCGGCGACGACGAATGGGCGGCGCTCGATGTCGAGCATCGCCGTCTCGGCCACGCCGCCAGCCTGATCGAAGGCGCCCAGTACGCGCTGGCCGTGCTGGCCGATGACGAAGCCGCCTGCCAGCGGCAGATCGATGCCGTCTCTGGCCGCCTGGCCGGGCTGGCCGAGTACGATCCGGCGCTGGCCGAGGTGGCTGGCCTGCTGGCTTCGGTGCAGGCCGAACTGGCCGACGCCGTGTCCACGCTGCGCCGCTATGCCGACCGCGTCGATCTCGACCCGGCCCGCCTGGCCGAGGTCGAGCGCCGCATGGATGCGGTGATGGCCAATGCCCGCAAGTTCCGCGTCCAGCCGGCCGAGTTGCCGGGCCTGCTGGCCGGCTGGCGGCGGCGCCTGGCCGAACTCGACGAATCGGCCGACCTGGCCGGGCTGGAAGCGAAGGTCGCCGCCGCCGGTCAGGAATACCGGGAAAAGGCCGAAAAGCTGTCGGCCGGCCGTCGGCAGGCGGCGACTGAAATGGGCCGGGCGGTCAGCGAGATCATGCGCCAGCTGGCCTTGTCGTCGGGCCGTTTCGAAGTGGCGCTGGTGCCGCTCGCCGAGGGGGCGGTCTACGGCCTGGAGCAGGTCGAGTTCCGCATCGGCGGGCTGGCCGGCAACGAGGCCAAGCCCCTGGCCAAGGTGGCTTCGGGCGGTGAGCTGTCGCGCATCAGCCTGGCCATCCAGGTCCTGACCTCGCGCTCGGCGGCGGTGCCGACGCTGATTTTCGACGAGGTCGATGTCGGCATCGGCGGCGGCGTCGCCGAAATCGTCGGCCGCCTGCTGCACGAGCTGGGCAGCGAGCGCCAGGTGCTGTGCGTCACCCACCTGCCGCAGGTGGCGGCCCGCGCCAACTGGCAGTGGCAGGTCAGCAAGGCGAGCCGCGACGGCATCACGCTGAGCGCCATCCGACCGCTCGACGCGGATGGTCGCGTCGAGGAAATCGCCCGCATGCTGGGCGGCGTCGAAATCACAGACATCACCCTGCAACACGCCCGGGAACTGCTCGGGGCCGGAGCGCCGGCCTGATTGCCGCGGTCGACGGCAAAAAAGCGCCAAAAATCAAATCCGGGCGATCAGTCGCCAGCCGGCCAGCGCCGCCAGAAGCAGAAAAAATCCGCCGCTGACCCGGTGAATCCAGCCCAGCGGCAGGCGGTTCAGCCAGCGTCGCCCGGCCAGCACGGCGAGCAGCGAGGTGGTCGCCAGGGCCAGCGTGGCGCCGCTCCAGGTTGCCGTGGCATCGGCCGTGCTGCCCATGCCGGCGACGGCGATCTGCGTCTTGTCGCCGAATTCGGCGAGAAAGATCATCAGGAAGGTCGTCGCGAAAATGCCGTGGCCGGGTTTTTCCTCGACCGTCTCGTCATCGTCGCCGGCCTCGTGGCGCAGGGCGGCGATGCCGAAGACGGCGAACAGCGCCGCGACGGCCAGTGTCACCAGCCATTCCGGCAGCCAGGCGGCGACGGCGGCGCCGAACAGCACGGCGAGCAGGTTGAGGAGGGCGAAGGCGGCCACGGCGCCGAGCACGACCGGCGTTCCGCGATGGCGGGCGGCCAGCGTCATGCAGACCAGCTGGCTCTTGTCGCCGATCTCGGCCAGGGCGACGAGCAGGAAGGTGGCGCCGGCCGAGGACAGCCAGAGGCCGGGCGCGGTCGCCAGCAGTTCAGGCACGGTGGTTGTTGTTGGCCGAGCGGGTCAGGCCTTGCCGTCCGGATTGTTGCGGTGCGGACAGTCGGTCTTGGTGCAGTGGGCGTACAGGTAGAGGGCGTGATCCTGGATGGCGAAGCCGCGCTCCTCGGCGACGGCGTTCTGGCGCTTCTCGATTTCCGGATCGTAGAACTCCTCGACGCGGCCGCATTCGACACAGACCAGGTGGTCGTGGTGCTTGCCGTGATTGATCTCGAAAACGGCCTTGCCCGACTCGAAGAAATGGCGTTCGAGCAGGCCGGCCTGCTCGAACTGGGTCAGCACGCGGTAAACGGTGGCCAGCCCGATGTCCATGTTCTCGGCGATCAGCATCCGGTACACATCCTCGGCCGTCATGTGACGCTGCGTGCTGTTTTCGAAAAGCTCAAGAATCTTCAGGCGGGGAAAGGTGGCTTTCAGCCCCATGTTCTTGAGACTTTGCGGATCGCTCATCGTTGGTTTTCCAGAAATTGTTGAGGCAGGCGGGAAGCCTATTTCGGGTATGATATACCGCTTCAAAGCCGATTGAAAAACTCCGGAAACCCAATGCGCCGTTCCCGCCTCTTGCTCGTCGCCGCCTCCAGCATGCTGTTGGCAGCCTGCTCCTACAAGCCGAGCTTCATCAACGAATACAAGATCGACATCCAGCAGGGCAATGTCCTCACCCAGGAAATGGTGTCGCAACTGAAGCCGGGCCAGACCCGCGACCAGGTCCGCTTCCTGCTCGGCACGCCGCTGGTCGCCGACGTCTTCCACCAGCAGCGCTGGGATTACGTCTACAGCTACCGGAACGGCCAGACCGGCAAGGTCGAGTCGCGCAAGTTCGCCGCCTACTTCGATAACGAAGGGCGCCTCGAGCGGGTCGGCGGTGATGTCGTGGTCGGCGATGCAGCCGAACTGACGGCGCCGGTCAACCGGAATCGCCTGGTCGATCTCGGGTCGCTGTCGCCGGAGGAAGCTGCCAAGCCGCTGCCGCCGCGCGAGGAGCCGGGCTATTTCGGGCGTTTCATGGATATGTTGGGGTTCTGATAATGAGCAAGACACGGATAGGCGTGGTGGGCGCCGGCGGTCGCATGGGTCGCATGCTGATCGAGGCGACCCTGAAGGATGACCGGATGGCGCTCGGCGCCGCCTTCGACGTGCCGGGCAGCCCGGCCCTGGGCAAGACGGCCGGCGAACTGGTCGGCCTGCCCTGCGACGTCGTCGTCAGCGACGACCTGGCGGCCGGTCTGGCCAGGATCGACTGCCTGATCGACTTCACCCGCCCGCAAGGCACCCTGGCCCATCTCGAACTCTGCCGCCAGGCCGGGGTCGGCATGGTCATCGGCACCACCGGCTTCGAGGCCGACGGCAAGGCGGCGATCGCCGCCGCCGCCCGCGACATCCCGGTGGTCTTCGCCCCCAACATGGCGGTCGGCGTCAATGTCGTCTTCAAGCTGCTCGACACCGCCGCCCGCATCCTCAACCAGGGCTACGACATCGAGGTGGTCGAGGCGCACCATCGCCTGAAGATCGATGCGCCGTCCGGCACCGCGCTGCGCATGGGCGAGGTGGTAGCCGCCGCCCTGGAGCGCGATCTCGACGAATGCGCCGTTTATGGCCGGGAGGGCGTCACCGGCGAGCGCGATCCGTCGACCATCGGCTTCGCCACGGTGCGCGGCGGCGACATCGTCGGCGATCACACGGTGATGTTCTGCGGCATCGGCGAGCGCGTCGAGATCACCCACAAGGCGAGCAGCCGCATGCCTTATGCCCTGGGCAGCCTGCGCGCCGCGCGCTTCCTGGCGGAACGCCAGAATGGCTTGTTCGACATGCAGGACGTCCTCGGCTTGCGCTGATAGCGATGAAATCCAAGCTGCTGGCCAAACAGCTGCAGGAGGTCTTCGGCGGCGAAGGGGAGCCGCAATTCCGCCAATTGCTCGAGCAGGTCCGGGCCGGTGGCCAGGCGGAGGCGGCAGATGGCTTGGAAAAGCTGCTCGCCCTGGTCGATTCGACCTACCGGGCTTATGCCGGTCTGAATCTCAGCGGCTGGCACACCAAGCTCTCCGGGGACGCTCTGACCGATTGGAACCTGATCAACGGGACCATCGACTCCGGTCGGCACTGGAAAACCATGCTCGGCTATGCCGATGGCGATCTCGACAACTCGATCGCCCAGTGGCGGCGGATGATTCATCCCGACGATCTGCAAGTGCTGCAGGCCAGGACCGATGCGCATATTGCCAGCCAGGACGCCTTTTTCGAGGCCGAGTGCCGTTTCAAGGCGGCCGACGGGATGTGGCGCTGGTTCCTGTTGCGCGGCGCCGTCGCGGCACGCAATGGCGAAGGCAGGCCGGTTCGCCTGTTGCTGCTGCAACGTGACATCAGCAAGGTGAAGAGCGCCGAATCGGCGCTGATCGCCGCCAAGGAGTCGGCTGAGGCCGCCAACAAGGCGCGCGGCGCCTTCCTTGCCAACATGAGCCACGAAATCCGGACGCCGATGAACGGCATCATCGGCATGACCGAGCTGGCCCTGGATACCGCGCTTGATGCCGAGCAGAGTCATTACCTGAAGACCGTCAAGTCGTCGGCCGAGGCCTTGCTGACCATCGTCAACGACATCCTCGACTTTTCCAAGATCGAGGCCGGCAAGATGGAATTCGAGGCCTTGCCCTTCGCGATCCACGACACCGTCCTCGAAGCGGTGCGCGTCCTTGCCGTCAGTGCCCACAAGAAGGGGCTGGAACTGCTGGCCGACGTTCGGCCGGAGGTTCCGCTGCGCGTCGTCGGCGATCCGACCCGCTTGCGGCAGGTGATCATCAACCTGGTCGGCAATGCGATCAAGTTCACCGAACGGGGCGAGGTCGTGCTCAAGGTGGCCATCGAGCAGACCAACGACAGCTCGGTGTACCTGCGTTTTTCCGTCCGCGACACGGGGGTCGGTGTGCCACCGGACAAACAGCAGGCGATTTTCGAGGCTTTTTCCCAGGCCGACGTGTCAACGACGCGCCGTTTCGGTGGTACAGGACTGGGACTGGCCATCTGTGCCCGGTTGGTCCAGTTGATGGATGGCAAGGTCTGGCTGGAAAGCACCCCGGGTCAAGGATCGACCTTCCATTTTTCCGGGCGCTTCGGGGTCGAGCCGTCGAGTCAGCCGGCCTCGCCGCCGCGTAAGTATCAGGGGCGGCGGGCACTGGTTATCGAAGGCAATGCGACGGTCGGTCGTTACCTCGTCGAACTGCTCGATGGCCAGGGTATACAGGCCTCGCTGTCGGCTGATGGCGAGGCGGCAGTGGCCGCCATCGAAGGCAGCCGCGCCGTTGAATTTCCCTACGACTACATCCTGGCCAGTGCCGGGATGGAGGCGCCGGCTGGCTTCGCGCTGGCTGAGTCGTGGCAGCAGTCGGGGCGGCCGGAAAAGCTGATCGTCATGTTGACTACCGAAAACCAGCGGCATGACCTGAACCGCTTGCGCGAGATCGGTGTTGCCGCCCACCTGGTCAAGCCGGTCGGGCGGGCTGACCTGGTCGACGCGCTGGCCCTGTTCGACAGTCCTGGTGGGCCGGAACTCGACGATGCGGTGCTTTCCCAGATCGATCTGGACGGGCTGTCCGGAGCCGATGATCTGGCGATGAATATCCTGCTGGTCGAGGACAATCCGGTCAATCAGGAACTGGCCAGCCGCCTGCTCGAGCGCCAGTCGCATCGGGTGACCTTGGCCAACAACGGGGCGGAGGCCGTCGATTTGTTCGATAGCGCCCATTTCGACGTCATTCTGATGGACATGCAGATGCCGGTGATGGGGGGCATCGAGGCTACCGAGGCCATTCGCTCCCGCGAGATGCGGCGCAGTTGGGTGGTGTCGCACGAATACCGACCGGTGTACATCATCGCCATGACGGCGAATGTCATGGCCAGCGACCGCGACCGCTGCGTCGAGGTCGGCATGAACGACTATGTCGCCAAGCCACTGCGGCCGGCCGAATTGTTTGCCGCGCTCGAGCGGGCCCGCGGGGCAGGCCGGGGCGAGGAATCGCTGGTACTGGCCAACGTGCCCGGGGGCGGGGCTAAACCGCTCGACCTGGCATCGGCGTTGCGCGATATCGGCGATGCGGAACTCTTCGCGACCATGGCCGGCATGCTGCTGGCCGAGTGGGATGCGCACCTGGGTCGGCTCGGCAGGGCGCTGGAGGCAAGCGAATCGCACGAGGCGCGCATGCACGCCCATACGTTGAAGAGTTTGCTGGCGATGTTCCATGCTGACCTGGCACGGCGGCGGGCCCAGGAAATCGAGCAGGCGACGATGGCTGTCGAGAACGTCGACTGGGCGGGCTGCCGGAGAATCTACGCCGCCCTGGTCGATGAAATGATCCGCATCAAGCCCTACCTCGAGCGTTACGTGGAGACGCGTGTAATCCCTTGAATTTGCCTGAAAAGCCACTTTTCGGGTAGAATTGAAAGGTTGTAATACACGAGCGGGGAGGCGCAAGCCTTCCCGCTCGGCACATGAATAAATAGAAATCTTAGGAGAGCTGGTCGTGTCGTTGCTGCCCTCAATTACTCCCGCCATTCTTGCCCTGGCCGACGGAACGGTCTTCAAGGGTCAATCCATCGGAGCGGATGGCGTTACCAGCGGCGAGGTGGTCTTTAATACTGCCATGTCCGGCTATCAGGAAATCCTGACCGATCCGTCCTATTGCCGGCAGATCGTCACGCTGACCTATCCCCACATCGGTAACACCGGCTGCAATGCCGAGGACTTCGAGTCCGGCGCCAACTACGCCGCCGGCCTGGTCATTCGCGACCTACCGCTGATCGCCTCGAACTGGCGCACCCAGGACGATCTGTCGTCCTATCTGAAAAAGCACGGTATCGTCGCCATCGCCGGTATCGATACCCGCAAGCTGACCCGCATCCTGCGTGAAAAAGGGGCGCAAGCCGGCTGCATCCTGGCCGGTGAAGTCGACGAATCGAAGGCGCTGGCCATGGCCAGGGCTTTCCCAGGTCTGAACGGCATGGACCTGGCCAAGGTGGTTTCGGCCAAGGCCGGGTATCCGTGGACTGAAGGCGAATGGACTCTGGGTGGCTACGAGCCCGGCCCGGCGCCGCGCTTTCATGTCGTTGCCTATGACTTCGGCGTCAAGAAGAACATCCTGCGCATGCTTGCCCAGCGCGGTGTCAGGCTGACCGTGGTGCCGGCCCAGACGCCGGCTGCCGATGTGCTGGCCCTGAATCCGGACGGTGTCTTCTTGTCCAATGGCCCGGGTGACCCGGAGCCCTGCGACTACGCCATCGCTGCCATCCGTGAATTCCTCGAGCGTGGTATCCCGACCTTCGGCATCTGCCTCGGTCACCAGTTGCTGGCGCTGGCTTCCGGCGCGCGCACGCTGAAGATGAAGTTCGGCCACCATGGTGCCAACCATCCGGTCAAGGACATGGATACCGGCCAGGTGCTGATCACCAGCCAGAACCACGGCTTCGCGGTCGACGGCGAAACCTTGCCGAAAAACCTGCGGGCGACGCACGTGTCGCTGTTCGACGGTTCGCTGCAGGGCATCGCCCGCACCGACGTCCCGGCCTTCTCCTTCCAGGGTCACCCGGAAGCGAGCCCCGGCCCGCACGACGTCGCCTACCTGTTCGACCGTTTCCTCGATTGCATGACGCGCGGCGTCGCAGGGTTGAACTCCGCACAATAAGCGGCACAGAGAGAGATAAGAGATGCCGAAACGTACAGACATACAAAGTGTTTTGATCATTGGCGCCGGTCCGATCATCATCGGCCAGGCCTGTGAATTCGACTATTCCGGCGCGCAGGCCTGCAAGGCGCTGCGCGAGGAGGGCTACCGGGTGATCCTGGTGAACTCCAATCCGGCGACCATCATGACCGACCCGGAAATGGCCGATGTGACCTACATCGAGCCGATCACCTGGCAGGTCGTCGCCAAGATCATCGAGAAGGAACGCCCCGACGCGCTGCTGCCGACCATGGGCGGCCAGACGGCGCTGAACTGTGCGCTCGACCTCGACCGCGAAGGCGTGCTCGCCAAGTTCGGCGTCGAGCTGATCGGCGCCTCCAAGGAAGCCATCGACAAGGCCGAGGACCGCCAGAAATTCAAGGATGCGATGACCAAGATCGGTCTCGGTTCCGCCCGCTCGGCCACCGCCCACAGCATGGAAGAGGCCTACCAGGTGCAGGCGATGATCGGCTTCCCGACCATCATCCGCCCGTCCTTCACGCTCGGCGGCACGGGCGGCGGTATCGCCTACAACATGGAAGAGTTCGAGACTATCTGCAAGCGCGGTCTCGAGGCTTCGCCGACCAACGAGCTGCTCATTGAAGAGTCGCTGCTCGGCTGGAAGGAATACGAAATGGAAGTGGTTCGCGACCGGGCGGACAACTGCATCATCGTCTGCTCGATCGAGAACCTCGATCCGATGGGCGTGCACACCGGCGACTCGATCACTGTCGCCCCGGCCCAGACGCTGACCGACAAGGAATACCAGCTGCTGCGCAATGCCTCGATCGCCGTGCTGCGCGAGATCGGCGTCGATACCGGCGGTTCCAACGTCCAGTTCTCGATCAATCCCAAGGACGGCCGCTGCATCGTCATCGAGATGAATCCGCGCGTTTCGCGTTCGTCGGCGCTGGCCTCCAAGGCCACCGGCTTCCCGATCGCCAAGATCGCCGCCAAGCTGTCGGTCGGCTATACGCTCGACGAGTTGTCCAACGACATCACCGGCGGCAAGACCCCGGCATCCTTCGAGCCGTCGATCGACTACGTTGTCACCAAGGTGCCGCGTTTCGCCTTCGAGAAATTCCCGCAGGCCGATTCGACGCTGACCACGCAGATGAAATCGGTCGGCGAAGTCATGGCCATCGGTCGCACCTTCCAGGAGTCCCTGCAGAAAGCGCTGCGCGGCCTGGAGGTCGGTGTCGACGGCTTCAACCTGAAATCGGTCGATCCGGAAACCATCGACGAGCAGCTGGCTCGGCCGTCGCCGGACCGCCTGTGGTACGTCGCCGATGCCTTCGGGGTCGGCATGACCGTCGACAAGGTGTTCGAGCTGACCAAGATCGACCCGTGGTTCCTGGTCCAGATCAAGGAGATTGTCGACCTGGAGCTGGCTGTCGAAAAACGCGAATTTTCGTCGTTGACCGCAGAGGAATTGCGCTACCTGAAGCGCAAGGGCTTTGCCGACCGTCGCCTGGCCTACCTGCTGAAGACGACCGAGTCCGAGTTCCGCAAGCGTCGCCACGAACTGGGCGTGCGCCCGGTGTACAAGCGGGTCGATACCTGCGCCGCCGAGTTCTCGACCGACACCGCCTACATGTACTCGACCTACGAGGATGAGTGCGAGGCCAAGCCGACCGACAAGAAAAAGATCATGGTGCTGGGCGGTGGTCCGAACCGCATCGGCCAGGGCATCGAGTTCGACTACTGCTGCGTGCATGCCGCCATGGCCATGCGCGAGGATGGTTACGAAACCATCATGGTCAACTGCAACCCGGAAACCGTGTCCACCGACTACGACACGTCGGATCGCCTGTACTTCGAGCCGCTGACCCTGGAAGACGTGCTGGAAATCTGCGCCATCGAGAAGCCGGTCGGCGTCATCGTCCAGTACGGCGGCCAGACGCCGCTCAAGCTGGCCCTGGCGCTGGAGGCCAACGGCGTGCCGATCATCGGCACGACGCCGGAATCGATCGACATCGCCGAAGACCGCGAACGCTTCCAGAAGCTGCTGCACGACCTCGGCCTCAAGCAGCCGCCCAATCGTACCGCCCGCACCGAAGAGGACGCCCTGCGCCTGGCCCAGGAAATCGGCTACCCGCTGGTCGTCCGTCCGTCCTACGTGCTCGGTGGCCGGGCCATGGAAATCGTCCATGAGCAGAAGGATCTCGAGCGTTACATGCGCGAAGCGGTCAAGGTCTCCAACGATTCGCCGGTGCTGCTCGACCGCTTCCTCAACGATGCCGTCGAGTGCGACGTCGATGCCCTGTCCGATGGCGAGGAAGTGATCATCGGCGGCGTCATGGAGCACATCGAACAGGCTGGCGTGCACTCCGGCGACTCGGCCTGCTCGCTGCCGCCGTATTCGCTGTCGGCCGCTGTCCAGGATGAACTGCGCCGGCAGACCCGGCTGATGGCCAAGGCGCTGAATGTCTGCGGCCTGATGAACGTCCAGTTCGCCATCAAGGACGAGGACGTCTACGTGCTCGAAGTCAATCCGCGCGCCTCGCGTACCGTGCCCTACGTCTCCAAGGCGACCGGCCTGCAGCTGGCCAAGATCGCCGCTCGCTGCATGTCGGGCAAGAGCCTCGCAACGCAGGGCATTGGCGGCGAAGTCGTGCCGCCGTATTTCTCGGTCAAGGAAGCCGTTTTCCCCTTCGTCAAGTTCCCCGGGGTCGACACCATTCTCGGCCCGGAAATGAAGTCGACTGGCGAAGTCATGGGCGTCGGCGTCACCTTCGCCGAGGCTTTCGTCAAGTCGCAACTGGCGGCCGGCGTCAAGCTGCCGACGGCCGGCAAGGTCTTCCTGTCGGTCAAGGACAGCGACAAGGCCAAGGCCATCGAGATCGCCCGCCACCTCAATGAAGCCGGCTTCCAGCTGGTGGCGACGCGCGGCACGGCTCACGCCATCGAGGCGGCCGGCCTGCCGGTGCAGTCGGTGAACAAGGTGACCGAGGGTCGTCCGCACATCGTCGACATGATCAAGAACAATGAAATTGCCTTGATCATCAATACCGTCGAGGAAAAGCGCGGGGCCATCAACGATTCGCGTTCGATCCGGACCACCGGCCTGCTGGCGCGGGTGACCATGTACACGACGATCTGGGGTGCCGAGGCGGCCGCCGAAGGCATTCGCCATCTCGGCGAGCTGGTGGTGTACCCGATCCAGGCGCTGCACGAGCAGCTTCACTAAGACCAACCTGAACCGCCGGGCTGCCCCGTTTTCGGGCGCCGGCGGTTTTGCTTTTTGCAGGAAAAATCATGAGCAAAATTCCGCTGACCGTTGCCGGTGCCGAAAAGCTGCGTGAAGAACTGCACCGTCTGAAGACGGTGGATCGCCCGTGGGTGATCGGCGCCATCGCCGAAGCGCGTTCGCACGGCGACCTGTCCGAAAACGCCGAGTACGATGCCGCCAAGGAGCGCCAGGGTTTCATCGAGGGGCGCATCGCCGAGGTCGAGGGCAAGCTGTCGAATGCCCAGATCATCGATCCGAAGCTGCTCGATGCCGACGGCCGTTGCGTCTTCGGCGCCACGGTCGACATGGAAGACCAGGATTCGGGCGACACGGTGACCTACCAGATCGTCGGCGAAGACGAGGCCGACCTCAAGATCGGCAAGATCTCGGTCAATTCGCCGGTGGCCCGGGCTGTCATCGGCAAGTACGCCGGCGATATCGCCCAGGTCCAGGCACCGGGCGGCCTGCGCGAGTACGAAATCATCGACGTCCGCTACGAGTGAGACGATGCGCCGCCTGACCGAAGCTTTCTATCTGGTCGCCATCACCCTGTGGGTCGGCGGCCTGTGGATCATCGGCTACCTGGTGGCGCCCGTGCTTTTTTCCAGCCTCGGCGACCGGCAACTGGCCGGCATCGTCGCCGGCAAGCTGTTTGCGCTGATCGCCTGGGTCGGCCTGGGGGCGACGGCCTATCTGGTCGTCTTCCTGTTCGGGCGGTGGGGCGGCCAGGCCTTCAAATGCAGCGTGTTCTGGCTGGTGCTCGGCATGGCGGCGATGGCGGCGATCAGTCTGTTCGGCATCCAGCCGCTGATGGCGCAACTCAAGCTCGACGCCTTGCCCCGCGCAGTGATGGAAAGCGTGCTGCGCGACCGCTTCGCGGCCTGGCATGGGATTTCCAGCATCCTCTACCTGGCGCAGAGTCTGCTGGGTTTGTGGCTGGTGGTGTGGAGCGGGCGCGGGCTGCGGTGATCAGCCTTGGTGGCTGCGCTTGGTCTGGCGGGACGCGGCCGTCGTGTTTTTCGATTTTGCGGTTTTTTTCGGGTTGACCGCAGCAGCGTCGTCCGGGGCCGGACGGAAGACGACGAGCAGCTTGCCGATATGCTGGACCTGGGCGGCGTCGAGTTGCTCGCAGATTTGTTGGTAGTAGGCCAGGCGATCGTCGCGGCTGTCGCCATAGACGCGGATCTTGATCAACTGGTGGGCCTTGAGGCAGACGTCGATTTCCTTGAGCACCGAGTCGGTCAGGCCGTTTTCGGCGATCGAGACGACGGGATTCAGGCCGTGGGCCTGGGCGCGCAGTGCGCGGCGTTGGGCGGACGATAATTGCAGCATAGTAAACCTTTCAAAAACGGCATTTTACCGAATGAAAAGAACCAGAACCAGCAAAGCCTGGATGCGCGAGCATGTCAATGACCCCTACGTCCAGCTGGCCAGGAAGGAAGGCTGGCGTTCGCGCGCCGCCTTCAAGCTGATGGAGATCGACGACAAGGACAAGCTGCTCAAGCGCGGCGAGGTCGCCGTCGACCTCGGCGCGACGCCGGGCGGCTGGTCGCAGGTGGCCGTCAAACGGGTCGGCGATAGCGGCCTGGTCTTCGCGCTCGATCTTCTCGAGATGGAGCCGATTCACGGCGTGCACTTCATCCAGGGCGATTTCCGCGAGGACGACGTGCTGCGCCAACTGGAAGAAAAACTGGGCGAACGGCGGGTCGGGCTTGTAATGTCGGACATGGCCCCCAATATGTCCGGTGTGCCCTTGGTCGATCAAGCGCGCGTCATGCATCTGGCCGAACTGGGCCTGGAGTTTTCCCGGGCCCATTTGAAACCGGATGGCGCCTTTCTGGTCAAAGTTTTCCAAGGCACCGACTACGAGCGCTTTTTGCAGCAGATGCGGGAAACCTTCAAGTCGGTTGCCGTGCGCAAGCCGGACGCTTCGCGTGATCGCAGCCCCGAGCTTTATTTGCTCGGGCGTACATTGCACTGAGAGTTTTGTTTAGAATGGCATTTTTATCGCTCGAAGCAGTAGAAGGAGAGCAAGCTTGAACAACATGTTCAAAAACCTCGCAATCTGGCTGGTCATCGGCCTGGTGCTGATGACGGTCTTCAACCAGTTCAACAGCCGGCAGGTTGCGACCGGTGCGATCGAATACTCGCAGTTCATCGAGGAGGTGAACGCCGGCCGCATCTCGAAGGTGGTCATGGAAGGCCGCACGCTGAAAGCGACCACGTCGGAAGGCAAGCGCATCACTTCCTATGCGCCGCCGGATCTGTGGCTGGTTTCCGATCTGCTGAAGAGCGGTGTCAAGATCGAGGCCCGGCCCGAAGAGGAACCGTCCTTCCTGATGAACCTGTTCGTCAGCTGGTTCCCGATGTTGCTGCTGATCGGCGTCTGGGTCTTCTTCATGCGCCAGATGCAGGGCGGCGGCAAGGGCGGCGCCTTCTCCTTCGGCAAGTCGAAGGCGCGCATGACCGACGAGGCCCAGAACACCATCACCTTCGTCGACGTCGCCGGTTGCGACGAGGCCAAGGAAGAGGTTCAGGAAATCGTCGATTTCCTGCGCGATCCCTCCAAATTCCAGAAGCTCGGCGGCCGCATTCCCAAGGGCGTCCTCATGGTCGGCAGCCCGGGTACCGGCAAGACCCTGCTCGCCAAGGCCATTGCCGGCGAAGCCAAGGTGCCCTTCTTCAGTATTTCCGGTTCCGACTTCGTCGAGATGTTCGTCGGCGTCGGTGCGGCCCGCGTCCGCGACATGTTCGAGAACGCCAAGAAGCACGCCCCGTGCATCATCTTCATCGATGAAATCGACGCCGTCGGTCGCCACCGCGGTGCCGGCCTGGGCGGCGGCAACGACGAGCGCGAGCAGACGCTGAACCAACTGCTGGTCGAGATGGACGGCTTCGAGGGCCACTCGGGCATCATCGTCATCGCCGCCACCAACCGTCCCGACATCCTCGACCCGGCCTTGCTGCGCCCGGGCCGTTTCGACCGCCAGGTCGTCGTCCCCCTGCCCGATATCCGCGGTCGCGAGGAAATTCTCAAGGTGCACATGCGCAAGGTGCCGATCGCCGGCGACATCAAGGCCGACGTCATCGCCCGCGGCACCCCCGGATTTTCCGGCGCCGACCTGGCCAATCTGGTCAACGAGGCCGCGCTGTTCGCCGCCCGTCGCAATAAGCGCCTGGTGGACATGGACGACTTCGAAATGGCCAAGGACAAGATCATGATGGGCGCCGAGCGTCGCAGCATGGTGATGACCGAGGAAGAAAAGATGAACACGGCCTATCACGAGTCCGGTCATGCCGTGGTCGCCAAACTGGTGCCGAAGTCCGACCCGGTGCACAAGGTCACCATCATCCCGCGCGGTCGCGCCCTCGGCCTGACCATGCAGTTGCCGGAGCAGGATCGCTATGCCTACGATCGCCAGTACCTGATGAGCCGCATCGCCGTGCTCTTCGGCGGGCGCATCGCCGAGGAGTTGTTCATGAACCAGATGACGACCGGGGCTTCCAACGATTTCGAGCGTGCCACGTCGATGGCGCGTGACATGGTCACCCGCTACGGCATGTCCGATCTCGGCGTCATGGTCTACGGCGAGAACGAGGGCGAGGTCTTCCTCGGCCGTTCGGTGACCCAGCACAAGAACGTCTCGGAAGCGACCATGCAGAAGGTCGACGCCGAGATCCGGCGTATCATCGACGAGCAATATGCGCTGGCCCGCAAGCTGCTCGACGAGAATCGCGACAAGGTCGAGGCGATGACCAAGGCCTTGCTCGAATGGGAAACCATCGATGCCGACCAGATCGACGACATCATGGCCGGCAAGTCGCCGCGCCCGCCGAAGCCGTCGCCGAGCGCCATTCGGCCGTCCGAGCCCGGCGACAAGCCGGGTGCGGAACCGAGCGCTCCAGCCACCGCCTGAGTTCTTTTCGAATCATCCGGCCGGGGTTTCCCGGCCTTTTCTTTTTTTGAATCATGCCGGTACTTCGCTGCGGCACTTATCGCCTTGAGCTCGATCGCCCGTTGTTGATGGGCATCGTCAATCTAACCCCCGATTCGTTTTCCGGAGACGGTCTGGTGGGGCGCGTTGACCGTGCCATTGCCCATGCCCGTGAACAACTGGAGGCCGGGGCCGACATTCTCGATATCGGTGCGGAGTCATCCCGTCCCGGCGCGGTGCCGACCCCGGAAGACGAAGAGCTGCGGCGCCTCCTCCCCGTCCTGCGCGAGGTGTCCACCTGGGGTGTGCCGATCTCGGTCGATACCTACAAGCCTGCGGTAATGCGGGCGGCGCTCGAGGCCGGCGCCTCGATGATCAACGACATTAGCGGCATGGCCAACACCGATGCTCTGGCGGCCGTGGCGGGCAGCCATTGTGCGGTCTGCGTCATGCACATGCAGGGTTCGCCGCTCAACATGCAGCAGCAGCCGGCCTACACCGACGTCGTGGCTGAAGTCCGAGATTTTCTGGCGGTAGCGGTCGATCGCTGCCGCGCCGCCGGTATCGACGACGAGCGGATTGTGGTCGATCCTGGCTTCGGCTTCGGCAAAACGCTGGATCACAATCTGGCCCTGTTTCGGGCGTTGACCGCAGGAATGGCGGGCCAACTGCCGATTCTGGTCGGGCTGTCGAGGAAATCGATGCTCGGCAGCATTACCGGGCGCACCGTTGACCAACGGCTGGCAGCAAGTCTTGGCGCAGCGCTCATTGCCGCCCAAAAAGGTGCGAAAATACTACGTGTGCATGATGTGGCCCCAACCGCCGATGTTTTGGCGGTGTGGTCGGCAATCGAAAAAGGTGAGAGATGAGCAGGAAATACTTTGGTACCGACGGTGTGCGTGGGCGGGTCGGGAAATCGCCGATTACGCCGGAGTTTGTCATGCGTCTGGGTTATGCGGCTGGACGCGTGTTGCTCGATCAAGGTGGAATGCCGCCCGGGGAGCGGCCCACGGTGCTGATCGGCAAGGATACTCGGCTGTCCGGCTACATGCTCGAATCGGCATTGGAGGCTGGTTTGTCGGCGGCGGGGGTCGAGGTCATCCTGGTCGGGCCCTTGCCGACTCCGGCTGTCGCCTATCTGACCCGAGCCTTGCGCCTGCAGGCTGGCATCGTTATCTCGGCATCCCACAACCCGTATTACGATAACGGCATCAAATTCTTCTCCGCGCAAGGCACCAAGTTGCCCGACCGCGTGGAATATGCCATCGAGGCGGCTATTGATCAGCCCATGGTCTGTGTGTCTCCCGCCGACCTCGGTCGGGTCAGGCGAATCGAGGATGCCCGGGGTCGATATATCGAGTTCTGTAAAAGCACCTTCCCGACGGCATTCGATTTGCGCGGCCTGAAAATCGTCGTCGATTGCGCCCATGGCGCGGCCTACCACATTGCGCCAAGCGTTTTCCACGAACTTGGGGCCGAGGTCGTTTCAGTCGGCGTACAGCCGAACGGCCTGAATATCAACGATGGCGTCGGGGCAACGGCGCCCGCCGCGCTGCGCGAGGCCGTGTTGGCCAATCAGGCGGATCTTGGCGTGGCGCTGGATGGCGATGCCGACCGTTTGCAGATGGTCGATGCCGACGGCAATCTCTACGACGGCGACCAGTTGTTGTATGCTATCGTGCAGAGCCGTGCCCGCACGGCGCAGGTAAAAGGCGTGGTCGGCACCCTGATGAGCAACCTCGCGCTCGAGCATGCCTTGGGAAATGCTAACATCCCCTTCGCCCGCGCCGCGGTCGGTGACCGCTATGTGATTGAAATGCTCAACGAAAAGGGATGGTTGTATGGCGGTGAAAATTCCGGCCATATCCTCGCCCTCGATCGCCATACGACGGGGGATGGAATCGTCGCGGCATTGCAGGTCCTGGCGGCGCTGCGCGAAGTCGGGGGTGACCTCAGGGGCTTGCTGGGTGGTTTGGCCCTGTACCCCCAGCGCTTGATCAATGTTCCGGTGGCACGCGGCTTTTCGTGGAAGGAGCATCCTGTCATCACTGCTGCCTTGGCCAAGACCGAGGCGGAACTCAACGGGCGGGGCAGGGTGCTGCTGAGACCTTCGGGAACCGAGCCTTTGTTGCGTGTCATGGTCGAGGGCGAGGATGCCGAGGAGGTTACGCGGGCTGCCGAGGAACTCGCCGGTACGGTGCGTGAAGCGGCTGCATAGTTCGTTTGATTCCTTAAATCGTATTGACCGAAAAAACGACCGGTCGCTATAATTCGAAGGTTTTTCGCCAACGGAATCTCCAGTACATGCGTAGAAAGCTCGTTGCAGGCAACTGGAAAATGCACGGGAGCCTCCAGCAGAACGCCGTGCTGCTTGATCGAATCGCCGCTAATGTCGAGGGATTGGTGTGCGATGTCGTCGTCTGCCCGCCTTACCCCTACTTGGCTCAGGTGGGCGGCCTTGTGCGTGACACGGTCGTTACGCTCGGGGCGCAGTCGGTCAGTGAGCATGATGGCGGTGCGTTCACCGGTGAGGTGTCGGCTGGAATGCTGGCAGAGTTCGGTTGCAGCCATGTCTTGGTTGGGCATTCCGAGCGCCGGGTGTTGTTCGCTGAGAGTGACGAACTGGTGGCTGCCAAGTTCGAGGCGGTTCAGAGGGTGGGCATGAGGCCGGTGCTTTGTGTCGGTGAGTCTCTTGAAGAGCGCCGCGCCGGGGTGACCGATGAAGTGGTGGCCAGGCAGGTGTGGGCGGTGGTCAATCGCCTTGGTGTGCAGGCGTTGGCCAATTCGGTGTTGGCCTACGAGCCGGTTTGGGCTATCGGCACCGGGGTGACGGCGTCTCCGGATCAGGCGCAGGCTGTGCATGCATCGATCCGTGCTCGCTTGGCCGATGCTGATCCCGTCGTGGCTAAGGGGTTGCGTATTTTGTATGGCGGAAGTGTCAATCCGCAGAATGCGAAAGAATTGTTTGGGCAGGCTGACATCGATGGAGGCTTGATCGGTGGGGCTGCCTTGGTTGCAGACGACTTTCTGGCGATTTGCCAGGCGGCAGGTTGATGGGCTTATAAAATGAACTGGTTATTTTCTCTCGTATTGACGGTCCATATATTGGTGGCGGTTGTCATCATTGGGCTGGTATTGATGCAGCATGGCAAGGGTGCTGACATGGGGGCGGCGTTCGGGAGCGGTGCTTCGGGTAGTCTTTTTGGGGCTACTGGGTCGGCCAATTTCCTGAGTCGGACTACCGGTGTCCTGGCCGCTGTCTTTTTTTCTACCAGCCTGGCCTTGGCCTATATGGGGTCGACCAAGCCAAAAACGGCTGGCAGTGTCATGCAAGAACCGGTACAATCGCAGACTGTTTCGCAGCCTGCTCCGGTGGGTGGCGAATCGCCGGCTGGCTCTGTTGATGTGGGTTCCAAGGCAATAGATATACCGAAGTAACGCAAGGTGGCTTTCTGGTGGCAAGTCCTTCCGGGAGGCCAAAAAAGACGTGCCGACGTGGTGAAATTGGTAGACACGCTATCTTGAGGGGGTAGTGGCGCAAGCTGTGCGAGTTCGAGTCTCGCCGTCGGCACCATAAACTGGGGCAGTGGCCTGGAAAAGGCTCGCTGTTTCGAACAAGAAACTGAATATTGGCGGCGGATCATGGAAAACTACTTTCCAATCCTGATGTTCGTTTTGGTTGGGGTTGCAGTCGGGGTGCTGCCTGTTGCGATGGGCTTTATTCTCGCTCCCAGCCGTCCGGACCCGGAAAAGCTATCACCATACGAGTGTGGCTTCGAGGCATTCGAAGATGCGCGCATGAAGTTCGATGTGCGCTACTACCTGATTGCCATTCTCTTCATTCTGTTCGATCTCGAAGTTGCCTTCCTGTTTCCGTGGGCGACAATTTTCAAGGATATTGTCGCGACAGAGTCGATCAAATTGTTCGGTTTTGTTGAAATGATGGTGTTCGTTGCCATTCTGGTCGTTGGCTATATTTACGCCTGGGCCAAAGGCGCGCTTGAGTGGGAATAGGGCTCGGATATGGCTATTGAAGGTGTTCTGCAAGAGGGTTTTGTCACAACGACCGCTGATAAGCTGATCAACTACATGCGTACCGGTTCGATGTGGCCCATGACTTTTGGTCTCGCGTGTTGTGCTGTTGAGATGATTCACGCCGGCGTGTCCCGGTATGACCTTGACCGGTTTGGTGTTGTCTTTCGTCCAAGTCCTCGTCAGTCCGACGTGATGATCGTCGCCGGAACATTAACCAATAAAATGGCGCCGGCATTGCGCAAGGTTTATGACCAGATGGCGGAGCCGCGCTGGGTGATTTCCATGGGTTCGTGTGCCAACGGCGGTGGTTATTACCACTACTCGTATTCCGTTGTTCGGGGGTGTGACCGAATCGTTCCGGTAGATATCTATGTTCCCGGGTGTCCCCCGACTGCTGAAGCGCTGATCTACGGGATCATCCAGTTGCAGAACAAGATTCGTCGTACCAATACCATAGCTCGTTAATTGCCAAGGCTGATTCGATATGTCTGCCAAGCTGGAAACGCTTAGTCAAAATTTGCAGGAGCACTTCGGGGAGAGGATCAAGTCCCTGAAATGCGTGCTGGGTGAGGTAACCATAGAGGTCGCTGCGGCTGACTATCTGGGCGTGATGACGGAGTTGCGCGACCAGTCTGCATTTGGCTTTGAGGAAATGATCGACCTCTGTGGCGTCGATTACTCGGTTTATGGCGATGGGGCCTGGCAGGGTGCTCGTTATGCCGTCGTGGTTCATTTGCTTTCCGTGGCGCACAACTGGCGTTTGCGTGTGCGTGCTTTTGCGGAAGATGATGGTTTTCCGTCGATGGCATCGATTACCGGGGTGTGGGCCAGTGCCAACTGGTTCGAGCGTGAAGCCTTTGATCTCTATGGCATAGCCTTCGTTGGTCACGACGACCTGCGTCGCATCCTGACCGATTACGGTTTCATCGGCCACCCTTTCCGGAAGGACTTCCCGATTTCCGGCCACGTCGAAATGCGTTACGACCCCGATCAGGCTCGTGTGATTTATCAACCGGTCACCATCGAGCCTCGCGAGAACACCCCGCGCATCGTGCGCGAAGACACCTACGGGGATCCGGCACATGGCTGATATCCGCAATTTCACTCTGAATTTTGGTCCGCAGCACCCGGCGGCACACGGTGTGCTGCGCCTGGTGCTCGAACTGGACGGCGAAGTTGTGCAGCGCGCTGATCCGCATATTGGCCTCTTGCACCGCGCTACCGAGAAGTTGGCCGAAACCCGCACCTGGGTCCAATCCGTTCCCTATATGGATCGCCTCGACTACGTGTCGATGATGTGTAACGAGCATGCCTATTGCTTGGCGACAGAAAAGTTGCTTGGCATTGATGTGCCAGAGCGCGGCAAGTACATCCGCACGATGTTCGACGAGGTTACGCGTATCCTCAATCATTTGCTGTGGATCGGTTGTCATGCGCTGGACGTTGGTGCGATGACGATGGCGTTGTACACCTTCCGCGAGCGCGAAGATCTCATGGATGTTTACGAGGCGGTCTCCGGCGCGCGGATGCATGCAGCATACTATCGTCCGGGTGGTGTATATCGCGATCTGCCGGATCGCATGCCGCAGTATCAGGAATCCACTTGGACCAACGCCAAGAAAGCGGCGGCAAAGAACGACAATCGCAGCGGTTCGCTTCTTGATTTCCTCGAAGATTTCACCAATCGTTTCCCGACCTATCATTCCGAATATCACACCTTATTGACAGATAACCGTATCTGGAAGCAGCGCTTGGTCAATGTGGGGGTTGTGTCGCCGGAGCGCGCGCTACAAATGGGTTTCTCGGGGGCGATGCTTCGCGGTTCGGGTATCGCTTGGGATTTGCGCAAAAAGCAGCCTTACGCCGCCTACGACAAGGTGGATTTCGATATTCCCGTTGGCCTCAATGGGGATAGTTATGACCGCTATCTGGTGCGCATGGAAGAGATGTTGCAGTCGAATCGCATCATCAAGCAATGCATCGAGTGGCTACGCAAGAATCCCGGTCCGGTAATAACCGACAACAACAAGGTGGCCCCTCCGCCGCGTGAAAACATGAAGACCAACATGGAGGAGTTGATTCACCACTTCAAGCTCTTCACTGAAGGCATCCATGTTCCCGCAGGAGAGGCCTATGCGGCTGTCGAGCATCCCAAGGGTGAATTCGGCATCTACTTTGTTTCCGATGGTGCGAACAAGCCTTACCGCATGAAGATCCGTGCTCCGGGTTTTGTCCACCTGGCCGGCCTGGACGAAATGTCCAGGGGCCACATGATCGCCGACGTCGTTACGATTATCGGTTCCCAAGATATTGTTTTTGGCGAGATCGACCGCTGATGTTTTCCGCTGAAACCCTCCAGAAATTCGCCCGCGAGGTCGCCAAGTATCCTGGCGACCAGAAACAGTCGGCATCTATGGCTTGCCTTGCCCACGCTCAGGAAGAACTTGGTTGGTTGCCACCTGAAGCCATTGAGGCAGTGGCCAATTATCTTGGTATGCCGCCGATCGCGGCCTACGAGGTGGCCTCTTTCTACAACATGTACGACCTGAAACCGGTCGGCAAATACAAGATCACGGTCTGTACCAATCTGCCCTGTGCACTCTCCGGTGGCTACCATGCCGGTGAATATCTCCAGCAGAAGCTCGGTGTCGGTTACGGTGAGACGACGCCGGACGGCAAGTTCACGTTGAAGGAAGGTGAGTGCATGGGCGCTTGTGGCGATGCGCCCGTATTTATCGTCAACAACCGCTCGATGTGCAGCCACATGCATCCGGAACAGATCGACAAGCTGCTTGAGGAGTGCAAATAATGGCCATGCTTGGTTCGATCAACGGCGTTCTGATGGAGGGGCTGGATGGCGACAACACCTGGCGCCTCAAGGATTACGTTGCCCGTGGCGGTTATGCCCAGTTGAAGCGCATCCTGGAAAGCAAGATGACCCAGGAAGACGTCATTAGCGAAGTCAAGAAATCGGTGCTGCGCGGCCGCGGCGGCGCTGGCTTCCCGACTGGCCTGAAGTGGTCCTTTATGCCGCGCTCCTTCCCGGGCGACAAGTATGTCGTCTGCAATACCGATGAGGGTGAGCCGGGGACCTTCAAGGACCGCGACATCATGCGTTACAACCCGCATTCCGTCATCGAAGGGATGGCTATCGCCGCCTATGCGATGGGCGCGAACCGTGGTTACAACTATGTGCACGGCGAAGTCTGGCATGAGTACAAACGTTTTGAAGAAGCCCTCGACGAAGCGCGTGCTGCCGGCTTCATCGGTCAGAACATTCTCGGCTCGGGTTTCAATTTCGAACTGTTTGCCCATCACGGCTACGGTGCTTATATCTGCGGCGAAGAAACGGCCTTGCTCGAGTCGATCGAAGGCAAGAAGGGCCAGCCGCGCTTCAAGCCGCCGTTCCCGGCTTCTTTCGGCCTCTATGGGAAGCCGACGACGATCAACAACACCGAAACCTTCGCTTCCATTCCCTTTATCCTGAAGATGGGCGGTGAGGAGTTCCTCAATCTGGGCAAGCCGAACAACGGGGGCACCAAGTTGTTCTCAGTCTCCGGTCATGTCAATCGTCCGGGTAACTACGAAATCCCGCTCGGCACACCTTTTGCCACCCTGCTCGAAATGTGTGGTGGGATGCGTGGCGGGCGCAAGCTCAAGGCGGTCATCCCCGGTGGTTCATCGGCACCTGTAATGCCTGGCGAAGTCATAATGGATTGCACCATGGACTACGACTCGATCAGCAAGGGTGGGTCGATGCTCGGCTCCGGCGCGGTCATTGTCATGGATGAGACGGTCTGTATGGTCAAGGCGCTGGAGCGCTTGTCCTTCTTCTATTACGAGGAGTCTTGCGGCCAATGTACGCCTTGTCGCGAAGGAACCTCGTGGATGTACAAGGTCGTACATCGCATCGAGAACGGTCTTGGCAAGCCCGAAGATTTGGATCTCCTGAACAGTGTTCTCGGCAATATTGCGGGACGTACCATCTGCGCGCTTGGCGACGCTGCTGCTTTCCCGGTGCAGAGTTTTATCAAGCACTTTGGCAAGGAGTTCGAGTATCACATCGAAAACAAGAGCTGCCTGGTTCCCAAAGACGTGCAATGGGCTGGTAGCGGCTTCCACAAGATTCCGGCCTGAACGGCGCGGGTTGAAACGAAATTAACGACGAAAAGTCAGGCTACAAGGTAGCGACATGCTAGAAATCGAGATCGACGGCAAAAAGGCGCAAGTGCCCGATGGCAGCACGGTGATGGACGCCGCGCAGCAGGTTGGGGTTTACATTCCGCATTTCTGCTACCACAAAAAACTTTCGATCGCCGCCAACTGCCGCATGTGTCTGGTGCAGGTGGAGAAGGCCCCGAAGCCTTTGCCCGCTTGTGCCACACCGGTAACCAATGGCATGAAGGTGTTCACTCATTCCGAATTGGCCGTAAAGGCCCAGAAGGGTGTGATGGAGTTCCTGCTCATCAACCATCCGCTGGATTGCCCAATTTGTGACCAGGGTGGCGAATGCCAACTGCAGGACATGTCTGTTGGCTACGGACCGATGAAGAGCCGCTATACCGAGGAAAAGCGCGTTGTCTTCCACAAGGATGTCGGGCCGCTAGTCGGCATGGAGGAAATGAGCCGATGCATTCACTGTACACGTTGCGTGCGTTTCGGCCAGGAAATCGCCGGGATCATGGAACTGGGTATGGGCAACCGCAACATGCATTCGGAGATCATGACTTTCGTTGGCCGCTCGGTCGACTCAGAACTGTCGGGGAATATGATCGATCTCTGTCCGGTCGGTGCCCTGACCTCGAAGCCGTTCCGATACACCGCCCGTTCTTGGGAACTACAGCGCCGCAAGTCGGTTAGCCCGCATGATTCGGTTGGCGCCAACCTAGTTATCCAGGTCAAGCATGACAATGTGATGCGCGTTCTTCCGCGTGAGAATGAAGATGTTAACGAGTGCTGGATCTCCGACAAGGAGCGCTTCTCCTACCAGGCGCTGAGTTCGGATGAGCGTCTGACCAAGCCTATGGTCAAGCAGGGCGGGGAGTGGAAAGAAGTCGACTGGAACGTCGCTCTTGATTACGTCGCTCACGGCCTTAAGGATGTTGCCCGCGAAAATGGTGGAGATGCTTTGGCCGCATTGGCGGCCCAAAGCTCGACCGTGGAAGAACTGTTCCTTCTCGGCAAGGTCATGAAGGGGCTGGGTAGCGGCAATATCGATTTCCGCCCACGCCAGATCGATTTTTCGAATGATTCGAAACGCGCCGGTACTCCTTGGTTGGGGATGCGCCTTTCCGACATCAAGGATTTGGATGGGGCCTTGGTTGTTGGCTCCTTCCTGCGCAAGGATCATCCATTGATCGCTCAACGCTTGCGCCAGGCGGCAAAAAAATTCGCCAAGGTCAGCCTGTTGACTGTCGCCGGTGACGATCAGCTGATTAATTTTCACGCTCGCCTGACGGTTTCCCCTGCGCACTTGGTCAGCTCACTGGCTGCTATCGTCAAGGCGACGGCAGAGATCATGTCGGTTGCAGTTCCTGCCGGGATCGAATCGGTGGCTGTCTGCGACACCAGCAAGAAGATCGCCCAAAGCTTGGTCGATGGAGAAAAACGTGCCATCTTCCTCGGCAACGTTGCCACCCAATCTGCTGATGCCGCGCAGTTGCATGCTCTGGCCGTCGATCTTGGCAAACTGACCGGCGCCACCATTGGTTTCTTGGGCGAAGGGGCGAATACCGTGGGTGGCTATGTGGCCGGTGCGTTGCCGTCCGGTGCCAATGCCCGCCAGATGTTCGAGAAGCCACGCAAAGCCTATGTCCTGATGGGGGTTGAGCCGGAATTCGATTGCGCCAACCCGCAACTGGCTGTGAGCGCGTTGAAGCAGGCTAGCTTGGTCGTGTATATGTCGGCCTTCAAGCATGCGCCAGCGCTCGAATTTGCCGACGTGCTGTTGCCCATCTCGCCTTATACCGAAACCTCTGGAACCTTCGTCAATACCGAGGGGCGAGTGCAGAGCTTCAATGGTGTTACCAAGCCTTCGGGCAATACCCGTCCGGCCTGGAAGCTCCTGCGCGTACTCGGTAACGTGCTGAATCTCGATGGTTTTGGCTATACCTCAAGTGAAGAGGTTCGTGACGAAATTATTGGCAAGGACGTCGAGTTTGCCTCCGGTCTTAACAACGATCTGACCACCGTTTCGCTCGTCATTCCGGCTGTTCCGGCAACCGGACTGCAGCGAATTGCCGATGTTCCGATCAACTTCGCCGATCCGATGGCCCGTCGAGCGCCCGCTTTGCAGCAGACTGCCGATGCCAAGGCTCCGACAGCTCGCATCAACGAGCTAACGTTGGCAGAACTGGGTATTGCCGACAAGTCGACCGTGCGCGTCAAGCAGGACAGTGGTGAAACGAGCTTGGTAGTCCAGGCTGACGGTAACGTGCCCAAGGGATGCGTACGCGTTTCCGCGGCACACGTCACTACCGCGAAGCTAGGAGATATGTTTGGCCCAATTTCTGTGGAGCGTGCATAAATGGACGCACTGATGAGTTTTGGACAAGGAATCTTCGGTGGTGCATGGCCTGCCGTGTGGACACTGTTGAAAATTGTCCTGATCGTAGCGCCGCTCATGCTTAGCGTTGCCTACCTGACATGGGCAGAGCGCAAGGTGATCGGCTATATGCAGGTTCGTATAGGTCCGAACCGGGTCGGACCCTGGGGGCTGATCCAGCCGATCGCCGATGGCCTTAAGCTTTTGCTCAAAGAAATCATCGTGCCGGGCAAGGCCAACAAGGCAATTTTCGTCATTGCACCGATGCTGGCCATCGCCCCCGCCTTGGCCGCATGGGCTGTCGTGCCTTTTACCGACACCCTGGTGCTCGCCAATATCGATGCCAGCCTTCTGTACATCATGGCGATCACCTCCATGGGGGTGTATGGCGTTATCCTTTCCGGTTGGGCATCCAACTCAAAATATGCCTTTCTTGGTGCCATGCGTTCGGCCGCCCAAATGGTGTCCTACGAAATTTCGATGGGCTTCTCGCTCATCTGCATACTCATGGTTTCCAACAGCCTGAATCTGGTGGATATCGTTAATGTGCAGAATCAGGGGCGTTTCGCCGATATGGGGTTGAACTTTCTCTCCTGGAACTGGCTACCGCTCCTGCCGATGTTCATTGTTTACCTGATTTCCGGAACGGCGGAATTGAACCGGGCCCCGTTTGACGTGGCTGAAGGCGAGTCGGAAATCGTTGCTGGTTTCCATGTCGAATATTCCGGTATGGCTTTCGCGGTCTTCTTCTTGGCTGAATATGCCAACATGATTCTGGTGGCTGCCCTGACTTCGCTGATGTTCCTGGGCGGGTGGGCCTCCCCGGTCGGATTCCTCCCCGACGGCATCGTCTGGCTTTTGGCCAAGATGTCTTTCATTCTTCTGCTCTTCTTGTGGTTCCGGGCGACATTCCCGCGCTATCGCTACGATCAGCTGATGCGTTTGGGCTGGAAAGTCTTTTTGCCGATCTGTCTGATCTGGCTGGTTGTCGTCGGCGTCTGGATGATGTCGCCGCTGAATATCTGGAAGTGAGGGGAGACTCATGGGTTCGATGAAGGAAGTCTTCAACAGCCTCTTCCTCAAGGAATTGCTGAAAGGAATGTCAGTTACCGGGCGGTATTTTTTCGCCCGGAAGATTACGGTCCAGTATCCGGAAGAAAAGACGCCGCAAAGTTTCCGGTTTCGCGGCCTGCATGCGCTGCGCCGTTACCCTAACGGCGAGGAGCGTTGTATCGCCTGCAAATTGTGCGAAGCGGTTTGCCCGGCTTTGGCGATAACCATCGAAGCCGAGCCCCGTGACGATGGGTCCCGTCGTACGACTCGCTACGACATCGATTTGACCAAGTGCATTTTTTGCGGTTTCTGTGAAGAGGCATGCCCTGTCGATGCTGTGGTTGAAACCCGGATTTTCGAATACCACGGTGAGAAGCGCGGCGATCTTTACTACACCAAGCAAATGCTGCTGGCGAATGGCGACCGTTACGAGGCACAGATCGCCGAGGATCGTGCGCTTGATGCCTCTTATCGTTAACAGGTGCCTGTGATGGATATTCAAACAGCTGTTTTTTATTTCCTGTCGGCGATTTTGATTTTTGCCAGTCTGCGGGTCATTACCGCGCGCAATCCAATTCACGCTGCGCTTCATTTGATTCTCGCATTTTTCACCTGCGGTGGCATCTGGGCACTGTTGCAAGCGGAGTTTCTGGCCATCGCCCTGATCCTGGTCTATGTCGGCGCCGTAATGGTGCTTTTCCTGTTCGTGGTCATGATGCTCGATATCAATATCGACAAGATTCGCCAGGGATTCTGGAATTACCTGCCTCTTGGAGCCCTGGTCGGGATGTTGATGGTCATGGAAATGGGGTTGGTTCTGGGTAGTAAATATTTCCAGGTGGCGGCTGCCGATGCCATGGTTCCGGCCGGTGTATCAAACACCAAGGAAATCGGGGCGTTGATGTTCAGTGAGTATGTCTATCCGTTCGAGTTGGCTTCCATCGTGTTGCTGGTCGGCATGATCGCGGCAATCGTACTGACTTACCGCGGGCCCAAGAAATCCAAGTACACCAACCCCAATCAGCAGGTTTTCGTCAAGGCGAAGGATCGAATGCGCGTCCTGCAGATGCCGGTTGAAAAAGACTGAACACCGAGGCCCCAATGCTTACTTTGTCACTCTCGCATTTCCTGATTCTGGGCGCGATCCTATTCGCCATCAGCATCGTCGGCATATTCCTGAACCGGAAAAATCTTCTGGTGTTGCTGATGGCCATCGAGTTGATGCTTCTTTCGGTCAACATGAATTTCGTGGCTTTTTCGCATTACCTCCAGGATATCTCTGGCCAGATCTTCGTGTTCTTCATCCTGACCGTTGCCGCAGCTGAATCGGCAATTGGTCTGGCCATCCTGATCGTGCTGTTCCGTAACCTCAAGAGCATCCATGTGGATGATCTGGGCAGCCTGAAGGGTTAAACATGGAAATGCAAAAACTGTATCTGCTCGTGCCCATGGCGCCCCTAGTCGGCGCTATGATCGCCGGTCTTTTCTGTCGGGTGATCCCGCGCTGGGTTGCCCACACCGCGACCATCGCCGGGGTAGCTATAGCCTTCGTCGTGTCGGTGTTGATTTTCATGGATGTCCAGGCTGGCCATACTTTCAATGGCACCGTCTATACCTGGTTGACCAGCGGTGACTACCGGTTCGAGGTCGGTTTCCTGATCGATACGCTGACGACGACGATGATGCTGGTCGTCACCTTTGTTTCCCTGATGGTCCATATCTACACCATCGGCTACATGCAGGAAGATCCTGGATACAACCGCTTCTTTAGCTACATTTCGTTGTTCACATTCTCCATGCTGATGCTGGTGATGAGCAACAACTTCATGCAATTGTTCTTTGGTTGGGAAGCTGTCGGTCTGGTCTCATACCTGCTGATCGGCTTCTGGTATACCCGTCCGACGGCTATCTTCGCCAACATGAAGGCCTTCCTGGTAAACCGTGTCGGTGACTTTGGGTTCATTCTCGGTATCGGTCTGGTTTTGACCCACTTCGGAACGCTCGATTACGCCACGGTTTTTGCCAAGGCACCGGAGTTGGCTGATACGACCATCAACCTGTTCGCAGGTCGCGATTGGGCGACCGTGTCCCTGATGACGGTCACCTGCATCTGCCTGTTCATCGGCGCCATGGGCAAGTCGGCTCAGGTTCCGTTGCACGTCTGGCTGCCCGACTCCATGGAAGGCCCCACCCCGATTTCCGCACTGATCCACGCGGCGACCATGGTTACTGCTGGCATCTTCATGGTGTCGCGGATGTCGCCCCTGTTCGAGTTGTCTACCGCAGCGCTCTCCTTCGTCATCGTGATCGGCGCCATCACCGCACTGTTCATGGGCTTCCTCGGCATCATCCAGAACGACATCAAGCGCGTCGTCGCCTATTCGACGTTGTCCCAATTGGGTTACATGACGGTTGCGCTGGGTGCGTCGGCCTACTCGGTCGCCATCTTCCACCTGATGACGCACGCCTTCTTCAAGGCGCTGCTCTTCCTTGCCGCCGGTTCGGTGATCATCGGCATGCATCACGACCAGGATATCCGCAACATGGGCGGCCTGCGCAAGTACATGCCGATTACCTGGATTACTTCGCTGATCGGTTCGCTGGCCCTGATCGGCACGCCCTTCCTGTCCGGTTTCTACTCCAAGGATTCGATCATCGAGGCCGTCGCGCTGTCGCATATTCCTGGTGCCGGATTCGCCTATTTCTGCGTGCTGGCCGGCGTCTTCGTCACCGCGTTCTACTCCTTCCGGATGTACTTCCTGGTTTTCCACGGCGAGGAACGCTTCGGCAAGGCGGATGATGCCCATCATCACGAGCACGAGGGGGATCATGATGACGAGGAAGTGGCTCACGACCATCATCATGGCCTGGCCCCCGGCCAGAAGCCGCACGAGACGCCTTGGGTTGTCTGGTTGCCCTTGGTCTTGCTGGCCATTCCGTCGGTCGCCATCGGTTTCATCGCCATCGGCCCGATGGTGTTCGGGGATTACTTCAAGGGCGTGATCTTCATCGACCACGCAGCCCACCCGGCCATGCAGCATCTCGCCGAGCATTTCCATGGCGCTTCGGCGATGGGTGTCCATGCCCTGACTACGCTGCCCTTCTTCCTGGCCTTGGCCGGGGTTGTCCTGTCCTGGTTCTTCTACATGAAGCGGCCGGATATTCCGGCAGCCATCCAGCGTCGTTTCTCTGCCATCCATACCCTTTTCGAGAACAAGTACTACTTTGACAAATTCAATGAAGCCATCTTCGCCGGCGGTGCCCGCTTGCTTGGCAAGTCGCTGTGGCGGGGTGGTGACGTCGCGGTTATCGATGGCCTGATGGTCAATGGCTCGGCCAAGCTTGTTGGATGGATTTCTTCGGTGACCCGCCTGTTCCAGACCGGTTACGTTTATCACTACGCTTTCACGATGATTATCGGCATCTTTGTGCTGATGACTCTGTGGATCAACCGCGCCTAGCGTGAATAGTTCGCAGAAAAGCAAGGAATAACATGTCGACTTACCCGCTGCTGTCTCTAGCAATCTGGATTCCGATCTTCGCCGGTCTGTTGGTGTTGACCACCGGGGGGGACCGGAACGCACCGCTCGCCAGAATGTTGGCCCTAGCCGGCGCCGTGGCCGGATTCCTGGTCACCATACCGTTGTGGACCGGTTTCGATGTCGCCAATGGCGGCATGCAATTCGTTGAGCTCTCCAGCTGGATTCCCCGTTTCAATATCAATTACCACCTCGGTGTCGACGGTATTTCGATGCTCTTCGTCGTACTGAACGCCTTCGTGACGATCATCGTCGTTGCCGCTGGCTGGGAAGTGATCCAAAACAAGATTGCGCAATACAACGCGGCCTTCCTGATCATGTCGGGCCTGATGAACGGCATCTTCACCTCGCTCGACGGTGTCCTGTTCTATGTCTTCTTCGAAGCTTCGCTTATCCCGCTGTATTTGATCATCGGTGTCTGGGGTGGTCCGAACCGGGTCTATGCCGCGTTCAAGTTCTTCCTCTATACGCTGTTCGGCTCCTTGCTTTTCCTGCTGGCGCTGATGTATCTGTTCATCCAGTCCGGCGGTAGCTTCTCGATTCTCGACTGGCACAAGCTGCCGATCGCACTCGGTGCGCAGACCTGGTTGTTCCTGGCCTTCCTGATCGCCTTCGCCGTCAAGGTGCCGATGTGGCCGGTACATACCTGGTTGCCGGATGCCCACGTCGAAGCTCCGACCGGTGGCTCCATCGTGCTGGCCGCCATCGCCCTGAAGCTGGGCGCCTACGGTTTCCTCCGCTTCTCGCTGCCGATCGCGCCGGATGCTTCGCATGAGCTGTCGAGCTTCGTCATCGCGCTGTCGTTGATCGCCATTGTCTACATCGGCTTTGTCGCCCTGGTCCAGGAAGACATGAAGAAGCTGGTGGCCTATTCGTCGATCGCCCACATGGGGTTCGTCACGCTTGGTTTCTTCATGTTCAGCGCCATGGGCATTGAAGGGGCGCTGGTTCAGATGGTGTCGCACGGCTTCGTCTCGGGCGCCATGTTCTTCTGTATCGGCGTCATGTACGACCGCGTCCATAGCCGTCAGATTGCCGATTACGGCGGCGTGGTGAACCGCATGCCGAAGTTCGCGGCGCTGTTCATGTTGTTCTCGATGGCCAATGCCGGCTTGCCCGCCACCTCGGGCTTCGTTGGTGAATTCATGGTCATCCTCGGTGCCGTCAAGTTCAATTTCTGGGTGGCCTTCGCGGCGGCCAGTTCCATGGTGGTGGGCGCGGCCTACACGCTGTGGATGTATAAGCGCGTCATTTTTGGCGATGTGGCCAACCACCATGTCGACGAACTCAGCGACATCAATCTGCGCGAGTTCGCCATTCTCGGCGTGCTGGCCATCGCCACCCTGTGGATGGGTCTGTACCCGCAGCCCTTCACCGAAGTCATGCACGCCTCGGTCAATGACCTGTTGCGTCACGTCGCCATCAGCAAGATTCAATAAACGGTAGCCGACATGTTCGACAATTTCGTTGTCCCCAACCTTCTGCCCGCCGCGCCGGAAATGTTCCTGGCAGTGATGGCTCTGGCCATCCTGATGATCGACCTTACGGTCAAGGACAGCCGTCGTACGGTCACTTTCGCGCTGACCCAGCTGACCCTGATTGGTTGCGCGGCGATCCAGTTCGCGACCAGCACCGGCGAGATCACCTACACCTTCAGCAACATGTTTGTCGACGACCTGATGGCCGACCTGCTGAAGCTCTTCCTGTACATGACCGTGCTCATGGTGCTGTTCTATTCGCGGGGCTACATCATCGACCGCGAGCCGATGAACAAGGGCGAGTACTACGTTCTGGCCCTGTTTGCCACCCTGGGCATGATGGTCATGATCTCGGCCAATCATTTCGTGACCATCTACATCGGTCTCGAACTGTTGTCGCTGTCGCTCTATGCCATGGTTGCCATGAACCGCGACTCGGTGGTCTCCTCCGAGGCCGCCATGAAGTACTTCGTGCTTGGTGCCCTGGCTTCCGGCCTGCTGCTCTACGGCATGTCGATGATCTATGGGGCGACCGGCACGCTGGAAATCACCGCCATTGCCGAGCGCCTGTACAGCGGCGGCGTCAACAAGACGGTGCTGGTCTTCGGTCTGGTTTTCCTGGTTGGCGGTCTGGCCTTCAAGCTGGGCGTCGTTCCCTTCCACATGTGGATCCCCGACGTCTATCATGGCGCCCCGACCTCGGTCACCCTGTTCATCAGCACCGCGCCGAAACTGGCGGCCTTCGCCATCGTCATGCGTCTGCTGGTCAATGGCCTGATCACCATGGCCGCCGATTGGCAGTCCATGCTCATCATCCTGTCCGTTCTGTCGATGGCCATCGGCAACCTGGCCGCCATCGCCCAGACCAACCTGAAACGCATGCTGGCCTATTCCGCCATCTCGCACATGGGCTTCATGCTGCTCGGCATCGTCACCGGCGTGGTCGGCGGCGATGCGCGCTATGCGCTGAATGCCTACAGCTCGGCCATGTTCTACGTCATCGCCTACGTGCTGATGAGTGCCGGTACCTTCGGCATGATGCTGCTGATGGCGCGGGCCGGTTTCGAGGCCGAGGAAATCAACGACTACAAGGGCCTCAACAAGCGTAGCCCGTGGTTTGCCGGCATCATGCTGATGCTGATGTTCTCGATGGCTGGCGTGCCTTTCTTCATCGGCTTCTTCGCCAAGTTCTCGGTGCTGCAGGCTGTCGTCGCCGCCGGCTACATGTGGCTGGCCATCGTCGCCGTCCTCTTCTCGCTGATCGGCGCCTTCTATTACCTGCGCCTGGTCAAGGTCATGTACTTCGACCAGCCGGAAGACGAGTCGCCGCTCACCGCGCCGATGGACGTCCGCATCCTGATCTCGGCCAACGGCCTGGCCGTTGCCCTGCTGGGCATCTTCCCGCAGGTCATCATGTCGCTGTGTGCCTACGCGCTGCTGCGTTCGCTCTGATGCCAGGCTGACCTGCCCCACTAAAACGCCCCGCCAAGTCGGGGCGTTTTGCTTTCCGGAGAACGACATGTCGCACGACAAGCATCTGGTTGAATCCGAACTTTCCACTGAAACCGTGTTCCAGGGCGTGCTGCTCAACGTACGCAAGGATCGCGTCGGGTTGCCCGACGGCAAAGAGACGATCCGCGAATACATCGTCCATCCCGGCGCCGTCGTTGTCCTCGCCTTCCTGCCCAACGGCAATCTGCTCTTCGAGCGGCAGTTCCGCTATCCGCTACGCCGTGTCTTCCTCGAGTTGCCTGCCGGCAAGATCGACCACGACGAAGCCATCATCGACACTGCCCAACGCGAACTGCTCGAAGAAACGGGCTATACGGCCAGCGACTGGGAATACCTGGGGGTGATGCATCCGTGCATCGGCTATTCCGACGAGCGCATCGAGATCTTTGCCGCACGGGGCTTGCACAAGGCCAGCGACCAGCAGCTCGACCACAACGAATTTCTCGAAGTCGTCGAACTGTCGCCGTCCGAAGCCAGGCAGGCGGTGTGGGATGGCCGCATCACCGACGCCAAGACGATCACCTCGCTGTTCTGGCTCGACCGCCCCTGATGATTTCGATTTTCGCCCGTTTTTCGGGTTGACCGCAGCAACATGAAAAAGGCCCCGGAAATCTCCGGGGCCTTTGGCTATTCAGCGAGGCGACTCGACGATCACCCGCAGGTGCCGACCGCGCCGCAGGCCGTGCAGAAGTCGCAGCCGTCCTTGCGAATCATCGTGTGATTGCCGCATTCGCCGCACAGCTTGCCCTGGGTCGGCAGCACCTTGTTGCTGGTGGTGTCTTCCGGCGCTTCGAGGATACCCATCTGCTGCAGCGGGTAGCCGGATTCGTCGAGGATGCCGAGCATGGCGTAGCGGTGGATGATCAGCTGGGCGATGTAGGCGACCGTCGACGGATAGGTCTGCTGCTTGCGCGAACCGGGGACGAAGGCCATGAAGTCGCCGAACGGCTCGGAGTAGTCGAGCAGCTTGCGCAGCTTCATGCCGATCCAGGCCGGGTCGAGGACGCGCATGTCGAGCGACAGCAGCTTGCACAGGCCGTCGAGGGCGCGCGGATAGTTGCCGGACAGCCACATCGAGTACGGACGGGAGGTGCCGTCGGGCAGGGTGATTTCCTTGAGGCCGAGCACGAAGTCTTCGCTGGTCGAGGTGTTGCTGATATCGACCGTCCACGACAGGGTGCCGTCGGTGCCCGTTTTCGGTTCCTTGGTGCTGAACAGGGCGTCCTTGACCGGCGTCGGACCGTCGTGGCCGACGGCGCCCAGTTGCTCGACGCGCCACAGGATGACCTGGGCCATGGCGGCGACCACCGAGGGCATGCGCTTGCGCTCGCCGTGCGGCGGCATGGCCATCTCGAAGGCATCGCCCGGCATCTTGGCCAGCGCTTCCAGCTTCATTTGCAGCCAGCCATGGTCCTTGGCGCGCATGTCCATCGACAGCGTCTTGGCGACGGCGCCCAGGCCACGCGGTTCGGCCGGCCCGTTGGCCCACACTTCGAACGGCCAGGCATGGCCGTCCTGTTCGATGTGGCCGACGAACAGCGCGAACTTGCCGATCGGCGAATCGAGCATGTAGGTCCAGCACAGGTTGCCTTCCGGCAGGTTGGGGCGGCCCGGCCAGCGCAGGCTGGACAGCACCGGCGCCGGCAGGTTCTTGATCGACAGGCGGCGGTTGGCATCGGAAACGAAATCCTGCGGCGCCTTGGCGTCGCTCTCGGCCTTGGCCGGTTCGGCGGCAACCGACAGCACCGAGCCGAGCACGCTGTTCGGACGGTAGGTGGCCAGGCCCTTGAGGCCGGACTTCCAGGCGCTCATGTAGAGATCCTGGAAATCTTCGTAGGGGTAATCGGCCGGCACGTTCACCGTCTTCGAGATCGAGGTGTCGATGAAGGGGGCGACGGCGGCGACCATGTCGGCATGGGCCTTGGCCGAGATTTCGAGGGCGGTGACGAAATAGTCGGGCAGCTTGCCGACGTCGCCGCCCTGGTGCTTGTAGAGGCGCCAGGCGTAGTCCTCGACCGAGTATTCCTTGATCGTGCCGTCCTGCATGCGCTTCTTGCGGTTGTAGGTCCACGAGAAGGGCGGTTCGATGCCGTTCGAGGCGTTGTCGGCGAAAGCCAGCGAAATGGTGCCGGTCGGCGCGATCGACAGCAGGTGCGAGTTGCGCAGGCCGTGCTTGCGGATCTCGGCCTTGATGTCGGCCGGCAGGCGGGAAGCGAAATTGCCGCCGGAGAGATACAGCTCGGCGTTGAACAGCGGGAAGGCGCCGCGCTCCTTGGCCATGTCGACCGAGTACAGGTAGGCCGTGTCGCGCATGAATTCGCTGATGCGGGCAGCCATGGCGCGCGCTTCCGGCTTGTCGTAGCGCAGGCGGAGCATGGCCAGCGCGTCGCCCAGGCCGGTGAAGCCGAGGCCGACGCGGCGCTTATTGGCGGCCTCCTGCTGCTGGCGCTCGAGCGGCCAGTGGGTGGCGTCGAGCACGTTGTCGAGCATGCGGGTGGACACCCGGACGACTTCGGCGAAGGTGTCGAAATCGAACTCGGCGCGCTCGGAGAAGGCGTTCTTGACGTACAGCGTCAGGTTGACCGAACCCAGGCAGCAGCAGCCATAGGGCGGCAGCGGCTGTTCGGCGCAGGGGTTGGTCGCCTCGATCACTTCGCAGTAATTGAGGTTGTTGTCCTTGTTCATCCGGTCGAGGAAGAGGATGCCCGGCTCGGCGTGGTCGTAGGTGGATTTCATCACCTGGTCCCACAGGTCGCGGGCCCGCACCTTGCGGTACACCCAGATGCCGTCGTCGCGCTGGTAGGCGCCGGCCGAGCGCATGTCGGCATTCGGCTCGGCGCGGTGGGCGAGTTCGACGTCGCCGTCGGCATCCACGGCTTCCATGAAGGCGTCGGTGACGCCGATGGAAATGTTGAAATTGGTCAGGTCACCCTTGTCCTTGGCGTGGATGAATTCCTCGATGTCCGGGTGGTCGCAGCGCAACACGCCCATCTGCGCGCCGCGGCGGGCGCCGGCCGATTCGACCGTTTCGCAGGAGCGGTCGAAGACGCGCATGTAGGAGACCGGGCCGGAAGCGCGCGATTGGGTGCCCTTGACGCGGGCGCCCTGCGGGCGGATGGTCGAGAAGTCGTAGCCGACGCCACCGCCGCGGCGCATCGTTTCGGCGGCCTGGGCCAGGGCGGTGTAGATGCCGGGTTTGCCGTCGGTGTTCTCGACGATGGAATCGCCAACCGGCTGCACGAAGCAGTTGATCAGCGTTGCCTGGAGGTCGGTGCCGGCGGCGGAATTGATGCGGCCGGCCGGGATGAAGCCGTTTTCCTGGGCCCACAGGAACTTGTTTTCCCAGTGGGCGCGGTCGGTATCCTCCTCGACCTGGGCCAGCGCGTAGGCGACGCGTTTGCGCACGTCGTGAACGTTGGTTTCCTTGCCCTTGGCGTACTTCTCGATCAGCACTTCGCCGGAAATTTCCTGCTCGGGCAGGGGCGCAAACTGCGGCGGTTCTGGAATGTCGGTCAGCGACAGTTGCTCGGCGATCTTGCTCATCTCGGCTCCTCAACGAAATTGAAATGGACTGGCTTATTAGTCTTGGAATGTTGCAAAGCTACTAGATATAGTGTGCCAAGGCAATATCTTGACTAGATGCAGTGTTCTGGTCATCTCCGCCCAGTGACGCTGTCATGGCCAAAAAATCCAGAAAAAACAAAGCCCCGGCACCGTTTGATGCCGGGGCGAAAAGAAAATTTATTTTTTGTTCAGAGGGCGAGCAGGGTCTGCGCGTGGTGCGCCATCATCCATTCCTCGTTGGTCGGGATGACCAGCACGTCGACGCTGCTGTCGGCGGCGCTGATCACCACGTCGTGGCGGGCGTTGGCTTCCGGGTCAAGGCGCAGGCCCAGCCATTCTGATTGCAGGCAGACGCGGCGGCGGACCTCGGCGGCGTGTTCGCCGATGCCGCCGGTGAATACCAGGGCGTCGAGGCCGCCGGCGGCGGCGACCAGCGAGCCGAGCTCGCGGACGATGCGGTAGCAGAACAGGTCGACCGCCTGCTGGGCTTCCGGCTTGTCGCTGGCGAGCAGGGTGCGCATGTCCTGGCTGATGCCGGAAACGCCGAGCAGGCCGGATTCCTTGTAGAGCATGCGGGTCATGTCCTTGACGCTGAGGCCTTTGGTCTCCATCAGGTGCAGCACGACGCCGGGGTCGAGGTTGCCGCAGCGGGTGCCCATCATCAGGCCGTCGATGGTCGAGAAGCCGAGCGTCGTGGCAACGCACTTGCGGCCGACCATGGCCGCCATGCTGGCGCCGTTGCCGAGGTGGGCGACGACGACGCGGCCGTTGGCGCGATGCGAGTGGCCGGGCAGGGCGCGGGCGATGAATTCGTAGGACAGGCCGTGGAAGCCGTAGCGCTTGATGCCTTCGGCCGACAGGGCGCGGGGCAGGCCGAAGGTCTGGGCGACCTCGGGCTGGCTGCGGTGGAAGGCGGTGTCGAAACAGGCGATCTGCGGCACGGTGGGGAGCAGCGCCTGCAGGGCACGGATGCCGGTGACGTTGTGCGGTTCGTGCAGCGGGGCGAGCGGGATGAAGCTGATCAGGTGGTCGACGACGGTCTTGTCGACGACGGTCGGCTGCGAGTAGCGTTCGCCGCCATGCACGACGCGGTGGCCGACGGCGACGATCTTCCAGCCGGCGTGGGTGGCCATGAACCATTTGAGCAGCGCGTCGAAGGCCTGGTCGTGGCTGACTTGCGGGCCGGGAATTGATTGGTCGGCGATCTTCTGGCCGGCCCGGTCCCTGGCCACCATTCGCGTGGCGTCGGTGCCGATGCCGTCGATCTGGCCCGACACCTCGGCCTCGGGCGAAATCGGGTGGGCCAGCGCAAAGAGGGCGAACTTGATCGATGACGATCCGGCGTTGATGGTCAGGATGCCTTGCTTCATGTCAGACGGTTCCGGTTTTGCGGTTGTGGTGGGCGATCAGCGCGGCGATGACGCAGGACGCGGTGCGGGTTTCGGCCGAGTCGGCGCGGCTGGTCAGTACGATGGGCACCTTGGTGCCGAGCACGATGCCGGCGGTCAGCGCGTTGGCCAGGTATTCGAGCTGCTTGGCGATCATGTTGCCCGATTCGAGATCGGGCACGACGAGGATCTCGGCGTGGCCGGCGACGGCCGAGCTGATGCCCTTGGTCTTGGCGGCGACGATGGAGACGGCGTTGTCGAAGGCCAGCGGGCCGTCCAGGATGCCGCCCTGGATCTGGCCGCGGTCGGCCATCTTGCACAGCGCGGCGGCGTCCAGCGTGGACTGGATTTTCGGGTTGACCGTCTCGACCGCCGACAGGATGGCGACCTTGGGCTCGGGGATGCCGATGATGTGGGCCAGGTCGATGGCGTTGCGGATGATGTCGGCCTTGTCTTCGAGGGTCGGGGCGATGTTGATGGCGGCGTCGGTGATGAGCAGCGGCCGGTGGTAGGTCGGCACCTCCATGACGAAAACGTGGCTGATCCGGCGGCTGGTGCGCAGACCGTTGGCGCGGGCGACCACCTCGCCCATCAGTTCGTCGGTATGCAGGCTGCCCTTCATCAGCGCCTCGGCATCGCCGGTGCGCACCAGCGAGGTGGCGATGGCCGCCGAATCGTGGCTGTGCGCGGCATGGACGATGCGGATGCCGGACAGGTCGAGGTCGAATTCCTCGGCGACGGCGCGAATCTTGTTCTCCGGGCCGACCAGGATGGGCTCGATGATGCCGGCCTCGAAGGCCATCACCGGCCCCTTCAGCGATTCCTCGTCGCAGGGGTGGGCGACGGCGGTGGGAATCGGCTCCAGGCCCTTGACCCGTTCGAGCAGGTGGGCGTAGCGCTCGCGTTTGTCGTCGATGCGGATCTCCGGCATGCGGCTTTCCTGCAGGCGGGAGATCTTTTCCTGCGGAGCGAGTACCTCGGCCGTGCCGCGCACCACCTGCAGGCCTTCCTGGTTGGTGCATACGCAGTCGAAGACGACGTGCTGGTTGTGGGCGAATTTCTGCTTGGCGGTGACGGTGATGGTGATGCTGTCGCCGATGCTGACCGGGCGGGCGAAGTGCAGCGACTGGTCGATCAGCGTCGTGCCCGGGCCGGGGAACTGGGTGCCGAGCACGGTCGAGATCAGCGAGCCGCTCCACATGCCGTGGGCGATGACCTCGCGGAACATGCCGCTTTGCGCGTACTGGGCATCGCTGCCGGCCGGGTTGGCGTCGCCGCTGAGGATGGCGAAGAGTTTGACGTCCTCGGGCATCAGCGTGCGGGTCAGGGTGGAGGTGTCGCCGACGCGGATTTCGTCGAAGGTCTTGTTGACCAGGTGGCGCTGTTCGGATGCGGCATTCATGGCAGCGGGCTCCGTAATGTCGGATGGAAGTCGATTATAGGTTGCTGCGCTGCAGCAAACAACGGTGGGGGCAGGCGCTCAGGCACGGCGTTCGCTCCGTCGTTCGTGGCTGACCAGCGGCGAGGGCGGGTTGGCATCGAGGCCGGGGTGGCGTTCGAGCAGCCGGTCGAGCACCCACTGGTTGGCTTCGTAGGTGAATTGGCGCGCTTCCAGCGGGGCGCCGGTCAGCGCCTCGGCGAAGAGGGCGACGGCGGCCGAGCGGCTCACGCCGAATTCGCAATGGACCATCAGCTCGATCTCGAAGGGGGCGGCGTGCAGTTCGCCGATGAAGGCGCTGATCTGCCCGGCCATGCGGTAGTCGAAGAGGCCGGGCAGGGGGGCGGGCAGGTAGTCGTCGGCCGGCACCGCGTCGTAGAAGGCGAGGCGCAGCACGTGGCGGAAGAGCGGGTCGAGCCGGGCTTCCGGCGTGCCGGGGTCGGTGATCGAGATGACCGCCATGTAGGGCGTGCCGAGCAGTTGTTCGGCCAGCTTGCGCGAGGTGTAGCGAACCAGGCGGATGGTCATTGCATCATTCCATGAAAACCGGGTCGGAGAAAACCAGCGTGCCGTCCTTGCGCATCATCAGGTTGTCGGACTTGATCAGGTCGGGCAGGGCGCCGTATTCCTCGGAAAACACTTCCAGCGCTTGTAGCGAGCGGTGCACCGCGTCGCTCCAGCCCATCGGCGTCACCGTCAGGTGGTGGAGGGCGATGCGGCCCATGTCCTGGGCCAGGTTGCGCCACATCACGCAGGCGTCGAAATAGGCGGTGGACAGCTTGGTCGCCACCTCGGCCGCTTCGCCGGAACCGGGCAGCGGGTAGAGCCGCTCGACCTCGACGATGTGAAAAGGAAAGCCGCGGCTGGAGCGGCCGGCCGTGCCGTGGTCGGCGAAGACGACGGGGAAGTGGCGGCCGGTCGGGCGGTCGGCGGCGGTGTAGTAGGCGTAGTCGGTTGGCGAGGAAAGCACCTTGTAGACGCGCTCCTGGCCGTTCACGCTGCCGGCTTCGAGGACGATGGTGCTCTCGCCGCGGCCGATTTCCTGGTGGCCGTGCAGCAGGGGGTGGTCGGGTACCGGGTCGGGGAGCAGTCCGTCGGCTTCAGCCATGATGGTTTCCTCGGCGTGGGCGGCGGGCCGGGCGCCCGCCGCGTTTTTCGATTTTGGCCATTTTTTGCGGTCGACCGCAGCGATCCTCAGGCGACGATGTGCGCTCCGGCATCGACGTAGATGGTCTGCCCGGTCATCCCGGACGAACCTGGGGTGCACAGGAAGGCGGTCAGGGCGCCGACCTCCTCGATGGTCACCGTGCGGCCGAGCGGCGCCTTGACGGCGTCGGCTTCGAGCAGGGTGTTGAAATTGGCGATGCCGGAGGCGGCCCGGGTCATGATCGGGCCGGGCGACACGGCGAAGACGCGGATGCCCTTGGGGCCGAGGTCGTAGGCCATGTAGCGCACCGCCGACTCGAGCGCCGCCTTGATGATGCCCATGACGCCGTAGTTGCGGACGACGCGCTCGGCGCCCAGGTAGGACATGGTGATCAGCGAGCCGCCATGGGCCATCAGCGGTTCGAGCGCCTTGGCCATGCGCAGGAAACTATGGCAGGAGACGTTCATGGCCGAGTCGAAGCCGGCCTCGGTGGCGTCGATGACACGGCCGTGCAGGTCGTCGGCGTTGCAGAAGGCCATCGAGTGGATGGCGAAGTCGATTTCGCCGAAGGCTTCGCCGCACTTGGCGATGACGCCTTCCAGGCTGCCCGGCTCGGCGACGTCGAGCTTTTCGAACAGCGTGGCGCCCAGGGCCTCGGCCAGCGGCTGGGTGTAGCGGGCCGTCTTGTCGTTCTGGTAGGTCAGGGCGACTTCGCCGCCGAGGGCAACGATGGCCTTGGCCACCGCGTAGGCGATCGACTTGTCGTTGGCGATACCGGTGACCAGACCCTTCTTGCCGGCCAAGGGGAGGGCGATGCGGCTATCGGCAGTGGCGCCTGTTTCGCTGATCGAATTCATGATGTTCTTCCTTCCATAAATTTTCGGGGATGGTGCGCTGCGTCAATCTTTTTTGGCTTCTTTGATTTGGCGCCTGTTTTGGTATTGCTGTGCTGCACCAACATTCTTGCACAGACAAATTGCGAATTGACCACGGGGGCCACCCCGGAATTTGATCCAAGACAAGAAACGGTCATCTGGCGGTGCTAGTCTTTTCCTTGTCATGGGCTGTTTTTGGGGAGCTTGTCGTGGCACTCGATGCAATGCATGCCGAAGCCGTCGCCGGCGTCGTCGATCGCGTGGTCGCCCGCTACCGGCGCGATCCGGCCAACATGGTGCAGATCCTGCGCGAGATCCAGGAAGACTGCGACTGGATTCCGCCGGAAGCCATCGACCGCCTGCAGGCGACGCTGGGCGTGCCGCGCACCAAGATCGAAGGCGTCGCCGGCTTCTACGCCTTCTTCTACACCCAGCCGCGCGGCAAGTACCGGGTGTTGTTTTCCGACAACATCACCGACCGCATGCTGGGCAACAAGGCGATGATGGATCGCCTGTGCAACAACCTCTGGGTCGAGCGCGGCAAGGTTTCCGAAGACGGCCTGGTCAGCGTCGCCCAGACGGCGTGCACCGGCCTGTGCGACCAGGGGCCGGCCCTGCTGGTCAACAACCTGGCGATCGGCGGGCTGACCGCCGAGCGCATCGACTACATCGCCGAGCTGATCCGCGGCAAGGTGCCGCTGGCCGACTGGCCGGCCGAGTTCTTCCAGGTCGCCGACAACATCCGGCGGGCCGACATCCTGCTCACCGCCGACTTCGAGCCCGGCGCCGCCCTGCTCGCCGCCCGGGCGCGGGCCCCCGACCAGGGCCTGCTCGCCTCCAACATGCGCTCGTGGCGCGAAGGGCTGCCCAGCGGCATCGGCGGCCCGGCCGCCACCCTCGACGAAATCAAGCGCGCCAACCTGCGCGGCCGCGGCGGCGCCGGCTTCACCACCGGCCTGAAATGGGAGGCCTGCCGCAACGCCCCGCTCAAGGCCGGCCAGCAGCGCATCGTCGTCTGCAACGCCGACGAGGGCGAACCCGGCACCTTCAAGGACCGCGTGCTGTTGTCGACCTTCCCCGACCTCGTCTTCGAGGGGATGACGGTGGCCGCCTACGCCGTCGGCGCGACGCGCGGCTTCGTCTACCTGCGCGGCGAATACCGCTACCTGCTCGACGGCCTCAATGCCGTGCTGGCCCGGCGTCGCCGCGAGAAGCTGCTCGGCCACGACATCCTCGACATTCCCGGCGCCGATTTCGACATCGAGATCCACGTCGGGGCCGGCGCCTACGTCTGCGGCGAGGAATCGGCGCTGATCGAGTCGCTCGAAGGCAAGCGCGGCACGCCGCGCAACCGGCCGCCCTTCCCGGTGACCAACGGCTATCTCGACCAGCCGACCATCGTCAACAACGTCGAAACCTTCGCTGCCGCCGCCCTCATCGCCTTGAACGGCGGCGAGTGGTACGCCGGCATCGGCACCAGGCAGTCGGCCGGCACCAAGATCCTGTCGGTGTCCGGCGATTGCGAGTGGCCGGGCCTCTACGAGTATCCCTTCGGGGTCAGCGTGCGCCAGGTGCTCGCCGATTGCGGCGCCGTCGACACCCAGGCGGTACAGGTCAGCGGGCCGTCCGGCATCTGCGTCGCGGCCGACGAGTTCGACCGCATCATCGGCTTCGAGGACATCCCGACCGCCGGCGCCTTCACCGTCTTCAACCAGACGCGCGACATGTTCCAGGTGGCACGCAACTACGTGCATTTCTTCCAGCACGAAAGCTGCGGCTTCTGCACGCCGTGCCGGGTCGGCACCTCGCTGCTGAAAAACCTGATGGACAAGCTGCACCGCGGCGCCGGCTCGCCCTACGATTTCGCCGAGATCGAGAAACTGAACCAGCTGCTGCAGTCGATGAGCCATTGCGGCCTCGGCCACACCGCCTGCAACCCGGTGCTCGACACCATCGCCAAGTTCCGCCCCTACTACGACAAGCGGATGATGCAGAAGGACTTCACCCCCGCTTTCGACCTCGACCGCGCCCTGGGGGCGGCCCGCCAGATGACCGGGCGCGACGATCCGCATGCCCATCTGGCAACCGAACACGGAGGCCAAGCATGAGCCTGACCTTTACCCTCGACGGCAAGAGCATTCCCTTCGCCGAAGGGCAGACCATCATCCAGGCCGCCCAGGCCGCCGGCGTTTTCATCCCCCACCTGTGCTACCACCCGGAGTTCAAGCCGCACGGTTCGTGCAAGCTGTGCACGGTCAAGGTGAACGGCCGCCATACCGCCTCGTGCACCATGCGCGCCGCCGCCGGCATGGTCGTCGAAAGCGAAACCGAGGAGATCAACGCCGAACGCCGGGCGCTGACCCAGATGCTCTTCGTCGAGGGCAACCACTTCTGTCCGTCCTGCGAGCAGAGCGGCAACTGCCAGCTGCAGGCCACCGCTTACCACCTCGGCATGATGAGCCCGCACTACGACCACTTCTTCCCGAACCGGGCGGTCGACGCCTCGCATCCGGACTTCTTGCTCGACTTCAACCGCTGCATCCTCTGCTCGCTGTGCGTGCGGGCCAGCCGCGACGTCGACGGCAAGAACGTCTTCGCGCTGTCCGGGCGCGGCATCAAGACGCACCTGATCGTCAATGCCCGCTCCGGCCAGCTCGGCGATACCGATTTCACGCCGGCCGACAAGGCGGCCCAGGTCTGCCCGGTCGGCGTCATCCTCAGGAAGCGCCGGGGCTTCGCCGTGCCGATCGGCGAGCGTCAATACGACAAGGCGCCGATTTCCGAGACGGCCAATGACAACTGTTAAAACTTCTCGACGCAGAGGCGCAGAGGCGCAGAGAACTTCAAAGAAGATTTTCTCGGCGTCTCTGCGCCTCTGCGTTGAATTGCCGAGGTTGATATGAAGAAAAAACTCAAGGTCGCCACCACCTCGCTGGCCGGCTGCTTCGGCTGCCACATGTCCTTTCTCGACATCGACGAGCGGCTGTTCACGCTGCTCGAACACATCGAGTTCGACCGCTCGCCGCTGACCGACATCAAGCACTGCAGCCCGGACTGCGACATCGGCATCGTCGAGGGCGGCCTGTGCAACGCCGAGAACGTCCATGTCCTGCGCGAGTTCCGCCAGAACTGCAAGGTGCTGATCGCCATCGGCGCCTGCGCCATCAACGGCGGCCTGCCGGCCCAGCGCAACCACCTGCCGCTGACCACGATCCTCGAGGAGGTCTACCACACCAGCCCGGGGCTGAAGAACGGCATGATCCCCAACGACCCCGAGCTACCGCTGCCGCTCGACCAGGTGCACCCCATCCACGAGGTGGTCAAGGTCGATTACTTCATCCCCGGCTGCCCGCCCTCGGGCGACGCCATCTGGAAGGTGCTGACCGACCTGCTGGCCGGCAAGGAACCCGAGTTGGGCCACGGCCTGATGCACTATGACTGATGTTTTTCGACGCAGAGACGCCGAGGCCCCGAGAAACTCGGATTTTCTCCGTGTCTCTGCGCCTCTGCGTTTAATGCGGCTGCTTATGGATTCGAAGAGGTTCACATGACCTACCAACTGGAAACCGCCCAACACCCTGAAACCCTGCGCCGCGTCGCCATCGATCCCGTGTCGCGCGTCGAGGGCCACGGCAAGGTGACCATCCTGCTCGACGACCAGAACAAGGTGCACCAGGTGCGCCTGCACATCGTCGAATTCAGGGGCTTCGAAAAATTCATCCAGGGCCGGCCGTACTGGGAGGTGCCCGTCATGGTCCAGCGCCTGTGCGGCATCTGCCCGGTGTCGCACCACCTGGCCGCCTCCAAGGCGCTCGACGTCATCGTCGGCGCCCGGGCCCTTACCCCGACCGCCGAGAAGCTGCGCCGGCTGATGCACTACGGCCAGATGCTGCAGTCGCACGCCCTGCATTTCTTCCACCTCTGCTCGCCCGACCTACTGTTCGGCTTCGATTCCGACGTCACCCGGCGCAACATCGTCGGCGTCGCCGCGGCGCACCCGGAAACAGCCAAGCGCGGCGTGCTGCTGCGCAAATTCGGCCAGGAGGTGATCCGCGTCACCGCCGGCAAGCGGGTGCATGGCACCGGCTCGGTGCCGGGCGGCGTCAACAAGGCGCTGACCATCGCCGAGCGCGACGAACTGCTCAAGGACATCTACCACGTCATCCAGTGGTCGCGCGACGCCGTGCACCTGATCCAGAAGGTGCACACCCAGGACCCCGGGCTGTACAACAGCTTCGGCATCTTCCGCTCCAACTTCATGTCGCTGGTCGGCCACAACGGCGACCTCGACTTCTACCACGGCACGCTGCGCGCCCGCGACGACAACGGCAAGATCATCTTCGACGGCGTCGATTACCAGCACTACGACAAGCACATCGAGGAAGAAGTGCGGCCGTGGAGCTACATGAAATTCCCGTTCTTCAAGGCCATCGGCAAGGAGCATGGCTGGTACAAGGTCGGCCCGCTGGCCCGGGTGCAGAACTGCAACCAGATCTCGACCCCCTTCGCCGAGCACGAGCGCAAGGAGTTCGTCGATTACGCCGGCGGCTCGCCCATGCACGCCCCGCTCGCCTACCACTGGACGCGGATGATCGAGATGCTGCACGCCGCCGAAACGATCAAGGATCTGCTGCACGACGACGACCTGCTCGGCGACCAGCTGATGGCCGAAGGCGAGCGGAAAATGGAAGGCGTCGGCGTCATCGAGGCACCGCGCGGCACGCTCTTCCACCACTACCGCGTCGACGAGAACGACCTGATCACCATGGCCAACCTCATCGTCTCCACCACCAACAACAACCAGGCGATGAACGAAGCGATCCGCCACGTCGCCCGCCGCTACCTGCACGGCCGCGAAGTCACCGAAGGCCTGCTCAACCACATCGAGGTCGCCATCCGCGCCTTCGACCCCTGCCTGTCCTGCGCCACCCACGCCCTGGGCAAGATGCCGCTCGAAGTCGAACTGGTCGACCCGGAAGGCCAGGTCGTCCATGCCCTGAGCCGCTCGTGATCCTTCGACCAGGCTCAGGACAGGCCAAGCCCGTCGTCATCTTCGCCGTCGGCAACCCCAGCCGCGGCGACGACGCCATCGGGCCGCACTGCTGCGGTCAACTGGAAAAATGGCTCGAAAATGAAAAACTGAATGCGGGCTTCGAACTGATCGAAGACTTCCAGCTGCAGATCGAACACGCCCTCGATCTGCACGGCCGCCAGCTCGCCCTGTTCATCGACGCCGGCCAAAACACCCCGGCCCCCTACGTTTTCCGGCGGGTCCATCCCTCAACCGCCATCGCCCACACCACCCACGCCCTGCCGCCCGAAGCCGTGCTCCAGGTCTACCGCCAGACCGAAGGCCGCGACCCCCCGCCGGCCTTCGTGCTCTGCGTGCGTGGCGAAAGCTTCGAACTGGGCGAAGGCCTCAGCCCGGCCGCCGCGCAACACTGCGCCGCAGCGATGAAACGGCTGGCCGACCTCTGCCGGGAGGCGACGCTGGCCGATTGGGAACAGGCCTGCTGAACGTATCGCGCTGAAAAATTCGCGCTGGATACGGCCAGTCTCACACCCTGAGACTCGGCGCCCCCACAATCAATCCGTCACGCACTTGATCGCCCGAGCTTGGCGCGGGCGCTCTATGGCTTTCGTCCGATGGCCATGAAAAATGCATGTGGCTATCATGACGGGAAAATATCGGAGTGGGTATGGCGCAAGCCGAACGTTTCAGCATCATCCAGCGTCTGTTGAACGCCCAGCGCAGCGTCTCCTTCACCACCCTGCAGCAACGGCTCGGCATGTCGCGGGCCACGCTTTATCGCGACCTGCGCGACCTCAGGGACAGGATGGGCGTCCCCATCGTCTTCGACCGCGATACCGGCCGCTACGCCATCGACCGCCAGGCAGCACGCTACGAAGTGCCCGGCATCTGGTTTTCCGCCGCCGAAATCCATGCCCTGCTCAGCATGCAGCAACTGCTCGCCGCCTTCGATGCCGGCGGCCTGCTCGCCGAGCATGTCGGCCCGCTGCGCCAGCGCCTGCTCGGCATGCTCGAAAGCACCACCGATTCGGCCGACGACATCGCCCGCCGCATCCGCATCCTCAGCGCCGCCGCCCGCCACTACGCGCCGCAACACTTCCAGACCATCGCCGGCGCGTTGATGGAGCGCCGGCGGCTCGAAATCGTCTACGCCGCCCGCAGCAAGGGCGACACCAGCCGACGCCAGATCTCGCCGCAACGCCTGACCCACTACCGCGACAACTGGTACCTCGACGCCTGGTGCCACCTGCGCGACGAACTGCGCAGCTTTGCGGTCGACGCGATAAAAGCTGCAAAGACCATCGACATTACTGCCCGCGAAATCCGTGATGAAGACCTTGATGCCGTGCTCGGTGCCGGCTACGGCATCTTCGCCGGAACCCAGGTGCAATGGGCAACGCTCCTCTTCACCCCCGAGCGCGCCCGCTGGGTTGCCGCCGAACGCTGGCACCCAGAGCAACAGGGCGAATTCCTCGAAGACGGCAGCTACCGGCTGCGCGTGCCGTACAGCGACGATCCCGAGTTGATCATGGACATCCTGAAATACGGGCCGGATTGCGAGGTGGTGGGGCCGAGGGAGTTGCGGGCGAAGGTGCGGGCCTTATTGAAGGCGGCGGTGGGGAGATATGGGGATGAGTGAGATCGAGATGCTCAAAGACACTGAAGCATTCGGCAAGCTGGACGATACAGGGCGGCACTTGTTGATTGACCACATGATTGATGTGGCAGCCTGCTTTGCCCGACTTGCCGAGTGTCGATCAATTCGACGATCGCTTGAGCGAAGTGCAGGGAGAACGCTCTGGGAGCAGGACATTGCACGACTTACCGTGCTGGCATTCTTGCACGACATCGGTAAGGCGAATTGCGGTTTTCAGGCCAAACGCTGGCGAAACGAGCGAGATATCCCGCGTAATTGGCCGATGCATGCCGGACACGGTGTCGAAGCACTCAAAATTTTTGATCCGGATAATCGCCTCGAACACTTGCTCACACTACTTCCGGTAGAGGAAATGGGCGAATGGGGTGATGTTTGTTATCGCTTACTGGTCGCGAGTATCAGTCACCACGGTCGTCCTCTAGTTGATGGGCCACAGGGCTGGTCACGGTCTATCTGGAAGGCCGTTGATGGTGCATAGCGGCGACGCAGTTGTATCAACGGGTGCAGCACACCCTGAAACGCTTGTGGCCGGAAAGTCCGCCGCTAGCCTTGCGCGCTCTTCCCGGCTACGTCGCCGCCGATGGCGAAGAGATCAAGGCCATGGCAAATTTCGAGGTTTTCTGGAACGACTCGCCCGACGACCAGAAAGCGCACCAACGCTGGGCCGCGGAAAACTCCAAGCGTTTCCTTGCCGCGCCGGTTGCGATCGGCACCATTGACCAGACGCTATTGGGTGCCCTGCAAGTTCGTCACGCGCATCTACGCCACGCAACACTTGCCCGCAGCCTGCTGGTCGTGGATGAGGTTCACGCCTCGGATGCCTACATGACGGTGCTGCTGGAACGTTTGCTGAAAGCGCATCTGGGTTGTGGTGGGCATGCCTTGCTGCTGTCGGCCACGCTGGGTTCGAGCGCGCGCAGTCGCTATTTGGCCTTGGCGCCGACCGGGCAGTCCGGTTTGATCCGGAACATGCCGTTCGAGCAGGCTTGTGCCGTGCCGTATCCGGCAATTTCGGATTGCCATGGTATTCGGGCCACACCCGGAACAGGGCGCTCAAAGCGAGTGAGCTGGAGCACCCGCGACTGCATCGCAGCCCCTGAGAAAATCGCGCAATTGGCTATTGAAGCCGCAGTGCAGGGCGCCAAGGTGCTGATTATCCGCAACACGGTCCCGGCTGCCGTGGCCACGCTGAATGCACTGGAAAAGCAGGTTCCCGAACTGGCATGGCTGTTCAGCGTCAAAGGCGTGAGAACGCTGCACCACAGCCGTTTCAGTCGTCAGGATAGACCGGAACTCGATGCAGCCATCGAGCAGCAGCTAGGAAAATCACGAAGACCAGGCTCCTTGATTGTTGTCGGCACCCAGACGCTGGAGCAAAGCCTGGACATTGACGCCGATTTCCTCATCACCGATTTGTGCCCGATGGATGTGCTGTTGCAGCGGCTAGGGCGTTTGCATCGTCATGAAAACGAGCGCCCGGATAGGCCGTGGCCAGACGTATCCGCCGACGGCTACGTCAAGGTTCCCCCGCGACCGCGGGGATAGGCCCCCGCCACGAATTCGTAAAGGAAACACAACATGGGTTCCCCCGCGACCGCGGGGATAGGCCCTCTCGAAGCAGTCGGCTACTTCGAGGTATTCCGGTTCCCCCGCGACCGCGGGGATAGGCCCCCATGTCGAGCGTCCCGCCAGGGCGGCGGCGAGGTTCCCCCGCGACCGCGGGGATAGGCCCACCTTGGCCATTTGCTCGGATGTCTTCTTTGTGGTTCCCCCGCGACCGCGGGGATAGGCCCGGGCCGGTCATTCGCGCCCCAGACATGGGAGCGGTTCCCCCGCGACCGCGGGGATAGGCCCTGCCGGGGAGAAGTGACGTGGCGAGAGGGATGGGTTCCCCCGCGACCGCGGGGATAGGCCCTTGCGCAGAATCGGTGCCCTGGCCGGCATAGAGGTTCCCCCGCGACCGCGGGGATAGGCCCGGCTAAAAGCGTAAAAGCCAATCTGTTTCGCCGGTTCCCCCGCGACCGCGGGGATAGAATGGGCGTCGCCATCGTCTTCGACCGCGATACCGGCCGCTACGCCCTCGACCGCCAGGCAGAACGCTACGAGGTGCCTGGCATCTGGTTCTCCTCCGCTGAAATTCACGCCCTGCTCAGCACGCAGCAACTGCTCGTCGCCTTCGATGGCGAGCCTGCTCGCCGAGCATGTCGGGCTCGCTGTGCCAGCACCTCCTCAGCATGCTCGAAATTACCACCGATTCGGCCGACGACTGCTTTGCCGACTACAAGGTGAGCATCGACGAAGCGAACTTGCCGAGCGTAACGCTGATCGAGCGGGTGTAAGCAACCTCAGCGCCGCCCGCCCCAATACCCGGGCCGGCGGCGCTGGTGGGCGACGGAATGGATACTGACGGTGTCGCCAGAAAATCGATAGATCAGGAAATAGGGAAAATGCTTGAGAGCCAGGGCGCGCAGGCGCTTCGAAACAGGCTTGCCAATTTCCGGATATTCGCTCAGACGTTGGCGCGTATGCAGCACGTCCTGCAAGAAGGCTTCGGCAACGCGTTCGCTGGCATGGTCGGTGTAGTAATCGATGGCGGTGTTCAATTCGGCCTGGGCCGATTTGAGAAATATCGCTTTCATGCCACCCGGCGATTAGCGATCCGCGCCCGTGCCTGGGCGATGGCCTCGTCGAAGTCGATGGCCTCCATTTCGCCGCGCTCATACGCATCGCCGCGCCGTTCGGCCTCTTCGACCCAGGCAGCGAGGATTTCGTCATCTTCTTCCAGGCTGATCAGCAGGCGCTCGGCCAGCTTGGCGCGGTCGCTGGTGGCCAGTTGCAGTGCGGCGGCTTCGATGTCTTCAAGCGGGGAATTGATCATGATGGGTCCTCCTTCGTATCTTGGGCAATGCTATAGAAAGGAAAGTTGCCAAGACCACCGGCAAAGCGCCGCCGGGTTTCGCGGCGGGGCTGCCGGGTGCAAGCGGATGGCAATCACGCCAGCCGGGTGCGCAGTTCGGCAATGACTGGTTCGGCGGGCACGGTTTCCACTTCGCTGCCGTTCAGTTGCGCGATGCGGCGGGCGATTTCTTCATCCCAGGCGGCGGCGATGGCTTCCGGTGTGTCGACGCTGACCCAGAGCTTTTCCGCCAGGTCGACGCGCTGGTTCGGGCTGAGTTGCATGGCGGCCTCGGCTACTTGCTGGTAAGTGGGCGACATCATGAAACCTCCTGGACGGTAGACCTTGGATTGTAGAGAAGTTCTTTCTGGATTGCTCGGCCGATGAACTGCGAACCCATTGATCCCTTTCCACTTTTCGCGCTCCAGCACTGGTGCTATTGGCCGCGCCAGTATGCGCTTATTCATGTTGAACAGGTCTTCGAGGACAACCTGTTAACCCAGCGCAGCCAGGCCCTGCACAAGCGGGTGGACGAGCCCGGTTTCGAGGTGCGCGACGGGTTGCGCATCGAGCGCGCCTTGCCGCTTTTTTGCGACCGGCAGGGGCTGGTCGGCAAGGCGGATGTCGTCGAATTTCTGCCGGACGGCACGCCGTACCCGGTCGAATACAAACACGGTTCGCCCCCCGGCAATGGGGGGGCGTCGATCATGGCGTTTGCTACCCGCACTTCAGCGCACCTCATCCACAATCATCACCAGCCTCTCCTCGATTTCGGCCATGACGCGGTCCACTTCGGCGTTGTGGCCGAGCAGGGCCGGCAGGGCGTCGGGGCGGATGAGGCCGATCTGGGTGGCGCCTTTTTCGGTGAACACGGCGATCCGCCAGGGCAGGGCGAGGCTGAGCCGGATGTCGATGGCGAGCAGTTTTTCCAGGTAGCGGTAGTTGCCGATGTCGACGATCCGGCATTCCTCGTCGAGGTCGATGTCCTTGCCTTGCAGCGTTTCGCCGAGGTCGTGGCTGGCCAGGATGACGAAGCCCAGGCGCTGGATGGTCGGCGCCAGGTCGAAGGTTGCTTCGTAGAATGATTTGCTGCTTTCGACGATGTAATACACGCTTGTTCCTTGGCGGCTGGGGCGGCTCGCAGCATAGCCGAGGGCTGCTTTCCGGACAATGCGGCCTTGGCCGGATGGTGCAATCCGCCTTCCGGATTGAATTTTTACGAACAATGGAAGTCTGTTCGATTGCCGCGGTCGACCGCAAAAACCGGCCGAAATCGAAATCGGCTTGCTTGGCGCGGGACGAAAATTTTTTGAATCCGTTGTAAGAAACCGGCATGCCTGCCGTCTAAGCATCAACCCGCCGATGTCATGCCGGATCGCCGCGGCCGGGTTGCTGAACAACTCATCCCAACTTCTCAGAGAAAAGGAATCGATCATGTCCACTACGATGACTGGTGCACGCATGGCCGCCATGGCCGCCGCTTTTGCTGCTTCTTCGATGGCCTTCGCGGCCGACATGCCGGCCAAGGCGGGCGCTGCGGCCGAGACGGTCAAGTGTTACGGCGTTACCGCCTGCAAGGGTCAGACCGACTGCAAGACCGCCGAGAACGCCTGCAAGGGCCAGAATGCCTGCAAGGGACACGGCTTCAAGAACATGACCAAGGCCGATTGCATGGCCGCCAAGGGTTCGGTCGGCATGCCCAAGTAAGTTGCCGCTGGCGGCGCCATCCACCGGGTGGCGCTGCTTTTTTGCCTGCCGCGAGAACCCGATATGAACCGGACGCCTTCCCCCGCCTCGCCCGAAATACGTGCGCCCTTTCTCGGCTACGGGCTGGGCCTGCGGCCGACCCATTACGCCGATTTCCTGGCGGCGCCGCAGCCGGTGGACTGGCTGGAGATCATCGCCGAGAACTACATGATCCAGGGCGGCAAGCCGCTCGCCATGCTCGACGCCATCCGCGCCGACTACCCGCTGGCCATGCATGGTGTGTCGATGTCGCTCGGCTCGGTGCAGCCGCTCGACGCCGATTACCTGCGCCGCCTCAAGGCTTTCGCCGAACGCATCGAGCCGGCGTGGATTTCCGACCACCTGTGCTGGACCGGCGTGCATGGCGTCAATCTGCACGACCTCTATCCGCTGCCCTACACCGAGGAGGCCCTCAAGCATGTCGTCGGGCGCATCGGCCAGGTGCAGGAACTGCTCGGTCGCCGGCTGGTCATCGAAAACGTTTCCAGCTACCTGAGCTACGCCGATTCGGCGATGAGCGAATGGGAATTCCTCGCCGCCATCGCCGAACAGGCCGACTGCCTGCTGCTGCTCGACGTCAACAACATCTACGTCAGCAGCGTCAATCATGGCTTCGACCCGCGGGCCTTCATCGATCACCTGCCGCCCGGGCGCATCCAGCAGATCCACCTGGCCGGCCATTCCAACATCGGCGATTTCATCATCGACACCCACGACGCCCCCATCATCGACCCGGTCTTCGATCTCTACGCCCACGCCTGCCGGCGCTGCGGGCCGGTCAGCACGATGATCGAGCGCGACGACAAGATTCCGCCGCTGGCCGAGCTGATCGCCGAACTCGACCGCGTCCGGCAGATCGCCGCCGATGCCCTCACATCAACCCGAATCGCGCGGGAGGCGCCATGTCCGGCCTGAGCCTCGGCGAAATCCAGGCCCGCCTCAAGGACTACATCCTCGCCGCCGGCGACGATCCGGCGCCGCTGCTGCCGCTGCTCGCCGGCGGCCACGGCCTGTCCGGCGAGCGCCGCCTGGGCATCTACCACAACGCCTACCGGGCCCGCCTGGCCGAGGCGCTGGAGGCCGTCTACGAGCGCACCTGGGCCTATCTCGGCGACCAGGAATTCCACGCGCTGACGGCCGGCTACATCGAGGCCAGCCCGTCCTCGGTGGCCAATCTGCGCGACTACGGCGACAGCTTCCCGGCCTACGTTGCCGGCCAACAGCCGGACGACCCCGAGGCCGGCGAACTGGCGGCCATGGACTGGGCGCTGCACATCGCCTTCGACGCGCCCGATGCACCCAGCCTGGCGCCGGCGGCGCTCGGCGAACTGGGCGAGGACGACTGGGCGGTGGCCGGCTTCGCCTTGCAGCCCGGCCTGTCGCTGGCCACTTTCGCGTGGAACGTCGCCGAAATCTGGCACGCCATCGACCAGGGCGGCGTGCCGCCGCCGGCCGCCCGCCTGGCCGAGCCGACTGGCCACGTCTTCTGGCGGCGCGAGCAGCGCAGCCATTTCCGCTCGCTGTCGCCGGCCGAGTACCGCATGCTGGCCAGCCTGGGCCAGGGCGCCGGCTTCGCCGCATGCTGCGAGCGGCTGGGCGCCGAATTTCCCGATCTGGCCGAGCAGGCCGGGCCCTGGCTGTTCGGCTGGGTCAGCGACGGCATGCTGTCGGCCATCGTGCGGCCGGCCTCCGGTCAGCCCTGAGGGCGGTGCGGCGTATCAGCGATTGTTGATGCAGATCATGGGCAAGCGGCAGCCGCTTGCCCAGAATTCCGTCGGCTTGCCAACTCCATGGATGTTTTCAAGTCGATATGTTTTTCCTCCGAAGTGTTTTCGTGGCGACTGCGGTCGCCGCCTTTTTTTCCCCGGCCCAGGCCGCCGAGCCGGCCGAACGGCAATTCACCGCGCTGGCCGGGCTGCCTCCGGAGAAGTTGGCGGCGCATGTCGGCCAGCCGGTCGAGGTCGATGTTGACCTGGTGGCCGGCGGCAACCTGGAAATCCGGCAGGATGGCGAACGGGCGGTCGTGCTCTACCACATGGCCTTCAACCAGATCGCCGAGGGCTGGAGCTGGCAGCCGTTGGCCCGGCCGGACCACGAAGATTATTACCGCTACAAATTCTTGCCGCTGCAGTCGGTGGCCGTCGAGCGCGGCGAGTACCAGCACGAAGACAAGATCGGCGCGCCGCAGACGATGAAGGTCAATTGGCGCTACGACTATTTCCTCGCCTTCGCCAATCTCTACGATTTCTACCCGCGCCGGGTCGATGACGATGCCGGCTTCGTGGCCGAATTGCCGGCCAGGCTGACCGACAAGGTGGGGATCCGCGCCAGGGCCCGGCTGATCGCGCCGGTGATCAGCGAAAGCACGACCTTCTGGAAAGCGACTTACGGCAAGCCGGTCGATTTCACGCTGAAGAAACGTTACCTGGTCGGGCAGCTCGAGGAGATCGATTTCATCGACACGGCGAGCGGCGCCACGCTGTGCCGCATCCGGCCCGGGCAGGGGCGCTGCGCGCTGCCGTGATGGCGGCCGGCCGCTTAACGATAGACGAGAACCGGCACCTTGGAATGGGTCAGCACCTTGTTGGTTTCGCTGCCCAGCAAAAAGCCGCTGATGCCGCGCCGGCCGTGCGAGGCCATGAAGATCAGGTCACAGCCCGACTTTTCGGCGGCTTCGATGATGGCTTCGTAGGGAACGTCGCTGACCGCCGAGGTGGTGGCACATGGGACGCCGGCTTCGGCGCACAGTTTTTCGACCTCGCCGAGGTACTGGGTGGCCTGCTGGTCGGCCATTTCGGCGAATTTCTCCGGTGTCGTCGGGTCGATCAGCGCGCCTTCGCCGAAGTAGGCGATGGGGTATTCGGGCTTGGCAAAAAACACCGTGACCCGGGCGCCGGCTTCCTTGGCGAAGGAAACGGCGCGCCGCGCCGTGGCCAGGGAGAGTTCCGAGCCGTCGGTCGGGACGAAGATGTGCTTGAACATGCTCAACCTCCTGAAGTGATCTGCCGGCGGTGCACCCCGCCTTGTCGGGATTCATGCTACGCCAAGTCGCCGCGAATGAAAACCGGCGCCGGGGTGCACACGGCGGCGGCTGATGGAGTGCTACGGTCGACCGGAAAAATCGCCGAAAATCGAAAACCCGGCCGGGGTACTGGCGCGTCATGTGAAGAGCATCGATGGCGTATTTTCGCGGCACTGACTGCTCGCCAGCGCCGTCGGATCCCCCGCATCGCATGGCTTTTCGGGGAACCCGGGCTATCCGGATCGCTGTAAGATGTCGCTGATGCCCTCAACCAGCAAAGGAAAGGTCGCCACCATGTCAGCCAATGGAAATGGTCGTCACAGCGTCGATATCAACAGCCTGAGTCCGGCCGAATCGTTCGGCAAGGCGGTCGGCAACGCCATCGATCCCTACGGCGTCACGACGTCGTTGCTCGATGCCTGCACTGCCTGGCTGATGCATCCGCAGGAACTGGCCCGGGCGGCGACCGCCCTGTCCGGCGACCTGCTCGCCCTCCAGTCGCACGTCATGCGGCGGGCCATGGGCATCCCGTCGGCCGACGTCATCCAGCCCAACCCTGACGATGCCCGTTTCGCCGACCCGGTGTGGACCGATTCGGCGACCTGGGACATCGTCAAGGAGTGGTACATCGCCTTCAACCGCCGCCTCGAGGACATGTTCTTCGAGACGCCCGGCTTGTCCGACAAGGAGCGCCGCCGCTCGGCTTTCTGGCTGCGTACCTGGCTGAACATGGTTTCGCCGACCAACTTCTTCTGGCTCAACCCGGTGGCCATGCGGCGTTTCGTCGAAACCGGCGGCGAGAGCCTGCGCCAGGGCTGGGAGAACTTCCAGCGCGACGTCCAGGCCAAGAACATCCTGATGGTCGACCAGGACGCCTTCACCGTCGGCAAGGACCTGGCGACGACGCCGGGCAAGGTGATGTTCCGCAACCGCCTGGTCGAGCTGATCCACTATGCGCCGACCACCGAGAAGGTGCGGGCCATGCCCATCGTCATCATCACGCCGTGGATCAACAAGTTCTACATCCTCGACCTGACGGCCAAGAAGAGCATGGTCAAGTACCTGACCGACCAGGGTTTCTCGGTGTTCATCACCAGCTGGAAGAACCCGGGGGCCGACATGGCCGAGGTGCGCTTCGACGATTACCTGCTGGAAGGTGTCAACGAGGTGGTCAAGGCGGCCAGCGAATTCTGCAAGGTGCCGCAGGTGCACCTGGCCGGCTACTGCATTGGCGGCACCCTGGTCAGCACCTACATGGCCTGGGCCAACAAGCAGTACGCCGCCGAGCGCATGCCGGTCGCCCACTGGACGCTGTTCACCACGTTGACCGATTTCGCCCATCCCGGCGACATCGACGTCTTCATCGACGAAGCCTGCATCGGCGCACTCGACGAATCGATGGCGCGCAAGGGCTATCTCGACGGCAACGAAATGGCCAGCTCCTTCCGCCTGCTGCGTTCCAACACCCTGATCTGGCATTACTGGGAGCGCAGCTACCTGCTTGGCGAGTCGCTGCCACCCTTCGACGTGCTGTTCTGGAACATGGACACCACCCGCATGCCGCACGCCATGCACGCCTACTACCTGCGCCAGCTCTACCTGGAAAACAACCTGATCAAGCGCGACAAGCTGACCATCGCTGGCCAGGCCATCGACCTCGATTGCATCGTCCAGCCGCTCTACGCGGTGACCGCCGAGGACGACCACATCGCCCCGTGGAAGCAGTGCTACCGCATCCGCAAGTACGTCAACGTCCAGGCCGAGGTGCGCTTCGTGCTGTCCAGTTCCGGCCACATCCTGGGCATCGTCAATCCGCCGGTCAACCCGCCCAAGCGCTCGTACTGGATCGGCGAACCGGTCCGCAACGAGCATTGGGAGCACTGGTTCGAGCGCGCCGAGCAAAAGCCCGGCAGCTGGTGGGGAGACTGGACCGCCTGGCTGGGCGAGCGTACCGGCCCGCTGGTCGACGCCTATCCCGCCGCCAACCGGAAATTCCAGTCGCTGGCCGACGCACCCGGCACCTACGTTCTCGAAAAGTGATCGATCGCTCCAACCGTTTTCCCGCCACCGCTGGCCGTCATGGGCACCTTGCCGGCCGGCACTGAACGGCCGGGCCGGGCGTCGGCGACGATGCCCCTGGCGTTGACCGGGCCGGCCCCGCAGGCTGGCCTCGACTTGCTGCGCATCGTCCGCATCAACGAGGAAATCAAGTCGGTGGTCGGCGTTGCCTTCCGCATCAACATCATGGCGCTCAATGCCATTTTCCTGGCCAAGCGGGCGGGCACGGCAGCCCGCGGCTTCGGCGTGCTGTCCAACGAGTTGCGTACTTTTTCGCAGAACCTGCGCGACTGCATGGGCGAGCTGAGCGGGCTGGTCGATGCCTGCGTCGGCGAGGTTTCCGTCGTGCTGCGCGACATCCGCCACACCCGCCTGTTGCGCCAGGCCGTCGCCGCCTCTTCCTGGGCCGGTGGGGCGGCGGTGCTGGCCGCCCGCCAGGCCGAAAGCGAGCGCCACCTGCAGCGCCTCACCGCTCGCCGCAAGGCCTTGCGGCGCGCCCTCGACGATGCTTTCCGGATGGTCGAACTGGGGGGCGTGCTGGCCAAGTCGGCCAAGATCGAGGCGGCCTACGGGCAGTCCTTCGCTGCCTCGCTGGCCCAGGTTTCCGGCGAGTTCGACGGGGTGGTCGAGGAAATCCGCAAATCGCTGGAAGCCCTGCGCCGCTCGGACTTTTTCGGACGCCATTGAGAGGAGGGGGGCGTGAAGACGACAAGAACCATTTTCCAGGACGGCGACCACAAGTGGGTCGCCATCGTCCGCGATCCGGAACGCAAAGGCCACCTGATCGACACCAACGAATACCTGGTGACTCATGGCGGCCAGGGGCTGCTCCTCGACCCGGGCGGCGCCGAGATTTTTCCGGCGGTTTTCTCGGCACTGTCGGCCGAATTTGACCCGTCGGCGCTGGCCGGCATCTTCGCCTCGCACCAGGACCCGGACATCTGCTCGTCGCTCGCCCTGTGGCTGGAATTCAACCCGCAGATGCACTGCTATGTCAGCTGGCTGTGGCGCAGTTTCATTCCGCATTTCGGTGGCAGCGCCGACACCTTCGTCGCCATGCCCGACGCCGGCATGACCATTGCGCTGGGTGGCCTGTCCCTGACGGCGGTGCCGGCCCATTACCTGCATTCCTCGGGCAACCTGCATCTGTACGATGCCCAGGCCCGCATGTTCTTCTCCGGCGACGTCGGGGCGGCCCTCTTGCCGCCCGGCGAGGATGGCCTGTTCGTCGAGGATTTCGATGCCCACATCCGCCATGCCGAGGCTTTCCACCGGCGATGGATGGGCTCCAACGAGGCCAAGCGCAGCTGGTGCGAGCGGGTGGCGAAAATGGACATCGACATGCTCTGCCCGCAGCACGGGGCGGTCTATCAGGGGGCCGACGTCGAGCGCTTTATCAACTGGTTCGATGCCTTGCCGGTGGGTGTGGTCGGCAGCTGATTGGCCGGTATTTGACCGTGGTCAAGGTGCGTTTCGGGGCGATGCCCCGAGAATGTGGCAAACATTCCACGAGATCCCCGACATGACTTCCATCCGTAGTTTGATGACCGACGATCATCGCCATTGCGATGACCTGTTTGCCGAGGCCGAAATGGCCATCGGCAAGAACAACCTGGAGGCGGCTAGGGCGGCTTTCGATCATTTCCGCACGGCCATGCTGGCTCATTTCGCCTGCGAGGAAAAAACCCTGTTCCCCTCCTTCGAGGCGAAGACGGGCATGAGCATGGGGCCGACCCAGGTGATGCGCATGGAGCACGTGCAACTGCGCGCCTTGTTCGACGATGCGGCCCGGGCGCTGGGCGACGGCAATACCGACGACTACCTGGGCATCGCCGATACCCTGCTGATCATGATGCAACAGCACAACATGAAGGAAGAGAACATCCTCTACCCGATGTGCGACCAGCATCTGTCGGGTGAGCCGAGCCTGATCGAACAACTTGAAACGGAGCTTTGCGAGGCATGAGCCACGCCAAGACCCCCCACGTTGTCGATGCCCGCTACATGGTGCCGCCCGAGCCTTTCGAGGCGACCATGGAAATGCTCGACACACTCAAGGAAGGCGAGAAGATGTTGCTGCTGCTCTATCGCGAACCGCATCCGCTGTACAAGGTGCTGCGCCAGAACGGGCACGACTACGAGGTGGAACAGGTCGCCGACGGCACCTTCGAAATCCTGATTTCCCGCTAATCGGCCATGCAAGCGGGAATGGCCTTCGAGAACGCTCCGCCGTTCATCGCCCCCCTGCGTTTTTTCCTGACCGCGCCGCTTTTCGCCGCGCTGGCCGGGCTGCTCATCGCCGTCGATGGCGGTGACCTCTTCGCCTCGCGGTGGACGCCGGGGGCGCTGGCCGCCACCCACCTGATCACCGTCGGCTTCATGCTGCAGACCATGCTGGGTGCGCTGATCCAGATCCTGCCGGTGCTGGCCGGTGTCGACCTGGTCAATCCGCTGCGCCTGGCCCAGGTGGTGCACCTTGGCCTGTCGGCCGGCGCCCTGTTGCTGGTGGCCGGGTTTCTCTTCGGCCAGCCGGTGCTGCTCGGTCTGGCGGCGCTGGTGCTGTGCCTGAGCGTGGTCAGTTTTCTCGCCGTGGTCATGCGGGCCATGGCCGGCGTACCGTCGACCAGTCCGACCATACGCGGCATCAAGATCGCGCTGTTCGGGCTGGCCGGCGTGGTCGGCCTGGGCGCGGCGCTCGCCCTGGCCCTGGCCAACGGCTGGGCCTGGCCGCTGCCGGCCCTGGCTGACCTGCACGCCGGCTGGGGGCTGGGTGGCTGGGCCGGCGTGCTGCTGGCCGCCATGGCTTATGTCGTCGTCCCCATGTTTCAACTGACGCCGGGTTATCCGGTGCGCCCCAGTTGGTGGTTTCCGGTGGTCATGCTGGCCATGCTGCTGGCCTGGTCACTGGCCGTGCTGGCCGACTGGGCGTGGCTGGTGCGCCTCAGCCAGTTGGTGGCAGCCATGGCCGGCATCGGCTTTGCCGGGCTGACCCTGCGTCTGCAGTCGAAACGGCGGCGGGCCAGGTCGGATGCTACCTACCGCTTCTGGCAACTCGGCCTCGGGTCGACCATTTTTGCGCTGTTTTTGCTGTTGACCGCAGCACTCTGGCCGGCGGCCGGCGATATCGAGGGCTGGGCTCCGGCCATCGGCGTGCTGCTGCTGGCCGGCGGTTTCTTGCCCTTCATTGCCGGCATGCTCTACAAGATCCTGCCTTTCATGGCCTGGCTGCACCTGCAAAACTGCGGCATGGCACGGGTCGCGGCGCCGGCCATGAACAAGCTGCTGTCGGAAGCCGACAGCGAGCGCCAGATGCGCGCTTATTTCCTCGCTTTTGCGGTGTTGCTGGCCGCCGTGATTTTTCCCGACTGGCTGGCGCGGCCGGCCGGCTTGCTCTTCGCGCTGGCCAACGGCTGGTTGTACTGGAACCTGTTCGGGGCTTTCCGGCGTTATCGGCTGGCCGAGGCCGACATCGTGCAGAAGCTGGCCAGCAAGTGAGCTATCTCGTCCTCAAGCACCTGCATGTGACCTGCGTCGTCCTCAGCGGCCTGGGCTTTTCCCTGCGCAGCTGGTGGATGTGGCGGGAATCGGCGCTGCTCCAGGCGCGGCTGACCCGGGTCCTGCCCCATACGGTGGACACGCTGCTGCTCGGCAGCGCACTGCTCATGGCCTGGATGAGCGGCCAGTACCCCTTCGTCGCCGACTGGCTGACCGCCAAGTTCTTCGGATTGCTCGCCTACATCCTGCTGGGCATGATGGCGCTCAAGCGCGGCCGGACGCGGGTGCTACGCGTCCGCTACGTCGGCCTTGCCCTGCTCGCCTACGGCTACATCGTCAGCGTCGCCCTAACCCGCAACCCCATGCCGTGGTTGTGAGCCGGCCTACATCCGACCGAGCTTGCGGTACAGGGTGTTGCGGCTGATGCCGAGCTGGCGGGCTGCCGACGAGATGTTGCCACCGGCTGCCTCGAGGGCGCGCATGGCGGCCTGCCGGCTGATCTCGTCCAGGCTGTTGTTGCCCTCGAGCGGAGCCGCCGCCCAGGGGTCATGGGCAGCTAACGTTCCACCCGGGCTTTGCAGCGGGGCCTCGAACAGTTCTTCGGGCAGGTGTGCCTCGGTGATCAGCGTTTCGTCGTCGTCGAGCATGGCGATGGTGACCCGGATGACGTTGAACAGCTGGCGGATGTTACCCGGCCAGCCATAGCGTTCGATGGCCTGCATGGCGCCTTCCGAAAACTTGACCGGCTCCTCGTTGGGCGCGATTTCCTCGGCGGCCAGGCGATGGACGATGGCCCGGATGTCGGTCCGTTCGCGCAGGGCGGGCAGGGTGACGCTCATGCCGTTCAGCCGGTAATAAAGGTCTTCCCGGAAGGCGCCTTGGGCCACTTCCTCGCGCAGCTTGCGGTGGGTGGCGCAAACCAGCGAGATGTCGACCTGGATCGCCCGCGTGCTGCCCAGTGGCGTCACGCTGCGCTCCTGCAGCACGCGTAGCAGTCGGGCCTGCAAGTTGAGCGGCATGTCGCCAATTTCATCGAGGAATAGCGTGCCGCCGTGCGCCTGCTGGATCTTGCCCGGCGCGCCCTCCTTGCGGGCGCCGGTGAAGGCGCCGCCCTGGTAGCCGAAGAGTTCGGATTCGATCAGGGTTTCCGGGATGGAGGCGCAGTTGAGCGCGACGAAAGGCGCGCCACTGCGTGGCCCGCTGTTGTGGAAGGCCTTGGCGAAGATTTCCTTGCCGGCCCCCGATTCGCCCTGGATGAGGATCGGGATGTCGCGGCCGAGAATGCGCCGTGACCGGTCGATCGCTGCTTGCAGGCGGGGGTCGCCGGTGCCCAGGGAATCCAGTGTCGGCATCGGGCTTTGTCTGGACTCGCTGCGCCGGGGGGTCGCCCGGGTTTGCGGCTGCGGTTCGTCGAAGACCCGGCCAGCCACGCTCAGCGGGGGCAACTGGCCGCGCAACTGGAAGTGCAGGGTCTTGCCGTTTACGCTCAGGGGGAGGCTCGATTGCGGGTTGTGGCGCAACTTGTCGACCAGTGCCGACAGGCTGCTCTCGAAAACCATCGAAAAGTCGCGCCGCACTGCGTCCACCTGGCGAATACCAAGGATGGCCGTGCCGTTGCGGTTGATGGCAAGGACCTGGCCGTCAGGCGAGACGGCCGCCATGCCTTCGTTCGGGCCGCCGAGGAAGTCCGGGCGATGGTGGAAGCAGACCAGCATGTCGCGGGCGTGCACCGATTCGAACAAGCGCTTCGAGACGATCTCCGAAGAAAAGCGGGCCAGGCCGAGGGTGTGCTGGTGATGGCTGCGATAGTCGCCGGAAATGTCGAGAACGCCGATAAGGCGGCCATCCGGTCCAAAAATAGGGCTGGCGCAGCAGGTTAGGAAGCTGTTGTGCTCGAGGTAGTGTTCGGCACCGAGGACAGCGATCGGTACCTCTTCGGAGAGTGTCGTACCGATGGCGTTGGTGCCGCGCAGGTTCTCGTCCCAGGAGGCGCCGGCCGACAATGTGACGCGGTCGGCGCGATCGACGAATTCGGCATCGCCGACGGTTTCGAGCAGGAGGCCGTTGGCATCGGCCAGGATCACCATGCTGCCCGAGTCGCGAATCTGCTCATAGACGTGTTCCATGATCGGCCGACCCATCTGCAGCAGGTAGCGGTTGCGATCCTGCTCGGTCTTCAGGGCGACGCGGTCCATCGCATCGATGGCCGGGGCGGAATGACTTTCGTCGAGACCAAAACGCAGGCAGCGCTCCCATGAGCGAACGATGACTGGGTCGACCAGGCCTTCCGGCAAGTCGCCACTGTCGAAGAATAGTTCTCGTGCCTGCTGGATGCGACGACCGTGAACTTCGGTCAGTAATTGAATTTGTCCCATCTCGTCCTCGGTGATTTTTGAACTTGTTGTATTTTTATGCTTCATAACGTAACACCTGTGTTTTTTCTTAGCAACAGGGTACGCACCGTAAAAATGATTTTATCAAATGACCGGGGTCCGGGTTGTCAACGGCCCCATTTTCGATCAACCTCGCCATGGCGATAAAAAAGGTCGGGAATTACCAGCTTCTGCCAAAAGCTGGCACGGGGCTTGCAGTCATCTGCAGACAAGACCGTTACCCGCACTCAAATAAGGAGATACTGTGAAACAATCCACTCGACACCTCGTTGCCGTTGTTGCCACGCTTGCGCTCGGCGCCACTGCCCAGTCGGCTTTCGCGCATGGCGATGTGACTCCGCAGGCTGTAGATACGACTGGTCTGAAGAACCTCGGGGCTGATTTCCTGCCGTCGAACCCGTACCGTAAGGATAAGACCGCGATTAGTATCGGAGATTCCGCCTACAACCAGAATTGCGCCCGCTGCCATGGCTTGGGCGGCATTTCCGGCGGTATCGCTCCGGACTTGCGCTACCTGCCGCTGGGCAACGAAGGCGACGAAATCTTCCTGCAACGCATCCGCAAGGGCGCCGTCCGCGACGGTCGCGTCTACATGCCTCCGTTCGAAGGCACGCTGAGCCAGGAGGCCATGTGGGCCATCCGTACCTGGCTGGAGACTGTCCATGAAGAGTGATCGTCGCCTCTGGTTGAAGGCAATGGCCGCCCTGCCGATGGCGGCGGCTCTGCCGGCAACAGCCGAGGATGGGCTGGCGTTGATTCGCCAGCGCGGCCGGCTGCGTATCGCGGTCTACAACGATTTTCCGCCCTATTCGATGGCCGGCGGCAAGGGCATCGATGCCGATATCGCCCGGGCCATTGCCGCCAAACTTGGCGTAGCTGCCGAGGTGGTTGGCTACAACGCCGACGAGGACATGAACGACGACCTGCGCAACATGGTCTGGAAGGGGCATTACCTGGGTACCCAGCCGTCGGATGTGATGATGCACGTACCGGTCGATGAAGTGCTGGCCCGGGCTAATGACAAGGTCCGCATTTTCGGCCCCTACCATCGCGAAACGCTGGCCATGGCGCGCAATCCCGAGCGTCTCCCGAAGCCGTTGGTCGGCTCGGCGGCGGTTTCCCTGGAAGTGTTCACCCGGGAGAAGATTGGCGTCGAGACCGCTTCGCTGGCCGATTCCTTCCTGCTGGCCGTGCTCAATGGCCGTCTGCGCGACAACGTCGTGCACTTCAAGACGGTTGCCGATGCCGCCAAGGGGCTGGCCGAAGGCAAGGTGGCAGCGGTCCTGGCGCCACGTGCCGAGGTTGAAGCCGCTTTCAAGGGGCTGTCCAATGTCGCCATCGACGCCGCCAAGTTTGCCGAACTGAGCGTCGATAGCTGGCCGCTTGGCATGGCCGTCAAGGTCGAGGAGCAGGCGTTGGCCGAGGCGCTTGGTGCCGCAATGGCCGATTTGAAGCGGGATGGTACGATTGGCGAGATTTTCAAGCGCCACGGCATCACCCATCAACCGACCTGAAAGCACGCATGAAACTAACCAGGGTTTGTCTTTGCGTACTCTTCGCAACTTTCGGCGGGGCGGCCCTGGCTGCTCCGCTGGCTTTCGTTCCCAACGAGAAGTCGGCTAGTGTCAGCGTCATCGATACGGCCACCGATCGTCGCCAGGCCGACCTGCCGGTCGGTCAGCGACCGCGCGGTATCGCTTCCGGCCAGGGGCGCATCTACATCACCGACGGCAAGACCGGCAGCCTGCTCATCGTCGATGCGGCTACTGGCAAGCAGTTGCGCAGCGTGCGCGTCGGTGATTCGCCGGAGGGCGTCAGCCTGTCGGCCGATGGCAAGATGCTGGCGGTGGCGGTCGAGGACGACAACGCCGTGGTCTTGTTGAGCGCCCCGCAGGGCCGCGAACTGGCGCGCGTCAAGGTGCAGGGCAAGAACCCGGAGCATGCCGTGTTCAGCCCCGACGGCCGCTGGCTGTATGTCAGTGCCGAAGAGGCGGAACAGGTCGACGTCATCGATGTCGCCGCCCGCAAGCAGGTGACCAGCATTCCGGTCGGCAAGCGGCCGCGCGGCATCGGCTTCCTGCCCGATGGCAGCCGGGCTTACGTGGCCAGCGAACTGGCCGGCAAGGTGTACGCCATCGATGTCGCGCAGCGCAGCGTGGTGGCCGAGATCGTGGCCGGGCAGTATCCGAACGGGATCGCCGTGCACCCGGATGGCAAGCGCATCTTCGTGTCGAATGGGCGCGATCCGTCGGTAATGGCCATCGACGTTGCCAGCAACAGCGTGGTGGCCACCATCGCGGTCGGCAAGCGGCCGTGGAACATGGCGATCACCCCGGACGGGGCCAAGCTCTACGTCGCCAACGGACGTTCCGGCAGCGTCTCGGTGATCGACGCGGTCAACTACCAAAAACGGCTGGATATCGAAGTCGGCGAATTGCCCTGGGGCGTCAGCATTCAATGACGGCTGCGCGCTACAGCCTGCCGGCCATGATCCTGCACTGGGTGCAGGCGGCCCTCGTCATCTGGCTGCTCTGGCGGGGATGGACGATGATCGACCTGCCCAAGGGGGCGGAACGGACGGCGGCCTATGCCCTGCACAAGTCGCTTGGGCTGGTCGCCCTGGCGCTGGTGGTCATCCGTCTCGGCTGGCGGCGCATGAATCGCCCGCCGGCGATCAGCGTCGGCGGCTGGGAGGCAGCCCTGGCCAGCCTGACCCACCGGGCGCTCTACGTCTTTCTTCTGGTGGCACCCCTGGCCGGTTATTTTGCTTCGTCCTTCTCGACCTACCCGCTCAAGTTCTTTGGCATCGAAGTGCCCAAGGTCGGCTGGCCTGACGAATCGATCAATGCGCTGTTCAAATGGACGCATATCGTTTTCACCTGGGGGGGGGCCGCATTGGTCTTCCTCCATGTGGTCGGTGCCTTCAAGCATGGTCTTGGCCGTGACGGGGTGCTGCAACGCATGTTGCCCGCCCGGCTGTTCAGGAACTGAACAGTTGCTCCGCTGCGGAGCATGGTCGTTCTGACCAAAGTCATATCTATCCCCTGGTTTTTTATTTGGCAATATCACCAAATTTGCTATCATTGAATCGCATATTTCGTATTTCACTTCGTTGATTGAAATCAGCGAAGACTATGACCTTCGGCGTAAAAAGAGAATGAACGGAGGAGTCCTGCCCATGTTTTCTCTATTGAATCGCTTGAGCATACGCAGCCGGATGTGGGCGATTGTCGCCCTGTTCATCGGTGCCATTGTCTGCGGCAGCGTGCTCGATGTCCTGACCCTGCGCGACAGGCTGTGGCAGGAAAAGGAACTCAAGACCCGTCATCTCGTCGAGAGCGCCTACAGCTTGCTCGAGCGCTATCACCGCCTGCAGCAACTCGGGTAACTCGATGAGGCCGCGGCCCGGGACGCAGCCGTCGGCGCCATTCGGGCCCTGCGTTACGACGACAGGGAGTATTTCTGGATCAATGATCTGGCAAAGCCCGTCCCGGGAATGGTCATGCACCCGATCCATCCGGAACTCGATGGCCAGGTGCTCGATGCCGACACCTTTCGCGCCGCTACCGCCTGGCGCAAGGGCGAGGCGGGCGATTTCGTCGCGCTCCATGAAAAAATGAACCTGTTCGCGGCGATGGTCGAGGCCAGCGCCGGAAGCGGTGCCGGCTACGTCGTCTATGACTGGCCGAAGCCGACCGGGGAGGGCGGGGTCAGTGCCGAGCATTATGCCAAGTTGTCCTACGTCAAGCACTTTGCGCCATGGGGGTGGCTGATCGGCTCCGGCGTCTACATGGATTACGTCGGGGCGAGCATTCGCACCGTGGTTGTGCCCAACCTGATGCTGGCGGCAGGTGGTGGTGGCCTGTTGCTGGTGCTGGCCTGGGCGGTGGCGCGCAGCATTACCCGGCCGCTCAAGCAGACGGTGTCGACAATGCGCCGGATCGGCGATGGCGGAATTTCGTTGCGGCCGCCAATCGACGGCAACAGCGAGATCAGTCGCTTGTCGGCTGCTTTCAACGGCATGCTCGACCACTTGCAGGACAGGGACCGGGAACTTGCCCGGCATCGCGATCACCTTGAAGAGTTGGTCGCCCAGCGCTCGGGCGAACTGCGTGCCGCCAATCAGGCGCTGGAAAAGGAATTGGCCGAGCACAAGATCCGCGAGAGCCGGGCCCGGATGCGGGCATTGCTCGACGCGACGCGGGAATCGGTGTTGTTGCTCGACCCCGATGGCGTCATTCTCGAAATCAATGCCTTCGGCGCCCAGCGCTTCGGACAGTCGCCCGAGGCCCTGGTCGGCCGGAATTTCTTCGCCTTGATTCCACCTGAGCTGGCCGAGACGCGGCGGGCCGTCGTCCGTCATGTGGCTGCCACCGGCGAGCCGACCGAAAGCGACGACCGCCGCGGCGCCATCCATTTCCACAACAGCCTTTACCCGGTCAAGGACGAGACGGGCGCAGTCGAAAGCGTTGCCGTGTACGCCAAGGATGTCACCGAGGAGCAGCGCGCCAAGGGCGTGGACGACATCTTCCGGCACCTCGATTCGGTGCTGCTCAAATGGCAGATGAACCTGGAGTCGATTGCCCAGATGTTCTGCGATGGCCTGGTTCCGGTGTTCGGCTTGGCATCGGCCTGGATAACGCGCGCCGAAGCGGATGGGCGCCTTGCCGTGATGGCCGGAAGCGGCGCCGGGGCCGATTTTCTCGGGCGATTGCGCGAACGCGATCTGCGCTGGACGGGCGGCGATCACACCGGCGTTTCGATCGAAGCGGTGGTTCGCGACGGACAGCGCCGCATCGTCCGGCTGGCAGATTTTCCCGAAGCCTTGCCCCTGGCCAAGGGGGCCCGGGTAGCACTGCTGCTGCCCCTGTCGCTGCGCGGCAAATCCTGGGGTGTGTTGGTCCTTTGTGCCGGTGATGCCGCGCAGTTCGACAGTCCGGAAATCCCGGTCAGGCTGTCGGGCGTAGCCAGTCGCCTGGGTGCGTCGCTGGAGTCGGCCCAGCAGCAGGAATGGCTGACCTTGCTCGATACGGCGCTGGCCGGTGTCGGCAACAGCGTATTCATCACCGACGCCGACGGCATCATCCAGTGGGTCAATCGTTCGTTCGTCGAACTGTCGGGCTACACCGCCGAGCAACTGGTCGGGCAGAATCCGAAAAAGCTGGGCTCAGGCGTCCATGGCGTCGATTTCTATCGCCGCTTCTGGGAAACCATACGGGCCGGCAATCCCTGGCCGGGCGATACGGTGAACGCCCGGCCGGATGGCAGCCGATACACGGTCAGCCAGACCATCACGCCGCTGCGCGACATGAGCGGCGAGATCAGTCATTTCGTGGCGATTCTCGAAGATGTCAGCGAGCGCAAGGCGGCCGAGGAGCGCATGCGCCATGCCGCCAGTTTCGACCGGCTGACCGATTTGCCCAATCGTGGGCTGTTCCTCGATCGCCTCAGCCAGTCATTGGCCCTGGCCGGCCGGGAAGGGACGCTCGGTGCGCTGCTCTTCCTCGATCTCGATCATTTCAAGCAAGTCAACGATGAACACGGTCATGCGGCCGGCGACGAGTTGCTGGTGGCCGTCGCCAGGCGGCTGCGGGAAGTGCTGCGGGAGGGTGATACGGTGGCCAGGCTGGGCGGTGACGAATTTACCGTCATCCTCAATCGCATCCGGGAGTCGGCCAACGCGGCGGCGATCGCCGGGAAAATCCTGGCGGCCCTGGCCAAGCCGCTAGGGCGTGTTCACAGTAACCAGATATAGGCACAAGCGAGATGCAGGAAGGCATTGAATCGATTGGCGAGTTTGTCGTATCGGGTTGCGATGCGGCGGAACTGCTTGAGACGATTGAAAAATCGCTCGACGA
>SSXW01000170.1 GCA_009469585.1 Dechloromonas sp. Dech2017
AGATTTTTTTTATTGGTATATAACATCGTATTTTTACGATATAAAATAAACTATGGAACAGATAACGGCAAAAAGAGAAAAAAGAAAATCACTGCTGAGAATAGCAATCCCTATCATATTATCATCCTGTCTTCAGATCTCATACGATATTACGGATATGTTCTGGGTCGGGAAACTGGGAAGCGGAGAAGTGGCTGCTGTTGGAACAGCCGGATTTTATATCAAGTTGGGTTGGTCTTTGATAAGCGTGATAACCATTGGTACCATGGTATCGGTTTCACACAGTATAGGGGCTGAAAAGAAGGACAGAATACAACACTTCATATCATGCGGAATACGCAGTACATTCGTGTTGGGGATATTCTATGCCCTGTTCGTCTTTATGCTGGCAGAGCCTCTTATATCCCTTTTCAATATCGAAAGACCGGAAGTAAACACGATGGCTCAGAACTATCTGAGGATAAGCAGTATCACTGTTCTTATCATGTTTATGAACCTTTTGTTTACCGCCATTATAGACGCACACGGAAAGACACAGTTCTCGTTCAGGGCGGTACTTTATGGGAATATCGTCAATATCATTCTTGACCCTCTGTTTATATTTTATTTCGGACTGGGAGTGGAAGGTGCGGCATGGGCTACGGCATTTTCACAGTGGGGTGCCATGATGTATGCGATATATCTTCTCAGACATAGGCTTGAACTTACCTTGAGTATAAAAGCGGTACCCCGCAAGTTTCTCAGGAAAATACTTGGAATAGGCACAGCACCTGCCATGCAGCGTATTTTGTTCTCGCTTATCGGTATAGCCATCGGGCGTATAGTAAGTATATGGGGAACAGATGCAATAGCCGCACAGAAGCTGGGTCTTCAGATAGAGTCGCTTTCGTTTCTTCTTATGAACGGTCTTATGCAGGCAACCTCCATACTGATAGGGCAATATTACGGGGAAAGGAATACGGATATGATTAGGAAATGCTATCGTACAAGCATCAGGCTTGGATATTGTATTTCCATACCTGCCACATTCATATTTTTAGCTTTCCCGGAAACCATACTGTCATTTTTCGTGAAGGAGGCTGCCACCATAGAAATAGGCAGTGCCTATCTGCGTATAGT
>SSXW01000171.1 GCA_009469585.1 Dechloromonas sp. Dech2017
ACCTGTCAGTATCGCTACCTGCCGATGCTCCTATGCGCATGTTGCCATGGTGGTTGCGTCCTCTTGCCACACAGGGCTTATAGGCAAAGCCGAAACCATAACTGCGGTAGTTGTTCCAAAAACTCTCAGGACAGACATGACCGCACGATGCGCACTCGTTCCACTTGATATATCCGTTTGCAAAATACTCCCACGCATTGTGGTACTTCGTCTCATACTCGTAGGACAGCGTCACGTCCAGTCCTCGCTCATACAGGCATCCGAACCCCAAGGATATGCGGTCGCTATTCTGCTGCGCCATTGCCGGAGTCATGCTTGCCATAAAACAGATGACAACGAGTAAGGTATGCACAAGCCAATTCCTCACTCCTAATTCCTCATTCCTAATTCTCATTATTCCTCCTCCAACAGTATATGGTTAAACGAATCGGCAGACAGCACATCCTCATAGTCGATGCTGAGCGAGATGGTGCGTCCACTTATCTGTTTTTCCGACAGCTCGATGGTCAGCACCTTGTCGTTGGGGAAGGTCATCTTCTTCACCACAATCACGTTGCGATAGCCATACTTGAAGGTCTTCGCATCGTCCAACACAAGAGATGGGGTCAGTTCCACTATCTGCGCATTGGTAGCCTTGCTCTGCTTCTTGTCCGATAGTTTGATGCGCATCTCGTCGATGTCGAAGCGGATGTTGGTCTTGTTCTCCACGGAGAAGTCGATGAAGAAATATTCGCCCACGCTGTAGATGTTGTTCAGGCGCATTACCATGCGGTGCATCTTCGTCGCCACGTTGCGGTATTTGGCAGACGATGACCATATCTGACGTGCATACTTGGTCATGTCGGCAGTGGACAGGCTTACAGCGGGATTGTTGTAGGCATTGCGCTCCGAGCATTCTATTTCCTTATCGGTTACTGCCTCCTGCATCCTCGTGGTATAGAGCAGTGCATACTGCGTGCGGTAGCGTTCCGTCACGATTGTCACTATCGCCAACACCTCACCGTCGGCATACACGTTGTCCTTCGGCTTCAGGCGGATGGTGTTGTTGATGGGTTGGTCGCCCACCACCTTGTCTGTGGATATATCGACAAAGCGGATGGGTTCGGAGGCG
>SSXW01000172.1 GCA_009469585.1 Dechloromonas sp. Dech2017
AAATCACCCATCCTTGTGGCATTCCATCCTTTGTTGAAACAACATTAAATGTCAATGTCTGTGCTGAACTTCCAACGTTCTTTGTTGCAGATGTGCTTCCATCGCTCAATGTGAATACATATGTCGGTTCTACTGGGCTTCCACCACAATTGTTAGGACAACTCTCATTGTCAACAACAGTTCCACTTATCGAATTAAGATATGTCATTGAATATGGGTTTTTATCAATTCCATAAACAGTCTTATATCCATTTGTGGTTGTCTGACCGCTACATTCAACTAATACACAACTCTGGCTTATTGCCTCAATCTGTGGCTCTGTATTAACTGCTTGACAAGGGAAATCACCAATTGCCTCTTTCATTTCATCAGTCCAATCAGATTCTGTCAATGCACTCTCCTTAGTTTGTCCATATGTGCTTGAGTTTCTGTTTTCATCAGTCATTGATACAATGTAACGTCCAGTGTTTCCTTCAAGTCCGCTTGGGAATTTCTGTACTTCACAGTAAGAGTCTTCCTCATTAACTGCCCATTGTGGCTCTGTTGATGCTAATTGGCATTGGTCAACGTTATATTCCTTATTCTCCCTTGTCTGCCCATATGTAGGACTGTCAAGGTTTGTATCCATTTCAGTTGTGATGTAGAAACCAGTATTTGCACCATTATCATCAACCTCACAGTAAGATGACACAACCTCCCAAGACGAAGTAGCTGCATCACATTCGCTGTCTAGTTCCCTCTCTTCCTTTGTTGTGTTGAAAGTAGGTGACTGTGGATTTACATCTATATATGTTATAATTTTATATCCAGTTTTTGCCATATTTTAAACTATTTCACAGAATGAACTCAACACTTGCCATGAAGGGTTCACATTATTTCCTAATATCTTGATGCTTACAACTTTTCTCTCATTCGAGTCACTGTCATGTGTCAATGTCAGCATAAAGTCTTGCTCGTTCTGGGAAACTGTAGGCTTGCATACAAGATAGCCGTTTGCTGCCTTTGTAATCGACAGAGAAGGGCTGACAGTATATGAATATGTCTCGCTTCCACCTTGCACAGTAGGGGTTAATGTAAACTCTGTAGTACCATAAGGATAAGTATATTTT
>SSXW01000174.1 GCA_009469585.1 Dechloromonas sp. Dech2017
CTTATCTTTCTTTGCTCAGGTGTTTCCTTCTGAACATTGTTCATTCTTTTCTCAAATCTTAGACTCTAACAGGTCTAAATTAGCAGCAGCGGAGTCTTTGTTTACTGCACCATATACTGTTCTTAAATCCTTGATAAACTCCTTTTGATGCTTACTGCCAACATACTTGATAGAATTGCGTATCTGATGGACAATACAGAGCTGCACAGAACTCTCAGGAAATACGCTTTGGATGGCATCCGGGAAGCCTTTGAGACCATCAATACAACAAATCAAGAGGTCTCGAACACCACGGTTCTGAAGATCCGTAAGAACTTCTAGCCAGAAGTTAGCTCCTTCACTCTTAGACACATACATACCTAACAGTTCTTTTTGGCCTTCCTTGTTGATACCAAGAATGTTGTAAATGGCTCGTGTGACAGCTCTGCCATTCTCATCCTTTACCTTATAATGGATAGCATCAAGCCAGCAAATGGCATATACAGGATCGAGCATGCGAGACTTCCAGGCGGTGATTTCGGGTAATACACGGTCTGTTATAGAGCTGATAGTATCGGCTGATAGAGTTGTGTTGAACTCACGCTCAAAGTAGCTGCTGATGTCACGTGTGCTGGTGCCCATGGCATACATCTCAATAATCTGGTCAGCCATGCCATTGGCAAGAATAGTCTCACGCTTCTTTACGGTCTCAGGTTGGAAAGTTCCGTCTCGGTCACGAGGAGTCTCTATAGTGACCTCACCATATTTTGTTTGAACCTTCTTACTCATCTTACCATTACGACGGTTGCCGGAAGAGCGTTCCTCTTCACTTAAATGAGCGTCCATCTCACCTTCGAGAGCTGAGTTGAGAATACGTTCTAACAATGGAGCTAATGCTCCGTCCTTGCCAAATAAGGCTTCACCACTACGCAACTGCTGAGCTGCTTTCTTGTAATCAATTTCTAAGTTGTCCATAATATAAAAACTGTGTTAAACTACTTTTATTGTAGCTTGACACAGTTTAGTTTACACTCTCTAATTTCATTCTATCAGTGTTCATTAACAGGTTGATAAATAGCATAAAAAGACTTGTAGCTCAGTTGGTTAC
>SSXW01000175.1 GCA_009469585.1 Dechloromonas sp. Dech2017
AAAAAGTTGGTAGTCTCATAAATATTTTGTACCTTTATAGGTGAAAATCAATTAGTTACAAAAATATTTAATATGACTACCGATTACAAAGTTACAGAATTATTTTGTATTATAGACGAGTTTTGCAAACATTTTGATGCAGAAAATGCAGGAAATTTGCTGGAAGACAATAGCGGAGTGAAGCGTAGACGGCGTGCAGCATCGTTGTCCGACAGTGAAATCATGACGATTCTGTTGTATTTCCATTTCGGTACATTCCGCAATTTCAAGCACTACTACCTGTTCTTTATTAAGGGTACGATGAAGTCTTATTTTCCGAAAGCCGTGTCGTACAACCGCTTTGTGGAGTTGGAAAGCCGCGTGTTCTTCCAGCTCATGTTCTTCCTTAATCTGGGAGCTTTCGGAAGATGTACCGGCATAACATTCGTTGATTCCACGATGATACCCGTATGCCATAATCTCAGGAGATATGCCAATAAGGTATTCAAGGGAATTGCCACTGACGGAAAAGGAACTATGGGTTGGTGTCATGGCTTTAAGCTCCACCTTGCGTGCAATGACAGAGGCGAGATAATAGCGTTTGTACTTACTGGTGCAAATGTCAGCGACAAGGACCCGAATGTGTTCAAGGTTCTTGCTAAACGTTTGTATGGCAAGCTGTTCGCTGACAAAGGCTATATTTCACAGAAGCTGTTTGACTTCCTCTTTGAGGATGGAATACAGCTGGTGACAGGGTTGCGCGTAAACATGAAAAACAAGCTGATGCCGTTCTATGACAGAATGATGCTGCGCAAGAGATACATTATCGAAACCATTAACGACATGCTGAAGAATACGGCACAGATTGTACATTCACGCCATAGATCTGTAAGCAACTTTATCATGAACCTTATTTCAGCCTTGGGAGCATATTGTTTCTTTGATAACAAGCCAAAGGCATTGCAAGGATACTGCATCGAAGACACGAAGCAACTTACATTGTTCTAAGGACAGAATAATCTCTTTCGATTCTTTATATACAGCCCATGTCTGATGGCATGGGAAGAGAATTCACGTATCTGTCTTCACATGCAACTAA
>SSXW01000176.1 GCA_009469585.1 Dechloromonas sp. Dech2017
TGGCACGGAGTGCATGGGTGCCTGGAGTGGAGTGGTGTAGGCACAATAGCCATGTTCCACGTGGAACAGCGTGCTGTGCATGGGCGTATGCAGTGCAGCAGGGCAGGCACAATAGCCATGTTCCACGTGGAATGGCGTGCTGTGCATGGGCGTATGCAGTGCAGCAGGGCAGGCACCACAGCGCAATGGAGTAGGCAGGGCTTTGCCTGGAAGTTTTTTTTTTAAAAAAAACTTGCGCATATACAGAAAAGTCCCTACCTTCGCTGATGGCAGCACGTTGCGTGTGCTGCGTTAGATTGTCAAACTAATAAAAAATCTTTACTATGGCAGTACTTCAAAACATGTGGCTGCGTGGTGCCAAGAAGAAACTGGGTGGAACGGTACTCTACACCCAGGGAGGACGCACCTTGCAGCGTGAGTTGGCTCCCGAAGTCAAGAACCCGAAGACACCAGCGCAGATGGGTCAGAGGGTCAAGTGGTCAAACCTGGTGGCGTTCTACAGAGCCAACGCAGTGTGGATGCCAAAAGCCTTTGAAAACAAGAAGGCAACTCAGAGCGACTACAACAAGTTCATGAGTCTGAACGCATCCAGCAGTCGAATCTACCTTACCAAGGAGCAGGCTCGACAGGGTGCATGCGTGGTGGACTCTTACCGCGTGTCTGACGGCACTTTGCAGCCTGTGGACATCTTTCCGACTGCGAAGGACTGGGTGACTAACCTTTACCTGACAGGCTTGGATAAGTTGGACGCGACCACATCCGTAGCAGCATTCAGCACAGCGCTCCTTGCCTCCAATGCAGGCCTGCGGAGTGGTGACCAGCTTTCGTTCATTCGTGTTACTCAGTTGTTCAACAACACCACAGATATTCCCTACGTCCAGGTACGCGCGTATGAGCTGCTCATCAACGAGCAGGGGCCTGGCTTGGTGAAGGACTTCTGGCCGATTGAGTTGATTGGCTTGGGTGCGGAGCAGGAAACACCCGCCCTCATGGTGAAGAACAACAACAAACAAGGCGGCTTCGCCATCATCGTGTCCAGAACACAGGGAGGCCGCGTCCTCGTGAGTCCTTCC
>SSXW01000177.1 GCA_009469585.1 Dechloromonas sp. Dech2017
CAAAACTGAAGGATACAACGTGCAAGGTAATATATTCAGTGATGAGAAATTTAGGGATTTATATCAAACGTTCCAGTTAGGATACCAAGATTACTTAGATAAGAGGCTAGTTCCATACTATGTAAAGTTCAGATGCTCTTATGATAACTATAGGAAGAATAAAATACCTTCAACACTAGAGCAAGCAACAATCTGGAGTGAGGATGAGGTTCATATGAAGAGTGGAACATTTGATGGCAATATGCTATATGGTGTTGACGTTCCATTGTCAACTGATGCTAATAACGTCAGTTTCTCAGTTTACAACAATGACTACAAGATGTTAGCAGAGGGTACTGAGACTGAAGGTAGGATGTTGTATGTTCCAGAGAGCGGATGGTATAGAATACACTGTGACGGATGGATGTCATATCCAGATACATCAGACAGAACATATTCCCAAGAGTCAAGGGAACGAGTCGGTGGTTGTAAGAGTGGTCGAGATGACTCATCTTTGAAGGCAATGCCATTTGAGTTCCAATTGAAGAAAGGTTTTCCTCTTGAGAGACCTACACTTTATTCATTCAACTCATTTATTCCTTGTATGCCAACACATTTCTCTAATACATCAAGTGTTATGTATGTTGATGAATGGAAAGACCCAGCATGGTTGAAATGCATGAGCAATGAAAGGAACAGATTATATGGAAAAAATGGAAAAACCACATATGTAAGAGAATATTCTGATTTTTCAACAAATGATTTTGTTTGTGGAGCAAGACTTGGAGGTGCAAACTTCTCATTCGGTGCTGCTGCTGGATATAAAAAAGGCAGTATGAAATCACCATTAAAGGCTGCAAAAAAAGGTGTTGGATTGTCATTGCCAGATGTATCGAATGGAGTCAAAGTTGAAACAATGGGTGAAAACAATGAAAAGTATTGGCCAGTTAACAACAGCTATGGATATGGTGCAAAAACGGCACAAGTATTAGTAAGGCAAGACAGTTATTCTAATTTTGAAGGATATAATATTGTCGATTTTGATAGAAAAAGATGGGATACAACCACAAATCTGAATAAGGTATCTTATGCT
>SSXW01000178.1 GCA_009469585.1 Dechloromonas sp. Dech2017
GGATAATCGCCTGCTCGATGAGCAGATTGTGGAAGACGTTTTGTCAGTAATTAATGATTAGTAATTAGTGTTTACTGAATAATTTATAACTCTCTGATATTTAAGTTTATATAACTTTATTTCTTCGTTTATTTAACAAAAAAATCGTACCTTTACATAGTTAATTCCATAGCAAGATGAAGTTTTACGCTCCTAAATACAAGCAACTTGACCTCGGTTTGCTCCGCTCATCCCTTGATGAGTTGGACAAGACAAACCGATGGGTGGCTCTCGGTGACCTTCTTCCATGGACGGAACTTGAGAAGGAATACAACTCAAGGTTGGACAATCAAAAGAAAGGCGCAGGGAATAAGCCTGCACGCATGATTCTCGGCGCAATGATTATTAAGCACAAGCTTAACCTGAGTGATGCCGAGACCATTGAGATTATCAGAGAGAGTCCCTACATGCAGTACTTTTGTGGATTGCATGAGTTCACCGACAAGCCTATATTCGACCCGAGCCTGTTCGTCACGATACGCAAGCGAATCTCAGAGGAAGAACTCAACAAGATGACAGTCAAGCTTCTCAACAAGCAGAGACGTCTTCTTGAAGAGAAACGCAAACGTGAGGAGGAAGAGGCGAAGAAGAATGATGAGGAACCGCCGACTCCAGAACCAGAGGAGCCGAATGCTGCTTCCTTCACCGACTCAAAAGGTCGCGAACACAAGGGAGTGCTGAAGATTGATGCCACCTGTGCCGATGCAGAGATGCGCTATCCTGTTGACGTTGATATTATACATGACGGCTGCCGCAAGGTTACCGACTATATTATGAAGGTGTGCGAGATGTTTGAACTACACAAACCACGCACGAACTACAAGCATGCACGTCAGGCATATCTTCTACTTGTCAAGAAAGCCAAGAAGAAAGGTAAGATGGTGCGTGAGACTATCGGAGTGATGCTCAACTACTTGCGCAAGGACATCCGTATCCTGATGGACTTGCTTGCAAAGAACAAGACGTACTACGATAGCCTGTTCCTATATGAGAAACGCACCTTGACTG
>SSXW01000179.1 GCA_009469585.1 Dechloromonas sp. Dech2017
AGTAAATATCTTATCTATTTTAAAAAAGAATGTATAAATGTATAAATGTATATTTTAAAAAAAGAACTATATTTTTATTTTCTATATATATAGGAAAAATTTTTTAAAAAAAATACCTCTAAAGTTAGTGACAATCACATTCTCTAATAATAATATTTCTCATTTAAGGAAAAATCAAATGAAACAGGTTGTAATCCGCATGAAATCTACATTCTTACAACACGCATTCCTTCGTAAAATTTTATACATTTGGCTCAACCAAGCCGTTTGTAAGCAACTTTTTTTAAAAAGTACTTATTTATGAACAAATTGTTAACAAACTCTAATTGAGAATGGCTATATTACTTGATTGTAAGGCTATCATTTTTTTTATTCACAATTTATTAACATTTACTTTTTTTACCAGTATGCATATTTATTCAAAAACTATGTATGATTATGCATAAAATATTTTTAAATAAATAAAAAAAAAGAAGAGGAAATTTCCTCTACTCTTTTAAAATGTTTTCTGCCATAGTTTTTAATTTATCTTTATTCTTTTTAAAAGGAGGGGTTAAGAAATCCCGAGCCTTCATTTTCCTAGTACCTAAACAAACATATTTAGCATATTCAACGTTGCTACCAACAGCAACTGTATTTTCCCCTTCTACTTCATGAGTAATACTGTTTCTCAATCTTCCTGTATCTACTGGGGTTAATTTCTTAACTTGAGTAACTAAAAATAATCCCCATGTTTCTAATATTCTTCTTTTTTTATTTCTAAGTTCTGATATCGCTAAAGGAATATTATTCTCATTTATATTTATTTTAAAATCAAAATTACTTCCCATTATTCAACCTCCTATTCATAATCCACTAAATAAGTTCCTATGGTACATCTGCAATTAATAACTTCTTCAACCTTGCCTCTTGAGTCGCCTGGATACATTAATCCGTTAGAAAAAGGTTTATCAATATCGATCATTTCACCATTTATTTTTTTATGACTATTTCTTGTTCTACTATCATTAGTAGCTATCCATACTTTCTTTTGTTTTATTCCT
>SSXW01000017.1 GCA_009469585.1 Dechloromonas sp. Dech2017
CTCGGCTTGCTTGAGTACGGCAATGATCTGGCTATCGGAAAAGCGTGACGTCTTCATGTAAAAGTTCCTCGGGCTGCTTTGGAGAAAATTCTACTTTTAACCGCCGCTAATTTCCGGGGGGATTACCGGGGATTCTGGATCCGCTGGAAATCGTTTCGGTACCGCTCGATGCGCTGGGGCCATGCGTCGCTTCGCTAGCTGCCGAAGGTGAGGCCATGGTCGCCGCGCTGTACGAAGTGTTGTCGCGTGCGTAGATTGCTTGAGAGAAGGCGACGGACGAAGCTGGCTTTACAGCGGCTGGGTTCGGTAATACTCTTTGGTAAGAGTAAGAATTATGGAGCGGACAATGAGGATTACCAGCAAAGGTCAGGTGACGATTCCGCAGGAAATCCGCGAGAAGGCGGGGCTGTTGCCGCATGGCGAGGTGGAGTTTGAGCTGCGCGACAATGGCGAGGTGGTGATCCGCCCGGTTCGGGCGGTGGCGGGTGGGGTGCGGGAGGCCTTTTCCCGCGTGCGCGGCTCGGCCAACGCGGCGCAGTTCAAGGGCATGAGCACCGACGAGTTCATGAATTTCCTGCGCGGTTGAGGGCATGGGCGATCTGACGGTCAACGAGGCGGTGGCGGGGTATGCGCTGCGCACGCCGGCCACGCTGGTCGACAGCTGCGTGCTGATCGATGTGCTGGCCGACGATGCGGAGTGGGCATCGTGGTCGCTCGATCAGCTGGAAAAGCAGGCAAGCGCCGGGCCATTGGTGATCAATCCGTTGATCCTGGCCGAACTGGCGGCGCGCTATGAGCGGGCCGCCGATCTGGAAGCGGCATTGGCGGGTTTGCCCTTGTTGCGCGAACCCTTGCCGTGGGATGCGGCTTTTCTGGCCGGGCAGGCGTTTCGTGTCTATCGGCTGGCGGCCGGCGTGAAGACCTCGCCGATGCCCGATTTCTACATCGGCGCGCACGCGCTGGTGCGCGGCATGCGCCTGTTGACGCGCGACGTGCGCCGTTACCGCAATTATTTTCCCAAACTGTACATCGTCGGGCCGATGGCCTGAATGCTGCGAGGCTGATCCGCTTGAGCGATTTATTTTCCCCCACCGAAGACAAGCCCGGCCGGCCGGGCGTTCCCGGCCACGCCCCGCTTGCCGAGCAGTTGCGCCCGCAAACGCCGGATGAGGTGATCGGCCAGCAGCACCTGCTCGGCCCGGGCAAGCCGCTGCGCCTGGCCTTCGCATCCGGCCAGCCGCATTCGATGATCCTGTGGGGGCCGCCCGGGGTGGGCAAGACGACGCTGGCGCGCATGATGGCGACGCAGTTCCAGTGCGAGTTCATCGCCCTGTCGGCGGTCTTTGCCGGCATCAAGGAGGTGCGCGAGGCGGTGGCCCAGGCCGAGCTGTGGCGCGGCCAGGGCCGGCGGACCATCCTTTTCGTCGATGAAATCCACCGCTTCAACAAGGCGCAGCAGGATGGTTTTTTGCCCTTCGTCGAGAGCGGGCTGTTCACCTTCATCGGCGCCACCACCGAGAACCCCTCGTTCGAGGTCAATTCGGCGCTGCTCTCGCGGGCCTCGGTCTATGTGCTGAAATCGCTAGCCGAGGCCGAGATGGGCCAGCTCTTCGAGCGCGCCCGCGACCAGGCGCTGGCCGACCTGGCCTTCGCCGACGAGGCGCGCACGCGGCTGATCGGCCTGGCCGACGGCGACGCCCGGCGCCTCTTGAACCTGCTCGAACAGGTGCGCACGGCGGCGCGGGCGGCGGGCACCGCCACGGTCGACGGCGAATTTGTCGAAAAAGCCATGGCCCAGAGCCTGCGCCGCTTCGACAAGGGCGGCGACGCCTTCTACGACCAGATCTCGGCGCTGCACAAGTCGGTGCGCGGCTCGAACCCGGACGGCGCGCTGTACTGGCTGTGCCGAATGCTCGACGGCGGCGCCGACCCGCGCTACCTGGCCCGGCGCATCGTCCGCATGGCCTGGGAGGACATCGGCCTGGCCGACCCGCGCGCCATGCAGCTGGCCAACGACGCCGCCGAAACCTACGAGCGCCTGGGCAGCCCCGAGGGCGAGCTGGCCCTCGGCCAGGCGGTGATCTACCTCGCCGTCGCCGCCAAGTCGAACGCCGGCTACCAGGCCTACAACGCGGCGCGGGCTTTCGTGAAGCAGGACGGCTCGCGGCCGGTGCCCAACCACCTGCGCAACGCGCCGACCAAGCTGATGAAGGAACTCGGCCACGGTCGCGCCTACCGCTACGCCCACGACGAGCCGGAAGCCTACGCCGCCGGCGAAAGCTACCTGCCGGACGGCATGGCCGCGCCGGGCTGGTACGCCCCGACGCCGCGCGGGCTGGAAGGGCAGATCGGCCAGAAGCTGGCGCATCTGCGGGAGCTGGATGGCAAGGCCAAAGGAAAATAGCGATGCCGACCGTGCTGCGTTTGTTGAACTGGCGCTTCCATTTCTACTCCGACGAAGGCATGGAGCCGCCGCATATCCACGTCGATACCGGCGACGGCGAATGCAAGTTCTGGCTGGCGCCGGTCCGCCTGGCGCGCAGCCATCGCGTCGATGGCGTTGAATTGCGTAGAATCGAAACCGTTGTTTTCGAGCGTGAGACTTTCTTCCTGGAGAAATGGCATGAGTTCTTTGGACGTTGAGCGCGAATACCACGCCATTCGGGCCTGGGCGAGCGGCACCATGGTCTTCGTGGAACTGAGCGACGGGCGCCAGATCGGCTTCCCGGCGGCGCGTTTTCGCCGTTTGTCCGAGGCCAGCCCGGAGCAGCTGGCCGAGGTGGCCTTGCGCCTCGACGGCATGGCCCTGCGCTGGGAATCGATCGATGAAGACCTGACCGTGCGCGGCATCGTCGAGGGGCATTTCCAGTTGCCGTGGCCCGAGGCCGCTTGACCTGGCAGGCCGGCGCCGTTTGAGCGGGCGCTGAACCGGGGATGGATCTCGCCCAGACCATCGCCCTTTCCGCCGGGCTGGCCTGGGCCAGTGGCCTGCGGCTCTACCTGGTGGTCTTTCTGGCCGGCGCCTTGTCGCATCTCGGCTACCTGCAGCTGCCGGCCACACTGGCCGTTCTGCAGCACCCGCTGGTCATCGGCGCGGCCGGCATCATGGCCCTGGCCGAGCTGGTCGCCGACAAGATTCCCGCCTTCGATTCGCTGTGGGACGGCGTGCAGACCTTCATCCGCATTCCGGCCGGCGCGCTGCTCGCCGCCTTCGCCATGGGCGAGGCCGATCCGGCGTGGATGGTGGCGGCCGGGCTGCTCGGCGGCACGATCACGGCCGGCACGCATTTCGCCAAGGCGGGCAGCCGGCTGGCCATCAACGCCTCGCCCGAGCCTTTCTCGAACTGGCTGGCCTCCTTCGGCGAGGAGGGCGTCGTCCTCGCCGGGTTGTGGACCATGCTGGCCGCGCCGGTGCTCTTTCTCGTCCTGCTCGGCCTCTTCCTGATCGCCGTCGTCTGGCTGCTCGGCCGGTTCCGCAAGCTGCTCGGCCGGCTCTTCAGTCGGCCGGCTTGACCTTGGGCGACAGCACCGTGCCGCGCTTGGCGAGGACGAGCGGCACGCAGCGCTTGTCGTCGTGGTAGATGCCGACGCAGTCCAGGCACTGGAAGCAGGCGTCGTAGCGGATCTCGCCGGTCGGCTCGATGGCGTCGTAGGCGCATTCGACCTTGCACAGCTGGCAGGGCTTGCCGCATTCGCTGCGGCGCGGCAGCCAGTTGAACAGGCGCAGCCGGCCGCCGAGCGACATGGCGCCGCCCAGCGGGCAGATGAAGCGGCAGAAGAACTTGTAGTAGAAGGCGCCGGCCAGCAGCAGCCCGCCGGCATAGGCGACGAAGGGCCAGCTGCGGTCGAAGGCGACGGTGATCGCCGTCTTGAAGGGTTCGACCTCGTTGAATTTCTCGCCCAGCTGCGGGGCGAAGTAGGCGGCGCCGAGTGCTGCGGTCAACAGCAAATAACGGCCATTTTCCAAAAGCTTGGCGGTGGCCAGCGGGATGCGCAGCTGCGGCAGGCGCAGCTGGCGGGCGAGGGCGCCGACGAATTCCTGCAGCGCCCCGAAGGGGCACAGCCAGCCGCAGAAGGTGCCGCGCCCCCAGATGAAGAAGCTGAGTAGCGTGAAGGCGATGAGCAGCAGCGAAATCGGGTCGTAGAGATAGCTGCTCAGGTTGCCGCCGGCTTTGAGCGCCTTGATGGCGCCGGTGATCTGGACGATGGACAGCTGGCCCTGGGCGTACCAGCCGATGTAGACCAGCGTGAAGGCGAGGAAGCCGAGGCGGAAGCGGCGCAGCCGGCGGGCGTCGACCGAGATCCAGCGCGGCCGGGCGAGGACGACGGCGAGCAGGGCGAGGGCGAGGCCGAGGACGAGCAGGTCGGGCCAGCGCTGCTGCCAGGCCAGCACCCACTCCGGCAGCGGCGTCGGCGGGTAGGTGAACAGCCGGGCCGGCGGCGCGTAGTGCAGGGTGACGGTGCGGTGGGTCAGGGTCGGCAGCATCATGCCCTTGGCGCGGGTGATGGTCAGCGTCAGCTCGTGCGGCCGGCCGGGGTCGAGGCCGGCTTCGGCGAAGACGCCGAACAGGCGCGAGGTGTCGAGCTTTTCCGGGCCGGCGGTGCGGCCGAGGTCGGCGCCCTGGTCGCGCATCTCGACGATCAGCCCCTCCTGCGACAGGGCCAGGCGGGTGGACTGGCCGCCCGGCACGAAGGCCTCGTCGACGATGGCGTAGCGGCCGGCGGCGGCGATCCACCACAGGTGGCGGTCGTGGTAGTTGCGGGCCATGGCCGCCGCGTATTGGGCGTCGCCGAGCACCGCCCGGCCGATCACCGGGCTGTTCAGGTAGGCGATGTAGAGGTCGATGAAGGTGCCGTCGGGGTCGGCCAGCGCCGCTTCGTCGACGCCGGCCCCGTCGCTGCCGGCGAACAGTTTCTCGACCTCGCCGTTGCTCAGGCGCAGGTGGCCGACCATGCCGCTCTGCAGCAGGCCGGCGAAATCCGGCTTCTCGTCGAGGTCGGTGCGCGGGATGGCGGAAGGGCCGCGCGGCCCGGGCGGGGCGAAGCCGAGCTTGGCCCGGGCCACTTCGAGGGCGGCGCCGAGCACGCTCTGGTTGACGATGCGCACCGAGGCGGTGGCCTTGGCGACGCCGTCCAGCGTCACCTGGCCGGCCCGGGTCGACGACGGGCCGGTGCGGTTGCGGGCGGCGTCGAGGGCGATCAGGAACTGGTCCTTGACGCTGTGGCCGGCGTACTGGGTGATGAACTCGCGCAGCGGCGCCTCGCCCAGGCCGCCGAGGAAGACCGGCTCGTGCTGGTGGAGCAGTTCGACGTCGATCAGCTTGCCCTTGCGGTCGATGGAGACCAGGAAATTCATCGGGCTGCCCTCGAAGCCGGGCACCGGGGCGAGGTCGATCGACTCGAAGACGTAGCCGACCGGGCCGGCCTCCGGCTCCAGTTCGCTGGTCAGCGGCCAGGCGGGAATCTCGGAAAGTTTTTCCTGGACATGCAGCGGCGGCCCGAAGCGGCGTTCGATGTCGGCCTTCTGCAGGGTGCCGGCCAGCGCCGGCGGCGCGGCGAGCAGGGCCAGCGCGGCGCCCAGCAAGGCGAGCAGGGCGGCGGGAAATTTCGATTTTGGCCGATTTTTGCGGTCGACCGTCGGATTGGGCTGGTCAATCATGGTTGTCTCCGAGGTGCGGGCCCGGGCGCGAATTTATGGTTTATGACCGCCATTCTAGGCGACAGTGCTCCCCGGCGGGGGCGCCGCCACCGCCATCGGGCAATCTGCCCGCCTGGGCCGGCCGGGGCCTCGCGTATAATGACGGCCTGACAAATCCGCAGGTGCGCCATGCTCGACATCCAACTCCTTCGCTCCAACCTCGACGCCGTCGCCGCCGGCCTGGCCAAGCGCGGCAAGCCGATCGACCTTTCCGAATTCCAGGCGCTGGAAGCCGAACGCAAGACGCTGCAGACCCGCACCCAGGACCTGCAGGCGCAGCGCAACAGCCTGTCCAAGCAGATCGGCATGTTGAAGGGCAAAGGTGAGGATGCGTCGGCGGTGATGGCCGAGGTCGGCGCGTTGGGCGACGAGTTGAAGGCCTCCGAAGTGCGCCTCGGCGAACTGCTGGAAAAGTTCAACGCCATCCTCGCCGCGCTGCCCAACATCCCCGACGATTCCGTGCCGGTCGGCAGCGACGAATCGGGCAATGTCGAGATCAAGCGCTGGGGCACGCCGCGCACTTTCGATTTCGAGGTCAAGGACCATACCGACGTCGGTGAGGCGCTCGGCCAGCTCGATTTTGGCACCGCCGCCAAGATTTCCGGCGCCCGCTTCTCACTGTTGAAGGGCGGCCTGGCCCGCCTGCACCGCGCGCTCGCCCAGTTCATGCTCGACACGCATAGCGCCGAGCACGGCTACACTGAAATCTATGCGCCGTACCTGGTCAATGCCGCCAGCCTGCACGGCACCGGCCAGCTGCCGAAGTTTGAGGAAGACCTGTTCAAGGTGCTGCGCGGCGACCAGGACCCGCTCTACCTGATCCCGACCGCCGAAGTGCCGGTGACCAACATCGTCCGCGACGAAATCCTCGCCGCCGAGGCGCTGCCGCTGAAGTTCGTCTGCCACACGCCGTGCTTCCGTTCCGAAGCCGGTTCCGGCGGGCGCGACGTGCGCGGCATGATCCGCCAGCACCAGTTCGACAAGGTCGAGCTGGTCCAGATCGTCCATCCGGAAAAGTCGGCCGAAGCGCACGAGGAACTGACCCGCCAGGCCGAGACCATCCTCGAAAGGCTGGAGCTGCCCTACCGCCGCATGGCGCTGTGCACCGGCGACATGGGTTTCTCGGCCGCCAAGACCTACGACCTCGAAGTCTGGCTGCCGGCCCAGAACACCTACCGCGAGATTTCCTCATGCTCCAACTTCGGCGCCTTCCAGGCCCGCCGCATGCAGGCCCGCTTCCGCAACGACAAGAACAAGCCCGAGCTCTGCCACACGCTGAACGGCTCCGGCCTGGCCGTCGGCCGCACGCTGGTCGCCGTTCTGGAAAACAACCAGCAGGCCGATGGCAGCGTGACCATCCCGGCCGTTCTGCGTCCCTACATGGGCGGACTGGAAGTCCTGCGCGCCGGCTGAGCGGCCGGTAGGGAACGGCCTCAGCCGCCGTCGCGGCCGGCCGCAAAGCCGGGCAGGGGGTCGATGGCCGGCAGCTTGAGGGTCGGTTCGGCGCTGACCCGCTCTTCCATGGCGCTCATCGAGCGGGCCGCGGCCAGTTGCCTGGCGTAGGCCTTGCGCCGGGTTTCCACGTCGGCGATCAGGCGCTTGAGGTTTTCCGATGAAGCCGAGGCCGCCTTCAATGGTGGCGCGTTACGCTGCAGGATGTCGTAGTAGCTGCGGATGTTCTCGACCAGGATGACCGCCTCGCCGCCGCGCGCCCGGCCGATCTTCAGCTGCTGGTAAACCTTGGGCTGGGCCAGCTTGGGCAGCACGCGCTTCATCTCGTACCAGGCGTTGGGGTCGACTTTCAGCTGCCTGGCCAGCGTGCGCGCCGCGTTGAAATGGCCGGGGCCGAGGTTGTAGGCGGCCAGCGCCTGCCAACTGCGGTCGGGCTCCTCGACCTCGTCGGGCAGCATGTCCTTGAGCAGGTTGATGTAGCGGGCGCCGGCCAGGATGCTCTCGCTCGGGTCCAGCCGGTTGCTGACTTCCAGGCGGTCGGCGGTTTCCTCGGTGAGCATCATGATGCCGCGCACATTGGTGTAGCTGGTGGCGTTCGGGTCCCAGTGCGACTCGTGGTAGGCGACGGCGGCGATCAGCCGCCAGTCGATGCCGGTCAGCACCTGCGCCGCCTGGAAATACCTGCGGAACTTGGGCAGCGTCCGCTCGATCTCGCCCAGGAAGGTGACGATGTCGCCCTGGTCGAGGCGCCGGACGTGGCCGAGATAGCGGTCCTCGAGCCGGGCCAGCGTGCCGTCGTGCTGGATGCGCTCGATGAAGGCGGCCAGCCGGGCCTGCAGTTCGACGTTGGGGTGCGTGCCGAGCGCCCAGACCACCGGCTGCGCTTCGCCGAGCGGCAGGCTGGCGCGCAGGTTGGGCACATGCTGGTTGGCGATGTCCTCGAACTGCTCGTCGATGGCGACATAGTCGATCTGCCGGTCGCCCAGCTTTTCCAGCAGATCGACTATGTCGCCGTCGGCGACTTCCACCACCTTCAGGCCGCGCACGCTGGCCGCCAGCTTCTTCAGCGTTTCTGCCTGGCGCGTGCCGGCCATCGCGTGCACCGTCTGGCCGGCCAGTTGGGCCGAAGAGCTCAGGGCCAGCGAGCCTTCGTGCTGGACCAGCAGGTCGCGCGTCTGGTAGATCGGCGGCGTCACGGCCAGGTCGCTGTCGGCAGCCGGCGACAGCCAGCCGGCGCCGATGTGGTAGCGCTCGCCGGTCAAGCGGTCGGCCAGCTGGTCGCGCTCGGCGACGATGTATCGGACGCCGACCCCGAGCTCTTGGGCGAAGGTCTGGATCAGGTCGTATTCGAGGCCGGTCGGGTGGCCGTTGTCGTCCACTGCGTAGGTCAGCAGGCCGGGCCGGGTGAGGACGACCAGGTCGTGCTGGGCCGGCGTCGGAAAGGGCAGCGGACGGCGCGCGCCGATGTTGTCGCAAGCCGCGACAGAAAAAAATACCGCCAACAGGAATAGTTTCTTAATCCAGTCCATCAATTGTGCTATTATCTCGGCCGCCGCGGAGAGGTGGCAGAGTGGTCGAATGTACCTGATTCGAAATCAGGCGTACTGCAAGGTACCGTGGGTTCGAATCCCACCCTCTCCGCCAGGCACCCATTTCCCCGTTTTTCCCAGTCACTCAGTGACTTGCGAACAGCGGGGATTTTTATTTCCGGCTCCGGAAAATGCCGGAGCGGTGCCCGCCCCGCTGTCGTGGGGGCAAAATATCTCACATGTACGGCGGGTCTGTGTGCGCTTTTTGTAAGCCGGCCGGGCGCCGCTGGCCGTCGGTGCGACGGCGGCGGGGCGTTGGCGGGTTTGTTCCGGTGCGTGGCCGGACGGTCGGACGGCCGAGCGGCCGAGCGGCCAAGGCGCGGCCGTGATTCCGGCCGTTAGACCACTGAGGGGAGCCGGAGGCGCCGGATCAGCGGCGGGCGGCCAGGCCCTTGATCCAGGCGCGCTGGGCTTCGCGCCGGCGCTTGTCGGTCAGGCGCTCGACGATGCGCGGGCAGGCTTCGGCGAAGGGCAGCATGCCGCTCGGGAAGATTTCGTCGCAGCGCAGGATGTGCAGGCCGATCGGCGATTCGAGCACGCCGCTGATCTCGCCCTCGGCCAGCGCGAAGGCGGCCGGCTCCAGCTCGGCGTAGAGCTGCTGGCGCTTGACGATGCCCAGCTTGCCGCCGTCCATGGCGGTCGGGCATTGCGAATGGCGAAGCGCCGCCTGACTGAATTTTTCGACGTTTTTTACCGTCGACCGCAGCGCTTCGAGCTGGCTGGCGGCCTTGGCCTTTTGCCGGTCGTTCTCGAAGGTGATCAGGATGTGGCGCAGCTGGCGGGCTTCCGGCCGGTCGAAGGCTTCCGGATGCAGGCGGTAGTAGATTTCGGCGTCGACGGTGGTCACCGCCGGCACGGCCGAGGCGACCTTGTCGAGCAGGGCCTCGACGCGCAGGTCGCGCTCGACGGCCTCGCCCAGCGTGTTCTCGTCGAGGCCGCTGCGCGCCAGATCCTGGGCGAAGTCGTCGCTCGCCGGGTAGCGCTGGCGGATCTCGCCGATGCGGGCGGCGACGGTGGCGGCGGGGATGACGACATTGGCCGCCTCGCTGCTGCCCAGGATGCGCTGCTCGATGCTGTCCTGCTTGCGGGCCACTTCGAGGAGGCGGCCGCGTTCCGGCTCGGACAGGGTTTCCGGGGCCTTCTGGAACAGTTCCCAGGCCAGCTTGAGTTCGAGATAGCCTTGCAGCATGGTGCTACTCCTCGCTGTCGACCGCGACCAGGGCATCTTCGGGAATCTGCAGGACGCGCCCGAGCAGGCTCTGGAAATGGACGTGGTAGGCGACGCCGCCCGGGGCGTCGCGAATGACCTTGATGACTTCGCCGATGGCCCCGACCTCGACCAGGACCTGGCCGTTGACCGACAGGCCCTTGGCCGAGCGCACCTTCTCGCGGAACTCGAAGCGCGACGGCGTCCATTCTTCTTCGCCGCCGATCAGCTCCTCCTCGCGGCAGCCGACGATGATGCCTTCCTCGAGGAAATTGACCGAGTAGATGATCTGGTCCTGCAGGAAGCTGCCGACATCGACCACGTAGCCGACGCTGCCGCGGCGGACGAGGGGGGCGCCCGGGTCGAGGCCGGGATAGGTGCCGTCGTTGCGGACGTTACGGATCAGGCGCACCGATTCGCCGTACTCCCAGCGGGCGTTCATCATTTCTGGAACACCTTGTCGAGGGAAACGAAGGAACTGAAGCCGCCTTCCGGCTTGGCCTGGTTCTGGAATACCGCGAAGACCTTCTCGGTGAGCGAGTCGGAGGTGACGAAATCCTTGTAGGCGCGTTCCAGCCACAGGCGGTAGATGCCGCGCTGCGCCTCTTCCTCGGGCGGCAGGTTGGGGGCCTGCTTGGCCAGGTAGTCGTGGAAGCGCTGCAGGATGTGCAGGCGGTTTACGTGGACCACCGAGGGTTCGTAGGGAACGCCGAAGTAATCGAGGAAATCTTCGGCGGAAACCAGTTCGTCCATGGCTTCGGCGAGGGTCAGGGTGTCTTCCATGATGGCCTCCTCAGGCTGCGACAAGGGTGAGTTCGGGATGGGTTTCGGCCGCTTCGGGCGGCGCCTGGAATTCGTCGACGACTTCGAGCAGCTTGCCGGCGCCGAGCTGGTCGCGGCTGTCCAGCCCGGCCAGCTTGATCAGCCGGGCCCGCGACTCTTCCGTCCGGCCCAGGCGGAGCAGCACGACGCTGGCCGCCTTGAGGGCCAGCAGGTAGAAGCGGAGCAGGCCGAAGGAATTGGCGGCGGCCGAGCCGAGCCGGGCTTCGTCGAGGCGCTGCCAGTCGGCGGGCAGGCCGAGGTGGCGGCCGGAGAGCTGCATCGAGCGCTCGGCGACGGCCAGCGCGTCGTCCAGGCGGTGCTGGTAGAAGTAGTAGCGGTAGAGGCCGACCAGCACCATCAGGTTTTCCGGGGCCAGCAGGTGGGCGCGCAGCAGCGACAGTTCGGCCGCCGGCTCGCCGTACTCGGTGGCGGCCTGGGCGATCAGGCGGGACGCCTCGGCCGGCATCGGCTCTTCGAAATACAGCTGGCAGTCGGAGAAATCGAGCAGATCCATGATGACCTCAGTGCATGGACTCGTGCTCGCAGCACAAGTCGCCAGCCGAACAGGTTTGACATTGCCCGGCGTGCTCGGGCGGCGGGGCTTCGTGGCGCAGTTCGGCCAGTTCCTTCTCCAGACTTTCGATGCGTTCGATCAGGCAGGAAATCGACTTGGCGACCGGGTCGGGCAGCATGTTGTGGTCGAGGCTGATGCCGCCGGGGTTGCCACTGAGGGGACGGGTGCTGCCGGCCCGCGTGTCGACGATGCGGCCGGGCACGCCGACCACGGTGCGGTCGGCCGGCACGTCGCGCACGACCACCGAGTTGGCGCCGACCCGGACCCGCTCGCCGATGCTGATCGGGCCGAGGATCTTGGCGCCGGCGCCGACCACCACGCCGTCAGAGAGGGTCGGGTGGCGCTTGCCCTTGTTCCACGAGGTGCCGCCCAGCGTCACGCCATGGTAGAGGGTGACGTCGTCGCCGACTTCGGCCGTCTCGCCGATCACCACGCAGGCGCCGTGGTCGATGAAGAAGCGGCGGCCGATGGTCGCCCCCGGGTGGATGTCGACATTGGTCAGCGTGCGCCCGAGGAAGGACAGCAGGCGGGCCGGGAAGCGCCAGCCGCCCAGCCACAGGCGGTTGGCCAGGCGGTGGGTGAGGATGGCGTGCACGCCCGGGTAGGTGGTCAGCACTTCCAGCCGCGAGCGGGCGGCCGGGTCGCGCTGGAAAACGCAGGCGAGGTCTTCGCGCAGCGTCGCCCACAGGCCCGGCGGCGGCAGATTGAGGGCAGTCATGGTCATCGCTTCAGACATGGAGGGGACTCCTGACGGTAGCCAGAAGGGCGTGCAGGTCGGCCAGTTCCGGCGGGTGCTTGTGGGCGGCGACAAAATTGCGGACGTGGGGGAGCAGGGCACTGGCCTCGCCCTCATCGACGGTGAGGCCGAGGCCGGCATAGACGACCTGCACGGCGCGCGAGCCGGAATGCTTGCCGAGCACGATACGGTGGCTCTGGCCGACTTCGCTGGGGTCGAATCCCTGGTAATTGTCCGGGTGCTTGAGCAGGCCATCGACATGGATGCCGGCTTCATGGGTAAAGACACCGGCCCCGACCAGGCTCTTTTGCCAGGGCACGGCGCGGCCGGAGGCGCTGGCCACCAGGCTGGACAGTTCGGGAAAGCCCTTGAGGTCGACCCCGGTGGCGATGCCGTGCAGCTTTTTCAGGCCGAGCACCACTTCTTCGAGCGGCGCATTGCCGGCCCGTTCGCCCAGGCCGTTGACCGTGGTGTTCACGTGCGTGGCGCCGGCCATGCAGGCGGCCAGCGTGTTGGCCGTGGCCAGGCCCATGTCGTCATGGGCGTGCATTTCGATTTCGAGGCCGGTATGGCGGCGCAGGGTCGAAATCCGTTCGAAGGTGCCGAAGGGTTCGAGAACACCCAGCGTATCGGCAAAACGCAGGCGGCGGGCCCCGGCCCGCTCGGCCGCTTCGGCCAGGGCGCAGAGAAAGTCGAGGTCGGCCCGCGAGGCATCCTCGCAGCCCAGGCCGACCTCCAGCCCGAGGCCAAGGGCGTGCTCGATGTGGCGGGGCAACTGGTCGAGCAACCAGTTGCGGTCGGCCTTGAACTTGTAGGCCAGGTGCTGATCGGAGGCCGGCACCGAGATGTCGATCAGGTGGGCGCCGACCGTGGCGCAGGCGGCAATGTCGGCGGCGTGCATGCGGCTCCACACCATCAGGCGGGGAGCCAGGCCGAGCGCGGCGACGGCCCGGATCGACTCGCATTCCTCGCCGCCCATGGCCGGGATGCCGACTTCCAGCTCGGGCACGCCGATCGCCGCCAGCCGCTGGGCGATACCCAGCTTCTCACCCAGCGAGAAGGCCACGCCGGCCGACTGTTCGCCGTCGCGCAGGGTGGTGTCGTTGATGGTGACAAACTTCGGTTGGCTCATGGCGATCTCCTCGCTGCTTTCCTAGCAAGGCGGGTGCCAGTATGCAAGTTATTGAAAATTAACGATTCGTATTAGTGCAGCTGGCCGGCTGTCGGCTTGTTGTCGGGTATGCGACAAGGCTTGGGGCGAAGCGCTGCGGTCGACGGGAAAAAACGCCAAAAATCGAAATCCGCTTCCGGCCGCGTCGCCCTTCAAGCCCGAAGGCGATCGGCGTACCATGACAGATGCCTGCCTGGGCGCAGGGGAGGGGCAAGGTGAAAACGATGATGAACTGGAAAACGACCGCCACGGCCTGGGCGTCGAAGCTGCGGGCCGCGGCGCTGATCGTCACCCTCGTGGCGGTTTCCTCGCCCGGGCCGGCCTCGGCGCGCGGCCCCTGGCGGGCCAGCGAGAGCAATACCAGCGGCTGGCAGTACATGACACCGGAGGAGCGCATCGCGCACCAGGCGCGCATCCGCGGCTTCACCAACTACGCCGATTGCCTCGCCTATCGCCAGGCCCATCACCGGCAGATGGCCGAGCGGGCGCAGGCCCGGGGCGAGGTGCTGACCCCGGGGCGGCGCGACGTGTGCGCCCATCTGCTGCCGCCCGGCGGCGGGCGCTGAGGGGGCGGCATGTCGCGTCGGCTGTCGATTCCGCTGATCGCGCTGCTCCTCGTCGTCGCCCCGGTCTTCTGGGCCTGGCCGGAGGGCCTGCCGCCCTGGCGCAGCACCGCCATCGTCAGCGGCTGGGTGGGCTGGGGCATGCTCCTCGCCAGCCTGCTGCTGATGATCCGCGAAGCCTGGCTGGCCGAGCGGCTGGGCGGCCTGGAGCGGATGTACGCCTGGCATCACCGGCTCGGCCTGCTCGCCTATCTGGCGCTGCTCGTCCATCCACTGGCCCTCGCCGTCGACGCCTGGCGGGAATCGCCGGCCCGGGCCTGGGCGGCGCTGTCGCCGGCGCAGCAGGGCTGGGCTGGCTGGCTGGGCTGGGCCGCCTTGCTGGCGCTGATGGCCGGCCTGGCGGCGGCGCTGGCCCGGCAGTTGCCCTACCGCCGCTGGCGCTGGCTGCATCAGCTGTTGTCGGCCGCCGTGCTGCTCGGCCTCGCCCACCTGCTCTGGCTGGGGCTGGATGCGCCGGCCCTGTGGGCGCCGCTGCTGGCCCTGGCCTTGATCGGCTGGCGGTTGCTGCGCGCCGACCGGGGCTGGGCGGCCCGGCCCTATCGGGTGAGCGGCGTCGTGCCGGCCGCCCGCGGCATGGTCGAAGTCGCCCTGCAGCCGCTCGGCCAGGCGCTCGCCCTCCAGCCCGGGCAATTCGTGCTGGCCGCCTTCTTCGACGGGCCGGGCTTTCGCGGCTGCGGCGAGTTCCATCCCTTCACCGTCAGCGAGATCGGGCCGGCCGGGCGCTTTTCGCTCGGCATCAAGGCGCTGGGCGATTGCACCGGGCATCTGCAGGGTGTCGAAAGCGGCGTCGCCGTTCGCGTCCAGGGGCCTTTCGGCCACTTTCTTGCCCGGGCGGACGGGCCGCAATTCTGGCTGGCCGGCGGCGTCGGCATCACCCCCTTCATGGCCCGCCTGCGGGCCGGCCCGCTGAACCAGGCGGTGCGCCTGCTGCACCTGCATCGCGACGCCGGCGACGCGGCCTACGCCGACGAACTGCCGGCGCTGGCCGCGCAACAGCCGCGGCTGACGCTGGCCACAGTGGCCTGCGGCGACGGCCAGCCGGACCTGGCGCCCCTGTTGCCCCCGGCCGAACAACTGGCCGGCTGCGACTGCTACCTGTGCGGGCCGCCGGGCATGGTGGCGGCGGCGGTGGACATCCTGCGCGCCCGCCGCGTGGCGCCGGATCGCCTGCATTTCGAAAGCTTCGAATTCCGATGAGCCGCCGCCTGTTCATCCTCGCCACCGCCGTCTTCTGGTGCGGCGTGCTCGCCTTCTGGCTGGCCGGCCGCCTGGCCGGGCCGCTGCCCCCGGCTGCCCAGCCGGTCGCCCAGCCCCCGGCGCCGGCGGCGGAGCGCCTGCTGTCGCTGGCCGAGGTGGCCGCCCATGGTGTCCCGGAAGACTGCTGGATGGCCATCGACGGCCAGGTGGTCGACCTCGGCGCCTACCTCCCAGAGCACCCGTCGCGCCCGGCCGTCATCAACCCCTGGTGCGGCCGCGAGGCCAGCCAGGCCTACCACACCAAGGGCAAGGGCCGTCCCCATTCAGCCGAGGCCGACCAGTTGCTGGCCACCTTCCGCATTGGCCGGCTGGCGCCCTGAGGGCACGGCTTTCCGCCAACTGCCACCATCGCATCCACCCGTGATGGGCAAAGCCGGGGGGAACAATCGTCATGCGATCTTGACTGGAACAGACCGGTCGGTAAACTGGTCTATATCGAAAAACGGAGCACGCCATGAACATCGAAGTTGGATCATACGAAGCGAAGACAAAGCTGCCGGAATTGTTGCGAGGCATCCAGGCCGGTAACCGCTACACCATTACCTTGCGCGGCGAGGCCGTGGCCGATCTTGTGCCGGCGCAAGGCAACAACAACTCGGATGCCGTGACTGCCGTAGATGAAATGCTGTCCTTTATGCAAGTCCGCAAATCCGGGGCTGGCATTGAACTCAAGGCGCTGATCGATGAGGGGCGTGCGTGAAATTTGTTCTCGATGCGTCCGTGGCATTGCTCTGGTTGGCGCCTGAATCGAACCCGGCCGGGACCGGTTACGCGACCACTACGCTGATGGCTCTCAAACAATCGCAAGCCGTCGTGCCATCGTTGTTTGCGCTGGAAATCGCCAATGTGGTTGCCAAGCTCGAATCCAAAGGAGTTGTGACGGAAGCCGACTCGCAGCGCTACATAGCCGTTCTCGGCTGCCTTAACATCTCCGTCGATCAGGCAACAGCGGCGCATGCCTTGGGTGATACCTTAAACCTGGCCCGGCGCTACAAGCTGTCGGCCTACGATGCCGCCTATTTGGAACTGGCCCTGCGCGCGGGACTTCCGTTGGCAACACTCGATGCAGGTTTGGCGAAGGCTGCGACAACCGCGGGTGTTTCAGTCCTCGGCACTCATTAAGGAAAATATTTCGGTGCTGACCGCAAAGCCGTTCGTATGGTGATGGAGCCTCTTCAATTCCCGGGACGATTCATACCCCGGGGCGGCCTGCGCCAATCAGCCCTGGCTGGCACCAACCCGGAAATCGGCCAGCCCCACCTCGCCGTTTTCCTCGTAGACGCCCAGCGCCCGCAGTTGCTTGCCTTCGCACAGGGCGCTGAGCGAGGTGCCGGTTTGCGGGGTGTAGACGATGCCGTGCATGGAGCAGCGCAGGTGGCGGCCGTCGGCGTCGAAGACGGCGGGCTGTTCGCAGTCGAGGCGGCGCGGCATGTGCACGCAGCGGTTGATGTAGGCGTAGGCGGTGCCGGCGAAGCGGATGAGCAGGCATTCTTCGCGCTGCCCCTCGAAGGTGATGGGCGCCTTCAGGTAGCGGCCATCGAGAAGCTCGGCGCTGGCGCACAGGGCGAGGCGGGGCGGCACGGGGGGCATGGCGTGGGCGGGCGGCGAGCGCTGCGGTCGACGGCAAAAATCGGCCAAAAACGAAATTTGCCGCCGGGCTTCAGACGGCGTAGGGCCGGTGCAGCCAGCCGCGCACCACGTCGACGTCCTTTTGCGGCAGGTAGGCGAAGCCGGCCAGGGCGTCTTCGACGACGGTCTGGGCAACCCAGTGGGGAACGGCCTTGGTGCTCAACATGTGGAAATACCAGGCCATCGGATAGCCGCATTCGCGATCGAAGTGACTCAGGGCTTGTTGCAGCTTGAGCTGGCTGGTGCCCGGGCCGGCGCCGAATTCCGGTGGGTCACCGGCCCGGGCGGGGATCGGCTGGGCGCGCAGGATGGCCTGCTGGAAGCGGTCGAGGTGTTCGCGGGTGGCGATCACCCAGTGGTTGAAGTAGGCGCTGGCGTTGCTGGCGCTGCTCGCCGTCCAGTCGGCGATCATCCGGTGAACGGCGGCCGGCTCGGGCTTTTGCGCCTGCATGCGGCGCAGGAAGGCGCCGATGTGCTGCAGGCGGCGGAACTGGTAGGTGGGCAGGCCGGTCGGTACGGGGGTGTCGGCGCCGCCGCGCGGGTCGACGATTTCTTCGAGCGAGGCCGGTTCGTTTGCGAACAGGCGGTGGACGCGCATTTCCTGGAGGTCCTCGATTTCCAGTTGCAGGAAATCGTCGGTGTCGTCGCCGACCGAGGCGACCAGGTAGTGGGTCTGGCCGACCAGGCGGGTGGCGAACAGGCTTTGTTCGGCGTAGTCGTCGATCAGCCGGCCGATGTCGCCGTCGCGCTGGTCGAGGGCCTCTTCGACCCAGCCTTCCAGGCTGTCGCTGACGCGCTGGCCGGCGCCGTCGATGACGCCGCCCAGCCGGTACCAGCCGCCGCGGTTGATGGCGTGGCGGAAGTGCCAGTCGGGGAGGGCGGCGCCGAGCGCCTTGACGAGGGCGCCGGGGCCGCTGCTGACCGGCACCTTGGTGCAGGTTTCGACGATGGCGGGGGCGAGCGTCTTGCAGTATTCGCTCCAGGCGAGGTTGTCTTTCATCGGGTGCTTCCTTGGTGGCGGGCGGTTTCTTCGGCGAGGCGGGCGGCCACCGCCTCGCGGATTTCGACTTCCGGATCGTCGGCCAGGGCGGCCAGGAATTCGCTCGGGGCATTGCCGACGGCGGCCAGCCGCACCCACCATTCGGCGTCCTGAAGCAGGGCGGCGGCCAGGCCGGGCAGGGCGCGTTCGGCGACGATGGCGCGGACCTCCGGCTCCGGGTCGTCGGCCAGCAGGTGCAGGGCGAAGGCGGGCAGGCGGCCGGCCACCACCTTGCGTACCTCGCGCTCGGCATCCCTGGCCATCTTGGCCAGCTGGCCGTGCGGCAGGCGGCGGGCGACGGTGGCGCGGATCAGGTAGTCCGGGTCGTCGACCAGCTGGACGAGCAGCGGCTCGGGCAGGCGGGCGGCGACCGACAGGCGCACTTCGCGGTCCGGGTCGCGGATCATGCTGACCAACTGGTCGGGCGGCAGGCGGGTGGCGACGACCCGGCGGACCACTTCGTCAGGATCGGATTTCAGGCCGAAAATGGCGTCGACCGCGGCATAGCGGGCGGCGATGGCGCGCCGCTCCCAAAAGATGTCGTTCAGGTAGTTGGCCGCCAGCTCGCGGTTGTTGCGCAGGAAACGGTCGATCTGCCGGCCGCTGTGGGCGCGGATGCAGGCGTCGCCCGGCGTGCACCGCCGACTGTTCAGGTAGTCGGGATAGAAGCTGCAGCCGGCGCACAGGCCGAGGCGCCCGACTCCGGGCTGGCCGGCCGGATCGGCGGCCTGGTCACTGCTCATCGACCTTGGCGGCAACCAGGATGCCGGTAGCGCTGCTCGGGTCGTTGGTCAGCTCCAGGCAATGGCCGGTGGCACCGCTGATCAGGTAAAGATCGTAGGCGTCGACGCTGAGGGCCGGCGAGTAGCGGGGCGAAACGTCATCCTCGCTGCACTCGGTGAAGTGCAGTTTGGGGAAGCGCTGGCGCAGCGAAGCGGCGCGAGCGTCGAGCAGGGTGGCTTCGCCGACCTGGACGAGTTGGGCGCTGGTGATCATGCCGACTCCTCGGTTTCGATTTGTTCCTCGAAGCGGGCCAGCGAGGCGGCCGGCACGCCCATGATCTGGGCCAGCCAGGGCGGCGGGCTGGCCAGCCGGCCCTGCAGCTCGGCCAGCACCTCGCGCGCCTTGCCGCCGGCCGGCTTCTTGACCGGATGGACGCCGGCCCGCACCGCCTTGGCGGCCGCCGGGCCGCCGATCGACTGGATGTAGACGATCTGGCAGTCGCCGATCAGGGCCGAGCGGGCGGCGTTCTTGTCCTCGGCGGTGTCGGCCTCGACCGTGCTGCGCACGGCGATCAGGCGGATCTCGGCGGGACCGACCTGGTAGATCAGGAAGCGTTCGCAGGAGCCGAAATGGCCGTCGAGGTTTTCACCGCGATTGGCGGCGATGGCGACGCGTAGCGAACCGGGCATGTCGCCCTCCTGGTAGGCATCGACCCCCGGGAAATCGCTGTGCTCGACGCCCTGGCCCCAGAGTAGGCGGACGGCTTCCTTCAACTGGTCGCTGCCGACGCCGACGTGGCAGCCCTGCTCGGCGAAATCGCCGGCCAGGTTGTGGCGCAGGTCTTCGACGGTGAGCGTCCCGAGCTTGGCTTCGGTGAGCGGCGCTTCGAGCTTTTCGATGAGGGCGCCGACCAGGGCGCGGACATCCAGGCCGTTCAGGGCGCGGGCGGCCAGCGCGATGCGCAGGGCCGCTTCGCGGGAGGCGATAGGGGTTTCCGACATGATGGGCTCCTTTTTTAGGATCGAGGATCGAGCTATTAGGATCGAGTGGGCCAAGGCCGCTGGCCGGCCACGGCTTACTCGATCCCAGGCAACTGGATCCTCGATCCTGCTCTTACGCCGGGCTGATGCAGCCCGAGGGGCAGACGTCGACGCACAGCGGGGAATCGTTGTGGCCGTCGCACTCGGTGCAGGTCGCGGCGTCGATCTTGTAGAAGATCTTGCCGGAGCTGATCGACTTGGTCGGACAGACCGGCTTGCAGTCGCCGCAGGCGGTGCACATGTCGGGGTCGATTTTCATTGCCATGGTGGTTAGCTCCTAGTTCGTTAGTTGCCTAGGATCGAGGTGTTAGCTATTAGTGGGCCGAGGTGGGCGACGGTTTTCGCCTTTGCTCGATCCTAATAGCTGGATCCTCGATCCTGGTCAGTCTTCAGCAGCGCCAAGACGCTTGGCGCGCAGGGAAATGGGCAGGCGTGCCGGTTTGGCGATGGGGTCGATGAAGTAGGTTCCGCCGTTGTCCAGTTTCAGTTCGCCGCCCCATTTTTCCGGGGTGTCGAATTCGATGGACTCGATCGAAGCTTCCAGATCGCGCTTCGGAAGGTAGAAAACCAATCCGCCGCTGGCACCTTGCTGGATCATGATGTTGGCCATTACAGCTCCCTCTTTTGGCAGGGGAAGGGAGAAGGGTGAAGGGGGATGCCCCCACCCCGGCCCTCCCCCTGTCGGGGGAGGGGGAGCAGCGGCTACCCTTCTCCCTTCCCTCTTCTCCCTTCCCTTAATTAACGCACCAGGTCGAAGTTGTAGTCGGTCGTACCCATGCCGATCGTTTCCTTGTCGAGCTGCTCAAGAACGGCGTTGGTCAGCTGGGTGACGACGGACATCATGCCTTCGTAGCCCATGGTGGTCTGACGATGCAGGTGATGCCGGTCGAACAGCGGGAAGCCGAGGCGGATCAGCGGTACTTCGAAGGCTTCACCGAGGTGGCGGGTGTCGCGCTGGATGTACTTGCCGTAGGAGTTGCCGATCAGGAAGTCCGGCTTGTCCGTGAAGCACAGGCTGCGCATGTGCCACAGGTCGTTGCCCGCATAGACCTTGCCATTGACGCCGAAGGGGCTGGAGGCGAGGAGTTTCTCGGCCTGCTTGGCCCAGCGCTTGCTGCCGTTGTGGGCCAGGATGTGGGTCGGCTCGGCGCCGCACTCGAGCAGGATCTTGACCATGCCGAGGACGAAGTCGGGGTCGCCGTACAGCGCGAACTTCTTGCCGTGCAGCCAGGCGTGGCTGTCGGACAGGAGGTCCATGCAGCGGCCGCGTTCCTTGGCCAGCGATTCGGGAATCGGCTTGCCGGTCAGTTCGGAGACCTTCATCAGGAACTCGTCGGTCCACTCGACGCCCATCGGGATGTTCAGCTTGGGAATGTCGTGGTTCCACGTGTTCTCGACGAACTTCTTCGTCTTTTCCAGCTGGCCCGGCTGCAGCAGCAGGGTGGTGATGGCGTTCGGCGCATCCTTCACTTCGTCCATCGTCGTGCCGCCGGCGTACATGCGGAATTCGCCGTCAGCCGGGGTATCGAAGACTTCCGAGGGATCGGAGAGATAGCTGTAGGAAACGTCCATCTCGCCGAGCATGCGCTTGATGACGGCGAAGTTGCCGAGGTAGGTTTCGAAGCCCGGCACGATGTTGACCTTGCCGTTCGAGCCGACCTTCTTGCCGTCCATGGCGTTCAGCGTGAAGTAGCGCAGCACGCCTTCTTCCATGTTGTCCCAGCCGGTGGTGTGCGAACCGACGAAGGACGGGGTGTGGGCGTAAGGCACCGGGTAATCCTGGGGGATGTTGCCGGCCTTCTTGGTGTTGTTGATGAAGGCGTTGAGGTCGTCACCGATGACTTCCGCCATGCAGGTGGTGGACACCGCGATCATGTCCGGCTTGTAGATCGCCTTGGCGTTCTCCAGGCCGTCGATCATGTTCTTCTGGCCGCCGAACACGGCTGCGTCCTCGGTCATCGAGTCGGAGACGCAGGAGCACGGTTCCTTGAAGTGGCGGTTGAAGTAGGTGCGGAAGTAGGCGACGCAGCCTTGCGAGCCATGCACGTAGGGCAGGGTCTTGTGGAAGCCCGAGGCGCAGAGGACGGCGCCGAGCGGCTGGCAGGCCTTGGCCGGATCGACGGTCAGGGCTTCGCGTTGGAAGTTGAGATCCTGGTATTCCTTCGAGGTGGTCCATACGAAGGTATCCCACACTTTGTCCGGGGCGTGCATCTCTTCGAATTGCTGACGCTTTTCGGTCAGGTTCTTCTTGTAGTCGTCGTCGCGGAACAGCGGGTAACAGGGCTTGATGTTGTCAGCGGTTTGCATTGCTAGCTCCTTGCCCGTACCGCTCATTCGCGGTCACGGGCGCAAGGTTGAGGATTTGCCAATCAATAAGCTCAGGCGGCCTTCTTCACTTCTTCGGCGGCCTTCTTCCAGGGCGGAACGAGGTTGCCGAAGACCGGGCTGGACAGGGCGATGTCCATGTCGCGGGCGAAGATGGCGAAGCCGTCGTAGCCGTGGTAGGGGCCGGAGTAGTCCCAGGAGTGCATCTGGCGCAGGGGAATGCCCATCTTCTGGAAGATGTACTTTTCCTTGATGCCGGAGCCGACCATGTCGGGCTTGAGCTTCTTGACGAACTCCTCCAGTTCGAAACCGGTGACGTCGTCGTAGAGCAGGGTGGCGTCGCCCATTTCCTTGATCGTGCGGTCGTAGTCGTCGTTGTGGCCGAACTCGTAGCCGGTGCCGATGACTTCCATGCCGAGATCCTCGTAGGCGCCGATCACGTGACGCGGACGCAGGCCACCGACGTAGAGCATGACCTTCTTGCCTTCGAGGCGCGGCCGGTACTTGGCGATGATGGCGTCCATCATCGGCTGGTAGCGGGCGATGACGGCCTCGGTCTTTTCCTTGATGGAATCGTCGAAGAAGGCGGCGATCTTGCGCAGCGACTCGATGATCTTGGTCGGGCCGAAGAAGTTGTACTCGATGTACGGGATGCCGTACTTCTCTTCCATGTGGCGCGAGATGTAGTTCATCGAGCGGTAGCAGTGCAGCAGGTTCAGCTTGACGCGCGGCGAGTTCATCATCTCGGCGATGGTGCCGTCGCCGGACCACTGGGAAACGACGCGCAGGCCCATTTCCTCGAGGATGATGCGGGTTGCCCAGGCATCTCCGCCGATGTTGTAGTCGCCGATGATGGCCACGTCGTAGGGGGTGCCTTCGAAGGGCTGGCCGTCGCGTTTGTCGAGCACCCAGTCACGGATGGCGTCGTTGGCGATGTGGTGGCCGAGCGACTGCGAGACGCCGCGGAAACCTTCGCAGCGGACCGGCACGACCGGCTTGTCGATGGCCTTGGCAGCCTTCTTGGAGACCGACTCGATGTCGTCGCCGATCAGGCCGATCGGGCATTCGGACTGGACCGAGATACCCTTGTTGAGCGGGAAGAGCTCTTCGATTTCCTCGATCAGCTTGGCCAGCTTCTTGTCGCCGCCGAAGACGATGTCCTTTTCCTGGAAGTCCGAGGTGAAGTTCATCGTGCCGAAGGTGTCGACGCCGGTGGTGCCGACGTAGTAGTTACGGCGACCGGCGCGGGAATACTGGCCGCAGCCTACCGGGCCGTGCGAGATGTGGATCATGTCCTTGATCGGACCCCAGACCACGCCCTTGGAACCGGCGTAGGCACAACCGCGGATGGTCATCACGCCGGGCAGGGACTTGCGGTTGGAAGTGATGCACTTCTTCGATTGTTCGATGGTTTGATCGTTGACCGCCAGGTGCTTGGTGCGGTCCTTCTTGGCTTTTTCCGGATAAACCTCAAGCACCTCGGCGATGAGGGCATCGGTTTCTTCGCGAGACAGAGTCGTCATTTTTTCCTCCTGACGCCGCCACCAATCTGTGGCCGGCGTACTGGTTGAAAGTGGCGGGAAGGCTGGGCGCCCCCCCGCCGTGTCTTGCACAACTTAGGCGGCAGCAGCTTCGGCGGCCAACTCGGCGGCGGTCTTGCCTACGATGGACTCGTCTTCCGCTTCCATGATGCCGAACTCCATCAGCAGCTCTTCCAGCTCTTCCATCTCGATCGGGGTCGGGATGACGAAGTTGGTGTTGTTGACGATCTTGTTGGCCAGGGCGCGGTATTCGTCAGCCTGCTTGTGGGTCGGGTCGAATTCGACGCAGGTCATGCGGCGGATTTCGGCGTGCTGGACGACGTTGTTACGCGGCACGAAGTGGATCATGGTGGTGCCGAGGCGGGCGGCCAGGGCCATGATCAGCTCGTCTTCACGGTCGGTGTTGCGGCTGTTGCAGATCAGGCCAGCCAGGCGGACGGAACCGGAGTTGGCGTACTTGACGATGCCCTTGGCGATGTTGTTTGCGGCGTACATGGCCATCATTTCGCCCGAGCAGACGATGTAGATTTCCTGGGCCTTGTTCTCGCGGATCGGCATGGCGAAGCCGCCGCAGACCACGTCACCGAGAACGTCGTAGAAAACGAAGTCGAGGTCTTCGTCGTAGGCGCCTTCTTCTTCCAGGAAGTTGATGGCGGTGATGACGCCGCGGCCGGCACAGCCGACGCCGGGTTCCGGACCGCCGGACTCGACGCACTTGACGCCGCCGTAACCGACCGAAAGGACGTCCTCGAGTTCGAGGTCTTCGACGGAACCGGCTTCGGCAGCCAGGTGCATGACGGTGGTCTGAGCCTTGCTATGCAGGATCAGGCGGGTCGAGTCGGCCTTCGGGTCGCAGCCGACGATCATCACTTTCTTGCCGGATTCGGCAAGGGCCGCCACCAGATTCTGGGTGGTGGTGGACTTGCCGATACCGCCTTTGCCATAAATGGCGCATTGACGCAGTTTAGCCATGGTGTAATCTCCTTAGTCTGTCAGTCGATTTGCGAAAGAATCATTGAGAGTCGCACCTCACCTTCTGCACGTAACGTGCCAGGTCGACTGGCAGACTCCAAGTTATTGAATCGGCAATGAAAATCGAAAATTTGACGGTTTCGGCCAGGGTCGATGGATGCGACAATTCCCCTATGCTTTGTAGGGGTGACGACAAGGCCGACGCTTTCCCGGTCAGCCGCCTGCCGCCGGCCGTGGCGACCGACAAGGCCTCGCTGCCGCGCCAGGTGCGCCTGCCCATCAACCGCTGCAACCTGCCGGCCGTCGTGCTCGGCAGCCTGACCTTCCAGCGCTACCCGACGCCGCTGCTGCTCGATGGCGTCGCCGAACTGCACCGCGATCTCTTCCGCCGCCTCAACTGCGCCCCGGCCGCCGAGCGGGCGGCCGTCTTCCGCGACTACCTGACCGTGCATTTCCGGCTCGAACGGCCGGAGGACATGGGCCTCGGCGGCCAGCCGCGCGGCCGCTCGAAAAGCCGGGCCAAGGCCAACTACGAGCGCATGATCCGCGGCTGGAGCTTCGATTCCGACAGCCGCGAGGGGGCGGTTCTCAAGGGCTGGGTCGAGTCGCGCTTCGGGCTGATGGCGCGCTACCACGGCCAGCCGCTGCGCAATCCGGCCGACGACGCCTACAGCCGCTACCAGGCGATGCGCTCGCAGGGGCTGTACGGCACCAATGCGCTGGAGGCCCAGCTCGACCTGGTCTACGCCTTCTGCCAGCAGGAGCTGACGCTGCGCCACCCGGGCGCCCGCCACGTCACCCTCTACCGCGGCGTCAACCGCATGGCCGACCACGAGGTGCTGGCCAAGGGGGAGGGCGGCCGCCACGTCATCCTGCTCAACAACATCAGTTCCTTCACCTGCAGCCGCGAACGGGCCTGTGAGTTCGGCGACTACATCCTGACGGTGAACGTGCCGCTGACCAAGGTCTTCTTCCAGTGCGGCCTGTTGCCCGGCGTGCTGCAGGGCGAAGACGAGTTCCTGGTGATCGGCGGCGTGGTCGATGTCACGTTGTCTACTTTGTAAGGGGCGCCAGGCCCGTTAGCCTGGCACGGCAGTTGCGGAGTTTTGGGAAACTGTCTGGATCGCGTCAGCTTTCCGACAATCCGTGACCTTCCCTCGTGCCGGAGTTTCCGATGAATCCCTCTCCCGCTACTCCCACCACCCTAGACCGCAGCGGCCAGTCCGTCGGGCTGGGCGACCGGGTGCGCATCCTCGACGTGACGACCGACCCCGACATGGACGATGACGATCGCGACATGTTTGTCGACATGATCGGCTCGGTGTGCGAGGTCGAGCGCATCGACGCCGAGGGTGCGGCCTGGGTGGCGATCTGGTGGAACGGCTTCGACGGGCCGTTGCTGACCACGGTCGGCCTGGCGCCGGCGCAGATGGACAAGGTGGCAGGCTGAGTGGCGCCGCTCGTACCCGACAGCGCTTCGCCGGGGCATGATGGCGCATCGACCGCTGTCCATCACCTGCCGACCATGAAAGAAAACGACGCCCCGAAGGCATCCTCCGAACTGCCCGCCGACCACGGCAGCGCGGTATTGCGCGCCTACCATGCGCGGACCAAGCACCGCCTCGACGGCTACGCCGAAGGCCCCGGCCAGCTCGACTGGGATGCCCAGCCGGCGGCCTTCCGCCATTATCCCGGGGCGCCGGTGGTCGACTTGCCGCTGGCCGCCGGGCGTTTCGAGCGTCGCTACGGTCAACTGGAAAAACCGCCCGAAAATGAAATTTTGCCCGACGCGGCCAGCCTCGGCGCCCTGCTCGAACTGGCCCTCGGCGTCTCGGCCTGGAAAAGCTGGGGGCCGAACCGCTGGGCGCTGCGCTGCAACCCGTCCTCCGGCAACCTGCACCCGGTCGAGGCCTACGTGCTGGCCAGCGGCGTTGCCGGCATCGCCGACGGCGTGCACCACTACGACCCGGAGGACCACGCCCTCGAAGGCCGCGCCCTGAGTCCGGCGGCCGGCGCGGCACCGTGGCTGGCCGTCGGCCTGAGCAGCGTCATGTGGCGCGAGGCCTGGAAATACGGCGAGCGCGCCTTCCGCTACTGCCAGCTCGATGTCGGCCACGCCGTCGGGGCCCTGGCCTATGCCGCCGCCGTGCTCGGCTGGAAAATTCGGCCGCTGGCCATGGCCGGCCAGCCGCTCGCTCACTGTCTGGGGCTGGACCGGCCGGACGATTTCCCGCCGTCGCGCTATGCCTTCACCGAAAACGAGGAGCCGGAAATCCTGCTCGCCGTGCACGCCCCCGGCCTGCACGCCGTGCCCGATGCCGCCGCCCTGGTCGCCTGGCTGGCCGGTGCCGGCTGGCAGGGCAGGCCGAGCCGCATCGACCCGTCGCCCGGCTACCGCTGGCCGGTCATCGACCAGGCGGCGGCGGCCAGCACGGTGCCGGGGTTGCTGCCGGCAGCGCCGGTTTTTGCCGATCTGCCCCCGCTGGCGTCGCATCCGACGCCAGCCGGCGCCGCCGAATTGATCCGCCAGCGGCGCAGCGCCCAGCGCTTCAACCCGCGCTGCAGCCTGCCCAAGGCCGCCTTCTACCGCCTGCTCGACGCCGTGCTGCCCCGCCGCCAGGCGCCGTGGACCGCCCAGGAAGGCGCGCCGCGCATCCATCTGCTGCTCTTCGTGCTGCGCGTGGACGGCCTGCCCAGCGGCCTCTACCTGCTGCCCCGCACGGCCGCCGCCGCGGCCGAGCTGCCGGGCCTGATGACGGCCGGCGAAGTGCCGTCCACGCCGCGCCCGGTGGTCGATTTCGACGCCGATTGCCCGGCCCACCTCGGCCTCGTCCAGCTCGCCGAGGTGCCGCTGCCGACGCTGCAACGCATCGCCCGCACGGTGTCCTGCCACCAGGACATTGCCGCCACCAGCGCCTTCTCGCTCGGCATGCTCGGCGAATTCACGGCGGCCACCGCCGACGGCCACGGCTACCGGGTGCTGCTGCGCGAAGCCGGCCTGCTCGGCCAGGCGCTCTACCTCGAAGCCGAGGCGGCCGGCGTGCGCGGCACCGGCATCGGCTGCTTCTTCGACGACGCCGTACACCAGACCTTCGGCCTGGCCGACGGGCGCTACCAGAGCGTCTATCACTTCACCGTCGGCACGCCGGTGGTCGACGACCGCATCGAAACCGGCCCGCCTTACCCGCAACGCTATTAGTGGTCAGCTTCGCAATTTACGGAACATGAAAGCTTGTCTTTGCCCCGCTGGCGTTGTTGCTCATCCTCGCGATAGCTTCGGCTATCGCTGCCAGGGTTTGCCACTTCGGCGCCTAGCCAGCGGGCCAAATCCATCGCTTTCATTCCGTTCCGCCAATTACGAAGCAGACCACAAGGAAAAACCATGAGCCCCAACCTCGCCGCTTTTCTCCAGCAACACGGCTTCGCCGCCGACAATCTCAGCGCGCCCCAGGCCGATGGCCGCTTCACGCCGCTGATGCGGGCCGCCAAGGAGGGCCGGCTCGACATCGTCGATGAACTTCTGGTGCTCGGCGTCGATCTCTCGGTGCTCAACGCCGACGGCTGCAACGCGCTGTGGCTGGCTTGCTACAACGGCAGCCACGCCATTATCGAGCGCCTGATCGACGCCGGCATCGCCATCGACCAGCAGAACGGCAACGGCGCCAGTTGCCTGATGTACGTCGCCTCGAACAGCAAGCCCGACCTGGTCAGGCTGCTGCTGGCGCGCGGCGCCAACGCGGCGCTGAAGAATTTCGACGACTTCAGCGCCCTCGACCTGGCGGCCTCGCGCGACTGCCTGAAACTGCTGCGCGGCAAGGCCTGACGAGCGGCCGCCAGGCGGGGGCGGGCCGGGCGCCCGCCCTTTGCCTCAAACGCGCAGCAGGGCCTTGGCCAGGCGCTCGGACAACTGCTCCTCGACGAACTGCGGCTCGTTGGGCGGGTACAGCGAATCCTCGTGGATCTCGAAGCCGTGCTCGAGGGCCAGGGCCTGGCGCAGGGTGGCGATCTGCGCCGCCTGGGCGCGCAGTTCGGCGCCGCCGGTCGCGTAGCGCGCCTCGATTAAATCGAGCTCCGGCCCTTCCAGCTGGTTGAAGGCAAGCTCTGCATGGTTGCCGAAACGCAGCTGCTCACTGACGAAGTCGAGGCGCGGGAAGGCCTAGAGCAGGGCGACGATGTGCGGGCGGTCGATTCTCAGTTTCATGGTGTTCCGTGACATTAAAGTCAGAGACACGGTGGCTCTCAGAATCGGCAAGTTATCAAAATTAACTTTGACTGTGGCTTCGTTGGCCAGGCTTCTGGCTGGGCGACTGCGAATGCTTTATCCAATCACGATGGAAGTACGTCTGCCTAACTGATAAGCCGTTGGCCGCCCAAGTTTTCAATGATTTGGATGGCAGGATGAGGTACTCGCTTATGGGTGGAAATGGCATACCAACTTTCGCTGACCCCTTGTAACGGGCCCAGGGGATGGGCTTGGAACTGCGTCAGGATGTCGGCATGCATGGCGGCCGGGGCAGGGAAAAGCCCAAGGCCGCCGCGGCCGAACGTCTTCAACAGTGCACTGTCGCTGAACTCTCCGACGATTTCCGGGCAGATCTCGTGGCTTTCGAGCCAGGCGTCGATGGCGCCGCGCAATGGATTGTTTCGAGCAGGGAGCAGCATCGGGGCGCCGTCGAGCTGCTGGGGGAATGCCTTGCCAAATTGGTCGCACAACGCCGCGCTGCCGAACAGCGAGATACCGACGTTGCCCAGCAGATGCGAATCAAGCTTCAGATTGGCGCGCTGCGGCGCCGACCGGTCGGCGATGACCAGATCCAGACGGTTGAGTGCCAGTTCGCCCAGCAGGTGTTCGAAGTCGCCCTCGATGCACTCCAGGCGAAGCTTCAGAGGGGGCTGCAGAACGATTTCCATCAGCCGAAACGCAATCAGCTTGGGCACTGCATCAGTGATGCCGACCGAGAAGCGCGGCCGGGTGTGTGCGTTTTCGGCCACGGCCTGAAGCAGCTTGCCGCCGATCTGGAAAATCTGATCGGCATAGACGAGCACGGTTCGGCCCGACTCGGTCAGGACCAGCGATCGTCCTTGCGGAGCGAACAAGGCCTGGCCGAGCTGGCGTTCGAGCAGACTGAGCTGGGTACTGATGGTCTGCACCGAAAGGCCCAGTCTTTCCCCCGCGCGCGTGATGCTGCCTTCCTTGGCGACCGCCCAGAAATACAGCAAGTGCCGGTAGTTAAGATCGTCAGGTTTAATTTTTATCTTCCATAAAATGGAAACATATTATCGCAAATGTTCTATTTATCGTTTCAACTGGAACACCTACATTGCCTCCGTGCGCTGTGGATTGCCCCGGCGCCCTGACAAAGGAGAACCACAATGATCACCATCCGCGACTGCGAAGCGTTTTGCGATGCCGATCCGCGCTGGGTTGGCGAACTGGCCCGCCGCGAGAGCCTGGGCATGGTCCAGGCCTATGCCGAAGCCCACAAGGTGATGACGGGGGCTGCGGCGCCAGCCAAGCCGTCCCGCACGGCCTCTTCAGCCGAGGTCAAACCCGACTACCCCCGTGCGGCCTGAGGAGCGCATCATGATGCGCCTGCAAGCCGACGAATCCTTTTCCCCGACCTTCAATCATCGGCATCCCATGCGGGCCTACGCGCTCAACAGCCCACGCGCACAGGCGCGGCTGGTCGTGCTTGCCTTGCTGGCCGACGGCCGGGTCGACGAGCGGGAAGTCGACGCCCTCCACCGCCGGAACATCTTCGCCGACTTGGGGATCAGCCGATCTACCTTCATCGAGGTGCTCTCCGAGTTTTGCAGCGACGTGGCCGGACAGTTGCCGGTGAGCGAAGGCGGCTATCAACTCACGCATAAGGCCCTGGGAGGCATGCTGGACGAAATCTCCGACCGGACGGTGCGCGATAAACTGCTGCGGCATATGCTGGCTCTGATCAACTGCGATGGCCATTTGAGCGATGTCGAGAGAGGCTTGATCCGCAATACGCTCGAGCATTGGCAGCCACGACGGGACGGCGGGAAACGGATGTCTGCAGCTAGGCCGACAATAAGCTAGTCTCGGCGCAATCAGGGAGGGGAATTTGGAAAGCATCGGCAGTCCGGAATTATGGGTGGCCTTCGGGGCGGTAGTCGTGGCCATGCTGGTCATCGATATGTTCGTTGTCGGCGGTGGCAAGGAGCACCGCGTATCGTTTCGCGAAGCAGCGACCTGGTCGTTGATCTGGGTGATGGTGTCGATGTTGTTCGCGATGGCGCTCTGGTGGTATCTGGAAGCAAGCGCCGGGCGGGAAGTCGCCAACCAGAAATCCCTGGAGTTCGTGACCGGATACCTGATCGAGAAGTCGCTGGCGGTCGATAACGTCTTCGTTTGGCTGATGCTGTTTTCCTTCTTCGGCATCCCGCTGGAACTCCAGAAACGCGTGCTGGTGTTCGGTGTGCTCGGCGCTATCGTGATGCGTACGGTGATGATCTTCGCCGGGGCCTGGTTGATCACCCAGTTCCACTGGATTCTCTACGTCTTCGGTGCCTTCCTGCTGGTCACTGGCATCAAGATGTGGTGGTTCGCCGATGCCAAACCCGATCTCGAAAACAACCCGGTTCTCAAATGGTTGCGCGGCCACATGAAGGTGACTGACAGTCTGCACGGCGAGCGATTCTTCGTCATGCAGGATGGCGTGCGGTATGCCACGCCGCTCTTTTTCGCGCTGGTCCTGGTGGAAATCTCCGACCTGATTTTCGCCGTTGATTCGATTCCGGCGATTTTTGCCATCACCAGCGATCCGTTCATTGTCCTCACTTCCAATGTCTTTGCCATCCTCGGCTTGCGGGCCATGTACTTTCTGTTGGCCGACATGGCCAGTCGCTTCTCGCTGCTCAAATATGGCCTCGCGGCGGTGCTCGTCTTCATTGGGCTGAAGATGATGTTGATCGACATCTACAAGATTCCGGTCGGGTTCTCGCTCGCCGTGGTGGCCACCTTCATCGGCATCTCGATCGGTTTGTCCCTGTGTAGGGAAAGGCTGGAACGTGAGCGCGCTTGAGAGCATTGACCTCACGCTGCTGGCCTGGATGTACGACTGGCGCCACCCGGCGCTGAGCCTCGGGATGGGTATCGTGACCTGGCTCGGCTCACTGGCGGTGCTGCTGCCGCTGGCGCTGCTCATCGGCTGGCGTTTGGATGCTCACCGAGACTGGCGCCATCGGGCGTTTCTTGGGACAGCCATCATTGGGGCGGCCGTTGTTGCCCATGTTCTCAAGTGGGCCATCGACCGGGATCGTCCCGATCTCTTTCCGAGCCTTGTCGCCATGCCGGCGGATTCCAGTTTCCCAAGCGCCCATGCTCTCCAGGTCACCGCGTTCGTGGCTGCCTGGCTGATTTCGAGTGGTGGCTGGGGCTCCGTCGGACAGGTCGTCGCCGGGCTGATGCTGGTCGCGGCTGTTTGTTTTTCCCGACTCTACCTGCAGGTGCACTTCCCGACCGACGTGTTGATTGGCGCACTGGGCGGTTTGCTCTGGGTTTGGATACTGCATCGCCTGCCCGTGTGGCGGAGGGTGTGATGCGCCACAAATTCCTGGGCATCGGCGAACCTGGCTACCACCCCTGGCGCAAGATCCGGACGGTATTTTCGGGGTTGCGCTATGCCGTCCTCTATGACTGGTCAGTCACCTACAAGCTGATTCTCTCCGCCGCCGTATTGGCCGGCGCTTTCCTGTTGCGCGCTTGGGTGGACTTCCTGCTGATTCTGGTGGTGACAGCTCTGGTGGTGTTCGCCGAAATCGTAAACAGCGCGATTGAGGCATTGTGCGACTTCGTCGAGGAACGCCACAACGAAAAGATCAAGATCATCAAGGATATGGCAGCCTCTGCAGTCGGGGTCATACTGTTTGGGTGGGTGGCCGTCATCGGCGTCGAACTGTGGCGCTGGATTTCAGCCTGAAAATCACGTCCGGCCTCCCCCTGCTGTGCGGATCCTGGAACGGGTCAGTACCGAAATGAGCCGGGCTGGGCGGGGGCTGCCGACAAAGCCAGTTTCATGCCGCTGCGGTCGACGGCAAAAAAAGCCGAAAAATCAAATCGCTGGGCAGCCGGCCGGGTTGTCGGTCTTGCGACAGGCGGGCGTCCGGGGTGGTGCACAGTCGACAGTTCTGGCCGGCCCGGAAATGTCGCAGAGCATGCAGGCGGCCTTGTCGCAAAGCCGACACGGTCGCCGCCCGGCGCCCGGAAAGCCGCGCCGTTGCGTGGCCGGCGGTCGGGCGTGGAATTTGCTGAAGGGGGCAGGTACCCCACTTCCAGGCTATTCCCATGACCCCAGAACTGCGCAGCAAACTGATCGCCGGCCTCAAGGACGGCAGCATCGTTCCCTACCTCGGCGCCGGCGTGCTGGCTGATGTCCGGAACGTCGCCAGCGGCGAGCCGATTCCCGCCGACAGCGATTCGCTGATCCTCGCCATGAACGGCGGCAAGCCGATGGCCCCCAAGCTGATGTACGAATTCCCGCGCGCCGCCATGAACGTCGAGCTCAAGCGCGGCCGCACCGCCGTCACCCGCTTCCTGACCCAGACCTACGGCGAAACGACCTGGACGCGCGGCGCCTTCCACGACTGGCTGAAGGAAATCGCCCCGCCCTACGTCATCGACATCAACCGCGACACCCAGCTGCAGGCGTCCTACGCCGACCTGCCGCACAACCTGATCGTCGGCGTCGCCCGCATCGGCGGCACCACCTTCCGCTACAAGCTGTATTTCTGGGACGGCAACGCCTACCAGCCGAGCGAGGTGGTCAACCCGGCGATTCCCGTGCTCTTCAAGCCGATGGGCACGCCGACGCCGGAGCCCAACTACATCGCCTCCGACGCCGACTACGTCGATTTCATCACCGAGCTGATGGGCGGCTTCTCGATCCCGCCGGCCGTCAAGGAACTGCGCAAGGGCAAGCAATACCTGCTGATGGGCATGCGCCTCAACCGCGACACCGAGCGCATGGTGATGTCCGACATGATCTACGGCGCCGCCCAGCCGGCCGGCTGGGTCTTCATCGCCAGCCCGACGGCCAAGGGGCAGCGCTTCTGCAAGAAGATCGGCCTGGAAATCATCGACGCCGACATTTTCGATTTCATCGGTGCCGCCGTGGCGGCCTGAACCATTCATAAAACGGGAGGAAATACCATGCTGTTGAATCGCTACGAACCCTACTTCTTCAATTCCAATTTCCGCGAAGCCGCCCCCGATGCGGCCTGGGAAGCCTACCGCGGCGAACTGGTGCTGATCGAGGGCGAAGTGGCCGACGCCCAGGGCCGCCGCAAGCCGCCCGTCGCCCTCTTCAAGCAGGCCGTCGTGCTCGCCCAGGGCGACGAACTGAAGCTGATCTCCGGCTCGCTGGAAGAACTGCAGCACTGGCCGGCCTTCATGGAAAAGTACGGGGCCGACCTCAATCCGGCGACGGTGGCCGTGATGTTCACCGTCAACATCCCCAAGCCCTTCGTGTCCACCATCAACGGCGCCACCGTCGCCTTCATCCCGCTCACCGAAGGCCTGTGCTGGAACGAGCTGATCGACCTGGCAGCGCTCGACAAGGGCGATTTCAAGGGGCAGGGCGCCGCCGAAAAGGTGCTCACCGTATTCGACGCCTTCAAGGGCCACAAGTACAAGTATCCCGAAACCAGCGTCGAGGAAGCCCTGAAGACGACCAACAACGCCAAGCGCGAAGTGCACGGCGCCGTCTGATGCCCTGGCTCGAACAGCAAGCCCTCGGGGTGGCCGAGATGGACGCCACCCACCGGGAATTCGTCGAGCTGGCCGACGCCCTGATGGTGGCCGGCGACGCCGAGTTCCCGGAGCTTTTCGTCCAGTTGCACGAACACACCGTGCGCCACTTCGAGCACGAGGGCCAGCTGATGAAGACCTGCCGCTTCCCGGCCACCGGCGAGCACAACAGCGAACACCTGCGCGTGCTCGGCGAACTGGCCTACTTCGCCCGCGGCGTCAAGGCCGGCCGGCTGGCGGCCGCCAGGGCCTACGCCAGGGCGCTGCCGGCCTGGTTCGCCACCCACCTGGCGACCATGGATGCGGCGCTGGCCGCCTGCCTGAAGAAAAGCTGACAGGCAACCCGGCTTCCGGCTGCCGGAACTATCGTTCCCCCGGCGGTTCAAATGACTTGTGGGTCGGCCAGTCCGGCAGTTTCGGCTGGCAGGCCGTGATCTCGTTTCTGCGGAGAAGGGAGGCGTCCAATGAAAACGAACAAGCATCCGGAACGGCGCAAGGGGACGCCAAGGGCCTGGGTGATGCGGCAGATGCGCCTGCCGCTGATCATCGCCTCGGTATTCTGCTCGATGTCGCATGCCGGCGCCGGCCAGGAGTCTTTCGACAAGCCGACGGTGAACAGCCGCAAGATGGGTCTCGACATCAAGGTCAAGGGCGACGGCTGGGGTTCGGCCCGGCCGGAAGCGATCGAGAACGTGCTGTACTCGGTGGCCGACGAACTGATGTCGCGCCTGCCCAACAAGCTCAACAAGCCGATCGTCGTCACCCACACCAAGAGCAACCCGGTCGCCCTCTACGACCGCGGCCCGAACGGCGAATACCTGGTGCACCTCCACGCCAGTGGACAGAGCTGGCACCTCTACGTTTACGAGTTCGCCCACGAGCTGTGCCACATCCTCTCCAACTACGAGGAACACGTCGGGGCCGAGACCAAGAAATACAACCAGTGGTTCGAGGAAACCCTGTGCGAGACGGCTTCCCTCTACACCCTGAAGAGCCTCGCAGAAACCTGGGAGAAAACGCCGCCCAGCCCGGAATTGTCGGCGCGCAGCAAGAACCTGCGGCGCTTTTTCGAGCACCTGGTCGGCGAGGGGCATCGCCAGTTGCCGTCCTATGCGCCGCTCGCCAGCTGGCTCGAGGAACACAAGGACGACCTGCGCCAGAACCCCTACCTGCGTGAAAAGAACGAGGTGGTCGCCAACCTGCTGCTGCCGCTGTTCCAGAGCAATCCGCAGAACTGGGATGCGCTGACCTATCTCAATCTCGACCCGGCCGATGCCCGTAGCAGCCTGGAAGACTACCTGCGCCACTGGTACCAGAACGCGCCGCTCGAACACAAGCATTTCGTGGCCAGCGTGCTCTCGCTGATGTGGGAAGGCGAGGGCGCGCCACCCAGCCTGGCGACGGGCCGCGACACGGCGGTGCTGAGCGCGGCGGTGGCCGAATAAGCGGCGGAATAAGCGGCCGAAATATTTTTTGGCAGGGCAGAACTATTTTCATGTCATGCCAGTCAACGCTATACCGCGACAGCAAAAACATGCGGCCCCGGTCACCGAGCAAGTGCTGGGACACTGATATACCGAGCGGATTGAGGGAGGAACCTTGACGCAAGGAGACATATCATGAAACAAAACCTGTCTTTGAAATCGGGAATCTGCCTGCTGGCACTCGCCTCTTTCAGCATCGGCCCCGTCTCTGCCGCCTCCTTCGACGGCGATCTCTACAACGATATCCAGGATCAGCACAAACTGCAGCAATGGACCAGTACCGCCGTGCATGGCGCCCAAGGCCCGATTCGTTCGGACTTCGTCGATGTGCAACCGACGGCCGCTGACAACTACGACTCGATTTCGCAATATCACGCCAGCCAGAGCTTCGACATGGCTTCTGGCGAATACGGTGCCCAGGGCCGGATCGCTTCCGAATCCGACATGGTGATGCAGCGCAACCGCGAAGAGTGGCGCAACCTGACCGGTCCGTTCGACGGCAGTGCCGACTGAGTTCCGGTCGATAGCGCGGGCTTCAATCCTTCGCCGGCGCTGGATGACGAAAAGCGGCAGAGGTGTCGCGACGACCGAGTGAAATCCGGCGCCAAGAGGCCAGACAGCGAGTCTGGCCTTTCTCGTTGACCGTGCTGTTTCAGGCCGGCGTCGGCGATGCCTGCGGCTGCATGCCGGCCTGCAGGAGAAGGTTTTTCGCCTGTCTTTCGCAGGCCTGGCGGGTCGAATCCTCGAGCGCCGCCAGCCAGCGGCGGGGTATGCCTTCCAGCCCGTAGCGCGCCCCGGCCAGCATGCCGGCGATGGCGCCGGTGGTGTCGGCGTCGCCGCCGCGGTTGACCACGTCGACCAGGCAATCCTCGAAGCTTTCGGTGGCGAAGAAGGACTGGAGGACGGCCTTCAGGGTGTCGACGACGTAGCCGCTGGGGTTTTCGCAGCGCTTCTTGTCGTAGGCGAAAACCGGGTGCTGGCTGGCCAGCTTTTCGGCGCGCCGGCGTTCGACATCGATGGGATCGCGCCCGGCGAGCAGGTCCTGGACCATGAAGATCAGCGTTTCGCAGGCGGCGTCGGACAGCACGTTGTGGTGGGTGACATGGGCCTGGGCGCGGTTGGCGAAAATGCAGGTTTTTTCCGGTTGACCGTAGCAGGCCAGCGCCACCGGCAGCACGCGCATGGCGGCGCCGTTGCCGGCATCGTGCTCGGAGGCGGGGGCTTGCGGGTTGCCGGTCTGGCGGAAGGCGACCAGGTTGCGGCGCACGGTGTTGCCGATATCGACCGGCTTGGCGCGCATCCAGTCGTCGAAGGCGCGGGCGGCGGCAGTCGCCTCGACGCCGCCGGTGGCCAGGATGGCGTCACCGAGGGCGAGCGACATGGTGGTGTCGTCGGTGACCCGGCCGGCCTTCAGGCGCAGCCAGCCGCCGCCGGTGATCTGGTCGTGCACGCCGTGGCGCTGGCGGATTTCGTTGGGGGTCATGAATTCGACGGTGGCGCCGAGCGCATCGCCGATGGCCAGGCCGAGATAGGCGGCGACGCCGCGGCCGAGGTGCGGCGGTTCGCCGGGAGGCGGGGCGGCCCGGCGGCGAACCGGGGCGTTGCGGGCGATCAGTTCTCGGGTCCAAAACATTTGGCAAAGTCCGCACAGACCCCGCACGACGGTGCCGGGCAAACATAGATGCCTTCCCGCGAGCAGACCTGGCGGTAAAGGAATTTTTTCCACTTCATGTCGCCGCTGTTGGATTCGGCGAGGCCGGGGAAGTTCACGCGCATCAGCGCGCTCAGCTGGTCGCGGCTGGACAGCCCGAGATCCTGCCACAGGTGGTCGCTGCCGGCGCAGGCGGTGGCGACGATGCGCGACATCCAGGCGGCGGAAGGGAGGGCGCGGTCGCACTCGTCGGCGAGCAGCTTGTAGAGGTCTTCCCATTCGGGAATGACGATGGCCGGGCGGTTCACGATGGCCAGCCTGGCCCCGGGAAAATACTCGGCGAGCAGCCGGGCATGATCCTCGGGCCCGAGGCCGAGGTCGGCCGGCAGGCAGCCGAAGCCGGCGCTCTGGCCGGCGACCAGGGAGGCCAACAGGGAACGGTTGGGGTCGCCGGCAGCATCTCCGCGGGCCGGGCTGGCGAGCAGCACGGCTTGCTGGGCGAGGCGATAGGGGGCGCGGTCCGGGCCGTTCATGGTGGCCTCCGATTCAGGTCACTTGCTCGGGTACTCGACCAGGATGTCTTCGTCGCGAACGACCATCTGGCAGGCCAGGCGCCATTGCGTCGGGGGAATATCGTCGACGTACATCTGCTCGACCTCGGCCTTGGTGATGTGGCCGAGTTCGGTCAGCGCGGCGACTTCGCGGACATTGAGCGGGCCGCCCATCGGCGTGCGCTTGCTGTCCACCGACGAGACCTTGACCAGGCAGGTGCCGCAGTTGCCTTCCTGGCAACCGAAGTCGATCGGGATGTGGTGTTCCTTGGCCAGCCCCAGGATGGTCTGGGTGTGGCTGCCGGCGACGGCATAGACCGTCTTGTCCTTGTGCATTGGGCTGCTGAAAGTGATGAGGGCCATTTCTAAAGTTCTCCGGAAAAGCGGGTTGATTTGGGTTTTCTCTGATGCGGTTGGGCGTTTGCTTTTAATCTTGTTCGGTTCAGGCCGGGCGAACGACGATCTCGCCGCCGATGATCTGGGCCTGGCAGGCCAGGCGGTGGCCGCGCGGCGCCATGTTGTCCTTGAGCACCTGGTCTTCGAGCACGCTCGGCGCGGCGAGGTTTTCGCCGCCGGAAACGACCTTGGTCAGGCAGGTGCAGCATTCGCCCTCGCGGCAGCCATAGGTGATGCCGGCCCCGACTTTTTCCGACACTTCGATGAGCCGGGTGCCGGCCGGCACGGTGACCGAGACGGCGATATCCTGGAAGGTGACTTTGGCTTTAGGCATTGCGATTTCCTTTCCTGGGTTTGACGCAGAGGCGCAGAGACGCGGAGCAACGACGGAGATGCGCCTTGCTCCGCGCCTCTGCGTCTCGGCGTTTGATGGGGACCTTGATCGTCATGCCAGTGCCGCCATGTCGATCTCGCGGTTTTCCATCTGGCCGGTCAGGTGGCGGGCCAGGCTTTCGCCGAGCTGGCGGCATTCGTCGAGTTCGCCGTTGTCCGGCACCAGCTTGATGCGCAGGCCGTCGACCGGAACGCGCAGCTTGAGGCCGCGCAGGCGGTCCTCGATCAGGCGCACCGCCTCGCCGCTCCAGCCATAGGAGCCGAAGGCGGCACCGAGCTTGCCCTTGACGTTGACCGTGGTCAGCGACGACAGCACGTCCCAGATCGGCTTGACCGCGTCGGCATTGATGGTCGGGCTGCCGAAGGCGAGGCCGTCGGCTTCCTCGATCAGGTCGGTGAAGATGCCCGATTCGCCGCCTTCGAGGTCGTAGAGCGAGACGCGCACGCCGGCGATGCGCTCGGCGCCGGCGGCCAATGCCTCGGCCATGCGCCGGGTGTTGCCGTAGGCCGAGATGTAGAAGACGACCAGCGTCTTTTCGCTGCGCGCCTCGTTGAACAGCCGCGGCGTGGCCAGCTCGCGGTAGCGGTGCACGTAGTCGCGCGGCGCGTGGCGCAGGATGGGGCCGTGGGCCGGGGCGATCAGGTTGATCGCTAGCGGTTCGATGAGCGCGATGGCGTCGAGCACGTACTCGCGGAAGGGCCGCATGATGTGCGCGTAGTAGTACTCGAACGAGAAGCGGAAATCGCCGGCCATGTCGTTGAACAGCCGGGCGTCGCAGAAGTGGCAGCCGAAGACGTCGCCGGAGAAGAGCAGCCCGTCCTCGACCAGGTAGGTGCATTGGGTGTCCGGCCAGTGCAGGTAGGGCGTGTGCAGGAAACGCAGCGTGCGCCCGCCGAGGTCGACCTCGTCGTCGGTGGTCACCGGGATGTATTCGGGCGCCTTCTCGCCGGTCGGCTTCAACAGCGCCTTCAGCATCATCTGCGCCCGGCTCGACAGATAGACGCGGGCCTGCGGCGCGCGCTTCAACAGCTCGGGCAGGGCGCCGCTGTGGTCGGGTTCGAGGTGGTTGAGGACGATGACGCTGATCTCGTCGTAGCGGGCGACCGATTCGAGGCGGGCGAAGAAGGTGTCGGCGAATTCCTCCTTGACGGTGTCGACGATGGCGACGCCGGTCTCGCCGCGCACCACGTAGCTGTTGTAGCTGGTGCCGTTGGCCGTCTTCAGGATGATGTCGAAATTGCGCAGATGCGGGTCCAGCGCGCCCACCCAGTGGACGCCCGGTGCAATCTCCACGGCGCGATCAGTGAGTCCCGCAGCCGGCATGGGATTCCTCATGCTCATGTTGGTGGCTGCCGCAGCTGCCGTGGCCTTCCGGCCCATGCACGCAGGCCTCGATGTCGCCCTCGGGCAGCTCGACGTCGTTCAGCCCGATCCAGGCGTCGACCGCCGCCGTGTCGAAACCGACCATGCGTTCCTCGCCGACTTCCATCAGCGGCCGGCGGATGAGCAGCGGGTTGGCCAGCAGCAGGTGCAGGGCGTCCTCGAAGCCGAGGCGCTCGGGAACGATCTCGCCCGCCTTGACGGCCGGCGCGGCGCGGTTGAACCAGTCGGCGACCGGCAGCTGGCCGAGGAATTGCAAGAGGCGGTCGGCCGTCCACGCCTCGGCCTTGAGGCTTTTGGCCTGGACGGTGTGGCCGGCGGCGGCGAGCAGGGTTTTCTGGCGGAGGTTGCCTTTGCAGCCGGGTTTTTCGTAGAAGGTGATGGTGGTCATTTTTAAGTGAAATTTTTTGGTTTCTGAACCGCTGTTTTCCGCCGTTGACCGGCGGCATTACTTTTTTTTGCTTCGCCAAAAGAAAGTAAGCAAAGAAAAGGCGACCCTGGGTCGGCGCCCCCTTCGGGGGTTCCCTGCGCTACTCGGCTGACGCGGGGGCACCCCAAGAGTACTTCCTCGCAATGCTTCGCATTGCTCAGGGCGCTGCGCAACTCGGGGCTTTGCCCCTCAGACAGTGCTCGCCCTTTTTCCGCGCCAGCCTGCGTTGCTCGGCGCCTCTCAAGGGGCCCGGTACACCGAACGGAGTTTTTCGGTTTTTGGCAAAAATTCCCGTTGACCGCAGCAATCGATTTTTCGGCAGAGCCGTCGTGCCGCGACGCCTTTCGGGTCCCCCTAGAAGACGCCGAGCAACGCAGGCGGGCCGGGGGTAGTCGGCGAGGACTGTCTGAGGGGCGCAGCCCCGAGTTCCGCAGCCGCCCGGCCCGTCGAGTAGCGCAGGGAACCGGGCAAAGCCCGGCGTCGACTCGGGGGTCGCCTTTTCTTTGGCTACTTTCTTTTGGCGAAGCAAAAGAAAGTACGCCCGCGGTCAACGCGGAAAACTGCGGTTCAAAAAAACCGCCCCGCGCTTCAAGGGCCAAAACCAGTGGTTGAACAAATGCCGAAGCGGGGGCAGGGCCCGCAGGCCCTTCCCCCATTCGCGTGGGCGAAAAAAGGCTTACGCCGCTTCCCGCCACAATCCAAACTCCTTCAGCTTCTCGATCGGGATGCCAGTCAGCGACCCCGGCGGGTTCAAAAACTCGCCGAGTTCATTGACGATGGCCATCTCGATCGGACAGATCGCTGCGCACTGCGGCACGCTGTGATCGCCCAGGCACTCGGTGCATTTCCCGTCGTCGATCAGGAAATGCGGCGTCTCCTGGTAGATCGCATCGTTCGGGCAGACATCGACGCAGGCCCAGCAATTGACGCAGGATTGGGTGATTTGCAGGGCCATTTACGCCACCTTCAGGCTTTCTGCGGCGGGAAGCAGCTTCCCGGTCGCCGCGATTTCCTTGTACACCGCCATCACGGCGTCCTCAATTGGCTCCATCGCGTGTTCGCCGTTCGGCGCGATGCCGGCGGCTTCGAGCTTGGCCCAGGGTTCGTAGCCGACCTTGGAGCAGAGCACGACCTCGCAGCCTTCGAGCACGCGGATGTTGCGGTCGAGCAGCGATTCCGTAGCCCCGGCCTCGACCACGTCGCCATCGCCGCAGGAATCCATGCCGCCGCAGTACAGCTCGGTCTTGCGGTGGCTGATGAAGCGGACGCCTTCCGGCGAGGCCTCGTAGATCAGGAATTCCTTGGCATGACCGAAGTGCTCGGCGACGACGCCGTTCTTGCCGGCCACCGCCATCAGCACCGGGCGCGAGCCTTCCGGGATGCCCTCAGCTTTTGGTTTGACGATACCGCGCTTGGCGTCGAGTTTTTCGAGAATCTCGTCGTGCACCACCTTGCGGCGGACCATGGCGGCTTCGTAATCGACATCCATGACGTCGATCTTGTCGAGCGTGAACTCGTCGCCGCGATCCTCGCCCAACAGGCCGACCGCGTCGGCGCGGCACTGTCGGCAGTGGCGCATCATCGCCATGTCGCCGGCGCAGGCGTCCTGCAGGTCCTGCAGCTGTTCCGGGGTCGGTTCCGGCTGTTCCATGATGCCGTAGTAGGTGCCGTGCTCGGGCTCGGCGATCAGCGGCATCACGTTGTGCAGGAAGGCGCCCTTGGCCTTGACGATCTTCGAGACTTCCTTCAGATGCTCGTCATTGACGCCGGGGATCAACACCGAATTGACCTTCACCAGGATGCCTCGGTCGGTCAGCATCTGCAGGCCCTTCTGCTGCTGCTCGATCAGGATGCGGGCGCCTTCGACGCCGGTGATCCGCTTGTTCTCCCAGTGGATCCACGGATAGATCTTGGCACCGACTTCCGGATCGACGCAGTTGATGGTGATCGTCACGTGATCGATGTTGTGCTGGGCGATGCGGTCGACGTACTGCGGCAGGTTGAGGCCGTTGGTCGACACGCACAGCTTGATGTCCGGGGCGCGCTCGGACAGCTGTTCGAAGGTTTCAAAGGTGCGGCCCGGGTTGGCCAAGGGGTCTCCGGGTCCGGCGATGCCGAGTACCGTCATCTGCGGAATCTCGGCGGCGACGGCGAGCACCTTCTTGATCGCCTGGTCCGGCGTCAGCAGCTCGGAGACGACGCCGGGGCGGGATTCGTTGGAGCAGTCGTACTTGCGGTTGCAGTAGTTGCACTGGATATTGCAGGCCGGGGCGACGGCCACGTGCATGCGGGCGAAGTAGTGGTGCGCTTCTTCCGAATAGCAGGGGTGGTCCTGCACCTTGGCGCGAATGTGGTCGGGCAGGTGGCCCAGGGCGTCCGGCGCGGTGCCGCAGCCGCTGGAGGAACAGCCGCCGCCTTCGGCTGCCGGCGCGTTGTTGCTGATGACTGGAAGTTCCACGATGTAGGCTCCTCGAATGCTGTGCGGAACCTGTTCAGCAATCGCTGTGCCAGTGGTGTTTTTTCCGTTAAATCAGTGAGATGGAATTTTGGGTGGCAAGCCCTGTCGGGGCCTTTGTCGCAAACGCGACAGCTTGTCGCCGGTCAGCTGCCTATGGTCGCCAGCAGGCTGCTGCAGCGTTCGGCGAGAAATTGGCGCAAGGTCTGGACCAGCGGGCTGATCTGCCGGCGGTCGGCGCACAGCAGGTTGAGGGCCGCTGCTTCGCCAGCGAACTCCGGGCAAAGGCGGCGCAGACGGCCAGCGGCCAGGTCGCCGGCGACATCGAGCGCCGACTTGTAGGCGATTCCCCGGCCGGCGATGGCCCACCGGCGGGCGGCATCGCCATCGTCGGCAATGCGGTTGCCCCTGACCTGCACCGACAGTTCGCCGCCATCCCGGGTGAAGCGCCAGCGGTCGTGTACCTCGTCGCCGAGCAGGAAGCACAGGCAATTGTGGTCGACCAGCTGGTGCGGCGTCGCCGGTTGGCCATGGCTGGCGATGTAGGCTGGCGAGGCGCACAGGATGCGGCGATTGTCCGGAGCCACCGGCAGGGCGACCAGCGACGAGTCGGGCAGGCTGCCGTAGCGCAGGGCGAGGTCGACCGGGTGGCGGTAGATGTCGGCCGGCCGGTCGCTGAGCAGCAGGCGCAGGCTGAGCGCCGGGTTTTCGGCCTGGAAATCGTCGAGCCAGGGCAGGGCGACGTGGCGCCCGAAATCGGAGGGTAGCGACAGCTGCAGCACGCCACTCAGGGTGGTGCTGCCGGTCAGGGCCGCTTCCCGGCCGTCGGCCAGCAGTTGCATGGCCTGCCGGCAATGCTCGAGGTAGACCTGGCCTTCGGCAGTCAGGCGCAGGCTGCGCGTCGACCGCAAGAAGAGCTGCACGCCGAGTTCGGCCTCCAGCCGCTTGAGGCCGATACTTGCCGCCGCCGGCGTCAGGTCCAGGCGGCGGGCAGCGCCGGACAGGCTGCCGCAATCGGCGACGAGCAGGAAAAGTTGGAAATCGCGCAGCGCCTGCATGGCGGGAGGCAAACGATGATGGTTACTGATTATTAAATATTATTTGAAAGTGAATCAAATGGCTTGCGGTTTTTCAACGAACGGAATCAGGTGATGATCGCCACTCGATTCCCTCCCGCCGGGTTCGGGCTCTGTGGCTCGCGGCGGGCCCAACCGATTGCACTGGAAATCCATCATGAACATCGATCGCATCGCCGCCACCCGGCATACCACCAAGGCCTTCGACGCCACCCGCAAGATCCCGGCCGAGACTTTCGCCCGCCTGGAAACCCTGCTGCGCTTCGCGCCGTCTTCGGTCAATTCGCAGCCCTGGCATTTCGTCATCGCCGACGACGAGGCCGGCAAGTCGCGCATCGCAACCGCCACCCAGGGCGGCTATGCCTACAACGATGCGAAGATCCGCCAGGCCTCGCACGTCATCGTCTGCTGCGTCCGTCGCGAACTGGACGACCCGCACCTGGCGGCGATCCTCGAGCAGGAAGACAAGGACGGGCGCTTCGCCTCGCCGGAAGCCAAGGCCGGCCAGCACAAGACGCGCACTTTCTACGCCGACCTGCATCGCCATGAATACCAGGATGCCCGGGCGTGGATGGAAAAGCAGCTCTACCTGGCCTTCGGCACGCTGTTGCTCGGCGCCGCCGCGCTCGACATCGACGCTTGCCCGATGGAAGGTTTCGACGCCGCCCTTCTCGACGAAGCGCTCGGCCTGCCGGCCCGGGGCCTGACCAGCGTGGTCATCGCCGCCCTCGGTTACCGGAGTGGCGACGATTTCAACGCCAGGCTACCGAAATCGCGCCTGCCGGCCGAGGCGGTGATCAGCCGCCTGTGATCGCCAGAGGCGTCCCGGCTACAGGGCCATGGCCGGCCGCTGCGCCATGGCCGCCCGCCAGCGCAGCAGGTTGGGGTGGCTCTCGTCGGGTCTGACCTTGACGGCGCGGGCGAAGTCCACGACCACCACGGCGGTGATGTCGGCGATGCTGAATTGCCCGGCAGCGATGAATTCGCGGCCGGCCAGTTGCCGGTCGAGATCGACCAGGAACTGCCGCGCCCGGGCCAGCCCGCGCTCGGCCAGTTGGGGGATCTGGGCGTAGTTGACCGGCCCCGGCAGGGCGCGGTCGACCATGGCCGGCGACGAATTGCGCAAGGCCTCGGCCACCGCCAGCAGACCTTCGAATTCGATGCGCCACTGCCAGTGGGCGATTTCTGCCTTGTCCAGCGGCGTCACGCCCATCAGCGGCGGCTGCGGGTAGCGCGCCTCGAGATAGGCGGCGATGGCGGCGTTGTCGGTCAGGATGGCGCCTTCGTCGGTGCGCAGCGCCGGCACCGTGCATTGCGGGTTGATCCGCCGGTAAGCCTCGCCCAGTTGTTCGCCGGCCCGCAGGTCGATGGGCACGGTGTCGTGGGCAATGCCCTTTTCGGCGAGCAGGATGCGGGCCCGGCGCGGGCTGGGGGCGGTGGCGCAGTCGTAGAGGGTGATCATGATGGCTCCTGCTGTTTGTCCTGCAGTTTATCCTGGGTGCGGGTGGCGAAATCGCTGGCGTCGTGGCGCTCGTGCAGTTGGCTTTCCAGGGGGCCGACCAGGCGGTTGACCAGGCGTCCGCGCTGCACGGCCGGGCGCCGGGCTATCTCGTCGGCCCAGCGGACGAGATGCCGGTATTCGCCGACCTGCAGGAATTCCCCGGCCTCGTAGAGCAGGCCCTTGGCCAGCGCGCCGTACCACGGCCAGATGGCGATGTCGGCGATGCTGTACTGCTCGCCGCCGACGTAGCGATGCTCGGCCAGCCGACGGTTGAGCACGTCCATCTGGCGCTTGACCTCCATGGCGTAGCGGTCGATGGCGTATTCGATCTTGCTCGGCGCGTAGGCGTAGAAGTGGCCGAAACCGCCGCCCAGGAAGGGGGCGCTGCCCATCTGCCAGAACAGCCAGCACAGGCATTCGGTGCGGCCGGCCGGATCGTCGGGCAGCAAGGCGCCGAATTTCTCGGCCAGGTAGAGCAGGATGGCCCCAGATTCGAACACCCGCAGCGGCTGCGTGCCGCTGCAGTCGAGCAGGGCGGGGATCTTGGAATTGGGATTCACCGCGACGAAGCCGCTGCCGAACTGCTCGCCCTCGGTGATGCGGATCGGCCAGGCATCGTACTCGGCGCCGGCATGGCCGAGGGCGAGCAGTTCCTCGAGCATGACCGTGACCTTGACGCCGTTCGGCGTGGCCAGCGAATACAGCTGCAGCGGGTGCTGGCCGCGGGGCAGCGCCTGGTCGTGGGTGGGGCCGGCCACCGGCCGGTTGATGCCGGCGAAATGGCCGCCGTTGGGCTTGTTCCAGGTCCACACCTTGGGCGGCGTGTAGTCGTCGGTTTGGGACATCAGGGGGCTTTCGAGTCGGGTTATTCGGGGCGGGCGTGCCGGGCAGGGCATCCGGTCAGGTTGGATGGCCGGCCCGGGATATCGTTCCTGTCGCATTCGCGACAAGCGGTGGTTTTCTATCTGGCTGATAAACAAGGGTTTTGCATTGGCTTCGCTCTTGCTTGGTTCAGTTCATGAAAACCTTTCTCGACTGGTCGGCCTACGACACCTACGGCGTCGGCGACGCCTATGCCGGCATCCCGGCGACCGGCGGCAATTACGCCAAGGCGGTCGCCGTCTGCATGAACAACCACCAGTGCCAGCGCGACGGCAAGGGCGTCATGTGCCCGAGCTACCGCATCACCGGCGACCCGGCGCACTCGACCGGAGCGCGGGTCAAGGCCTTCAAGGCGGCGCTCAACGGCGAGTTGACGCCAAAGCCGGGCGACAACCCCTTCGCCCATCCCGAACTGGCGGCGGCGATGGATCTCTGCGTGTCGTGCAAGGGCTGCAAGAAGGAATGCCCGAGCGCCGTCGACATGACGCTGATCAAGACCGAATACCTCGCCCAGCGCAACGAAGCGCTCGGCGTGCCGTGGCGGGCCAGGCTGTTCGGCGGGCTGCCCGACTGGCTGCACCGCTACCGCCGGCCGCTGGCGGCGCTGGTTCGCCTGCGCAACGCCTGGCCGTGGCTGGCCGGGCTGGCCGAGCGCCGGCTGGGCATCGCGGCCAGGCGGCCGATTCCGGAAATCGTCGGCCGGCCGGCTTGGCCGGAAACCGGCGACTCCCACGGTCAACGCGGAAAAGTGGCGATTTTCGTAGACACCTTCACCCACTACTACACGCCGGAAGTGGCCGAGGCGGCCATTGCCGTGCTCCGGGCCGGCGGCTACGCGGTCGAGGTGCTGCGCCCGGCGGCCGGCGACGGCGAGCCGGAGCGCCCGCTGTGCTGCGGCCGCAGCTACCTGTCGCAGGGCATGGTCGATGCCGCCAAGAGAGAAGGCCAGCGGGTGATGGCCGCGCTGGCCCCGGCCCTGGCCGCCGGCACGCCCATCGTCGGGCTCGAACCCTCCTGCCTGCTGGCGCTGCGCGACGAGTTCTACAGCCTGTCGCTCGGCCCCGAGGTCGGGCAGTTGGCCAAACAGGCCTTCCTCTTCGAGGAATTCCTGATGCGCGAAGGCAACAAGGGGCTGAAGCTGCCGCTGAAACCGATTCCCGGCGGCCGGGCGGTGGTCCATGGCCATTGCCACCAGAAGGCCTTCGGCGCCATGAAGGCGGTGAAGAAGGTGCTCGGCTGGATTCCCGAATTCCAGTTCGACATCGTCGACGCCAGCTGCTGCGGCATGTCCGGCAGCTTCGGGCTGGAGGCCGAACATTACGAGGCCTCGGTCAAGATGGGCGAGCTCGCCCTGCTGCCGGCGGTGCGCGCCGCGCCGGCCGACGCGACCATCGTCGCCGACGGCTTCTCCTGCCGCCACCAGATCAAGGACGGCAGCGGGCGCCATGCCGTGCATGTCGCCGTGCTGCTGCAGCGCGCCCTGGCCGGCGCCGCTGCCTGATATTTACTTACCACCCTTCACCGAAAGCACCGCCCGCATGAGAAAACCCACCCTCTACCAGAGCCTGCGCGCCAAGAACCGCAGCCAGTCGATGGTCGTCGGCGTCACCTGGTACAACGAGACGACCTGGGCCGAAGTCAAAGCCACCGCCACCGACCCGGAATGCTTCGAGGACAGCTTCGCCCAATGGAAAGCGGTGGCTGTCGCCGCCCGCCGGAACTTCCAGCGCTCGGGCGTGCGGGCGCTGGAATGCCACATCGACCCGCAGGAATTCTTCGCCTGGTGCGCCCGCAACAACCAGGAAAACAATTCGACCTCGCGCGGCGAATACGTCTCCGAGAAACTGAGCGCCAAGGCTGGCAGCCAATAGACAGCGCTTGAATTCCAGCACAACTAAGAAGGGCTCCTCGACGCCCAGACGATACGTCCCTGCTGCACAATCGGGCAGGGCGGGGGAGTCCTCCTGATTATGCCTTTGGCGATATTGACATGGCATTGATCTGACCAGAGGATGCCCGATCTTCATAAAAACAAGCCGGGCGATGCAGAGATCAGGGGGAGAATTGGGCTACCACGAGGTGCTGTGGCTGCTTGGCAGCCTGTGCAATCTCTATCGCCTACCAGACGGAAATCGGCGAGCGCGGCACCGGGCTGTCGGGCGGGCAGCGGCAACGCATTGCCATCGCCCGTGCCCTCCTGAAACGGCCGAAGATTCTGGTCTTCGATGAAGCCGTGTCCAATCTCGATCAGCAGACGGCCGAGCACTTCGCCAAAACGATCAACAAGCTCAAGGGCAAGGTCACAATGTTGTTCATTACCCACCAGATTCCGCGGGGGCTGGCGGTGGATGAAGTTATTGAACTGGGAGCGAATACCACTCGGCAGATGGAAATCTTAGAGGAGGAAAAATGAATGCGGCGGATATGAAATTCGTCAGGAAAGCCGGAATGCTACGGTCGACCGGGAAAAACGGCCGAAAGCGAATTGTCTTCGGTCCCGTTGGCGCCTTTTACGTGCCGGATTCAGCAGTCTGGAGAAAAGCAGCATGAATAGTCGCCACTTGAAAAATATTTTGGCAATTGCCATGGCGATTGCTGGGCAAGGGTTGGCGGGCTGCGAGAAATTTGCCCTTGATCGCCAGATGGAGGAGCTTTGCAAGAAGGATGGCGGCGTCAAGGTATATGAGACGGTCACGGTTCCGCCGGAGATGTTCGACCGGTGGGGCGACCCATTTCCAGGATGGCGGGAACGGAAACGGGAAGATATGTTGGGGCCAGAATATCGCTATGTAGAGGAGACTGTTTACCTCAAATATGGCGACGCCTTCAAAGGGGAGGGGGTATTGCGGCGATTCTCAACGCGCATTTATCGCCGCTCTGATGGCAAATTGATGGGCGAAGCCATTTCGTATGCGCGATCTGGTGGTGACTTCATCGCATATGCACATCCAACCTCTAAATCGTGTCCGATCTATAAGAGTGATGACGAATGGGTCATAAAATCTGTATTCCTCAAGACTGGAAAATAATAGGGGTCATAGGGCCATGGCACTACCTTAAGCCGACGGGATAGCGTGCGGTACAAAAAGAAGAAGGCTGAGAGCCCCGCTTGTTAAGATCGTGGTGTCTGAGGGTCAAAGGCAGGGTCAAAGGGGTCAGAGACATTTAGTTTTTTGAACTGAGCCAATAATCATGCCTCGCCGCCCCCGCGTTCTTCTCGCTGACTACCCGCTGCACATCGTTCAGCGCGGCATCAACCGCGAGCCGTGTTTTTTCATTGATGAAGATTACTACTGCTATCTCCATTGGCTGGAAGAGTCGGCTCGCGCATGCGGCTGTGCCATTCACGCCTATGCACTGATGACCAACCACGTTCATCTGCTGGTAACTCCGAAAGAAGACGGAGCGCCGTCGCGACTGATGCAATCGCTGGGACGGCGCTACGTGCAGTACGCCAACCGTTTCTACCGGCGTACCGGTAGCCTGTGGGAAGGGCGCTTCAAATCCAGCGTCGTGCAAGCCGAAAGCTATCTGCTGGCTTGCCACCGTTACATCGAACTCAACCCCGTGCGTGCCGGCATGGTGGCTGATCCGGGGCAGTACCGCTGGTCAAGCTATCGGGCCAACGGATTGGGGCAGACGGATGTTCGTCTGAGCCCGCACGAACACTACTGCGCCCTTGGCCGGGATAGCGGGGAACGGCAAGCCGCCTACCGAGCGCTCTTTCGCCTCGAACTGGATGCCGAAGCCGTCGACGATATCCGCAAGGCCCTGCAACTGGGCATGCCGGTAGGCAGCGAGCGCTTCGCCGAAATGATCTGCGGACGTGTGGGCATCCGGCACAACGCCGGCAAGCGCGGACGGCCGACTAGGCCGGCGGGTGAAGCGAGCATGCAACCGATAACGGACCAACAGGATTTTGGATTTTGAGGAGGATGGGAATGGAAACGACGATCGGGAGAAAAAGGGAAATGTCTCTGACCCCTTTGGTGCCACAGCACGCGCTGAAATGGCGGGTTGTTCAGAGAATCCATAGGGGTCAGACCCCAGTTTTATTAGAGGCAGCGTAAATGGGCGGCTTGCTAATACTGGCCCTGATTGGCGCCTATGTATGGGGCGCCGCAAAACTCTTCAAACAGATTGATCAGTATTGGGCGAAGGCGCTGGTGGTGGTTGCCGCGATCCTGATCCCGACGGCCGATGCCGTCTATGGTCGGATCAAGCTCAAGCAGATGTGCGAGGCCGAGGGTGGGCTGCATGTCTATCGGGTGGTGGAAGGGGTGGAGGGGTTCGATGATCCAAGGACGGCACCTTACGAGGACTGGATTACGAAATACGGATATCGCGTCGTTGAGGGCGATGAGATCAATGGAAAGGAATCTCGCCTGAGCCTCCTGCCAGACGGCAGCATTCTTCGGGAGACAGGTATTTCTCCGACTAGTAAGTACATCTACGAACTCGACAAGGGCAACCCTCGAGATACCTACCACCGAATCGAATCGCGTGTTCGTGTAAGAGATTCTGGCGAAATTCTCAGCCGTTCCATCAATTTCCGATACGCCGGTGGCTGGTTTGAGGGATTCGTCAGTGGATTTTATGCAGCGAAAGGTAACGCAGGGAACTGCGGACCAATCATCTATCCCGTCGAACTTATTACCAAGACACTCAAACCGATCAAGCAGAGACCCATAGGGGTCAGACCCCAGTTTTAGGGCGTGCGCCAGTTTTACGCCGGAACTTCCAGCGCTCGGGCGTGCGGGCGCTGGAATGCCACATCGAGCCGCAGGAATTCTTCGCCTGGTGCGCCCGCAACAACCAGCCGAACAATTCCACCTCGCGCGGCGAATACGTCTCCAAGAAGCTGAGCGCCAAGGCTGGCAGCCAATAGACAGCGCTTGAATTCCAGCACAGGCCAGCGGCTCGGCAAGATGGCGCAAGGGCTATGGCTGGCGGTCGGCGCCACACGCCGCAGCCTCGAACTGCCGGGAAGCACGGATTTCCCGCCGGGAAAGCCGGATAATGGCGGCCAATTCGTTTTGAACGCTATTTTGGAATTCCCCCATGGAAATCAAGGTCAATTTTCTCGACAAGCTTCGTCTGGAGGCCAAGTTCGATGACTTCACGGTGATCGCCGACCAGCCCATTCGCTACAAGGGCGACGGTTCGGCGCCGGGGCCGTTCGATTATTTTCTGGCTTCATCGGCCTTGTGCGCGGCTTATTTCGTCAAGCTCTACTGCAACACGCGGGATATCCCGACCGACAACATCCGCCTGTCGCAGAACAACATCGTCGATCCGGAAAACCGCTACCGGCAGATTTTCAAGATCCAGGTCGAGCTGCCGCCGGATATTTCGGAAAAAGACCGCCTGGGCATCCTGCGTTCCATCGACCGGTGCACGGTGAAGAAAGTGGTGCAAACCGGCCCCGAGTTCGTGATCGAGGAAGTCGACAATCTGGATGCCGATGCCCAGTCCCTACTGACGCTGGCGCCAACGACCGACACCAACACCTATATCGCCGGCAAGGACCTGCCGCTGGAGCAGACCATCGCCAATATGTCCGGCGTCCTGGCCGGCCTGGGCATCAAGATCGAGATCGCTTCGTGGCGCAACCTGGTGCCCAACGTCTGGTCGCTGCATATCCGCGATGCGCACTCGCCGATGTGTTTCACCAACGGCAAGGGGGCAACCAAGGAAAGCGCGCTGGCTTCGGCCCTGGGCGAATACATCGAGCGGGCGAGTTGCAATCACTTCTACAACGACCAGTTCTGGGGCCAGGACATCGCCAACGCGGCCTTCGTGCATTATCCGAACGAGCGCTGGTTCAAGCCGGGGAAGAAGGACGCCCTGCCGGCGGGCATCCTCGACGAGTACTGCCGCGAAATCTACGACCCCGATGGCGAACTGCGCGCTTCGCATCTCTACGACACCAACTCCGGCAATGTCGAGCGCGGCATTTGTACGCTGCCCTATGTGCGGCAGTCGGATGGCGAGACGGTGTATTTCCCGACCAACCTGATCGACAACCTCTTCCTCAGCAATGGCATGAGCGCCGGCAATACGCTGGTCGAAGCGCAGGTGCAATGCCTGTCGGAAATTTTCGAACGGGCGGTCAAGCGCGAAATCCTGGAGGGCGAAATCGCGCTGCCCGATGTGCCGCCCGAGGTGCTGGCCAAATACCCGGGCATCGTCGCCGGTATCGCGGAACTGGAAAAACAGGGCTTCCCGGTGCTGGTCAAGGATGCCTCGCTGGGCGGCCAATTCCCGGTGATGTGCGTGACCCTGATGAACCCGCGCACCGGCGGCGTGTTCGCCTCCTTCGGCGCCCATCCCAGCCTGGAAGTGGCGCTCGAACGCAGCCTGACCGAGTTGCTGCAGGGGCGCAGCTTCGAAGGCCTGAACGACCTGCCGCGGCCGACCTTCGAGAGCAACGCGGTCACCGAGCCGAACAATTTCGTCGAACACTTCATCGACTCCAGCGGCGTCGTGTCCTGGCGCTTCTTCAGCGCCAAAGCCGATTACGAATTCGTCGAATGGGATTTTTCCGGCCACGGCGAAGACTCCAACGCCATCGAGGCCGCCACCTTGTTCGGCATCCTCGAAGCCATGGGCAAGGAAGCCTACATGGCGGTCTACGACCAGCTCGGCGCCACCGCCTGCCGCATCCTGGTGCCGGGGTATTCGGAGGTGTATCCGGTCGAAGACCTGATCTGGGACAACACCAACAAGGCGCTGGCCTTCCGCGAAGACATCCTGAACCTGCACCGCCTCGACGACGCCGGCCTGGAAGCCTTGCTCGAACGTCTGGAAGACAGCGAACTCGACGACTACACCGATATCATCACGCTGATCGGCATCGAGTTCGACGAGAACACGGTCTGGGGCCAGCTGACCATTCTCGAATTGAAGTTGCTGATCAACCTCGCGCTGCGGGATTTCGCAGCCGCCAAGGAGCAGGTCGAAACCTACCTGCAATACAACGAGAACACCGTCGACCGTGGTCTGTTCTACCAGGCTGTTAACGTCGTGCTTGAAGTGCTGCTCGACGATGAGCTCGAGCTAGCCGACTACGAGGCCAATTTCCGCCGCATGTTCGGCGACCCGCGGATGGACGCGGTGCTCGGCTCGGTGGACGGCAGCGTGCGCTTCCACGGCCTGACGCCGACCAGCCTGAAACTGGAAGGGCTGGACCGCCACCAGCGCCTGATCGACAGCTACCGGAAACTGCACGCGGCGCGGGGTAAGGGGGCGGCTCTTCCCGGTTAGGGGGCGGCATTGCCGGCCCGGCCTTGGCGTCCGGTGCGGCTGACGGCTTCAGGCGTCGAAATGCATGGCCAAACTGGCCAGAACCTTGGGCAGCGGCAGGTTTTCCTCGCTTTCCAGGATGCCCGGCACCGGGTGCGGGAATTCGTAGAAGATGCCGTAGGTGCCGGCGCGCTGGCCTTGCTGGTAGACGTGGGCGCGCAGGGCGGCGAGTTCGTTGTGGCGCAGGGTGACGATGTGCGGGTCGGCCCCGTCGTCGGCGACGATGTCGCAACTGTCGGCGACGTGTTCGTCGAGGCTGACCAGCAAGCGGCGGATTTCGCGGGATTTCGGCACGGCCCAGGGGTTGCAGTTCATGGCAGGAGCTCCGGTCGGATTTGCGCCAGCCAGCGGTCGATGCGTTCCTCGCTGAGCAGCGGCTGGTTGATCTGGTCGAGGGCGAGGCCGAGGAAATCGTCGCCATCCACCGCCTGCGAGACGTTGAATTCGTAGCCGGCGGTCGGCCAGCGGCCGACCAGGCGGGCGCCGCGGGCGAGCACGGCGTCGTGGATGATGCCGATGGCGTCGACGAATTCGTCGGGGTATTTCTTCTGGTCGCCCAGCCCGAAGATGGCGACCACCTTGCCGCCGAGATCGGCGTCGGCCAGTTGGGGCAGGAATTCCTCCCAGCTCGGCTGGGCGAGGCCGGTGGATAGTCCCGGCAGTTCGCCGTCGCCGAGCGTCGAACTGCCCAGGATCAGCGTGTCGCAGGCGACGAACTCGGCCAGGCTGGCCCGGCCGATGTTGACCGGGGCGAGCGCGGCGTCGCCCAGCTTCTTGGCAATTTGCTTGGCGACGAGGCGGGTGCGCCCGGTATCGGTGCCGAAGAAAATTCCGATTTTGGCCATTTTCAGCCGTCGACCGTGGCGGTCGTCGCCGGGTCTTGGGTCAGTTCCTCCGGCAGGCAGCCGACCGGGTGGCCGAGGCTGCCGTCCGGGCCGTTCTCGAACTGGACGAGGTAGATCTCCTTGCTTTCGTCGAGTTCGGCGACGCCGCAATGGACGACCACGCCGCGCATGCCGGCCGGGGCGATCAGGCCTTCTTCCTCGGCGATGCCGGGCATGCCGCCATCGTTGAGGATGTCTTCGGCGGCGAAGATCATTTCGCCGATTTCGTAGCGGTACTCGGCCATCATCTCAGCTCCACACGTCGGCCGGCGCCAGCAGGCGCTCGACCGGCTGGTCGAACATCAGGTGCTCGTCGATGATGGTCCCGACGTCTTCCGGCTTGACGCCGGTGTACATGATGCCTTCCGGGTACACCAGCACGCTCGGCCCGAGGTGGCAGGGGCCGAGGCAGCCGGTGTTGGTCAGCTGGAAGCCGGAGGCCCACAGGTTGCGGGTGAATTCGTCCGAAAAAGCCTGCCAGGTCTGGCCGCAGCCCTTTTCCTGGCAGGAGCCGCGCGGGTGGCCGGCCGGGCGGCCCTGGACGCAGACGAGAACGTGTTTCTTGGGTTTGGGCATGGCAATCTCCTTGGCAATGTGTAGCGTATTGCAAGGGTGATGCCAGCTTTTCGTCCTGTTAATTCAAAGGCTTGCGGCGGTGGCGCTTGTCGGGTTTGCGACAATCGGCCGGCCGCCGGCTGCTCAGAACTGCTTGACCTCGATGTTCAGCGTCTGGATGCGGTAGGCAATCTGGCGCGGCGTCATGCCAAGGATGCGGGCCGCCTTGGCCTGCACCCAGCCGGCCTGCTCGAGGGCGGCGATGACCCTTTCCTTTTCGGACAGGTTGGGGTCGTCGATGTCGATTTCCGGATTTGACGCAAAATTCGGGTTGACCGCAGCAGGCGTCGCCAGGCTGCGCTGCGGCCGGGGTGAGGGCCGCTCGCGGCTGCTCGGGAAGCGGATCAGGTCGACATCGATGGCGCCATCCTCGGAGAGCACGGCGGCGCGCTCCAGGCAGTTTTCCAGTTCGCGCACATTGCCCGGCCAGTCGTGGCTGGCCAGTCGGCGCTGGGCCATGTCGGTCAGGTTGAGCTTGCGCTTCTGGTCGTTGCCGATCTTGTTGAGCAGGTGGCGGGCGATGTCGGGAATGTCCTCGATGCGCTCGCGCAGCGGTGGCAGGAAGAGCGGCATGACGTTCAGCCGGTAGAACAGGTCTTCGCGGAAATCGCCCATGTCGACGGCGGCTTCGAGGTCGCGGTGGGTGGCGGCGATGATGCGCACGTCGACCTTGATCGTCTTGCTGCCGCCGACCCGCTCGAACTCGCCTTCCTGCAGGATGCGCAAGAGCTTGGCCTGGAAGGCCGGCGACACCTCGCCGATTTCGTCGAGGAAGAGGGTGCCACCGTGGGCCTGCTCGAAACGCCCCTTGCGGGCCTCGACGGCGCCGGTGAAGGCGCCCCGTTCGTGGCCGAACAGTTCTGATTCGAGCAGGTTTTCCGGCAGCGCCGCGCAATTGAGCTTGACCAGCGCATTGCGGGCGCGCGGCGAGTTGTAGTGAATGGCGTTGGCGATCAGCTCCTTGCCGGTCCCGGTTTCGCCGCGAATGAGCACGGTGGTGTTCCACTTGGCGACCATGCGCGCCTGGTCGAAAACCCGGCGCATCACCGCCGAGCGGCCGACCACGCTGTCGAAGCCGAACTGGTGGCGGACGGTGCGGCGCAGCGAGTCGCGTTCCTCGACCAGGCTGGACTTTTCCTGCTCGACATCGAGCGACAGGCGCAGGCTCTGGCCGATCAGGTTGGCCACCATCTCGACGAACTGGGTGCGCTCCTCGAGCAGGCCGTCCTCCTCGCGCTCGGGCTGGACGGCGAGCACGCCGCGCAGGTTGCCGCCGACCTTGATCGGCACGGCGATGAAGGGTAGTTCCGGCCGGTAGATGCCCAGCCGGTTGAGGAAACGCGCGTCGTCGGCGATCCGGGCCAGGCGGATGGTCCGCTGCTTTTCGAGGACCAGGCCGAGGATGCCTTCACCCGGCTGGTACTGGACGTCGATCAGCCCCGGGCCGTCCGGGTTGTGCAGGGCATGGGCGGTCAGGTTGCCGCTTTCCGGGTCGACCACGGCGATCATGCCGCAGCGCATCTCGGCTTCGTCGTGCAGCACGCGCAGGACGTCCTGCAGGCTTTCGTTGAAGGCCAGCGAGCGGCTGAGCGCCCGGCTGACGGCATAGAGCGCCGCCAGGAGCAGGATGTTCAGCTCGTGCGTCCGGCAAAAGCCGCCGGTCGGCGGGCATTCGGGATCGTGCTGATGGATGGTGTGTTCGTGCATGCTGTTCTCTCGGCGTCCTCGGGTCAGATCGGGTCGCCATCGAGGCGAAACTCGATGACGACGGCGCATCCGCCGCTGGCACTCTGTTCGAGATCGATCACCCCGCCGTGGTCGGCCACCACCTGCTGGGCGCGCGACAGGCCGGTGCCGATATGGCGACCGCTGCCGTTCTTGGTCGTGAAGAAGGGCTCGAAGGCCTTGTGCCGCCATTCGTCGGGAATGCCCGGGCCGCTGTCGGCCAGCGTAATGATGATGTGCTCGCCGCGGACGGCGCTGGTAATGAACAACTCGCGACGTTTCCAGCCTTTGAAGTTCATCGCCTCGACGGCATTGTCGACCACCGCCTTGAACAGCATGCGCAACTGGCGCGGCCGGCCGAGAATGTAGGGCAGGGTGGCCGCCGGCTGCCAATCGACCATGATGCCGGCGCCGAGCAGGCGGGGCGTGCTGACTTCGAGCACGTCGCGCAGGATTTCGTTGAGATTGACGCTGACCACGATCTCCTGCGGGCTTTGCGGAATGACCTGGCGCAGCGCTTCGAGGTGCTCGCGGCTGACCGCCAGCGCCTGCTGCAGCGCGGCGGCGGCGGCCGGGTCGCGCCGTTGCAGGATGGCGGTGGCCGAGGCCATCACGTTCATCGGCTCCTCGAGACGGAAGATGGCTGCCGACAGCCCCTCGCGGATGGCCGCCGTGCGTTCCTCCTCGGCCAGCACGGCCTGCAGGCCGGCGGCGCGGGCCCGCTCCTGCTCCTCGCGCAGGCTGGTTACGTCGGAAACGACGACAAGCAGGCCGCACTGGCTGCTCGCTCCGAAATAGCTGTCGGCGCAATCGCTGTGCATGGCGATCACCGAGGTGGTCACCGACAGCCAGCGGGGCCGGCCGGCCGGCCGGTCGATGCGCGCCTCGCGATTGGCGAAGGTGCACGTCTGCGGCGCGCTGGCCAGGGCCTCGCGCCAGGCCGGGCAAAGGTTGTCGAGCAGCAGGTGGGCGGGCTCCTTGACGCCGAGGTCGGCGACCAGCTTCTTGTATTCCTGGTTGTCGAGGATGACGCGGCCCAGCGAATCGATCAGCGAAAAGGCCATGGGCGCCGCATCGATCACCGACTCGATGAGCATCTTCTGGTTGCGCACCTGGCGTTCGAGGCGATGCATCTCGGTGACGTTGCGGTGCATGCCGAGGAAGTGCGTGGTCTTGCCCTTGGCGTCGATGACCGGCGAGACGCTCAGTTCGGCCAGGTACACCTCGCCATTCTTGCGCCGGTTGAGCAGCTTGCCCGACCACGGGCGCTGGGCGGCGAGGGCGGCCCACATGTCGGCGTAGAGTTCGGGGTCGGTGTTCTTGTTGGACAGCACCGACTCGTTCTGGCCGATGATCTCCTCGCGGCTATAGCCGGTGACGCGGGTGAAGGCATCGTTGGCGAAGAGGATGTTGGCCTTGTTGTCGGTGATCGAGATGGCCAGATCGGCCTGATCGACGACCTGGCGATAAGCTTCGCTGGGGAGACCGTGCTCCGTCGCGGGTTGGGCGCTGGATGGCGCGGAAGCTGCTGCCGACATGCTGAGTCTCCGGGGTCACGTGCTTCATGGTGACGTAGCAGTTTCCATGCCGACGTTCGCCGCCCGGTATGTCGCGCCGCCCGGTCAGGGTTTCGGAAGAAATGCGACGAAAGCCTTGTTGGGTTTGCGACAAATTGCCCCGACAAAGACGCCCGCGTTTGGTGCGTTTTGTCGGAATGCGTGCATCGATGCCGGTTTCCGGGTGGTGCCGGCGATTGGCACGGCTTGTGCGACGTCGCTATCGGAAAAACGGAAACCCGATAGCCATGAGCGAATTCTTCCTGTTGCTGCTGTCCACCGCGCTGGTCAATAACGTGGTGCTGATCAAGTTCCTCGGCCTGTGCCCGGTGATGGGCGTGTCGAAGAGCGTGGACAGCGCCCTCGGCATGGGCCTGGCCACCACCTTCGTCATCACGCTGGCGGCCGGCGCCTCGTGGATGCTCGACAACTGGCTGCTGACCCCCTTCGGCATGGGCTACCTGCGCATCCTGTCCTTCATCCTGGTCATCGCCTCGGTGGTGCAATTCACCGAAATGTTCATCAAGAAGGCCAGCCCCGGCCTCTACCAGTCGCTCGGCATCTACCTGCCGCTGATCACCACCAACTGCGCCGTGCTCGGCGTCGCCCTGCTCAACGTCGAGCAGAAGTTCAGCCTGTTCAAGAGCCTGTTGTACGGCTTCGGCTCGGCGCTCGGCTTCACGCTGGTCCTGCTCATCTTCGCCGGCCTGCGCGAGCGGGTCGCCCTGTCGCGCGTCCCGGCCGCCTTCGCCGGGGCACCCATCGCCTTCGTCACGATCAGCCTGCTGGCCCTGGCCTTCATGGGCTTCTCGGGCCTCAATGTTTGAGAGGAGAAAATCATGATCGCCGCCGTCCTCAGCCTGACCCTGCTCGGTGCAGCCCTCGGCATCATCCTCGGCATCGCCAACAAGTTCCTGCAGGTCGAGGGCAACCCGGTGGTCGACGAACTGATCGCCATGATGCCCGGCTCCAATTGCGGCCAGTGCGGCTTCCCCGGCTGCTCGGGGGCGGCGACGGCGATCGTAGACGGCAGCGCCCCGCCGACCTGCTGCCCGCCCGGCGGCAAGGCGCTGGCCGTGGCCATCGCCGCCAAGCTGGGCCTCGCCGTCGATCTCTCGGCCATCGCCGACGACGGCCCGAAGATCGCCGTCATCGCCGAGGAGTTGTGCATCGGCTGCTGCCGCTGCAGCAAGGTCTGCCCGACCGACGCCATCCTCGGCGCCGCCAAGCAGATCCACAACGTCTTCCGCGAGGCCTGCACCGGCTGTTCGAGCTGCATCGAGAAATGCCCGACCGAGGCGCTGGTCATGCGCCCGGTTCCCGTCACCCTGCAGCACTGGGTGATGCCCAAACCCCTGGCGGCGTGAGGACGACATGGGATTCATGAACCGCTTCAAGCACTTCCTGGGCGATCAGCTGTTGGGTAACAACTGGGGCGTGCACCCCGACGACCACAAGCGCCCGGCGGCCGATGCGCCGGTCCGCGTCATGCCGGTGCCGGCCCGGCTCTACCTGCCGCTGCAGCAGCACCTGGGCGGGGCGGCCCGGCCGACCGTGCTGGTCGGCCAGAAGGTCAGCAAGGGTGAGCTGCTGGCCGAGGCCACCGGCATGGTCTCGGCACCGCTGCACGCGCCGACCTCGGGCACCGTGGTCGCCGTCACCGAAGTCACCGCGCCGCATCCCTCCGGGTTGAGCCTGCCGGCCATCATCCTCGAAGCCGACGGGGCCGACGAATGGTGCGAGCTGACCGCCTGCGCCGACCCCTTCGCCTTGACCCCGGCCGACATCGGCCGCCGGGTGGCGGCGGCCGGCGTCGTCGGCCTGGGCGGCGCTGCCTTCCCGTCGGCCGTCAAGCTGGGCGGGGCGCTGCGTGCCGAGGTGACGACACTGGTCATCAACGGCGGCGAGTGCGAGCCCTATCTGTCCTGCGACGACCGCCTGATGCGCGACGCGGCGGCCGGCATCGTCGACGGCATCCGCCTGATGCTCCACGCCACCGGCGCCCGGGTGGCGCTGGTTGGCATCGAGGACAACAAGCCGGAAGCCATCGCCGCCATGCAGGCGGCCGCCGCCGAGTTCGCCGCGGTCCAGGTCCGCCCGGTGCCGGCCCGCTACCCGATGGGCTCGGAGAAACAGCTCATTCAAGTCCTGACCGGCATCGAGGTGCCGGCCGACGGCCGCCCGGCCGACATCGGCGTCATCGTGCACAACGTCGCCACGGCGCTCGCCGTGCGCGCCGCGGTGCGCGAGGGCAAGCCGCTGATTTCCCGGCTGGTCACTGTCAACGGCAACTGCGTGGCGGCGCCCGGCAACGTCGAGGTGCGCATCGGCACGCTGGCCGAGGAGGTCATCGCCTTCGCCGGCGGCCTCAAGGGTGACGGCCTGGGGCTGGCCCGGCGCATCATGGGCGGCCCGATGATGGGCATGCAGATTCCCCACTGGCGGGTGCCGGTGGTCAAGGGCAGCAGCGGCATCCTCGCCCTCGACGCGGCCGAAGTGGCCGCCGCCGAACCCGACCCCTGCATCCGCTGCGGCAGCTGCGTCAAGGCCTGCCCGATGGGCCTGCTGCCGCTCGAAATGAGCGCCCGCATCCGCAACGAAGCCTACGGCGAGGCCATCGACTACGGCCTCAAGGACTGCATCGCCTGCGGCTGCTGCGCCTACGTCTGCCCGTCGAAGATCCCGCTGGTCCAGTACTTCGTCCATGCCAAGGGCGAACTGGCGGCGCAGGACCGCGCCAAGCTGCGGGGCGAGGCGACCAAGAAGCTGGCTTTGCAGCGGCAGGAACGGCTGGATCGCGAGGCCCGCGAGAAGGCCGAGGCGGCAGCCAAGCGCAAGGCTGAGCGGGAGGCTGCGGCGGCGGCCAAGGCAGCGGCTGAAGCGGCTGCTTCGGCAGCTCCTGCGGCAGCTGCTACGGTGGGGGAGGGGGTATGAGGGGAGGGGGCTTTCCTGATGCGCTCGATTTTGCGCCTGCGCCTGAGGCGGGGGCGGGGTTTTCTGAAACGCAGTTTTCCGCGTTGACCGCGGGCGTACTTTCTTTTGCTTCGCCAAAAGAAAGTAGCCAAAGAAAAGGCGACCCCCGAGTCGACGCCGGGCTTTGCCCGGTCCCCTGCGCTACTCGCCGTGCCGGGCGGCTGCGGAACTCGGGGCTGCGCCCCTCAGACAGTCCTCGCCGACTACCCCCGGCCCGCCTGCGTTGCTCGGCGTCTCCTAGGGGGACCCGAAAGGCGTCGCGGCGCGACGGCTCTGCCGAAAAATGGATTGCTGCGGTCAACCGGAAAATAGGGCCAAAACCGAAAAATTGCGATCGGTTTGCCGGGCCCCTTGAGAGGCGCCGAGCAACGCAGGCTGGCGCGGAAAAAGGGCGAGCACTGTCTGAGGGGCGCAGCCCCGAGTTGCGCAGCCCCCGCGTCAGCCGAGTAGCGCAGGGGACCGGGCGCAGCCCGGCGCCGACCCAGGGGTGCCTTTTTCTTTGGCTACTTTCTTTTGGGCAAGCAAAAGAAAGTACGCCCGCGCGTCAGGCGCGGAAACCTGCGGTCGCGAATAAGGAAGTACGCCAGCGGTCAACGCCCGCGGGCAACGCGGAAAGCTGCGTTAAACAAAAACGCCCCACGCCTCAGGCGCCAAAAAACGCCTTCGAGGAAACCCCAGGAGGATTCCCCTCATGACCCCCACCGCCATCACCGCCCAGCCGGTCGCCTCCCCCCACGCCCACGGCGGCAATTCGGTCACCCGCACCATGTTCCGCGTGCAGATGGCGCTGGTGCCGGCGACGCTGTACGGTTTCTGGCTGTTCGGCTGGCCGTCCTTCTTCCTGTGGCTGCTGACCATCCTTTCCTGCCTCGGTTTAGAGGCGCTGTCGCTGAAGATGATGGGCGTGACCCGCATCAAGGCGACCCTGTTCGACGGTTCGGCGCTGCTCACCGGCTGGTTGCTGGCGATGACGCTGCCGCCGTGGGCGCCGTGGTGGGTGGCGGTGGTCGGCGGTTTCATCGCCATCGTGATTGGCAAGCAGGTCTTCGGCGGGGTCGGGCAGAATGTCTTCAACCCGGCCATGGTGGCCCGCGTCGCGCTGCTCGTCTCCTTCCCGGTGCCGCTGACCCAGTGGGTGCATCCGCTGCCGCTGACGACGCTGGCGGCGCCCGATTTCATCGACGGCCTGCGCATCTTCCTGAGCAGCCTGCCGCAGCCCGATGCGATGGCCAGCGCCTCACTGCTCGGTTATTCGAAGACCGAGCTGGCGCGCGGCATCGACCTGCTGCACTCGCTGGCCGGCGAGCACGCCCCGGCGCTGTCGTGGATCGGCGCCCGCTCCGGCAGCCTGGGCGAGTCGGCTTCGCTGCTCATCCTGGCCGGCGGGCTGTACCTGGTCGGCGCCGGGGTCATCACCTGGCATACGCCGGCCGCCGTGCTGGCCGGCATCGCCATTCCGGCCGCCATCGGCCACGCCGTCGATCCGGCCCACTACCTGTCGGCGCCGGCCCACCTGCTGTCCGGGGCGGCCATGCTCGGCGCCTTCTTCATCGCCACCGATTACGTCACCTCGCCCAACACGGCGGCCGGGCAGGTCGTCTTCGGGCTGGGCATCGGCCTGATCACCTGGATCATCCGCAGCTACGGCGGCTACCCGGAGGGCATGGCCTTCGCCGTGCTGCTGATGAACGCGCTGACGCCGGTCATCGACCGCCTGATCAAGCCGCGCATCCTCGGCCGCGACCGCCGCGGCAAGCCGCTCGACATTCCGGCAGGAGCCAGCCAATGAACGCCAAAGCCATCAGCCTCGAAGCCATCCGCGAGAAGATCGCCTACCAGCCCTTGCTGCTCGGCGCCTTCGCGCTGCTCGCCAGCGGCGCCCTGGCCGTCGCCTCGCAGGCCACCGGCGCGGCGATCGCCGCCGCCGAGGCCAAGGACCTGCGCGACTCGTTGTCGGAAGTGCTGCCGCCGGGGCTGGCCGACAACGATTTCCTGAAGGATACGGTCGACCTCGACAAAGGCGGCAAAACCGTGACCATCTACCGCGCCCGCCAGGCCGGCGTGGTCAAGGCGGCGCTGTTCAAGGTCGCCGAGCGCGGTTACGCCGGCGACATCCAGGTGCTGATGGCGGTCGACAGCGAGGGCCGCACGCTCGGCGTGCGCGTCCTCAAGCACAGCGAGACGCCCGGCCTGGGCGACAAGATCGAGGTGAAAAAAGACCCCTGGATAAAGGGCTTCGACGGCAAGTCGCTGGCCGACCCGGCGCCCGACAAATGGGCGGTCAAGAAGGACGGCGGCGTTTTCGACCAGTTCGCCGGCGCCACCATCACGCCGCGTGCCGTGGTCAAGGCGGTCAAGGGCGGCATGGACTTCTACGTCGCGCATCGCGAGGCAATTTTCGGAGGAAAATCATGAGCGACGACGCCCTGAAAGAAGTCCCCTTGGGGGACGCCATGAACGAAGCCCCGGCCGGGGAAAACTACGGCGGCATCATGAAGGACGGGCTGTGGGAGCAGAACGTCGTCTTCGCCCAACTGCTCGCCATGTGCCCGGCGATGGCGGTGACGACCAGCGGCACCAACGGCCTGGGCATGGGGCTGGCGACGACGGCCGTGCTGCTCGTCTCCAACGTGCTGGTCTCGCTGATCCGCCACACGGTCAGCTCGCAGGTGCGCATCCCGGTCTTCGTCGTGCTCATCGCCACCCTGGTCACCGTCGTCGACATGGCGATGAACGCCTGGCTGCACGACCTGTACAAGGTGCTCGGCCTGTTCATCGCGCTGATCGTCGTCAATTGCGCCATCCTCGGCCGGGCCGAGGCCTTCGCCGTCAAGAACGGCGTCGCCGCGGCGGCGGTCGACGGGCTGGCCATGGGCCTCGGCTTTACCGGGGCGCTCACCTTCATCGGCCTGATCCGCGAATTCCTCGGCGCCGGCACGCTGTTCGCGCAGGCTTCCAACCTGCTCGGGCCGTCCTTCGCCTTCCTCGAAATGAAGCTGCCCGGCTACGGCGGGGCCTTGTTGATGATCCTGCCGCCGGGCGGCTTCGCGGTGCTCGGCTTCCTGCTCGCCGGCAAGCGCGTGCTCGAACGCCGGCTGGCCGAGAAATCCGCTGCCGCGCCCGCGCCGGCCGTCGCCTGAGGAGCCTGGCCATGCAGATCGGCGTCGCCTATTCCGAGCCGGGCAACCAGCTCTGGCTCAACATCGAGGTGCCGGACGAATCGACGGTCAAGGAAGCGATCGAGCGTTCCGGCATCCTCAAGCAATTCCCGCACATCGACCTGACGACCCAGAAGGTCGGCGTCTTCGGTCGCCTGGTCAAGCTCGATGCGGCGCTCAAGGCGGGCGACCGGATCGAGATCTACCGCCCGATCATCGCCGACCCGGAGACGGTGCCGCGCAAGGACGTCGTCGAGGAGTAAGCGCCTACGGGATAGCCCCAAGTTGAATAAATGCCGGCAAGGACGACAATGCCGGCTGCTTTTTTGCGCCAAATTTCCGGTCGACCGCAGCAACGGCGCCGATAAACCAGAATTTCAATAAACCCGAGAACAGCCATGTCCCGTTTGTTAGCCCTGTCAGGCCTGCTTGGCCTGCTGCCGGCCTCCGCCCTGGCGGCCGGCAATCTGCCTTCGGTCGGCGGCATCCCCGTCGATTTCGTCCTTTTCGCGCTGACCCTGCTCGGGGTGGCGCTTTTCCACCACTACACGCTCTACGTCGCGCTCACCGGCCTGGTCACCATCAGCCTGTACAAGATCGTGTTCACCGGCTTCAAGACCGGCGCGGGCGTTGCCGGCCTGGTCGGCCACCTCGGCCATGAGTGGGTGACGGTGGCCAACCTGTTCTGCCTGCTCACCGGCTTCGCGCTGCTCGCCCGGCATTTCGAGAAAAGCCATGTGCCGGTCATCCTGCCGCGCCTGCTGCCGGCCGACTGGAAGGGCGGCTTCGTGCTGCTGGTCATGGTCTTCTTCATTTCCAGCTTCCTCGACAACATCGCCGCGGCGCTGATCGGCGGCGCCATGGCCCACCAGTTGTTCAAGGCCAGGGTGCATGTCGGCTACCTCGCCGCCATCGTCGCCGCCTCCAACGCCGGCGGGGCCGGCTCGGTGGTCGGCGACACGACGACGACCATGATGTGGATCGACGGCATCAGCCCGCTACAGGTCATCGACGCCTACGTCGCGGCCGGCGTCGCGCTACTCATCGTCGGCTACTTCGGCGCCAAGCAGCAGCATGCCTACTCGCCGATCATCAAGCACGCCCACGCCCACACCCATGTCGACTGGGGGCGCATCGCCATCGTCGCCACCATGCTGGTCTTCGCCGTCGCCACCAACATCACCGTCAACCTCCGTTTCGCCGACTACGCCGAGCACTACCCCTTCATCGGCGTCGCCGTCTGGCTGGCCATCGTCCTCACCATCCCGGTGCGCCGCCACGACTGGGAACTGCTGCCGGAAACGATCAAGGGTTCGCTCTTTCTGCTCTCGCTGGTACTCTGCGCCTCGATGATGCCGGTCGAGGAACTGCCGCCGGCCTCCTGGCAGTCGGCCTTCGCCCTCGGCTTCGTGTCGGCCCTCTTCGACAACATCCCGCTGACCGCGCTGGCCTTGCGCCAGGGCGGCTTCGACTGGGGCTTCCTGGCCTATGCCGTGGGCTTCGGCGGCTCCATGCTGTGGTTCGGCTCGTCGGCCGGCGTCGCGCTGTCCAGCATGTTCCCCGAGGCGCGCTCGGCGGCACAGTGGCTGCGCCACGGCTGGCACGTCACGGTCGCTTACGTGGCCGGCTTCGTGGTCATGCTGGTCGTCCTCGGCTGGCATCCGGACGCCGGCCACAAGAAGGTCGCCGAGCCGGTGCCGGTGGTCGACCAGGCGCCGCTGCCGGCGCCGGCCGGGCAATAGCTGCGGTCGACCGGAAATATCGGCCAAAAAACAAAAGCGGCTACGGCCGCTTTTGTCCATTTTGTCGGCTTTGCGACAAGGTTTAATTTCTCGAATTTGGCTAATAATCAATGTGTTGCGGCGTGGCATCCATCTTGCTGAATTCCCGGCAAACCTCTGGAGAACGCCATGAAAGCCAGCGAAATCCAGGCCCTGCTCGACGAGCCGGCCTGTAGCCACAACACCAAGGAAAAGTCCGGCTGCGCCCGGCCCAAGCCCGGCGCCACGGCCGGCGGCTGCTCCTTTGACGGCGCCCAGATCGCCCTGCTGCCGATCGCCGACGTCGCCCACATCGTGCACGGCCCGATCGCCTGCGCCGGATCGTCGTGGGACAACCGCGGCACGCGCTCCTCCGGCGTCACCCTCTACCGCATCGGCATGACCACCGACCTGTCGGAAACCGACGTCGTCATGGGGCGCAGCGAGAAGCGCCTGTTCCACGCCATCAAGCAGGCCATCGACAGCTATTCGCCGGCCGCCGTCTTCATCTACAACACCTGCGTCACGGCGCTGGTCGGCGACGACGTCGAGGCCGTCTGCCGGGCCGCCACCGAGCGCTGGGGCGTGCCCGCCGTGCCGGTCGACGCGGCCGGCTTCTACGGCACCAAGAATCTCGGCAACCGGCTGGCCGGCGAGGCCATGTTCAAGCACGTCATCGGCACCGCCGAGCCGGCCCCGGCCGCGCCGCGGGCCGACGGCAAGCCGACCTACGACGTCAACCTGATCGGCGAATACAACATCGCCGGCGAGTTCTGGCACGTCGCGCCGCTCTTCGACGAGCTCGGCCTGCGTATCCTGTGCACGCTGTCCGGCGACGCCCGCTTCCACGAGGTGCAGACCATGCACCGGGCCAAGGTGAACATGGTCGTCTGCGCCAAGGCCCTGCTCAACGTGGCGCGCAAGATGCAGGACACCTACGGCATTCCCTTCTTCGAGGGCAGCTTCTACGGCGTCCAGGACGTCTCCAATGCGCTGCGCGATTTCGCCCGGCTGATCGGCGACCCCGACCTGACGGCGCGCACCGAAGCGCTGATCGCCCGCGAGGAAGCCAAGTCGCGCGCCGCCCTCGACCCCTGGCGGGCCCGCCTCAAGGGCAAGCGCGTGCTGCTCTACACCGGCGGCGTCAAGTCGTGGTCCATCGTCTCGGCGCTGCAGGACCTGGGCATGAAGGTGGTGGCCACCGGCACCAAGAAATCCACCGAGGAAGACAAGGCGCGCATCCGCGAACTGATGGGCGAAGACACCAAGATGATCGATGACGGCAGCCCCAAGGCCCTGCTGTCGACCTACCACGAGTACAAGGCCGACATCCTGATCGCCGGCGGCCGCAATCTCTACACCGCGCTCAAGGCCCGCATTCCCTTCCTCGACATCAACCAGGAACGCGAATTCGGCTACGCCGGCTACGACGGCATGGTCGAACTCGCCCGCCAGCTGGCGCTGTCGATGGAAAGCCCGGTGTGGGCGGCAGTCAGGAAGCCGGCGCCGTGGGCGGCGAGCAAGGGGTCGGGGGAAGTTCTGGCGGCCTGAGCCGGATGGCACAGGCTGCTCCCGGCAGCAGCCTGGCGGGGCGACAATTCCCTCCGGCCAGCCATTCCCGAATGGTAAAATCGAAGTTGGGTAATAGGTCGCGAGGCAATCCGTCATGAAAAAAATCAGCAAGCAAGCCACACGGCAAAAAGCTGTCGGGAATGTCCTCGCCACGCTGCGCATTGAGCAACTGAAGCCCAGCCCAAGCGTCGTACAAGGTCTTCGTACCTATCTGGCCGGGAACACCACTACCGACCAACTACTTGCCGATGTAATGAGCCACCATGTCGCGGTACGACGGGTCTGACAGCTACACCTACCCGGATTCGGAAATACTGAGGAACAAAGCGGATTTGCACGACCAGGCCGCGCTGGATGCCTTCGAAGCCGACGTCACGGCAATTCGCCTGCTGGAGTTGATCGAACATCCGATAGCGGGGAATTTCGATCTCGCCCATCTGCAATCGATGCACCACCAGCTGTTTCAGGACGTGTACGACTGGGCGGGGCAATTGCGCACCGTTGACATCAGCAAAGGTGATAGTCGCTTTGGCAGCTGCGGAATGATCGGAAGCTACCTCACGCAGCAACTTGCCAAAATTTCCGGCGAAGACATGCTGGTCGGGTTGCCGCCAGACAGATTCGTCGAGCGTCTGGCTCACTACATGGGTGAAATAAACGCCGCCCACCCATTTCGTGAAGGCAACGGCCGGGTTCAACGTGCCTTCTGTGCCCAACTGGCCGAGCAAGCAGGTTATTTCATCGACTTCGAAGAAGCAGGTCGCGAGGAAATGTATGCGGCGATGATTGCCAGCTTTCGTGGCGATAACCGGCCGTTGGAAATGCTTCTTGGGCGGATCACCGCGATAATTGAATAGGGTTCGACTTCAATTTCTTGAGCGGGATGGCAGAAATGCTCATGGCACTTCGGCGCCAGGAATTTCTTCGGTGCCGATCCAGCATGACTGACGGAACTCGGGCCGGTGCGGGTCGGTCATTCCCATGTCAGGAAAGCCAGGAGATGCCGATGGCAAACCATAAACACACGCACCGAACCTTCGGTGCCGGCAGGGATTGCGGGCAGTGCGGTAGCCGCGACCCGGGCCGGCAATACCATCAGGCGGGCGACCGCCTGACCTGCGAGCATTGCCTGCTGGACAGCCGCAAGCAGCTGGCCGGGCTGGTCGATGCGCATCCCTACGAGGAATTCGCCGAGTCGCTGGCCGCCGCGCTCGACTTGCGGGAGAGCGAAACCGGCCTGCATTCGAAGCGCGTCGCGTCGCATACGCTGATCCTGGCGCGCCATCACTACACCGACAGGGCGACGCTGCGCGAAATCTACTGGGGCAGCCTGCTCCACGACATCGGCAAGATCGGCGTTCCCGACGCCATCCTGCTCAAGCCGGGGCGCCTGTCGGAAGAGGAGTGGCAGATCATGCGCCGGCATCCCGAGCAGGGCAGCCAGTTGCTGGAGAAGCTGCCCATCTTCTCGCTGGCTGCCGAAATCGTTCTCAGCCACGAGGAACGCTACGACGGTTCAGGCTACCCGCGTGCCCTGCGCGGCGACGCCATCCCGCTGCCGGCGCGGCTCTTCGCCGTCATCGACACCCTCGACGCGATGACCTTCGACCGACCCTACCGCAAGGCGCTGCCCTTCGACACCGCCAAGGCCGAAATCATCCGCATGGCCGGCAGCCAGTTCGACCCGCTGGCCGTCGAAACCTTCCTGCGCGAGGAAGACATGCTGCGCGAAATGACGCTGCTCGACTATCAGGAACAGAACGGCGGAGGGTGAGTCGGTCGAGTGCGAGAAAACCGGGGGCGACGATGAATTTCCGTACCAGGGCTGTCACGCTGCGAAGCGTTCCACCCGCGGTGGCGGTTTCCCCGAATGCTCTGCCTGCCAGAGATCGTAATCTGCCTGCATGCGCATCCAGCTTTGCGCGCTGCCACCAAGCCACATGGCTAGACGGATCGCCAGGTCGGCAGAAACCGCTGAGCGACTATTGATGAAGCGGGAAAACTGAACGCGCGACACACCGAGTTGGCGGGCGGCCTCGCTGACCGAAATCTTCAGTTCCGGCAAGACATCTTCCCGAAGAATGTCGCCGGGGTGTGGCGGATTGAACATGCGGCTCATCGCATCGAACTCCTAGTGATAATCCTGGTAATCGACCAGAACGGCATCCTCGCCCTCGAAATAAAAAGTCATCCGCCAGTTGCCGTTGACCCACACCGACCAATGCCCCGCCAGATTGCCGCCTAGCGCATGTAAACGCCAGCCTGGCTTATCCATGTCTTCCGGACCGGTCGCGGCGTTCAGCATCAGCAGCAAGCGCGCCAATTTGGCAGCGTGTGCGGGCTGGATCCCTGCCTTGCTGCCTTCGCTGAAAAAACGTTCCAAGCCTTTATGTCGAAAGCTCTTGATCACAATTCGATACTCTTGACGTTAAACGATTGTATCGCTACGAGATACATGCCTCAAGTGCTCACGCTGCGACCCAGGATTCCCCCTCCCGCCGCGCCCGGCCCAGCGCGGCCAGGGTTTGCAGCAGGTCGGGCAGGCGCTTTTTCCACGGGCCCTTGCCGGTGATGAGGGCGGCGAGCTGGGCTTCGGATTGCGGGGTGGCGGCGAGCAGGCGGGCGAGCAGGGCCATTTGTTCGGGCAGCGTGGCCGGCCATGCGGTTTTGCCGGCGGCGGGCGCGGCGCTGTCGTCGCTCGCGGATTTCGATTTTTGGCTTTTTTTGCCGTTGACCGCAGCGCTCTCCGTCGGCGGGTTCTGGAAGGCCGGGCGCAGCCAGCGGACGTGGCCGGCCGCTTCCTCGTGCTGGCGTTCGGCGTTGAGGGCGACGAGGCGGACGAGGATGGCCTCGGCGTCGGCCGGGGTGGCGTCTGCGGCGAGGTCGGACCAGCCGTAGGCGGCGAGCACGGCGGCGTCGAGTTCGGCGTGCAGCGTGGCGAGCACGCCGACCAGGCCGCTCTGGTGGATGGCTTTTTCCCTGGCGTTCAGCGCCTCGCCGGCTTTCAGTTTTTCCAGCACGTTGTACATCCCGGTCAGCGTCAGCGCCGGGTCGGCGGCCTGGCGGGTCTTGCGGTGGGCGTCGAGCTGTTCGGCGAGGTCGCCGATGCGGGCCTGCTGTTCGGGCGTGGCGGCGGGGAAGGGGAAGGTTTCGAAGCAAGCAGATTTGATGTAGCGTGGACGATCTTCCAATGTACTTCCGGTCGCCAGCATCCAGCGTTCGTGCACGGTCGAGCTGAGAACGCCGAGCAAATAAGCGTCATCGAAGCCGAAACACATCAGCGCGTCGTCAGGCGCAACATCGGCATCGAGGAATTGAAAAACACGGTGTTTGGCGGTAACAACGGTTGCGATGTAGCGCGGGAGGCCGGCGAGCATGGGGCGCAACTCGCGGCGTGGTTCGCCGAAAATCCACCAGTTGTCGCGGTAGGTGGCGCGGGCGTTCTGATCGCGCTCCGGCTTGACCCGTTCCAGCACTCGTTGATAGGTGGCCGGGTAGCGGCGGCGCACGTCTTCTGCGGTCAACCCGAATAAATCGATCAATTTGACGCCGCGCGGCCGGTCGGTCAGGTCGCGGCCGTTGCGGTAATCCTTGATCGGCGCGTCGGCTTCGAGGCCGGCAGCTTCGTCCGGCGTGACGATGAAACCGGCGCCGTGCAGTTTGAAACCGGGCGAGCTGATTCCGCCATTCGCCCGCAAGGCCCTCGCCGCCGCCACATTGGCGCCGATGCGCAAATCGGCGTGCAGGCTGCCGGTTTCGCGCTTGAGCGTCACGGCCAGCCCTTCGCCGCCGGCTTCGACTTCACTTTCAACGGTCGACAGTTGTCCGGGGCCGTTTTCCGTGGCGCTTCCCACCGTCATGGCGATGCGCACGGCGGCGCCGTCGGCGCTATCGACCCACGGGTGGTCGGGAATGGCGAAGGCGAGGCTCAGGCCGTGGTCGAGCGCGGCCTGCACGACGCGGCGGTTGAAAGTCTGGGTCAGGCTGTTGGTGGTGATGAAGCCGAAGCGCTCCGCCTGCCCGGCCAGCACGCGCCGGGCGGCGGCGTGCCACCAGAACATCACGTAGTCGGCCGATTCCGGCACTTCCGGCCAGGTGGCGCGCAGGGCATCGACGTAGCCGTCGCCGAGGGCTGAGCGCATGTATTTGGCGCCGATGAAGGGCGGGTTGCCGACGATGAAGTCGGCCGCCGGCCACTCGGCGGGGCGGGCCTCCGGGTAGCGCCAGAGCGGGATGCGGGCAGCCTCGTCGGGCACGGCTTCGCCGGTGACCGGGTGCGCCTTGGTGGTGATGCCGTCCCAGCGGGTGAGCGGCTGGCCGTTGGCGTCGGTGACGAGTTGCCGTTCACCGTAGGCGAGCACGGCGTCGCCGCAGGCGATGTTCCTGAAATCGCGCAGGATGGGCGAGGGCGGCAGGCCGGCGCTGCGCGTGCGGAAGTGCCACTGCAGGTAGCCGATCCACAGCACCAGTTCGGCGATGGTGGCAGCGCGCGGGTTGATTTCGAGGCCAAGGAACTGGTGCGGGTCGACGGTGAGGCCCTCGGCTTCGAGGCGCTGCTGGCCGTGCCCGATGCTTTGCGCGAAATCGAGCAGCTCGCCTTCGAGGCGCTTCATGTGTTCCAGCGTGACGTACAGAAAGTTGGCGCTGCCGCAGGCCGGGTCGAGCACGCGCACCTGGCACAGGCGGTGGTGGAAGGCGTCGATTTCGGCCAGCGCGGCGGCCGGCTTGCCTTCGTTGGCCAAAAGCAAAGCGGCGGCCTGGACGTTGGCCCATTCGGCGCGCAGCGGTTCGATGACGGTGGGCAGGACCAGGCGCTCGACGTAGGGGCGCGGCGTGTAGTGGGCGCCCAGGCTGTGGCGTTCGGCGGGGTCGAGGGCGCGTTCGAGCAGGGTGCCGAAAATGGCCGGCTCGACCTGCGTCCAGTCGGCGCGGGCGGCCTGGCGCAGCAGGTCGATCTGGTCGCGGGTCAGCGGCAGCACGTCGGGGGTCTTGAACAGCTTGCCGTTGAAGCGCGGCAGGGTCTGGCGCAGCACCACCGAGAAGCCGCCTTCGTCCATGTCCTTCCACAGCGCGCCGAGCAGCGGCACGAATTGTTCGGGCGTCTGGCTGAGCGTGGCCAGCAGTTCGGTGAAGGCGCGCTCGGGCAGCAGGCCGACATCCTCGGCGAACATGCTGAACAGGCAGCGGGTGAGAAAGCCGGCGACACGCTCGGGATGATGGCCGGCGGCTTCGAGGGCCTTGGCGACGCCGGCCAGGGTTTCGGCGATCTGCCGGGTGGCGCGGGCGGCGGCATGGGCCGGGTCGAGGCTCTGCGGGTTGGACCAGATGGCCTTGAGGCGGGTGCGGATGGCCTCGTCGGCCAGCCCGGCGAGCGGGATGCGGTGCGAGCGCGGGTCGGGGAAGGGCGTGTAGGTGGCGCCGCTGCGGCTGAACTCGGCGTAGATTTCGAGCACGTTGCCGACGTCGATGGTGACGATGAAGGGCGGCCGGCCTTCGGCGGCCGGCAGGGCCCGGGCGTAGCCTTCGGCCTGGGCGCGGGCGCGCAGCATGGCGTCGTCGAAACCCTTGGTTTGCGCGCCTTGCTTCAACTTCTTGGCTTCGAGCACGAAATGGCCGCGCTTGTAGCAGTCGATGCGGCCTTCGCTGCTGCTGCCGTCGCCGTGCCGGAAGATGACGCGGCGCTCGAAGACGTAGTCGTTGTCGCGGGTGTCTTCACGGGCCGGGTTGGGCGGCACCTCGCCGAGCAGTTCGGCCAGTTCGCGGACAAAGCTCTGGGCGTTGGCCAGCTCGGTGCCGCTGGCGTGCTGCCAGCGGGCGATGAAGTCGTGTGGGGTCATGGGGGCAGGCAGGGGCATTCGGGCCGGGCGCGGATCAGGGCGCGGATCAGGGCACGGCCGGAAAAGTGGGGAAGGTTCAGGCAGCCAAGGGCTGGATGCTGGCGAATTCTTCGCCATGCGTCCGCAAGGCTTCCTCGGTGTCGTATTCGGCCTGCAGGGCCATCCAGAAACCTGGGGTGGTGCCGAAGGCGCGGGACAGGCGCAAGGCGGTATCGGCCGAAATGCCGCGTTTGCCGGCACAGATTTCGCTGATGCGGATCGGTGGCACGCCAATCTGCTTGGCCAGCCGATACTGGCTGATGCCCATCGGGATCAGGAACTCCTCGCGCAGAATTTCGCCGGGGTGGATGTTGTTGATCGTGTCCATGGTCGTTTCTCAGTGATAGTCGCAAATTTCAACCCATTCCGCGTTGCCGTTCGACCAGACGAAGCAGATGCGCCACTGGTCGTTGATGCGGATGCTGTATTGCCCGGCGCGGTCGCCGGCGAGCGCCTCCAGCCGGTTGGCCGGGGGAATGCGCAGGTCGTCCAGCGTGTGGGCGGCGTTCAGCATCCGCAACTTGCGCCGGGCAATGGCCTGGATCTGATTCGGCAGTTTCCTGGCGAACTGACCTTGCCAGATGCTTTCAGTCGGCTTGTCGCGGAATGAAATGATCATGGAATAAGCTTAACGGCTGGCGGTAATAACGTCAAGCGTTAATGTTGTTTGCCTCGGTGGTGGACAAAGCCGTGGGGGCTTGTCACCTTTGCTACAAGCGGTTGTTTGTTTAACCATATGATTTTTAACGATTGATGACTTGGCGCATTCCTTGCTGAGAGGAGGGTAATCTCAAACGGGCGGTGTCCAAATGGCCGAAATCATCCAATCCAAGAAAGCGCTGGCGGTGAATCCGCTGAAGGTCAGCCAGCCGGTCGGCGCGTCGCTGGCCTTTCTCGGCCTGGCGCGCAGCCTGCCGCTGATGCACGGCTCGCAGGGGTGCACGGCCTTCGGCAAGGTCTTCTTCGTGCGCCACTTCCGCGAGCCGATTCCGCTGCAGACGACGGCGATGGACCAGGTGTCGACCATCATGGGCGCCGACGAGAACATCGTCGAGGCCTTGCGCACGCTGTCCGACAAGAACCGGCCGGACATCATCGGGCTGGTCACCACCGGCCTTTCGGAAACGCAGGGCACCGACATCCGCCGCTCGCTGCGCGATTTTCGCACCGCCCACCCGGAATTCGCCGACGTCGCGGTGATCCCGGTCAATACGCCGGATTACGTCGGCTGCCTGGAGAGCGGTTATGCGCTGGCCATCGAGTCGCTGATCGAGACGCTGGTCCCGGAAAGCCAGAGTGCCGGCAAGCGGCCGAAGCAGGTCAATGTGCTGGCCTCGGCCATGCTGACGCCGGGCGACATCGAGGCGATCCGCGAGTGGATCGAGGCCTTCGGCCTGCGCGCCATCGTCGTGCCCGACATCGGCGATTCGCTGGACGGCCACTTGACCGATGCCGAGTATTCGGCGCTGACCCTGGGCGGCACGCCGCGTTCGGAAATCGAGATCATGGGCGAGTCAGCGGCGACGCTGGTCGTCGGCCCCTCGCTGAACAAGGCGGCGAATATCCTGAAGGCGCGGACCGGCGTGCCCGACTACCGTTTCGAGGGCCTGATGGGGCTGGACGATTGCGATGTCTTCACCCAGGCGCTGGCCGAGATTTCCGGCCGGCCGGTGCCGGAGCGGGTGGAGCGCCACCGGGCGCAGCTGCAGGACGCCATGGTCGACTGCCATTTCATGATCGGCTTCGCCCGCATCGGGCTGGCCGCCGACCCCGACCTGCTCGGCATGCAGGCCCGCTTCCTGAGCGGCATGGGGGCCGACATCGTCGCCGCCGTCAGCCCGCACAAGCACGAAAGCCTGGTCGGGCTGCCCATCGCCCAAGTCATCGTCGGCGACCTCGAAGACCTGGAAAAGCAGGCGCGGGCCGGCCAGGCGCAGCTCATCGTGGCCAATTCGCATGCCGCCGAGACGGCCCACCGCCTCGGCCTGCCGCTGCTCCGTTCGGGCTTTCCGCAGTACGACCACGTGGGCGGTTATGCCCGCACCTGGGTGGGCTACCGCGGCACGCGGCAGGCCTTGTTCGATCTCGCCAACATCATCGTGAGCCAACACCATGAACTCGAACCCTATCGATCAATCTACTGGGCCGACGACCGCGACGGTGCCGGCCGGCAACATGTCATCGCGTCGGCTGCAGCTGGTCTGGTCCATTAAGCAGGAGCCGCAAGCCGTGCTCAAGGTGGCCTTCGCCTCGACCGACCGGACCCGGGTCAACCAGCATTTCGGTTCGGCCGAGGGCTTCGTGCTCTACGAGGTGGCGCCGGACAAGGCGACGCTGGTCGGCGTCGCCGAGTTCCCCGAGGAGGCGATGGACGGCAACGAGGACAAGCTGGGCGCCAAGGTCGATTTCCTCGCAGGCTGCGCCGCGGTCTATGTCATGGCGATCGGCGCCTCGGCCATCAAGAAGCTGCTGGCCAAGGGCATCCAGCCCATCCGCGTCGGTGAGGTCGATGCCGTCGATGACCTGCTGGCCGAGGTTTCGCGGGCCATGAACGAGGGCGGCGTGGTCTGGATCGACCGCGCCATCGCCGCCCAGGCCAAGGCCGACGACAAGGACCGCTTCAGCAGCATGGAAGCGGATGGGTGGGAAGGATGAGCGCCGCCTTGGTCGAACATCGCGGCGTCGTCCAGCGCGTCGACAACGGCCTTGCCGTCGTCGCCATGGAAACGGCCGGCTGCGGCTCGTGCGCTCAGGGCAGCAGTTGCGGCATCGGCAAGATGGCCGCCGGCCGCCCGGCGACCCTGCTCACCCTGCCGGTCGGTGCGGGCGTCCGGGCCGGCGATCTGGTCACCGTCGCCCTGCCGGAAAGCCGGCTGACGCTGTCGGCCGTGCTCGGCTACCTGTTCCCGGCCTTCGCCATGCTGTTCGGCGCCTGGCTCGGTTCGCTGCTCGACGGCAGCGACGGGGCCACGGCGCTCGGCGCCATCGCCGGCTTTCTCGGCGCCCTGGTCATCGCCCGCATCGCCATCGGCCTGGTTCCCGGCCTGATGCCGGCGCCGCAACTCGTTCCGGTGTCCACCCCATCCCAACCATTTTCCAATGAGTATGACCATGACTGAAGCCATTGCCGCCGATCCGATCTTCGAAACCGATTTCGTCAAGGAAATGGCCCGCCAGATGCGCGCCCTCGACACCTACGGCACCTACGCCGGGTGGTCGGTCGAGAAGATCCTCGACCCCTACATCCTGACCAAGGAGCGCAAGGCGGCCATCCCGCTGATCGGCGACCCGGACGACCAGACGATTTCCCGCGTCAAGGCCTTCTACAACGCCATCGCCGTGCTCATCGAGAAGGAATGCAAGCTGCTCGCCGTGCCGCTGGTCCATCTGACGCACGAAGGCTTCGGCCGCGCCATCATCACCGTCGGCAAGCTGGTCGCCGTCGAGAAGACGCTGCGCGACGTGCATCGCTTCGGCTTCCCCAGCCTGTCCAAGATGAAGGACGACGCCGACAAGCTGCTCGCCATCGCCCTCGAGCGCATCGGCCAGTATCCGGCCGTCGCCGGGCTGTAAGGGGGCGACGATGAGCGAAGAAGAAATCGCCGCCCTCGACAAGGAGGTCAGGAAGCTGAAGCGCATCGCTTCCGAATGGGCCTCGCAGATGCACGATCTCGTCGAAGACCGCCTGCCGGCGGGCTACCAGGAGATTCCGGCGCTCTCCCAATCCACCTACGACGCCTGCCTGGCGTGGGCCGAAGCTTCGGCCCGCCTGGCCAGCGCCCAGAAAGGACAACCGGCATGATTACCGGCCTGACCCGCGGCGGCACGGAATGGACGCCGCAATTCGCCACCCATCTCGACCAGTCCAAGTGCATCGGCTGCGGCCGCTGCTACAAGGTCTGCCCGCGCAACGTGCTCGACCTCGTCGAGCGCGAGCTGGACGACGACGATGACAGCGAAGACGACAACATGATGGTCATGTCCCTGGCCAACCCCGCCGACTGCATCGGCTGCGGTTCCTGCGGCCGGGTTTGCCCGAAGAGCTGCTACACCTACGCCCCGGCCTGAACATGACGTCGGTGGTTGATCCGGCGCTGGGCGAGGTGATCTGCGCCGCCCTGCGCCGCCAGGTGGAAAAGCTCGGCCTGTCGATCGGCGGCGAGCCGGTGTGGGCCGACGCCCAGTTCGTCGACATGGTCGATCCCTACACCCAGGAGATCAACCGGGTCGGCACCTGGCGCGGCCAGGCGCGCTACGGTACGGTGACGCTGTTCGCCGACGGCCGCGTCTTCGCCGAATACCAGGTTTTGCAGCCGCATCCGATCAAGCCCGGCTATTTTGTCGAATCGGTGCAAATTTGGGGTTCACCGCAGCAATTGCGCGGCGATGCCGTGCTGGCCGAGTTTGCCAGCTAAGCGATGAGCCCCCTGCCGCGCCTGCTCCTGCTGCACAAACAAGGCACCAGCGGCCGCGTGCGCTTTTTATGCCTGGCTTCCGGCGTCGTCGCCTTCGCGCCGTTGCCGGCCCTGTCGGCGCTGCGTGACGAGGATTATTCGCCGACCCTGCAGGTGCACCCGACGGCGGTTATGCGCGAGGCCGAGATACACCTCGGCCTGCCCGAAGGCGGCATCGAGCCGGTCCCGGATTTCTCGGCCTGGGTAGATACCCCGGAAGGCGACGTGCCGGTGCTGCTCGCCGCCTTTACTGGCATCGACCCGCCCTTCGCCATGGCCGAGCGCCTGCGCGGCCGCTTCATCGCCCTCACCGAAGCGCGCCAGTTGAGCGAGGTCGAGCGCAACCTGCTGCGTCGCGCCTACGAACACGTGCTCGGTTGATTGTTTCGGATGCCGCGCCATCCACGGCAATGCTGGCCGGCTGTCGTTCCAGCAAACTGTGTTTTATCTCCAGTGGCTTGAATAATGTCGGGAAATTTTACAGAACATCAATTCGAGCTGAGGATTGGTATTCAAGTAATTGTTTTGTATAGATGGATTGAATTTTGCTTGTGTGAATGTCCAGCAGGTCTAGGTAATTCTCGATAGGTATGGCTAAAATAATTTGGAGGTTCTCATGAAGTTATCCAAGGTTGCGCTGGGTCTCGGTCTGGTTGCTGCTGTTCTTGTACAAAATGCTTCGGCTGCTACTGTCACCTTGCATTCCAACAATTTTTATGGAAACACCGGGGGCGTTGGAAGTGGTCGCGGTATTGGCTTGCAAGCTGACTCTACGTTCACGATGACCAGTCTTGGTATTTTCGGCGACTTGATCAACCAGTCCTTCGACGCGCAAGTTTATTCCAGTACCGATGGTCACAATATTGGCGGATTGCTCGCCAGCTCTTCTGCTGTTGTTGGGGGGAGCGGTAGCCAGTACTACGATATCGCGTTGAATTTCACTTTCAATGCAGGTAGTTTCTACACCGTCCTGTGGCGGCCGACATCGAGTAATAGTGCTTGGGCCAATACTATTGATTACTACAATGACAATGGGCTGCCCCTCACCATTGGTGCCTTTACGCTTTTGGACGGCACGGAAGGCTTTGCGGGCAATAACTTTGCCAACTTCTTGCACCCTAATCTTCGTCTGAATGCCCTGGATGGAGGTAATCAGGTACCAGAGCCTGAGTCATTGGCCTTGCTCGCCATCGCAGTTCTCGGTCTCGCCGCTACTCGTCGTAGCAAAAAAGCCTGAGTGCCGCACAACTTGCTGAAATGAGGCGGCCCTTGGTTCCGTCTCAGACTGCTGATGAACCCCCGATTTTTCGGGGGTTTTTTCTTGGATATCAGGCCGGTTATTGAATTCGAGTCGCAATGAGGCGGAATCCGCGATTCACGTGGGGTCCAAGTTGCCGCTGATATTGGACTAAATGAGCTTTAGCCAAGCGAGAATTGCCAACCTGTTATGCCGAGGTTTGCTCCCTCGGGCATAGTCGCGCTGGTTGGAATCTGACACCGGGGAACTGGCTACCTCCGCTGAGCACTGGTAAGGGCGCTGGCCACTGTTCGCCGATCCTGTTGATCGGTTGATACACGCCCGAGGGTAGTTTGACGCCTGGTCGGGCGCCCAACCAGGCTCGATCGCCATCAGGTCGGCCATTAGCGAATGTCTCGGTTACGTCTTTGTCGCAAACCCGACAAGCTGATTGTTGCCGCAGATCGTTTGTAAGCTAATGAGTCCGTCCTGAATAACCTCCAAGCTGATGTTTTGATTGAATAATTTTTCAATTTGACAGGTGTTGATTTACCGGGAATGAGATAATAACGCCTTGATTCCTTGCAAATTTCTGTGAGTTTTTGATGA
>SSXW01000180.1 GCA_009469585.1 Dechloromonas sp. Dech2017
TGTTTCCTTCTGCCTTGAAACCTTCTACCTGCATTTTCTTCGGCCAAGCATTTACAACTTGCCAGCTTTGGACAGGATTTCCAGACTCATCAAGTAGCTTGATGGTGATGGTCTCACGCTGAATAGTATTCATCTTCACTTGTCCAATGTAGTCCCACATCTTGGTGTCACTCATGAAGATTCCCTTTTTGAGGGTAATGTCGCTTGTCTTGCGCAGACCAGGCTGCTTCGTCTTTGTAAACTCAGGAGAGTCGCCTGCACGATATTCGATTACGTCAAATTCAGTCTCAAGCCCTGAAACCTCTTTGCATGAAATAACTCCTACATTGGTAATTTCCACACTAAAGTGAAATTCAGGTACCGGCCAAGTGTTTTGGCTTTGTGTTGCACCAGTCTCTGCCATAATATCTTGTTTTTAATCAATTACTAAATCATTCCTTAACTCTTTTGCACCTGCTGTTGGAAGGTAATCTCGATGAATTCTGCTGGACGAGTAATGGCTACCAACACGGTAATACGCATGATTCCGTTGAGAACATCGTCTTGCGTCATGGTTTCTCCAAGTCCAACTTGAACAGAATATGCATCTTCAGGAACAGAACCTGCAAGGCCACCTTGTTTCCATACACCATTTAAGAAGCTACCAATCATAGACTTCATATTGAGCCATGTATTAGAAACGTTTGGCTCAAACACATAAGCCTTGGCTGCATTCTTTACGGATTCCTCGATGAAAAGCATAGTTCGACGTACATTAATGTAACGCCAGTCTTGTGAATTTCCATCAAGTGTGCGAGCACCCCAAACCTTAATACCTTCACCAGGGAATGTACGAATGGCATTAATCGCTTTTCCGTTCATTGGCATATTCAGATCTTCCTGTTCAAGGTCGCTTATAGTCTCTGTAGGACTATTTACATAATTGAGAGAAACGTTTGCTGGAGCTTTCCATACACCACGGGTGTTGTCCACCATTGCATATATACCAGCCATTGCTGCAGAAGGAGGAAGTAGATTGAGATATTCATTA
>SSXW01000181.1 GCA_009469585.1 Dechloromonas sp. Dech2017
ATGCTCCCAAAAGTCCAGCCTCCTCCATGCAGATACAACAAGACAGGAAGGCGTTGGTCTTGACTTCCTTTGGGCTCATAAAGGCGCATGATTGGGGTAATCATCTTTGTTTCCACATGGTCAGAATACTTGGGTGGAGCATTCCGGGCATTGCGGACAGCCATCAACTCTTTGTTATCTCCATCAATAGCTCTGAGTATAGCCAATGTCTGTTTGTGTTGTAGGTCCGGCGGCATGTTGCGTAGGAATTCATCCGCCTGGATGCGCATCAAACATTGTTCTGCTACCTCTGCCACCTCTTTCTCCTCTTTTGACTTTTGCAAGAAGATGGCAATAGATAAGTGAGAACCGTCGGGCAAAAGAACGATTCCAACATCGTTTCTATCTTGTCTTCCGTCAGAAGAAGGAAAACCAGAACCTGTCTTGTGAATCAGTTTGCCGTCTTTGGGCAAGACTGCTGCTATGCGTTGCTGACCAGTATTACAATCAGCCATTGTATCCCAGATAAAGGAGAGATTCTTGTTGTCATTCCTATGAAGATAGAACCACTCCAAGAGCCTTGCCATTTCTTTCGGAGTGGCTGAGTTTTCTATGGCTCTATGAGGATTCTTTTTCATCTCCTTCTCCGTCAGTTGCACATGGATGTCTTTGAATCCAAGCGTATGGATATATTTCTCTACTGCATCCGGCTGTCCGCATGATGCAAACAAAAGGTCGCACGCATTATTGTCGCTCTGTTTCAATGACCATTCTATTAACTCTGCAAATGTGAAATAACGCATACCTTCAAATATTGAAAGCATAGGCGACCATGTCTCAGCGTCCAGACTATCCTTGTGTACAAGAACAGAGTCGCTCAGTGTCAGTCCTTTCTTGTGCAAGTAGTCTGCTACGTATAAAGCCTGTGGAAATTTCATGACGCTATGCATGGCAAAAGCACTATCCTCCTGATGACCGCAATATAAATCCCCATTCATAATGCTTGCCCCATATGAAAAACATGAGGATTGACCTTTCGCCTCTTTAGTCT
>SSXW01000182.1 GCA_009469585.1 Dechloromonas sp. Dech2017
GATTGCTTGTCCAGCAATATATGGTATGCTCTACCGGATGTGTTGGGAGATAAGCACATAATTCAGCAACCGTAAACCATGTTTCTTCTTTTTCTGATTGAACAAGTTCATATATACCATCAATCTTGTCTTCTAATGATGACAGCTTTTTCAGTACCCCCGTTATAGCGTTGGGAATATCTTCAAATCTTATACTATTTTCTTCCATGCTAATTATTTTTTATGATTTTTGATGCAAAGTTATGGGGAGACTGTCACTAAATAGAAAAAGTAACGTGATAGTAAGGCAGTATCAACCAAACTATCACGTTTTTACTTTCATTTAGCAGAATTATTGTGATTTATTCCTCTCTTAATATCTGTTCGATGGATTTGCAGATGGCATATTGACTTGCTGTCATGGAAACGTTTCTTCTTATCCTTGAAAGAGAAGAGGAAAGACAACTTGAAGTTATGAATTTCTCTGTTCCATCCTTTTTGATACTGGTTAAGAAGCGACCTTCTCCCATGACATATTGCCAATTATTGTTTATCAAATGGTATTGAGCCATAGCGTCAAACAGTACGGCTACATTACGTACATTCTTTACACGGATAGATGCGTCCAAGTCGCACTTGAATAGGCGACACAACTCGCTACGCACATCACTGTTGTCGGCAAAATCAAATATGTCGTGACTTTGGACAAGTTCTACCAACAAATCCATCTGTCTGTCTGACAATTGGCATCCCAAAGTGAGGATGGACGATTTCTTTCGGGTAAGGATTGGCAGACCAGTACCCACATGTTGAAGAAACAACTCAATAAGTTCCTGCTTGGAATAATCTTCTTTTTTCTTGATTATTGACACACACTTAGAGTCTCTAAACAAAGTACCAATAATGCCAATTGCCATCTGTCGCGAGTTCTTACAACGTGCACAATCACAGTCAATATATTGGTGACTGCGCTCAAATAGTTCTATGAAGTACTCTGTCTTCATATGATTCTTTTCAGCTTGAAGATACCAACTTCTTGCGATCTCAAAC
>SSXW01000183.1 GCA_009469585.1 Dechloromonas sp. Dech2017
GTATATCCTTACTTTGTCAAATTCACAGAAGATGAAATCAAGGTCATTCCTTACACCATAATCAATTCATACGAGTCTTATATTGATTCGATGGTGATGGACGGAATTACTTCCGTTGATGTAAATTTCTTGAGAAAATTCATCAATGATAAATTAAAAGATGTTTCCATATTCTGTGAAGGAAGGGATGCTTCGGTATATTTCGACAAGAAAGTGAATACAAAAGTATGGAGTATCCAAAATGCCGGAGTTTCGACTGTTGTTGAAAACACGACGTCATTGAATATGATGATTCCTTATAATCTGTTGTTCGATGTCTATCCGAGAACAATGTACAATACCGATATGGGAGGAAATACAGTGAATGTGTTGATGCTGCAACAACCTTGTGTCATTAAAAACGGCAATTACAAATTCGACAAACATTATTTTGAGATTTCAGAAAATGACAAGGTAGAACTTTTACCTCCTCTTAATTTTAATGTATAAACAAAAAAGGTTGTGGAAAAATGTCTTCCACAACCTTTCTTTATGCTATAATTTCTCCATTGTTGAATTTATGTCGAAGGAACCTCTTGAATTTGTAGACGGAAATACTTACTTTATCATAGTTCTCGTTATCTAATGTTACAAGCATCCTGTTTGAATGATGTGCGAATTGCATCGTGTAGTCAGTATAGTAGAAATAGTCGTGAACCGCACCGTTCCAATGAAGATGTCCGTCATCAAAATTTACTGGAGGATTGTATGAAGAAGAAAGATAATCTTCGAGCCAATATCTCACTGTTTTGTCATTGCCGTCTCGCAAATGGTTGTTCAAATACTCAACCACTTTACTTATCTTGGGTTTCTTTCGATTTTTCATTTTCTTCAATTCTTTTACCGATTGCGTATTTAATGATTCTCTCCATCATTCGTTCATCGTAGTCAAAACTCGGTTTATAAATTCTATAGTAATAGTCTTTCTTCGAAGGGAACTGCACTATACAACAGTATATCGGATACTCTATACCATAGATTTTCTTCAG
>SSXW01000184.1 GCA_009469585.1 Dechloromonas sp. Dech2017
TCCACGGAGCACACAGAGTACATGGAAAGATTCTGGTTAAAGATTTTTCTTAAGATTTTCGTTAAGATTTTGATGTGACCCCAAAAAGTTGGACGGTTTATCTTATTTGTTTTGATGTTGTTTCCTGTATTGTACAGGACTCATGCCGAGCCTAAGCTTAATTCTCTTGTTGTTATAGTACGAGATATATTCCTCCAATTCCTTCTTGAAACATTTGATATCATCGAACGAGTTTACATATAGTAGTTCGTTCTTCATCAGTCCAAAGAAGTTCTCCATCATGGAGTTGTCCAAACAGTTGCCCTTTCGTGACATGCTTTGCACAATGCCTCTTTCTTGAAGCATATTCTGATACTCCTTGTGCTGGTAGTGCCAGCCCTGGTCAGAGTGCATGATAAGGCCTGCATAGTTGGCCTTGTTGCCAAAAGCCTTCTTTAGCATCTCGGTCACCATCTTCAGGTTCGGACTGTCTGATATTGTAAAGCTGACAATCTCTCCATTCCAGAGGTCAAGTATAGTAGACAGATAGCACTTGCGATCTTTTATATTGACCTGAGAAACGTCTGTAGCCCACTTCTGATTTGGACCAGTTGCGCTAAAATCACGCTCAAGCACATTAGGTGCCGTCTTGCCGATTTGTCCTTTATAAGACCGATAATGGCGTACTTTTCTCTTGGCCTGGAGTGACATTTCTTGCATAAGCCTTGCAACAGTCTTGTGATTGATGCAAATGCCTTGACTGCGGAGCTCAATACATATTCTCCTGTACCCGTAACGTCCTTTGTTCCTGGCGTATATGTCTGTTATCTTCTTACAGACTTCTTCGTACTTGTCTTGTTTCTGCTTGATGTGATAGAAGAAAGTTGAGCGAGCCATCCCTACGACCTTCAGCAGATGCTTGAGGTCGTGCTTTGGCCTTAATGATTGGATGGCTTGTGCCCAGTCTTTAGCTCTCGGGCCTCCCTTTCGTCCATTAAAGCCTTTACTTTTTTTAATAGCGCATTCTCTGCTCTGAGATAAGCAAG
>SSXW01000185.1 GCA_009469585.1 Dechloromonas sp. Dech2017
CAGTGAGCAATATGGCAAGTATGAGGCTGTTTCTTGGGATCCTGCCACACAGAACCAAGTGAGGCAAACTGCATCTGCGCCAACTTTGAACGAACAAGGCGACATCACCATCAAAAAATTGGCAGGAGATGATAGTCAAATATTGCAAACTGATGCCCCTCTCGACAAGAACGCCCTAAAGCAATGGGTTGACAGCCAAGCGTTGAAAGCTGGATTGGCAAGATACCACGGTTCGTTCAGCTTTTATGGAGCTGCCGAAGTTGTTCCTGGATGTATCATAGAGCTAAAGGGATTGGGCGTGCGGTTTAATGGAAAAGTCTATGTGGGGTCTGTGACGCATACGATAGAACGGAATGAATGGATTACAAAGGTAGGCATGGGAGTTCCTGCCAACAACATAACAGACGAAGCAGATGTGATTGCTCCTACCGCCGCAGGATTTTTACCGGGAATGGAAGGGCTTCACATTGCGGTGGTCAAGAAACTTGATGGTGACATATCCAAGGAATGCCGCATACAGGTAGAGTTGCCATGGATGGATGGCGAAAAGAAATTGCTTTGGGCTCGCCTTTCGTCAGTATATGCCACCAATCAGTCGGGAATATTCTTTCTTCCCGAAATAGGCGACGAGGTGGTTGTGGGATTCATCAACAACAATCCCAATTACCCAATAGTCCTTGGAGGGATGTATGGAAGCAAACACACTCCTCCATTTGGATATGAGGCAAAAAACAGCATAAAGGCGATTGTGACTCGTTCAAAGATGTCTGTTGAGTTTGACGAGGAAAAGAAAATTATAACAATTCAAACGCCTGCAAAGAATACGATAGTGATGAGTGACGAGGGAAAATCCATCTCTGTTACAGACCAAAACAAAAACAAGATGGTCATGGACAGTAATGGTATAGAACTTAGCTCTTCAAAAAATATAAAGCTGACAGCGAAAGGTAACATTGCACTGAATGCAGCCGGAAAAGTCAGTATAGATGCAAAATCGGATGTCGATATAAATGGAACAAAC
>SSXW01000186.1 GCA_009469585.1 Dechloromonas sp. Dech2017
CCATTGACTACAAGATACCCCTTGATGATTGTGTAATTGACTGCTTCATCATACCGAAGTTCTTCAACTTCAAATGTATAGACTGGAGCATCTTGACCATCCTTTCCATTTTGGCCATCTGCACCATTTTGACCATCCTTACCATCCTCAGGAATCTGAATATAGTGTGAATATACAACTGAACCATTTCTTAGGAAGTCAAGTCTGATTTCCTTTATGTTATCCTCTTGGGAACCTGAAAATGTGACTACAAGTCTATTATTAGACCCCTCCCAGTTATATTGTTGTGCCTTCTCATAGCTAGATTGACCTTGATTGACCCTTCTACAATATGCATTTACATCATATTTAACCCCCCAATTACCATTGACTAAAAGATTACCAATAAGGAATGTGTTTTTGGTTGCTTCATCCCAATAAAGTTTTCCAACTTCAAATATATATGAATCAGCATTTTTACCTTGCTCACCTTGGATACCTTGAATACCTTGAGGGCCTTCAGGGCCTCGTATTCCTTGAAGTCCTCTGTCACCTTTGTCACCCTTGTCACCTTTAGGACCAGGTTCACCTTGTATTCCTTGCTCTCCTTTCAATGATGCTTTCTGTTCAGCAGTTAGGTCATCCCAAGTCAGAGGGTCACCCTTTTCACCATTTCTTGGTATCCTAAAGTAGACTGAATGGACAATTCTCGTCTTCTTGAAGAAGTCAAGTCTTATATTATCTATATGATGACTAGCATTGAAGACAACTTTTGGAAAGAAGTCGAAGTCCCCAGCATGGGCCCACTCGACTTTCTCTGCCTCCACCCAATCTTGGTCGTCTTCCTTGCAGTATGCCTTTACAATATAGTCAGTAGTAATGTCTACTGGCACCTGACCATTGACAAAAAGATATCCAGTCAGAATTATTTTATCATCAAGAGTTGAATCTGCTGAAGCTCCTTGGTCAAATTGTAAATCCCTCATATAAAAGGTATATACTGGGCCATCATCACCTTTCTCACCTTTCAGAGAT
>SSXW01000187.1 GCA_009469585.1 Dechloromonas sp. Dech2017
GTGAAGCACTCCAGAATCATCATGGTTGCAACCAAGTTCTACGAGTGTCCCGACAAGGAGGAGACTCCTGCGGAAGAGCCGGCCAAGCCAGCAACCAAGAAAGGCAAGAAATAGCCTTTCCTCTCCATAACAAGGCGACCTTCGGGTCGCTTTTGTTTTGCTCAGGGACATCAATCTGCTGTTATAGCGTGTGATAATCTTCTCTAATAACAACCATGTGCATTTATTAACCATAACGGCAACGCCGTCTTCCTTTATTCTAACCACTTCGTCCCTCACCATTTGCGAAACGTCACCAAGATGGTTGGCATACAGATATTCCCGGCTGATGGCGACAAAGTCGCTATTAGCCAAGAAAGACAGTATGCCAAGGTCTGAACGCGAGAGGACTGCCATCTATGCCACAAGATGCCGAAGCCGAGGCTTCTGATAATTGTGTCCTTTACTGGCTATCCACTCGCCTTGATATTCAGACCGTCAATCTTGCGACAGCTTCACTACCCACCCACACCTGCTTTACTATTCTTCTTCTCTTTGACTGCAAAATATTTTCTGTTATAAGCGGTGGTTTCGTCCAAGTGCGTTGTATCGCTTCGCCCCACACCTTCAGAACGGCATTACTGTACGGACACCGCACGAATCCCATGTGACAGGCAGCCAACAATGTCACTATCAGAAACTGACACTTCTGATAACTGCCTTTATTGCTGTCTGGCTGTCCCATTATCGGGCTTCGGCAATGTCCGTGTAATGCCATTCTGCCCACCCATACCACCTTTACCACTAATCAACTGTTTTACAATTTCTCTTCTGCTATACAAGAGGCAGTTCTTGTCCACTCAGGCATATTGAATGTGGCAGACATGTCTGCTACGTCCAATCTGCCTCAGTGTCCTGCGGCAAGGACAAGGCACATTTGTCATGCTGACAGGAGTGCCCGATTTGTCCGTTGCTCAACTGTCTCTTCTTTACAGTTTTAGCCTGAAGTCTTTCTTGTGATTATACCGCTACG
>SSXW01000188.1 GCA_009469585.1 Dechloromonas sp. Dech2017
CAACGAAGACTACAAATATAACGTTGAAACAGAATGATTCAAACAAGACAATATCTATTAAAATCATCCAAGCAAAGAAAGAAGAAGAACCAACACCAGTTGAAACATATGTATTCACTTGGAGTGACGGTACAACTGCAAAGAATGCTACACATGATTATACTGCTGGTGATATGACATTCAGCCTCATCAGTACAAAGGACGGTGCTGCACAGTCTTGGAGTGTTGCAAGCAAATCAAGTCTAATAAGTGTTTCAACAGCTTCCACAAGTATCACAGTCAGTATGATAAAGATTGGAGACCATACAGACCAGACCCATAATGTGACATTAAGACAGAGTGGTTCAAACAATGTTATAACATTGACAATCTTACAAACTGGACAGCCACAAATTGTTAATGATTTCAGGTTTGATGAAACTAATGAGGATACATTGAGGCATAACTTTGAGGCAAGTGGATTCACAGAAATTCATACATTCATTATTTCAATGCTAAATGGCTCAATGGAAGACTTCACATATTCTAGTGATGCATCTTGGTTCAAGGTTACTAATGTAAGGAAAGCTACAGCAAACGAATACTATGATGTATCAACGAAGGTTGATGAGAATGATACAATCAATGAGAGGGTAGGAACGATAACGTTCACTCAGAATACAACTGGTGACAAACTTTACATTATTGCAACACAAAAGGGTAAGAGGTGTACACCATCAACATATACTTGCTACCAGATTTCAAATTCTGCAATGACTCATACAGTTGTAGCTGCAACAGATACAGAGAATGAGCTGACTTGGGATTATACAGCAGTTACAACTACTATAAACGAATTATGTGAAGAAACTGTAACAACAGAGAGTGGTTCAAGCAGTTCAACAATCAGTTTCTCTGAGAATACTGGTGATTCTGACAAGACGATAAGCGGATATATCATACTAGACAAGGCTGTGTGTGGAGGTGATAATATCATCAACTACTCATTTACACAGAGAGGTGCAAAGAAA
>SSXW01000018.1 GCA_009469585.1 Dechloromonas sp. Dech2017
ACCGACTGGATGTGGACCTACAATCACGAGCGCCCCAACATGGCACTCGGCGGCATTACCCCGAAACAGAAGTCAGCACTTTTAACCACCTCTACTTCTGACCGCTGCTAAAAATGGGGGGATTACCACTCCATCTCGGCCATTTTGGTCTTTGTAAAGCGTCAGACGTTGGCCTTTGATCTTTTGGGTTCCAAGGTTTTGCGACAAGAAATCTCTCAACTGGTATTCCAAGGCAAACGATGCGATTTGATCTTCGTCAGGTGCAATTTCCTCTCCACCGAGCATTGAATCGATTGCATCGTCGGGCACAGAGGAGGAAGGAGGGAAAAGACGAAATTCCGTATCGGTTTCCTCCACTTGCCAGCCCTGCCTACGTAAAGCGTTTCGAAGCTGTACGGAATTCTGAGTATCTGGGTCTAATCCTTCTGGAATTTGATCGGGATGCTGGCGCAGCCACTCTTTCATTCGGTGGATTTCTAAGCCGCCATCGTTCCTAGAAAGAATGACGTTGTATCGCTTCTGTGGATTGCGCATGGCCATTTGTGCAGATATCCAGTTGATTGAATGAGATTTGTTGCTGCTAGACGAAACAGGGAGGTTAATTCATCACGAATGCACCGCTGTCCCCGACAGTTTCACCCCCAAGGCCTGCAGCAACTTGAGCACGGTTTCGTAGCGCGGCTTGGCGCCAGGGGTCAGGGCCTTGTACAGGCTCTCCCGGCCGAGGCCGGCGTCCTTGGCGAGCTGACTCATGCCGCGGGCACGGGCGACGTCGCGGACGGCGGCCAGGAAGACGTCGGGGTTGGGGTCTTCCAGGGCGGCACTCAGGTATTCGGCGATGGTTTCTTCGTCGTCGAGGTAGTCGGCGGCATCGAAGGGGGCGAGTTGGGTCATGGTTTCACTCCTTTTCCAAAGCCCGCGCCATGGCGATGGCGCGTTTGATGTCACGCTTCTGCGAGGATTTGTCGCCGCCCAGCAGAAGCAGGTAGATCACATCGGCGCGCCGTGTGAAGTAGCCCCGATAGCCCGGATGCACGCGCATTTCCGAGACGCCTTCGCCGACCGCATCGCCGTCCCCAAAATTGCCATGTTCGGCGGCGCGGATGCGATGGGCGATGCGGGCGCGGCCAACCTTGTCCTTCAACGTCGCAAGCCAAGTGTCGAATTCGGGCGTCCGAAGGAATGTGATCATGGGTTCAGTGTGTCCGAATGGATACGACTGTGCAATGGGACGGCGCCAAAGCATTTTGCGTCGTAATGGTTCCGAGGCGGGCGTCGAGAAATTTCCGGGATAATCGCCGTTTTCCTTTTTTCGCCACCGCTATGTCCTGCTCTTCCCTGATGGTCCAGGGGACCACCTCCGATGCCGGCAAGTCCACGCTGGTCGCCGCCCTGTGCCGCATCCTCAAGCGCCGGGGCGTGCGGGTGGCGCCGTTCAAGCCGCAGAACATGGCGCTCAATTCGGCGGTGACCGTCGATGGCGGCGAGATCGGCCGCGCCCAGGCGCTGCAGGCGCTGGCTTGCGGCCTGCCGCCACACACCGATTTCAACCCGGTGCTGTTGAAGCCGACCACCGACAAGAAGGCGCAGGTGATCATCCACGGCCGGGTGGCGAGCGACCTCGACGCCAAGGCCTACCACGCCTACAAGCCGCGGGCGATGGGGGCGGTGCTCGAATCCTGGGGGCGGCTGACGGCGGCCTACGAGGCGGTGCTGGTCGAGGGCGCCGGGTCACCGGCCGAGATCAACCTGCGCGACCGCGACATCGCCAACATGGGCTTTGCCGAGGCCGTCGATTGCCCGGTGATCATCGTCGCCGACATCGACCGCGGCGGCGTCTTCGCCCACCTGGTCGGCACGCTGGAACTGCTCTCGGCGTCCGAGCAGGGGCGGGTGGTCGGCTTCGTCATCAACCGCTTCCGCGGCGACATCGCCCTGCTCGAACCGGGGCTGGACTGGCTGGAAGAGCGCACCGGCAAGCCAGTGCTCGGCGTGCTGCCCTACCTGCACGGCCTGCTGCTCGACGCCGAGGACGCCATCGCCACCGCTGCGGTCGACGGCAAAAAAGCGCCAAAACTGAAAGTCGTCGCCCCGGCCTACCCGCGCGTTTCCAACCACAACGACCTCGATCCCTTGCGCCTGCACCCGGAAGTCGATTTCCGCTGGATCGGCCCGGGCGAGGCGCCGCCCGCCGCCGACCTGATCGTGCTGCCCGGCTCGAAAGCGGTGCGCGCCGACCTCGACTGGCTGCGCGACAAAGGTTGGGACAAGGCCATCGAAAAACACCTGCGCTACGGCGGCAAGGTCATCGGGCTGTGCGGCGGCTACCAGATGCTCGGCCGTCAGGTGCACGATCCGCTGGGTCTGGAAGGCCGGCCGGGCAGCACGCCGGGGCTGGCCGCGCTGGACGTGGCAACGACGCTGGAAAGCGACAAGCAGTTGCGCAATGTGAGCGGTCACTTGGCGTTGCCGGGCCGTCCAGCCATGACCGGCTACGAAATCCACCTCGGCGTCACAGATGGCGACGGGCTGGCGCAAGCCGCCGTAGAGCTGGCCGATGGCCGCCGCGATGGGGCTATTTCCACCGACAACCAGGTGTTCGGCACCTATTGCCACGGCGTTTTCGATCACCCCGAGGCGCTGAGCGCGCTGCTCGCCTGGGCCGGCATGCAGGAGAGCGAACAAGTCGATTTCGCCGCCCGCCGCGAAGCCGATCTCGACCGCCTGGCCGATGCGGTCGAGGCGGCGCTCGACTGGGAAAAGCTGGCGCCTATTCTGCCGGGGGGGGTGGCTTAGCCGGTGTTTCCTCGTGGCGGATACGCTTGAGCGCCACCTGCTTCTGGATCTCGCGGAAATCCATTTCCCGGCCGTGCAGCGCGTACTGGGTCCGGATGGCGCCGAAAACCTTTTTGGCATCCGGGCTGCTCATCAGGTGTTCGGCATGCCGGTCGGCCAGCTCGGGGTCGCTCAGCGACAGGGCGGCGCGCATCACGTCGAGCCGGGTCGTCGCGGAAAGCTCGGTTTCGAACAAGGCCGGGCGCAGGCCGACAAATTTCGGCTTGCCTTTGCCCGGCGAGCAGACGGCGAGCAGCGCGGCAAAGCTGGCCTGATTGTCCAGCGCGAAGTTCTGGACTTCCGAATCGCGCATCTTGACCAGCAGGTTTTCGGCCGAAATCAGGTCGCCGGCGATGACGTGGCTGCGGGCCAGACTGAGCCGGTCTTCCGGCGTCACGGCGCCGGGCATGCTGTCGTTGCTCAGGACGTCGGCCAGCGTGCTGCGCGCCTTGTCGAGGTCGCCGTTGAGCGTCGCGGCTTCGGCCAGGAGGCGCTTGCGCAGGTAGTTGCGCGGCGTCTTTTTCGACACGTCGTCGAGCACCTTCTGGGCCTCCTCGTGCTCGCCCTGGGCCATGCAGATGGTGGCCTTGACGTCGGCCGCATCGAAATAGTTGGGGGTGCCGCCGACCACCCGGTCGATTTCCTGGCGGGCTTCGGTCAGGCGGTTCTGCTTGTGCAGGGTGCGCGCCACGCCGGCCCGCGCCCAGGGGAATTCGTAATTCTCCAGGATCTTGCGATAGACGCTTTCCGCCGCCTGGGCATCGCCCTTGGCGAGCAGCACCTCGGCCTGCTGGCGCAACACCTCGAAGCGGTAGGGCCGGCCGGCTTCGCTCTCGTGCAAGCCGGCCAGCGTCTTCAGCGCGCCCTGAAAGTCCTGCTGGCGCTTCTGGCGGTAATACTTGCCGAACAGCAGTTTCTTGGCGGCGATGCGCTCCAGCCGCAGCGTCAGTTTGTCGGGCGAGAAGGGCTTGATGATGTAATCGTCCGGCACCAGTTCGACGGCGGAAACGACCTGCTCGTAGGACTGTTCGCCGGTCACCATCATGAAGATGGTTTCGTCGGCGAGCAGGTTGAAGCGGCGCAATTCTTCGAGCAACTGCTGTCCGGAGCGGCCTTCGCCCAGCATGTAGTCGCACAGGATGACGTCCGGCGCGTTGTTGCGGATGCGATAGATCGCGTCCTGGTAATTGGACGCGAACTCGACCGAAAAGGCGCCGATGGTCTGGGCGATGGTGCGCAGCGCATCGCGCGCCTGGGGGAGATCGTCGATGACCAGGAAGCGGCTCTTGCTGAAATCGATCATCGCGGCAGGTGCAGGGCAAAGCGGGCGCCGCCCAGCCGGCTGTCGTTGTCCAGATGCAGCTGGCCACTCAGCTCGTGGCGAATGTGCAGCGCAGCCAGCCGCCCGGCCACCAGCAAGCCGGTGCTGCTCGCCGGGGGCAGCGTCGCGAAGCCCGGGCCGTCGTCCTCGACCTGCAGCACCAGACCGCTGTCGTCGGTCAGCGCGCTGAGGCGGATCTGCCGGCGGGCAAAGCGGGCAGCATTTTGCACGGCGTTGTTCAGCATGTCGGCGATCAGGTCGCGGTCGAGCGGCCACGGATCGGTCACCTGGCAGTCCACGGTCAGTTCGAGGCCGATCGCCCGCAGATGCTTGGCCTGGGCCAGCGCCACCTCGGCGCAGAGGTCGTCGAGGATGCAGGGGACGATCGCCAGTTGGGCGTCCTGGCGCATCAGCCGGTAGGCGGTGAGGGTCCGGCTCAGGCGCAGGGCGGCGGCCTCGATGGCATAGCGGGCCTCGCCAAGGTCGAGGCCGGTGGCTGTTTCGCGCGCGGCAAGAAGGGTTTCGGCGAAAAACAACTGGTTTTTCGCATCGTGGACGCCGGATGCCAGCACGTCGAGCGGGTCACTCATGGTTTTGCCCTTGTCATCGTAGGCCTTTGCCAGGCCGCTACAGGCAGGATACGCCGATTCAGCCCTTGAGGGGCAAGGGCAGGCCGGCGGCGACCAGCGTCACCTGCCCGCAGACTGCCGCGACGCGCTGGTTCAGCCGCCCCTGCTCGTCGGCGAAGAGGCGCGACACCGGGTGCATGGGGACTATGCCCCAGCCGACTTCGTTGGAAACCAGGATGACCCGGCCGGGCAGTAGCGGCAGGGTGGCGAGCAGCGCCTCGGTCTGGTCGTGCAGCAGCGGGCAGGCGACGGCTTCGCCTGCCTCGGCCTGGGCCGCCGCCCGGCCGGCGAAGAGCAGGTTGGACAACCACAGCGTCAGGCAATCGACCAGCATGCAGCGCTCCGGGTGGGCCAGCTCGCTGAGACGCTCGGCAAGCCGCAAGGGCTCCTCGACGCAACCCCAGTCGGTCGGGCGGCGGGCGCGGTGGTGGGCGATACGCTGCGCCATCTCGCCGTCGCCGGCCTGCGCCGTGGCCAGGTAGGTGACGGCCAGGCCGGATTGCCGGGCGCGTTGTTCGGCGAGCTGGCTCTTGCCGGAGCGGGCGCCGCCCAGGATCAATTCGGTCATGGTGTGGCCTTGGCAGGTTCGAAATTCGGATCGTGGCCGGTCACGGTCAGCCCGTCAGGGGAAAAGCAGGGGGGTCAGGAAGCGCATTGCCTCCAGCCGTGACAATTCAGTTATCCGGGTGTCGGCCTGAAGCGTGTAGGACGTGTTCAGCGCTCGGTGGTACCAGATGCCGCTGAAGTCGCCATCCCAGCCATGGTGCCCGCCTTCGAAAACGGCCAATTGAGCTGACCTGCCCCTGCTGCGCGCGTTGTCGACCAGGGTTTCGCACTGGACGACAGGCACCAAGTCGTCGCGACTGCCGAGCATGATCAGCACGGGCGCGCCGTCACCCTTGCGAATGTTGGCGACGCCGCACGATGGGTAGAGGGCGATATAGCCGGCAAATTGCTGTCCGCCGGCCTCGTGAGCGCCCATGTCGGCTGCATTCAGAACCAGGTTGCCACCGCGGGAAAAGCCAATGATCGCGATGCGGCCGGGAGCGATCAGGGGGTGCGACCCGAGCAGGCGGAGCGCATCGTACGCGTCGTGCGTGGGAATGGGCTGGGTGGCGGAAGTGGCGGTCACGCCGCGCGGGCCGAAATAATCGATGCTCAGGGTGGCGATGCCTTGCGACCGAAAATAGGCTGCCCAGCGATCGACCCGGGCATCCAGTCCGCCGCTGGCGTGGGCCAGGACGATGGCCGGGAACGGCGGCTTGCCTCCGGCAGGCAACTGCAGTTGCCCCGACAGTTGCAGCTTTTCAACCGACGAGGGGTAGGAGAGCCAACCGGTCTGTCCCAGCGCCAGCGTCTCCACTTTCTGACCACCGGCACAGCCCAGGATGGCCAGCGCGATGAGTGACAGGAATAGGCGTTTCATGGTCGTCCTCTGAAGGCAAGGTTGCGCGCAAGGGTGCACTGTAGCGCATGGCCCGGTGGCGGTGCCGGGAATCGGGCCGCCATGGGCGAATTGTCGTTTGCATCGTGCCTTGCCGGCACGGATAATCCACGTCTTCCGACACCATGGAACCCGGTGCGAATTTTTCAATTCCGGGGCGGGCCCGCCGCTGTAATCGGGGACCAAGGCCGGACACGCCACTACGAAGAGAGACAGATCTTCCGGGAAGGCGCGGCCAGCGGGACGATCCGAAAGCCAGAAGACCTGTCGGAAAAACCATCGAAGCCTGTGGACAGGGCTTCGCCGCAGCCTGGCGCCGCGGCGAAGCCCTTTTTGCTTTTTGGAGAATCGGATGCATTCCTTTGCCATTGCCGCCCCCGACCGGGCCCTGGAAAATTCGCTGAAATTTGCCGTCGACCGCAAGACCAAGCCGCTCGGCGCCCTCGGCCAGCTGGAAGGGCTGGCCGTGCAGATGGGCCTCATCCAGCAGTCGCTGGCGCCGCGCCTCAGCAACCCGCAGATGCTGGTTTTCGCCGGCGACCACGGGGCGGCCAAGGCCGGCGTCTCGGCCTACCCGCAGGATGTCACCTGGCAGATGGTCGAGAACTTCCTGGCCGGCGGCGCCGCCATCAACGTCTTCGCCCGCCACAACGGCCTCGGCCTGTCGGTGGTCGATGCCGGCGTGGCCCACGATTTCGGTGACGAGCGCGAGGGCCTGATCGACCTCAAGATCGCCCCGGGCACCGCCAACTACCTCGAACAGCCGGCGATGACCGCCGCCCAGTGCGCCCAGGCCATCGAGCAGGGGGCCGGCGTCGTCCTCGGCCTGGCCGCCGCCGGCTGCAACGCCATTGGCTTCGGCGAAATGGGCATCGGCAACACCGCCTCGGCCTCGCTGATCACCCACTGCCTGACCGGCACCCCGCTCGCCGCCTGCGTCGGCCGCGGCACCGGGCTGGACGACGGCGGCCTGGCCCGCAAGCAGGCCCTGCTCGACCAGGCCCTGCGCCGCTATCGCGCTGCCGGCGGCGACGACGATGCCTTCGCCGTGCTTGCCGAGTTCGGCGGCTTCGAGATCGCCACCATGGTCGGCGCCATGCTGGCCGCCGCCGAAGCGAAGATGGTGCTGCTCATCGACGGCTTCATCGTCGGCGCCGCGGCGCTCGTCGCCAGCCGGCTGGCGCCGGAGCTGCTCGATTACTGCGTCTTCTGCCACCGTTCGGCCGAGCCCGGCCACGCCGCCCAGCTGCAGGCCATGGACGCCGAACCGCTGCTCGACCTCGGCCTGCGCCTGGGCGAAGGCACCGGCGCCGCGCTGGCCTGGCCGCTGGTCGCGGCTGCCGTCGCCTTCCTCAACGAAATGGCCAGCTTCGAATCGGCCGGCGTTGCCGAAAAATGCAGCGAAGCGGCCTGATCCGTCGCGAACTCGACGCCTTCCTCGGCGCCGTCGGCTACTTCACCCGGCTGCCGGTGCCGGCCCGGCTCGGCCATTCGGCGGCGGCGCTCGGCCAGTCGGCCAGCTACCTGCCGGCCGTCGGCCTGCTGGTCGGCGGCCTCGGCGCCCTGGTCTTCTGGCTGGCGGCGCAGCTGTGGGCGCCGCCGGTGGCCGTGCTGCTGGCCATGGCGGCGACCCTGTACGCCACCGGCGCCTTCCACGAGGACGGCCTGGCCGATACGGCCGACGGCCTGGGCGGCGGCTGGGACAAGGCGAAAATCCTGGCCATCATGAAGGACTCGCGGGTCGGCAGCTACGGCGTCATCGCCGTCGTCATCGCCCTGCTCGGCAAGTTCGCGCTGCTCGCCGGGCTCGACGCCGCGTTGCTGCCCTGGGCGCTGCTCGCCGGCCACGCCGTGTCGCGCTTTTTTGCCGTCAGCCTGATGGCCTTCATGGATTACGCCCGCGACGACGCGGCGAGCAAGGCCCGCCCGCTGGCCGCCCGGCTCGGCGTCGGTCGGCTGGCCGTGGCCCTGCTGTTCGCCGCCCTGCCGCTGGCCCTGCTCGCCCCCGGCCAGGCCCTGCCCGCCGTGGCGCTGGCGGCGCTGGCCACCCTGTGGCTGGCCGCCAAGTGCCGGCGCTGGCTGGGCGGCTACACCGGCGACTGCCTGGGTGCCGCGCAGCAAGTGGCCGAACTCGGCTTCTATCTCGGGCTGGCGCTCCGCGCCTGATCGCCAGAATTTGTCGAAATCCCTGTCCCGCAAGCGTTTCGGGCTGTAACATGCCGCCCGGATAAGGCGCCGGCTGCCTGCTCCGCGCAGTCAACTTTCACCGAGCCGGAAGGGAAAAATAATATGAAAATCAAGCAATGCCTGTCCGTGGCGCTGCCTTTGCTCGCCGCGCTGGCGGCAGGCGGTTGTGCCTCGGGCTTTACCAAGGTGGCGCCGATGCCACCGGCCGAATTCCAGCGCCTCGGGCCAACCGCCGGCGAGGCCTGCGGCAGCCTCGGCGTGCTGGCCACCGGCTACTACGCCATTCCGATGGGCCTCAACAGTCGCGTCGAGAATGCCTACATCGACGCCCTCAACAAGGTGCCGGGCGCCACCGCGCTGGTCGACGTGACGATCAGCGAAGACTGGTTCTGGTGGCTGATCGGCACGGCGCGCTGCGTCAAGGTGAGCGGGGAGGCGATCAAATGAAGCGTCTGATCCAACGCCTGGCCATCGGCCTGACGACCATCGCCCTGCTTGCCGGATGCGCCGGCCAGGCGGTCCAACTCGGCAGCCGGGTCAAGGGGCCGCTGCCCACCGGCCAATACCGCGCCATCTCGGCCGAGGCCTGCGGCTTCCAGCTCTTCCTCTTCATCCCGATCGCCATCAACGGCCGTATGGCAGCGGCCTACGCCGAGCTCGAACGGCAGGCGGCCGGCGACTTCATCGCCGATGTCGAGGTCCAGGAAACCTGGGGCTACCGCCTGGTCGGCACGCAATACTGCACGCAACTGCGCGCCAAGGCAGTCAGCGCCCGCTGAGGGCGAGGGGGCGGCGTCGGGCTGCCCCCTTTTCAAGCAATTTTCCGTCGCTGCGGTCGACCGGAAAAAACGGCCAAAATCGAAATTTCGACGCGCCGGCTTGGCCCCGGTTTGCCGCTAAACTGGCGCCATCCTGCCAAGCCGCCGACCATGGAAAAACCCGACGCCTCCTCCACCGCCAGAAACCGCGAGCCCATCCTCGCCGTGCTCCGCGAGGTCTTCGCCGACCGCCGGCAGGTGCTGGAAATCGGCAGCGGCACCGGCCAGCACGCCATCCACTTCGCCCGCCACCTGCCGCATCTCACCTGGCAGACCTCCGACCGGCCGGATTTCCTGCCCGGCATCCGCGCCTGGCTGGCCGAGGCGGCGCTGCCCAACGTGCTGCCGCCTTTCGAACTTGACGTCCTCGGCCCCTGGCCGGCCGGCCGCTACGACGCCGCCTTCACCGCCAACACCCTGCACATCATGCCCTGGCCGGCCGTCGAGGCCCTCTTCGCCGGCCTCCCCAGCGTGCTGGCCGACGGCGCCAAGCTGGTCATCTACGGCCCCTTCAACTACGGCGGCCGCCATACCAGCGACAGCAACGCCGCCTTCGACCGATCGCTGAAGGAAAAAGCCCCGCACCAAGGCCTTCGCGACTTCGAGCAGGTCGCCGCGCTGGCCGCCCGGGCGGGACTGGAACTGATCGACGACAGGGCGATGCCGTCGAACAACCGGTGTCTGGTGTGGCGCAGGAGGAGTGGGAGTATTCCTGGGGACGTTATCAAACTTCCAGGGAGCTGAGAAAGGGTAGTGATTAATGTAGAGGGGGGGGCATTAAGCCCCCCCTCTACATTAATCTGATGAATGCGCTTTCTAAACTCTGCTACGACGCCGTGCGAACAGAATGCCCGTCAATCCGAGTCCGAGTAATGCTAGGGAACCAGGCTCGGGAACTTGGCTACGGTTACTAGCTTCGAATCTGAAATTGTCCATGGCGAAAAAGCCGTTGTCATTGGTCGCCGTTGTCACAGTAATACGATCAAAGCCGCCCAATTCTTCAATGCCAATGAAGTCGGCTGGGGCGCCATTAGGATTTGGGAAATTCACGGAGCCCAAAGAAGCCAGCCCCAAAAAAGCCTCGATAGTTACATCGTCATTAGAGTTCGATTCAACCAAAAAACCGACCAGGTTTTGGACAGAGCCAAATACAGCAGTCCAACTCGATCCGGTGTTTCCGGGGCCGGGGGCATAAATCCAATTTGAGGCGATAGTGCTACCGTTGAAGATATTGGTGTCACCCGGGTTTGTCATACCTACCAGAGCGCCGCTAAACGTAACTCCTTGAGCGGAGTATTGATTGGTAATTGACTGGGTGTCCGCGATCGAATTGAAGTCAATGACCGTCTCGGCGCCGGAAAAAGCTGCTTGCGAGATGGAGGTCGGTGCCGCCCAGGTTCCCTGAGCGAATAGGCAGGCAGCTAAGCACAGGCCAGCGCCAAGAATTTTTTTAGAGGAGGACATTTTTGTGACCCATAGCCTAGAGTAAAAATGGTTTCTGTTAAGCATGAACCGGGCCATTAATGTAACTTTATGAAAATTAATGGTTCGTAGATGAGTTTTTGCCCGGTGTGTAAGTAATTTCGACAGTCTAGGCTCGTATCGTTTCTCAAGCCCAGTGCTACCTGGCTAGTCGTAAAATCTAGCCACCTGTTCACCAAGAGCCATCCATGCACACCGTCCTCCTTTTCCTCCACCTCGCCGCAGTCATCGTCTGGGTCGGCGGGATGTTTTTTGCGCATTTCTGCCTGCGGCCGGTGGTTGCCGAGCAGTTGCCGCCGGCGCAGCGCCTGGCGCTGATGGCGGCGGTGCTTGGGCGGTTTTTCCGGGTGGTGGGGCTGGCCGTGGTCGTCATCGTGTTCTCCGGGTTCGCCCGCATGGGGGCGGTGGGGTTTGCCCAGGCGCCGGGGCACTGGCATGCGATGGCCGGGCTGGGTTTGCTGATGGCGGCGATTTTCGCGGTGATCTACCTGGCGCTTTTTCCCAAGCTGCAGGCGGCGGTGGCGGCGCAGGACTGGCCGGCGGCGGGGGCTTCGTTGAATAGCATTCGCCGGCTGGTGGCGGGCAACTTGTTGCTCGGCGCGCTGACCGTGGCGGTGGCGACGCTGGGTGCCGGTCTGGTCGGCTGAAGCGGTCGGCTCGCCCGCATGCTGCTGCATCTGATCCGTCACCCGCGGCCGCTGGTCGATCCGGGCGTCTGCTACGGTCGACTGGATATTCCGGCCGAAAACGCAAAATCCCTGGCCTCCCGCCTGTTGGCCGAACTGCCGCCCGGCCTGCCGGTGTGGAGCAGCCCGCTGCGCCGTTGCCGCGAACTGGCCGGGCTGCTCCACCCGCAGCCGGTCATCGATGGGCGGCTGGTCGAAATGGATTTTGGCCGCTGGGAGGGCGTCGCCTGGGATGCCATCCCGCGCCGCGAACTCGATGCCTGGGCGGCCGACGTTGCCGGCTACGCGCCGCCCGGCGGCGAATCGCCGCTGGCCGTGCAGCGGCGGGCGCTCGATTTTGTCGCCAGTTTGCGGGTCAGCGAGGCGGTCGTGGTCACCCACGGCGGCGTCATGCGCCTGTTGCAGGCGGCGGCCGACGGCCGGTCGATTGCCGACAGCCTGGCTTGCCGGCCGGGCTACGGCGAGCGGCTGAGCCTGCATTTCGACCCTTAAGCTGGGCTTAATCCGGCCGGTCCATGATCCGGCCCCGGACGGGGCAGGTCGGCGGCTGGCTGGCCCGGTTCAAAAAAGCGAAATAGCGAATCTTTACCCTGGCGGGGCTAGGCAGGGCGGGCCGGCGTTGATCTAATGTCGGGCTTCGCCCGGACGCCCCCGATAAACCGTGCGCACCACCCATGAACCGTTTGCTTGAAGACAAAGACCGCCTGTGGCTGCTGCTCGCCGCCCTGATCCTGATCGGGGCCGGCATCGGCCTGCGCTTTCCCGGCCACGTCGACGAGGAGCGCTTCATCGGTATCGCGCTGGAGATGCTGCAGAACGGCGCCTGGCTGATTCCGCACCGGGCCGGCGAGCTCTACGGCGAGAAGCCGCCGCTCTTCTTCTGGACGCTGGCCGGCGTCGCCTGGCTGACCGGCTCGGCCAAGTTCGCGCTGCTCTTCCCCGGGCTGCTCAGCGGCGTCGTTGCCACCCTGCTCATCCACGACCTCACCCGGCGGCTGTACGACCGCCAGCGGGCGCTGATCGCCGGCGGCCTCTTTCTGCTCACCATGCAGACCCACGCCGTGCTGCGCAATGGCCAGATCGACGCCCTGCTCTGCCTGTGGATGAGCATCGGCTTCTACGGCTTCGCCCGCCACCTGCTGGTCGAACGCAGCTGGGGCTGGTACTACGCGGCCTGCGTCGCCTGCGGCCTGGGCATCATCACCAAGGGCGTCGGCTTCTTCCCGGCCATGCTGCTCATCCCCTACGTTTACGCGCTGAAGATCGGGGCGAGCGGCGTCGTCCGCCATCCGGCCTCGGCCGGCAAGTGGCTGCTCGGCATGGTCCTGATCGGGCTGACGGCGGCTATCTGGATCGGCCCGGTGCTGTGGGTGGCCGGCGTGCACGGCGACGCCGAAAGCCACGCCTACCTGTACAGCATCTTCTACCGCCAGACCGCCGAGCGCTTCACCAACGCCTGGCACCACGTCGAGCCCTTCTGGTTCTACGCGCTCAATGTCATCCCCAAGTACTGGCTGCCGGCCGTGCTGCTGCTGCCCTGGCTGGCCGTCGCCTGGTTCCGCCGCTGGCGGGAGAAGGACGGGCGGATCATCGTGCTGCTCAGCTGGATGCTGCTCGTCGTCGTCCTCTTCAGCCTGGGCAGCGGCAAGCGCAAGCTCTACATTTACCCGGCGGTGATCGCCTGGGCGATGGTCGTCGCCGCCGTGCTGCCCGGCCTGCTCGAGCAATGGCAGGGGCGCTGGGTCGTCCGCCACGGGCGGACGCTGGTCGTCGTCTGGGCCGGCCTGCTGTTCGCCTTCGGCGGCTTCGAGATCTGGAAATCGCGCTACTCCGGCAGCGAGCGGATGATGCAGCAGGTCGCCGAGAGCGTCGGCACGCAGCAGGAAATCGGGCTGGGCGGCTGGCTGGAAGGCGTCTGGATCTATTCGCGCAACCCGCTGCGCCATTTCGGCAAGACCAACCCACAGTCGGATGCCAACCTGCGCGCCTGGCTGGCCGAGGACGGCAGCCGCTACGGCCTGGTCCTCGAGGAGCACGCCCGGGAATGTTTCGACCTGGCCCGCGCCATCGACCTCAGGCAGCCCGGCGAAGACGCCTGGTTCCTGGTCAATGCCGGCATGAGCAACGGCCGCTGCGAAGCCATTGCGGCCCAGACCAGCTACGCCTTCGCCTGGAAGAAATCCTGGTTTTAGCCGTTTTTTGCCGTTGACCGCAGCGATCGGCCCGCCTACCAGCGCAGCGTGGCGCTGAAGCCGCCGTTCTCGCCGTTGGCGAACTCGAGGCGGGCGCCGTGCAGTTCGGCGATGCGGGCGACGATGGCCAGCCCCAGGCCGCTGCCCTCGGCGCTGACTTCGCGGCCGCGGTAGAAGCGCTCGCTCAGCCGCCCGAGATCGGCCGCCGGAACGCCCGGCCCGTGGTCGACGACAGCCAGCCGCGGGCCGTGTTCGTCGCAGCCGACGTCGATCCGCACCCGGCCGGGCGCCGGCGCGTAGCGCAAGGCGTTGTCGACCAGGTTGCGCACGGCGATCCCGAGCAGGTCGCTGTCGCCGAGCACGCTGGCCGAAGCGGCCTCGCCCAGGCCGACCCGGCCGCTGTCGTCGTCGGCGCCGGCATTGGCGGCGAGCATGGCGTCCTCGGCCAGGTCGAGGAGATCGACCGGCTGCGGGTCGGGGATGTCGGCCAGGGGGTCGAGGCGGGCCAGGCGCAGCAACTGGTCGACCAGCCGGCTGCTCCGGTCGACCCCGGCCAGGATCTGCTGCAGCGCGTGGGCGTGCTTTTGCGGATCGGTGCTGGCCAGCGCCACCTGGGTCTGGATCTTGACGGCGGCCAGCGGCGTGCGCAGCTCGTGGGCGGCGTCGGCGGTGAAGCGCCGTTCGCTTTCCAGCGCCTGGTCGAGGCGACCGAGCAGGCGGTTGAGGGCGACGAGCAGCGGCCGGACTTCCTGCGGGATGTTCTGGCGGGGCAGCGCCGCCAGGTTTTCCGGCGAGCGTGCCGCGACGTCGGCGGCCAGTTCGTCGAGCGGTCGCAGGCCACGCCGGATCGAAAGATAGAGGGCGAGCAGCAGCAGCGGCAGGATGATGGCCAGCGGCAGGCTGGTGTGGCTGGCTACCTCGAAGGCCTCGTACTCGCGCACGCTCATCGCCTGCGACACCTGGATGCGGTAGGCGCCATCGTCGGAAACGGTGTTGAGCAGGCGCCAGCCGTTGCCGTCGCGCTCGATTTCGGTGAAGCCAGGGGCGCCGAGAATGGGAATCTCCGGCGCATCGGCCGAGCGGATCAGGATGCTGCCGTCACCCCGGCCGATCTGGAATTCGACCGGCGGTTCATAGACCCCGGGGTCGCGCTTGTTGACCACGGCCAGCCGTTCGGCCAGTTCGTCGAGGCGGCTTTCGTTGCTGCGCGTCAGCGCCTGGAGCAGGCGGGCCGAGTGGGCGAGGTGGCCGTCCATCATCTCCTCGGCCTCGTGCAGGGCCTGCTGGTAACTGAACAGGACGGTCAGCGTCCACACGACCAGCGCCGCCAGGCCGACCACCCGCAACAGGCCCCAGCGCAGCGAGCGATAGCGGCTCTGGCGGGCGGGCATCAGCGCGCGTCGCCGAGCTGGTAGCCGAAACCGCGCACGGTGCGGATGAAATCGGGGCCGAGCTTCTTGCGCAGATGGTGGATGTACACCTCGACCGTGTTGCTGCCCGTTTCCTCGCCCCAGGCGTAGAGGCTTTCCTCGAGCTGGGCGCGGCTGCGGATCTGGTTGCGGTGGGTCAGGAAATCCTGCAGCACGGCGAACTCGCGGGCCGACAGGCTGACCGGCTGGCCGCCCAGCGTCACCTTGCGGGCGGCTGGGTCGAGCACCAGCTCGCCGTGCACGATGGTCGGCGTGGCGCTGCCGCCGGCCCGGCGGAGCAGGGCGCGCAGACGGGCCTGCAGTTCGGCGAGGTCGAAGGGTTTGACCAGATAGTCGTCGGCGCCGCTGTCGAGGCCGGCGATCTTGTCGCTGCTGCTGTCGCGGGCGGTGAGAATGAGTACCGGCAGGTGGCTGCCGCGCTGGCGCAGTTCGCGCAGCACGGCCAGGCCGTCGCGTTTGGGCAGGCCGAGGTCGAGCACGCAGGCGTCGTAGGCATGGTCGAGCAGGGCGCGTTGCGCCTGGTCGCCGTCGCTCACCCAGTCCACGGCGTAGTCGGCCAGCCGGAGGCCGGCCCGGATGCCGTCGCCGAGCAGGGCGTCGTCTTCAACCAGCAGTATTCTCAATTAGCGTGCATCCTTGGCTATCCGGTTGAGCAGGGCCTGGACTTCCTGGCGCCGGCCGCTGTCGGCCAGTTCGCGGCCGGGCCGGGGCGGCGCCTTGAGCGCCGCTTCAAGAAAGGCGCGGGCTTCGGCCGGGCGGTTCTGGTCGGCCAGATACTCGCCATAAAGGAAGTTGGGGTCAATACCCTGCGGATTGACGGCCAGCGATTTCCGGAACAATTCCTCGGCCAGCTTCTTGTCGCCGAAGCCGATCGGCCAGAACGGCACCTTGGCGTAGAGCGTCGCCAGGCTGGTGTAGGCCGAGCCGCTGAGGGCCTTCTCGTCGAGCTTCAGGCTTTCCTCGAGCAGGCGCTTCGATTCCTTGGCCAGCGACAAGGCGCCCAGGCCGCCCCGGGCGCCGGCCTCGCTGGAAACGACGATGGCTTCCCAGATCAGCGCCTCGGCAGCGTTGGGGTTGCTCTCCGACACCTTGTGGGCCTGCTGGGCGAGGGCACGGTAGAGCTCGGCCTGCTGCTTTTCCGGCTGGCGGTACTTGATTTCGGCCCACTGGGTCTGGATCGGGCGGACCAGGTCGTCGTTGCCGGCGGCGAGCAGCGAGCCGGCGGCGAAGAGGAGGGGGGCGAGGAGGAGGTGTTTGAGAACGGTCATGGCAGGCACTTTCATGGAAGTCAGCGGGTTTTGGCGTGTTGTTTGATGGTGGCGAGCTTGCCGGCCAGGCCGCGGTCGACGAGGGGGCGGGCGGCGCCGTTGAGCCAGGCGAACAGTTGCTCGGGGAAGCCGATGTGGCGCTCGGCCGTGCCCTTGCGCAGGGCGGCGACGACTTGGGCGGCGACCCGCTCGGGGTGGTCGCAGGCGTTGCCGAGTTCGAGGTTGAGGGCGTTGACGGCCGGCGAATTGAGCGGTGTGTCGATGGCGCGCGGCGAAATGTGGATGACGCGGACCGGGGTGTCGGCCAGTTCGCGGCGCAGGGCAGTCGACAAGGCGCGCAGCCCGGCCTTGGCCGCCGAGTAGGCGGCGAAGCCGGCGAAGGGGATGCTGCCGAAGGCCGAGCCGATATTGACGATGGCCGCCGCCGGCTGTTCCTTGAGCCAGGGGAGCAGGGCGTGGGTGAGGTGGACGGGGGCCTGCAGGTTGGTGGCCAGGATGCGCTCGACCTCGGGCCAGGCCTGCCCGTCGAACAGGCCGAAACCGCCGACGCCGGCGTTGTTGATCAGCACGTTGGCGCGGAAGTGGCGGGCTGCCTCGGCCAGGCGGGCGACGCCCTCGGCTGTGGTCAGGTCGGCCGGCAGGCGCTTGATTTCGGCGCCGGCCGGTAGCGTCAGGGCGGCCAGCCGGCCGCTGTCGCGGCCGTGCACCAGGAGGGCGGCACCGGCCGCCGCCAGCTGCCCGGCGAGGGCTTCGCCGAGGCCGCCGGTGGCGCCGGTCAGTACGATGCGGGCCTGGTTCAGTTGCATGCCTGGCTCCCGGTCGGCAAACCGCGGAAAACGTCGCCGTAGAGCTTGAAGAAGACGCGGGCGGCGTGGATGACGTCCTCCTGGTCGGCCGCTTCCATTTTTTCCAGCAGGTCGGCCAGGTGGCGGGTGTGCTGTTGGTCGAGCGTGCCGTGCGAGCGCAGGTAGGAGAAGGCCCGGTCGGGCAGGGCCAGGGCCTCCTGGATGCGGTCGGCGGCGGTCAGGGCGAGGGCGACGCTGGTCCCTTCGAGAACGAAGACCATGCCGAAGAAAGCGGCTGGGTTGCCGCGGTTGATCAGGTCGTAGGCGTAGGCCACCATGACCTCGGCGGCCAGCCCGGGCCGGCTGCGGCGGATGGCCTCGGCGTCGCCGCCGGTGGCGGCGATGTCGGCGAGGATCCATTCCTCGTGGCCGATTTCCTCGTCGATGTACTCGGCGACGGCGCGGCGCAGCCAGCCCAGGCGTTCGGGCAGGCGACCGCCCAGCGTCATGAGCAGCGGCGTGGTGTGGCGGACGTGGTGAAAGGCCTGGCCGAGGAAGGCACGGTAACTGTCGAGCGAGACCTCGCCTTGCAGGCAGTCGGTGACGATGGGCGCGGTCAGCAGCCAGCTGCGGGCGGCTGCGGTTTCGGCTTGCAGGCGGTCATAGAAGGACATCGGTGGTTTCCTGGTTGGCGTAGAGGGCGGCCAGGCCGGCGGCGTGGCGTTCGGTGATGGCTTCGCGGCGCGGCCGGCCGTTGCCGGTGGCCAGCCCGTTGTCGGCGGTGAACGGGGGGCTGGGCAGCCAGCCGGCGAGGCGGGCGTAGTCGGGCAGGGCGGCGTTGACGGCGGCTACCGCGCCGTCGATGGCGGCCGGCGTCGCCCCCGGCAGGGCGACGATGATCGCCGTCGGCGCCGGCCGGCCGTCGCCGACGACGACGCACTGGGCGACGGCCGGGCTGGCGAGCAGCGCCGCCTCGATCCATTCCGGCGAGATGTTGCGGCCGAAGGAGGTGATCAGCAGGTTCTTGCGGCGACCGTCCAGGTGCAGGTGACCGGCCGGGTCGAGGTGGCCGAGGTCGCCGGTGGCGAATTCGGTGCTGGCCGGGCCGGGGCTGCCGGCGTAGCCGAGAAAGGCCGGGCTGCGCACCATGACCTCGCCGGCCTCCAGGCGCAGGCTGGCGTGCCCGAGCGGGCGGCCGACGCCGTCGCCGTCGTCGCCCGGGCGGTTGAGGGTGAGCACCGAGCCGGCCTCGGTCAGGCCGTAGCCCTGGTAGGCCGGGATGCCCAGGCGGCGGGCGGCGTCGAGCAGGCCGGGGGCGACCCGGGCGCCGCCGACGGCGACGAAGCGCAGCGATGCCGACGGTCGACGGGAAAAATGGGCCAAAAATGCAATCCACGCCTTGAGCAGTTCGGGGACGAGGATCAGGCTGCCCGGGCCGTCCGCGCCGACGGCGGCATCGAGGGCGGCCGGGTCGAAGCCGGCCATGCCGCGCCAGCCGAGGCTGGCCAGCGGCGGCAGGTGCACCGGCAGGCCGCGCAGCAGCGGGGCATAGGCGCCGGCGACGTTCTCGAGCAGTAGGGCGAGCGGCAGCACGGCCAGGTGGTGGCCGAGCGGCAGGTCGGCCAGGCGGTCGACGACGGCCTGCGCCGTGTCGATCACGCCGTCGCCGCTCAGGCAGACGCCCTTGGGGGCGCCGGTGCTGCCCGAGGTGAAGGAAATCTTGGCGGTGCCGGCCGGCAGGGCGACGGCGTCGACCACCCGGCGCATCCAGGTCAGGCCCTGCCAGTGGCCGGTGATGACGAAGCCGAGGTCGAGGGCGCCGATGCGCTCCGGCTGGTCGGTGAGCAGGGTGTCGGCCCGGCTCTGCTCGAGGGCGTGGCTCAGCTGTTGGGCGGTGAAAAAGGCGGGCAGCGGCAGGTGCACCTTGCCAGCTTCGCGGATGGCCAGGTCGGCCATCACCCAGGCCGGGCTGTTGTCGGCCAGCACGCCGACGACGCGGCTGTCGTCGAGGCGGGGCATCAGCGCCGACAGTTCGGCCAGCACCTCGGCGACCAGCCAGCGCCGGCCCGGCGCCACCAGCAGGACCTCGTCGGGCCGGCGCCGGGCCAGGTTCAGCCAGGAAAACTCAGCCATGGTGTGCCGCCTTGTCGAGGGCCAGCCTGATCCGGCCGGCGACAACGATAGGCCCGCTGGCGTAGTAGCTGCCCCAGTCGGCGGCGTCGGCGCCGAGACGGGCCGGGTCGGCCGGGGCGAGGGCGAGGGGGGGCAGGCCGAGGCGCTGGAAAATGCCGATCAGCTGGCGGGTGGCGGTGAACACCACCCACTCGTAGCCGAGGCGGTCGAGATGGTCGGCCAGGGCGAGGATGACCCGGCTGCTGCTGCCCGGCTGGCCGGCCGCCAGGTGGCCGACTTCGACGATGCGCCGGCGGCATACCGGCTGGCCGGCCAGCCGGGTCAAGGCCTGGTCGATCGGCTCGTCGAGGTAAGTCTCGAGGAACAGCGCCTCGTCGCCGGCGCAGCGCCAGCCGGCGGCGGCGGCGATGCGCTGGCCGTCTTCGAGCAGCATCAGGTTGGGCGCGAAGCTGCGTACCTCGGCCCCGTAGTGCCGGCGGAAGATCTGGCGGATGAAGCTTTCGGCGGCGCCCCGGCGCGGCGCGCCGAGCACCGTGTGGCGCACGGTCGGAGCCGGGGGGCGGCTGGGCAGGCGATGCGGGCGGGCGGGCAACATGACGGGCCTTGACGAAGGTATATGTCGCAAGGCTAATGAGGCCGGCTTAAAGCAAACTTAAGCCGACCCGCCGGTAGCGATTGCCTGCCTGACGACAGGCAGCGCGCTGTGCCGCCCGGTTGCGGCCCGGGGTGGGTGTTGCTAGTGCGCCGCTTCCCAGTTCGGCCCGACGCCGACCTCGACGACCAGCGGCACCTTCAGCTCGGCGACCTGGCTCATCAGGCGGGGCAGGTGGGTGCGCACGTCCATGAGTTCGGCGTCCGGCACTTCGAGCAGCAGTTCGTCGTGCACCTGCAGGACCAGTTTCGATTGCATCGCCGATTTTTCCAGCCAGTCCTGCACGGCGATCATCGCCAGCTTGATCAGGTCGGCCGCCGTGCCTTGCATCGGCGCGTTGATCGCCGCGCGTTCGGCCCCCTGGCGGCGGTTGCCGTTGCTCGACCGGATGTCGGGGAACCACAGCCGGCGGCCGAAGGCGGTTTCGACATAGCCGTGCTCGCGGGCTGTTTCGCGGGCTTCTTCCATGTAGCGGGCGACGCCGGGATAACGGGCGAAATAGCGGTCGATGTAGGTCTGCGCCGCACTGCGCTCCAGCCCGAGCTGGCGGGCCAGGCCGAAGGCACTCATGCCGTAGATCAGGCCGAAATTGATGCTCTTGGCGACGCGGCGCTGGTCGGGGCCGACTTCGAGCGGCGTGACGCCGAAAATCTCGCCGGCCGTTGCCCGGTGCACGTCCTCGCCGTGGGCGAAGGCGTCGCGCAGGCCGGCGTCGCCCGACAAATGCGCCATGATGCGCAGCTCGATCTGCGAATAGTCGGCCGAGACGATGCTGGAGCCGGGCGGGGCGATGAAGGCGGTGCGGATCTTGCGGCCTTCCTCGCTGCGCACCGGGATGTTCTGCAGGTTGGGGTCGCTCGAAGCGAGCCGGCCGGTGACCACGGCGGCCTGGGCGAAGCTGGTGTGCACCCGGCCGGTCTGCGCATTGACCATGCGCGGCAGCTTGTCGGTGTAGGTGCCCTTCAGCTTGGACAGGCTGCGGTGTTCGAGCAGCAGCTTGGGCAGCGGGTAGTCGAGGGCCAGTTCGGAGAGCACTTCCTCGTCGGTCGACGGGCCGCCGGACGGGGTTTTCTTCTTGACCGGCAGTCCCTGCTTCTCGAACAGGATGTCGGCCAGCTGCTTCGGCGAGGCAAGGTTGAACGGCTGGCCGGCCAGCTCGTAGGCCTGCGCTTCGAGGGCCATGATCTTCTGGCCCATCTCGTGGCTCTGCCGGGCCAGGACTGCGGCGTCGACCAGGATGCCGTTGCGCTCGATCTGCCAGATGACCTGGCGGACCGGCATCTCGATGTCGTGGTAGATGCGGGAGAGGCCGGCTTCGCCGGCAAAGCGCGGGTGCAGCACGTTGTGCACGCGTAGCGTGACGTCGGCGTCCTCGGCCGAGTAGGTGGCGGCGCGCTCGATGTCGACCTGGTCGAAGGAAATCTGCTTGGCGCCCTTGCCGCAGAGGTCTTCGTAGGCGATGGTGGCCAGCCCGAGGTGGCGGGTGCACAGCTGGCCGAGGTCGTGGCCCTTGTCGGACTCGATGACGTAGCTTTGCAGTAGGGTGTCGTGGGCGATGCCGGCCAGCGTGATGCCGTGGTTGGCGAAGACGTGTTGGTCGTACTTGGCGTTTTGCAGCACTTTTTTCCGGTCGACCGCGGCAAGCCAGGGTTTCAGCTTGGCCAGCACTTCGTCGCGCGGCAGCTGGTCGGCGACGCCGGGTGCGGTGTGGGCGAGCGGGATGTAGCAGGCCGCGCCGGGCGTCACCGACAGCGAGATGCCGACGATGCGGGCTTCGAAGGCATCGAGGCTGGTCGTTTCGGTGTCGAGCGCGGTCAGTTCGGCGGCCTCGATTTTGGCCAGCCAGGCGTCGAATTGCGGCCAGGTCAGCACGGTTTCGTAGTTGACCTCGAGCGGGGCGGCTGCGGTGGGCGCAGTCGGGTTCAGCCCCTCGCGGGCCGGCACGGCGGCGGCCGCTTCCGGGCCGTCGATTTCGCCCAGCCAGCTGCGGAACTGGTAGCGCGTGTACAGTTCGCGCAGGGCATCGGTGTCGCGCGGCGCCGTGGTCAGCGAAGTCGGGGCGGGCAGGCCGCTCAGGTCGCAGGCGACGGTAACCAGCTTCCGGCCGAGCGGCAAAAAACCGAGGTGGTCGCGCAGGTTCTGGCCGACGACGCCGCCGATCTCGTCGGCATGGGCGACGATCTCGTCGAGCGAGCCGTACTGGTTGAGCCACTTGAGCGCCGTCTTCGGGCCGCACTTGGCGACGCCGGGAACGCCGTCGACGGTGTCGCCGACCAGGGCCAGGTAATCGACGATCTTCTCCGGCGGCACGCCGAACTTGGCCTCGACGCCGGCCGCGTCGAGCAGCTCGTTGCTCATCGTGTTGTACCAGCGGACATGGGGGCTGACCAGTTGGGTCAGGTCCTTGTCGCCGGTCGAAATCAGCGTGTTTATGCCGTCGACCGCGGCATTCGTCGCCAAGGTGCCGATCACATCGTCGGCCTCGACGCCGTCCACCATCAGCAGCGGCCAGCCGGCCGCCTTGATGGCGGCGTGCAATGGCTCGATCTGCTGCACCAGGTCATCGGGCATCGGCGGCCGGTGTGCCTTGTATTCGGGGAACCAGTCGTCGCGGAAGGTCTTGCCCTTGGCGTCGAAGACGACGGCCTTGTAGTCCGCCTTGTAGTCGCTCTCCAGACGACGTAGCATGTTCAGAACGCCGTAGATGGCGCCCGTCGGCTCGCCGGCCTGGTTGCGCAGGTCGGGCAGGGCGTGGAAGGCGCGATAGAGATAGGACGAACCGTCCACCAACAATAAGAGAGGCATGAGTTGACCGAGAACGATAAGCTGGAGATGGGCGTCGAGACCGAGGCCGTGCTGAAGAACACGACGGCCCGCGAGTCGTGGCGGATTTTCGGCATTATGTCAGAGTTCGTCGAGGCGACTGAGCGGCTGGCGGCGATCAAGCCGGCTGTCACGCTGTTCGGCAGCGCTCGCGTCCAGCCGGAGTCGCCGTACTACAAACTGACCGAGCAAACGGCCCGCCTGCTGTCCGATTCCGGCTTCTCGGTGATTTCCGGCGGCGGGCCGGGCATCATGGAAGCGGCCAACAAGGGCGCCTTCTTCGGCAAGTCGCCGTCGGTCGGCCTCAACATCCAGCTGCCGCACGAGCAGGCCAACAATCCCTACCAGGACATCTCGCAGACCTTCCGCCACTTCTTCGCCCGCAAGTACATGTTCGTCCGCTTCGCCAGCGCCTACGTCGTCATGCCCGGCGGTTTCGGCACCCTCGACGAGCTGATGGAGGCGCTGACCCTGATCCAGACCGGCAAGGCCCGCAAGATCCCGCTCATCCTCGTCTGCTCGGAGTTCTGGGGCGGCATGCTGGCCTGGTTCAAGGACCGCCTGGTGGCCGAGGGCATGGTCGATCCGGAAGACATGAACCTGATCCAGCTGATCGACGAGCCGGAAAAGGTCGTCGAAGCCATCTTCAAGCACTACGAATCCCGTCCCTTCGGGCCTTTGCCGAACGAACACGAGTTGATGCTCAACCTGTAAAATCCGGGCATAGCCACCGAGGATTCCATCATGCGCCGCCTTCTTCCCATCCTGCTGCTCGCTGCCCTGCCTGCCTGGGCCCAGAAGGGCGACCTCCAGCCCCTGCCGCCCGTGCCGCCCCCGCCGCAGGGCATGGAGGCCTTCGACGAGGCGCTCGAACCGCAGGTGACCATCGTCAAGAAGGAAACGGAAACCCACGAGGAATACCGCATCCGCGGCAAGCTGTTCATGATCAAGGTGACGCCGGCCGTCGGCCCCGCCTACTACTTGGTCGATCGCCAGGGCGACGGCCAGTTCGTCGAGGTCAATATCGATCATCGTCCGGTCAAGCCGCCGATGTGGATCATCCACAGCTGGTGAGGGCGATCCGCCCCTGAACTGAACCTTGTCCGTCTACACCACCGTCGGGCACGCCGAACTCGCGGCCTGGCTCCAGCCCCTCGGGCTGGGCGAATTGCTCGACCACGCCGGCATCGCCGCCGGCATGCAGAACTCCAACTATTTCGTGACCACCGGGCGCGGTCGCTTCGTGCTCACGCTGTTCGAGCGCATCGCTCCGGCCGCCCTCGATTTCTACCTGGCGCTGCAGGATCGCCTGGCTGGCCGCGGTCTGCCCTGCCCGCAACCGCTGGCCGATGACCAGGGGCGGCGCTGGCGGCCGCTGGCCGGCAAGCCGGCGGCGCTGTTCACCTGCCTGCCCGGCCAGGCGCTGGACAAGCCGGACGCCGACCAGTGCCGGGCGCTCGGCGCGGTGCTGGCCGGCCTCCACCTGGCGGCGGCCGACATGCCCGGGGCGCTGGCCAATCCCTGCGGCCGCGACTGGTGCCAGCGGGTCGGCCACGAGCTGCTGCCCCGCCTCGATGCCGCCGAGGCGGCGCTGCTCGCCGACGAGCTGGCCTACCAGGCGGCCCAGGACTGGTTGGCGCTGCCGCGCGGGGTGATCCACGCCGACCTCTTCCGCGACAACGTGCTGTGGGATGCCGACGGTCGACTGTCCGGCGTGCTCGATTTCTATTTCGCCGGTGAGGACGTGCTGCTCCTCGACCTGGCCGTCGTCGCCAACGACTGGTGCGCCGGGGCGGCGGAACTGGTCGCGCTGTGCGCCGGCTATGCCGCCCGCCGTCCGTTGAGCGAGGCCGAAAGGCTGGCCTGGCCGGCCCTGCGCCGGGCCGCGGCCTTGCGTTTCTGGCTGCTCCGCCTCGACGCCAAACTGCGGCCGCGCCCGGGCGAGGTGGTGACGATCAAGAATCCCGACCATTTTCGCGACCTGCTGGCGCGATTTCGCCTTGCCCCCGGCCTTCTCCCCCGTTAGCATCCGCGCATGAGTGAAACTCCCGCTTTTCCCATGGTTCCGTCGCGTTTTTCCGGCGCCAGCCGCGAGGTCGATGCCGGCGCCTGCTTCGACTGGCTGCGCCAGGGCTGGGCCATGTTCATGGCCAACCCGGGCATCTGGATCGGCGCCACTATCCTGCTCCTGGTCATGCTGATGGCCATTTCCATCGTCCCCGTCTTCGGGCAGATCGCCGCCCACCTGCTGGTGCCGCTGTTCGGCGCCGGCATGGTGACCATCTGCCGGCGGCTGGCCAACGGCGACGAGCCGGAGATCGCCGACCTCTTTGCCGGCTTCCGCCACAATGCCGGGCAGCTGGTCATGGTCGGCGTCTTTTTCGCGCTCGGCATCTTCGGCATCGCCTTCATGGCCTTCCTGCTGGTCAGCGGCGGCGTGCTCGGCGGCGTCGTCACCGGCAAGGTCGGCGGCTTCGGCGTCGCGCTGGGCGGCGTCATGCTGGCCGGCCTGCTCGTGCTGGTGCTGTCGATCCCGGTCATCATGGCCACCTGGTTCGCCCCGGCCCTCGTCCTCTTCCACGACATGCAGCCGCTCGACGCGATGAAGGCGAGTTTCGCGGCCGGCGCCAAGAACCTGCTGCCCATGGTCATCTTCGGCATCTTCCTGGTCGTCGCGCTGTTCTTCGCCATGCTGCCCATCGGCCTCGGCCTGTTGCTGCTCTTGCCGGTGTTTTCCGGCGCCGTCTACGCGTCCTATCGCGACATTTTTTCGGGAACCTGAGCGTGCGCGCACAGACACTGCCGGCCCAGGCCGGCTGGAAATGGATTTTCGGCGGCTTCGCCATTTTTCGCCGCAACCCGGTGGTGCTCGGCATGCTGGTCGTCACCTACTGGATGACCGTCGTCTTCCTCAACGTCCTGCCGCTGGTCGGCGCCCTGGCCGCTTCGCTGGCCATCCCCGGGCTGTCGGTCGGCCTGATGCAGGCCGCCCGCAACATCGAGCGCGGCCAGCTGGTGGGCCTGCAGACGCTGTACGGCAGCTTCAAGGACAACCCGCGCACCCTGCTCGCCCTCGGCGCCACCTACCTGTGCGCGACGCTGGGCATCCTGTCGATGTCGGCCCTGCTCGACGGCGGCGGCCTGCTCCGCTTCATGCTGTCGAGCAGCCCGGCCGAGCGGGCGGCGTTCGAGGATGCCGATTTCTTCCTGCCCGCCCTCTTCGTGCTGGTCGCCATCGTCCCGGTCATCATGGCCTACTGGTTCGCCCCGGTGCTCGCCGCCTGGCATAGGCTGTCGCTCGGCCGCTCGCTGTTCTTCAGCTTCATGGCCTGCTGGATGAACTGGCGGCCCTTCCTGGCCTACGGCCTGGGCCTGGCGGTGGTCGCCGGCGTCATCCCCGGCATTTTCCTCGGCCTGTTGCTGGTCATCCTGCCGGCCGGCGCCAGTTTCGCGACGGCGCTGGTCACCGTGCCCATGCTGATGATCATCGCCCCGGTCATCTTCGCCAGTTTCTACGCCTGCTACCGCGACATCTTCGGCATTTCCGAAATTGTCTGAGCCGCTCGGCCTCTTCGGCGGTACCTTCGACCCGGTGCATTTCGGCCACCTCAGGCTGGCCGAGGAGTCGATCGACCACCTCGACCTGGCCGGCGTGCGCTGGATTCCCGCCGGCCAGCCGCCGCACCGCGGGGTGCCGCAGGTGACCGCCGAACAGCGCCTGGAGATGGTGCGGCGGTCGACGGCAAATAACAGCAAATTTTCAATTGACGCCAGCGAGGTGGCGGCGGCGGCGCCGAGCTACACCGTGCATACGCTGGAGCGCCTGCGCCGCGAACTGGGCGACGGGCCGTCGCTGGTCCTGCTGGTCGGCGCCGACGCCTTCGCCGGCTTGCCGACCTGGCACCGCTGGCGCGACATCTTCGCGCTGGCCCACGTCGCTGTCTCGCATCGCCCCGGCTTTCCGGTCGAGGCGGCCAGCCTGCCGCAGGATCTGGCCGGCGAATTCGCCGACCGTCGGCTGGCCGACGCGGCCGGGCTCAAACAGGCCCCGGCCGGCGGCATCGTCACCTTCGCCATGACCCAGCTCGCCATTTCGGCGACGCAGATCCGCCGCTTGCTGGCCAACGGGCAGTCGGCCCGCTATTTGCTGCCGGACGGCGTTCTCGACTATATTCAAGCCAACCAACTCTACAAAAGTACCTGATGGACATCCGCAAGCTGCAAAAAATCGTCGTTTCCGCCCTCGAGGACATCAAGGGCAAGGACATCGAAGTCATCAACACCACCAAGCTGACCTCGATGTTCGATCGCCTGGTCATCGCCACCGGCGATTCCAACCGCCAGGTCAACGCCCTGGCCAACAACGTGCAGGAGAAGGTCAAGGAGGCCGGCGCCGAGGTGCTGTCCACCGAAGGCGAGGACGCTGGCGAATGGGTGCTGGTCGACCTCGGTGACATCGTCGTGCACGTCATGCAGCCCCTGGTCCGCCAGCACTACAACCTGGAAGAGCTGTGGCAGACGACGCCGGCCCAGCGCCGCAAGGCCGTGGAGCAGGCTGCCAAGGAATGAAGCTGAGCGTGCTCGCCGTCGGCCATCGCCAGCCCGGGTGGGTGAACGATGGCTGCGCCGAGTACCTCAAGCGCATGCCGCGCGAACTGCCGGCCAGCGTCACCGAAATCAAGCCGGAAGGACGCGGTTCGAAGAGCCGCGAACAACTGCTCGCCGCCGAGAAGGGCCGCATCCGCGAGGCCCTGGGCGCCGGTAGCCGGCTGGTCGTGCTCGACGAAAAGGGCGACGACCTGACCACCCTGCAACTGGCCCGCCGCCTCGAGGCGTGGATGCTCGACGGGCGCGACGTCGCCCTGCTGATCGGCGGTGCCGACGGCCTCGACGAGGAATTCAAGCAACAGGCCGACGACCGCCTGCGCCTGTCCAGCCTCACCCTGCCGCACGGCATGGCCCGGCTGCTGCTGTGCGAACAGCTCTACCGGGCGGTCAGCGTGCTGAAAAACCACCCCTATCACCGGGAGGGATGATGCGCCTCTATCTTGCCTCGCGCAGCCCGCGCCGCCGCGAATTGCTGCACCAGATCGGCATCGATTTCGATACCGTGGTCTTCCGCGACGGCCTGCGGGCCGACAGCGAAACCGACGAAACACCGCTGGCCGGGGAGGATCCGGTCGACTACGTCAGCCGGGTCACCCACGCCAAGGCCGTGCACGGCCTGCAGATCGTCCAGGAGCGGCGCCTGCCGACGCGGCCGGTGCTGGCCGCCGACACCACCCTCGAACTGGACGGCGAGATCATCGGCAAGCCGGTCGACATGGCCGACGCCGCGGCCATCCTGCGCCGCCTGTCGGGGCGCACGCACCGCGTGCTGACCGGGGTGGCGATCAACCACCTGGGGCGCGCCGAGTACCTGCTGTCGCGCAGCGAGGTCAGCTTCCGCTCCCTCGACGACGACGAGATCCGCCACTACGTGATGAGCGGCGAGCCGATGGACAAGGCCGGCGCCTACGGCATCCAGGGCCGGGCCGGGCTGTTCGTTTCACACCTCGCCGGCAGCTACACCGGCGTCATGGGACTGCCCGTCTGCGAGACCGGCGAACTGCTCAAGCGGCTGGGCTTCCGGCCGCTGTGAGGCGGTTGCGGTCGACCGGAAATTCCGGCCGATTTTGCCGTCGACCGCGGCACTCGCTCAGCGGTTCTTGAACACCGCCTGGCGCTTGTCGACGAAGGCGGCCATGCCTTCCTTCTGGTCTTCCAGCGCGAAGGCGGCGTGGAAGGCGCGGCGTTCGAAGAGCAGGCCCTCGTTGAGCGAGGATTCGAAGGCGCGGTTGACCGACTCCTTGATCATCATGACCACCGGCAGCGAGTAGCCGGCGATGGTGGCGGCGGCCTTCAGGGTTTCGGCGAGCAGCTGGTCGGCCGGGATGACGCGGGCGACCAGGCCGGATTTTTCGGCTTCGGCGGCGTCCATCAGGCGGCCGGTCAGGCAGAGGTCCATGGCCTTGGCCTTGCCGACGGCGCGCGGCAATCTTTGCGTTCCGCCGGCCCCGGGCAGGGTGCCGAGCTTGATCTCGGGCTGGCCGAAGCGGGCGCTGTCGGCGGCGTAGATCAGGTCGCACATCATCGCCAGTTCGCAGCCGCCGCCCAGCGCGAAGCCGGCAACGGCGGCGATGACCGGCTTCCTGGCCGTCTTGAGGCGCTCCCAGTTGCGGGTGATGAAATCGGTCCGGTAGGCGTGCATGTAGTCGAAATCCTTCATGAAGCCGATGTCGGCGCCGGCCGCGAAGGCTTTCTCGTTGCCGGTGAGGACGATGCAGCCGATATTTTCGTCGGCCTCGAAGGCGTCGATGGCGGCGCCTATGCCGTCGACGACGTCGTTGTTCAGCGCGTTCATGGCCTGCGGCCGGTTGATGCGGATCAGGCCGACCTTGCCGTGGATTTCGCTCAATACCACTTGGGACATCTCTCTCTCCTTGCGTGCGTTGGGGGCGACGGCGAGTTTAGCAGGCACACGCCTCAGGGTTTGTCCGGCTGGCGACAGTCTGGTGGATGGCTATGCTGCTAATCTTCCGGACCAAGCGACAACGATGGAGACAACATGACTGACAGCACCCGCGATGCCAAGCCGCTGTGGCAACCCGACCCGGCCACCGTCGACCGCACCGGCATGGCCAGGTTCATGCAGGCCACCGGCCACGCCAGCTACGGCGATCTCTGGCAATGGTCGGTCGACCGGCCGGAGGCCTTCTGGCCGGCCCTGTGGGATTTCTGCGGGGCGGTCGGCGACAGGGGCGAGCGCGTTGTCGTCGATGGCGACCAGATGCCCGGCGCCCGCTGGTTTCCCGAGGCCCGCCTGAATTATGCCGAGAACCTGCTGGCCGGCGACACGGCCGGCGAGGCGCTGGTCTTCTGGGGCGAGGACAAGGTCAAGCGGCGCCTGAGCCGGGCCGAACTGTCGGCCGAGGTCGCCCGCTTGCAACAATTTTTGATCGAAGCCGGCGTCGGCGCCGGCGACCGGGTGGCCGGCTACCTGCCCAACCTGCCGGAAACCCTGGTCGCCATGCTGGCCACCACGGCGCTTGGCGCCATCTGGTCGTCGGCCTCGCCGGATTTCGGCGTGCAGGGCGTGCTCGACCGCTTCGGCCAGATCGAGCCCAAGGTGCTGGTCTGCGTCGACGGCTACTGGTACAACGGCAAGCCGGTCGATTGCCTGGCCAAGAACGCCGAAGTCGTAGCCCGCCTGCCGTCGCTGGCCCGGACGGTGGTGGTGCCCTACCTCAGTGCGGCGCCGGACATCGGCAGCATCGCCGGGGCGATCGGCTGGCAGGATATTCCTGCGGTCGACGGCAAAAATGCGCCAATTTTCACCAGGGTCGCCTTCGACCACCCGCTGTTCATCATGTTCTCCAGCGGCACCACCGGCGTACCCAAGTGCATCGTGCACGGCCACGGCGGCGTGCTGCTCCAGCATCTCAAGGAGCACTGCCTGCACAGCGACGTGCGGCCCGGCGACCGCGTCTTCTACTTCACCACCTGCGGCTGGATGATGTGGAACTGGCTGGTTTCCGGGCTGGCCGCCGGCGCCACGCTGCTGCTTTACGACGGTTCGCCGTTCGCCGCCGGCGGTACCGTCCTGTTCGACTATGCGGCGGCCGAGAAAATGACCCACTTCGGCACCTCGGCCAAGTTTATCGACGCCGCCGCCAAGCTCGGCCTGACCCCGGGCAGCACGCACGACCTCGCCGCCCTCCGCGCCATGATGTCCACCGGCAGCCCGCTGTCGCCGGAAGGCTTCGACTGGGTCTATGGCGCGGTCAAGCCTGACCTCCTGCTCGCCTCGATTTCCGGCGGCACCGACATCGTTTCCTGCTTCGTGCTCGGCAACCCGCTGCTGCCGGTGTGGCGCGGCGAGATCCAGTGCCGCGGCCTGGGCATGGCGGTCGACGTCTTCGACGACGACGGCCGCCCGGTGCGCGGCGAGAAGGGCGAGCTGGTGTGCACCAAGCCCTTCCCGGTGATGCCGGTCGGCTTCTGGAACGACCCGGACGGCAGGAAATACCACGCCGCCTATTTCGAGCGCTTCGCCAATATCTGGTGCCACGGCGATTTCTCGGAAATCACCAGCCACGACGGGGTGATCATCTACGGCCGCTCGGACGCCACGCTCAATCCGGGCGGGGTGCGCATCGGCACCGCCGAGATCTACCGCCAGGTCGAGCAGCTGCCGGAAATCCTCGAGTCGCTGGTCATCGGCCAGGACTGGCCGCCGGGCAAGTTTGACGACGTCCGCGTCGTCCTCTTCGTCAAGCTGCAGCCTGGCCACCAACTCGACGCCGGGCTGATCGAACGGGTGAAAAAGCAGATCCGCGACAACACCACGCCGCGCCACGTGCCGGCCAAGGTCGTTGCGGTGGCCGACATCCCGCGCACCAAGTCGGGCAAGATCGTCGAACTGGCCGTGCGCAACGTTGTGCACGACCGGCCGGTGAAGAACGTCGAGGCGCTGGCCAATCCGGAAGCGCTGGAATACTTCCGCGGCCGGCCTGAGTTGGCCGCCTAGGCCCGGCGGAAGACGGCGCCGGCCAGGCGCTGGGCCAGCGTCAGGCTGCGCCGCAGGCCGGCCAGCAGGTCGCCGGCCAGGGCTCCGCAGGCCGCCGCGATGCGCTGGCTGGCCGGTGGGCTCTCGATCCACCGGTAAAACAGCGCGGCGATGCCGAGGCTGGCGGTCAACGCGAAAATCAGGCCGAAAACCACCGATGCCGGCGAGGCCGTTTCGAACTGGGCGTAGGCCGCGTTGACCAGCAGCAGCACCGGGAAGTGCACCAAAAAAATCGAGTAGGAAATGCCGCCCAGGAAGGCCAGCCCGCGGCTTTCCGGCCAGCGGCCGAGGAAGCCCTGGCGGCGGCCGACGGCGAGGAGCAGCGCGATGCCCAGGGCGAGCACGATGCGCAGCCGGAAATCGACCAGCATGGCGGCGACGACGACGGTCAGCATGACGCCCATCCAGGCCGCCAGCTGGCGGCGGTCGGAGGCCCACCAGGCGGCGGCGCCCAGGCCGTAGGAGCCGAAGAAATAGATCGCCCAGTTGTTCCACTCCGGCTGGCGGTTGAACCCGAACAGCGCCAGGCCGGCGACGGCCAGCACCAGGGCCGGCGCCACGTAGCGCCGGCGGCCGCCCCAGAGGAGCAGCGCCATCAGCGCGAAGAGCTGGAAGTCGATGGCGATGTACCAGATGCCGGCCGACAGCGCCTCGTGGCCGAGCAGGCCCTGGAGCAGGAAGACGTGGGCCAGCCACTGGGCCAGCGTGGCCCGGGCCGGGATGGCCTCGTCGTCCAGCCAGTGGTCGGCGAGGGCGGCGGCGGCGATGGCCAGGCCGAGGGCGGCCAGGTAGGGAATGACCAGGCGCAGGTAGCGTTTCCAGATCAGCGGCAGCGGCGGGCGGGCCAGGGCCTGGCCCTCGGGCGACAGGCTGCGCGCGGCGAGAAAACCGGCGGTGACGAGGAAGACCTGCACCGCCATGCGGGCGTATTCGTAGAGCCAGCCGAACAGGCCGGGAAAGGCGTCGCGCGCCGCCGCGGCCAGCGGGCCGTAGGACGAGAAATGGTTGAGCAGGACGAGCAGGGCGGCGACGCCCTTGAGGGCGTCGATCAGCGGCATGCGGTGGGCGGGGGTACTCATGGGGCGGATTGTATCCGTTTTGTTGCAGTGCACAAAACGGATTTCAGGCGGGTTTTGTCAGGATTTGTTAAACGAAACGCGCCACGAAGGAATTGGTGTACCGGGCCGGCACATCGATCCACACCCGGTGGCCGCTGCCGGGGGCGACGGCGACCGCCTCGCCGGCCGCGTTTTCCATGCGGCCGATGGCCTGGACATGGTTGCCGGCCGGATGCACGCATTCGATGCGGTCGCCGAGGGCGAAGCGGTTCTTGACCTCGATCTGCATCAGGCCCCGGCTTTCGTCGAAGTCGATGGCGTCGCCGACGTAGAGGCTGCGGTCCGACTCGGAATGGCCGCGCAGGTAGTTCTGGTAGTCGGCGTCGTGGTGGCGCTGGTAGAAGCCGTCGGTGTAGCCGCGGTTGGCCAGGCCGTCGAGTTCGCCGAGCAGTTTCGGGTCGAGCGGGCGGCCGGCCATGGCGTCGTCGATCGCCTGGCGGTAGGCCTGGGCGGTACGGGCGACGTAGTAGGGGCTCTTGGTGCGGCCTTCGATCTTCAGCGAATCGACGCCGATGTCGACCAGCCGGTGCACGTGCTCGATGGCGCGCAGGTCCTTGGAGTTGAGGATGTAGGTGCCGTGCTCGTCTTCCTCGATCGGCATCAGCTCGCCGGGGCGCTGCTTTTCCTCGATCAGGTACTCGATTTCGTTATTCGGCGTTTTTTCCGGTTGACCGTCGGAAGTGCCAACCTTGTAGTCCCAGCGGCAGGAATTGGTGCAGGTGCCCTGGTTGGGGTCGCGGTGGTTGAAGTAGCCGGAGAGCAGGCAGCGGCCGGAGTAGGCGATGCACAGCGCGCCGTGCACGAAGACTTCGAGCTCGATGTCCGGGCATTGCTGGCGGATTTCGGCGACCTCGTCGAGCGACAGTTCGCGCGACAGGATGATGCGGGTCAGCCCCAGCTTCTTCCAGAAGCGCACCGCCGCCCAGTTGACGGTGTTCGACTGCACCGACAGATGCACCGCCTGCTCCGGCCAGGTTTCGCGCACCATGTCGATCAGCCCGGGGTCGGACATGATCAGCGCGTCCGGCTTGAGGGCGACGACCGGCGCCATGTCGGCCAGGTAGGTGGCGAGCTTGGCGTTGTGCGGGAAGATGTTGCTGACCACGAAGAACTGTTTGCCGCCGGCGTGCGCCTCGTCGATGCCCTCGCGCAGTTTGTCCAGCGTGCCGAACGCGTTGTTGCGTACGCGCAGGCTGTAGCGCGGCTGGCCGGCGTAGATGGCGTCGGCGCCAAAAGCGAAGGCCGTCCGCATCATGTCGAGGGAGCCGGCCGGGGCGAGCAGTTCGGGCGCCTTGCGCATAGTAGAATCCGGAAAAACCGCGAATTGTAGAGCGTATGACCGAAGAAATCCTGATCAATTTCACGCCGCAGGAAACCCGCGTTGCCGTCATGCAACAAGGCGTCGTCCAGGAGCTCCATATCGAGCGCACGACCAGCCACGGCCTGGTCGGCAACGTCTATCTCGGTCGCATCTGCCGCATCCTGCCCGGCATGCAGTCGGCCTTCGTCGAGATCGGCCTGGAGCGCACCGCCTTCCTGCACGTCGCCGACATCTGGCAGCCGCGCGAAATGACCCAGGAGCGGGCCACCGAGCGGCCGATCGAGAAAATCCTCCACGAAGGGCAGAACATCGTCGTCCAGGTCGTCAAGGACCCGATCGGCACCAAGGGCGCCCGGCTGTCGACGCAGATCTCGATCGCCGGCCGCATGCTGGTCTACTTGCCGCAGGAGAAGCACATCGGCATCTCGCAGCGTATCGAGTCCGAGGCCGAGCGCGAGGTGCTGCGCGAAAAGATCACCCGCCTGGTGCCGGCGGACGAGCCGGGCGGCTTCATCGTTAGGACCATGGCCGAGAACGCCAGCGACGAAGAATTCGCCACCGACATCGCCTACCTGCGCAAGACCTGGGCCGACATTCGCGACAAGGCGCGCACCTCGGGCCCGCCGACCGTGCTTTACCAGGAGCTGTCGCTCGGCCAGCGTGTGCTGCGCGACTTCGTCAATCCGGAAACGACGCGCATCGTCATCGACTCGCGGGAGAATTTCGCCCGCCTGAGCGGCTTCGCCGAGGAATACACGCCCGCCGTGCTGCCCCTGCTCGAGCACTACACCGGGCTGCGCCCGCTGTTCGACCTGCACGGCGTCGAGGACGAAATCCAGAAAGCCCTGGCCCGCCGCGTCGACCTCAAGTCGGGCGGCTACCTGATCATCGACCAGACCGAGGCAATGACCACCATCGACGTCAATACCGGCGGCTTCGTCGGCGTGCGCAATTTCGACGACACCATCTTCAAGACCAACCTCGAGGCGGCGCTGACCATCGCCCGCCAGCTGCGCCTGAGGAACCTCGGCGGCATCATCATCGTCGACTTCATCGATATGGAGAACGAGGAACACAAGAAAGCCGTGCTCGACGAATTCAACCGCGCCCTGGCCGCCGACCACACCCGGCTGACAGTCAACGGCTTCACCGCCCTCGGCCTGGTCGAAATGACCCGCAAGCGCACCCGCGAATCGCTGGCCCACGTGCTGTGCCAGACCTGCCCGATCTGCGGCGGCCGCGGCGAAGTGAAGACGGCACGCACCGTCGCCTACGAAATCCTCCGCGAACTGCTGCGCGAGGCGCGCCAGTTCAACGCCCGCGAATACCGCATCCTGGCCGGCCCGGCCGTCGTCGACCTCTTCCTCGACGAGGAATCGCAGGCCCTCGCCATGCTGTCCGACTTCATCGGCAAGTCGGTTTCGCTGCAGTCCGAACCCAGTTACTCGCCCGAGCAGTACGACATTGTTTTGATGTAGCGTAATTTTCGTTGATCTGTGATTATGTATTTGCAAAATTACAGTTAATAATCATATAGTTGGTTTTTGTTCTGTTGATCTAAGGTGATCCTCGTATAATCGAAGCTATCAACTTTATGGTAGCTAGATGGGTAGCTACCCAAGCATTTCGAGGAGCCACCTTGGCCAAAATTCAAACCAACCTTCTGACAGATATCCAGATTCGGAAGTGGATACGCGCAGGGGTTCCGCTTGCAAAGTCTGATGGCGGTGGGCTGACCTTTACCTTGTCAGCAGCAGGCGCCGCAGTCTGGGTGCTTCGATTCAGCCATGCAGGTCGACGACAGGAGGTGACCCTTGGCCGGTACCCGGACATTTCCCTCGCTGCCGCGCGTTTGATGGCAACAAAAAAGCGCCTTGCCTTGGTTGAGGGTGTTAATCCGGCAGATGAAGTGCGCAAGGCAAAAAGCCACCGTGACTGGACGGTTCGTGAACTGATCAGTGACTACAAGGGTCTGGTTTTGAGTACGTTGGCGGAGAGTACCCAGCGAAGCTACGGCCGAAATCTGAAGCGCATTGAAAACGGCATGGGTGCCATGTCTGTGCAGTCAGTTGCTCCCGCAGATGTTGTCGCACAAATTGAGCGTGTCAAGGCTGGTTGGGTAGAGTTGTTCACTCTTTGGTGTGCATTGCGCGGCATCTTCAAACACGCTGCAGGCAAAAAACTGATAGTGGCATCACCGTGTGCTGGCATTCAACTTGAAGCGGTTATTGGCAAACGCCCAGAGAAGCGCAAACGTTTGATGCTCACTGATGAAGAAATTGCCGTACTCATGAATGCCGATATGAACCTAGAGAATCTGCTTTCTGTTCGGATTCTGTTAGCTACGGGAGTCCGCATTTCTGAACTTAACAATGCCTTGAAGGCCAACGTCCACCTCGAAGAGAGAAGGTGGCATATCCCCAAAACGAAGACAGGTAATGCAATTGATATACCGCTCTCGGAAGTTGTTACAGAGTGGTTTGAAACCTTGATTGATGTTGCCGGCAACTCAGATTACGTTCTTCCGGCTCGATCAAGAGCACGCATGGCTCGCTATGATGGTGATGCTGCAGTTTCGAAAGATGCAATGCGCGAGGCTATCGACTACTGGATCGATCAGCACTCACCCAAGATAAGACGCTTCACTCCGCATGACTTGCGAAGCACGATGAAGAGTCACTTGAGAAAACTTGGGGTGCCTCGTGAAGTTTCGGAGATGTGCTTGAATCATAAGCTGCCAGGGGTAGAGGGTATTTACGATCAACACACCTACTACGATGAGCGACGGGTTGCGTTGGAAAAGTGGAGCGATTTCTTGGTCGGTTTTACACCTGAGTCGGCGCGAAAGAAAGTCGGCAGTCGTAAAGATTGAGGTATCTAGCGTGGGTAGACGTAGTAATTACCAAAAGACTGATTTGTCATCGATTCCTAGTGAATTCGATTTGGATAAATATGATTTCAAGGACGACAGCGAACTTTGGTTCGCAGCGCTTACTCTTCGTTTTGAGTTAAAAAAGGAAGTTGAGGAGTTTTTGGCCTGGGGGGTCGCTGACGACGAATTCTCCGAGCAACGCTTGGAGCTTCGGGACGATGCCATATCGCGGCTGCAGAAAAAAATTCTGCTATTAATGGATAAACCGTGTTCGCTAAATAGCGACAACTCAGCCCGGCCACCTGAATTGCGCCATGCGACCGCCTGGGCGGAAACCAGAAAGGATCAGGTTTCCCAATTTTGGGGAGAGTCGCAGGTAGTGAGCGATAGATTGATTGTTGATGAATTTCGCTCCGCGGCGAAACTTCAAGATGATGGCTATAAAAGGATATTCGATAAAGAGATCAAGAATTTGATCCGGAAAAGGGAACGTTTTTTTTCATCAGGTCTATTCGGCATTCCTCTAAAGCCAGAACATGGTGAAAAACCTAGCGTAGGAGAAGCCTCACATTACGTTGCCACGTACAGTATGTGGAGGGCGGATATACAAACGCCGAATTTTTCAGGCGAATTTGGTGTGAAAGTAAATTTGTTTCACGATGATGATGTGTTGATCTCGGAATTTGCGAAATGGTTAAAGGCGACGAGAGCCGCTGCTGTGCCACATTTCTCGACAAATAAAGGAATAACTACCGCCACCCTGAAAGAGTGGGCGGACATGCGTCTGATTCCTTACCTTGACCTATGGCTTTACCAGAAAATTTTCGGGGTCACTTTTACTTTTCCGAATATAGGCGAGATCCTTTTCCAGAAGCCCGACGATCCCGGTAAGCCAAAAAAAGAGGATGGTAGTGATTGGACGAAAAGAGCCAAAGATACACATAAACGGGCTATTGAACTGACGAGTCCTCTCAGTTTTTACGCACTTCGTAAGAGCGTATTCGCTAAACACAAGGGATGCCAGACGAAGGCGCTTTCGTGGGAGGAAATGCCTGGGTTTCTTCATCGGCTGGATGGTTTTTACGGAGAGTTTGCTACAGCCTGTTATATTCGCCTGATGATCTGGGCTGCTACTAGGCCAGGTGAGGCAAGAGGTGCGCGTTGGGAGGAGTTCGATTTGGAAAAAGCATGCTGGACCATTCCAGCAGAGCGAATGAAGCTGCGCCAAGCGCATCGCGTTCCACTGCCTCAGCAAGCCATTTCCATGCTCAAAGAGCTCAACCTGCTAACAGGTTCCAAGGAGTACCTGTTTCCGAGTCAAGTGGGGTCGAAAGCGAACACGCTCAGTTATATGGCTCTATTGCGAGTCATTCGAAAATCCGTAGGGCGCGATGATGTAGATGCGCATGTTTTTCGCGCAGTTTTCCGGACCCATGCAGAAGAGTCCCTGCTCTGGGACGAATCCGTTCTGGAGGCTGCCCTGGCGCACAGGAAGAAAAATGCAGCTGTAGGAGCATATGACCGAGTTACTCGTTACGAAGCACGCAAAAAACTTATGCAATGGTATGCAGATGAGCTTGATCGGGTGAAAAAGGCCTGTCAAGCGTGACTGGGGGGGCGGGCAGCTTAGCTAACTTCAGGCAATTGCAATATTTCGGCCTCAAGATCATTGCCTTCCTAGGTGTTCTGATCATGTCAATCTGCGAGATGGCGTTCCGGTAGCTTTACACCGGCTGGCTATGCTGCATCTGAAAAGCATTCAGTTACACATATAAAACCTGAAGACTAGGCCAACCTGGCCTTCAAACCACTAATTCCCCCCATTCAAGAGCCCGTTACCAGGAGAGGTAGCGGGCTCTTTTTATTTCCAGGAGAAGAAATCATGCGTAACAAATGTCCAGTCTGCCATTCGAGCAATATCTATCGTCTGCATACCGCCAGAAGGATTGGCAGCACGGTCGGCGCAGTCGGTGGTGCCGCAACCGGTGCTGGTGGAGCTCTGTCCGGTGCACAAACTGGTGCAGCCGTCGGTGCAGTCGGTGGTCCTGCCGGCATGCTTCTCGGCGGTCTCGCGGGAGCGATCCTCGGAGGCCTACTCGGTGGTGCTGCCGGATCGATGGCCGGCGGCAAAGTTGGCGATGTCGTCGACGAGAAAGTTCTCGGCAACCTTCAGTGCGGCGATTGCGGCCACGAGTTCAGCGACCGCTGACCTGCTGTTATCCCTATTGATTTTTAGGAGCATCAAATGGCACACCAAGTCCAACAAATGGCATATGTCGGTGAGACTCCCTGGCATGGCCTCGGCAACGAACTCACGCCGCAGCAGCCAATCGAAGTCTGGGCGGAACAGTCCGGGATGTCCTTCCAGATTCTCGAAACCCCGGTCCGTTTCATGTCGGAATCAGCCGGTCCGCTCGGTTCCATCAAAACCTTCGCCGATCAGAAAGTGCTGTATCGCTCAGACACGCAGGATGCCCTGTCTGTTGTCTCCAATCGTTACCAGGTCGTCCAGCCTAGCGAGGTCCTCGAGTTCTACCGTGACCTCACGCAAGTGGCAGGCTACGAACTGGAAACCGCCGGGGTTTTGAAAGGAGGCAAGAAATTTTGGGCACTGGCGCGAACCGGTCAGTCATCGGCGTTGAAGGGTAACGATGTCGTCCAGGGCTACTTGCTGCTCGCCACGTCCTGTGACGGGACACTCGCCACCACGGCGACACCGACCACGGTTCGGGTGGTCTGCAACAACACGCTGACCATCGCAGTGAATGGTGCCGTCTCGGCCATCAAGGTGCCGCACAACACCCGCTTCGATGCCCAGGCAGTCAAGCAGCAACTCGGCATTGCCGTCTCGCAATGGGACGGCTTCATGTATCGGATGCGGACGCTGGCCGAGCGCAAGGTAAAAAGCCATGAAGCGATGGCCTATTTCCTCCGCGTGCTCTGCGAAGTCGACCCCAACAGTTCGGACCTGACGAATCTGAGCAACGAACGTGCGCTGGCCAAGGTTCAGTCACTCTACGACGGCCAAGGTCGTGGTTCTGAGTTGGATGCTGCCAAAGGCACGGCCTGGGGACTGCTCAATGCCGTCACCGAGTATGTCGATCACGAACGACGTGCTCGCAGTCCTGAGTACCGCCTTGACTCCGCCTGGTTCGGCCAAGGTGCCGTCATCAAGCAGCGCGCGCTCGATACGGCATTAAAACTGGTGGCGTAGTTCGCTTCCAGCTTCCTCACGATTTTCTCGCTTCGATAGCCTGGTTTGGTAAATACCAGCCAGGCTTTTTGTCGTCTGGAATTCGTGAGGGCTATCTATTTCCAACCTACATTCTGGAGATTGTCATGGCACTCCCATCTATACCATTTTCACCCTCACAATCCAGTCGGCCAGCGTTGCGGCTGGTGAGTACCAAGGCATTGCCTCGGGAAGATTGGCTCAATGTCCGCCGGCAAGGCATCGGCAGTTCCGATGCTGCCGCCGCCGTTGGCCTGAATCCCTACAAATCCCAACTTGAACTCTGGCTTGAAAAAACTGGCCGTGATGGTCTATTGCCCAAGACTGATCCGCTTGATGAGGAGAGCCCTGCTTACTGGGGGAACATCCTTGAACCGATTGTGGCTGCGCACTACACCCGGCGTTCCGGCAATCGAGTACGACGAATCAACGCAGTCCTTCAGCATCCCGATCCTCAGTTGCACTGGATGCTGGCAAATATCGACCGAGAAGTCATCGGCGCACCGGACGTTCAGATCCTCGAATGCAAAACCGCCGGACTCAACGGCAGCCGGCTTTGGAAGGAGGGGGTGCCGGAATACGTTCAATTGCAGGTCCAGCATCAACTGGTCGTGACCGGCAAGGCTGCTGCAGATGTGGCTGTGCTGCTCGGTGGTCAGCACTTGGAGATTCATCGCATTCAGCGGGATGAAGCCCTGGTCGCTCGATTGATTCAGTTGGAAGCTGCGTTCTGGCGTTACGTCGAGACGGATACACCACCACCGGTTGATGGTTCGGAATCAGCAGAGCTGGCATTGCGTTGTCTCTACCCGCAGGACAAGGGAGTCGCAGTCGACTTCAGTACGGACCGAAACCTGTCTGCGACCTTTGCCGACTGGGTCAGTGTTCGTCAGACCTTGGCTGAAACCGAGAAGCTGGAGTCGAAGTTGAAGCAAGCCCTGCAACAGGCCATGGGTGAAGCGTCACGAGCCATCTTCGAGACCGGCGAAGTGACCTGGAAGAAAGCCAAAGACAGCGTGGTGCTCGATACCGCGCGGCTGCTGGCCGATCAACCGGATTTGCTCAAGACCTACGGAATGCAGCGCCAGGGATCGCGACGTTTTGTGCTCGCTTGATTCATCCCCGGAAAACCAACGTAGCAGTACCCAACCCACTAACTCCTCATCGGCAACCGGATAGTCATCCGGTGCCGGTGGGGAATTTTTTATTTGAGAGGAACAATCATGTTGAAAGGTCTAGTCATCACCCCGCCGGTACTCGGACGGATTTCGATTGGCAAAATTGTCGAGAAGGCCGGAAAACGTCTGCCTGAGAAAGACGACCAGTTCACCATCACTAGCCAGGTGCAAGGCGCAGACGGCTGGCTACCCCATCCGTTTGATGAAGGATTCCGGAAAGCACAAGGCGGGAAAATTCGTTCGATTCCGATCCGGCTGCTGTTCAATGATCCCGATCTGAATTTCCGGGCTGAATATGCTCTGTTTGATAGGAGGACAGGTCGGCCGGTTTGTGTTGGCAATGGTGAAACCTGCAAGCGACGGACTGAGTCGGGTGTCCAGTCATTGCCGTGTCCGTCGCCGGAGGGTTGTACGCTGGCGCAGAACGGTGCATGCAAACCCTATGGCCGATTGAACGTGCTGATTGGCGATGACGATCCGCTGGGAAGTTTCGTCTTCCGGACGACGGGCTTCAACAGCATCCGGACCTTGTCGGCACGACTGGCTTACTTTCAGGCGGTCTCAGGGAATCGGCTGGCGTACTTGCCTCTGGAACTCCGGCTGCGAGGAAAGTCGACTCGGCAAAGCATGGGTACTCCGATCTATTACGTCGATCTGACGGTGCGCAGCGGCGTCTCTGTTGAGGATGCGCTGACGGAGGCGAAACGGCTGGAGTCGGATCGGCAGGAAGCCGGGTTTGATCAGGTTGCGCTGGAAACGGCTGCTCGACAGGGCTTCTCTAACGGCGCGTTTGAGGAAAGCGATGAAGAGGGGGATTCTGTGGTGGAGGAGTTTTATCCGGAGGGGGATGGTGGGCAGGGTGATCCTGGCATCACTTCAGAGAAAACAGTTGCACCGAGTCTGGCGGATAAGCTGGAGGATCGGGCGGCGAGATTGGGGAGTGATTCGGGGTAACTCCGCCAGAGAGTCCCATCCCTTTACTCAGGTAGTGAAGAAACCCATCCCGAGGCGCAACTGCGCTTCGGGGGTGGGGTGCGTGTTCTTTTTTTGTTGCGGATGGTTCGGCAGAGTTGAACTGGAACGGCCGGTGTTCGGCCATAGCTGCCCGTGGCGATGACTAGATTGAATGACCGTTATTACAAAGGTTGCCGACGCTGATGATGAATGGCACCTGAATGGTTGCTTACATCGAGGGAAATCATAGAAAACGGAACAAATCGTACGCCAAACAAATATCATCAATCTTATTTTCCCTTCTGCAAGTTCGGATTTGCACAATTCCGATGCGTCCCGTGTACGTGAGATGCCGTTTTACCACTAGGCACAATCGCTTGAGATAACCCGTCAAGAATGCCGCAGTGGGCAGCATCTCGCGCCTCGCCGCACCGCTCACGCAGCTCTTTTAGTTGCCTCTCCAGTTCCTGGAGTTCTTGCATCCGTTGAGCGACGTGCCCGATGTGTCGCTCAAGCAGGCGATTCACATCCGCGCAGTTCTCCTGTGGTGACTCCTTGAAGTGCAGCAAGACCCGGATCTCATCTAGCGTCATGTCCAAGCTGCGACAACGCCGAATAACGAACAGTCGCTGGACATGGGTTTCTCCATAAATGCGGAAGTTGCCTTCGCTACGGGCAGGTACTGGCAGCAGCCCATCCCGCTCGTAATAGCGGATCGTTTCCACATTCGTCCCGGTAAGGCGGGCCAGTTCGCCGATTTTCATCTTCGCCTCCTGAGGTTCAAACGGGTCGAGTCGGTTGGAACATGATGATCGCCATACCGGCTAGGCAGACCGCACTGCCAACAAAATCCCATCGGGTTGGAACAACGCCATCGATCCGCCACAGCCAGATCAGTGCAATCGCCACGTAGACACCCCCATAGGCGGCGTAGATTCGCCCAGCGGCCCCTGGGTGAAGAGTCAGTAGCCAGGCAAACAACCCCAAGGAAACGCTGGCGGGGATCAACAGCCAAGGTGAGCGCTGCTGGGTCAGCACTAGCCACGGCAGATAACAGCCAAGAATCTCAGCCAGCGCGGTTATGGTGAACAATCCCAGGACTTTGACGAACTCAAGCATTGCTTCGGCTCCGACAGTTTTCCATTATTTTAGTCGCTTGACTCTGTAGCCACTCAAGGGTTTCTAATGCTGAAAACAAGGAGAACACCATGAGTCTTGATCCCAACCTGAAGCCCCTTCAGAGAACCACCCATTGCGGATGTGCGGGGGGCTGTTCCGCGGCAGTGCCCTCAACAGCAGAAATTCCGGCGGCCTCCGATCTGACTCAAAGCGATGCCGTACCTGTTTTCGTGATTCCGACCATGGACTGCCCGAACGAGGAGAATGACATCCGTCGTGCGGTCGCCGGTATCGAGGGGATCCGATCCCTGCGTTTTCAACTGTCGGCACGCACGGTTTCGATCGATGCGACGACGGAAGCCCTCGATGCAGCCTTGGCCGCTATCCGCAAGGCGGGGTTCAGCCCTAAAGCGGTATCGGCAGATCAGATGGCAACGGAAAACGTCGGCATCAGTGAACTATGGCGAGCCATTCTGGCGCTCGGGCTGGCCGTCGGGGCGGAAGCGCTGGATTTCTTTGCGCCCGACACATTGCCGTTCAAGGGCTTCGGTATGGCATTAGCCGTCGTCGCCATCTGGCTGTCCGGCATTTCTACCTATAGCAAGGGACTGGCTGCCCTGCGGCGCGGGCAGTTGAACATGAATGCGCTGATGGGTGTGGCGGTGACCGGTGCCTTCCTCATTGGCCAGTGGCCGGAGGCGGCGATGGTCATGGCCCTGTATGCCATTGCCGAACTGATCGAAGCCCGTTCCGTGGATCGAGCGCGTAACGCCATCAAGGGCCTGCTCGACCTGACGCCGCAGACGGCGGAAGTTCGGCAGGCTGATGGAACGTGGCTGGAAGTACCGGCCGTCGCGGTAACGCTGGAGTCCTGCGTTCGGGTCAAACCCGGCGCCAGAATACCGCTCGATGGTCAGGTGACGGCAGGATTCAGCGCGGTCAATCAGGCGCCGGTCACTGGCGAAAGCATCCCGATTGACAAGGCGGCTGGCGACCTGGTGTTCGCCGGCACGATCAACGAAACCGGCATCCTGGAGTTCCGTGTGACGGCAGCCGCCGATGACACCACACTGGCTCGCATCATTCACGCAGTCGAACAGGCGCAGGGAACACAAGCGCCGACCCAACGCTTCGTGGATCGGTTTGCCGCAATCTACACGCCGGCCGTGTTCGGCATCGCGGTTGTGGTAGCGATTCTGACCCCCGTGCTCCTCAACTGGACCTGGACGCAGGCGCTCTACAAGGCCCTGGTGCTGCTGGTCATCGCTTGCCCCTGCGCGCTGGTGCTCGCCACGCCGGTGACAGTGGTCAGCGGACTGGCCGCAGCGGCCCGACGCGGCATCCTGATCAAGGGCGGTGTCTATCTTGAGGAGGCCCGCAAACTGCGGGTCATTGCCCTCGACAAGACCGGCACCATTACCGAAGGCAAGCCCCGTCTGGTCGCCACGGAAATTCTTTCTTCGACGGTTTCCGAATCCCAGGTGCTTGCCTGGGCGGCCAGCCTCGCCGGGCACTCGGACCATCCGGTCTCAAAAGCGATTGCAACCGGTCTCAATCTTCAGGAGAACGGCTTGACCGATTTCGTCGCCCTTGCCGGACGGGGCATTGAAGCACGGGCCGACGGCCAACTACTGGTCCTCGGTAACCATCGTCTGATCGAGGAACGCGCTTTGTGTAGTGCCGAGATCGAGGCTCGCCTTCAGGTGCACGAGACGCAAGGCCGGACGGTGACCATGCTGGCGTCGGCACAGCAGGTGCTGGCAATTTTTGCGGTGGCGGACACCATCAAGGAAAGTTCGCGGGAGGCGGTGGCCGATCTGCATCGACTCGGGGTCGTCTCGGTCATGCTGACCGGCGACAATGTGGCAACGGCTGCCAGCATCGCCGGGGAAGCAGGCATCGACGACGCCCGGGGCAATCTTCTCCCCGAGGACAAACTGGCGGCCATCGAAGATTTGCAACGTCGCTATGGCCCAACCGCGATGACCGGCGATGGCATCAACGATGCGCCCGCTTTGGCGCGTGCCGATATTGGCGTGGCCATGGGGGCTGCCGGTACGGACACCGCGATGGAAGCGGCCGACGTGGTCATCATGAACGATGACCTGCGGCGCATTCCCGAGACCATTCGCCTCTCACGGCGCACCCATACGGTGCTCTGGCAAAACATCGGGCTGGCGCTGGGAATCAAGGCGATATTTCTCGGACTCGCTGTTTTTGGCAATGCAACTATGTGGATGGCAGTGTTTGCCGACATGGGCGCAAGTCTGCTGGTGGTGGGTAACGGCGTGCGTATCCTGCGGTGGGCTTCCGGCAAAGACTATCGCTGATACAATCCCGCCCATGCGCCGCTGGCTCTCGATCCTTCTTCTCGTTTTTCTGCCGTTCCAGTTTTCCTGGGCGGCGGTGACCGGCTATTGCCAGCACGAAACTGGCGCAGCAGCCCAGCATTTTGGACACCATGAGCATAAGCACCACGCCGATGATGGTGGCTCTGCCGATGCAAAAACCCTGGGTGGCGGTATCGATGGGGACTGCGCGGCTTGCCATGCCAGCTGCGTTTGCGCGCTGACTAGCGTTGCCAATATGCTGCCGATTGCCGGGGTCGTAGCTGATCATCCATGGTCTCCCCACTTCCTGGCGTCGCCTCCTGGCGACCAGCCTGAACGCCCCAACTGGTCTATCTCCGCCTGATCGGCGGGGCCAGGTCATTGTTCCCATACCTGTCTGCTGCGGCGTGAGCCGCACACGGTGCCATACCGATTGCCGGATGGTGCCCCGCCGATTCCCCGATGTGTCTTTCATCACTGGAGAATCGGATGTACCCAAGAATACCGACTACTACTTTATTGGCCCGAACCCTGTTCGGATTTACGGTGCTTGTCAGCACCAACCTCTGGGCGCAGACGCAGAATTCACCGTCGTTGATCGAGGCGGTACCTGTGCTTGCCAAGGAGCCCACTGGTACCTTGACCCTCGCTGCTGCGATCGATCTCGCGCTAACCGCCAATCCCGAACTGTCTGCCGCAGCCAACGAATTGCAAGCCGTCGAAGGGGCTGTGATTCAAGCCGGTGTTCTGCCTAACCCGGATATTTCAAGCACGGTCGAAGATACGCAAAACAAGGCAACTCGCACCACAACCGTCCAGATCAACCAGATGATCGAATTGGGTGGCAAGCGTGCCGCCCGGATTGCTTCCGCCGAGCGGGGACGAGATGTGGCAGCAGCCGAGTTGGCGGCCAAACGTCAGGAGGTCAGAGCAAGCGTCGTTGGGGCCTTCTTCGACGTCCTGGTTGCTCAAGAGCGTGTTTTACAAGCCGAGGATCTGCTGGGTCTGGCCAAGCGCGCTACACAAGCGGCGTCGCGCCGCGTCACGGCGGGCAAAATCTCACCGGTCGAGGAAACCAAGGCACGCGTCGCTGAGGCATCCGCCCGCGTGGAATGGAATCAAGCCAAAGGAGATTTGGTTGTAGCGCGAAAACGTCTGGCAGCGACCTGGGGAAGTCAGACCCCACGGTTCGGACAGGCCGAGGGGCGAACCGACAGTCTGCCGGAAATCCTCTCCACCGAAGAGATCGAACGCCGGTTGAGCAACTCTCCGGCTCTTGCCCGAGCCCGCCACGAGGCCGATCGCTTTGCGGCGCTCGCCGACCTTGAGCGTTCTCGCCGGATTCCAAACATCACGGTCAGCCTGGGTTCAAAAAAGGTTGAAGAGCTTGGACGTAACCAAGCCATTGTCGGCGTCTCGATCCCATTCCCGATATTCGACCGCAACCAGGGCAATGTGCTTGAAGCATTGCGGCGAGCCGACAAGGCTCGGGATGAACGCAGCGCCGCAGAAGTTCGCTTGAGCACGGAAGTGGCGCAAAACCAGGAGCGCCTGAAGGCACTGGTCGTCGAAGCGCAAGCCCTGCAAGACGAAATCCTGCCGGGCGCACGCAGCGCCTATGACGCAGCCAGTAAAGGGTTTGAGCTCGGGAAATTCAGCTTTCTGGAAGTCCTAGATGCCCAACGCACCTTCTTTCAGGCAAGAGCCCAATACCTGAAAAGTTTGTCCGAGGCACATCGGACAGCAGCCGAACTGGAGCGTGTCCTGGGCTCCACCAATTCAATGTCGCTAGCCATACCAAGCCGTCCGTAGGAGCTCGTTGTGAAAATCAATATCAACAAGAACGCCTTTAATCTTTCGAGAAAACAAGGCATCGCCATCGCCGTTATCTTGGCAACAGGAATCGCCGCTGGCGGTTGGATTCTTGGCTCCAGCCCATCGAATCAGTCCGGTGAGGAGCACGAACATGCCAGCCATGCCGAATCCAAGGGACATGCTGATGCCGAGCATCATGGTGGCAAGGCCGGGGACAGCCATGACCACGCCAAGGAACATGGCGATGCAGAACACCATGAGGATGGGCCCAAGACCGGCCCTCATGGCGGCAAGCTATATACCGAAGAAAGCTTCGGCCTGGAGTTGTTGTTGGCCGAAGAAGGTGGCGAACCGCATTTCCGTGTCTGGCTGTTCCAGCAGGGCAAGCCCCTAGCTCCCTCTGCAGCCAAGCTTTCTGCGACGTTGACCCGGCCTGACGGGGAGAAGCAAGAGGTGGCCTTCAAGGCCGAACAGGATTTTCTGAAGAGCACCGATCCGATCGCCGAGCCTCATTTCTTTGAAGCGGCAATTACCGCCCGACTGGGCGACACCTCCTTCCTGTTCATCGATACCCGGGAAGAAGGAAAAATCGAGCTAACGGACGAGCAAGTTAAAGCTGCTGCCATCGGTATCCAGAGGGCCACTCCCGCCAAAATCAAAACAGCGGCTCAGCTTCCCGGCGAAATCCGGTTTAACGAGGACCGTACCGCGCATGTCGTACCTCGTCTTGCCGGAGTCGTCGAGAGTGTTCCTGCCAATCTGGGACAAACGGTCAAGCGCGGTCAGATTCTGGCTGTGATCGCCAGCACTGGCCTTTCGGAACAACGCAGCGAACTTCTGGCAGCACAGAAACGCTTTTCGCTCGCCAAATCGACCTATGAGCGAGAGAAGAAGCTCTGGGAAGAAAAAATCTCTGCCGAACAAGACTACCTGCAAGCCCAGCAAACTTTAAGGGAAGCCGAAATCGCCGTTGCCAACAGCCAGCAAAAGTTGATTGCGCTGGGTGCCGGTGCCACGGTTTCGGGCAGTCTCAATCGTTATGAAATCCGCGCACCTTTCGACGGCATGATCGTTGAGAAACACATCGCGCTTGGCGAGGCAGTCAAGGAAGATGCCAGTATCTTCACGATTTCCGACTTGTCTTCCGTATGGGCGGAAATTGTCGTTCCTGCCAAGGATTTGAACGTCATCCGGGTTGGTGAAAAGGTCGTTGTCAAGGCAACTGCCTTCGACTCGAAAGCCGAAGGCAGCATCTCCTACGTGGGCGCATTGCTCGGGCAGGATACGCGCACGGCCAAAGCGCGGGTCACTTTGGCCAACCCGAAGATGGCTTGGCGTCCTGGATTGTTCGTAAATATCGAAGTCGTTTCCAGTGAAGCCGAAGTTCCAGTCAGCGTTCTAACCGAAGCTATCCAGACGCTTGGTGACAAGAGCGTCGTTTTCATCAAGGTGCCTGACGGTTTCGTTGCACAACCGGTGACATTGGGCCGTTCGGATGGCAAATTCATCGAAGTGGTTAGTGGAATGAAAGCAGGAACCCCTTATGCAGCGTCAGGCAGCTTCGTCCTGAAGTCGGAACTCGGCAAGGGTAGCGCCGAGCACAGCCACTGAGGCGAGGGAGAACAACATGTTTGAACGCATCATCCGCCTCGCCATCGAACACCGCTGGCTGGTCTTACTGGCCGTCCTCGGCATGGCCGGCTTGGGAGTCTATAACTACCAGCGCCTGCCGATTGACGCAGTACCCGATATCACGAATGTTCAAGTACAGATCAATACGGCAGCGCCGGGCTATTCACCGCTCGAAGTCGAGCAGCGCGTGACCTTTCCGGTCGAGACAGTCATGGCCGGCCTACCTCACCTGGAGCAGACCCGTTCCCTGTCGCGTTACGGCTTGTCGCAGGTTACGGTGATTTTCAAGGATGGAACGGATATCTATTTTGCCCGCCAACTGGTCAATCAGCGGATTCAGGAAGCCAAGGAAAAACTCCCTGCCGGAATAGCGCCGGCAATGGGGCCCATCTCTACTGGCCTGGGTGAAATCTATCTCTGGACGGTAGAAGCAGAGGACGGCGCCAAAAAGCCGGATGGCACTCCCTATACACCGACTGATTTGCGCGAAATACAAGATTGGATCATCAAGCCGCAACTGCGCAACGTGACAGGCGTGACTGAAATCAACTCGATTGGTGGCTTTGCCAAAGAGTATCAGGTAGCACCCAGCCCGGAAAAGCTGGCTTCCTACGGCCTGACACTTCAGGACGTGGTAATCGCCATCGACCGCAACAACAGCAACGTCGGCGCCGGTTATATCGAGAAGCGCGGCGAACAGTATCTGATTCGTGCTCCTGGCCAAGTGCGTAGCATCGAGGATATTCGTAACGTCATCCTGGGCAATGTCCAGGGCGTGCCGATCCGTATCCGCGACGTGGCCGATGTTGGCATCGGTCGCGAGCTACGTACTGGTGCCGCCACTGACAACGGGCGTGAAGTCGTTCTGGGTACCGTGTTCATGTTGATTGGCGAGAACAGTCGCACCGTCTCACGAGCGGTCGACCAGAAAATGGTCGAAATCAACCGCAATCTGCCGGAAGGCATCAAGGCAGTGACAGTCTATGACCGCACCGTCCTTGTGGACAAAGCGATCAATACCGTCAAGAAGAACCTTCTGGAAGGGGCGATCCTGGTCATCGTCATTCTGTTCCTGTTCCTCGGCAACATGCGGGCGGCTGTAATCACCGCCATGGTGATCCCGCTCTCCATGCTGTTTACCTTTTCGGGGATGGTGACCTACCAGATTAGTGCCAACCTGATGAGCCTCGGCGCTCTTGACTTCGGGATCATCATCGATGGTGCAGTCGTCATTGTGGAGAACTGTGTTCGCCGTTTGGCCCACGCCCAGGCACATCACGGGCGACCATTGACCCGGACCGAGCGCTTCCACGAAGTCTTTGCCGCTTCGAAAGAGGCTCGCCGAGCGCTGCTATTCGGTCAGCTCATCATCATGATTGTCTATCTGCCGATCTTCGCGCTCACCGGCGTCGAAGGAAAAATGTTCCACCCTATGGCTTTCACCGTGGTCACCGCGCTCGTAGGTGCCATGATCCTCTCCGTCACCTTTATTCCCGCAGCAGTCGCACTGTTTATCGGTGAAAAGGTGGATGAAAAGGAAAACTTCCTGATGCGGGCAGCCAAGCGCTGGTATGAGCCCGTTCTGGCTGGTGTCATGGCGAACAAGCCGGTAGTCCTGGTCTTCACGACGGTGATGGTTCTTCTCTCTGGCTTGGTCGCTACGCGCATGGGGAGTGAGTTCGTACCGAGCCTGAATGAAGGCGACTTCGCGATTCAGGCACTGCGTATTCCAGGAACCAGTCTTTCGCAGTCAGTAGCCATGCAGCAACAGTTGGAAAAGGGGCTCAAGGCGGAGTATCCGGAAATCGACAGGATTTTCGCGAGAACGGGAACGGCCGAAATCGCCTCAGATCCGATGCCTCCCAATATTTCGGACGGCTACATCATGTTGAAACCTGAAGCGGAATGGCCGGAGCCACGGAAATCACGAGATGAACTGCTGACAGCTATCCAAAAGACCGTTGGAAGACTGCCGGGGAATACCTATGAGTTTTCCCAGCCGATCCAGTTGCGTTTCAATGAGTTGATCTCAGGGGTACGCAGCGATGTTGCCATCAAAATATTTGGTGACGACATGGATGTGATGAACGATACGGCCAGCAAGATTTCTGCTGTATTGGAGAAAATTCCGGGCGCTTCCGAGGTCAAGATAGAGCAGACGACGGGCTTACCTATGCTGACCGTGAATATTGACCGGGAGAAAACGGCGCGCTATGGACTCAATATTGGTGATGTCCAGGATGCAATCTCGACAGCGATTGGTGGTCGAGAAGCAGGAACCATGTTTGAAGGTGACCGACGCTTCGATATTGTCGTGCGATTGCCGGATAACCTTCGTTCTGATCTCGAATCACTAAAGCGTTTGCCGATAGCTTTGCCGAAGGGGGCTTCTGCCGGAAATGGGGTTGATGTACGTACGACCTATATCCCATTGGGGGAAGTCGCCAGTCTTGAGATTGCACCGGGTCCGAACCAGGTCAGTCGGGAAAACGGTAAGCGTCGGATTGTTGTTAGTGCCAATGTTCGGGGACGAGATATCGGCTCCTTTGTTGGCGAGGCTCAGAGCCGTCTAGCCGAGGTCAAGATTCCAAGCGGCTACTGGACCGCCTGGGGCGGAACTTTCGAGCAACTGGAATCGGCCTCGCAGCGTCTCAAGATCGTGGTGCCCGTGGCCTTGCTTTTGGTATTCACGCTGCTGTTCGCGATGTTCGGGAACGTGAAAGATGGACTGCTGGTGTTTACCGGCATTCCGTTTGCGCTGACAGGCGGCGTTGTCGCACTCTGGCTAAGGGACATTCCGCTCTCGATTTCGGCAGGCATCGGCTTTATCGCCTTGTCCGGCGTGGCGGTGCTGAACGGCCTGGTGATGATTTCCTTCATCCGTAATTTACGTGAAGAAGGGCGCACTCTAGATGATGCCATTCACGAAGGGGCTCTGACTCGATTGCGCCCTGTGCTGATGACCGCATTGGTCGCCTCGCTCGGTTTTGTCCCCATGGCGATTGCTACAGGTACCGGTGCGGAAGTCCAACGCCCGCTTGCCACCGTGGTGATTGGGGGAATCTTGTCGTCGACGGCGCTGACGCTTCTTGTGTTGCCGCTTCTATATCGCCTTGCTCACGGCAAAGATGCCGACGAGGAGGACTTCACGAAATCGATAGACGAGCCATCTGAAGCCTAGCGTCTTCCGTTCGTGACCGGGGGCTCCGTGCCGGATTCGGCATAAACCGTCGGTCACCCATTCTTCCACTCAAATACGGAGGCTGTTATGGGATTTTTTGAAAAACTCTTGCGAGGAGTCGCCGGTTCGCATGGTGGAGGTCATCATGGTCGTGATAGCAGCGGTCATCATGGCTGGGGAAACAGTTACCCCTCAAATTCAGCCCCCCCACCAATAGCGCTACCGGTGGCCCCCCATGCCCGAAGTGCGGCTCAGCGACCAACCCTGGGGGGACGCTACTGCGCCCAATGCGGCACAGCCTTGGTGCCCAGCAATTGTGTGGACTGCAATGCGAACCTCTCCCCGGGTACTAAGTTTTGCCCGAATTGCTGCAAGGCACATTCGCATTGCACGGTGCCCGGCCGATTCATAAGACTTATTGTTTGTAACGTTTCTTGCCATTTTGTAAACGATCTTTGAGACGTTTCGTGTAGGACTGTTTCTTCTGCGCTTTTTTTAGATATCGCTTGAGAAGCCAGAAGCCGACGAACACTACGAGGATCATCGACCAAACTAGAAGTAAGTCGGTCAGTGTGTATGGCCCGGAAGGTAAATGTCTGAGTTGGGGCATGGCCGGATTCGCACTGTGGCACTAGGAATGCTCTGTCCCTGTCCGCAGCCAAAAACGACAAGTCAGCGCAAAGAAGAAGTGGGTAGCGACAGCGTAAAGCAAGTCAATCCATTGGCTGAACAAACATCAACCCCACCGCCATGCGCAAGAACAATGGATCGCGTAATGGCCAGTCCGAGTCCTGAACTTTCCGTGGTCCGCTGCCGCGAGCTATCGACCCGATAAAACCGGTCGAATAGCCGAGGCAGATGTTCTGCCGGAATCTCGCTTCCGGTGTTCTCGACGGCAATATGCGTCATTCCATCATCAGTTTCGTTGATTTGTACGGTGACTACCCCGCCATTTGGCGTATGGCGCAATGCATTGGAAAGCAGATTGCTGACAGCACGTCGTAGCATCAGTCGGTCGCCGACTATTTGACCACTACCGGAGAGCGACAAAGCGATCGCCTTCTCTTCGGCCAGCACGTCGTAATACTCCAGCAGGTCGCCGATTTCCTCGGCGAGGTCAATTGGCTCTTGATTGGGAATGATCTGCTTGTTGTCGGCCTTGGCCAGGAACAGCATGTCGGAAATGGTGCGCGACAAGCGCTCGAATTCTTCTGCGTTCGACGCCAGGATGTCCCGATAATCATCCGCCGAGCGCGCTTTCGAGAGCGTGACCTGGGTCTGGGTCAGCAGATTGCTGACTGGCGTTCGCAATTCGTGAGCAAGGTCCGAGGAAAAATCCGACAACCGCTGAAAGGATTCTTCCAAGCGCGAAAGCATGCCATTCAGGGTGTCGGCCAGATCGGCCAATTCGAGGGGGATGGACTCTACCGGCAGGCGAGTATGTAGGTGGTTGGCGGTGATTTCGGCGGCCCTGAGCTTGATGGCCTGTAGCGGCAACAAACCTCGCCGGACAACAAACCAGCCCAACAGCCCCATGGCCAGGGTCGCCAACGCCATGAACACCCACAGCGTTCCACGAAACGAACTCATGAAGTGCTCATGATGGGTGATGTCGGTGGCGATTGCTACGGTTAAATTGTCGCCGCCATCAGCGCCAAGCTTGACCATCGAGGAAATTCCTCGCCACGGCAGGCCGTCGTTGCTGGTCCATTTGACAGGACGCTCATTCCTTGGTGTCGAGCGGGGAGCCAGAAGATCCTGAGGAAAAGCCATGGATTCGTTGGCATAGAGGGTCTCTCCATTCTGATGAAAGACGGCAACGATCAGACCATGGTGCCCTGTCAGTGCATCGTCCAGTCGCTGGGTCAGCGTTTCTTTGGGTTGGCTGCCCGGGTTCCGTTCCAGGATATGCTTTGCCAATTGCATTTTCCCGTTCAGCACCTCCATATCCTGTTCCTCGAAGTGGCGCTCGACAGAATTGCCAATGAGCAAGCCGAGCAGAAACAGTACGAAGGCCGAGGCCAGCGCGAATAGCAGGGTTAGCCGGAGTGTCAGCGAGGGGCCGCGGGTCGGGGTCAATCGATTACCTCCAGGACATAGCCCATGCCGCGCACGGTGCGGATAAGTTTCGGCTCGAAACCATCATCAATTTTTACACGTAGACGTTTGATCGCTACCTCAATGACGTTCGTGTCACTATCGAAATTCATATCCCAGACCTGAGAGGCGATCAGCGAGCGTGGCAGAACTTCACCTTGGCGGCGCAGCAACAGTTCGAGCAAAGCGAATTCCTTGGTAGTCAGATCGATGCGTTTGCCCGCCCGATTGACCCGGCGCCGCAGAAGGTCGAGTTCCAGGTCAGATGCACGCAGGAGCTCGGATTCCTTGGCCTTGCCACCTCGCCGCAACAGGGTCCGGACCCGCGCCAGCAATTCGGAAAAGGCAAAAGGTTTGACCAAGTAGTCATCGGCCCCCAACTCCAGCCCCTTGACCCGGTCCTCGACTTGATCGCGGGCGGTCAGAAACAGTACCGGCATATCCTTGCCGGCCCGGCGAATGCCTTGCAGCACTTGCCAGCCGTCAATACCTGGCAGCATGACGTCGAGGATCGCCAGATCGTAGGCCTCGGTCAGTGCCAGATGCAGCCCATCGAGACCGTTGGCGGTCAGATCGACGACGAAACCCGCCTCGATCAACCCCTGTTTGAGGTAGGTGCCGGTTTTGGTTTCGTCTTCCACCACAAGAATTTTCATTGTTCTCTCCACCAATCATTGGCTATTGATGGCGCATTTTCCGTCGCTTTTAAAGGCCAATTGCCTAGATTACGAAAATGTAATCCGCAAGTCAGCAAGATGTTGGTTTGGCGAAAGCATGATGTCGATCATCGGGGCAAAAGACTCCGCATATTCCCAATGGAGGCATCATGAAAATCATGGCGTTAACGGTCGCGCTCGCCGCGACACCCGCCTGGGCCGATTCCCATCCGCCCAAGGAACCGATACCCGAAACATCCTACCAATCGGCTTTCGCGGATTACAAACCGTTCCAGGATGAGACGCTGCATGACTGGCGTCAGGTCAATGGCGAGATGGGTCGCCTGCGCGGACACATCGGGCATCTTGAAACCGGCCAAGCGGCTGGAGAGCCAGCCCATGAGCACGGAAACCCTGCTGAACGCACCCCACAGGCGACCGGAGATAAGCCATGACGTCCGCTCTCTCTTTGTTGCCGATGCGTCGCGGAAAACTGCTTGTCGCCACCGTCGGAATTCTCGGTTTGGCCGGTTGTGCCACGTTTTCGGACGATGGCGGATTCGGCCGTGTCGAGCAAACGACCCGCGAGCGTCTGGACAAGGACGTCAAATGGGCGCGCAGCGATGCGGAGCGCTCGACACTGCAGGCCCGGGTCGGCGAACTGCTCGCCAATCCGCTAACGGCGGATGACGCGATTCAGCTTGCGCTCTACAACAATCGCGGCTTGCAGGCGGCGTTTTTCGACCTGGGGATCGGCGAGGCCGAACTGGTACAGGCGGGACGCTTGCCCAATCCTCATTTCTCGATGTTGCGTGCCAGCAAACCTGAGAACGGCATCCGTGAATACAAGATTGAACAGGCGCTGACCTTCAACATCTTCGCCCTGATCACCATGCCGCTGGCGGTCGAGGTGGAGAAACGCAAATTCGCCCAGGCGCAGCAACTGGCGGTGATCGATGTGGCCCGCCTGGCCGCTGAGGCCCGCCAAGCTTATTACACGGCGCTGGCTGCCGAGGAGTCCGTGCGTTACCTGCGTAAAGTCAGGCAGGCCGCCGAGGCAGGTGCCGAACTGGCCCGGCGCATGGCGTTGGTGGGCAATTTCAGCAAACTGCGCCAGACTCGCGAGCAAGCGTTCTATGCCGATGCGGCTTTGAACCTGGCCAGATCGGAGCAGTCGGCAATCGCGGCACGCGAACGCCTTGCTCGCGTGCTGGGCCTGCCTGATCGCAATGCCATTCGCTTGCCCAAACGACTCCCCGATTTGCCCAAGACGGTCGACGAGTTGCCGGGTGTCGAGCAGGCGGCGCTCGACCAACGCCTCGATCTGCAGGCAATCCGCCTCGAAACTGAGGCGCTGGCGAAGAATCTTGGCCTGTCCAAGGCGACCCGTTTCATCAACGTTCTCGAAGTCGGCCCGGCCCGGGTGCTCGAAGGCGCACGCGACAGCGGCTACAAGAAAGGCTACGAAATCAGCTTCGAATTGCCGATTTTCGATTGGGGTGGTTCCAAGGTGGCCAAGGCTGAATCGATTTACATGCAGGCGGTGGAGCGTGCCGGCGAATCGGCAATCAATGCCCGCTCGGAGGTTCGTGAGGCCTATCACGCCTACCGAACCAATTACGACATTGCCCGCCATTACCGTGACGAGGTGGTCCCCCTCAACAAGCGGATTTCGGACGAGAACATGCTCCGCTACAACGGCATGCTGATTGGCGTTTTCGACTTGCTCGCTGATGCCCGGACGCAGATCGGTAGCGTCAACAGCTATATCGAAACCTTGCGCGATTTCTGGATCGCTCGCGGTGATTTGGAAATGGCGATGATCGGCAAGCCGTCTTTGAATGCTTCGGCCCGAGCCACCATTGCGGCCACCGGCCGCGCCGACCATTAAGGGGACATCCATCATGACCACACGTCGCGATTTTTTCAAAAACCTTGGCATGGCTGGCGGTGCCGTGGCGGCTGCCTCTGTCAGTTCCGTCGCGCTTGCCGCGTTGCCCGAACTGGTGTCCATGGACAACCCGGACACGGCATCTCCACTGACTCCGCCCAACGGACGCCCCTACAATCCGGTCGTCACCCTTAACGGCTGGACTCTGCCTTGGCGCATGAACAACGGCGTCAAGGAGTTTCATTTGGTTGCAGAACCGGTTGTCCGCGAAATCGCTCCCGGCATGAAGGCTCACCTGTGGGGTTACAACGGACAAAGCCCCGGCCCGACCATCGAGGTGGTCGAGGGTGACCGGGTACGTATCTTTGTGACCAACCGGCTGCCGGAGCACACAACCATTCACTGGCACGGCCAGCGCTTGCCCAGCGGCATGGATGGCGTGGGCGGTCTCAACCAAAAGCAGATTCCGGTCGGCAAGACCTTCGTCTACGAGTTCGTCGCGCGTCGCCCCGGCACTTTCATGTATCACCCGCACGCTGACGAGATGACGCAGATGGCGATGGGCATGATGGGATTCTGGGTGACCCACCCGAAAGAGCGCCACCCGCTTATCGAAACTGTCGACCGCGACTTCTGCTTCCTGTTGAATGCCTACGATATCGACCCCGGCAGCTACACGCCCAAGGTCAACACGATGCTCGATTTCAACCTCTGGACCTGGAATAGCAGGTCATTCCCCGGGATCGACTCGCTCAACGTCCGCAAGGGAGATAAGGTCCGCATCCGGATCGGCAATCTGACCATGACCAATCATCCCATGCACCTGCACGGACACGAATTTGTCGTCAGTGGCACCGATGGCGGTCCGACGCCAATCGGCTCGCGTTGGCCCGAGGTGACCACCGACGTGGCGGTCGGCCAGATGCGGCAGCTTGATTTTCTCGCTGACGAAGAAGGCGACTGGGCTTTCCATTGCCACAAAAGTCATCACACGATGAACGCCATGGGGCACGACGTGCCGACCATGATTGGCGTTGATCACCGAGGCGTCGTCAAGCAGATCACGGACTTGATACCCGACTACATGGTGATGGGGGAACGCGGGATGGCCGACATGGGCGAGATGGAAATGCCCATCCCCGACAACACGCTGCCGATGATGACCGGCCAAGGCCCTTATGGTGCGGTTGAAATGGGGGGCATGTTCTCCGTCCTCAAGGTCCGTCGCGACCAGAAACCAGGCGACTATCGCGATCCGGGATGGTACAAACAGCCAAAAAACACCCAAGCCTATGAATGGACCGGACCGGTGGCGGCCGCAACCCGCAGCCACGATGCCGGCAAGGGCGCGATGCGCCCAGCGGGCAAAGCGCAATCCCAGGAGGTCGTGGTCAGGAAGCCTGGCAGCCACGGCCAACACTGAAATCACACCCATATCGCAGGAGATTTATCATGAACAAACTACTCTTGGGCGCTCTGGCTACCATCGGCTTGGGCGCGGCAACGGCTGGGATCGTCGTCGTGGCCGGCGTCGTCGATGTCGGCGCCGACACCCCCCACAGTTCCTTCACCTACCAGGCGCTGACGTTTGCCCGCGAAAGGGCCATTGCCAGCCGTACGGGTGAAATCCAGATCCCGGCTGATCTTACCGATCCCGAGCGCGTGCGACGCGGGGCTGGCAACTATGCGGCAATGTGCGTCAATTGCCACCTGTCTCCGGAAGCGCCAGATTCGGAGATTCGCAAGGGGTTGTATCCGACTCCCCCCAATCTTTCCGACAAACCGGCTGCGCAATCGTCACGTGACGCTGCCCGCGATTTCTGGATCATCAAGCACGGCATCAAGGCTTCCGGTATGCCAGCCTGGTCGAAGGGCGGCATGGAGGATGAGGCCATTTGGGACCTGACGGCCTTCCTGCAAAAAATGCCTTTGCTGTCGGCGACCGCCTACGAGCAACTGGTGGCAGCCAGTGACGGTCATTCCCATGGCGGACTGGAAGGCCACGAGCAGGGGCATGGAGGCCACGAAGAGGCACCAGTAGCCCCGGTCGAGGAAAAACCGGCGGCCAAGGGCAAAAAAGCGCACAGCCATGACCACGGAGCTCACAAACATTAACCCATGAAAATTACAAAAATGTAATCAGGCGGACAGCAAATTGTTGGCGTCGGCTGTCCATACTGACGCCACTCGACTGACACAGGAGATTTGCCATGCGTAACCCCATTCTTGTTCTTGCTTTGAGTTCCGTCTTCGGCGCAGGCCTTTCCACTGCGGTGGCGGCCGGAGAAATGGTGGATGTTTACAAGAGCCCGAATTGTGGTTGCTGCGGGAAGTGGGTCGATCATCTGAAAGATGCGGGCTTTGAGGTCCGCTCGCACAACGTCATGGACGTTCCGGCGGCCCGCAAACAATTGGGAATGCCAGACCGCCTCGGCTCTTGCCACACCGCCAAGGTAGCCGGCTATGTGGTCGAAGGCCATGTGCCGGTTGCCGACATCCAGCGCTTGCTCAAGGAAAAACCGAAAGCCCTCGGCATCGCGGTGCCCTCGATGCCCCCCGGTTCGCCAGGCATGGAAAGTTCGAAACCCGTTCCCTACAACACGCTGCTGGTCCAGGCCGGTGGCGAAACCAGCATCTTTGCCAAACATTGATCCCCCAAACAGGAGAAACTCATGAAAGCACTTATCACCGCCTCACTGATCGCCTTTTCCACCCTCGGCGCCGTTTCTGCCCAAGCTGCAAGCGACCATGCCGGGCATGCCATGGCCTCGCCGAGCGCCGCGTCTGCTGAAATGCAGATGATCGACGCTCAGGTCAAGAAAGTGGACAAGGCAGCCGGCAAAGTAACCTTGTCGCATGGCCCACTGACCAACCTGAACATGCCGGCGATGACCATGGTACTCAAGGTTTCCAATGTCGCCTGGTTGGACCAGATGAAAACCGGCGATAAGATTCGCTTCATGGCCGAAAACGTGAATGGTGCCATCACCGTCGTCCATTTCGAACCCGCCAAATAACCCAATCGACTGACGGCGAGACGGTGCTTACCTCTCGCTGTCAGCATGCTTCATAAAAACAAATATTGCAGGGAGGTCGCATGCGCCGACTCAGGCCGTTACCCATTTTGATCCTGGCGCTTGCCACCGCCTTTGGGTCGCCCGTGCTTGCCCAAGACGCCGCCCTTGGTGCGAACGTGGACAGCCTGATCAATTATGCCAAGACACGCAATCCGGAGTACGCCGCGATGCAGGCCGAGGCCGAAGCGTCAGGCGAGCGGGTGACGCCGGCCGGTGCCTTGCCCGACCCGAAGTTTCGGACCGAGTTGCGTGACATAACGCGGATGGGCGAACAGAGTGCCACGCTAGCCCCAAATCGCGTCGGCAGCACCCGTTACTTGCTGATGCAGGACATACCCTGGTTCGGCAAGCGTGACCTGAAGCGCGAAATCGCCGAGCTTGAAGCCGACGGCGCCAAGGGACGTGCGTTGGGCACCTGGGCCGATGTTGCCGGGCGGATCAAAGTCAATTTCGCCCAACTTTATTACGTGCACCGCAACAAACAACTGACTCGGGAAATTCTCGACCTGATGACCCGCCTGGAGAAAGTCGCCCAGGTGCGCTACGCCGGCGGCCTGGCGGCGCAGCAGGATGTCATCCGCGCCCAGGTCGAGCAGACCAACATGCGCAACGAATTGATTGCGCTGGAGACCGAACAGCACCACCTGCATGCCCGGCTGAACGCCTTGCTGGCCCGCCCAAGCAATGCGTCCTTGCAGGAACCAGCGCAGTTGCGCAAACTGCCGGCTCCCGTGGCGCTGGATTACGCCACGCTGGAAGAGCGCGTGCGAACCCGCAACCCACAACTGTTCGCCGATGAATCGAAAATCAAAGCCGCCGAGAAATCCCGCGACCTGACCTACAAAAACCGCTATCCCGACTTTACGCTGGGGGTCTCCCCCATCCAGTACCAGAGCGCCATCAAGGAATGGGAGTTGATGGTCGAACTGAATATCCCACTGCAACAGTCTTCGCGGCGGGCACAGGAGCGGGAATCGGAATCCATGCTCAATGCCGCGCGCTCGCGCAAGGAAGCCACCACCAACCAAGTCTCTGCCGAACTGGCCGAGGCTCTGGCCGGCATCGAAGCCGCCCGTCGCACGGAAAACCTGCTGACCAACAGCCTACTGCCACAGGCCGAACTGACCTTCAAGGCGGCACTGGCCGGCTACGAGACTGGCAAGGTCGATTTCGCCACCTTGCTCGATGCCCAGCGCCAAATCCGGCAGGCCAGACAAAACCAGCTTAAGGCCCAAGTCGACGCCCAGATGCGTCTGGCCGAAATCGAACGTCTTTTAGGGGAAGATCTATGAACAAGGGTGCAGGACTGACCATCGGCGTTATTGCCGTTGCCGTGGCAGCCGGGAGTGGTTACTGGCTGGGCGGACGTGGCGGCGCTTCCCATGGCGATGCTGTGCCGGTCGCCAGCGCTCCGGCCGAGCCGGCCAAGAAAGAGAAAAAACTGCTTTTCTACCGTAATCCGATGGGGTTGCCCGACACCTCGCCGGTGCCCAAGAAAGACCCGATGGGGATGGATTACATCGCGGTCTATGAGGGAGAGCAGGACGACGATCCGGCATCGGCCAACCAGATAAAGATAAGCACCGAAAAAGTACAGAAACTGGGCGTTCGAACCGAAGCCGCCCAATTGCGCATCCTTGACAAGGTGGTACGCGCCGCCGGTCGGATCGAGCCGGACGAGCGCCGCATCTACGCGATTTCTCCTAAGTTCGAGGGCTACGTCGAACGCCTGCACGTCAATGTCACGGGCCAGCCGGTCAGCAAGGGGCAGCCGCTGTTTGAGGTGTATAGCCCGGAATTGGTTTCCGCCCAGCGCGAATACGCGATTGCCGCCCAAGGCGTCGAATCGCTGAAGGAAGCCGGCGGCCAAGCGCGGGACGGCATGAAGCAACTGGCCGATTCAAGCCTGTTGCGTCTGAAAAACTGGGATATATCGGAGGAGCAGGTCAAGGCGCTGGCAAAATCCGGTGAAGCACGGCGCACGCTGACTTTCCGCTCACCGGTCGCCGGCATCGTCACCGAAAAGAAAGCCCTGCAGGGCATGCGTTTCATGCCGGGCGAGGCGCTTTATCAGGTGGCCGACCTCTCGGCGGTCTGGGTGGTTGCCGATGTCTTCGAGCAAGACATTGGTCAGGTCAAGACCGGCGCCAAAGCCAAGGTCAGGATCAATGCCTACCCGGACAAAGTGTTCGAAGGCACGATTACCTACGTTTATCCGACCCTGAAGGCCGAGACGCGGACGGTGCCGGTTCGGGTCGAACTGCCGAACCCCGGTCAGTTGCTGAAACCGGCCATGTTCGCCCAGGTTGAGTTGCCGGTCGGCGCAAAGGGAGAAGTCGTTACCGTACCGACCTCGGCCGTGATTGACAGCGGCACCCGCCGCATCGTGCTGGTCCAGGCGAAGGAAGGCCGTTTCGAGCCACGCGAGGTCAAGCTGGGGCAACGCAGTGACAACCATGTTGAGGTGCTTGAAGGCGTCAAGAATGGTGAGCCGGTGGTGGTTGCCGCCAATTTCCTGATCGACGCCGAAAGCAACCTGAAGGCGGCGGTCGGCGGTTTCGGCCATGCTAGCCACGGCAGCCAGCCGAAGCCGGAGTCAGCCAAGCCTGCTGCTGTCGGGCATCAGGCCGAAGGCACGGTCGAGGGGTTCGACGCCAAGGCAGGTATGCTGACGCTCAATCACGGGCCGGTCGCCAGTCTCAAATGGCCGGGCATGACCATGGAGTTCCAGGTCGCGACGCCGGCGCTGTTGAGCGGACTCAAACCGGGTGCGACGGTGGCCTTCGAGTTTGTCGAGCGCAAACCAGGTGAATGGGTCGTCACCAGCATCAAACCGATGGCTGGAAAAGTGGCGGCCAATCCCCACGCAGGCCACTGACAGGGGATACCATGCTCGCCAAAATCATTGAATGGTCGGGGCGCAACCGCTTCCTCGTCCTGCTCGCCACGCTGTTTGTTGTCGTCGGTGGTGTCGTTGCGGTCATGAAAACGCCGCTCGATGCCTTGCCCGACCTCTCAGACGTGCAGGTCATCGTCTATACCGAATACCCCGGCCAGGCGCCACAGGTCGTCGAGGATCAGGTCACCTATCCGCTGACGACGGCCATGTTGTCAGTGCCGAAGTCCAAAGTGGTTCGCGGCTTCTCTTTCTTCGGCGCGTCCTTCGTCTACATCATTTTTGAAGACGGCACGGACATTTATTGGGCGCGGTCCCGGGTACTGGAATACCTCAACTTTGCCGCCGGCCGCATGCCCAAGGGCGTCACACCGCAAATCGGTCCGGACGCCACGGGCGTCGGCTGGGTCTATCAATACGCGCTGCTCGCCAAGGACAAGACGCTGGCCGAACTGCGGACGCTGCAGGACTGGTATCTGCGCTATCAACTGACCAAGGCACATGGCGTCGCCGAAGTGGCTTCGATTGGCGGCTTCGTCCAGACCTACCAGGTCACGGTTGATCCGGTGAAGTTGCGCGCCTATGGCATTCCGCTAGCGGCGGTTTCAAAGGTCATTCGGGAATCGAACCGCGATGTCGGCGGGCGTGTCGTCGAGATGGCGGAAACCGAATACATGGTGCGCGGCAAGGGCTATCTGCGGGGCACAGGCGATATTGAAAATCTGGTGGTTAAGTCACAAGGCGGGACGCCCGTCTTGGTTCGTGACATTGCCCGTGTCGAACTGGCGCCGGACGAGCGGCGCGGTCTCACCGAGTTGAATGGTGAAGGTGAAGTGGTTTCCGGTATCGCCATGGCGCGCTACGGCCAGAACGCGCTGGAGGTCATTCACAACTTGAAGGAAAAAATTGGTGAGATTTCTGCCGGGCTTCCGGAGGGCGTGACGATCCAGACGGTCTATGATCGTTCGGAATTGATTCACCGTGCGATTGACACCTTGACGCGCACTTTGGCGGAAGAAAGTCTCATCGTCGCGCTGGTCTGCGTCGTATTCCTGATGCACATGCGCAGTGCTTTGGTAGCCATCCTGATGCTGCCGGTCGGGGTGCTGATTGCCTTCATCGCCATGCGATTGCTGGGAATGAACTCGAACCTGATGAGTCTGGGCGGTATCGCCATTGCCATTGGGGCGATGATCGATGCGGCCATCGTGATGATCGAAAACGCCCATAAGCACATCGAGCGTTTGCCGGAGGATCATACCCACGGGGATCGCATCGAGGCAATGATTGCGGCCTGCAAAGAGGTCGGCCCCGCACTGTTCTTCTCGCTGCTCATCATCACCGTTTCCTTCCTGCCCGTCTTTACGCTGGAGTCCCAGGAAGGACGTCTGTTCTCGCCCTTGGCCTACACCAAGACCTTCTCGATGGCGGGCGCTGCATTGCTGTCGGTGACGCTGGTGCCGGTGCTGATGATGCTGTTCATTCGCGGCAAAATCATGCCGGAATCGAAAAACCCGGTGAATCGTTTCCTGATCTGGGCTTATCGCCCGATCATCGCCGGCGTCATGCAATGGAAAAAGACCACTATCGTGGCCGCACTGCTCGCGCTGGTGGTCTCGATTTATCCGGCCAGCAAGTTGGGCTCCGAGTTCATGCCGACGCTGAATGAAGGCACGCTGTTCTACATGCCGGCTTCGCTGCCCGGGATGTCGATCACCAAAGCGGCGGAACTGTTGCAGACCCAGAACAAGATCATCAAGAGTTTCCCGGAAGTCTCATCGGTTTATGGCAAAGCGGGTCGTGCCAACACGGCAACGGACCCGGCGCCGACGGAGATGTTCGAGACGGTGATCAATCTGAAGCCGGAATCCGAATGGCGCCCTGGATTGACGACCGACAAGCTGATCGCCGAAATGGACAAGGCCTTGCAGTTCCCGGGCGTATCGAACGCTTGGACGATGCCGATCAAGGCGCGCATCGACATGCTGTCGACCGGCATCCGGACGCCAATCGGGATCAAGGTGTTCGGCAAGGATCTCAACGAGATGGAACGACTGGCCCGCGAAATCGAGACGGTCGTCAAGGCAGTTCCAGGCACTACCTCGGCTTTCGCGGAACGGATTACCGGCGGTTTTTACCTGAATATCGAACCGGACCGCACCCAGTTGGCCCGCTATGGGCTGGCGGTCGGCGATTTGCAGGATGTTATCGGCCAGGCCTTGGGCGGCGAGATGGTTACCACGACCGTCGAAGGGCGCGAACGGTTTGGCGTCACCGTGCGCTATCCGCGTGAACTTCGTTCCGATCCGCAGCAGATTGCCCGCGAGGTGCTGGTGCCGACCATGGAGGGGGCAATGATTCCGCTCGGCCAATTGGCCCGCGTCGAGGTGGCCAAGGGAACGCCCGGCATCCGGACTGAAAACGCGTTGCTTTCCGCCTATATCTTCGTGGACATTCGCGAACGCGACATCGGTGGCTATGTCGCCGATGCCAAGAAGGCGGTGGCGGAAAACGTGAAATTCCCGCCGGGCTATTACGCGACCTGGAGCGGCCAGTTCGAATCCATGGAGCGCGCGATCGAGAAAATGAAGATCGTCGTCCCGGTGACGCTGTTGATCATCTTTCTGCTGCTTTACCTGAACTTCAAACGTCTGACAGAGACCTTGATTGTCATGCTGTCGGTGCCGTTTGCGCTGGTCGGCGGGGTCTGGTTGATGTGGTTGCTCGGTTACAACCTGTCCGTTGCCGTCGCCGTGGGCTTCATCGCCCTAGCCGGGGTTGCAGCGGAAACCGGGGTGATCATGCTGATTTACCTTGATCATGCCTGGGAAGCGCTGAAGGCCAAGCGCCGGACGGAAAACCAAGCGCCAACCCTGCACGATCTCTACGAGGCCATCATGGAAGGCGCCGTGGAGCGGGTTCGCCCGAAGATGATGACGGTGGTGGCGATCATGGCCGGCCTGTTGCCGATCATGTGGGGTACCGGTACCGGCTCAGAAGTCATGAGTCGCATTGCGGCGCCGATGGTTGGCGGGATGATTTCCTCGACGGTGCTGACGCTCGCAGTCATCCCCGCCATCTACGCCCTGGTCAAGCAGTGGCGAATGAAACGGGGGATGGAGCAATGAGACACAAGCTTTCGCATTGGATTCCTGTGGCTCTTGTTGTGGCCATGCTGCCAAGCCTTGCCCAGGCTCAAGGCTGGAGCATTCCCAAACCCAGTCCCGGCCTAATGCCCAATCCCGGCACGGGCAAGGCGCTGTTCGCCAATCACTGTGCGGGCTGTCATGGCGGCGACTTGAAGGGATCGGAAAAGGGACCGCCCCTGCTGCACAAGATCTATGAGCCGTCACATCATGCCGATGCGGCGTTCCAGTTGGCCGTGGCCAACGGTGTGCGGGCCCATCACTGGAAGTTTGGCGACATGGCTCCGGTGAAAGGGGTGACGCCGGACGACGTCGCCCACGTCACCGCCTATGTGCGGGCTGAGCAGCGGAAGGTTGGCATCCAATAGCGGATGCTTCAAACAAAGCACTATCAGGGGGGAAACTGTCCAAAGAAGACGATTCAATGCGACCGTTTGAGGATGCCGTTGCCATTCTTGTGGTGCTCACCACCGATCTGAGAGACCATCATCGCGATGCCTTCGATGCGGCAATGCCGGATCTGTTGCGGCTTACGCGAGGCAAGGCATCCGCGCTGGCTTATGTGCGTCGGATTGTCGCTGTCGAACTGAACTCCCCCCATAACCCACAGTGGCAGGTTTCCGCAGGCGAATTCGAGAGGCGGAGGCAACAGGTCTTTCTGGGGCTAAGTGCCCAGACTCAATAGATAATCGCTCCCAGTGAACAGCACGGCAACAAGCTGACGAAACAGTGACCGAGTTGTAATGTTCCCGTTATGGGTGCGACAGCTACCCACAGGCAAACTCCCCCTACGAGGCAATGGGCCTTGATCGTGCCGCAGGGAGAAAATCATGTCCGCACACAATTCGTTCGCAATTTTCAACACATCCCCCGACTTCCATTTGGTTTCCCAGTTGGTTGGCGTGAATCTCGATTGTTTGGAAAAGATGGTTTCCACGCAGTTTTCCCCGCTCAAGGAACTCCTTGAGCAAACTTCATCGCTGTCTCTGGATGATCCTGGGCAAAGCGGGGCATGGTGGGCTGCAGTCGGCAATTTATCCATCGAGTATTGGAAGGCATACACCCTCGACAGCATGGAGTACCAGCACCGGGTTTTGCAGGTACTAGCCCAACATTCGACAAAGTGAACTCGATGATGAGTTCGTCGGGGTCGGTGCGCTGGCAAGACTCTTCCGGCAAGGTCATTGCCTGTACGGAAAAAATCAAGGTACTCAATGAGAACCTGGATGAACTTCGCCAGATGGCCCAGGATGCACTGGAGGACGGAATTTTGATGGGGTGTTGCGAACGGCAATTGCGTGATGCGCTTGCCGACGCAATCGGGCATTTGGTGAATCCGTATTTGGCCACACTTCCTGACAACAATGTAATCAACAAGTCATCCTATTGACAGTGACAGAAGCACAAACTGAATCTGTCCATTCGATTCGGACCGTTGAAATCCCCAAAACTCAGGAGTCAAGATCATGAAAGTTTCCTCCCTCATTGCCGCCGTTCTGTTTGCTGGCACCACGATGACCGGCGTCGTCTTCGCCGACGAAAAGGCCGCTGCGCCGAAGGCTGCCGAAGGACAGGCTGACAAGGCTGCTTCCAAGCCACATTCCCATGTCCAGGAAAAAACCGGAATGCCGCAAAGCATGCCGGATGCAAAGGCTGACAAGCCGAACGCAGCCAAGGACAAGAGCAAACATTTCCATCCGCGAGATGGAAAGTAACTGCCCAGTAAAGGCCTCGGAATCGAGGCCTCGGCATTTCAGTCATGGATATCCACAAACCGGCAGAGCACGGCGATCGATGTGTATGTCGCACGCTGGCGCTTGCGGTCGGCAGTGACCCGAAGCTGCTGACCTACAACTATTGTCGAACGGTGCTTCAGAAACGCTGGATCATCGAATGCAATCATGGATGCCTGGCAAAGCCGGCCGTAGCAAACAGCGATCTGAAATGGCATGGCGTCGGCCAGATTGATCCGGTGAAGGCCATCCTGATCATGAACGAGTAATCAGTGTCATGGCTGGAGCCCCTCCTATCCCACCGGCAATTCCCCCATCTACTTCTGTTCAAGGAGGGCACGAGGGACATAGTGCGTCCTCGGGGGGGGGCAACAACGGAGGGTTTTCCGAGGCCTTGAATCAGGCGATTGTTCAGCAGGCAAACAACCCAGTGGTCAGTCATGGCAATCATGGCGGACAAGGTGCCGGGGTAGTTGGGCACACTGGGCATTCTTCCGGAATGGCCTCCAGCACGGCGTCAGCCCATCCCAATCACTTCACAGTTGGACAAGGCGGTCATGCCGGTCACAATTTTCAGCAGAAAATGCTGGGTGTTCGTGTCTATCGGCAGCAACTCCTGGCCTCGAACATCGCCAATGCCGATACTCCAGGTTATAAGGCCGTTGATATTGACATTGAAGAGGCTGCCAAAATCGTTCAAGGTGCCTCCTCATCGTTGCCATTGACGAGCACGGCTACCGGACATCTCTCGGGCACCGGGCAAACATCACCATTCCCACTAAAGTATCACGTACCTTACCAAGCGGCTACTGATGGCAACACGGTGGAAATGGATGTCGAACGACAGAAAATGGCTGAAAATTCGTTAATGCACCAATTCTCACTCGATCGCGTCAGCGGCCACTTCAAGCACTTCATGGAACTGCTACAGAATCTGAAATGAACGCTATTCAACTGCCCCAGACACACCGGCAATTGCGCCGCATGTTGGCGCGGCGCCTCGGTATAGGTGCGCTCCTGGTTGGCAGTCTCGCGGGAGGTCTTGCCTACTGGGTCGAATCGTATCGCGTAGAGCAGCGCACCCTTGAACGCGCCATAGCGGGGGTCAGGCATTTCGAGTCGCCCGCCATGCAAATGGCGGTCGGCGGGGATAAAGGAGATAGCCATTCCGCGATTTCGCAGTTGCTGACCGATGAGTTTGTCGGGATTCGAGTTTTTTCGCCCAATACGGAGATGGTGTTTGATGCTTGGCGGTCACTCCCCGAGTCGCTGAAAGAGATCGCCCGACAACAGCGCCATCCATGGCCGCCAGCTCCAGGCAGCCATAGCAAACGATTTTCGGTGGCTGGCGAAGAACTGGTTCAGGTCATTCTGCCGATGACCACCAGTGATGGCCGTCTTGCAGGCTATGTCGAGGGAATCAGCCTGGTGTCCCGCTCGGCACTGCAAGAGAGAGAACAACAGATTCGCGGGGCTGCGCTGACGGCCTCGATATCAGTATTCGCGGCAGCGCTGTTGCTTTACCCGTTAATGTCGGGATTGCTGGGCCAAACGGTGGCATTGTCGTCTCGACTCCTGGAATCCAATCTTTCGCTGCTGCGCTCCCTTGGAAACGCCATCGCCAAGCGTGACGCAGATACCGACGCCCATAACTACCGGGTTACCTGCTATGCGGTCTCACTTGCCGAAGCACTGGGTGTTGGCAAGGAAACCATTGCCGAACTGGTGCTGGGCGCCTTTCTGCACGACGTTGGAAAAATCGGCATTCCGGATCAGATTCTGTTGAAACCGGGACGGCTGACCAGCGAAGAATTTCAGGTCATGAAGACCCACGCCATGCTCGGCATCGAGATCGTCGCCGGCAATCCCTGGCTGGCTGGCGCAGAGAAGACCATCCGGCATCATCACGAACGCTTCGACGGGAAAGGGTATCCGGATGGGCTCATTGGCGAGGCAATACCGTTGGCCGCACGGATTTTTGCCCTGGTCGACGTGTTCGACGCATTGACCTCTGTTCGCCCGTATAAACCAGCCTTGTCATTGGAAGAGACGTTGAGCATCATGGAACGGGAAGATGACCAGCATTTCGATCCAAAGATTCATGCCGTTTTCCGGCAGGTTGCTCCGGTGCTATACGCACAAGGCCAATCCAGAGATCATGCCCAATGGAGTCAGGAATTGAAGGCGATGCTTGAACGGTACTTCAAAATGAAAACGGCTCCCAAAGGAGCCGCCGAATTCGAGTGATGCGGGAAATTAACCGCGATGGTATTTGTGCAGCAATTCGTCAACACGCCAGATTTCGTTTCCGTTCATGATGATTTTTTTGCCGTCCTTGGTTTCCATCACATGGCCAGATTCCATATAGGTTGCGCGACCATATTTGTCTTCCATACCCATCTTGCCGTCTTTGAAAATATAAACAGTCGAACCGTCCTTCAACTCAATGGACTTCTCGACTTGAGAAGCATCAACTGCGTAGGCGGTAACACCCAGGGAACTCAGGGCCACGATTGCGAGCATCTTCTTGAACATTTTCATCTCCTCATGAATAGGTGCTGTTGTACTGCGATATCAATATTAAGGATTCGATCCTGACAATTTGCCAACGGCTGGGTGACAATTGCATCACCTAGCCGTCAGGTTGATCAGCCGCCCTGATAGGCAGGGTTTTCGGTCACGTAGACGGTGATGCCGTCGGCTCCCGATATGATCTTGGAAAGTGGAAACGGCGCGGTCCCCAGCGTGTCGAAGGTCCAGACGACGCTCTTGCCAGCGACGTTGATCTTGATGGTCTCCAGACGCGTGACGTTCAGATATTTGCTACCGCTGGACAGAGTGACCTCTCGGTCGGCGTTTTTCGTGGCCGTGTAACCAAACGAAGCCAGTTGATTTGCCGTCGGTGCGCTCTTGGTTTCTGAAACGTGGCTCAGCCAATGGTTGGTGCCGGCCTCGGAATAATCCTCGTGAGCGTAGCTCGTTCCAGCTGCAGCGAGGCTGATCGCAGCGATCAGGGCTAATTGGGAAAATTTCGTTTTCATGGTTCTCTCCTTGTGACATCGGGTTAATCGTGTCGGACTCATTTCGTCCAACCGTGATGTCATCTTAGGAGTCCGATACCAACAGGACGCTGACCCCCGCGTTACATTTTTGAAAGCTTTTCGCCGGAAATGGTCAGGGAGAGAGGTGCCCGTCGCTTTCGCACCAACGTTACTTGGTTTTTCTGTCGAAGCAGAGTTTGTTAGATATAAATGCTGCCGTTCCTCGCTTCTGCTTACTGCGCGGCAGGTAACCAGCAGTTTGCTGACCGAAGAGTGAAGTGATTCGAACGGCCGGATTGGCCGAGATCCGGTCTCATGCTAGCGGCAACAGGCAGCACCTCGGCCAATCCGGCCATTGGCCGAAGGACCAGAATCAGGCAGCAACCGGTCGCTTACCTGCCGTCCAGCCTTGAGAGGTCGCGAACGGCAGCCTTCCTATCTGGCGAATGCCTACTCCGTGCCCAAACCTGACCTTTGCCGCTCAGGAGTCTCAACGGCAGGTAACTGAGGAGAGCGGTCGCATAGCGCTACTTCGGTACTACCTCACCTCGGCCTTTGCCGCCGTTGGCCGCTTGCCAGGTGTCGGGCGGCAATGGGAAGGTAAGCCGCCCTTCAGTCTCTGATGACGTTGAACGGCTGCTTCCTGATCGACGCTACAGACGGACCCGACCCAAAGCGGTAATTGGCTGCTTGGGAGTAAGCGTCCGGCGAACCCATCTGTAAATTGATGCGTTAGACCGCGAAGATCGTGTCCCCTTTAAAAAGATGGTGGACACTCTCGATGGAAATCCATAAGCCAAGCCGGCACCGGCGGTATCACCCG
>SSXW01000019.1 GCA_009469585.1 Dechloromonas sp. Dech2017
CTCGGCTTGCTTGAGTACGGCAATGATCTGGCTATCGGAAAAGCGTGACGTCTTCATGTAAAAGTTCCTCGGGCTGCTTTGGAGAAAATTCTACTTTTAACCGCCGCTAATTTCCGGGGGGATTACCGAGTCGAATATCCGACTGCCGTTGGCCCAATCGATATTCTTGCAACAGATGAAAGCGGAAATTTCTTCGTTTTCGAACTAAAACGGGCACGCAGTCCGGACCATGCTATCGGCCAACTTGCACGTTACATGGGCTGGGTTTCCCAAACCTTAGGAAAAGGGAAACGTGTAGAAGGCGTAATCGTCGCAAAGGCGATCACAGAGAATCTACGGTACTCGATTGCCGTATTTCCGAATGTCAGCTTGTATGAATATCAAGTTCAATTTTCACTCCAGTCCGTAGATTCGAAATAGAGCCAATGGGGTCAGAGACAAATGGTCTCCTTGAACCCCACCCCTTCATTAACCCGCTAACTACTTCACCCCACCCAGTCCACCACCCGCAACCCTGCCACCCGCTCAAATTCCCGAACATTGTGCGTCACCAGCGTGGCGCCTCCGGCCAGCGCATGACAGGCAATCCACAGATCGTTGGCGCCGATGGGCGTGCCGGCGTCCTTGAGGCGGGTGAATTGTTCGGCGTAGTGACGGCAGATGGCCGGGCCGGCGGGGTAAATCACCGGCACCTGCCGGGCCAGCGCATCCAGGCGGCGGAGTACGTCGGCCTTGCGACTGCTGCGTTCGGCCCCTTTGAGCAGCTCTGCCCAGGTGACGAAGGACATGCTCAGCGTATCCTCTTCCGCCAGGGCATCCACCCGTTCGGCAATCTCCGGCGGGTGGTGCTTGATCAGGTAGATCAGGATGTTGGTGTCGAGCAGGTAGTTCACAGCGATTCTCTATCCTGCATCGGTTCAGCGGTCAGCGCTTCGGCTTCCAGCGCCGCAACGAAATCGTCGTCAAAGCCTTGTAGCACCTGCAAGAGTTCGGCACCCCGCCCGGCGCGCAGCGGATGCAGGATGAGGTCGCCCTGCTCGTTGCGAAAAATACGGACGCGATCAGTGTCGAGCCGGAATTCGGCCGGAATGCGTACCGCCTGGCTGTTGCCATTCATGAAAACGCGGGTCGTAAGTTCGCTCATAAGCGCCTCGATGTATGTACGTTAATGTATGTATACTAGCAGGCGGTTGCGCCATGGCAAGCGGGCGGTCTTTATGCTCGCCACCATCACCTGCTATCCTTCCCGTTTTATGTCTCCCGGTGCCGTTTAACGGAGAATCGGGAAGGCGGTGCGATTCCGCCGCGTGCCCAACACTGTGAGGCGGACGGGCGATGCACGAGCCACTGGCGCAGGCCGGGAAGGCGCATCGTCGGGTTGATGCCGAGCCAGGAGACCGGCCGGGAGATGCTGGTCGGCTGCATGGAGCGCAGCCGTCGTCTTTTCCACAAGGGGAATCCATGGAAAACCATACCGCGCCGCAGGCGCATGCTTTTTCCGACGCCGAGCGGGCAGCGGTTTACCAGGCCATTTACAACCGGCGCGACGTTCGCGGCCAGTTCCTGCCGACGCCGGTGGACGACGCGCAGCTGGCCCGCCTGCTGATGGCGGCGCACCATGCGCCGTCGGTCGGCTTCATGCAGCCGTGGAATTTTCTCGTGGTGCGTTCGGATGCCGTCAAGCAGCGCGTCCACGCCGTGTTCGCCGAAGCCAACGCCGAGGCGGCGCGGATGTTTCCGGACGACAAGCGGGAGATCTACTCGAAGCTCAAGCTGCAGGGCATTCTCGAAGCGCCGGTCAACCTGTGCATCACCTGCGACCGTTCGCGCAGCGGGCCAGTCGTGCTCGGCCGCACCCACATGCCGACCATGGACCTCTATTCCAGCGTGTGCGCCGTGCAGAACCTGTGGCTGGCGGCGCGGGCCGAGGGGCTGGGCGTCGGCTGGGTGAGCATCTTCCACGAAAAGGCGCTACAGGACGCGCTGGGCATTCCGCACCACATCGTGCCCATCGCCTACCTGTGCATCGGCCACGTCAGCCACTTCAACGACCGGCCGGAGCTGGAAAAGGCCGGCTGGCTGCCGCGCCTGCCGGTGGCTGAACTGGTTTTCCACGAGCAGTGGGGCGATTTGGATTCGGCGCAAAATCTGCCGTTGACCGCAGCCCTGCGCGCCATGCAGGCGGCCATCCAGGAAGACGGCAGCCACCCGCGATGAACCTCGACAGCCCGGCGCTGGCGCCTTTCCTGATGCCGCTGGCGGCGCTCGCCGCCGTGCTCGTCGATCGCCTGCTCGGCGAGCCGCGGCGCTGGCACCCGCTGGTCGGCTTCGGCCGCCTGGCCGGCTGGCTGGAAGGGCGGCTGAATCGCCGCCGGCTGCCGGCCGGCGTCGTCGCCTGGCTGCTCGCCGTCGCGCCCTGGGTGGCGCTGGCCGGCTGGCTGCGCCCCGTCGCCCCCTTCGCCGTCGACGTCGCCCTGCTCTACTTCGCGCTCGGCGCCCGCAGCCTGGCCGAACATGCCGAAGCGGTCGCCCGTCCGCTGCGCCAAGGGCGGCTGGACGAGGCGCGGCAGCGGGTCGGCTGGATGGTGTCGCGCGACACGGCGGGGCTCGACGAATCGGGGGTGGCCAAGGCGGGCATGGAGTCGGTGCTGGAAAACGGCAACGACGCCATCTTCGGCACGCTGTTCTGGTTCGCCCTGCTCGGCGGCCCCGGCGCCCTGCTCTTCCGCCTGGCCAACACGCTGGACGCCATGTGGGGCTACCGCACTGAACGCTACACCCTGTTCGGCCGCCCGGCGGCGCGGATCGACGACGCGCTGAACTGGCTGCCGGCCCGCCTGACGGCGCTGACCTACGCCCTGCTCGGGCGCACCGGCAATGCGCTGGCCTGCTGGCGGCAGCAGGCGGCCGGCTGGGAAAGCCCCAACGCCGGGCCGGTGATGGCGGCCGGCGCCGGCAGCCTGGGCGTGCAATGCGGCGGCGAGGCGATTTATCATGGCCGCCTCGAAAGCCGGCCGCCACTCGGCAACGGCCCGCCGCCGAAGGCCGCCGATCTCGACCGGGCCATCGCACTGGTCGGCCGCGGCCTGTGGCTGTGGCTGGCCATTCTTTTCCTGACGGGGTTCTTGCATGCTTGATCACGGTGGCCGCCTGCGCCAGGCGGCGGCGCAATACGACATTCCGCTGGCCGACTGGCTCGACCTGTCGACCGGCATCAATCCCAACCCGTGGCCGGTGCCGGTGGTGCCGGCCACCATCTGGCAGCGCCTGCCGGAGCCCGACGACGGGCTGGAAGCGGCCGCCGCCGCCTACTACGGCAACCCCCGCCTGCTGCCGGTGGCCGGCTCGCAGGCCGCCATCCAGCTGCTGCCGACGCTGCTGCCACGCGCCGTGGTGGCCTGCATTTCGCCGATCTACAACGAGCACCCGCAGGCCTGGCAGCGCGCCGGGCACAAGATCCGCTACCTGCAGAATGCGCTGCTGCCGCGCGCCCTGGCCGCGGCGACGCCCTACGTGCTGCTCTGCAACCCGAACAACCCGACGGCCGACCGCCACCCGCCCGAAGTGGTCATCGACGCCGCCCGCCAGCTGCACAAGCGCGGCGGCTGGCTGATCGTCGACGAAGCCTTCGTCGACCCGACGCCGGCCGACAGCGTGGCGGCGCTGGCCGGCAGCGACGAGGCCCCCAACCTGGTCGTCCTCCGCTCCTTCGGCAAGTTCTTCGGGCTGGCCGGGGCGCGCGTCGGCTTCGTTTTTGCCGCCGCCGACCTGCTGGCCCGGATGCAGGAGGCGATGGGGCCGTGGACGGTGAGCGGCCCGGCCCGCGAGGCAGCCCGCCTGGCGCTGGCCGACAGCAGCTGGCAGGCGGCCAGCCGGCTGCACCTGCAGGCCGCGTCGCGGCGCCTGGCCGAGCTGCTGGCGCCCTACGGCGAGGTCAAGGCGACCGCCCTCTTCGCCACCCTGCAGCTGCCGCAGGCGGCCGAGCTGCACGCCCACCTGGCCGGCCGCGCCATCCTCACCCGCCGCTTCGAGCAGCTGCCGCTGGTGCGCGTCGGCCTGCCCGGCAACGAAGTCGAGTGGCAGAAACTGGCCGGAGCGCTGGCCGAATGGCGGCCGGCATGAAGCGACCGAATTTTTCCCCAGCCGGCCCGGGCGGCCCCGGGTTTTTCGATTTTGGCCGTTTTTTCCGGTCGACCGCGGCGATCGCCACCCTGGCTACCCTGGCCGCCGGCCCGGCCCGCGCCGAGCTGCTGGTCAGGGACGACACCGGCCAGGAAATCCGCCTCAAGGAGCCGGCCAGGCGCATCGTCGCCCTCGCCCCGCACATCGCCGAGAGCCTTTACGCGGCCGGCGCCGGCAGCCGGCTGGTCGGCACCGTCGATTACAGCGACTACCCGCCCGAGGCCAAGCAGGTGCCGCGCGTCGGCGGCTATTCGCGGGTGGACCTGGAAGCCGTCGCCGCGCTCAAGCCCGACCTCGTGCTGGCCTGGGAGAGCGGCAACAACATGCCCCAGGTCGGCAAGCTGAAGGCGCTCGGCCTGACCGTCTTCGTCTCGCAGCCGAACAAGATGGACAGCATCGCCGACGAACTCGAACGCCTCGGCCGCCTGGCCGGCAGCGAAGCCACGGCGCAGACGGCGGCCGCCGCCTTCCGCCAGCGCCTGGCGCGCCTGCGCACGGCCAACGCCGGCAAGCCCAAGGTGCGCGTCTTCTACCAGATCTGGAAAACGCCGCTGATGACGGTCGGCGGCCCGCAGATCATCAGCGACGCCATCGACCTGTGCGGCGGCGTCAATGTCTTCGGCCACCTGACCAAGATGGCGCCGACGGTCAGCGTCGAGGCCGTGCTCGAGGCCGACCCGGAGGCCATCGTCGCCACCGGCATGGGCGACGCCAAGCCGGAATGGCTGCACGACTGGGACAAATGGACGCGGCTGACCGCCGTCCGTCGCGACAACCTCTTCCACATCAACCCCGACATCATGCAGCGCCACACGCCGCGCATCCTCGACGGCGCCGAGCAGCTGTGCGCCCAGCTCGACCTCGCCCGCGCCCGCCGCGCCGCCGGGGGCAAGCCGTGAGCCGCCTGCCGCAGCGCATCGTCTGCCTGACCACGGAAACGGTCGAGGTGCTCTACGCCCTCGGCGAGCAGCAGCGCATCGTCGGCATTTCCGGCTACACCGTGCGGCCGCCCGAGGCGCGCAAGGAAAAACCCAAGGTCTTCGCCTTCACCAGCGGCGACATCGACAAGATCCTCGCCACCCGGCCCGACCTGGTGCTGACCTTCTCCGACCTGCAGGCCGACATCTCGCGCGACCTGATCAAGGCCGGGGTGCCGGTCTACGCCCTCAACCCGCGCAGCGTCGACGACATCCTCGGCCTGGTCGAGACCGTCGGCCGGCTGGTCGGCGCCGAGAAGCGGGCGCTGGCCCTGGTCGGCCAGCTGGAGGCGCAGATCGCCCAGACCCGGGCCATCGCCGCCGAGCGCTTCGCCAGAACCGGCAAAAAACCCCGCGTCTATTTCGAGGAATGGGACGAGCCGCTGATCAGCGGCATCCGCTGGGTTTCCGAGCTGATCGACATCGCCGGCGGCGAGGATGTCTTCGCCGAACGGGCCCGTTCGCCGCTGGCCCGCGACCGCCGGCCCAGCCCCGAGGAAGTCATCGCCGCCGCCCCCGACATCATCATCGGCTCCTGGTGCGGCAAGCACTTCCGCCCCGAGCGGGTGGCCGGCCGCCCCGGCTGGCAGGCCATTCCCGCGGTCGACCGGAAAAACCTCCATGAAATCAAATCGGCCGTCATCCTGACCCCGGGGCCGGTCGCCATCACCGAAGGCCTGCCCCGCCTGCTGGAGATTTTTGATCTGTGAAAAAGGCCGGGCCAACGGCCTTGCCTATAATCCCTCGGACCACCATCAGGAATTGCCCATGAAAACAGCCCTGCCCCTCCTCGCCCTCCTCCTCGCCAGCCTGGCCACCCCAAGCTTCGCCGCCGACGAGGGCAGCGCGGCGGTGGACGCCATCGGCCGCATCAACGGCGTCGCCCTCGCCTGCCAGCAGCCGGCCCTGGTCAGCCGGGCCCGCAACGCGGTGATCGACACCGCCCCCAAGACGCGCAACTACGGCGAAATCTTCGAGGCGGCGACCAACGCCGCCTACCTCGAACAGGGCCAGGGCAAGGCCTGCCCCGACCTGCCTACCCTGCGCGACCGCCTGGGCGCCGCCGAGAAGCGCCTGCAGGCCGCCTTCCCGCCGGCCCGATGAGCCGCCGGCCGGCGCCCCTTTCCGTGCCGTTTTTCGCGCCGTTTTTCGCGCCGTTGTTCGCGCCGATTCTGGCGTCGCTGCTGGCGCTGCTCCTCGCCCTGCCCGGCGCCGCCTCCGCCCAGGCCGCGCACAGCCTGGAACTGCTGCAGGCCGAGCAGACCGGCATCAACCCGCGCTACCTGCTGCAGGACCCGAACGGCCGCTCGGTGACCAGCGAGGATTTCCGCGGCCGCTTCCAGCTGATCACCTTCGGCTACACCTACTGCCCCGACATCTGCCCGACCACCCTGGTCGAGCTGGCCGAGATCCTCAAGCAGCTCGGCGACCGGGCTGAGCGAGTCCAGGCCATCTTCATCTCGGTCGACCCGGAGCGCGACAGCGGCAGCGTGCTCAAGGGCTACACCGAATTCTTCGACCCCCGCATCCTCGGCCTGACCGGCTCGCCGGCCCTGGTCAAACGAGCCGCCGACAATTTCCGCATCCGCTACGCCAAGGTCCGCGAACCGGGGGCGGCCGCCAACAACTACGCCGTCGATCATTCGGCCGGCATCATAGCGCTCGGTCCGGACGGCGGCTTCATCCGCAAATTTCCGTTCGCCATGCCCATCCCCGAACTTGTGGGTCACATGAAGGCCCTGCTCGACAGCCGCCCATAAGTATTTTCCGACATTGCATTGGCATACCGGCTAATGCACTATGCGGAGGATGCGCCACTTTCGCCTGTTCGCTGCCATCTGCCTGCTCGTCCTCGCCCTGCCGGCGCCGGCCGGGACGCTGGCGCTCGTCCTCAGCGAAACAGGTGGCGTCTATGGCGAGTTCGCTGCTGCACTCGACGAGGGGCTGGCCGGCAGCGCCTGGAAAGTCGGCTCGACGACGGAGGCCGGGGCGCTGGTCACCATCGACAGCCAGGCCGAACTGATCGTCGCCGTCGGCAGCGAAGCGCTACGCCAGGCCCTGGCCCGCAACGACCCGCTGCCCATCGTCGCCACCCTGCTGCCCCGGCAGAACTACGAAAAGATTCTTGCCGAAGCGCGCCGGCGCAGCGGCCGCACCACGGCCATCTATCTCGACCAGCCGCCCGGCCGGCAAGCCGCCTTCCTGCGCCACCTCCTGCCCGGACAAAAGCGCATCGGCATGCTGTTCAGCAGCGAAACCCGCCAGCAGGCAGGCCCCTACCGCCTGGCGCTGGGCGCGGCGGGATTCAGCCTGCACAGCGAGGACAGCGAAACCGACAACACCCTGCTGCCCGCCCTCAACAACCTGTTCCGGCGCAGCGACGCCTTGCTCGCCATTCCCGACAGCACGGTCTATCGCCGCAACAACATCCGCGCCGTACTGATCACCGCCTTCCGCCACCAGCGGCCGGTGATCGGCTATTCGCCGGCCTTCGTCAATGCCGGCGCGCTGGCCGCCCTGCACAGCACGGTCACCCAGATCGCCCGCCAGACGGCCGAGCAGATCGTCGAGCGCGGCACCGCCCTGGGACCGCCAGCCAACCCCAGCCAATTCGCCATTGCCATCAACCACAACGTCGCCCACGCGCTCGGCCTCAGCCTGCCCGACGAGGCGACCATTCGGCAGGCCATGCTTGCCGACCGGGACACCCGATGAACCGACTGACCCTCCGCCATCGCCTGCTGCTGCTCACCCTGCTGCCCAGCACGCTGATCGCCATCGCCCTCGTCGCCTACTTCACGGCCAGCGGCATCCGCACGCTGGAAGGCGAACTGCGCCTGAAGGGCCTGGCCACCGTGCGCTACCTGGCGCCGGTCAGCGAATACGGCATCATCGCCGGCCAGAGCGATGCGCTGCACGGCCTGGCCCAGGCCACGGTGCAGGAGTCCGACGTCAAGGCCGCCGTCATCGTCAACCAGAAGGGCCGGACCATCGCCGTCAGCGGCCGCGTTTCGCTGGCTGCCGACGTCCTCCGCCAGACCGTTGGCGCGCCGGCCATGGTCGCCGAAACCGCCGACTGGATCGCTTTCGCCGCCCCGGTCCGCCGCTCGCTCAACGAAATCGACCCGCTGTTCGAGGCCAAGCCCGGCAACGCCCCGCCGCCCGACGTCATCGGCCACGTTTTCGTCGAGTTCGACAAATCGGGGCTGGCCGACCGCCAGCGCCAGCTGCTCTATCGCGGCCTGCTCATCGTCGGCATCGGCCTGCTCATCCTGGCCGGGCTGGCCATCGTCATCGCCGACAACCTGTCGCGCCCGGTCCAGCGCCTGGTCAAGGCGGTGCATGGCATGTCGTCCGGCCAGCTCGACACCCGGGTCGAGGCCAGTTCGAGCGGCGAGATCGGCGTGCTGGAAAACGGCTTCAACGAAATGGCGGCGCGCGTCGAGGAAGTGCACCACTCGATGCAGGCGCGCATCGAGGAGGCGACCACCCAGCTCGCCTTCCAGGCCCGCCACGATGCGCTGACCGGCCTGCTCAACCGGCGCGAGTTCGAACACCGGCTGGGCAAGGCGCTGGCCGGCGTGCAGGCCGGCGGCGAGGAATTCGCCGTGCTCTTCCTCGACCTCGATCGCTTCAAGCAGGTCAACGACACCTGCGGCTACCTGGCCGGCGACGAGTTGCTGCGCCAGTTCGCCCTGCTCTTCCAGGGCCGCCTGCGCGACGAAGATACGCTGGCCCGCATCGGCGGCGACGAATTCTGCATCCTGCTGGCCAACTGCAGCGGCACGCGGGCCACCCAGGTCGCCGAGGATCTCTGCGCGCTGGCCGCCGCCTACCGCTTCATCTGGCAGGACAAGGTTTTCGCCATCGGCACCTGCATCGGGGTGACCAGTGTCACCCGCAAGGTGCGCAACATCAACGAGATCCTCACGGCAAGCGACGCAGCCTGCCACCGGGCCAAGGAAAGCGGCCGCAACCGCGTCTGCGAGCAGGAAATCAACCCCGGGCCGGACCGCCGCCACGAATCGAGCAACTGGGCCAGCCGGATCGCCATCGCCCTGGCCGAGAACCGCCTGCTGCTCGAAGCCATGCCGCTGCGCCCGCTGCAGCATCAGGAGAGCAGCCATGTCGTCGAACTGAGCGCCCGCCTCAACGAGGCCGGCCAGCCGCCGGTCGCCCTGGCCGCCCTGCTCGATGCCGCCGAACGCTACGACCTGGCGCCGGCCATCGACCAGCGCCTGATCGATACGGCGATCGCCGCCCATTCGCGCGCCCGGCGCAATCAGCGCAAGCTGTTCTGTCTGGTCCCCATTTCCCGCGCCTCGGTGGCCGACCAGGCGACGGTTGACTACATCGCGCGCAGCCTGGCCAGCCACAACCTGCCGGGCAACCGCCTGTGCTTCGTCTTTTCCGAAGACGTCCTCAGCCAGCAGACCAGCCAGGCCATGGCCTTCGCCCACCAGATCCGCGCCCTCGGCTGCCACGTCGGCCTCAGCGAATTCGGCGGCGGGCCCGCGTCGTTCAGCCACCTGCGCAGCATCAACCCGAGCCACATCAAGCTCAGCTATGGCCTGACCCGCGACCTCGGCGGCAACCGGGCGTCAACGGCGCTGCTCCGCGCCGTGCTGGAAATCACCGCCGACCAGCACATCCTGTCGATCGCGGAGGGGGTGGACGACGTCGATACCCTGGAGCAACTGACCGCCCTCCGCGTCAATTTCGCGCAGGGCCGCATCGTCGCTCCCAGCGAACCCTTCGACGTCTGGCTGGAAGGGGCAGTGATGCGGTCAACCGGAATTTAGGCCGAAAATCAGTAATCCAGGCGCAGGCTGACCCACTGGCGGCGGTCGACCACGCGGTCATTCTCGCGGTCGGTGGTGTTCGACTTGTATTCGTTGTGCGCCCCGTTCAGCGACTGCACGGTATAGGCCAGTTCGCCGCCGAGCTTGCCCCAGCGGAAGGGGTAGCCGAGGCGGGCATCGACCCGATGGTATTTTTGCGACCAGGTATTCCTCGACCACTTCATCTTGTCCTGCCAGTAGCCAACCGCCGAGAACTCCAGGCCGTAGGGCAGTTTCTGCATCAGCATCAGCGAGGTGGTGCGGCGCGGCATCGAGCGCTCGGTCAGTTCATCGATCTCGGCAAAGCCGTCGGGCGTGCTCAGCGTGGACTTGGGGTAGGCCAGGGCGGCGTCGAGATAGGTGGCATCGATGTGCGCGAAGGCCTGGCTGAACACCAGCCGGGTCGGCTCGAAGGGCTGCCACTTGAACTGGTATTCGATGCCCTTGGTTACGACGTCCTGGATCGCCGTCCCGGTCGTCGGCACACTGTTGCTGGTGCGGTCGATATCGATGTTGAGGAGCCGGCCGCTGACCTTTTCCATGAACAGGCGAACGTCGAGGCTGCTGCGCCAGGCGCGCCAATCGCCGAGGTAGCCGATTTCCCAGGTATCCATGCGCTCCGAGGGCATGTCCTGATCGGCCCGGAGCTGATAGGTGACCAGGCTGGCCAAGGGGGCAAAATCGACGATGCAGGTCGATCCCGCCATATTCCCGGAAGGCCGACCGCCGGTCGTGCAGTAATTGCCGCGGTAATCGGTGATGCTGCCGGTCCGGTAGGCTCGCGAATAGCCGATGCGCAGCGTGTTTTCCGGCGTCACATGGAAATTGGCACTGGCCCGCGGCGTCAGGTGGAATCCGGCCAGCGAGTCGGTCTCGCCGGCGACGCCGGCATTACCGGTGAACCAGTTGGCGGGTCGCCACTCGAGGTTGCCGAAAATACGGCCGACCTCGCGATGCACATTGCCCTGGCCGGGCAGGATGTAGTCCGAACGCATCATGTCGTCGCGCCAGCTGGCCCCCCAGGCCAGGCGAGTCGATTGCAGAAACTGCGCGCTATGCAGCAGCTCGAGTTCGTGGCGGACACCGCGACCGCCCGTTTGATCGATCCGGTAGGTCTTCAAGAAGGGCGGCGGCAAGGTCAGGTAGAAAGCGTCGTCCGACCTGTCCTCGGTGTAGGCGTAGCGGACCTGCAGGTCGGAGGTTGGCGAATAGACATGGCGCCAGACCAGTTGCAGGTAGTTGCCGGTCTGCCGCAAATCACGGATCGGATTGGTTTCCTGGCGCACCACTGCCGAGTAGCTGTTCGTCCGCCCGACTTCGGTCACCCCGACCACCTGGCCGAGGCTGAATTGCAGGCTGTCTCTCTCGGTCAACGCGAAATCCGAGCGAAAATCGAAAAGCCGGGAGTTGAAGGAATCCACCCAGTTCCCCCGGTTGGCCAGCGCATCGTCGTTCTGCTGGCGGTAGGTGAAGCGGAAATCGCCGGCCTCGCCCAGTTTGCCGCCGGCCCGCAGGCTGTAATCGCGGACGTTCTGGCTGCCGTAGTGGGTGGACACCGAGACGCCCCGGGTCAAGGCCGGGTCGACGGTGACGATGTTGATCACGCCGAGGAAGGCATTGCTGCCGTAGGAAACGCCGTTGGCGCCGCGCACCACCTCGATGCGCTCGATGTCCTCGAGCGCCACCGGCATGGTCGCCCAGTTCACCCCGTTACCGAACAGCGGCGAATACATCGAGCGGCCGTCGATCAGCACCTGCACCCGCGGCGAATAATCCTCGTCGTTGAGGCCGTGGTAACTGACGCGCGGCGGCTCGGTGGTGTTGGGATAGGTCTGGAAGCCGGGAACCAGCCGGAACAGGTCGTTCAGGCTGCGCACGCCAGAGGCCTTGATCATGTCGCGATCGATCACCGTCACCGCCGTCGGCGCGTCGGCCAGGCGTTGCGGCAGGCGGCTGACCGAAGCCACCACCGGCAATTCGCTGAAATAGGCGCTCTCGTCGACGGCCAGCGCCGACCCGCCCGCCCAGGCACCAGCCAGCGCCGCCGCCAGCCCGCGGGCCGCCCCCCTGCCCAAACTGCGCATCACGCCCCCGATTCCGTCTTGTGGTTGTTCCCCGGGCTGGCCATGGCCTGCTGCCAGGCTTCGGCAAAGCACGCCGACTGATCGCCGACCACCACCCGGTGCCGCGTCGTGGCCACCACGCAGAGGGCCAGCCCGGCCTGGTCGACCGCAGTGACCCCCTCGACATCGAGTTCATCGACCCCGACCCGGGTCAGCGCATGCATGAAATCGCTGCGCAAAGAGCCGGTCAGCCCGCCGGTGATGCGCATGATCTTCCGGCCGCCGCTTTCCCGCACGGCGAGGATGGACGCATGACCGGAAGCCAGCGCCGCGGCGATGGCGTCGTCGATCATCACCTGGTTGATCGGACCGGGCTGGAAGCGCATGCCGAACAGGTTGCCGACCCGGCTGACCACGCTGGCCGGTACGTCGATCAGCGGCGAGCCGAACAGGCTGAATTCGCAGCCGGCGGTGCGCGAAATCTCGAGCGGCATCTCGGTGCGCACCATCAGGCCCGACAGCGACAGGTTCTCGATCAGGCCCTGGCCGACGGCGCCGCCGAATCCGATTTTCACCGTCGGCAACAAGCCGAAACGAATGCGTTGATGGCGGCGCTGTTCCAGCATGATGGCCAGATCTTTCCAGAAGGTTGTTTCGGCAGGATTTTAACAAATTCTTGCGCCCCTACGACCAACTGCATAGCCACTAGGCTTCATTGACTTTTGCCGCCCCCCTCGGTATTGTCCGCACAAGCTGGAAACACTTCAGCGGCGCCGATTTGAACTCTGATTGCGGGCGCATACAAATACAGCTAAAACGGGAACCGCCCAGTTCGCGTTTTTCAGCCAACTGGGTTTTTGTTTTCAGGAACAGCATGTCAGGACAATCCGTCGGCGCCGTCCAGCCACAGCGCGCCCACTTCGACCAGCCGCTGCATCTGCGCAGCGGCGGCGTACTGCCAGCCTACGATCTGGTCTACGAGACCTATGGCACGCTCAATGCCGCCAAGTCGAACGCCATCCTGGTCTGCCACGCCCTCTCCGGCCACCACCACCTGGCCGGCCACTACGCCGACCAGCCCAACAACATCGGCTGGTGGGACAACATCGTCGGCCCCGGACGACCACTCGACACCGACAAATTCTTCATCGTCGCCCTCAACAATCCGGGCGGCTGCCATGGCTCGACCGGCCCGTCGTCGATCAACCCGGCCACCGGCAAGCCCTGGGGCGCCGCCTTCCCCATCGTCGCCGTCAACGACTGGGTGCACGCCCAGGCCCGCCTGGCCGACCGCCTCGGCATCGACACCTGGGCCGCCGTCATGGGCGGCAGCCTGGGCGGCATGCAGGCCCTGCGCTGGAGCATCACCTACCCGGAGCGCGTCCGCCACGCCATCGTCATCGCCGCCGCCCCCAAGCTGTCGGCGCAGAACATCGCCTTCAACGACGTCGCCCGCCAGGCCATCCTGACCGACCCCGACTTCCACGGCGGCAACTACTACGAGCACAACACCCGCCCGGTGCGCGGCCTGCGCCTGGCCCGCATGCTTGGCCACATCACCTACCTGTCGGACGACCAGATGGGCGAGAAATTTGGCCGCGAGCTGCGCAACACTGCCTTTTCCTTCGGCTTCGACGTCGAATTCGAGGTCGAATCCTACCTGCGCTACCAGGGCGACAAGTTCGCCGGCCATTTCGACGCCAACACCTACCTGCTGATGACCAAGGCGCTCGATTATTTCGACCCGGCCCGCGAAGACAACGGCGACCTGAAGGCGACCATGGCCCGCACCAAGGCCAATTTCCTGATCGCCTCGTTCTCGACCGACTGGCGGTTCACCCCGGCCCGCTCCAAGGAAATCGTCGCCGCCCTGCTCGCCGCCGGGCGCAACGTTTCCTACGCCGAAATCGACCTCAACTTCGGCCACGATTCCTTCCTGATGGAAGATGCTCATTACCACGGCATCGTCGGCGCCTACCTGGGGAACATCAAGCTATGACGCACACCCTCGGCCGCCCCGATTTCGATGTCATCGCCGCCTGGGTCGAACCCGGCCACCGCGTGCTCGACCTCGGCTGCGGCGACGGCACCCTGCTAAGGCATCTGATCGACACCCGCGGCGTGCATGGCGTCGGTGTCGAGATCGACGATGCCAACGTGCTGGCCGCGATAAAAAACAACATCAACATCATCCAGGGCAACCTCGAGCGCGGCCTTGAGGTGTTCGCCGACCAGGCCTTCGATCACGTCGTGCTGTCGCGCACCCTGCAGACGGTGCGCCACACCGAGGAAATCCTCCGCGAAATGCTGCGCGTCGGCCGCGAAGCCGTTGTTTCCTTCCCCAATTTCGCCTACTGGAAGAACCTGCGCTCGGTCCTCGACGGCCACATGCCGGTCTCCGAAGACCTGCCCTACGCGTGGTACGACACGCCCAACGTCCGCTTCTTCACGCTGCTCGATTTCGAGGCGCTGTGCGCCAAGATGGGCCTGGTCATCCGTGAGCGCAGCGTGCTCGACGAGGAGGGCAACGCCGTTACCGGCGAGGTCAATTTCCTGGGCAGCCTTGCCGTCTACCGCCTGACCCAAGCTCGCTGATGCCCGCCTGGCTGAAGGTGCTCCTCAACCGGCGGATGCTGATCTGCATCTTCACCGGTTTCGCCTCCGGGCTGCCCCTCTACCTGCTGCTCAACCTGCTGCCCGCCTGGCTGAAGACGGAAGGCCTCTCCCTGAAGGCGATCGGCGCTTTCGCGCTGATCCAGTTTCCCTACACCTGGAAGTTCCTGTGGGCGCCGCTACTCGATCGCTACGGCATCCTGCCTTGGCTGGGTCGGCGGCGCAGCTGGATGCTCGTTTCGCAGGTCGGCCTGATCGCCGCCATCGGCTGGCTCGGCCAGTTGTCGCCGGTCGACCATCTGCCGCTAGTCGTCGGCCTGACCGCCTGCCTGGCCTTTCTGTCGGCCACCCAGGACATCGCCCTCGATGCCTTCCGCCGGGAGATCCTGCCCGACGAGGAGTTGGGCCTGGGCAACGCCGTCCATGTCAATGCCTACCGCATCGCCGGACTGGTGCCCGGCTCGCTGTCGCTGATCCTGGCCGACCACCTGCCGTGGAGCCAGGTTTTCGTCATCGCCGCCGCCTTCATGCTGCCCGGGCTGGTCATGACCCTGCTGGTCAAGGAACCGCTGGCCGCCGCCGGTACCCCGCGCACGCTGCGCGACGCGGTAGTCGAGCCTTTCCGCGAGTTTTTCGGCCGGCATGGCGTGCAGTCGGCGCTACTCGTTCTCGCCTTCCTGTTCTTCTACAAGTTGGGCGACTCGCTGTGCACGGCGCTGGCCACTCCCTTCTACCTCGACATGGGCTACAGCAAGACGGAAATCGGCATCATCGCCAAGAATGCCGGGTTGTGGCCGATGGTCTTCGGCGCCATCCTCGGCGGCATCTGGATGATCAAGCTGGGCATCAACCGGGCTTTGTGGCTGTTCGGCGTCGTCCAGTTCGTCACCATCCTCGGCTTCGTCTGGATGGCCTGGCTCGGCCCCGGCGAATCGAATGCCACGCGGCTGTTCGTCCTGGCCACGGTGATCGCCGGCGAGGCGATCGGTGCCGGCCTCGGCACCACGGCCTTCGTCGCCTTCATGGCACGGTCGACCCACCCCGCTTATACGGCGACCCAGCTGGCCCTGTTCACCAGCCTGATGGCGATTCCCCGCACTTTCATCAACGCCACGGCGGGCTGGCTGGTCGAAGCCATGGGGTGGACCAACTTTTTCTGGTTCTGCTTCGTGCTGGCCATGCCCGGCATGCTGCTCCTGCTCAAGGTTGCCCCCTGGAACGAGAACCGGGAAGCCATCAGGGCCACTGCCTGAGAGCGGCTCAATCCGGCCGCTTATGGCGTCGCCGGTCCAGCCACCAGGCATAGACCGGCAGAATCAGGACCGAGCCAGGTAACAATAGTAAGATCAGATAGGGCGACAGATGGGCCATGCGCCGCAGGTGGCCGTGCAATTCCTGGCGCTCATCGGGCGTCCACTGGCCGCCATTCCTGGCCTTCATCAGCAAGGGCATGACAGTTCGGGTCGCCGTCAATTCGGCCCGCAGATGCTGGGCTTCGCGTTGCTGCGACAAGACCATCCGTCGCCACCAAGGCGGCGGCTGCGCCTCGCGAACCTCAGCATCGGCCACGGTCAACCCGCCCTGGCCAATGATTTCTTGATGGCCTGCCAACCCCGCCACAGGAAAAAGCTGCGCTGCGCCCAGCGCCAGGCCCGACGCGGGCGGGCCACGACGACTGCCGTGACGGCAAGGCCGACAGCAGCCGGGTGATGCTTCAGCCAATCGACGCCCTTGAGCACCTGGTCGCCCCGGGCCAGCGCGCTTTCGATCGGCTCGACCTCCTTCGACAACAGGCGGCGTTGCTCGTCGATACGCACCTTGAGCGCGCCATGGCGGGTCGCCAGAAGGAGCGCCTTGCGATTCATTCGGACTTGTTGCGATAGCGACGCAATTGCGCCATGTCATCCTCGAGTTCGGAAAGGCTGGCCTTGAACATCTTGCTGGGCTGCGCCGCCTGGCGTTTCAGCGAAGCGACGAGGATCAAGCCGCCGCCGATGAACAAGGCGGCGAACAGGCCGAAGACCAAGATTCGCTGCTCCCAGAAGGCCAGGGCCAGGCAAAACACCGCCATGATGACGCCGACCGCCAGCAGGAATGCGGCGCCGATCGCCTTCGACCACATCGACATGAGGCGGAGCTTCTCCTCCTCGAGTTCGACGATCAGCAATTCGGCCCGCGTCTTGCCGATGGCAAGCAGCGTCGCCAGCGTCTCCTTCAAGGCGGCGAACAGACCCTTGCGGTCCGTATCGCCGCCTGCCGGTGTCGTCATCCGCTTAACGGCGGCCGATCAGCACGCCCAGGGCCAGGCCGAGCGCAGCGGCGACGCCGACTGCCTTCCACGGCTCCTCGTGCACGAAATCGTCGGTAGCCCGGGCGGCCGCCTTGGTTTTGTCGACCAGCGCGACTTCCATGTCGATGACGCGCTCCTTGGCATCGCGCAGGCGAACGCCCAGACGCTCGCGCAACTCGCTGACCTTTTCGCCGGCCGAACCGGCGGTGGCACGCAGCAACTCTTCGGTATCGGAAATGACGACCTTGAGATCGGAAACCAGCTTTTCCTTGTTGGCAGCATTCATTTGTTCGGACATTTTCTCTACCTCGTTGGACAGTTACGCAGGTTTATAGGGTAAACCGGTAATGCGGCGAAATCAATTCAATCGGGATGCTCACAAGCCTTCGTAATCGACGGTCAGTGGTGCGTGATCGGAAAATCGTTCGGCTTTATAGACCGTGGCCTGGCGGGCCGAGGCGGCAATTTTCGGGGTGGCGATCTGGTAATCGATCCGCCACCCGACATTCTTGGCCCAGGCCTGGCCGCGGTTGCTCCACCACGTGTAGCATTCTTCGCCGGCTTGCGGATACAGCTTGCGATAGACATCGACCCAGCCCTGCTCGTCGAACACCCGACTGAGCCAGGCGCGTTCCTCGGGCAGGAAGCCGGAGTTCTTGCGGTTGGACTTCCAGTTTTTCAGGTCGATTTCCTGGTGGGCGATGTTCCAGTCGCCGCACAGCACGATTTCCCGGCCTTCGTCGCGCAAACCCTGCAAATGTGGCAGGAAGGCGTCGAGAAAGCGGAACTTGGCCTCCTGGCGTTCGGGCGACGACGAGCCGGATGGGAGGTACAGCGAAATCACCGACAAATTATCGAAATCGGCGCGCAAATAACGTCCTTCGGCGTCGAACTCGCCCCCGTCGAAACCTTCGACCACCCGGTCCGGTCGCTTCCGGCTCCAGATGCCGACGCCGCTGTAACCCTTCTTCTCGGCGCAGTGGTAGGCGGCATGCATCCCGGACGGGGCGAGCATTTCCGCCGACAGATCGGGCAACTGGGCCTTCAGTTCCTGCAGGCAGACGACATCGGCATTGTTGGCGGCGATCCAGGGCAGCACATTTTTGCTCCAGGCGGAGCGGATACCATTGAGGTTCAGGGATATGATGCGTAACATTGTGTTCAAACTGGCCCGAACTAGCGGCCGCAGGAATAGGAAAACATGGATTTTCGTCAGGATTTCATCGAATTTGCCGTCGACCGCCAGGTTTTGCGCTTCGGCGAATTCAAGACCAAGGCCGGCCGGCTGTCGCCTTACTTCTTCAATGCCGGCTTGTTCAACGACGGCAATTCGCTCGGCCAGCTGGCTGGATTCTACGCCAAAGCCGCCCAGGCCAGCGACCTCCGCTTCGACATGCTGTTCGGTCCGGCCTACAAGGGCATTCCGCTGGTCGCGGCGATCGCCATCGCCCTCGCCGGGCGCGGCAGCAACTACCCGTTCGCCTACAACCGCAAGGAAGCCAAGGATCACGGCGAGGGCGGCAGCATCGTCGGGGCGGCCCTGGCCGGCCGGGTGCTGATCGTCGACGACGTGATTTCGGCCGGCACCTCGGTGCGCGAGTCGGTGGAACTGATTCGCGCCGCCGGCGCCACGCCGGCCGGCGTGCTGATCGCCCTCGACCGCCAGGAACGCGGCCAGGGCGAGCTTTCGGCCGTCCAGGAAGTGCAGCGCGACTACGGCATCCCGGTGGTCGCCGTGGCCGGGCTCAAGGACCTGATGACATTTCTTGCCGGTCGACCGGATTTCGCAGCATATCGCCAGGCCGTTGCCGCCTACCGCGAGCAATACGGTGTCGACGCCTAAGCTGGCACTACTGGCACTGCTTGTCGCCAGCTCGGCGCAGGCGGAATTCTATTGTTGCCAGGACCCGACCACCGGTCGCCGGACCTGCGGCGACACCCTGCCGCGCGTTTGCCGTGGCGAGGCCTACCGGATTTTGGACAGCGCCGGCAACGTGACCCGCGAGGTGGGCCCGCCGCTGACGCCCGAGCAGAAGGCGGAACAGATCCTCGAAAACAAGCGCCGCAAGGAACTGGAGGAAGCCAGCCGCGAACAGCGGCGACGCGACCAGGCTCTGCTCGACACCTACACACGGCCGGAAGACATCGACCTCGCCCAGAAAAAGGCGGAGGACGACGTCAAATTTGCCATCCAGGCGGCGACCACCCGCATCGAGGAAGCCCGCAGCAAACGCAAGAAATACGAGAACGAGGCCGAGTTCTACGCCAGGAAAACCCTGCCGCCCGACCTGGCCAAGGAATTGCGTGCCCTCGACCATGAAATCCGCCTGCAGCAGGAACTGCTCGACATCAAGAAACGGGATTTCGCGGCAATCAAGACCAAGTACGACGCCGACCGCAAGCGTTACTTCGAGCTGACCCGCCGGCCGGCAGCGCCGGCCGGTCGCTGATCAGCCGGCCAGCTTCTGCTTGAGCAGGTCGTTGACCTGTTGCGGATTGGCCTTGCCCTTGGCCGCCTTCATCACCTGGCCGACCAGCGCATTGAAGGCCTTTTCCTTGCCCGCCTTGAATTCGGCGACATTGGCGGCGTTGGCGGCGAGCACCTCGTCGACCAGCTTCTCGATGGCGCCGCTGTCGGTGATCTGCTTCAGACCCTGGCGGTCGATCACTTCATCGGCCGTCGCCCCCTCGCCGTTCCACAGCGCTTCGAAAACCTTCTTGGCGATGTTGTTGGAGATGGTGTTGTCGGCGATGCGCTGGATCAGCCCGGCCAGTTGGGCCGCTGACACGGGCGACTCGGCAATCTCCCGGCCTTCCTTGTTGAGGCGGGCGGCCAGGTCGACCATGACCCAGTTGGCGCAGGGCTTGGCCAGCGCCGGTCCGGCGATCGCTACGGTCGACTCGAAAAAAGCGGCAATTTCGGAATTTGCCGTCAGCGTGGTGGCATCGTAATCGGATAGGCCGAGTTCGCTGACGAAGCGCTGGCGCTTCTGCCCCGGCAATTCGGGCAACTCGCCCTGGACGCGGGCGATCCAGTCGCCGGAAATGACCAGCGGCAAGAGGTCGGGATCGGGGAAATAACGGTAGTCGTGGGCGTCTTCCTTGCTGCGCATCATCCGCGTCTCGCCGCTGTCCGGGTCGAACAGCACGGTCGCCTGCTGGATCCTCCAGCCCTCCTCGATCTCGTTGATCTGCCACTGGACTTCGTAGTCGATCGCCTCCTTGAGGAAACGGAAGGAGTTGAGGTTCTTGATTTCGCGCCGGGTGCCGAACTCGGCCTGGCCTTTCGGGCGCACCGAGACGTTGGCGTCGCAACGGAAGGAGCCTTCCTGCATGTTGCCGTCGCAGATGCCGATCCAGCGGACCAGCGCGTGCAGGGCGCGGGCGTAGGCGACTGCCTCGTCGGAGGAGCGCATGTCGGGTTCGGAAACGATTTCGAGCAGCGGCGTGCCGGCCCGATTGAGGTCGATGCCCGACTTGCCGTGGAAATCCTCGTGCAGCGACTTGCCGGCATCCTCTTCGAGGTGGGCCCGGGTCAGGCGGACGGATTTTTCGTACGCCTTGTCGCCCTGGCCGACCTGTACCGTGATGGCGCCGCCGACCACCACCGGCAGGTCCATCTGGCTGATCTGGTAGCCCTTGGGCAGGTCGGGATAAAAGTAGTTCTTGCGGGCGAAAACCGATTTCTGCGCCACCTCGGCGCCGATCGCCAGGCCGAAGCGGATGGCGCACTCGACCGCCCGCTTGTTGAGCACCGGCAGCACGCCGGGCAGCGCCAGGTCGACCGCGCAGGCCTGGGTATTCGGTGCGGCGCCGAAGGCCGTCGAGGCGCCGGAAAAGATCTTGGTCGCCGTCGCCAGCTGCGCATGCGTTTCGATGCCGATCACCACTTCCCACTGTGTCATAGCTTCATCCGTCTCAGAAACACTGCCCGTTCTTGGCCTCGACCATGATCGGCCACAAATAATCGAAGGCCTTTCCGTCGCAGGATTTGGGACAGCTGTTGAATGCAATTGTAACTTTCGGCCCCTGCTCCCACATGCGGACCAGGCAACCGGTTTCCTTCTTGTGGCGCAGCAGGGCCTGCGGCAACTTCTCGACCTGGTCGAATTCCTTGAGGTCGAAACGGCAGGTGCCATGCCCCTTCATGCTGACCTGGGCGACGAACTTCTGGACGTTCGCCTCCTTGACCAGCAAGTCGAGCCGGGTCTGGGTGCCGATTGCGTCGCGATGCGAGCAACGCGACCGGACATTGAGCGGCCGGGTCGGCTGCGGCTTGAGATTGCGGCCGGCCAGGTATTTCAGCGTCGAGTTCTTGAACTTCGGCGTCTCTTCCTTGACCTCGGGCGTCTCCGCCGGCGGCGCCTCGACCACGGCCGGCGCTTCCGGCGCCTTGGGCGTCTCGGCGCAGCCGGCCGCCAGCACGGCGACCAGCAGGGCTAGGGCCAGCCGCATCTCAGACCAGTCCGGCCGGGCGCCGGGTATGCCAGTCGGTAGCCTGCTGGTAGCGGTGGGCGACGTTGAGCAGTTGCCCTTCGGCGAAATAGTTGCCGATCAGCTGCAGGCCGACCGGCAAGCCGCCGACGAAGCCGCAGGGCACCGACATGCCGGGCAGGCCGGCCAGGTTGACGGCGATGGTGTAGATGTCGGAGAGGTACATCTGCACCGGATCGGCGGCCTTTTCGCCGAGCTTGAAGGCGGTGGACGGCGAGGTCGGCCCCATGATCACGTCGCAGGACTTGAAGGCCTCGACGAAGTCGTTGGCGATCAAGCGGCGGATGCGCTGCGCCTGCAGGTAGTAGGCGTCGTAGTAGCCATGCGACAGCACGTAGGTGCCGATCAGGATGCGCCGCTTGACCTCGGCGCCGAAACCCTGGGCGCGGGTCTTCATGTACATGTCGTCGAGGTTGGCGTAGTCCGCGGCGCGGTAGCCGTAGCGCACGCCGTCGAAGCGGCTGAGGTTGGAGCTGGCCTCGGCCGGCGCGATCACGTAGTAGGCCGGCACCGACAGGTGCGAATTGGGCAGCGAGACGTCGACGCAGGTGGCGCCGAGTTTCTCGTATTCGGCGATGGCGGCGCGCACGGCGGCCATCACCCCGGCATCGCAGCCTTCGCCGAAAAACTCCTTGGGCAGGCCGATGCGCAGGCCGGCGAGCGGCTTGTCCAGATCGCGGGCGTAATCCTCGACCGGACGGTCGAGCGAGGTCGAATCGCGCGTGTCGAAACCGACCATGGTGTTGAGCAGCAGCGCGCAATCCTCGGCGCTGGCCGCCATCGGGCCACCCTGGTCGAGCGAGGAGGCGAAGGCGATCATGCCGTAGCGCGACACGACGCCGTAGGTCGGCTTCAGCCCGGTCAGGTTGCACAGCGCGGCCGGCTGGCGGATCGAGCCGCCGGTGTCGGTGCCGGTCGCCGCTGGGGCCAGGCGGGCCGCCACCGCGGCGGCCGAACCGCCGGAGGAGCCGCCGGGAACGCGCTCGCTATCCCACGGATTGCGCACCGGGCCGAAGAACGAGGTCTCGTTCGACGAGCCCATGGCGAATTCGTCCATATTGGTCTTGCCCAGCGAGACCAGGCCGGCGTCGCGGTGCATTTTCTCGATCACCGTCGCGTCGTAGGGCGAGACGAAATTGGCCAGCATCTTCGAGCCGCAGGTGGTCCGCCAGCCCTCGGCGCAGAAGATGTCCTTCTGGGCGACCGGGATGCCGGTCAGCGGTCCGGCCGTTCCCGACGCGATGCGGGCATCGGCGGCAGCGGCCATTTTCAGGCTTTTTTCGCGGTCGACCGTGACGAAGGCGTTGAGCGTCGGATTGAGGCGCTCGATGCGGTCGAGAAAGAGCGTGCTCAGCTCGACGCTGGAAATCTGCCGGGCGGCCAGCGCCTGCGACAACTGCTTGAGGCTGGCGTCAATCATTCGATCACCTTGGGAACCAGGTACAGACCGCCTTCGGTTTCCGGCGCCACCGCCTGGTAGGCGGCCCGCCGGTCGGCCTCGCCGACGACGTCGTCGCGCAGGCGTTGACTGACGTCCTGGGCATGGGCCATGGGCTCGACGCCGCGGGTATCGACCGCCTGCATCTGCTCGATCAACTGGAAGATGCCGTTGAGGTGGCCCTGGGTGGACAGCGCCTCGGCATCGCTGGTCTCGATGCGGGCCAGATGGGCGATGCGTTTAACCTGTTCTAATGTAAGCGACATGGGTGCCGAAGACTTTTTTGCAGTGCACAAAGTCTTAAAATGAAAAGCGTTCTAAGGTATCATAAAAGTTTTCCCCGCCGCACCCCCCCAACGCGGAGCTATAGATGTTCGGTTTTCTCAGCAAATATTTTTCCAACGACCTTGCCATCGACCTTGGCACGGCGAACACCCTCATTTACGCACGTTCCCAGGGCATCGTGCTCGACGAACCCTCGGTCGTCGCCATCCGGATCGAAGGCGGCCCCAACGCCAAGAAGACCATCCAGGCCGTCGGCAAGGAAGCCAAGGAAATGCTTGGCAAGGCCCCCGGCACGATCAACGTCATCCGCCCGATGAAGGACGGCGTGATCGCCGACTTTACCGTCACCGAGCAGATGCTCAAGCAGTTCATCAAGAAGGTGCATGACTCCAAGCTGTTCAGCCCGAGTCCGCGCATCATCATCTGCGTGCCCTCCGGCTCGACCCAGGTCGAGCGCCGGGCCATCCGCGAGTCGGCGCTGGGCGCCGGGGCCAGCCAGGTCTACCTGATCGAGGAACCGATGGCGGCGGCGATCGGTGCCGGCCTGCCGGTGTCGGACGCCACCGGCTCGATGGTCGTGGACATCGGCGGCGGCACCACCGAAGTCGGCGTCATCTCGCTCGGCGGCATGGTCTATGCCGGCTCCGTACGCGTCGGTGGCGACAAGCTCGACGAAGCGATCATCAACTACATCAGCCGCAACTACGGCATGATGATCGGCGAGAACACCGCCGAAAACATCAAGAAGAACATCGGTTCCGCCTTCCCCGGTGCCGAGGTCAAGGAAATGGAAGTTTCCGGCATCAACAAGGCCGAGGGCATCCCGCGCAAGTTCACGATTTCGTCGAACGAAATCCTCGAGGCGCTGACCGACCCGCTCAACCAGATCGTTTCCGCCGTCAAGTCGGCGCTCGAAAAGACCCCGCCCGAACTCGGCGCCGACATCGCCGAACGCGGTATGGTGCTGACCGGTGGCGGCGCGCTGCTCCGTGACCTCGACCGCCTGCTGATGGAAGAGACCGGCCTGCCGGTGGTCGTCGCCGACGAGCCGCTGACCTGCGTTGCCCGCGGTTGCGGTATGGCGCTGGAAAAGATGGACAAGCTGGCCAGCATTTTTGCCTCGGACTGAGCGTTGACCGCAGCACCTCGGGATTGAGCGATGGCCGGCATCGACCACGCACCACCGCCGTTCTTCAAGCGAGGGCCAGCACCGCTGGCCCTTCTGACTTTCTACATCGCCATTTCGCTGGCGATCTTCGTCGTCGACCTGCGTTTCCGTAGCCTCGAGTTGCTGCGCCAGAGCATCGCCCTGGTCGTCGACCCGGTGCAGCGCGTCGCCCAGACGCCGGGCAGCCTGGTCGACCACGCCGCCACCTACCTGCAGGGCCTGCAGGCGCTGCAGCAGGAAAACCAGCTGCTCAAGCACAACCAGCTGACCACCGCCCCCAACCTGCAGCGCCTGGCCCATCTCGAAACCGAGAACGAGCGCCTGCGCAAGCTGCTCGCCGTCAAGGAACGCGAGCAGGCCAACGGCCAGGTTGCCCAGATCCTGTACACCGCCCGCGACCCGTTCTCGCGCAAGGTTATCGTCGACAAGGGCCAGCAGGCGGGCATCGTCGCCGGCCAACCGGCCATCGACGAAGCCGGCGTGGTCGGCCAGGTGACGCGGGTTTTCCCGTTCTCGGCCGAAATCACGCTGATCACCGACAAGGACCAGGTGGTGCCGGTGCAGATCGTGCGCAGCGGCCAGCGCTCGGTGGTCTTCGGGCTGGGCAACGGCCAGCTCGAATTGCGCTACATGCCGGCCAATGCCGACATCGAAGTCGGCGACGAACTGGTCACCTCCGGCCTCGACGGCATCTACCTGCCGGGCTTCCCGGTGGCCCGGGTGGTCAATATCGAACGCGACAACGCCTATTCCTTCGCCCGCATCTTCTGCGTGCCGGTCGCCGGCGTCGAGAACTTCGGCGAGGTCATGGTCCTCGACCCGCGCCAGCCCCTGCCCCCGGCCCCGCCAGCCTCGTCCGGCCGGCCGGGCAGCGGCGACAAGCCCAGCCTGCGCAGCAAGAAGCGCCAGGCCTCGGGGAAGGACAATTGATGCAGCCGACTTTTTCATCATCCCGCATCCTGCTGCCGGTCCGGCCGTGGTTCATCTATTTCAGCCTGATAGTCGCCGCCCTGCTCAATTTCCTGCCGACCGCCCACTGGCCGGGGATGCCCGACTGGATTGCCCTGGTGCTGTGCTTCTGGAGCATCCGCGAATCGCGCAAGGTGGGCATGGGCTGGGCCTTCGTGCTCGGCCTGCTGATGGATGTCGCGGACGGCGCCGTGCTCGGCCAGCACTGCTTCGCCTACGTCCTGCTGGCTTACGCGGCGGCCGCCCTGTCCCGGCGCATCCTGTGGTTTCCGCTGCTGCAGCAGGCGTTGCAGGTCATGCCTTTGCTCATCGGCGCCCAGGTGCTGCAAGCCCTGATGCGTCTCGCCGTCGGCGCCGAGTTTCCCGGCTGGGGCTATTTTTCCGGCCCGCTGGTGGCGACGCTGCTCTGGTTTCCCGCCACCTTCATCCTGCTCCTGCCGCAATACCGGCCGGTCGAGCAGGATCCGAATCGGCCGATCTGACGGCGAGGCTGGCGGCACGTGGGTGACTTCAACAATCCGGAAGCCGATCTCGATCGCTTCCAGTTCCGGCTTGGCTTCGCGGTGGTCTTCGTGCTGCTCGCCTTCGCCGTGCTGCTCGGCCGCTTTGTCTGGTTGCAGGTCATCCAGCACGATTTCTACCAGACGCGGGCCGAAGACAACCGCATCACGCTGATTCCCATCGTTCCCAACCGGGGCGTCATCACCGATCGCAACGGGGTCGTCATGGCCCACAACTACTCGGCCTTCACGCTGGAGATCACACCGTCGCTGGCCGGCAAGCTCGACGAGACGATCGATGCGCTGGCCGAGATCATCGACATCCAGCCCAAGGACCGCAAGCGTTTCAAGCGTCTGCTCGACGAAGCCAAGAATTTCGAATCCATCCCGATTCGCACCCGGCTGAGCGACGGCGAGGTCGCCAAGTTCGCCGCCCATCGCTATCGCTTTCCGGGCGTCGAGGTCAAGGCCCGCCTGTTCCGCCAGTACCCGCTCGGCGCCATCGCCTCGCATGCCATCGGCTACATCGGCCGGATCACCGACCGCGATCTGACATGGATCGAAGAGTCGGAAAAGCAGGCCAATTACAAGGGCACGGACCACATCGGCAAAACTGGGCTGGAGCAGCATTACGAATTCGAACTGCATGGCGATACCGGCTACGAGGAAGTCGAGATCGATGCCGGCGGCCGCGCCGTGCGCAGCCTGAAGCGAATCCCGCCGGTGCCGGGCAACAACCTCAAGCTGACCCTCGACGCCAAATTGCAGGAAATCACCGAGCAGGCCTTCGGCGACCGCAAGGGCTCGCTGGTCGCCATCGAGCCGGCGACGGGCGGCATCCTGGCCATGGTGTCGACGCCGACCTTCGACCCCAACCTGTTTGTCGACGGCATCACGCCCGACAACTGGAAGGAGCTCAACGAGCACCCGAGCAAGCCGATGATCAACCGTGCCATCAACGGCGCCTACCCGCCCGGTTCGACCTTCAAGCCCTTCATGGCGCTGGCCGCGCTGGAAATGGGCAAGCGCACGCCGCAACAGGCGATCAGCGATCCCGGCTATTTCAATTTCGGCAACCACCAATTCCGCGACGACAAGAAGGGCGGCCATGGCATGGTGGACATGTACAAGTCCATCGTCCATTCGTGCGACACCTATTACTACATCTTGGCCAACGACATGGGGATTGAGAACATCGCCAAGTTCATGGGCAGTCTCGGCCTCGGCCAGCGCACCGGGGTCGACCTCGGCAAGGACGACTCGGGCGAGTCGAAGGGCGTGCTGCCGTCGCAGGCCTGGAAGAAGCAGCGCTTCAAGAAGCCCGAGCAGCAGAAGTGGTATGCCGGCGAAACGATCTCAATCGGCATCGGCCAGGGCTACAACGCCTATACGCCGATGCAACTGGCCCAGGCCACGGCGACGCTGGCCAACAACGGGGTGATGTTCCGGCCGCACCTGGTGCGCGAAATCGTCGACACCAAGTCGGGTGAGAAGCGCCTGGTCGAACCGCGGCCGATTCGCGACCTGAACTTGAAGCAACGCAATGTCGACGTCATCCGCCATGCCATGGTCGGCGTGAACAAGGAAGGCACCGGCGCCCGGGCCTTTGCCGGCGCCCCCTACGAGGTTGCCGGCAAAACCGGGACAGCCCAGGTTTACTCGCTGAAAGGCGCCCAATACAAGGAACACGCGGTCAAGAAGGAACTGCGCGACCACGCCCTGTTCATCGCCTACGCGCCGGCCGAGAACCCGAAAATAGCCCTTGCCGTGCTGGTCGAGAACGGCGGTTTCGGTGCCCAGTCGGCAGCGCCGATCGCCCGCATGGTCATCGACTACTACCTGCTCGGCAAGCTGCCGGGCGGCGCCGCCAAGGAAGATCCAGCGGCCATTGAGGAGGAGAGCCAAGAATGATCGATTTCGCCGGTACTGTGCGCCGCGGCTGGCAACATCTGATCGCCCACATCGACTTTCCCTTGCTGCTCATCACCGTGCTGATCATGGGCGTCGGCCTGGCCACCATCTATTCGGCCACATTCGACAGCAGCCACCGGATGCTGAACCAGGCCGGCAACATGGGTTTCGCCATGGTCATCATGTGGTTCGTGTCGCGCATTCCGCCGCAGAAGCTGATGAGTTTCGCCATACCGCTGTACATCGCCGGGCTGTTGCTGCTGGTTGCCGTCTTCCTGTTCGGCATCAAGGTCAACGGCGCCAAGCGCTGGCTGTCGATCGGCGTTACCCGCATCCAGCCGTCGGAGATCATGAAGATCGCCATGCCGCTGATGCTCGCCTGGTATTTCCAGAAATACGAGGCCACCCTGCGCTTCAAGCATTTCATCGTCGCCGGCCTGCTGCTGCTCATCCCCTTCGCCCTGATCGCCAAGCAGCCCGACCTGGGCACGGCGCTGCTGGTCGGCGCCGCCGGCTTTTTCGTGATCTTCTTCGCCGGCCTGCCGTGGAAGGTCATCCTCGGCTTTGTGGTCGCCGGCGGCTCGGCTGCCCCCTTCCTGTGGAACATGCTGCACGACTACCAGCAGCGGCGCATCCTGACCCTGATCGACCCGACCACCGACCCGCTCGGCGCCGGCTACCACATCATCCAGGCGACCATCGCCATTGGCTCCGGCGGCGCCTTCGGCAAGGGTTTCCTGAACGGCACGCAGACCCACCTCGAATTCATCCCGGAAAAGCACACCGACTTCATCTTCGCCGTCTATTCCGAGGAGTGGGGGCTGCTCGGCAACGGCCTGCTGCTCGTCCTCTACACGCTGCTCATCGGCCGCGGCCTGATGATCGCCTCGGCCGCCCCCACCCTGTTCTCCCGCCTGCTGGCCGGCGCCATCACCCTCGGCTTCTTCACCTACGCCTTCATCAACATGGGCATGGTCAGCGGCATCCTGCCCGTCGTCGGCGTGCCGCTGCCCTTCATGAGCTACGGCGGCACGGCGCTGGTCACCCTGTTCCTCGGCATCGGCATCCTGATGTCGATCCAGACCCACCGCATGCTGGTCAAGAAATGATGCGTCGCGACCACCTCCTCCCCCTCGCCGCGCTGGCCTGCCTGGTCGCCCTGAGCCTCGGCGGCTGCGGCTCGACGCCGGTTTCCGCACCGCTCGGCACGACCCCTGCGGTCGACGGCGAAAAACGGCCAATTTCGAAATCGCCGACGCCGACCCGCAAGCCGACCGCCGTCCTCAAGCGCGGCGGCGGTTTCTACAAGGACGACGGCCCGGCCGAGGACATCCCCGACGGCCTCGACGACATCCCCGACGCCCAGCCGAAATGGGAGCCGCTGCACAAGCCAGCCACCAAGCCCTACGTCGTGCTCGGCAAGGAATACATCCCGAACGGATCGGTCAAGCCGTACAAGGCGCGCGGCGTCGCCAGCTGGTACGGCAAGAAATTCCACGGCCAGAAGACCTCGATCGGCGAGCCCTACGACATGTTCGCCATGACCGCCGCCCACCCGACCCTGGCCCTGCCCTCCTACGTCCGCGTCACCAGCCTGCACAGCGGCACCGCGGTCATCGTCCGCCTGACCGACCGCGGCCCCTTCCACGCCGACCGCATCATCGACCTCTCCTACACCGCCGCCTACAAGCTCGGCCTGATCAATGGCGGCAGCGGCGAGGTCGAGGTCGAGGCGATCATTCCGGGCGAAGCGACCGGCACCGCCTACGCCCAGGTCGCCCCACCTTCCCCGGTGACGGCCGAAGGCGACGACATCACCCGCCTGGCCAAGCGTCTGGCGGCCGATGAAGCCGCGCCGCCGGCCCGCCCGACCACGGCGTCCGCCACCGGCGGAACGGCCCGCGGCATCTACCTGCAACTGGGCGCCTTCGCCAACCTGGAAAATGCCGAAAACCTGAGAAACCACCTGCTGCGCGAACTCGACTGGCTGGGCGAGACGATGCGCATCAATCCGGGCGACGGCATCCATCGCCTGCATCTCGGCCCCTACGCCAGCCGCGGCGAAGCCGACCAGGTCGCCGACAAGATCCGCGGCGCGCTCGGCTACCGGCCGACGGTGATCAGCCGCTGAGCGGTCAGCCGCTCAGCGCAGGCTGACGGTAGCGACCACGGCATTGCCGCGGCCAAGGTATTCGAGCGACGCGAAACTCATCATGCGGGCCATGGCGATGCCCCGCCCATTGGGGTCGAAGGCGCGGTCGGGGTCGAATTCGAGGTACTGACGCCAGTCGAAGCCCTCGCCCTGGTCGACGATGGTGAAGCGGATGCTCTCCGGCAGCCGCTCGACGCGCACCGTGCCGTAGCGGTCGCGGAACTGGGGCAGGCGCAGGCGCCGGCCGATTTCCGCCTCCCAGTCGCCTTCCCACTTGAGCAGCGTCTTTTCCCGGTAGCTGACCCCCAGGTTGCCGTGCTCGACGGCATTGACCATCAGGTCGGACAAGCCCGGCGCCGCCACCTCGGGCACCGGGCACATGGCGGCGAGCACCGGGATCAGGCAATTGACGTCGTCCAGTGTCACGAAACGGTACTCGACGTTGCGCACCAGGCGCTGCGCCTCTTCCAGGCGGGCAGCCCGGCTGCGCAGCTGGCTGCGCCCGCGGCGGTCGTCCATGGCGACGCGGACGATGGAAATCAGCGCCTCGGGCTCGTAGGGCTTGGTCAGGTAATAGTAGGCGCCGGCGGCCAGGCCCTCGCGCACCTGGTCGGGCGACGAAGCGGCCGTCTGCATGATCACCGGGATCTCGGCGAAACGGCTCTCGCGCTTCATGCGGCGCAGGAACTCCATGCCGTCGAGGGACGGCATCATGCGGTCGAGGACGACCAGCGAGAAGACGCTGTCGGCCGCCTTCAGGCTGTCCCAGGCGGCCAGCGGGTCGCTGTGCAGTTCGAGCTCGATATCCTCCTGGGCGAGAAACTCCTCGATGATGTACAGGTTCAGCTGTTCGTCATCGACGACCAGGACGCGTTCCTTGCTCATAAATCAGCTTCTTTCCATCGCTGCACGACCACCCACTCGGCTAGGCACAGGCAGACGGTATCACAGCGTCCGCTCGGCGGTCGACACAGTCGGCCAACACTGTTGATCGGCATCGGTTTGACGAGGATCAATGGCATGCCGAGGGGGCTGGCTATACTCCGCCCCTTGACCTTCCGGATGTCCGCGATGACTTCCCTGCCCGATCTCGTCTGTCCGGCCGGCAGCCTGCCGGCCCTCAAGGCCGCCGTCGACAACGGGGCCGACGCCGTCTATCTCGGCTACAAGAACGACACCAATGCCCGCAACTTCGCCGGCCTCAACTTCGACGCCAGGACCATGGCCGAGGGCATCCGCTACGCCCACGCCAAGGGCCGCGAGGTGCTGATGGCGATCAACACCTTCCCCCAGGCCGGCCGCGTCGCCGACTGGCAGAAGGCGGTGGACGGCGCCGTCGACCAGGGCGTGGACGCCATCATCCTGGCCGACGTCGGCCTGCTCGACTACGCCCGCAACCGTTACCCGCAGCAGCGCCTGCACCTCTCGGTGCAAGGCTCGGCGACCAGCTACGAGGCGATCAATTTCTGCCAGCGCGAATTCGGCGTGCGCCGCGCCGTGCTGCCGCGCGTGCTGACCCTGGCCCAGGTCGAGCATGTGATCAGGAACACCAGCGTCGAAATCGAGGTCTTCGGTTTCGGCAGCCTGTGCGTGATGAACGAGGGCCGCTGCTGGCTGTCGTCCTACGCCTGCGGCGAATCGCCGAACACCGTCGGTGCCTGCTCGCCGGCCAAGTACGTCAAGTGGGACAAGCAGCCGGGCGCCATGGAAACCCGGCTCAACGGCATCCTCATCGACCGCTTCGGCGACGACGAGCCGGCCGGCTACCCGACGCTGTGCAAGGGCCGTTTCGACGTGCAGGGCGAAACCTATTACGCGCTGGAAGAGCCGACCAGCCTCAACGTGCTGGAAATCCTGCCTGACATCATCAAGATCGGCGTCCGCGCCATCAAGGTCGAAGGCCGCCAGCGCAGCCCGGCCTACGTCACCCAGGTGACGCGCACCTTGCGCGCCGCGCTCGACGCCGCCGCCTCGACCACCGAACGCTTCCACGTCAAGCCGGCCTGGCAGGCCGATCTGGCCAAGGTCTCCGAAGGCAGCCAGGCGACGCTGGGCGCCTACAACCGGCCGTGGAGATAAAGATGAAGCTGTCGCTCGGACCCCTGCTCTATTTCTGGCCCAAGGCCGAGGTCATGGAGTTCTACGCCGAAATGGCGCAGAACCCGGCGCTCGACATCATCTACGTCGGCGAAGTCGTCTGTTCGCGCCGCCAGCAGCTGCGCACCGCCGACTGGATCGGCCTGGCCCGCGACCTGAGCGATGCCGGCAAAGAGGTCGTCATCTCGGCCCAGGCCCTGCTCGAATCGGAAAGCGACCTCAAGGCGCTCCGCCGCCTGATTGACGAAGCTGGCTGCATGGTCGAATGCAACGACCTCGGCGCCGTCAATCTGGTTGGCGGCCGCGCTTTCGTAGGCGGCCCCCACCTCAACATCTACAACGAGGCAACCCTGGCCTCCTTCGCCCGCTTCGGCCTGCAGCGCTGGGTGCCGCCGCTCGAGGCACCGCGTTCGCTGATCGACACCCTGCACCGCAGCCGGCCGGCCGGCGTCGAGACCGAGGTCTTCGCCTTCGGCAAGCTGCCGCTCGCCTTCTCGGCGCGCTGCTTCACGGCCCGCCACTACGGCCTGAACAAGGACGACTGCCAGTTCAAGTGCCTCGACCACAGCGAAGGGCTGACGCTGAAGACGCGCGAAGGCCAGGACTTCCTGACCATCAACGGCATCCAGACGATGTCGGCGCAGAGCTACAACCTGCTGCACGAAATGCCCGACATGCGGCAGATGGGCATCGACATCGTGCGTATCAGCCCGCAGCAGGAACACCTCGGCGACATCTTCGCCGCCTTCGACGCCGCCCGCCACGGCCGGCCGGTCGACGTAGACAGCAGTCGCTGGAGCAGCAGCGGACTGGTCGACGGCTACTGGTTCGGCGACGCCGGCATCGTCCAGCGCCACACTCAAGCGCTGGCCCAACTCGGAGCATGATCATGACCGGCACCCTGACCATCCCCAAATTCCGCCTGCCGCCGCTGGTTTCAGCGATCGGCCGCAAGCTGCCGCAATGGCCGCACGCGCTGGTTCTCGTCGCCGGTCTCAATGCCGCGCTGAAAATGAAGCTGCTGCCGGAAAGCGAACTGGCCCTGCTCGAAGACAAGCTGTTCCGCGTCCGCGTCCTCGATACCGGTGGCGAAGCGACCTACACCTACCGCGGCGGGCTGTTCCGGCCGGTGTTCAACGCCCAACGGCAAGCCGACCTCGCCTTCGCCGCCAACCTGTCGGCCTACCTGCAACTGCTCGCCCGCCAGGAAGACCCGGACACGCTGTTCTTCAAGCGCGAACTGGAAATCACCGGCGACACCGAACTCGGCCTGATCGTCAAGAACATGCTTGACGCCGTCGAGTGGCCCAGTCTGCGCCAATTGCCACTGCTTCGCCGGTAAACGTGACGAAAGGCCGCCACCGCAGCCTTTCGATTTTGGGCGAATTTTCCGGTCGACCGTAGCGGTCAGTCAGCGTCGCTGTTCCCGGGCGTAAATCCCGACCTCAGTTCTCGCCCAGCGAGATGACCGGCTCCTCGCCGGCCGGCTCCGGGCTGTCGTCAGGTAGCGCCCGCGCGTTGCCGGCGGCGCAGGCGACCTGCCCGACGGCAACGATGCTGACCACTTCCTCGAGCGCCACCGGTGTCGCCAGGCCTTCGCGCTCGCGCAGGCTGACCCCGCCGATATACACGGCCAGGCCGTCGGCCAGGCCACCATCGCGGCAGAGCAGCCGGGAGCCGAGCGCCGGATAGGCATGGCCGACGGCGTTGAGCACGTCGGCGACGGTTTCGCCGCTGGCCATCACTTCGTCATGGCCGTCGGCGTAGGCGCGTAAAGCGGGCGGGATATGCACGGATACCACGGGGGATTCGGTGATCAACATGGCACACCTCCTTTGCGGATATATCCTTTTGACAGCGCCCGGAAAGGAAGTTCACGAAAAACGGGAGGCCGCAGCCTCCCGTTCGCCGTCAGTCCGGGCCGGACTCAGGCTTTTTTCTTCTGGGCGTCGAGGCGGAACTTGACGTAGGCGCCCGGGGCGTCCTCGAGCACCTTGAGCGCACCGTCGGCCGGCTGGCGCGCCTTGACCTTGGCCGAACCGCCGGGCAGGCCGGTCACCCACTCGTGCCAGTGGGTCCACCACGAGCCGGCATTCTGGGTCGCGCCAGCCAGGAAGTCTTCCGGGCTTTCCGGCAGGTCGCCGTCGGTCGCGTCATTGGTCCAGAAACCGTACTTGTTGGCGACCGGCGGATTGACGATGCCGGCGATGTGGCCGGAGCCGCCCAGCACGAACTTGGTCTTGCCGGTCGGCAAGCGGGCGCCCATGTAGGTGCTCTTCCACGGGGCGATGTGGTCTTCGATGGTCGAGATGAAGTAACACGGGGTCTTCACCTTGCTGATATCGATCTTGACGCCGCCCAGGGTGACACCACCGGGCTCCCTGAGCTTGTTGTCGAGGTACATGTTGCGCAGGTAGAAGCTGTGCATCGCGGCCGGCATGCGCGTCGAGTCGGAGTTCCAGTAGAGCAGGTCGAAGGGGAAGGGATCCTTGCCCATCAGGTAGTTGTTGACCACGAAGGACCAGATCAGGTCGTTGGCGCGCAGCATGTTGAAGGTGCCGGCCATTTCCGAACCTTCGAGGAAGCCCTTTTCGTTCATGCGCTTTTCCAGCCCGGTCACTGCACCTTCATCGAGGAAGATGCCCAGTTCGCCCGGCTCGGAGAAATCGAGCATGGTGGTGAAGAAGGTCGCCGAGTTGGCACGCTTGTCCTTCTTGGCGGCCATGTAGGCCAGCGTGGTCATGGTCAGCGTGCCGCCCAGGCAGTAGCCGGCCAGGTTGACGCTGTCTTCGCCAGTGTGGGCGCAGACCTGGTTGATCGCCTCGAGCGAGCCTTCCAGCAGGTAGTTCTCGAAGGACTTCTTGGCCAGCTTTTCGTCCGGGTTGATCCAGGACATGATGAAGGTGGTGTGGCCCTGACTGGTCGCCCAGTTGACCATGGAGTTCTTCTCGCGCAGGTCGAGGATGTAGTACTTGTTGATCCACGGCGGCACGATCAGGAAGGGCTTCTTGTACTGGTCCGGGGTCTTCGGATCGTACTGGATGAGCTGGAACAGTTCATTCTGGAAGACAACCTTGCCCGGCGTCGTGGCGACGTTCTTGCCCATTTCGAAGGCCGAGGTGTCGGTCATCCGGATGCGCAACTGGCCGTCGCCGGATTCGACGTCGTGCAGCAGGTTGTTGAGGCCCTTGATCAGGTTCTGGCCGTGCGACTTGACGGTTTCGCGGAAGACTTCCGGATTGGTCAGCGCGAAGTTCGACGGCGACAGGGCGTCGATGTACTGGCGGGTGAAGAAGTTGACCTTCTGCTGGGTGGCTTCGTCGAGGCCCTCGGTGCCGGCGACGGTGTCATGCAGGTGGCGGGCGGTGATCAGGTAGGACTGCTTGACGAAGTCGAACAGGAAATGCTGTTCCCATTCCTCGTCGCGGAAGCGGTTGTCGCCCTTCTTGGGGCTGGCGATCGGGGCCTGGACCGGAACGCCCATCATCTTCATCGAGGTGTTCTGCCACAGCGAGAAGTAGTCCCACATCATGTTCATCTGGGTCTGGGCCATCTTGTACGGATTGGCCATCAGGCGCGCCGAGAGGTCCATGAAGGCCTTGGCCACGCCGAGCTCGTCGGACGGTGCATCGGTGCCTTCCTTGGCCTTTTTTTCCATGAACTGGGTGATCACCCTCGAGGCGCGCTGGGCCACTTCGGCGTAGGTCTTGGCCATTTCGGCCGGGTTGGGCAGGGTCATGCCCGGGTCTTCGGTCTGCTGCGACATCTTCAAACTCCCTCTGTCAGTGCGTGGCGGGTCGGTACGGCAACCGCGAATAACGAATTATGCCGGCATTGTCGATAATGCGCGACAGTCGCCCGGCTTGGTGAAGGTAGTTCAGATGGGCGATCGCCTCGCCCATCGCGAACATGGTCTGGTGTGTATCGAGCGCCCGATTGAACAGGACATCCAGCAACTCGGCGGCGCTCTGTGGCGCTTGTTCACAACTTGTTTCCAACGCTTGCAACCGTTCCCCGTGATGCGCATGCAAGGCCTCCACCCTTTCCGGCACGCCGTGGAACGGCAATCCGTGCGACGGCAGCACCAGGGTTTCTTGCGGAACATCCCTGGCCATCACGTCCAGCGAATCCAGATACCAGCGCAAGGCGTCGGCCTCCGGGGTCGCCGCGAACACGCTGACATTGGTGGATATTCTCGGCAAAAGCATGTCACCTGAAATTAACACGCCGAGTTCGGCACAGTAAAGCGCCATATGCTCCGGCGCATGGCCGTGACCGACGATTATTCGCCACTTTTTGCTGTCGACCGCGACGACGTCACCGGCCATCAATCGATCGTAGTAATCGGGCAGGGCCGGCACCGCCTTGCGGTAGCCGGAACCGCGTTTTTCGAAACGGGCCAGGTGCTCGGCGTCCAGCCCGTGCTGGCGGAATTGCTCGACCATGAAGCGCGCCCCGTGGCCGCCGACTTCGTTCCACACCACGTGCGCCGTCAGGAACTCGCTGGTGGTCATCGACAGCGGGGCGCCCGTCCTGTCCATCAGCCAGGTGGCCAGGCCCAGGTGATCGGGGTGGAAGTGAGTGACGATCAGCCGATGCACCGGTCCGTCCAGCCCGGCCAGCACCTGCTCCCACAAGGCGCGCACGCCGTCGTCGGGAAAGCCGGTGTCGACGATGACCCAGCCGGCGCCGTCCCTGAGCAGCCAGAGGTTGATATGATCGAGCTGGAAAGGCAGCGGCATGCGCAGCCAGAAGACGCCGGGCGCCACCTCGACCGGCTGGCCGGCCGCCGGCGGATGGGCGTGGGGATAATGCAGGGTCATGGGAAAATCTCGCAAGCGATGCCGGCAAATTACCATACGGTAGCGGATTGAAAAAAGCCCCGCCATCTGATTTACTGCGCCCCAGCCACCGGGAGATCATTTTGAGCCAGCCGGCCACCACCTTCGCCATTTCCGACCTCGCCCGCGAATTCGGCATCACCCCGCGCACCATCCGCTTCTGGGAGGACCAGGGCATCCTGGCGCCGCAGCGCGAGGGGCAGAAGCGCATTTTCACCAGGCGCGACCGGGCCCGCCTGAAGATGGCGCTGCGCGGCAAGCGCCTCGGCCTCAGCCTGGCCGAGATCAAGGACCTGATCGGCATGTATGCGTCGACCGAGGACGAGACGCCGCAACTGCTCGAATGCCTGCGCATCATGGCCAGGCGCCGCGCGGCGCTGGAGCAGCAGCGCGAGGACATCGAGGCGATGCTGGCCGAGATCGGCCAGTTCGAAACCCTGTGCGAACAGGAACTGGCCCGGCGCGGCAAGGCCTGACCCGAGCGGCATGACGGCCAGGAAAGCCCGGCGCCATCCGATCTTCATCGGGAGCCTGGTCATCGTCGGCCTGGCCCTGGCCTGGCACCGGCTCGGTTACCCCGACTCTTTTGACGAAGCCCGCTTCCTCCACCGCTTGTCGGTGGCCAAGGCCGACGATGCCCGAACGCTCGACCTGGCCGCACTGATGCCCGGCGACTGGGAGATGGTTTGCGAAAGCCACGGCTACGACGGGCCGCGCTATATCGAGCGCTACGGCCGCAGCTACGAGCCGGTCGGCGCTGCCCAGGATTCGGCCTGGGGCCTGATTTTCATTGCCGCCGACGGCTCCTTCACCGGCGCCGCCGGTTCGTGCCGGGTGCCCGGCCTGCTGCCGCTGGGCGGTTGCCTGGAAAGGGCGCAGGCCGTGCTGGTGCGCGCCGAAGGGGGCCGAACCGATTGCCCGGAATACGTCGCAGCCAAGCCCGGTTAAGCGCGACGCCAAGCGACCGCGCCGAGGAAACAAGTTGACGTTAACGTAAACGTCAATAAAATGCGCCCAAGGAGACCCGCCATGAGCATCCGCATTGCCGACCCCGATTTCGCCGCCCGCGTCCGTGCCAGTTTCGCCCTGCAGCACGCCATGGCGCTGATCCGCGCCAGCTTGCCGGTGGTCGAGGCCGGGCGCACCGAAATCCACCTGCCGCACTGGTCCGGCGTCGAGCAGCAGCACGGCTTCGTGCATGGCGGCGTGGTCGGCATGATCGCCGATTCGGCGGCCGGCTACGCGGCGATGACGACGGTGGCGGCCGAGGCCTCGGTGCTCACCGTCGAATACAAGATGAACCTGGTCGCCCCGGCCGACGGCGAGCAGCTGATCGCCCGCGGCAGGGTGGTGCGCCCGGGGCGGACGCTGATCGTCACCCAGGCCGAGGTTTTCGCCGTGCGCGACGGCCAGGAAACGCTGTGCGCGCTGATGCAGCAAACGATCATGGCCGTGACGCGTAACGAGAAATCCCGCGGTCAACCGGAAAAATAGCCCAAAAACGACATACGGACGGAGACAAACCATGAACATTCCCAGCCTCGACTTCGCCCTCGGCGAAGACATCAACCTGCTGCGCGACGCCGTCAAGGCCTTCGCCGACGCCGAGATCGCGCCGCGCGCCGCCGAGATCGACCGCGTCAATGAATTCCCGGCCGACCTGTGGCGCAAATTCGGCGACATGGGCCTGCTCGGCATGACGGCCGGCGAGGAATACGGCGGCACCAACCTCGGCTACCTGGCGCACATCGTTGCGCTGGAAGAAATCTCGCGTGCCTCGGCCTCGGTTGGCCTGTCCTACGGCGCCCACTCGAATTTGTGCGTCAACCAGATCCGCCGCAACGGCAGCGAGGCGCAGCGCCAGAAATACCTGCCCAAGCTGATTTCCGGCGAGCACGTCGGCGCTCTGGCCATGTCCGAGCCGAACGCCGGCTCCGACGTCGTGTCGATGAAACTGAAGGCCGAGAAGAAGGGCGACCGCTACGTGTTGAACGGTGCCAAGATGTGGATCACCAACGGCGGCGACGCCGACACCCTGGTGGTTTACGCCAAGACCGACCTCGAGGCCGGCGCCAAGGGGATGACCGCCTTCATCGTCGAAAAGGGCATGAACGGCTTTTCCCACGGCACCCACCTCGACAAATTGGGCATGCGCGGCTCGAACACCTTCCCGCTGTTCTTCGACGATTGCGAAGTGCCCGAGGAAAACGTGCTCGGCGGTGTCGGCAACGGCACCAGGGTGCTGATGTCCGGCCTCGATTACGAGCGCGCCGTGCTCTGCGGTGGCCCACTCGGCATCATGGCCGCCTGCATGGACGTCGTCGTGCCTTACCTGCACGAGCGCAAGCAGTTCGGCCAGCCGATCGGCGATTTCCAGCTGATGCAGGGCAAGGTCGCCGACATGTACTCGACCTGGCAGGCCACCCGCGCCTACGTTTATGCCGTCGGCCGCGCCTGCGACGCCGCCGACCACGCCCGCACGCTGCGCAAGGACGCCGCCGGCGCCATCCTCTACTCCGCCGAAAAGGCGACCTGGATGGCCGGCGAGGCGATCCAGACGCTGGGCGGCGTCGGCTACACCAACGAGTACCCGACCGGCCGCCTGTGGCGCGACGCCAAGCTCTACGAAATCGGCGCCGGCACCAGCGAAATCCGCCGCATGCTGATCGGTCGCGAGCTGATGGCCGAGACCCGGTAAGCCCTCCCGGGGCTGCGGGTAGAATGGCCGGATCATTCACCCGCCGCCAAGAACATCATCATGATCACGCTCCGTACCCTCACCGCCGCCGACACCGCCGAACTGGAACAGGTTCGCCAGTATTTCCGCAATTACGCGGCCTGGCTGGGCGTCGACCTGTCGTACCAGAATTTCGACCAGGAAATGGCCTCGCTGCCTGGTGCCTACGCGGCACCACAGGGTCGGCTGTTCTTCGCCGAAGTCGATGGCCAACCGGCCGGTTGCGTCGGTGTTCGACCACTGCCCGACAGCGATGGTCTTTGTGAAATGAAGCGTCTCTACGTCGCCCCGGAAGCACGCGGTCGGGGTGTTGGCGCCACACTGGCGATGGCCGCCATCAAGGCCGCCAAGGAAATCGGCTACAAGAAGCTGATGCTCGACACCCTGCCGAACATGCGCATGGCGGTGAAGCTTTACCGTGAACTCGGCTTTACCGAGGCACCGGCCTATTACCAGACGCCGATCGAAGGCACGATGTTCCTCACGCTTGATCTTGAAAACTGGTCGGAAGAGGAAGTGCGCAGCGAAAACCTCTCGCACCTCTTCGACTTCAACCGCGCCTGGGCACGCAAGATGCAGGAGGTCGATGCCGATTACTTCAACCGCCTGGCCAAGCTGCAAAACCCTGAATTGCTGTGGATCGGCTGCTCCGACTCACGCGTGCCAGCCAATGAGATCGTCGGCCTGCTGCCCGGTGAAGTCTTCGTGCACCGCAACGTCGCCAACCTCGTTCTGCACACCGACCTCAACTGCCTGTCGGTGATCCAGTACGCCGTCGATGTACTTAAGGTGAAACACATCATGGTCGTCGGCCACTACGGCTGCGGCGGTGTGCTTGCAGCGCTGAACAAGGCGCGCGTCGGAATCGTCGATTTCTGGCTGGACAACGTCCAGCAGGTACATAACAAGCACATCGCGCTGGTCGAAGCCCTGCCGGCCGACAAGCGCCATGACCGGCTCTGCGAACTGAACGTTCTCGAGCAGGTCGGCAGCCTGTGCCACACGCCGGTCGTCAAGGACGCCTGGGCGCGCGGCCAGGATCTGACCATCCACGGCTGGATCTACGGCCTCAAGGACGGCCTGATGCACGACCTCGGCATTACCGTCGACTGCCCCGAAGACCTCAGTTCGCGCTACGACGCGGCGTTGAAGGCACTGGACGCTTAACCATCACCTGAATATCAACAACAAACGCAAGGAGAAATCAGCATGTCCGACCCAATCGTCATCGTTTCCGCCGCCCGCACCCCGATGGGCAGCTTCCAGGGCGGCCTGGCCGGCCTCAGCGCGCCGCAGCTCGGCGCCGTCGCCCTGCGCGCCGCCGTCGAGCGCGCCGGCATCGATGCCGCATTGGTCAACGAAGTGCTGTTCGGCTGCGTGCTGCCGGCCGGTCTCGGCCAGGCCCCGGTGCGCCAGGCTGCCCTGCTCGCCGGCCTGCCGCTGGCGGCCGGCTGCGCCATGATCAGCAAGGTCTGCGGCTCGGGCATGAAGGCGACCATGATCGGCCACGACGGCCTGGTCGCCGGCTCGTCGGAAATCACCGTCGTCGGCGGCATGGAGTCGATGACCAACGCCCCCTACCTGCTGCCCAAGGCGCGCGCCGGCTACCGCCTCGGCCATGGCCAGATGCTCGACCACATGTTCTTCGACGGCCTCGAGGACGCCTATTCGCCGGAGACGCGCGGCCGCCTGATGGGCACCTTCGCCGAGGACTGCGCCGGCAGCTACGGTTTCAGCCGCGAAGCGCAGGATGCCTTCGCCATCCGGTCGACGACGCGCGCCCAGGCGGCCAGCAACGACGGCAGCTTCGACTGGGAAATCGCCCCGGTTACGGTCAACAGCAAAAAAGGCGAAATTTCGATAAGCCGCGACGAAGGCCCCTTCGCCGTCAATATCGACAAGATCCCGACGCTCAAGCCGGCCTTCCGCAAGGACGGCACGGTGACCCCGGCCAATTCGTCGTCGATTTCCGACGGCGCCGCGGCGCTGGTCCTGATGCGCGCCTCGAAGGCCGCCGAACTCGGCCTGTCGCCCATCGCCAAGATCCTCGGCCACACCACCAACGCCCACACCCCGGCGCTGTTCCCGACCGCCCCGGTCGGCGCCATGCAGAAAATGCTGGCCAAGGCCGGCTGGTCGGTGGGCGACGTCGACCTGTGGGAAATCAACGAAGCCTTCGCCGTCGTCACCATGGCCGCCATCCATGACCTCAAGCTCGACCCGGCGAAAGTGAACATCCACGGCGGCGCCTGCGCGCTCGGCCACCCGATCGGCGCTTCCGGCGCGCGCATCCTGGTCACGCTGCTCGGCGCGCTGAAGAAGACCGGCGGCCAGCGCGGCATCGCCAGCCTGTGCATCGGCGGCGGCGAAGCCACCGCACTCGCCGTCGAAATGCTTTGAGAGGATTCAGGATCAAGGATCAAGGATCAAGGATCAAGGATCAAGGATCAAGCATTGGAAAACCCTCTCGCCTCTCGATCCTGGATCCTGGATCCTCGATCCTAACCCCCCCCAAATGCGTTCCCTGACCTACGCCAAGCTGGTTGCCGCCATGTTCATGTGGGGCGGCACCTGGATTGCCGGCCGCATCATCGCCCAGGAGCTGACCGCGCCGCTCGCCGTCGCCGCCTTGCGTTTCGTGCTGTCCGGCGCCCTGGTCGCCGGCGCCATGCTGCTGGCCGATGGCGAGTTGCCGCTGCCGCAAAGCGGGCATGACTGGGGGCTGGTCTGGGCCCTCGGCTTTTTCGGCATCTTCCTTTACGGACTGTGCTTCTTCTTCGGCCTGCAGCGCATCTCGGCCGGCCGGGGGGCACTGGTCGTCGCCCTCAATCCGGTGGTCATCGTCATCCTGGCCTGGCTGAGCGGCAAGGAGGCGATGACGCCGCGCAAGGCGATCGGCAGCCTGATCGCCTTCACCGGCTGCCTGACGGTCATCGGCAGCGGCGACCCGCTGGCCCTGCTGCGCGGCGAGGTCGGCCTGGGCGAATGGCTGATCCTCGGCTGCGTCGCCAGCTGGGCGGCGTACACGCTGATCGGCTGGCAGGCGACGCAGCGTTTTTCGGCGCTGGCCACCACCTTGTACGCCAGCCTCAGCGGCGCCCTGCTGCTCGGCCTGGCCGCCCTGCTCCAGGGCGACATCCACCCTGGCGACTGGTCGTGGCGGGTGTGGGCGAGCATGGGTTTTCTCGCCCTGTTCGGCACCGCCATCGCCTACACCTGGTTCACCGCCGCCGTGCATCAACTGGGCGCCGGCCAGGCCGCCATTTTCATCAATCTCGTGCCGGTCTTCGCCGTGCTACAGGCCGCCGTGCTGCTCGACGAACACCTGCGCCCGGCCGTGCTGGCCGGCGGCCTCTTGGTCATCGCCGGCGTCTGGCTAACGACACAACACAAGAAAACACAGGAGAAAACAGCATGATCCTCACCCAAGAACAGGAAATGATCCGCGACACCATGCGCGCCTTCGCCCAGGAGCGCCTCGCCCCCTTCGCCGCCGACTGGGACCGCGACCACACCTTCCCGGCCGCGGCGCTCAAGGAACTCGGCGAACTCGGCGCGCTCGGCATGGTCGTGCCCGAGGAATGGGACGGCGCCGGCATGGACTACATGTCGCTGGTGCTGACCCTGGAAGAAATCGCCGCCGGCGACGGCGCCACCTCGACCATCGTCTCGGTGCAGAACTCGCTGGCCTGCGGCATCACCATGAAATACGGCAGCGATGCCCAGAAGGAAGAATGGCTGAAGCCGCTGGCCCGTGGCGACAAGCTCGGCTGCTTCTGCCTGACCGAGCCGCATACCGGTTCCGACGCCGCCGCCATCACCACCCGCGCCGACCGTGATGGCGATTTCTTCGTGCTCAACGGCGTCAAGCAGTTCATCACCACCGGCCAGCATGCCGCCGTCGCCATCGTCTTCGCCGTCACCGACAAGGCGGCCGGCAAGAAGGGCATTTCCTGCTTCCTGGTGCCCTGCGCCACGCCCGGCTTCATCGTCGGCCGCACCGAGGAAAAGCTCGGCCAGCACGCCTCCGACACCGTGCAGATCATCCTCGACAACTGTCGCGTGCCGGCCAGCGCCCTGCTCGGCCAGGAGGGCGAAGGTTACCGCATCGCGCTGTCCAACCTCGAGGCCGGGCGCATCGGCATCGCCGCCCAGTCGGTCGGCATGGCGCGCGCCGCCTTCGAGGCCGCCGTGCGTTACGCCAGGGAGCGCGTCACCTTCGGCCAGCCGATCATCGAGCACCAGGCGGTCAATTTCCGCCTGGCCGACATGGCCACCCAGCTCGACGCCGCCCGCCTCATGGTATGGCGCGCCGCGACGCTCAAGGACGCCGGCAAGCCCTGCCTGAAGGAAGCGTCGATGGCCAAGATGTTCGCTTCCGAAGCGGCCGAGAAGATCGCTTCCGACGCCATCCAGATCCACGGCGGCGTCGGCTACACGCGCGATTTCCCGGTCGAGCGCATCTACCGCGACGTGCGCATCTGCCAGATCTACGAAGGCGCCAACGACATCCAGCGCCTGGTCATCGGGCGCAGCATCGCCGCCGAATAGGCCGTGCTGCGGTCAACCGGAAATTTGACGCAAAAATGAAATCCCGCCGGAGGCAAACATGAGTGAACCAACCGTAGCCAGCATCGATTTCTACTTCGACTTCTCCAGCCCCTACAGCTACCTGCTCAGCGAGCAGATCGACCAACTGGCCGCCCGCTACGGGCGCAAGGTGCGCTGGCACCCGGTGCTGCTCGGCATCATCTTCAAGGCCACCGGCAGCGCGCCGCTGACCCAGCAATATCCGGCCAAGGCAGCTTATTCGCTGCACGATTTCGCCCGCTCGGCGCGCTTCATGGGCATTCCCTACCGCCACCCGGACATTTTCCCGCTCGCCACGCAGACCGCCGCCCGCGCCTACTACTGGCTGCACGGCGAAGATTGCGCGCTGGCCCGGCGCTTCGCCCATGCCGTGTTCCGCGCCCTCTACGTCGACAACCGCGACATCTCGCAGGCCGATACGGTGCTCGACATCGCCGCCGGCCTCGGCGTGGACCGCGACCGCCTGGCCGCCGCCGTGCAAAGCCCGGAAATCAAGGAGCGCCTGAAGCAGGAAGTGGACGCCGCCCTCCCCCTCGGCATGTTCGGCGCGCCCTACGTCGTCATCGACGGCGAAGCCTTCTTCGGCGCCGACCGCCTGCCGCAGATCGAACGCTGGCTGGCCGGCGGCGGATTTTGAGGCAAGCCATGCAACGCATCTGCGTCTTCTGCGGCTCGAACGCCGGCCACGACCCGATTTACCGCCGCGCAGCCGAGAAGCTCGGCCGCCTGCTCGCCGCCCGCGGCATCGAGCTGGTCTACGGCGCCGGCAACGTCGGGCTGATGGGCGCCGTCGCCGATGCCTGCCTGGCGGCCGGCGGCACGGTCATCGGCATCATCCCCGAGGCCCTGGTCGGCAAGGAAGTGGCCGGCCGGCATGTCGACCACCGGGCGCTGTCGCGGCTCGAAGTGGTCGATTCGATGCACACCCGCAAGGCGCGCATGGCCGAGCTGTCCGACGGCTTCGTCGCCCTGCCCGGCGGCTTCGGCACCTTCGAGGAATTCTGCGAAATCCTGACCTGGGGCCAGCTCGGGTTTCACGTGAAACCGATGGGCCTGCTCAACGTGAACGGCTTCTACGACCCGCTGCTCGCCATGTTCGACCGGGCCGTCGCCGACGGCTTCCTGCGCGAGCAAAACCGGGCCATGGCGCTGGCCGGCAGCGACATCGAGGCACTGCTGGCGCAGATGGCCGCCTACCGGCCGGAGCCGGTCAGCAAATGGCTGAAAGAGGAGAAGCAGTTGTGAGGATTGATGAGGATCGAGTTGCCTAGGAGCTTGAGCTGTTAGCAAAACCACGCTAGCTCCCAGGCAACCAGGCAACTAATAACTAAACGGAAGAGACATGACCATCCTGAAAACCCAGCTCAACCCGCGCTCGGCCGATTTCCAGGCCAATGCGGCGGCCATGCGGACGGTGGTCGCCGACCTTCATGAAAAGGTCGAGCGGATCGCCCTTGGCGGCCCGGAGGCGGCGCGCCAGAAGCACCTGGCGCGCGGCAAGCTGTTGCCGCGCGAACGGGTGAACACCCTGCTCGACCCCGGCACGCCCTTCCTCGAGATCGGCCAGTTCGCCGCCTATGGCATGTACGGCGGCGCCGACCCCTACGAGGTGCCGGCCGCCTCGGTGATCGCCGGCATCGGCCGCGTCGAGGGCGTCGAGTGCATGGTGGTGGCCAACGACGCGACGGTGAAGGGCGGCACCTATTACCCGCTGACCGTCAAGAAACACCTGCGGGCCCAGGAAATCGCCCTGGAAAACCGCCTGCCCTGCGTCTACCTGGTGGATTCCGGCGGCGCCTTCCTGCCCATGCAGGACGAGGTCTTCCCCGACAAGGAGCATTTCGGCCGCATCTTCTTCAACCAGGCCAACCTGTCGGCGCAAGGCGTCCCGCAGATCGCCGCCGTGCTCGGCTCGTGCACGGCCGGCGGCGCCTACGTGCCGGCCATGTGCGACGAATCGATCATCGTCCGCAACCAGGGCACCATCTTTCTCGGCGGCCCGCCGCTGGTCAAGGCGGCGACCGGCGAAGTGGTCAGCGCCGAGGACCTCGGCGGCGCCGATGTGCATACCCGCCTGTCCGGCGTCGCCGACCATCTGGCCGAGAACGACGCGCACGCGCTGGCCATCGCCCGCCGCATCGTGCGCGACCTGAACTGGAAAAAGAGTCCGCCGGTGACGCTGACCGCCCCGGTCGAGCCGCGTTACGCCGCCGACGAGTTGTACGGCGTCATCCCGACCGATGCCAAGAAGCCCTTCGACGTGCGCGAGATCATCGCCCGCCTGGTCGACGGCTCGGAATTCGACGAGTTCAAGGCCCGCTATGGCACCACGCTGGTCTGCGGCTTCGCCCGCCTGTGGGGCTACCCGGTCGGCATCGTCGCCAACAACGGCATCCTGTTCAGCGAATCGGCCCAGAAAGGAGCCCACTTCATCGAACTGTGCGCCCAGCGCGGCATCCCGCTCGTCTTCCTGCAGAACATCACCGGCTTCATGGTCGGCAAGAAATATGAAAACGGCGGCATCGCCCGCGACGGCGCCAAGATGGTGACGGCAGTGGCCACCGCCAAGGTGCCGAAATTCACCGTCGTCATCGGCGGCAGCTTCGGCGCCGGCAACTACGGCATGTGCGGCCGCGCCTACTCGCCGCGCCTGATGTGGATGTGGCCGAACGCCCGCATCTCGGTGATGGGCGGCGAACAGGCGGCCGGCGTGCTGTCCACCGTCAAGCGCGAAGGCATCGAGGCTTCCGGAAAGACCTGGTCGGCTGAGGAGGAAGCGGCGTTCAAAGCGCCGATCCGCGAGCAGTACGAGACCCAGGGCCACCCCTACTACGCCTCGGCCAGGCTGTGGGACGACGGCATCATCGACCCGGCGGACACCCGGCGGGTGGTCGGGCTGGGCTTGTCGGCGGCGATGAATGCGCCAGCGGAAGACACCAAGTTCGGCATTTTCCGGATGTAAGGAGCAGCAATGCTGAGCATGGCATGGGCTGAGCGACAATCCCTTGTAGGTATTTGGTGGCTACCCGAAACCCCGGAAGATGAACTACATGGAACGCTGGAGATTATTCCCGGCGAAACGCCTACGCTTGAGCTAATAGGCTCCTTCAAAGGCATTGGCCTCTTTGGCTCAGCCTTTGTCGAAAAGGCCCGCGTGTTCGGTATTGTTAGCGGAAAGCTTGTAACGCTCGTGAACTGCCACCTCGTTAGCGGAGGCATATCCGTTCCCGGCTTCGATAAAACAAAAATCTACGCGTATGCGGTGCTATTTGGGAGCCACGCTCATTCGTTCACTGTTTCGAAAGTAAGCGTCCACGCCGACGGTCTGGAAAATTGGTTAGGCCGTGGTGGAGTTGAAATTGCCGACACTGATTTCTCGAATCGCAGCTTTTCGATCACGTACCAACAACCAACCTCCGAAGTTTTTTTTATTGACGAAAATACGTCTCTAGAAATCGACTTCCATACGCGAGAATTTCCCGCTTGGGATAGCAAACGTACGTCGTTTTCAGTTTCGCAAACTCCTGGATTGAGCCTGAAATTTGCAAAACCAGTTGAGCTTCAGGCAATTGATACCTATCTGTTCCGTTTGTGGCTTTTCCTACGCCTTACCTACGATCAACCGCTTCAGCTGTTCGATATTTTGCTTCAGTCTCGCGAAGTAAATAGAAGTAGAGGAGAAGAAACTGCTTCGGTCCCTCTGACCTATTTAAAGCATCCTGGCTCCAAGGCAGATCACAAATTCGATGGGCACCGCCAACTCATTCCTTTCGAATTCATATGCGCCAACCGGAATGCTTTTCAACGTTGGTTCGAGCTATACGAAGTCCTTGATGCTGCCTTCGATTTACATTTTTCTATAGATCATCAAGACGGCTTCTATATCGAACAAGAGTTTCTAGCCAGAACATCTTGCCTTGAAGTGATGCATCGCCGACTAGTCCCTTTGTCACCAAAAGACAAAGATTTGCATACGCAACGTCTCGCTGAGATTTATGAAAAGCTAGCCGATTCAGAACATCTCAAATGGCTTAAAGATAAATTGGTATTTTCCCACGAACCGACCCTTCGACAACGTTTGGGAGATATCGCAAAAGAAGTCGCAGGAATAATTGGCGGCAAAGACTTTATCTCCGATAAGTTTTTAGGCCATGTAGCAAATACCAGGAACCATTTGACCCACTACAACAAGAACGACAAGAAAAGTGCGAAGAAGGTACTAGATGCCAATGGGAAGGCTGCTGCGTTGGTCAAGCTGCGAAGCATGTTTGTGGTTTACGTGCTTCTGCAATTGGGCTTCGACAAAGCCGATATCCGGCAATTAGTCGAAAGTCCCTTCGGCATCAAATATCAATTACAACGTATTTAGGAGACATGATGGTTACTGCCTTTTTACCCGAATTAAACTCCCCCACCGAAGACACCAAGTTCGGCATCTTCCGGATGTAAGGCGATGTACCTGCCCAAGCATTTCGCGGTAACCGATGTCGGCGTCCTGCACGGCCTGATGCGCGAGTACCCGCTCGCCACGCTGGTCACGCAGGGCGCGGACGGCCTCGACGCCAACCACATCCCGCTGCATCTGGACGCCAGCGCCGGGCCGCAGGGCACGCTGCGCGGCCATGTCGCCCGCGCCAATCCGCTGGCTGCGGATCGCACGGTCAACCGGAAAATATTGGCTATTTTCAAAGGGCCCGACTGCTACATCAGCCCGTCGAACTATGCCACCAAGGCCGAGCACGGCAAGGTGGTGCCGACCTGGAATTACGTGGCGGTGCATGCCCACGGCGAGCTGCGCCTGATCGAAGACCGCGACTGGCTGCTGGGCCAACTAGACACGCTGACCGCCGAGCATGAGGCCAGCCAGCCCCACCCGTGGTCCGTCGACGATGCCCCGGCCGATTACATCGGCAAGATGCTCGGCGCCATCGTCGGTATCGAAATCAGCATCAACCGCCTGATCGGCAAATGGAAAGTCAGCCAGAACCAGCCCGCTGCCAACCTGGCCAGCCTGATCACGGCGCTGGATGGCCGACCCATGGCGGACCTGATCCGCCAGCGACAACAATAAATGGAGCGAGACATGTTTGCCACCCTGGAAATCGAACTGAACGGCCCGGTCGCCACGATCTGGATGAACCGCCCCGACCTCCACAATGCCTTCGACGAATCCCTGATCGCCGAACTGACCGCCGCCTGCATCGCCCTCGACGAAGACGCCGACGTCCGCGTCGTCATCCTCGCCGGCCGCGGCAAGAGCTTTTCGGCCGGGGCCGATCTCAACTGGATGAAGCGCGCCGCCCACAACGGCATTGACGACAACCTGAACGACGCCCGCGCCCTGGCCCGCATGCTGCGCACCCTGGCCGAGATGAAGAAGCCGACCGTCGCCCGCGTGCACGGCGCGGCGCTGGGCGGTGGCATGGGGCTGGCCGCCGCCTGCGACATCGCCGTCGCCTCGACCCGGGCCGTGTTCGCCACCTCCGAGGTCAGGTTCGGCATCATCCCCGCCGCCATTTCGCCCTACGTGCTGCGCGCCATCGGTGCCCGCCAGGCGACGCGCTATTTCCAGAGCGCCGAACGCATCGCCGCCGACCGCGCCCGTGATATCGGGCTGGTGCATGAAGCGGTCGAACCGGAGGCGCTCGACGCCAGGGTGCAGGAAGTCGTCAGCGCCCTGTTGCAGGGCGGCCCGCTCGCCCAGGCCGCCGCCAAGGACCTGATCCGCGCCGTCGGCGGCCAGCCGGTCAACGAAACCCTGGTCGAGGAAACCGCCCACCGCATCGCCCACCTGCGCGCCACGCCGGAAGCCCGCGAGGGCATCTCTGCCTTCCTCGAAAAACGTTCTCCCGCCTGGATCGGAGAGTAATCGCCATGTTCACCAAAATCCTGATCGCCAACCGCGGCGAAATCGCCTGCCGGGTCATCAAGACTGCCCGCCGCATGGGCATCCGTACCGTCGCTGTCTATTCCGAGGCCGATGCCAACGCCCGCCACGTCCGCCTCGCCGATGAGGCCGTGCTGCTCGGCCCGGCCGCCGCCCGCGAGTCCTACCTGGTCGCCGACAAGATCGTCGATGCCTGCAAGCGCACCGGCGCCCAGGCCGTGCATCCCGGCTACGGCTTCCTGTCCGAGAACGCCGACTTCGCCGAGGCGCTGGCCGCCGCCGGCATCGCCTTCATCGGTCCGCCGGCCGCGGCCATCCGCGCCATGGGCTCGAAGTCGGCAGCCAAGAAGCTGATGGGCGCTGCCAACGTGCCGCTCACGCCGGGCTACCACGGCGACGACCAGTCGCCGGCCCTGCTCCATGCCGAGGCCGACGCCATTGGCTACCCGGTGCTGATCAAGGCAGCGGCCGGCGGCGGCGGCAAGGGCATGCGCCTGGTCGAGCGTTCGGCGGATTTCCTCGACGCCCTCGCTTCCTGCCAGCGCGAGGCGATCTCCAGCTTCGGCGACGACCACGTGTTGATCGAGAAGTACATCACCCGGCCGCGCCACATCGAGATCCAGGTCTTCGCCGACACGCAGGGCAACTGCGTTTACCTGTTCGAGCGCGACTGCTCGGTGCAGCGCCGCCACCAGAAGGTGCTGGAGGAAGCGCCGGCCCCCGGCATGACGCCGGAACGCCGCCGCCAGATGGGCGAAGCGGCCGTCGCCGCGGCCCGGGCGGTGGGCTACGTCGGCGCCGGCACGGTCGAGTTCATCGCGACCAACACCTACGACAAGGACGGCAGCTTCTACTTCATGGAAATGAACACCCGGCTGCAGGTCGAGCACCCGGTCACCGAGATGATCACCGGCCAGGATCTGGTCGAATGGCAGTTGCGCGTCGCCGCCGGCGAGCCCCTGCCGCTGCGCCAGGGCCAGCTGGAAATCCGCGGCCACGCGCTGGAGGCGCGCATCTACGCCGAGGATGCCGGCAAGGGTTTCCTGCCCGCCACCGGCCGCCTGATCCGCCTGGCCCCGCCGGCCGAATCGCTCAACGTCCGGGTAGACACCGGCATCGAGGAAGGCGACGAGATCACCCCGCACTACGATCCGATGATCGCCAAGCTGATCGTCTGGGACGCCAGCCGCGACGCGGCGCTGGCCCGCATGCGCAAGGCCCTGGCCGACTACCGGGTGGCCGGCCTGACCACCAACATCGATTTCCTGTCCCGCCTCGTCGCCTGCCCGGCCTTCGCCGGGGCCGACCTCGACACCGGGCTGATCGAGCGCCAGAAGGAATTCCTCTTTCCCGCGCCGCAGGCCGTGCCGCGCGACGTGCTGCTCGTCGCCACGGTCGGCGAACTGCTCTGGGAGCAACGCGCCGCCAAGGCCGCCGCCAAAACGAGCGGCGACCCGTGGTCGCCCTGGCACGCCCGCGACGGCTGGCGGATGAACCTGACGGCCACCCGCCGCATCGGCTTCCGCGCCCCGAAGGAAGCCGCCCTGGCGGAGGACGGCGAGACGCTGCACGAGGCCGAGGTCAGCTACCGGGACGAACAATGGGCCATCACCCTGCACGGGCGGACCACCCAGGCCCGCGGCCAGAAGCTGGACGGCGACCGCTTCGCCGTCGAACTCGACGACCGCCGCCTGATCGCCAGCGTCGTCGCGGTCGACGACAAAAGAATCCTTTTTTTGCAAGGCGCCACCTACACGCTGCTGCGCGACGACCCGCTGCACCGGGTCGATGCCGGCGACAGCCACAACGGCGGCCTGACCGCGCCGATGCCCGGCAAGGTCGTCGCCCTCCTCGCCCAGCCCGGTCAGCAGGTCGCCAAGGGCACGCCGCTGCTCATCCTGGAAGCGATGAAAATGGAACACACCATCACCGCCCCCGCCGCCGGCATCCTCAAGGCCTTCTGCTACGCGGCCGGCGAACAGGTGGCGGACGGCGCGGCGCTGGTCGAGTTCGAATGGACACCAAGCTGACTTGTTTGCCAGGCAGCTTGGCGCTACCGTGGTAACACCAACCTCAGGAATCGTTCCATGGCCACCACTTCACTGAAGCTACCCGATGAATTGAAGCAGCGCGCCATCCTGGCCGCCGAGCGACAAGGTATCTCCCCGCATGCCTTCATGGTCAGCGCCATCGAGCAAGCGGCCGATGCGGCCGAAGCACGCCAGCAGTTCATCAACCGTGCATCGCAGGCGCGTGACGAAATGCTCAAGACCGGCGAGGGTTTCGACGCCGATGAGGTCCACGCCTACATACAGGCGCGCCTGGCCGGCAAGAATCCAGTCCGTCCGCCAATAAAAAAATGGCGAAGTTAATTTATTCCAGTGAAGCCGTCGCTGACATCGAAGCGTTGACGGCTTTCCTGGCGGAGAAAGATCCCGGCTCAGCGGCAGCGACCTTCTCGCTGATCAACGAGGCCATCGTCATTCTCAGACACCACCCGATGATCGGTCGCCAGGTCGACGACGGCTTGCGCGAACTGGTCATTTCCAGGGGCAAGACGGGATACCTCGCGCTTTACAGCTACGAGGCAGACGAGGACGCTGTGCTGATTCTTGCCATCAAACATCAACGAGAAGCCGGATATTGGTGAGACCAAACCATGACCCTACCCACCCACGTCAAAATCGTCGAAGTCGGCCCGCGCGACGGGCTGCAGAATGAGGCGCAGGTCGTCCCGACGACCGTCAAGATCGAACTGATCGAGCGCCTGGCCGAGGCCGGCTTGCGGGCCATCGAGGCGACCGCCTTCGTGTCGCCGAAATGGGTGCCGCAGATGGCCGACAACGCGGCGGTGATGCAGGGCATCCGCCGCCATCCCGCTGCGGTCTACCCGGTTTTGACGCCAAATCTGCAAGGCTTCGACGCCGCCATCCAGGCCGGCGCAACCGAGGTGGCCATCTTTGGCGCCGCCTCCGAAAGCTTTTCGCGCAAGAACATCAACTGCTCGATCGCCGAAAGCCTGAAGCGCTTCGAACCCGTCGTCTCTGCCGCCTCGGCGCTGGAGATTCCGGTGCGCGGCTATGTTTCCTGCGTCGTCGGCTGCCCCTACGAGGGCGCCGTCGCCCCCGACCAGGCCGCCGCCGTCGCCCGCACCCTGTTCGAAATGGGCTGCTACGAGGTCTCACTCGGCGACACCATAGGCGTCGGCACCCCGGCCAGCATCGCCCGCCTGATCGAAGCCTGCGCCCGGCAGATCCCGATCGGCAAGCTGGCCGGCCACTACCACGACACCTACGGCATGGCCATCGCCAACATCCACGCCTCGCTGCAGCTTGGCGTCGCGGTTTTCGACAGCTCGATCGCCGGCCTGGGCGGCTGCCCCTACGCCAGGGGGGCCTCGGGCAACGTGGCGACCGAGGATGTCGTCTACCTGCTCGACGGCCTGGGCATTGAAACCGGCATCGATCTGGCTAAACTGGCGGCGATCGGCGACTGGATCTCCACCGCCCTCAACCGCCCGAACGGCGCCAAGGCCGGCCGGGCGCTCTGCGCCAGGACCGCTGCGTGAGCCTTCTTTCCGCCGTTGCCGAATTCCTCAAGCCGCCCCCCCCGCCCGATCCCGACCTGAGCAAGGCCCTCGGCCGGGTGGCCGAACTGGTCGACCCCATGCTCCGCGTCGCGCCCGGTTTCGAGCGCCACCTGGCGACGCCGCTGCGCCATGCGCTGGGCTACTGCGATGGCCTGGTCGCCGCCCTGCCCGGGCCGGTCGACATCAGCCGCCACGCCTTCGCGACCGACCCGCTGGTGCACGCCCTGTTCGCCACGGCCGACGACATCGACCAGATGCTCGGGCGCAGCCAGGCCGTGCGCGATTTCCTGGCCGAGCCGTGCAGCTGGGAGGGCGAGCATTTCTACGCCATGTTCGCCGCCCGCCGCCAGCAGAAACGCCAGTTCGGCATGGCCCGCCAGGGCGACGTCATCCGCAACGACGTGCCGCAGACGGTGCTCTATTTCTCCGGCCAGACGCTGATCGAGCCCAACTGCCAGCTCGACAACACGCTGCACGGCCTGCGCTGCAAGGCGCTGGAAAGCCTGTTGCGGACCTTTCATGACCATGTCGACGTGCTGCGCCACGAACGCGATGGCCTGCGCGCCGACATCGCCATCGAGCGCGCCCACCTGACCGTGCTTCGCGGCACTTCCGGCGGTGCCGCCTACCAGGTCGCCACCCGCCACCTGGCCGAACTCGACGCCCGCCTGCGGCAGCACGCCGAGGCCCTGCTCCCCGACCACTTGCTGGCCGCCCTCGCCGACTACCTGCTGGCCCCCGAACCGGCGCTGCACCTGAGCCCGGTCAGCGTCGCCGTCGACCGCCTGGGCATCGTCCACGACGGCCCGGTGGACGACGCCAGTGTCAGCACCCTCAGTTTTCCGGAACTAACTGCCCGCGACCGGCGTCTGCATCTGGCCATGGTCGCCCGTTTCAGCCGCGAGGAAGCTCGCACCGCCGTAGACCGGGTGCGCGACCAGCAACATCGCTTCGTACTCATCTGATGATCGCCTCGCCCTGCATCAACCTTTGCCAGATGGACCCGGCCAGCGGCCTGTGCCGCGGCTGCTTCCGCACGCTCGACGAAATCGCCGGCTGGTCGCGCCTCGACGACGCCGGCCGCCTGGCCATCCTGGCTGCCGTCGCCGGCCGCCGCCCGGCCGCTAGCGAAAATCCTTCACCTACCGGACAGGACCATGACTGAATCCGCCGAAGACCTCTACCAGTGCGTCGGCATCTGCATGGTCGACCCCGACTCCGGCTACTGCCTGGGTTGCGGCCGCCCGCCGCTGGCCGAACCGGACATCGTCGCCGAAGCCGTCGCACCGGCCCTGCCCGCCAGAAACCTGGCCTGCGAGGCGGACCCGGCCGAATGAGCTGCCCCCTGCCGCCCGGCATGCAGGTCCTCGAGCGGGGCTGGCTGTCGGCCAACAACATCCTGTTCGACGACGGCGGGCCGACCACGCTGGTCGACAGCGGCTACGTCAGCCATGCCGAACAGACCGTCGACCTGGTCCATCGCGCCCTCGGCGGACGGCCGCTCGACCGGCTGATCAACACCCACTCGCACTCCGACCACATCGGCGGCAACGCCGCGCTGAAGGAAGCCTTCGACTGCCGCATCGTCGTCCCGGCCGGCCTCCACGCCGCCATCGCCGACTGGGACAAGGACGCCCTGCTGCTCTCGCCGCTCGGCCAGCGCAGCGCCCGCTTCCAGCACGACGAGCTGATCGCCGACGGCGACGAAATCGAGATGGGCGGCCTTAACTGGCGGGCGCTGGCCGTGCCCGGCCACGACATGGAAGCTCTGGCCTACTACAACCCGGAAAATCGCCTGCTCATCTCGGGCGACGCGCTGTGGGAAAACGGCTTCGGCGTGCTCTTCCCCGAATTGCTCGGCGAGGCCGACGGCCTGATCTACACCCGGCAGACGCTGGAAATGCTTGCCCGGCTGCCCATCGACCGGGTCATTCCCGGCCACGGCAGCCCCTTCACCGACGTCGACGCCGCCTTCGAGCGCGCCTTCCGCCGCCTCGACGCCTTCACCGCCGACATCGACAAGCTGGCCTGGCACGCCATCAAGGTCATCGTCTCCTTCGCCATGCTCGAAAGGCGCCACGTCGCCAAGGCCGAATTCCCGGCCTTCGTGCTCGGCCTGCCCTTCGCCGTCGACGTCAATGCCCGCTTTCTCGACCTGCCGGCCGATCAGCTGGCGGCCAAGGTCGAACGCGAACTGCTGCTGGTCAACGCCCTGCGCCTGGTCGACGGCCGGCTGGTTGCCGGCTAGTTCTTGGGCAGCCAGCGCCGCACCAGGTGCACCCAGTAGCTGGTGCCCAGGGTGAGCAGGGCATCGTTGAAATCGTAGTGCGGGTTGTGCAGGGTGCAGCCGCCGGTGCCCGGCCCGTTGCCCAGCCAGACGTAGCAGCCCGGCTTCTCGCGCAGCATGTAGGCGAAGTCCTCGGCGCCCATCGACGGCAGGATGTCAGTAAGCACTCGCTCGCGGCCGAACACTTCGGTCGCCACATCCTGGCAGAATTTGGCCTCATCCGGGCTGTTGACCGTCGGCGGGTAGCGGTGGTCGAACTGGACGCTGATCTGCGCCCCGTTGGCGGCGGCGATGCCGCTGCACAGGCGTTCGATGGCGCGCTCGACGCTCTCCTGGACTTCCGGCTTGAAGGTGCGGATGGTGCCGCGCAGCAGCACTTCCTCGGGAATGATGTTCCAGGCCTCGCCGGCGTGGAACTGGGTGACGCTGACCACGGCCGACTCGCAGGGGTGCAGGTTGCGCGCCACCACCGTCTGCAGCGCCTGCACCAGCTGCGCCCCGGCGACGATGGAATCGACGCCCTGGTGCGGCATGGCGGCATGGCAGCCGTGGCCGCGCACGATGATTTCGAAGGCGCAGGTGCCGGCCATCACCGGCCCCGGCATGACCATCATTTCGCCGACCGGGATGCCCGGCCAGTTGTGCAGGCCGAACACCGCCTCGACCGGGAACTGGTCGAACAGCCCCTCCTCGATCATCACCGCGGCGCCGCCCTCGGATTCCTCGGCCGGCTGAAAGATGAAGACGGCAACGCCGTCGAAATCCGGGTGATCCGCCAGGTAGCGGGCGGCGCCGAGCAGCATGGCAGTGTGGCCATCGTGGCCGCAGGCGTGCATCTTCCCGGGATGCTTCGAGTGGTGGGGAAACTCGTTGAGCTCGGCCAGCGGCAGGGCGTCCATGTCGGCGCGCAGGCCGACCATGCGCGACGAACTGCCGGCGCGCAGCACGCCGACGACACCGGTCTTGCCCAGGCCGCGATGGACTTCCAGGCCATAGCGGGCCAGCTCGCGGGCGACGATGTCGGCCGTCCGGTTCTCGTGGAAGGCCAGCTCGGGATGGGCGTGGATGTCGCGCCGCACGGCGGTCAGCTCGGCCAGGAAGGGCAGTTCGAGCAAGGGCGTGGTCGGGGGCATGGGCGTCTCCTGTTTTGATCTGTTTTTTCTATTATCCTTGAAACCTCAGTTGGACGCGGCCGTTGGTGCGTTTGGACGGGATGGCCGGCGCGAAGCGACGACGCGGCAGGCTCGTGCCTGCAAGGAGGAGCGACAAAGCCGGGCGCCCGTCCGGACGTGCCAGCGGCCGCGTAGCGCCATTACCCAACGGGTGAGTCGTATCGAAGGCGCCGAGGTTAGTATTCATGCAGGCTGCACAAGGAGAGATAAGCGGTCAACTGAGATTTCAAGGATTATGCCGCGGGTTGATGGCGCCCGCCGCCTTGATTATGCTGCACGGCATGAAGCTCATCCTGATCAGCGGCCTGTCCGGTTCCGGCAAGTCGGTCGCCCTCAACCTGCTGGAAGACTCCGGCTTCTACTGCGTGGACAACCTGCCGGTGGTCATGCTCACCGTGCTCGTCCGCATGCTGCAGGAGGAAGGCGTGGCCAAGGTGGCGGTAGCCATCGACGCCCGCGCCGGGCACGGCATCGAGTTGCTCGCGGGCAAGATCGAAACGCTGAAGGCAGCCGGCATCAACCTCAATTTCCTCTTTCTCTTCTCGCACGAGGAAACGCTGCTCAAGCGCTATTCCGAATCGCGCCGCCGCCACCCGCTGGCCACCTCCGAGCTGACTCTGGTCGAGGCGATCCGCGCCGAGCGCGCCCTGCTCGAACCGATTTCCCAGCTCGGCCACCGCATCGACACCAGCGGCATGAAGGCCAACGGGCTGCGCGAGTGGATCCGCCAGTTCATCGAGGCCGAGCCCGGCCAGGGCCTGACCCTGATGTTCGAGTCCTTCGGCTTCAAGCACGGCCTGCCGCTCGAAGCCGACCTCGTCTTCGACGTGCGCTGCCTGCCCAACCCTTACTACGACCCCGAGCTGCGCCCGCTGACCGGCCGCGACCAGCCGGTGATCGACTTTCTCGAAGGCGAGGCCGAGGTCCGTCGCATGCGCGAGGACATCTGCCGCTTCGTCGCCAGCTGGCTGCCCAACTACATCCGCGACAACCGCAACTACCTGACGGTGGCCATCGGCTGCACCGGCGGCCAGCACCGCTCGGTCTACCTGGCCGAGTGGCTGGCCCGCGAATTCGCCAACCGGGCCCGCGTGCTGGTCCGCCACCGCACGCTGGCCTGCAGCTGAGCGACCGGGAGCGCCGGGACGACCGCTGCACCCCAAGGGTACTTCCTACAGGGCGCGGTCAACCAGAAAAAATGGCCAAAATCGAAATATCCCCTCCGCCGTCCGGCTCCGCCGCACCTCGCCCGGCGGCCATCCGCGACTGGCTGCGCCTCGTCCGGCCCGGCGACTGGCTGGTCGTGCTCGGCGGACTGGCCGCGGTCGGCGCCAGCTTCCCGCTGTTCTGGCAGGGCGGCCTGGCCGACCGCGCCATCATCCGCCAGGAGGGCAAGGTCTTCGCCGAGGTCGATCTCAAGGCGCGCCGGCAGGTCGAGGTGGCCGGCCCGCTCGGCACGACGCTGATCGCCGTCGAACCGGGCCGGGTCCGCGTCGTCTCCGACCCCGGGCCGCGCCAGTATTGCGTGCGCCAGGGCTGGCTGATGCGCCCCGGCCAAATCGCCATCTGCGCCCCCAACCGGGTCAGCGTCCAGATCGCCGGCAGGACCCGGGTCTATGACTCGATCAGTTATTGACCATGGACCCGCCGCCGCGCCGGCCGGCGATGGCGCAGCGAGCCAGACCGACGAGGCGAGCGCCCAAGGCGCAGCCAAGGCGGGGCGCGGCGGCTCCGCACCGCGGCCCGCGGTGACTCAGCTCCGCGTCACCGCCGAGGACCGCCGCGTCGCCTGGCTGGCCACCGCGGCGGTCGGCCTGTCGCTGGTCGATGCCGCCATCCCGACGCCACTGCCCGGCGTCAAGCCGGGGCTGGCCAACATCGTCACCCTGGTTGTCCTCGCCCGCTACGGCTGGGGCACGGCGGTCTGGGTCAGCGCCCTGCGCGTGCTGGCCGGCAGCCTGCTGCTCGGCTACTTCCTCGCTCCCGGTTTCTTTTTATCGCTGACCGGCACGACGCTCAGCCTGGTCACCCTCGGCCTGGCCCGCCACCTGCCGGGGCGCTGGTTCGGCCCGGTCAGCCTGTCCATCCTCGCCGCCTTCGCCCACATCGGCGGCCAGCTGCTGCTCGCCCGCGCCTGGCTGATCCCGCACGATGGCGTCTTCCTGCTCACCCCGGTGTTCGCTGCCGCCGCCCTGGTCTTCGGCACCATCAACGGCCTGATCGCGGCTAAACTGCTGGTTGAACCCGCCCCCACGGAAGCCGCCTGATGCCCAAGACCATCTGCCTCGCCCTGACCGGCGCCTCCGGCATGCCCTACGGCCTGCGCCTGCTCGAATGCCTGCTCGCCGCCGGCTGCCGCGTCCAGCTGCTTTATTCGCAGGCGGCGCAGATCGTCGCCCAGCAGGAAATGGCCTTCGACCTGCCGTCGCGCCCGGCCGAGGCCAGGGCTGCGCTGCTCGCCCGCTATCCGGCGGTCGACCCCGAAAAACTGGCGGTTTACGGCCGCGAGGAATGGTTCGCCCCGGTCGCCTCCGGCTCCAACCCGCCCGATGCAATGGTCGTCTGCCCGTGCACCATGGGCACCCTGGCCGCCATCGCCCAGGGCCTGGCCGACAAGCTGATCGAACGCGCCGCCGACGTCGTCCTCAAGGAGGGCCGCAAACTGGTGCTGGTTCCACGTGAAACGCCGTTCTCGGCCATCCACCTCGACAACATGCTGCGCCTGGCGCGGGCCGGGGCCGTCATCCTGCCGCCCAGCCCCGGCTTCTACCACCACCCGCAGAGCGTCGCCGACCTGGTCGATTTCGTCGTCGCCCGCATCCTCGACCAGATTGGCGTGCCACACACCTTGATGACCCGCTGGGGCGCCTGATGGGCTGGTTCGACTTCGCCCGCTCGCCGGCCGGGACCACGATCGAGACCGTGCGCCTGCCGATCTTTCCGCTCAACACCGTGCTTTTCCCCGGCAGCCGGCTGCCCCTGAAAGTGTTCGAGCAGCGCTACCTCGACATGGTGGCCGCCTGCCTCAAGGACGGCTCGCCCTTCGGCATCTGCCTGATCGCCAGCGGCAGCGAGGTCGGCGCCGCCGCCGAGCCGCAGCCGGTCGGCACGCTGGCCAGCATCGCGCAGTGGGAAATGGAGCAGCTCGGCATCCTGATGATCACCGTGCGCGGCGGCCGGCGCTTCCGCATCATCGACAGCCGGGTCGGCCCCGACAAGATGGTCGAGGCCACCGTCGAACTGCTTGCCGAAGGCGAGCCGACGCCCTTTCCATCCGAACGCGCCCGCCTCTTGCCGCTGCTCCGCCGCATCGTCGCCGACCTAGGCCCCGAGCGACTACCCGAACCGCATCGCTACGACGACGCCGAGTGGGTCGGCTACCGCATCACCGAAGTCCTGCCCATCCAGAACCTCGCCAAGCAGAAACTGCTCGAACTCGACGACCCGCTGGCCCGCCTGGAAATCCTCGAGAAATACCTCGGCCAGCGCAAGCTGCTCGGCTGAACGCCGACCGCCGCCAGGCAAACTTAGGCCGCGTGGTTGCGGCCGACCGTCAGCCAGTGGTGCAGCGTGACGAACAGCCGGTCGGGGTCGAAGGGCTTGGTCACGAAATCGTCCATGCCCGCCGCCAGGCAGCGCCGGCGATCCTCGGCGAAGGCGTTGGCGGTCATCGCGATGATCGGCGTGGTCGCCCAGCCGGGCAGTTCGCGTAGGCGCCGGGTCGCCTCCAGGCCGTCCATGACCGGCATCTGCATGTCCATCAGGACCAGCGCAAAACTCCGCTCGCCAGCCACGGCCAGCGCCTCGGCACCGTCGGCCACGGCTGTCACGGCCAGCCCGGCTTCCTCGAGGAAAGCGAGGGCGACCTCCTGGTTGATCGGTTCGTCCTCGACCAGCAGCACCGTGCTGCCGGCAAAATCGCGGCGCAGGTCCGCCTCGGCGGCGGCCGCCCCGCTCGCCTCGCCAGCCGCCGTCGGGGCACTGTCGTCGCGCTCCAGCCAGGCAGTAAACCAGAAGGTGCTGCCCTGGCCAAGCTCACTGCTAACCCCCGATTCACCGCCCATCAACTCGGCCAGGCGCCGGGTGATGGCCAGGCCGAGACCGGTGCCGCCGTATTTGCGGGTGGTCGACGTATCGGCCTGCTCGAAGGGGGCGAACAGGCGGGGCAGAACCTCGGGCGCGATGCCGATCCCGCTGTCGCGCACCTCGGCGCGCATCAGGAGCTTGCCATCCTGCTCGGCCAGCTTGTCGATGGACACGGCGACGGTGCCCGAATCGGTAAACTTGACGGCGTTGCTGGTCAGATTGAGTAGGGCCTGGGTGAAGCGCGTCATGTCACCGCGCACCCGACCGCCTACCGGCTGGGAACTCACCGTCAGGTGCAAGCCTTTGGCCGCCGCCCGCTCCTGCATCATCGAAGCGATGTTGGCCCCGAGTTCGGCGAGGTCGAAATTGCTGATCTGCAACTCGAGTTTTTCCGCCTCGATTTTCGACAGGTCGAGCACATCGTTGATCACTGTCAGTAAATGCAGGGCCGAACGGTCGATCTTGCGCAGCAATTCATCCTGCCGCGGCTCCACCCGGCCACGCCGGAGAATGTTGGCCAGCCCGATGATGGCATTGAGCGGGGTGCGGATTTCATGGCTCATATTGGCCAGGAAGACGCTCTTCGCCCGGTTGGCGCCTTCGGCCGCCTCGCGGGCGGCGATCCAGGCCTGCTCGGCCTTCTTGCGCTCGCCGTTATCGATGCACGAGGACAGGCTGTGCAGGAACCTGCCCTGCTCGTCGAATACGGCCCGGGCATTTATCAGCACCGGCAGCAGGCTGCCGTCCTTGCGCAGGAAATCGAGTTCCAGCCCGCGCAATTCGCCGGCCTCGGGGAGTTCGCTCAGGTGTTGGGCGAAGCGCGCCCGGCTTTCCGGCGTCATCAGGTCGCCGGCCCGGCGCTGGCCGATCAGTTCGTCGCGACCATAGCCCAGCCAGTTGCATTCAGTATCATTGATGTTGACGAACAGGCCATCGCCATCGAGCGTATGGTAGCCGCAGGGCACCCGGTTATAGAGCGCCGACAACTGCGCCGTGCGCTCGGCGACCAGGGCTTCGAGCGAACTGCGGTGCTGTTCCAGTTCGGCTTCGACACCCTTGCGGGCCGTCACGTCGGTCACCGAGGCCAAGGCGAAATGCTCGCCATTGACGACGATGCCGCTCAGGCTGATTTCGACGAAGAATTCGCTACCATCCCGGCGCAGGCCGCGGATGTCGGGGACCAGGGACATCGGCCGCTTCTGCCCCGGCGTGTGGAAAAAGGCCGCCCGCTCGCCGACATGGCGCTGGCGGACGCCCTGCGGCACGAGCACCTCGACCGACCGGCCGAGCAAGGCGCCGGAATCGTAGCCGAACATCGCCTCGAGGGCCGGATTGGCCATGACGATGCGGCCGCCGATATCGACCACCAGCAAGCCCTCCAGGCTGGCCTCCCAGACCTGGCGGAAGCGCAGCTCGCTGCTCTGCCGGGCCGCCTCGGCCCGGTACAGGTCGGAAATGTCGGCAAAGGTCAGCACGGCACCGGCGTTCTGACCCACTTCATCGCGGTAGGGGTCGATCTGCATCAGGAAATGGAATTCGCCCTGATCGACACGCTCGACCACCGAATTGCCGCTGGCCACCACGCCGGCGACGTCGGCCCGCAGCCCGGGCAGGTGCAGGTGGCAGGGAATGCCGAACAGCGACTGCCCGATGTCGCCGGGAACCAGGCCGAAGATGCGCGTCGCCAGCGGGTTGTAGCGGGTGACATGACCTTCGCGGTCGACCACGACCAGGCTGTTGCGAATCGAATTCTGGATATTGCCCAGCGTGGTGGTCAGTGCCGCCGCCTCCTGGGACTTGATGCGCAACTCGTCGTTGAGGGTGGTCAGTTCCTCGTTCGACGACTGCAACTCCTCGTTGGAAGCCTGCAACTCCTCGCTCGACGACTGGATTTCCTCGTTGAGCGACTGCAGTTCTTCGTTGGAGGCCTCAAGCTCCTCGATCACCGCCTGCAGGTGTTCGCGGGTGTCGGCCAGCTCCTGGCGCAGGCGGACGATGTCCTCGCTGCGCCCGCTTTCCGGCGCAGCTGCATGACGGTCGGCCGGCTGTTGGCTTTCCTCGAAACTGAACAGGTAATGCCAGTCACCGTTGCCGCCCGTCGTATCGACCCGGCGCAGCACCGGGCGGACGCGGCAGGGCCCGCCGTCGACCGTCAGTTCGACCGGCACACCCTCCAGGCGGACCAAGCCTTCCTGGACCAGCCGGTAGCCGACGGCCTTCAGTTCATTGCGCAATGCCGGCAGGCACAGCGCGAAGACGGAAAAATCGGCGGTATCCTCGGGCAGCGAAAAATACCGGCGCGAATTGCCGAAAAAGTGCAGCGGCTCGAAGGCGGCATTGACCAGCACCGCCGGCGGCCCATAGGCCGCAGCGATGGTCGCCTGGGCTGCTGCCTGCAGCGTATGGCGCTGCGGCGCAGCCTGGCTTCTCGGCAACGGGGAGCGGATGATCCCGGCCACCGGCGTGGCCAGCCGGGCAAAGCGCAGCGGACGCTGGGTCGCCCCCGGGCGCCGCCGATAGACCTTCTGGCCCCCGTCCACGCTCTCGAACAGCGGGGAATTGAAGCCGGTCGACTCGGAGCGGCCGAGCAGCAACAGGCCGCCCGGGTTGAGCGCGTAGTGGAAGGTGTTGATCAGTTCGACCTGCTGTTCCGGCTTGAAATAGATCAGGAGGTTACGGCAGCTGACCAGGTCCATCTTGATGAAGGGCGGATGGGCAATGACGTCGTGCAGGGAAAAGACGCACAGTTCCCGGACTACCTTTTTGATGCGCCAGCCGCCACCATCTTCGACGAACCAGCGCTCGCGGCGTTCCGGACTGAGGCCGGCCAGTCCTTCGCCGGCATAGACGCCGGCCCGGGCGAACTCGAGGGCGCCCTGGTCGATGTCGGTTGCGAAGACATGGACGGACAATCCGGCCAGGCGCTCGGCCAGGATCTCGCTGAGCAGGATGGCGATCGAATAGGGCTCCTCGCCGGTGGCGCAGCCTGGCACCCAAACCCGGATGGCATCGCCGGGCAATTTGCCGGCGACCATGCGGCGCAGCGTCTTTTCCAGCGCGTCGTAGGCCGGCGGATCGCGGAAGAAGGACGACACCGAGATCATGAACGATTGCTGCAGGCTGTGCAGTTCCTCGGCATGCGCCGTAACGTGGGCCAGATACTCCGTCAGCGAGCCCAGACCGAGGCTGCGGCAGCGGCGTACGGTCTGGCGACGCAGGGTGTTTTCCTTGTACTGGGCGAGGTCCAGACCGGTCGCCTCGCTGACCCGCCGGAAAATCTCGGCGAAGAGATGGTTGTTGGCGTCCACCACCTCGGCGCAACTGACCCCCTTGAGGCTTGCGCCCTGGTTGAGCCAATCGACGATCTGGTCGCCCTCGCCGACCAGATCGGCCACCCCGGTGGCGATGGCCGCTTCCGGCATGCCCGGTTGCACCGCCTCCTCGGGCAACTGGACGATGACGATGCCGCCCATGGCCTTGATCGCCTGAGCACCGAGCGCCCCGTCATGGCCAGAGCCGGAGACGATGACGGCGATGCCGTTGTCGCCGAAGTGTTTGGCGACCGAATGGAACAGGCGGTCGACCGAGGGTGCGATGTGGCCACTGCCTTCGCTGGCGGAAAGGGCAAGACGGGTGCCGCGCACCTCGATGTGGCGACCGGGCGGGCAGACATAGACATGATCGGCGACCAGGCGGTCGCCGTCGGCGGCCGGCACCACGGTCAATTCACCGTGGTCGGCAAGTAGTTCGGGCAGGTTGCTCGGCTGCTTGGGCGACAAGTGGTGGGCGACCACGTAGGCCGCCTCGCCGCTGCGCCTGAGGCGGCGAACGATCGGGCGCAAGGCCTGCAAGCCACCGGCCGAGGCGCCAAAGGCGACGACACGAAGTGCTTGCTGTTGATTCCCGTCTGCTGCCAAGACATCTCCCGACGGGAAACCAGCGGTTTCCCAAGAAAATTCCACCGACCCGGACAACTGCTCCGGATTGTAGCGGCCAGAACCGCTACCGGCTAATCTCTTTAAGTCGGAAGGTGGCTGTCTGCTACCGGAGGCCCTCCGCGCCGCTCAGCCGAGAACGTGGTTGGCCACCCCGACATAGAGCGGGATGCCGAGGATGATGTTGAACGGGAAGGTCATGCCCAGCGACATGCCGAAATACAGCGAGGGGTTGGCTTCCGGGATGGCGTAGCGGACCACGGCCGGCACGGCGATGTAGGAAGCGCTGGCGGCCAGCACCATGAGCAGCGCGCCGTTGCCCGGGGCGATGCCGAAGGCGAGGCACAGGCCGAGGGCGAGGCCGGCATGGCAGAGCGGGCCGACGATGGCGTAGGCCACCAGCCACGGCGACTTGCCGCGCAGTTCGGCCATGTTGCGCGCCGCCATCAGGCCCATGTCGAGCAGGAAGAAGGCCAGCATGCCCTTGAACAGATCGACCGAGAAGGGCGCCATCATCGCCTTGCCGGCGTCGCCGGTGAGGATGCCGACCAGCATGGCGCCGAGCAGCAGCAGCTGGGCGCCGTCGGTGAAGGATTCATGCAGGATCTTGCCGAGCGGCACATGACCCGGCGCCCCGCCCAGCGCCGCGGCCCCGCCGCCGACGCCGACCACCGCCCCGCCGGCCTGGCGCAGCGAGTTGGCGAACAACACTGCCATGATGATGGCCGGCGATTCCATCAGCGCCATGGCCGCCGCCATGTGGCCGCCGTAGGTGACGCCGTTGCTCTCCAGGTACTGGATGGCGGTGATGAAGGTCACCGCGCTGACCGAGCCGTAGGTGGCGGCGATGGCCGCCGCGTCGTAGCCGCCGAGGAAACGGCGGAGCACGCGGTAGCCGATGGCCGGGACGATGACGGCCAGCGCCACGGCGCAGCCGAGCGTGGTCGCCACCTCGACCGTCAGGCCGGAATGGGCGAGCGCGAAGCCGCCCTTCAGGCCGAGCGCCATCAGCAGGTAGAGCGACAGGAAGCGCGAGATCTGCGGCGGAATTTCGAGGTTGGACTTGACCGAGCCAGCCAGCACGCCGAAGACGAAAAAGAGGATGGCCGGGTCGAGGATGTTTTGCATGTGAGCGCTATCAGAAAGAAGTTGGCGCGATGGTAGCGACCAGCGACAATATCTAAAAATCGATAATTTCTATTATTAACATCTAGATAACTCTATGCATGCCACTTTCCGCCAGCTGCAGCTTTTTCTCGCCGTCGCCGACCACCTGAGCATCACGGCCGCCGCCCGGGCCTGCCACGTCACCCAGCCGACCGTCTCGATGCAGCTCAGGGAATTGAGCGAAGCGGTCGGCCTGCCGCTCTACGAGCAGGTCGGCAAGCGCCTCTTCCTGACCGCCGCCGGCGAGGCGCTGGTCGACACGGCGCGGGCCATGGTCGACGAATGGGCCGCCTTCGGCCAGCGCATCGACGCCATGAAGGGCCTGACCCGCGGCCGGCTGCGCGTCGCCGTGGTCAGCACCGCCAAGTACTTCGTCCCCCGCCTGCTCGGCAGCTTCTGCGCCAGCCACCCCGACATCGACGTCGCCCTCGAGATCCTCAACCGCGACGGCGTCGTCGCCCGCCTCCGCGAAAACCGCGACGATCTCTACATCATGTCGATGCCGCCCGAGCACATCGACGTCGAACGCCACGCCTTCCTGGCCAACCCGCTGGTCGTCATCGCCCCCGAAAGGCACCGGCTGGCCGGGCGCGCCGCCATTCGCCTCGACGAACTGGCCGAGGAACGCTTCATCCTGCGCGAGCGCGGCTCGGGAACCCGCCTCGCCTGCACCGCGCATTTCGCCGAGCAGGGCTTCGACCCGCGGGTCCGCCTCGAACTGGGCAGCAACGAGGCGATCAAGCAGGCCGTCGCCGGCGGCCTCGGCCTCGCCGTCATCTCCCGCCACGCCCTCGCCGCCCACCTGGCCGACGACCAGCTGGCCATCCTCGACGTCGTCGGCTTTCCCATCGTCTCCAACTGGTGGACCCTCTACCCGCGCGGCAAGCGGCTGTCGCCGGTGACCCGGGTCTTCCTCGAACACATCGAACAGACGGCGAGTGGCGTGCGCGAAGCCGGCCACTGAGGGCGTGGCCAGTCGCGTACCGGCCGAAAAAATTTCAATTTTTGGCTATTTTTGCCGTCGACCGCGGGAATACCCCTGGCCGGCGCGGCCCCCGGCAGCCGCCACCGGGCGCACCGAAAGGGTGACGAGAAAGGGAAACTCCCGGTCGGCCGAGCGGACGATGCGCCAGGCCGGCCCCAGCGCCCGCGCCATCGAAGCGGCCAGCACCTCGAGATCAACCGCCTCGCAACGCAGGTCGGCCACCACGCTGCCGCCATCTTCGTACACCGGAAAATCCGAGCAACCGGCCGGCTTCACCGCTTGCCCGTAGACCCGGCAGGCATGCCCGGCCTCGTCGTAGGCCGGGCAGGGTTTGCTATGGGCGTAGTAAAGCCCGTTGCCGGCCCGGATCTCGGCCGGCCCACCGCCCGCCGCCAGCCGCCGGTCGAAGGCCGGGCGCGACTCGTCGACCCGCCACAGCACCTTGACCTGCCGCCACTCCAGTTCGAGCACCAGCTTGTCGAGCCGGCAGCACGGCTTGGCGCACACCGCGCAATGCGGGATGACCTCGGCCGCCTGATAGGCAGCGGCCGCCGCGGCCAGCGCCTCACTCAGGGAAGGGCGGGACAGGCGGGGACTCATCGCCTCTCCGGCCACGAGAATGCCGGCTTCCGGCGGATAGTTCGCAGCACGACCTCCCGACAAGCTCCGGCACCAGGCAGGCAGTCCGGCACACTACCGCGCGGCCCGGCCGCCGATACGCCATCGTTCGACATCCTTCGCATATTCATTGAATCTTCACCGATCCCTGACTGTCTTTCACTGTCGCAGCGCCACGAGGCAAGCAATAACCCACCACAGGCCATGGAACACAACATCTCGCTCATCACCACCCTCGCCGCCGGCTTTGGCATGGCCCTGATCTTCGGCTTGATCGCCGAACGTCTGAAACTGCCAGCCCTGGTCGGCTACCTGATTGCCGGTATTTTAATCGGACCAGCCACGCCCGGCTTCGTCGCCGACACCCACATTGCCGGACAACTCGCGGAAATTGGCGTGATGCTGCTGATGTTCGGCGTCGGCCTGCATTTTTCCATCGGCGACCTGCTCGCCGTCAAGCGGATCGCCGTACCCGGCGCCGTCGTCCAGATGAGCATTGCCACCCTGCTCGGCATGGCCGCCAGTTGGGGCTGGGGTTGGCCATGGGGACAAGGCCTGCTCTTCGGACTTTCGCTGTCATGCGCCAGCACGGTGGTTCTGCTCAAGGCACTGGAGTCGCGCGGCCTGCTCGACAGCATGAATGGCCGGATTGCCGTGGGCTGGCTGGTCGTCGAGGACCTGGCGACGGTCATGGTACTCGTCCTGCTGCCGCCGCTGGCCGGCATCCTCGGCAGCGATGTGGTGGCTGCCACCGACCAGGCGATCGGGTTCACCATCGCCAAAACACTGCTCGAAGTCGGGGTCTTCATCGGCCTGATGCTGATCGTCGGCCGCAAGCTGATTCCCTGGCTGCTCTGGCAGGTTGCCGGCACCGGCTCGCGGGAACTGTTCACGCTGTCGGTGGTGGCCGCGGCCATCGGCATCGCCTTCGGAGCTGCCAAGCTGTTCAGCGTCTCGTTTGCGCTCGGTGCCTTCTTTGCCGGCATGGTCATGCGCGAGTCGGAATTCAGCCATCGCGCCGCCAGCGAATCGCTCCCCCTGCGCGATGCCTTCTCTGTGCTCTTCTTCGTCTCGGTGGGAATGCTGGTCGATCCGGCCATCCTGTTGGAAAAGCCGCTCCAGGTCTTCGGCGTGGTCGCCATCGTCATGTTCGGCAAGACGCTGGCGGCCCTGGCCATCGTGATCCTTTTCCGCTACCCCCTCAACACCGCCCTGACCGTTGCCGCCAGCCTCGCACAGATCGGCGAGTTCTCGTTCATTCTGGCCGGGCTCGGGCAAACGCTGGGCCTGATGTCGGTCGAAGGCATGAACTACATCCTCGCCGGCGCCCTGATCTCGATCGCCCTCAACCCGCTGGTCTTCTCGGCCATCGACCCGCTTCGCCGCTGGGCGCTCGACAACTCCGCGCTCGCCCGCGAACTGGAGCAGCGGGGCGACCCCTTCGCCGAACTGCCGACGACCACCGAGCGCAAATACCTCGAAAACCAGGTCGTCCTCGTCGGCTACGGACGCGTTGGCAAACGCATTGCCGAAACCCTGGTCAGCCGGAAAATCCCCTTTGTGGTCGCCGAACAGAACCGCGAACAGGTCGAGCGACTCCGCCAGCAGGGCATCCCGGCCGTCTCCGGCGATGCCGCCGACCCCTCGGTACTGATCCAGGCCCACATCGCCGACGCGGCAACTCTGGTCATCACCCTGCCGGACCCGATCAATGTCCGCCAGATGGTCGAAACGGCCAGGACATTGAATCCCGACATCGAAATCCTGCTCCGCGCCGACAGCGAAGCGGCTTCGGAACTGCTACGCAACGAGCAACTGGGCACGGTGTTCTTCGCCGAAGAGGAACTGGCCAAGGGCATGGCCAATCATCTCCTCGGCCGCCTCTCGCAAAACGGGGTTTAGCCGCTCGACCCAAATTGACAGACCTGGATCCCGCCGGGACCAGAAAGCCCTTGTCGGGTTTCATCAGTACCTGTACCGGAACCAGGAAGGTCTTGAGTCGGGCAGGGTCAGGCTCGATCTGCCTGTGACCAGATATCGACCGGTGACCGGTCCTGAAATAGGTTGACACCTATTTTGACGGATTGACCAGTTCAATTGCTGGCCGACAAAGACACCCGATGAACCTCATCGGGCGTTTTCAATTGTAGCGACAGATGCGGTCGCTCCGTGTTGTAGATAGCAACGGACTGACTGACCATGCGCCGCGCCTGGTGGAGGTTGTCGGGTCGTTGGGTAATCCCCCCGGAAATTAGCGGCGGTTAAAAGTAGAATTTTCTCCAAAGCAGCCCGAGGAACTTTTACATGAAGACGTCACGCTTTTCCGATAGCCAGATCATTGCCGTACTCAAGCAAGCCGAG
>SSXW01000001.1 GCA_009469585.1 Dechloromonas sp. Dech2017
CGGGTGATACCGCCGGTGCCGGCTTGGCTTATGGATTTCCATCGAGAGTGTCCACCATCTTTTTAAAGGGGACACGATCTTCGCGGTCTAACGCATCAATTTACAGATGGGTTCGCCGGACGCTTACACATATCGAATTGATTCTGTGCTTGAGCGATCAAAGAATTCATTGATGTTCTCAACGACGTCCCCCAAACGCACGATTCGCGAGCCAGCCATCGATGACTTTAAGTTGTACTCAAACACGCTCGCTTTCCTCCGCAATCAGTCCATCCAGAGTTTCCACCAGCGCGTCCAACTGTGGCCAGAACGCCCGGCCATCCGTTTGCCATTGGGCCCAGGCAGAGCTTAGTGATACTGGGTCGCCATTGCAGTCGGTGGCGATGGCTGTAGCAACACGCTTCACGTACAGAGGGATCGAGAGGTTGCCCTCATTGGCGCCGATTTCGGTCAGTGTTACGACCTTGGCAAAACCGGGCACATCTACATAGGTTTTATAAGCGGTCAGGATGCGCTGCTGGTGTTCGGGCTTCAGAAAGCTCTGGGCACGTTCTCTCGTGACCTCGTTCAGTGCATCGATAAAGATCACCTTACCCTTGCGCGCAGAAATTTTCGTGCGGTTACAGATAACGATGCACGACTCCATGGACGAGTTGTAGAACAGGTTCGGACCCAGACCTATCACGGCCTCGACCCAGTCCTGTTCAATCATCTTGGTGCGCATGGCTTGTTCTTCATTACGGAAGAGCACGCCGTGGGGCCAGAGCACGGCACTACGCCCCTTGGCGCTGAGGCTGAACAGAATGTGCTGTTGGAAGGCGTAGTCGGCACGACCCTGCGGCGGCGTGCCCAGGGTGTTGCGGCCCCACTTGTCACAGCTCCAGGCTTCCCGATCCCATTGTTTTATGGAGTACGGGGGGTTGGCCAGGATCACATCGAACTGGCGCAAACGGTCACCTTCGATGTGCTTGGGTTCGGCGAGGGTGTCACCTCGGATGATCTCGAAGTCCTCCACGCCGTGCAGGAATAGGTTCATGCGGGCGATGGACGAGGTAATGAGGTTGCGCTCTTGTCCGTAGAGCTTAAGCGTACGGTACTCGCCGCCGGAGCGCTTCACTTCATCCAGCGCCGAAATCAGCATGCCTCCGGTGCCACAGGTTGGGTCGTAGATCGATTCGCCTGCTTGCGGTGCCAGCAGTTGTGTCATCAGGTGGACGACAGTACGGTTTGTGTAGAACTCTGCGGCGGTGTGGCCGGAGTCGTCCGCGAACTTCTTGATTAAGTACTCGTAGGCGTTGCCGAGTTCGTCCTCTGGCACATTGGTCACCGAGAGTGTCTGGATCGAGAAGTGCTCGATCAGGTCCTTCAGTGTTTCGTCTGGCAGGCGCTCGCGGTTGGTCCAAGGGGCATCACCAAAAATGCCATCGAGCATGTCCGGGTTGGCCGATTCGATCGCGCGCATGGCCTTCTGGATAGCCGCACCGATGTTTTTTGGGGTTTGCCGGACATCGGTCCAGTGCGCTCCCTCGGGAATCTGAAATCGGTGGTTTTCGGCGAACTGGGCATAGGACAGATCGCCATCAGAATCAGCCAGTGCGGCTTTATATTCCTCGTCCCACACATCCGAAACGCGTTTGTAGAACAGCAGCGGGAAGATGAATTGTTTGTAGTCGCCGGCATCGATCAGGCCGCGAAGCCGGACAGCAGCGCCCCAGAGGTAGCTTTCCAGTTCTTGTTGGGTGATTCGGCTCATTGCAGCCATCCTCCTTCTGTCATGACCTGCGCGAGCCGTTCTTCAGCCTCACGGCAGCGGCTCAGAGCTTCCTTGAAGGCTGCAATAGCTTCCGGCAAGGGCGGGATGTCCTCTTGAAGTGGCGGCAGTACATAGCGAGAGATGTTCAGCGTCCAATCCTCAGCCTTGATCTCGTCGAGCGTTACAACGCGAACCGCATCCTGTACATCGGCAAAGCCGCGATACCAGCCCAAGATTTCCGTGGCATGTTCTGACTCAAGGAAGTTTTGTGCTCGGCCACGGCGGAATAAGCGCGAGGCGTCGGCGATAAGGACCTTCTGTTTGTGTTCAGCAGACTTTCGCTTACGCAGCACCAGGATGCATGCTGCAAGGCCGGTACCGTAGAAAAGGTTTGGCGCCAGCCCGATCACGGCCTCTACCAGGTCCATTTCAAGGAGCTTCTGACGGATATCGCCTTCGGCCCCTTTCCGGAAGAGGGCCCCTTGGGGCAATACAACGGCCATGCGGCCGGTGCCCTCGGCCATGGATTTGACCATGTGCTGCACCCAAGCGAAGTCACCGCTGGAGGAAGGCGGTAACCCGGCAAAGTTGCGGCCGAAGGGGTCGTTCAACCACAAGTCCTCGCCCCATTTTTCCAGGGAGAATGGCGGATTGGCGATCACACAGTCGAACGTGGCCAGCCGGTCACCCTCGAAGAAGGCCGGGTTACGCAAGGTGTCGCCGCGCACCACCTGGAAGTCCTCTATGCCGTGCAGGAATAGGTTCATCCGGGCGATGGATGAAGTGGTCAGGTTCTTTTCCTGCCCGTACAGCTTGCCCCAGAGGCGTTTCACGTCGCCATGCTGTTCTTTAACGTGCTGTACTGCGGCGAGCAGCATGCCGCCGGTACCGCAGGCGGGGTCGTAAATGGTTTCCGCTTCCTTCGGATCAAGCATGTCGATCATGAGCCGCACCACGCTGCGTGGGGTATAGAACTCGCCAGCCTTCTTATTGGTGGCGTCGGCAAATTTCTTGATCAGATACTCGTAGGCATCGCCCAGGACGTCGGAAGTGATGTTTTTGTTGCCGAAGGAGATGCGCGAAAAATGCTCAATGAGGTCCTTGAGCAGGGCATCGGACAGGCGATCCTTGTTGGTCCATTGGGCATCTCCGAAAACCCCGTAGAGCGTGTCCGGGTTGGCCTTCTCGATCTCGCGCATGGCGTGCTGAAGGGCGGCCCCGACATTAGTCGAGACAGATCTGACGTCGTTCCAATGGCAGTCTTCGGGGATCTGGAATCGATGCGATTCGGGGAACCAGGCAAGCTGTTCATCGCCAGTTTCATCAACGATCTCCTGGTATTCGTCGTCCCAGACGTCACAGATACGTTTGAAGAATAAGAGCGGAAAGATGTAGGTCTTGAAGTCAGCTGCATCAACTGGGCCGCGCAGGATGTTCGCGGATTCCCAGAGGTGGGATTCAAGCTGGCTGAGGGTAATGGATTTTTCTAGCACAACGACCTTAGATTATTAGTTGTTCTCAAGTGTCATTGTCTCATTTGTCAGGCTCGAACAAGTGTTCTGCACCGTTTTGAGATTTTCAAACACAGGCAATTCTTTGCAATCGATTCGCCTAAACGACTATGTTGTAGTTTGTCTTGGCGCAGATTGTGGTTCCGGACAGCAGCCAGAAAATTCACGCTGTAGAGCGGCAACTTTCCCCTGTTGCCGTGGGTCACCTGATAGCATCGTGAGCAGCATGGTCCCCATGAGGGATAGTCCATTTGATTGCCGTAGCACCTGCTCAACTAGCGCAACCGGGTAGCCTTCGGCCTTTCGCGTCAGTGGATGCAAGCCGACGTGAATGTAGCTGCTGAGTGCCTTCCAGGAGTATTCCTTGAACTCCTTGAGTTGACTCATCACGACATCTGGAGCCTTCCCTTCAAGTTCTTCCAACATCTTTGAGAACATGGGGCCTTCGTTTGCCTTTTTCGCGTTCTCTGTCGTAAGCGGCGCAGATAATTTCTCCACCCACTCCTCTGATGCACCGTAAAGAAGCCAAATTCCCCGCGTTAGCGCTTCGTATTGGACGCGGAATAAAGCGAAAGTACTGGTGAAGCCGCTACCGGCCATTAACGTGAGGATGCCTATCGCGTGCTCAAGGGAGATGACCGTTGCTGTTGCTGATAGTAGGTAGCGGTTGCCGGGATGAAGCCCGAGTTGCTCTCTGTGTTTGCCAATGGCTGTATGCAAGTTGGCGGATTGTTCCAGCAGTGCTTCGAGAGTTTGTATATTTGCAGGCATTGCATTTAACACAGGGGCTAAAAGTAGCAGAGAAGGGATGTTTAGACCAAAAGAATAACTCAGGAATCAACGGTTACTTAGCCTAAGAGTCCTATCTCTTTTCTAAGACAGCGAAGGAACCCATCCCGAGGCGTGTCTGCGCTTCGGGATGGGTTTTTTGTTCTTTTTTTGAGTGTGGATGGCTCGTGCAGAGTTGTTTCGCAATAGCGGGTGTTCGGCCTACCTTCTGAATGACCGAAGCACTCAGTGAGCTGCTGTTGATCGGGGTAGCAGGTGAACGGTAGCTGAGGCGTCGAGGTCACGAATTTGCTGAACAGAAGGTGGTCGTTCAAGACAAATTCTCCTTGAGCGGCAGGTAAGCGCCATGTTCATGACACACCGTACCAAATGTCTGAGCGGCCAATTCTGGTCGAATCTGCATGAAAAAATCCCCCCTCACCATAGAGGTCACCGTCTGCTCCTTGAAGGCGCGAACCGCTTGGGTTTGGCGACGCGAAATTACGCCGAGACCATAAGCATTCGAGATTCTGGAATCTGCGTTGTAGCTGACGTGGATTCCCGCTCCCTTGGTCACCGCGACATCCCACGCATCACCAATGACTGCTCCTGTTGCAAGATCGTCAGAAACCTTGCACGCGTCTAAGATGAACAGAGCGTGATAGCCGTAACCCTTCTCACGGCAGTGTTCGAGCTTCCACGTACACGACAGAAGAGAGTCTTCGAAGACGTTTCTCAGTGCCATCAGCAACACGTCTCGATGTGAAGTTGCTTCATCGAGATCAACGGATCCTGGGCCATCGGGTAGTGCTTCTGGGGGTTTGTACCCAAAGTCCATGCGAATTGCCGTGGCTCGTGAAGTACGCTGAAACGCATGGTCAATTTGGCTGAGCAGTTCGTGCTCCATTTCAGTCGAGTGCGCGAGATAGCGGTTCATACGTGCGCTAAACGCGTCGCTCAAAATCTCTTGACGGTAGTCATCAACGAAACTGTTCAGTTCAGCAACGAGCGAGCGCTTCCCGTCGCTATCGAGGCGCCACCGTGGCGACCGGGTTTTGTCCACCAATTGGCGTTCCTCAATCATCTCCAACAAGCGCCCACAAGCCGGGTTGAGCTCATGCAGCGGAAAAGATTCGGAAAACTCTTCGCGGTCAAGATGAGTCAGCAAACCAAAAACCAACTCCCCAACGCTGTCCTTACAAACTGCCACATCACCATTTTTCAGCTCTCGAAATGTAAATGGCGGGTCGATTGAGTCCGCTATCGACATCCCAATCCGATAAATTCCAATCACATGGCGAGCCACCTCGGTGTCACATGTCGCTTGCAACACGTATTGGGTGCCATCCACCACCGAAATCGCCGTGGATTTTAGGCATTTCTGCCCCCACGTAGCCAACGTATCACTATCGATCCGGATCATCACAACTCCTTTGGAAAACTCTTCAAATCTCCGAGAGAGTGCGAACATCTCCGACGTGCAGCTCGTATCGTCTGCACGCCAATTCGCCTATCCATCGACGTTCAACAGGGTTTCGATTGCTTTCTAGGCAGAGTTGCATCTCTCTCATAAGAGGCTTCAAAAAGTATTTTTTAAATGGGTGCATTGGGGGGAGGACCGTAGCAAGGGAACAGTCAATGGCTTCAAGGTAGCGCTTGGATTTTTCGTGGGCGCCCAAGTTTTTTTGGCGGCTCGACAGGGAATTTGCCACGTCGAATGGTTTTGATTGTGCGCTTGGCCTTTTGTGCTTCCGGCCGTCTAAGGGTGACGTATTGCGTGGATTTGCAGAGATAGCCGACTACTCGCTGCTTCAGGTTCTCGACCAAATTCGTCTGCCGTGCTTCGATTACGCCGATACCCAGTTGGCCACGCTGCTCGTATTTCTTCTTGCTGGCGTTGATGTTCCAGTAGTTACCACGCCCTTTCGTGATTACCTTTTCCCAGTACTTACCAATTTCCTTCGCGAGGTTAACGTCTTTACTGCCATCACGTTTTGAGCCATCGAAGAACAGGATGAGGTGGAAGTGCAGCCCTTTCAGAACGCCATATTCTAGCTTTGCGATGTAGCCACGTCGTTCTGCGAAAAGTGAGTTGTGTCGCCGGTTGCTGAAAAACCGTTTCAAATCGGCGAGCGCGTCTAAGATGCCGATCTGATCCTTGAACTCTTGCCGGTATTCGAGGTCGATGCGCAACACAACGAGGCGAGTCCATTGTTTAAAAAGTGCGTCGACGTAAGACCCGTATTCCTCCGCACGTTCGACAGCCTCGCTCTGCCTTTTTCGTGCCCTTGCTTGGGTTTTCTGCGACTGGCAGCGATCACGAAGATTGGCAACCAGCAAATTGAACAACTCAGCCGCCGAAGCATTACCAAATTGCGGATATGTCAGGCTGGGGGCGAACCAGATATCGTCCCAGTCCAGCGTTTGGCCAAACAGCCCCATGTTCTTGCAGCAAGCGATGAACGCCTCAATGTGCTCGCTGTAAAGAAGCTGTGGTGGCATGCATTCGACAATCTCCAGAAACTCCGGAATCTTGGTGAAGTAGCGTTCCGCCAATGACGAGAAGTCATAGTCGCCGCCACGACGCGTGCAGGCTCGAGGAACGAAAGGGATTGTCGTATCCGATACCAGTTCATCGAGAAAGCTATGGAGGTCTGCAAACAGGAAAGCAAAATGCTGCCGCTTCCCTTGATCTACCACTACTTGCCCAGGCTCCCAGCTGGGTTCCATGGCATCCTGATAGCTCCACTCGCAAATCCTTCTTTCCCAAAAGAAGTCGTTGTCGCTGTTCGTCAACAGTCTAGTCTCCTAGTGTGCAGAGGGGGGATCGACACCGAGCGTATTGCTCGGTGTCGATCGAACATTACTTCGTGAAGCGGTTGTTCAGAGGGGGACTCAAATCTTGCATGTCATTCCCGCCGAATTCACCACGACTTCCAAAGTGGGTAGGCGGTTCCTGCTCAAGCTCCGACAGCGATTTAGCGCTTGGCAACTCGCTCACCCCATAATGGGGAAAGGTCACGTCTGGGCTCAGCCGAATATACCGTTCCGCTGCTTGGGAGCATTTGATATCGTGAAACAGCCCATCGGCATTGCGGACGTAGTTAGCCAATAAGCAGTCAAGCCCTGCGCCTTTCGTACTCGCCTGCCATTCCTGGAGTACGTAGTTGCTATCGATTGTGTGGGCCGGTGTAATGCTGGGATCGAACAACAGAACCAGGTTGTAGCGGTATCCGGCCTCGGACAGGTAGTGCCGAGTCCAGATATACCCGACAGACTTGCCAAACCAAAGGTCGTTGTTCAGCGCTTCCATCAATTTCTGAAGGTGTTCAGTAGATTCCTTCAGCCGGACTTTCCCCGCGAAATCTTGCGAGTACATCAAGGCGATCTTTAATCCAAACAGCCCAGGATGGAGCTCGTGCAGTCGATCCACAAGCTTGGTCTTGGCATTGCAGGCCTTTTGCGCCTCCTTGCTTCGCCGCAACTGTTCAGACTTATAAATTTTTCGACCAGTAGCTTCACGAATTCGGATCAGTTGGGCGTTCATCAACTCGCCTTCGGTTACCCCTTGAGCATTCATCGGGCGCATCGGGTTACCTTGAAAATTTGGAGTCGGGCCGAGAATGCGCTGCGAAACGTCGTCCCAGGCTTTAAGAGCTTCGCTCAGTTGCTGACGTGGCAGATGCGCGAAACGATGAGGTAGGAGAAGCGTGTGATACAGCGCCTCACCGGGGGGAGTGATCTCCAGGAAACGTTTCTCATGAATCGTCGTTTCAAATTTGACGGCTTCTTGTGCCGACTTCGCGAGATGTTCGACCAGATTGTGAATTCGGACCATCATTTGAATGACTTCAGGAAGGCCAATGTCATGGCTTAGATGGAAGTAATTACTTTCGTACTCGTTTTTAACCGGGTAAGTGAAGTTCTCGCTGATGTGCTGAACGACATCCATATCCGTCGGGGTGAATGGCGAAAAATGCATGTTGATCTCTCCTTAGCCTTGAACTGAGTAATCAAATTGCGTGATGGTGTTGCTATGCATTAACTGCACTAACCTTGTAAAAACCCAGAAATCACCTACCTTGTTTTCCCCTGCCGCTCCAGTGCGGCCGAAAAACTGATCGTCCTGCCGAGAGGGCATTTTGAAGAAATGGCGATGTACCGACTTGTCGTTTTCAGCACCATTTTCCTGCTCGGGAAAGGTCAAAATACCTGCCTGACACCCCCTAAAAATCGCAGGCGGTCGACGCCGAAATACACCCTTTGAAAAGCCGATGAAATGGTGTTCCGTCGCTAAGTTGGTACAGGTTTTTTCGCCGGTATTTTGTTGCCGAATACGTACGGCTTTTTTGCAGCATTTTGGTGGGTGGAGGCGGGATGCTTGGGGCTGTTGCTCACCACTCGTATTTGTCGTGCTAAGCGCTGAGTTCAGGGAGTGATCAATGTGATCAGCGGCGCGTCCGTAGCTGCCGGGCTGAACTTGAGGCAGACTGCGTTCGACATGTCCTGAAAGAATGTCGATGGCGTGATCGCCGTGAAGGGAGTTCGCTTTCATTGTGTAATTCCTTTGAGTTGGCTTGTCCACGGCATGTCCGGATTCAGGCTGCGGAACCAGCGCGAGTAGGTTCTGCAGATCCGTGGCCAAGCGTTTTGTTGAGTGGGCTATGTCTGCTTTGACTCGAGCCAGGCAATCAGCTCATGTTCAAACCAGCCAACGGATCGAAGTCCGAGACGCACCCGGGGTGGACAAGATTCGTCAAACCTAGGAGACGCGGGGTTGGTCCAGTCGAACCAGGTCGAGCGGGAGACGCCAACAAGATTCAAAGTTTCCCGCAGGCGCAGGACGCGAGTGCGGGGAGGCAGGGGGTTTTTCATGTGTTACCTTAAATCCTGATGCACCAGCCGTTTGTGTGTGGTGATGCACCTGCAGCACTGTTCAGGTATGACAGAGCCAAGTTGTTCAGATAGGAATAAGGTTTAATAACCCTCAGGGAGAGGGTGAGTCGCGAATCGCATTACTCCGCTATGACGGAAACCGACAGCTGCTATCGGGAGCCCTTCGCTGGGCGGTGCCTTGCGCAAGACACTGGGTTAATCCTATAACGACCATTCCGGTTTGCAAAGGTCCGACCGGGTACAGCTGTTAAATATTTAACGTTTTGCAATTGAATCCGTATCAAGCTTTGCGCCCATGCCGAATTTGTAGATTAGGTGTCGCAGATAATGATGCTGCGCGAAATGCCCGCGGCGCAAGCGAGCAGTTTGTCAGGCTGCGTTACCTTTTAATGGAATAACAGCCGCACCTGCCTTCAGTTTGTCCAAGTAGTCTGCCCAATCTCGCATCATTTTTTTTCGCTCGGGCAAATACTCGGCGCGGTTGTACGCAGCGCGTGCCTGGCTTTTTTCGGCGTGTGCCAATTGCCGCTCGATGACGTCGTGTCGGTACCCCTGTTCGTTCAGAATGGTGGAGGCAACCGAGCGGAAACCATGTCCAGTCATTTGGCCTTTGAAACCCATACGGGCGATGGCGTAAGTGACCGTGTTTTCTGAAATTGGACGATCTCGGTTTGTCGTTGATGGAAACAGAAGTCGGCCAGAGCCAGTCAGGATTTTCAGTTCCTCAAGATGGCTTATGACTTGTTTGCTTAACGGCACGATGTGGGCTTGGCGCATTTTCATGACCTCTGCAGGGATACGCCACATGGCTCCTTCCAGGTCAATTTGTGACCATTCGGCAAAGCGAATTTCTTTAGTCCGTTGGAAGGTATAGGCCAGCATCAGCATGGCGATCTTGGTGGTGACCTCTCCACGATACCCATCAATGGCGCGCAGCAGTTCGGCAAAATCCTTGGGGTCTGTCATCGCAGCATAGTGCTCAGTTTTGACCGTGGATAGCGCTCCGTGAAGGCTAGGGGTCGGATCTGCGTCTGCAATGCCTGTGCTGATTGCGAAGCGGAATACAGCACCACAATGCTGTTGAATGCGATGTGCCATATCGACTGTGCCGCGCTTTTCAATGGCACGAAGCATGGCGAGGAGCTCAGGAGCGGTAATGTCCTTGATCGGCTTGCTGCCAATCGATGGAAAAGCATGCCGTTCCATGCATGCACGGGTCTTTCCTGCGTATCCCTCGCTCCATTCTTTGCCACGAACCTTCATCCAGTCTCGTGCAATGGCTTCAAAGGTGTTGGCGAGCGAAGTGCGACGCTCTTGCTTTTCAAGCTTACGGTGTTCGCCTGGGTCGATGTCTTGCGCGAGTTTCTTCCGGGCTTCGTCCCGCTTGTCTCTGGCTTGGCCAAGGCTGGTTTCCGGATATGTGCCAAGCGCGAGAGTTTTCTGCTTCCCATCGAAACGGTAATTCATGCGCCAAAGCTTGGCTCCAGTCGGCTGAAGGAGTAAATACATCCCCTTTTCATCAACCAGTTTTTTTGGTTTCTCACCGGGTTTCGCTGTCCGGATTGCAAGATCAGTCAGTGCCATGCAACACCTCCAAATTGGTTGGCTTTTGGGCGTATACCAACAGCCCTTTGAAATACCAACAAAGATACCAACAAAAACGATGGTATTTCTTTAAACCACTTTAGACGACACTGGACGAGCAGGCAATAAAAAACCCCGCCGGAGCGGGGTTTTCAGGACTTCGATGGCTTTCATCGGAGTTGAATCTGGTGCGTCCTGACGGGGTCGAACCGCCGACATTCGCCTTGTAAGGGCGACGCTCTACCAACTGAGCTAAGAACGCAGGGGCGCGCATTATAACCACGTTCGCCGGCCGGTTTGCAGAATTTTCAATTTGGGTGGGATGCAGAGTAGGTTGAGTCGATTGCCTCCCCCTCATTGTGCGAAAAATTTGCTGAAATTGCGTTTATTGAGAGGTTGTTGTTTGAACTTTGTGAATTTTGGTGAATCATAGGCGCCATGAATGTGCCGCTTGAGCCTGTCGCCCCCTTGTCAGCCAGCATCAGCCTTCGGCTCTCCGAGCTGATTTCGGCGCTCAGTCACGCGCTGGACATTACCGAAGGCCAACCCGAAGGCCATTGTGTGCGCTGCTGCTGGATCGGCATGCATATCGGCCGTCGCCTCGGGCTCGACGACGGTGATCTGTGGAATCTCTACTACACGTTGCTGCTCAAGGATCTCGGCTGCAGCAGCAATGCCGCCCGCATCTGCGAGCTCTATCTGACCGACGACCTGAGTTTCAAGCGTGACTTCAAGAAGGTCGGCGACAGCCTGCCCAGCGTGCTCCACTTCGTGCTCAGCCACACCGGCCTCAAGGCCGGGCTGGCCGAGCGTTTCCGCAGCGTGCTGACAATCATGCGCGACGGCGAGCAACTCGCTACCGAACTGATCGCCACCCGCTGCCAGCGCGGCGCCGAGATCGCCCGCCTGTTGCGCTTTCCGGAAAGCGTCTCGGCCGGCATCTACAGCCTGGACGAGCATTACAACGGCGAAGGCAAGCCGGAAGGGCTGGCCGGCCAAGCGATTCCCCTCTATTCGCGGATTGCGCTGCTGGCCCAGGTCATCGACGTCTTCCACACGGCCGGCGGGCCGCAGGCAGCGCTCGACGAGATCCGGCTGCGGGCCGGCCGCTGGTTCGACCCGGCGCTGGTCGCGGCGGCCGAGGCGGTGGCCGACGACGCCTTCTGGGCCGGACTGGCCTCACCGGACGTCATGGCCGCCGTGCTGGCCCTGGAGCCGGCCTCGCATGTCGTGGCGCTCGACGACGACTACCTCGACGACATCGCTGCCGCCTTCGGCCAGGTCGTCGACTCGAAAAGCCCCTACACCAGCGGCCACAGCGCCCGCGTTGCGCTGTACACCGACCTGATCGCCGAGACGCTCGGTCTGTCGGCGGAGCGCCGGCGCTGGCTGAAGCGCGGCGCGCTGCTGCACGACGTCGGCAAGCTCGGCGTCAGCAACAGCGTGCTCGACAAGCCGGGCAAGCTCGACGCCGACGAGTGGGCGGCCGTGCAGGCGCACGCCGCCTACACCGAGGCCATCCTGTCGCGGATCGCCGCTTTCGCCGAACTGGCCCGCGTCGCCGCGGCGCACCACGAACGGCTGGACGGCAAGGGCTACCCGCGCGGCCTGACCGCCGACGACATCTGCCTCGAAACGCGCATCATCACGACGGCCGACATCTTCGACGCGATCACCGCCGAACGGCCATATCGCGGTGCCGTGCCGATCCCCAAGACGCTGGAAATGATGGCCGAGAACGTCGGCACGGCCATCGACCCGCAGTGTTTTGAGGCGCTGAAACAGGCACTTGCCCGCCTGCCGAGCTGATTCCCCCGTAAAATACGCCCTTTGTTTTCGCCGGCCCGTCCGGATAAGGTTCCCCCCGCATGACTATTTCGCAAAAAGTGCCGACCGTCGGCTTCGTTTCCCTGGGCTGCCCGAAGGCCTCCTCCGACGCCGAGCGCATCCTGACCAAGCTGCGTGCCGAAGGCTACGAGATTTCGCCGAGCTACGACAATTCCGACCTGGTCATCGTCAATACCTGCGGCTTCATCGATGCCGCCGTCGAGGAATCGCTCGACGCCATCGGCGAGGCGCTCAACGAGAACGGCAAGGTCATCGTTACCGGCTGCCTCGGCGCCAAGGGCGACATCGTTCAGACGACGCACCCGGCCGTACTGGCCGTGACCGGCCCGCACGCCGCCGACGAGGTGATGGGCTATGTCCATACGCACCTGCCCAAGCCGCACGACCCTTACAGCGACCTGGTGCCGCCGCAGGGCATCCGCCTGACGCCGGACCACTTCGCCTACCTGAAGATTTCCGAAGGCTGCAACCATAGCTGTACCTTCTGCATCATCCCCTCGCTGCGCGGCCCGCTCGTGTCGCGCCCGGTCGGCGACATCCTGGCCGAAGCCGAAAACCTGGCGCGGGCCGGTGTGAAAGAGATTCTGGTCATTTCGCAGGACACCTCGGCCTACGGCGTCGACCTCAAATACCGCACCGCCTTCTGGGGCGGCAAGCCGGTCAAGAGCCGCCTGAAGGAGCTGTGCGATGCGCTGGCCAGCTTCGGCATCTGGGTCCGCCTGCATTACGTTTACCCGTACCCCTCGGTCGACGACGTTATCCCGCTGATGGCCGAAGGCAAGATCCTGCCTTACCTCGACGTGCCTTTCCAGCACGCCAGCCCGCGCATCCTGAAAGCGATGAAGCGCCCGGCCTCGGCCGAGAACACGCTGGAACGCATCGCCAAATGGCGCGAAATCTGCCCGGAAATCGTCATCCGCTCGACCTTCATCACCGGTTTCCCGGGGGAAACGGAAGAAGATTTCGACCAGCTGATCCAGTTCCTGGAAGACGCGAAACTGGATCGCGTCGGCGCTTTCGCCTACTCGCCGGTCGAAGGCGCCAAGGCCAACGAACTCGGCGAACTGCTGCCCGAGGACGTCCGCGAAGACCGCCGCCGCTGGCTGATGCAGGTCCAGGAGGACATCTCGGCCGACAAGCTGGCGGCCAAGATCGATACCGTCATCGAAGTGCTGGTCGACGAGGTCGACGAGGAAGGCACCATCGCCCGTTCCAAGGCCGACGCCCCGGAAATCGACGGCTTGGTCTACCTCGACGGCCATTTCGACGCCCAACCCGGCGACTTCCTGCAGGTCAAGGTCATCGACGCCGACCACCATGACCTCTACGCCCAGCCTGTCTGATCGCCTGCGTGGTCTGGTCGGTTCAGCCCACGTGCTGACCGACCCGGCCGATATCGCCCCCTACGTCACCGACTGGCGCGGCCGCTACCGCGGTGCGGCGCAATGCGTCGTCCGCCCGGCCAACACCGCCGAGGTGGCGGCGGTCGTCAAGGCTTGCGTCGACGCTGGCGTGCCCATCGTGCCGCAGGGCGGCAACACCAGCCTGTGCGGTGCCGCGACGCCGGATGAGGCGGGTAGGGCGGTGGTCGTCTCGCTGGGCCGGCTGAACCGCATTGCTGCGGTCGACAGCAAAAACAACACGATTTCAGTAGAAGCCGGCTGCCCGCTGGCTGTCGTGCAGGCCGCGGCGCGCGCCGCCGACCGGCTGTTCCCGCTGGCCCTGGCCTCGGAAGGGACGTGCCAGATCGGCGGCAACCTGTCGACCAACGCCGGTGGCGTGCAGGTGCTGCGCTACGGCAACACCCGCGAACTGACGCTGGGCCTGGAAGTCGTTCTGGCCAACGGCGAGATCTGGGATGGCCGGCGCGGCTTGCGCAAGGACAATACCGGCTACGACCTGAAGCAGCTGTTCATCGGTGCCGAGGGCACGCTGGGCATCATCACCGGCGCCGTGTTGAAGCTCTTTCCGCTGCCGAAAACACAGGTCACCTGCTGGTTCAACCTGGCGTCGCCGACTGCCGCGGTCGACCTGATAAATGCCGCAAAATCGCAATTCGACGCCCAGCTCACCGCCTTCGAACTGGTTTCGGAGGCGGCGCTCGGGCTGGTGCTCAAGCATATTCCCGATAGCCGGCGGCCGAGCCTGGCGTCGCCGTGGTATGTGCTGGCCGAGTTCTCCGAGGCCGATCCGGCCGCCGTCGAGGCCTGGCTGGCCGGGCGGCTGGAAGCCGGCGAAGTCGGCGACGGCGTTGTCGCCCAGTCGGCCAGCCAGGCGAAAATGCTGTGGGCGCTGCGCGAGAACATTTCGGAGGCGCAGAAGATCGAGGGCATCAGCATCAAGCACGATATTTCGGTCCCGCTCTCCCGCATTCCCGATTTCCTGGCCGCTGCCGATGCGGCGCTGGAAAAAGCCTTTCCCGGCATCCGCGTCGTCGCCTTCGGCCATGTCGGCGACGGCAACCTGCATTACAACCTGTCGCAGGCCGATGCCCGGGACAACGCCGCCTTGATCGCCGCCCAACCGGCGGTCAATCGCATCGTCCACGACACCGTGCACGCGCTGAACGGCTCGATTTCGGCCGAGCACGGCATCGGCCAGCTCAAGCGCGAGGAACTGCTGCGCTACAAGAGCCCGGTCGAGATGGCGCTGATGCGCTCGTTGAAGCAGGCGCTCGACCCGCGCGGCCTGATGAATCCCGGCAAGGTGCTCTGAGCCAGTTGTCTGGCGCGAAACCTAGACCGCCTCGTCGGGATCAGGCAGGGAAAAGGGTACGGCGAAGCGGAACTGGCTGCCGCGGCCCGGCTGGCTGTCGATGTGCAGGCGGCCGCCCATGATCTCGATCAGCTTGCGGGCTATGGCCAGCCCGACGCCGATGCCGCCGTGGCGGCGCACACTCGATCCGTCACCCTGGACGAGCAGGCCGCTGAGGAAGGGCAGGATGTCCGGCGCGATGCCGGGGCCGGTGTCGGCGACGCAGAATTCGATCCAGGTGCGCGCGTCGCTGCCGGCGGTCGGCCGGGCCGTGATGTCGATCCTGCCTTGTTCGGTGAATTTGACCGCATTGTCGACCAGGTGGGCGAAGATTTGGCGCAGATGGTCGAGATCGCCGATCAGCACCGGCGGCAGTTCAGGGTCGGCCTGCTGGTGCAGCACCAGGCCCTTGGCCTGGGCAGCGTTGCGCTGCGCCGAGAGCATTCCTTCCAGCAGGTCGGCGACGGCGAAGGCGGCTGGCCGGCTGCTGACGTGCCCGGCCTCGAGCGCCGAAAGCTGGATCAGGTGGTCGATTTGCCGCATCAGATCATCGGCCGAAGCGCGCAGAGGGTCGAGCAGGGAGCGCTGGTCGGCGGTCAGCGATTCGTGATGCAGCAACTCGGCCAGGCCGATGATGCCGTTCATCGGCGTGCGCAACTCGTGGCTGATGTTGGCCAGGAACTCGGTCTTGGCGCGGTTGGACAGTTCCGCCACTTCGCGGGCCTGTTTCAGGTTGTCGATCAGGTCGCCTTTTTCATGCTCAAGGCGGATGGCGTCGTGCAGGGTGTGGGAAAAGAGATCGGCGCTGCGCGAAAGGGTCGCCAGGAAAAGCAGCGACATGGCGGTGAAGGCGAAATGCAGCGGACCGCTGCCCAGCGAACCGACGGCCACCGCCAGCACGATGGGAAAGGCGTAGGCGCGATAGACCTTGCGGTCGGCGGCGAGGACGGGAACGGCGCCAGCCGCCATGCCGGCCGTGACGAAACCCGTGAACAACTGCAGGTGGGTGTCGCCCTGGAACATCAGGAGAAGGGCGCCGCTGGCCCAGACGATGCCGGAAGCGGTTGCGCCACGCAAGGCATGGCCATGCCAGGTCGGGGCATCGGCCAGGCGCGACTGCTGGCTGGCCGCCTTGTAGGCCCGCCCCTGGGTGATGCGAATGGCGGCAATGGCCAGGGCGGCCAGCCACCACAGATAGACCAGCGGCTGATCGACCAGGGTCAGCGCCACCCAGGCCAGCGCGCTGGCGTTGATCGCCGAAACGACCTGGCCGAGCAGGGTGTTGCGATAGAGCAGTTCGACCCGGCGGCCGAGCGTGGCGGGGTCGATGGCTGGTCTCAATGCAGCGCCTTGCCTTCGCTGGCGGCGAACAGCGCCGCCACATCGGCGGCCGTGAAGCGGTATTCGCGGTTGCAGATGTCGTCGCGGATGAGGATCTCGCCGTGTTCGGCGAGGATGGTCTCGGCGTCGTGACGGCCGATGCCGCGGATCATGTCGCGTACCTTGTCCCAGTCCTCCGGGCAGTGGTAGGCGACCGGCTGCGGGTCGTAGACGCGGATGCCGTGTTCCGCCATGTCCTCGTGGAAGAGCCGGGCGAGCAGGTCTTCGGCGTCCAGCCCGAGCAGTTCGGCCGGCTTGACGGTGCCGGCCAGCTGGGTGATGCGGCTCCAGCCGTCCGGGTCGCGCTGGTCGGCTTCGGGCAGCTTTTGCAGGAAGAGGCAGACGGCCGCCTGCCGGCCGGCCGTGGCGAACAGGCGCGACGGCTGCTGCTCGGATTGCTCCAGGTAATGCTCGAAAATCGCCGCGATGCTGTCGCCGACCATCGGCACGTAGCTCTGGTAGGGCTGGCGGGCGGTCGGCAGGTCGAGGCTCATCATCAGCTGGCCGCCCTGGTCGGCACCGAGCAGTTGCGGCACCGGCGCCGGCAGCACCACCGGGTTGCTGCGCGCCATGCCGCGCATCTGCAATTGCTCGTTGCAATCCATGACCAGCAACTGGACCGGCCCGTTGCCGCGCAGCTGCAGCGTCAGGCGGCCCGGTTGCTTCAACTGGCCGGCGATCAGCGCGGTGACCGCCGCCGTTTCGCCGAGCAGCTGGGCGACGGTCGGCTGGTAGTCGCGGCCGGCCTGCATCTGCTGCCAGGCCTCGTCGAGATGGACGATGGCGCCGCGGATGTCGAGGCCCTCGAACAGGAAGCGGCGGACGTAACCGCCGCTCATTTCAGTGCGGCCGCATAGGTTTCGGGGGCGAAGCCGACCAGCAGCTGGCGGCCGGTATCGAGCACCGGCCGCTTGATCAGGGCGGGGTACTGGGCCATCAATTTCAGGGCTTTTTGCTCGTCGACCGCAGCACGTTCCTCGTCGCTCAGCTTCTTCCACATCAGGCCGCGCGTGTTGAGCAGTTTTTCCCAGCCGGCACGGGCGTTCCAGTCGGGCAGGCCGGCCTCGGCGACGCCGGCCTTCTTGTAATCGACGAATTCGTAGGCGATGCTGTTTTCAGTGAGCCAGTTCATGGCTTTCTTCATGGTGTCGCAATTCTTGATGCCATAGACGCGGATGGCGGGCATGTTGTTCTCCGTTGTTGCGTGGGGTGCCAGGACCTGGCGATTATCGCAGCTTTTGCCGTCTTGCCTTGCCAGTCCGGGGCCAATGGCCGCCGCCTGTGCGCATTATGACGTGTCGTATGCCAACGGCAAGGATGTTGCCGGGTTGTAACAAGCGAAGACCCCCGGGGTTATACGCCGAACCGGGGGTCTTGCCAGCAGCCCTATCCATCGTCCATCCGGGCGCTCACTCCGCAAAGTGTTTCAGCCAAGCGCCTGACTTATTCCGATCTGGCTTGCTGGTAACCATTAGGCTGCCGGAGGCGGGCGGAGTTCCGGAAAAATTTCGGCCGGATTCAGGCGAACCAGCGCAGGAAGGCGGCGGCCGACAGGGCGGTGGCCCCGAGGCCGGCCAGGGCGGCCCAGGCCAGGGCCCGGCGGACTGCCGGCCAGCCGCCGGAAAACCTGGCCAGCAGGGCGCCGAGGATCAGGCCGGCCGAGGCGCAGCCCAGCTTGACGAGCAGCGCGGCGACGGCGATGCCGTGCAGGTCGGGGAACTGCCCGTACCAGGCCAGGCTGATCAGCCCGAAGCCGGCGCCGCTGGCTGCCTGCACGGCCCAGCCGGCGACGACCAGCCAGGCCAGCGCGCTCAGCGGCGCCGCGCCGCGACGTTGCATCAGCCAGCCGGCCAGGCCGCCACCGGCCACTGCCACGGCGCCGAAGTTGTGCGCTACCTGAACCAGCGCGTAGGCCAGGTTCTGCGGATCCACGTCAAGCGGTCACTCGACCTTGACCTTGACGCATTTCTCGATGCCGATCGGCGTGTGGTTCTTGTTGACCACCTTGATGCACAGCTCGCGTACGCCGGGCGCCAGCGAGGCCAGCGTGTAGCTACCCTTCAACTGGCGCAGCACGGCGACTTCCTTGCCGTCGACATAGAGGTGGGTGTGGTCGCCCTTCGGACCCGGGGCGACGTCGTAGCTGATGCGGTTCTCGGCCATGGCGTCGAGCTTGGCGCCGTCGGCCGGGGAGACGATGGTGACCGAACCGGCCTCGGTCTGCGCCACGACGGGCAGGGCGGCCAGGGCCAGCAGCATGGGGAGGACGAGCTTGTTCATGGCATTCTCCTCGCGGATTGGCGGGGCGCCGATGCGTGGCAAGGCCGGGCCGGCGCAATGCAGTCGACAGGCCGGGGCGGCATTTGTTCAACGGCGCCGGCCCGCCAGCTTTTCGATTTTTGCCGGTTTTTCCCGTCGACCGTGGCAATCCGCCCGCCTTTCACGGTCGCTGGATCCGCCTTCGCTTCCGGGCGAAGGCCCCCGCTGGGCAATGGGTGTCGACGAGTGCCATTTTCCGTCCGGAAAATGATCCGCCTGAAATTGCCGCCCGGGCGCGCCTGATAACATCGGCCCATGAGCCGCTACCAAGAACTCGCCAGCCAGACCGAGAAGCTGATCGCCGACGGCGTCCTGCGGGCCGGCGATCGCCTGCCTTCGGTGCGCCAGGCCTGCCGCATCCACACCGTCAGCCCGATCACCGTGACCCAGGCCTATTACCTGCTGGAAAGCCGGGGGCTGATCGAGGCCCGGCCCAAGTCCGGCTATTTCGTCCGCGCCCGGCTCGGCCGCAACCTGCCCGAGCCGGAGATGAGCCACCCGGTCGGAGGTTCGACGCAATTGCAGGTCAGCGACTTCATCTTCCAGATTCTCGACAGCGTCCGCGATCCGGCCGTCGTGCCCCTGGGCTCCAGCTTTCCCAGCCCCTATCTCTATCCGCTCGACAAACTCGGGCGTTTCCTCGCCAACGCCGCCCGCCGCTTCGACCCGCTGGCCACCGTCACCGACCTGCCGCCCGGCAACGAGGAACTGCGCCGGCAACTGGCCTTGCGCTATCTGGCCCAGGGGGCGACGGTCCCGCCGAAGGAAATCATCGTCACCGCGGGCGCCATGGAGGGGCTGAACCTTTGCCTGCAGGCGGTTACCCAGCCCGGCGACCTGATCGCCATCGAGTCGCCGACTTTTTACGCCGGTTTGCAGGCCAGCGAGCGCCTCGGCCTGAAAGTCATCGAAATCCCCAGTCATCCGCGCGAAGGCGTCAGCCTGTCGGCCCTGGAAGCGGCCCTGCGGCAGCACCCGATCAAGGCTTGCCTGTTCATGCTCAATTTCGCCAACCCGACCGGCAGCCTGGTCGCCGACGAGCGCAAGCAGGCGCTGGTGGACTTGCTCCGGCGCCACGACATCCCGCTGATCGAGGACGACGTCTATGCCGAGCTCTATTTCGGGCCGCAGGCGCCGCGCTGCAGCAAGGTCGACGATGCGTCGGGGCTGGTCATGCACGTCTCGTCGTTCTCGAAATGCCTGGCCCCCGGCTATCGGCTCGGCTGGGTGGCGGCTGGCCGTTACGCTGAGCGTATCCGGCGCCTGAAGCTGTCCACCAGCCTGGCGACCACCATCCCGGTACAGATCGCGCTGGCCGACTACCTGAAGCAGGGCGGCTACGAAAACCACCTGCGCCATCTGCGCCAGGCCCTGGCCCGGCAGGAGGCCGAGCTGGTGGCGGCAATCGAGCGGCATTTCCCGGCCGGCACCCGGCTGGCCCGGCCGCAGGGCGGCTATTTCCTGTGGCTGGAACTGCCGCGCCAGGTCGATACCCTGTTGTTGCACCGGCAGGCGCTGGAACTCGGCATCAGCATCGCTCCGGGGCCGATCTTTTCCGCCCAGCGCGAATTCGGCCATTACCTGCGCCTGAATTTCGGCCATCCCGATTCGCCGCGCCGGCAAGCCGCCATGGCGACGCTGGGCGAGTTGATTGCCCGGCAACTATAGGCTGGCCCAGCCGGCCACCCGGGCGCCGAAATAGCTGATCCCGAGCAGGGCCAGCGGCGTGAAGGCGATGAATCCGGCGACCACCCGGCGAATGAAAGGATGGGCCAAGCCGACCTCGATGAACTGGTGGGCGATCAGCGCGCCCTTCAACCAGATGATGGCGGCGACCAGCGGTGGCAGCCAACTGGCGCCGTGCAGCCACTGGCTCAGGCCCAGGCTGAACAAGGTCAGCGCGATTAGCCCCAGCCAGGCGGCGGTCAGGGGAAGCAGCGAGGAGGAGGGCAGTCGTTCGGCGGTTTGCATGGTTCAGACCAGGACGTAGAAAAACGGGAAGATGACCAGCCAGATGATGTCGGTGGCGTGCCAGTAGCAGGCCAGCGCTTCCAGCCCGCTGTAGTCCTCGGTGGAATAGCCGCCGGCCAGGTGGCGGGCCAGCACCCAGAGAATGCCGAGAATGCCCCAGGTGGCGTGCACCAGGTGATTCAGGGTCAGGTAGTAATAGACGGTGAAGAAAATGCCCGATTCGCCGTTGATGCCGTGGGCCAGGTTCCACTGGATCTCCAGATACTTGGCGACCGGGTAGCCGAGCGCCACTACCAGCCCGGCGACCAGCCAGACTATCGAGGCCCGCCGCCGCCCGGCCCGTAGCGTCGCCACCGAGCAGGCGATGAAGAAGCTGCTGGTCACCATCAGCAGCGTGATCGCCGTGCCGGCCAGCCGCGACAATCGCTCGCCGCCTTGCTCGAAGGCTTCCGGGAAATGCGCCCGGGCGATGAAATAGACGACGAACAGGACGAGGAATTCGACGAATTCGCAGCTGATCCCGACCCACATGCCCTTGTTGCCCGGCACACGGCCCTTGGGCTGTTCTTCCCTGAGTGGCTCCAGGTCGGGAATGGCGATGGCGGTCACGGCGGGCTCCTGTTTTTTCCAATGCCGCCATTGTTCCCGCTGGACAGAAAGATCACAGATACAGGCCTGACGATTTTTGATCGGCACAGATATGGTTGATCTGTTCCTATAGAAAACAATATCGGCTGAATCTGTTTCCATTTTTGCTCGGGTGATTAACTCGCCTTCCGTGTTTTCAGCGAATCATCACCGGAAGGAAAGAAGCATGAGCAAGCCAGTCAGCAAGGTCCGCGAAGCCAAGCTGGAGTTGTATCGGAAAAAGGGAAAGATCCACGCCAAGGCGACCGCCGGCCACTTCAACAGCCTGCGCTGGGCGATGGTCTGGTTCACCCAGGCCATTTTCTTCGGCGCCTGCTGGCTGAGCTGGGAGGCCAACGGCGTCAGCCGGCAAGCCGTGCTGTTCGATATCGCCCACGAAAAGCTCTACCTGTTCGGTCTCGTGCTCTGGCCCCAGGATGCGCTGCTGCTCGCCTTCGTGCTGATCCTGGCCGCCACCGCGCTGTTTTTCGTGACCGCGCTGGCCGGCCGCCTGTTCTGCGGCTTCGCCTGCCCGCAAACGGTTTATACGACCATCTTCACCTGGATCGAGGCGCGGGTCGAAGGCGACCACCTGGCCCGCCTGAAGCTCGACCAGAGTCCGCTGAGCGGCCGCAAGCTGCTGCTGAAAGCCATCAAGCACGGCCTGTGGCTGCTGTTCGCGGCGTGGACGGCGATCACCTTCGTTGGCTATTTCACGCCCATCCGCGAACTGCTGCCGACCCTGCCGGGCTGGAACGTCGGCCCCTGGGAAGGCTTCTGGCTGATTTTCTACGGCGCCTTCACCTACGTGCAGGCCGGGCTGGCCCGCGAGGCGGTCTGCCAGCACATGTGCCCGTATTCCCGTTTCCAGGGCGTGATGGTCGATGCGGCGACCAAGAACGTCAGCTACGACGCCCACCGCGGCGAGCCGCGCAACGTCCGCCGCCAGGCCGGCAATACCGGCGACTGCATCGACTGCGGCATCTGCGTCCAGGTCTGCCCGACCGGCATCGACATCCGCGACGGCCTGCAATACCAGTGCATCAACTGCGGCCTGTGCATCGACGCCTGCGACGAGGTCATGCTCAAGACCGGCACCCCGACCGGCCTGATCCGCTTCATGTCGGAAAACGAAGCGGCCGGGCAGGCGCAGCCCGCGGGGCTGCTCAGACGGCCGCGCCTGGCGGTCTATGCCAGCCTCTTCGTTGTCTTTTCAGTGCTCGGCGCCTGGACCCTGGCCGATCGGTCGCTGCTGCTCGCTGACATCCTGCGCGACCGGGGCGCCCTGCTGCGCGAAACGGCCGAAGGCAAGATCGAAAACGTCTACACCCTGAAGCTGATGAACCTCGACGAACTGCCTCGGGACTACCGCATCGAGGTGGACGGCCTGCCCGGCATCGAGATCGTCGGCCAGCGCGAATTCACCGTCGAACCCGGCAGCATCCGCCCCTTGCCGCTCACCGTCGCCATGCCCGGCGACAGCGGCGAATCCGGCATCCGGCCGATCTCCTTCCGGATCGCCGCCCGGCACGACCCGGCGACCGTGGTGGTGGAAAAGAGCAGTTTCGTGCTGCCTTGAGGCTTGGAGGCTGAAACCGGCATCTGCCGTCGCGGTGATATTGGGCGGCAGATGCTTGAGAGAGCTTCGGATGGCTTTGGGTACGTCCAGCGGGCGGCAGTCGGCCATCAAGAGACATTCGCCAGTGAGATCTATCGGGCAGCTACCGACTGATTGCTGACCTGCGATTTCGTACGGCAGCCTAACGAAACCGGACCCTCAGGATTCTCCATCGTGGCCCGACGCACTGCTACGGTCTTTTCGGTTTCTCTTATACGAAGCAGCCGTTCGTGATTTCCGGCAGCGGCCAGAAGCTGTCCTTGTTCAATCAAAGGTTCCTCAGGTAATGGTTGGTTCACCAGAGTCGGAATACTTTACAAACTCCGCCGTGCTCAGCACCATCAACTAACATAACAAATTGAATATACATAATTATTATTTTTAGGCATGAATGTTGCAATCCCATAACCTTGACATGGTTATTCGGCAAATCAGAATCGGGGAGGATTGTTTATGTCACATGCTTCTAACCAGCTTCTTGCTTTTTTGTTGCTCGTCACCGGATTTGTCCCAGTAACAAATGCCACACTTGTATCTCGTCTAGGTGGCCAAGCGGTGTATGACACAGACCTCAATGTAACCTGGCTAACCAACGCAAACTTGGCTAGAACCGAAACATTTGGAGTAAGCGGCATCACCACCACTGGCTTCATGGATGGGGGTACCACTCAAACTTGGATTGCCGCTATGAACGCTTCCAATGGTGGCTTAGGATATTTGGGCTACAACAACTGGCGGCTACCGACAACTGGTCCGGTCAATGGCATTTCCTTCAATTACCCAAACTCTAACAATGGCTCAACGGACTCTGGCTATAACATAAGCGCAACAGGAACCCCTTACGCGGGGAGCACTGGTAATGAGATGGCTTATTTATACTATAACAGTCTGAGCAATCAATCTCCCTGCAATCCCGTCACATCGACTGTTTCCAATTGTGTCCCACAATCTTATGGGTTGACCAGTGTTGGCCCCTTTACAAACCTCATGCCCCAGTGGTACTGGTCCGGTACTGTATACCCAAATTCAGACGCGCGGTGGATGTTCGGTTTCATGAACGGTAGCCAGTACTTGGTCAGCGGCGACCAAACACATCTAGCATTGGTCGTTGGTTCGGGCGATGTCTTCTCAGGTCCGCCACTACCAGCCCCACTTCAGATTCAGGCAAACCCTACCCCAATATTGCCGACTAAAACGCCACCAGCCACTTATTTTCCCGCTATCACTCCATCTTTCTCCTCACAGATAGGCCCATTCGCAGAAAGCACTGCAAGCCAATTTGATTCCCCAACGGCGCAAAATATTAATCTTCTTGTATCTGACGTTAAGCCGTTGGTCGACCCACAATCCGGTGTCACTCAATGGCTAAAGGCTACTGCTAAAGTTGCGGCTCCTGATATTGAGAAAAGCGCGGGGATATTGGCTTTTGTAAGTAATGTAGGATCTACTGTCGTCGACTGGGCAACGGGATCGCTAGCTGAGGGCTTCGCGGCAACTGTTAACTTATGGGGAGATCCTAATTTAGCAGGAAAGGTTGTTGATGCTTCCCCCGCAGCTAAGCAAATCTATGACGCCGCTCAAACTACGTCTGCCGTCGCTGGTTGCTTAGGCGTCTTGACTCCAGGTGCTGTTTATGCAGATTTGTACTTTTGCTTGGTAGGTGCGACAGCTAGCGTGATGGCAGAGGACTTGGCTCCGGCTCTTAGAAAGTTTGGTGCTGATCCTCCTGACCCAAGCTACACCTCAATATTCCAAGCTAATACGCAACTTCCGACAATTCCAAGCACGGGTGATCCCATTGTGGACAGGTACTACCAGAATGTTATCGGCGCTGCCACATTGGCTGGAGTTTATTTGAATGCAGTCAATGCATCATTGGATAAATACGCTGGTGCTTATTTGGCGGGTGATACGATTTATATGGCGTATCAGATGCAAGCGTACCTAGCGTATTTAAAGTTATATGATCAAGCACTACACGACCTTCAGACTAACCTCAAGGCTTTTGGTGCACTCGTTGATTTGAGTCAATTTAATAACCTTGTTTATGACCCATTAAAGCTAATCACTTTGCAACAGAATGTGGCGTTGAATGGTTTCAGTACTGGCTTAATTGATTACTTTAAATCGCTCGGTTACACACCAGAAGAATTGGAGCAGTTGCAGGCTGAGTTTATAGCCTTCGATCCTTATTCGCTTGAAGGTACTGCATTAGATGCCCTGAACTTACTGCAGGATGGGATCGCATTAGCATCCTCCCTGCCTGACCGTACCGACCGCTCCATACCGGAGCCATCAACAATTGTGTTAATCCTTATCGCTGCGGCAATACTTATGTTAGCTAGATTGAGAAATATTAAATTGGCTAGCGGATAAAGCCAATCCGCAGGCCAATAGACCTAGAAAATTCGCTCCCATGCCGGCGGGTTTCAGAGTGAACTGGCCCCGTAAATGTCTGCAACTGGGGCCATTGGACAGTCCGGTCGTGGCCGAGCCAAGCATCGTTGATTCCAACTTGCCCGTGGCAAACCGGTCATTCGCTCGAGTAGAGGAATAGAAGTTTCGACAGCACTATCTGCGGCAGCTTATCGCTGGCTGCGGATTTAGCCTTCCCCTCGGCAATGTCTGCTTTCGCTCATTGCCGACGGTGGCTCTGAAACCCTGACCGGCGACAGTGGGTCGAAAGCCGAAATAACAGCAAATCGCCATCGAATCTCTCCAGCAAAAAGGCGGCTTCGCAGCCACCTTTTTCTATTTTTGCCGTTTTTTCCCGTTGACCGCGGCAACTGCCCTGGCCTTCACCCCAAGGGCATTTACTTCCGCAGCTTGGCGAAGGCTGCCGCCATCGCGTTGCCGGCCGGTGCCGGGCCGCTGCTGCGTTGCTGGGTGCGAGGCTGGCCGCCGCGGTTGGCCGGGGCGCCGCCGTCGGGGCGCTTGCCTTGGGTCGGCTCGTCGCCCATGCGCATGGTCAGCGCGATGCGCTGGCGTTGCAGGTCGACTTCCAGCACTTTCACCTTGACCACCTGGCCGGCCTTGACGACGTCGTGCGGGTCCTTGACGAAGGTGTTGGACAGCGCCGAGACGTGCACCAGGCCGTCCTGATGGACGCCGATGTCGACGAAGGCGCCGAAGGCGGCGACGTTGGTGACGACGCCTTCGAGGATCATGCCCGGGCGCAGGTCGCTGACCTTCTCGACGCCGTCGGCGAAGCTGGCGGTCTTGAACTCGGGGCGCGGGTCGCGGCCGGGTTTTTCCAGTTCCTTGAAGATGTCCTGCACGGTCGGCAGGCCGAAGCGCTCGTCGGTGTATTTGCTGGCGTTCAGGCCCTTCAGGGCGCGGCTGTCGCCGAGGATTTCCTTGATCGGCTTCTTCAGGTCGACGATGATTTTTTCGACCACCGGGTAGGCCTCCGGGTGCACCGACGAGGCGTCGAGCGGGTTGTCGCCGTTCGGCACGCGCAGGAAGCCGGCGGCCTGCTCGAAGGTCTTGTCGCCGAGGCGCGGCACCTTCTTCAGGTCGTCGCGGCTGCGGAAGGCGCCGTGGGTGTCGCGGTAGCCGACGATGTTGGCAGCCAGGCCGGCATTCAGCCCGGAGATGCGGGTCAGCAGCGGCACCGAGGCGGTGTTGACGTCGACGCCGACGGCATTGACGCAGTCTTCGACCACAGCATCGAGGTTGCGCGCCAGCTTGGTCTGCGAGACATCGTGCTGGTACTGGCCAACGCCGATCGACTTGGGTTCGATCTTGACCAGTTCGGCCAGCGGGTCCTGCAGGCGGCGGGCAATCGACACGGCGCCGCGGATCGAGACGTCGAGGTCGGGGAATTCCTTGGCGGCCAGTTCGGAGGCGGAATAGACCGAGGCGCCGGCTTCGGAGACGACGATCTTGGTCAGCCGCGCTTCCGGGTATTTCTTCATCACGTCCTGGACCAGCTTGTCGGTCTCCCGGCTGGCCGTGCCGTTGCCGATGGCGACCAGCGACACGCCGTGCGTCGAGGCCAGGCGGGCGATGGTCGAAATCGAGCCGCCCCAGTCGTTGCGCGGCTCGTGCGGGTAGATGGTGGCGGTATCGAGCAGCTTGCCGGTGGCGTCGACGACGGCGATCTTGCAGCCGGTGCGGATGCCGGGGTCGATGCCCATGGTCACGTGCTGGCCGGCCGGGGCGGCGAGCAGCAGGTCCTTCAGGTTCTTGCCGAAGATACGGATCGCTTCTTCCTCGGCGCGCTCGCGCAGTTCGTTGATCAGCTCCAGTTCAAGGTGGGTGAACACCTTGATCTTCCAGGTCCAGCGCACGGTGTCGGACAGCCACTTGTCGGCCGGGCGGCCCTGCGGCTTGATGCCGAAACGCACGGCGATGCGCTGCTCGCAAGGGTTGGGGCCGGGCTTGACGTTGTCGGCGTCGAGTTCGGAATCGAGCACCAGAGAAACCTGCAGGAAGCCTTCGTTACGGCCGCGGAGCAGGGCGAGGGCGCGGTGCGAGGGCATGCTGGTAATCGGTTCGGCGAAGTCGAACCAGTCGCGGAACTTGGCGCCTTCGGTTTCCTTGCCTTCGACGACGGTCGACCGCAGCTGGCCGTGTTCGCTGAGGTATTGGCGCAGCTGGCCGAGCAGCTCGGCGTCTTCGGCGAACTTTTCCATCAGGATCTGGCGGGCGCCGTCGAGAACGGCCTTGCTGTCGGCGAAACCAGCCTCGGCGTTGAGGTACTTTTCGGCTTCGTCGTCCGGCGTCAGCTCGGGGTTGCCGAGCAGGCCGAGGGCCAGCGGCTCGATGCCGGCTTCGCGGGCGATCTGCGCCTTGGTCCGGCGCTTCTGCTTGTAGGGGAGGTAGAGATCCTCCAAACGCTGCTTCGTTTCGGCGTCGTCGATCTCGGCCTTCAGTTCCGGCGTCAGCTTGCCTTGTTCCTCGATGCTGGCCAGCACGGCCACGCGGCGCTCTTCGAGGTCGCGCAGGTAGGTCAGGCGTTCTTCCAGGTTGCGCAGCTGGGTGTCGTCCAGTTCGCCGGTCACTTCCTTGCGGTAGCGGGCGATGAAGGGCACGGTGGCGCCTTCGTCAAGCAGGGCGATGGCGGCGATGACCTGGGCCGGGCGGACGCCCAGTTCGAGGGCGATGCGGTGTTCGATGGGTGGCAGCATGGGTGCGGCGGTGCAGCAAAAATGGGGGGTGAACTATGCGCAATCCGTCGCGAAAATACAACCGCGCCGCCATGGTGTAGCATGCCGGCCAGGCTTATTCCAAGTGAGAGGAGGACAACATGAAAATCGAAACCTATCTGTTCGGCGCCGTCGAGGTGATTCCCGAAAAGGTCATCAATTTTCCCAACGGGCTGGTCGGCTTCGAGCAGAACAAGCGTTTCATGCTGGTGCACGACGAGGGCAGGGCGCAGCCGGTCAGCTATACGCTGCAGTCGCTGGACGATCCGGCCATCGCCTTCCAGATCGTCGATCCGACGACGCTCGGCTTCAACTACGAGCTGGCCCTGAGCGACGCCGAGAACGCCCTGCTGCAGACGCCGGCCGCCGAGGACATCGCGGTCATGCAGGTGCTCTTCAAGCAGGAGGAGGGCGGCCGGGCGGCGATTGCCCCCAACCTGCGGGCGCCGCTGGTCATCAACACCCGGCTGCGCGTCGGCCTGCAGAAGGTCATGGAGTCGATGCAGCCGAACATCACGCTGTCCAACCTGTCGAGCCCCGTCTGATCCCGGCGACAGGCCGATCAAAGCGGGGCTGCGGCCCCGCTTGATCGTTTACAGCGGGGTCAGCGTGTCGCGGTAGCGGGCGGCGTTGGCCACGTAGTGTTCGGCCGATTTCTTGAGCTTGGCGACGTCCTCGTCGGACAGTTCGCGCACCACCTTGCCCGGCGAGCCGACGATCAGCACGCGGTCGGGAAAGACCTTGCCTTCGGGGATCAGCGTGTTGGCGCCGACGATGCAGCCTTTGCCGATCACCGCCCGGTTGAGGATCACCGAGCCGATGCCGATCAGGCTGCCGTCGCCCACCGTGCAGCCGTGCAGCATGACCAGGTGGCCGACGGTGACGTTGGCGCCGATGTGCATCGGCACGCCTTCGTCGGTGTGCAGCACCGAGCCGTCCTGGATGTTGGTGTTGGCGCCGATGTGGATGGGGTCGTTGTCGCCGCGCAGGGTGGCGTTCCACCAGATGGAGGCGTTGTCGCCCAGGCGGATGTCGCCGATCACCGTGGCGTTGGGGGCGACCCAGGCGTTGCTGCCGAGTTGCGGTGCTTTGTCGCCGAGTTTGAAGAGGGGCATGGCGTCTCCTGGAAAATTTGAAATTTGGCCGATTTTTGCGGTTGACCGCAGCACTGCCGGCAATGTTACGCTGTCAGCCGGCTGGGGGCAGCAAGTGCGGGACAGCAACAGGGAGTCGGCATGAATTTTCGCCAGGTCAAATCGTGGCAATGGGTATTGATCGTTATCGCGCTGCTGGTCGCGCTGGACTGGGCCATTCGCCGGCCGGACCCGCGGACGCGCGAGCTCAACGCCATTCTCGAACGCACGGCCAGCCCGCAGCTCAAGGCCTATCCCTACGAATTCCGCGTGCTGCGGGTCGAGGGCGGGACGGCGGTGATGTCCACGCCGCGCAATTTCGATTCGCCGGCTTTCCGCTTTCTCGGCGTGATCTACCCGGAAATCAACGTCAAGGATCACAACAACCCGGCCTTCATCGCCGTCGAGCAACTGCTCGGCAAGGTGCAGGACGAGGCCAAGGACATCGTGCTGGCCCAGCCCGGCATCACCGATATCCGCTGGGAACTCGACCGCAACTGGCTGCACCGGCACGGCATCGAGCTGCCGCAACAATAATCAGTCGGGCAGCGACGGCGGCATGGGCGGCAGCCGCCCGTTGTCGAGGTAGAAATCGACGCGCTCGATGTATTCCCGCGTGCTCTTCGGCATCGGCGTGCGGGCCCGCACCAGGTGGAAGATCAGGTCGCGCCCGGCGGCGATCAGCTGCCGGCCGTCGGCGATGCTGTGGGCGCGCCGTCCGCTCAGCCGGGCGCTGCGCCCGGCCCCCGGGGCCGGCGCGAAGGCGCTCAGGCGCTCGCCGGCGGTGACGAACATCGGCCACACGTCGAAGATGTCCTGGTCGGTGCGCAGCGTCTCCGACTTGAGCCGCGCCGCCCGGGCGAATTCGCGAACGACCGGGGCGATGGCGGCAAACACCGGAATCTGCGTGAAGCTGGCGACCAGGCTGTCGGCGATCCGGTCGATGTCGCGCATGCACTGGCCGATCTTGATGTAGCGGCTTTCGTAGAATTCCTCGAGGGACAGCGAAAAAACCCGGAAGGGCTCGCCCCACAGTTCGTCGATGCCTTCCTCGCCGCTCCGGTGCAGCACCAGGCGCCCGAGTTCGAGCGCCTCCATCAGGCAGTTGCCGCATTCCTGGACCAGCGGATAGTCGGAGCGCACGTCCACCCCGTCCACCTGCAACTCGACCAGGCGCCGGAAAATGTCGGCCGCCCGGTTGAACAGCGCGCCGGCCAGCATGCCGCCCTTGACGCGGCGGATGGCCGGGTCGGTCTCCGTTTCGTAGGCCTGGCGCGCCTCCTTGAGCCGGGCGCCAGGGATGTTGAGGCCGTGTTCGGTGTGATTGAACAGGCGGCGGGTCAGCGCTTCGATCAGGGTTTTCTTGGCCTGCAGCGTATCGGCCGGCGCCGGGTAGGTCTTGATCCAGTAGCCGCTGTAGAAAACCCGTTCCTGCCCGTCGATCAGGCGCCGGGTGCCCTCGGTCACGGCGCCTTGGTCGGTGGCCGGCGGGGTCAGTTGCGTGATCGATGCCATGTTGTCCTCCCTGAAATCGACAGTCACTCTGTCCGAGCAAGAAGCGTGCTGCCCGATGGCCGTCCGCAGGCTTCTGATTATTCGCAGGAATTTTCCGGAAGGCCGTTGCGTCAGGACCAAGCGAGCACCAGACGAATGCGCCATGAACCATTTGAAGGCAGCGCCCAAGCCGGCGGCCGCAGGCTGCCCATCCGTTTTGACTAGTTAAAACGGGTAGGGTTGCGGGAATTTTCCGGCCAGCCGGCTATTATCGAAATTGGCCGGAATTTGCCGTCGACCGCAGCGCTTCGGCTTCAGCCGGCGTCGCCGGCCAGCTTGTCGACGACCAGGCTGCCGACCATGTCGCCTTCGACGTTGACCGCCGTGCGCACCGTGTCGAGGATGCGGTCGATGGGCAGCAGCAGGGCGATGGCCTCGGTCGGCAGGCCGACCGATTCGAGCACCAGCACCATGCTCAGCATGCCGGTGCTGGGGATGCCCGGGGCGCCGATGGCACCGAGCATGGCGACGAAGAAGATGATCATCTGCTGGGCGAGATCGAGCTCGATGCCGGCCAGGCGGGCGACGAAGAGCGCCGCCGCCGCCTCGTAGAGCGCCGTGCCGTCCATGTTGGCGGTGGCGCCGAGCGGCACGACGAAGCTGGCGATGTCTTTTTTCACATGCAGGTGCTGCTCGGTGCAGCGCAGCGTGATGGGCAGGGTCGCCGCGCTGGAACTGGTGACGAAGGCGGTGATCAGCGCCTCGCGGGCGCCCTTGAAGAAGGCCAGCGGCGAAACCCGGGTGACCAGCCAGAGGATCAGCGGCAGGACGACGATGCCGTGGAACAGCGTGGTGCCGACGACGACGGCGATGAATTCGGCCAGGCTGGCGAGCAGCGCGTGGTTTTGCGTCGCCACCAGCTGCAGGAGCAGGGCGGCCAGGCCGAGCGGGGCGAGGCGCATGATCCAGCCGACGATCATCAGGCAGAGCTCCTGCAACTCGCCGATCAGCGTCCTGATGTTGCGGTAGCGCTCGCCGCCGATGACCAGCGCGATGCCGAGAAAGAGGGCGATCATCACCACGGCCAGGATGTCGCCCTGGGCCAGCGCCTTGAACGGGTTCTGGAAGAGGCCGCGCAGGAAGGCGGCGATGTAGTCGGGCAGCGGCATCTGGCGCGCCTCGAAATGGCGCGTCGCCTCGGCGAACATGGCCAGCTGCAGGCCCTCGCCGGGCCGGAAGAGGTGCGCCGCGCCGAAGCCGAGGACGATGGCCAGCCCCATGGTCGCAAAAAAGAAGGCCAGCGTCGTCGTCCACACCCGGTGCATGCGATGGTGGGCGCGCAGGTTGGCGACGCCGACCACGATCGACGAAAAGACCAGCGGCACCAGCACCATGCGCAGCAGGTCGAGGAACAGGTTGCCGACGATCTTGGCGCCGTACAGCACGTCACCGGCCAGCGGTGCGGCTGGCGGCAGCGCCAGCCACCAGCCGCCGGCGATGCCGAGCAGGCAGCCGAGCAGGATCTGGGTGTTGAGCGAAGGCAGTTTTTTCATCGGGTCGGGCGAGGTTGGCGGCGATGCGTCGAGCGCCCATTCTACCGGCGTTGCCCGACAACCCGGCGGCTGGCATGATGGGCCGCTGTCATTCCAGGGATTTAAAAATGAGCGATTTTTCGGCGTTGACCGCAGCGGTGCTGCAATTCCGCGATGCCCGCGACTGGCGGCAGTTTCACTCGCTGCGCAACCTGATCGTCTCGCTCAACCTCGAGGCCGCCGAGCTGCTCGAGCTGACGCAATGGCGAACCGATGCCGAAGTCGACGCCCTGCCGGCCGACTCCAAGGCGGCCGAGGAACTGCGCGACGAATGCGCCGACATCCTGCTCCTGCTGCTCCTCGTCGCCGACAAGGCCGGCATCGACCTGGCCGCCGCCGCCCGGGCCAAGCTGGCCAAGAACGAAAGCAAGTACCCGGTCGCCAAGGCCTACGGTTCGCGGGCCAAATACACCGAGCTAGGTTGATTCGCTTTCCAGCGTGTAGCGCGCGCCGTCGCCCTGGGCGAGCAGTTCGCTCAGCCGGGGCAGGGTCTCGTGCAGCTTCTTCTCCAGCGTCCACGGCGGATTGATGACGAACATGCCGCTGCCGTGCATGCCGAAACCGTCCTTGGCCGGCGCCCTGACTTCGAGCGTGGCATTCAGCCAGTTGGCGGCGCCCAGCGCCTTCAAGCGCTCGGGCAGCTTGCGCGATTCGGGTTTCCTCAGCATCGGGTACCACACCGCGTAGGTGCCGGTCGGGAAGCGCTTGAGCGCCTCCTGCAGGCCCTTGACGACATTGGCGTAATCGTCGCGGGTTTCGTAGGACGGGTCGATCAGCACCAGCGCCCGGCGCGGCGGCGGGGGCAGCAGCGCCTTCAGCCCGGGGAAGCCGTCGCCGTGGCTGACCGTCACCTTGCGGCCGGCCGACTTGAAGGCTTCCTGCAGGAACTTGATGTCGGTGCTGTGCAGCTCGTACAGGCGCAGGCGGTCGCCGTCGCGCAGCAGCTGGCTGGCCAGCCACGGCGAGCCCGGGTAATGGCGCAGTTCGCCATCCGGGTTGAGCATGCGGATGAAATCGAGGTAGTCGGCGGCGGCCGGCGGCAGGCCGCTGGCCTGCCACAGACGGCCGACGCCGTCGCGGAATTCGCCGAGCTTGCCGGCTTGCGCCGAATCCAGGGCATAGCGCCCGGCCCCGGCGTGGGTGTCGATGATCCAGAAGGGGGCCGGCTTTTCGCCCATGTACTCGGCGATCTGCAGCAGGATGAGGTGTTTCAGCACGTCGGCGTGGTTGCCGGCGTGAAAGGCGTGACGGTAGCTGAGCATTCAGGGGATCAATCGGGAAGCGGGTCGAGGGCGAAGAATTCTAGCCCGACGTTGGCTTCCATGCATGTCCCGATGCGTCGGTGCAGCGAACGACCCGGCAGCTTGATCATGATCGTCTGCCCTGTCCGGTAATTGCCGGGGTTGGCGATCAGCCCTGAAAACTTGCCGTAGGCCGGCAGGCTGTGCAGGAAAATGGCCAGTTGTTCCGGCGTGTCGTCGGCAATCACGTCGACCACCGAAATCTGCGGCGACAGCAATTGCAGGCCGACCTCCAGGCGCACCTGCGAGGTCGAGATGCGGCGCACCAGGCAGACGTGGATCTTGCTCGATTCGCGCGGCTGCAGGGCGACGATGTCACCGGCCCCGATGCGCCGCTTTTCCCCCTTTATGAAGCGCAGCAGGAAACCGTCCGGGCTTTCATCGACCAGCGACCATTCGCTGGACAGGAAGTCGCGCCCCTCGTAGCGGCTGGCCGAATCGACCGAACGCCGCGAGAAGGCGTTGCCGTCGAGGAAATTGATGACTTCCGGGAGGCCGCTGACCAGGTCGCCGCGCGGGCGGAAATGGGTGCGGCTGAAGCGTCGGGCGCTCTTGCCGCCAATCGAGACGCGCAGGCACTGCAAGGTGGCCGGCGGCGCATCGAGGTCGGGTTCGACCTTCTTGCCCGGCCGGCGGGTGATGTTGCGATCGAGCGCCGCCAGGACCTGGTTGCAGTCGAGCACCATGCTGCCGAAAATCGACAGGCCAGCCGGCAGGCGGGTCAGCGGATAACCCGGCGAGCCCTCATCGGGCCGGATCAGGAAGCCGGGCTCGAGCGGCTTGCTCGTGCCAGTGTTGGCATCGGCCTCGCGGACCGTGGCATAGGCGGCCAGCTGCCGGGTGCAGGTGTGCACCTTGTCGAGTTCGGCACGGGGAAACTTGCCAGGTTCGACGAAGGCGAAGAGCAGGGCGCCGAGGTATTCCTGCTCGATCGGCGCCGTTTCGCCATCGAGCGGCTTGGGCTGCGGGCCGCGCACCAGCTGGTAGAGCTCATGCAGGGTCAGCCAGGAGGTTGCCGAGGGATCGGCGTAGGCCCGGTAGGCCAGCAGCTGGCGGCGGGCGATCATCGCCATGGCGCGCTGGATGCTGCGGTGGCACAGGTGGCTCATCGCCCCGTTGAGCTGCGACTTGATGATGGTGCGGGCGATGCCGCCATAGGCGATGGCCATGCCCTTGAGCAGGTTGTCGGCGTGCAGGGCGGCGGTTGCCGCCTCCATCGGCAAGGGCAGCACGGCTTGCGAGATGCCGCCTTCGAGCAGCGGCAGGGATTGCTCGCCTTCATGCCGGATATCTTCGAGCAGCTTGAAGCGCATGTGCAGGTTGGGCTGCTGGGCAGCCGCCGGCAGAACGCTGCCGGCGAGCTTGGCCACGGCTTCCTGCGGCGACAGGCCGGTAATGGTGTCCCGCAGGTCGCGCAAGGCGGCCATATCCTTCTGTTCTGCGCCGGACGCGGCGAAGGGAAGGAGATCGCGAAGCAGCTGCAGGGGAGATTCCATGATGGCCGGGTGGATTGTGACAGGCGAATTATCCGGGAATTATGCTGGATTTTCTGTGGAGTATTTCCTCCTTGCGTATACTTGGTGGATGAACTGGTACGAACTGCTATTCCTCGCCCTGGCGGCCGCTGCTGCCTGGCTCTGGCTGGACAGCCTGAAGGCCCGCGAGATCGGCATTCGGGCCGCCCGTCAGGCCTGCGGCGGCGAGGGCTTGCAGTTTCTCGACGAAACCGTCGCCGGGCAACTGCTCGGCCTGGCCCGCGATGACGCCGGACAGCTCCGCCTGCGCCGCATCTACCGCTTCGAATACAGCGACACCGGCGACAACCGGCGTTCGGGCAGCGTTACTCTGCTCGGCCACGATGTCGAACTGCTGCATGTCCGTCCTCACCTCTACGTCATCCCGCATCCCCATGAAACCCACCATTGAAGACATCCATTTCCACGGAATCGAAGCCCTGCGCCTGAATGGGCCGGGCGGCGCCAGCGCCGTCGTCAGCAAGCTCGGCGCCCAGCTCTTGTCGTGGGTGACGCCGGACGGCCGTGAGCGGCTCTTCCTGTCGGAGCGGGCGGTATTCGACGGCAGCATCGCCATTCGCGGCGGCGTGCCGGTCTGCTGGCCGCAGTTCGCCGGCCTTGGCGATCTGCCAAAGCACGGTTTTGTACGTACCCGTCAGTGGCAGGTCGGCACCCGGCGTTGCGGCGACGACTATGCGCTGCTAACCATCGAGTTGCGCGACGACGCGTCGACCCGCGCCCTCTGGCCGCACCCCTTCCTGCTCGAGTTGACCGTCATGCTCGAGGCCGACCGCATCGACCTGGAACTTGCCGTGACCAACACCGGTAGCGCCGATCTGGCCTTCACCGGAGCGCTGCACAGCTACCTGCGCGTCACCCAGGTCGAGGACGTGGCGCTCGAGGGCTTGTACGGGCACGATTATCGCGATGCGGCCGAGGGCGATCGGGTGATTCGCGAAACCGGCACCGAATTACGCGTCGACCGCGAGATCGACCGCGTCTATCGCCAGGTCAAGCGTCCGCAGTTGCTGCAGGGCGGCAACCTGAGCCTGGGCATCCAGAGCCAGGGCTTTCCCGACGTCGTGGTGTGGAACCCCTGGGTCGACAAATGCACCACCCTGACCGACATGCCGGCCGACGGCTGGCGTCACATGCTGTGCGTCGAGGCGGTCGCCGAGCAGCCGGTGACGCTACCGGCTGGCGAGGAATGGTACGGCCGGCAAACGCTGGTCGCCGTGTGATCCGGCCTCGCTCTCGGTAACCAAGCCTAGGCCTGGGCAGCCAGCCCGGCGTGGTTGCCGGCCACCCGGTTGCGGCCGCCTTGCTTGGCTTGGTACAGCCAGTGGTCGGATTCGCGGATCAGTTGTTCAAGATCCTCGTGGTCGACGTAGCCGGCGATGCCGAAACTGGCCGACAGGCTGAAGGTCCGGTCATCGTTGCTGCGGATTTCCATGGCTTCGATGGTCGCCCGCAGGCGCTCGGCGAGTTGGCTGGCCTGGCTGGCCTGGGTTTCGGGCAGGACGATGACGAATTCCTCGCCACCCCAGCGCGCTGGGACATCACCGCTCCGGCAGGCGGCGGTCAACCGTTCGGAAACAGCCTGCAGCACCTGGTCGCCGACCGCATGGCCGTACTGGTCGTTGATCTGTTTGAAATGGTCGATGTCGACCATCATCACCGACAGGGGCCGTTTGTTGCGCAGGGCAGTGCTCCATAGCGGGTTGGCGCGGGAGAAGAACGAGCGCCGGTTGAGCAGCCCGGTCAGCGGGTCGATGTTGGCCAGGTATTCGGCCTGCCGGCGAGCCAGTTGAACCTTGCGCATGCGATGGGCCAGCGCCAGCGCGAACAGGATCCCTTCGATGACGACGCCCCAGCCGGCGGCATGGAAGGTCAGGGCCGAATAGGGCAGGCCGATCCACACGGCGAGCGCCGTCGTGCTGGTGCCGGCCATGGCGGCCAGCGCCGCGGCCAGGAAGTAGCCGCCGGCATCGCGGCCGTGGTGCACGGTGATCAGGCCGATCCAGACCATGCTGGTCGATACGATTAGGACGAAGGTGAAGGCGATGAGCACGGCAAGCTGCCGCTGTCCGCCGGCCACGGCGATGGTCATCGACAGGATGGCCACGGTGATCAGCCAATGGATCAGGCGATGGGTGCGCGGGGCGTGCCGGCGCAGGCTGAGGAAGCCGCTGGCGAAGCGCAGGCCGAGGCAGCCGAAGATCACCATGAGGACCAGGATGACGTACTGCTGAAAACCCGGGAATTGTGGCCACAGCCAGCCGTAGCCATGGCCGGTGTAGGCCAGGTTGGAGAGCACGAAGGAACCGAGGTAGAGGGTGTAGTCGAGATAGCTGCGGATGCGCAGGCCGATGTAGAGCATGGCGTTGTAGGCGATCAGCGCCAGCAGGAAACCGTAGAGCAGGCCGTAGCCGTAGTTGTACTTGGTTTGCAGGGCTTCGGCGCTGCGGTTGTCGAGCAGGCGCAAGGGAACGAGCAGCGGGTCGGGGGTGCTGACCCGGACCAGCAGTTCGTTGGTGCCGGGCGGCAGGATGAGGTCGAAGACATAGCCCAGCCCGGGCCGTGGGTGCTGCAACGCGGCATCGCTGTCGCCGGCCGCCCAGTGGCTGATCAACTCGTCGCCGTGGATGTGGTAGACGTCGATGCGGTCGAGCCAGGAGATTTCCAGTTGCAGGCGGCGGTCCACGGCACGCCGCCAGGAATTTTCGACCTGCAGGTAGAGCCAGACCGGCCTGGCGCCTATCCCGAATTTCGGTACCACGTCCGGAGTCGCCCGGAAGCGGCCTTCGGCGACCGCCTGCCTGGCCTGGTCGAGCGACATCGGCGGGCCATCCTCGACGAGAAGCTGCAGCCACTTGCCGAGCGGTTCGCCCGGCAGGTCGTCGAGCTTTTCCGGCGGGCCGGCCAGGGCCAGGCCGAGCAGCAGGCAGCACAGGGCGAGCGCCAGCCAGTGGCCGATGGTCGAAAACGACCATGGCCGGCGGGGTTCGACCAGCGGTGATGGCGGCGGCAACATGCCCATAGATTAGCCATCTGCGTGGCGTGCGCCTAGTTAAATGTTTGTTATTTGCCCATTGATTTATATCGAATTTAGTTAATATATTAAATGTATGGCACGGCTGGCGAGTGCGCTGCCGACCATCGGCTCGGCTGGCTGAGGATGGCGGATAATGCGCGGCATGACGATGAAACACTCCGCCCATCTGCCGGCCGGCGACAAGGGAACGCGAGTCGCCCTGATCTACGCCCTGCTCGCCGAGAACCTGAATTGCTTCTACGAACATGGCCAATGGCTGAGCGTGGCCCAGGGGGCGACGCTGGCTGCCGACTGGCTGGCCCGTTCGCGGCGCAGCCTGGCGGTCGACGAGCGCCGGCAACTGGCCGACCTGGCCGACCAACTGGCCCGCCGGGTCGCCGCCGGCCTGTCGCGCCAGGCCGGCCTGCTCACGGCGCATGAATTGATGGCTTCGCTCGATCCCAATTACCAATCGGAAATCGGCTTGGTCATGATGAGCCAGTGCGAGGCACTACTCGACGCCAACTGATCGCCGGCGACGACGCCGGCATTTTGATCTGTGTCGCCTCGGCTGGCGCGCTTCTCTGCTACGGTAAGCGGATTCCTTTTCGTGACAGGATTCCGATGACCAGCCAGCCCTTCGATTTGGCGACCATCCGCCGCGCCCTCGTTGCCGGTTGGCGACTGGCCAACGCCACCCGGGGAGTCAGCATCGCCTATGCGCTGATCTTCGTTGCCGGCGGGGTGGCCATCATGGGCATTTTGCTCAACCGGGGATGGGCACCATTCATCATCCCGGCGGCGGGGGCTTTCATGCTGGTCGGCCCGGCCATCCTGGCCGGGTTCTTCGGCATCGCCGAGGCCCACGAGGCGGGCCGGCCGCTTGGTTTCGGCGCCGTCGCCGATGGCTATCGCCAGGCATCGCGCGCCCTGTGGGCGCTGGCCCTGGTCTGCGGCCTGCTGTTCATGATTTTCGTCACCGATGCCGCCATCCTCTACGCCTACATGGTCGGCGGCACCCCGGTCTGGCTGGGCGACATCCTGCCGCCCGGCGACGGCATCGCCCGTTTCGTCAAATGGTCGGTGGTTTCGGGCGCGGTCGTCGCCTTCCTGCTGTTCTGCGTCTCGGCCTTCGCCGTGCCGCTGCTCTGCGAGCGGCGGGCCGGCCTGGTCGAGGCGGTGGTGAGCAGCGTGCGGGTGGTGTTCGGCAATTTCCTGTTTTCCATTTTTTGGGCTTTTTTCCTGTCGACCGCAGTGATCGCCAGCATCCTGGTCCTGCCGCTGCTGCCGCTGACCCTGCCCTGGCTGGCCTACGCCAGCCGCGCCCTCTACCGCGCCGCACTACCGCGTTGATTGGCGCGTTGATTGCCGCATTGCAGGCGGCCGGCGGGGCAGGGCGGGCGGCGCAGGTATAATTGCCGCCTTTCCGCTTTTCCAACGCCCGCCGTGACTCCCCTCGACAACGAAATCTCCCGCCGTCGCACCTTCGCGATCATTTCCCACCCCGACGCCGGTAAAACCACGCTGACCGAAAAGCTGCTGTGGTTCGGCGGCGCCATCCAGGTCGCCGGCGAGGTGCGGGCGCGCAAGGCCTCGCGCCATGCGACCTCGGACTGGATGGAACTGGAAAAGCAGCGCGGCATCTCGGTGACCTCGTCGGTCATGCAGTTCCCGTACCGCGAGTGCATGATCAACCTGCTCGACACGCCGGGCCACGAGGACTTCTCGGAAGATACCTACCGCACGCTGACCGCCGTCGACTCGGCGACCATGGTCATCGACTCGGTCAACGGCGTCGAGGCGCAGACCATCAAGCTGCTCAACGTCTGCCGGATGCGCGACACGCCCATCCTGACCTTCATCAACAAGCTCGACCGCGAGGGCAAGGAGCCGATCGACCTGCTCGACGAAATCGAGTCGGTGCTCGGCATCCAGTGCGCCCCGATGACCTGGCCGATCGGCATGGGCAAGCGCTTCCGCGGCGTCTATCACCTCTACGACGACACCGTCGCCTTCTTCGACCCCAAGGCCGAGAAGGGCACGGCGGAAATGATCCAGGGCCTCGACAACCCGCGCCTCGACGAACTGATCGGCGCCCAGGCCGACGAACTGCGCACCGACATCGAACTGGTCCGCGGCGCCTCGCACGCCTTCGATGCCGAGGCCTACCTGTCCGGCCAGCAGTCGCCGGTCTTCTTCGGTTCGGCGGTCAACAACTTCGGCGTGCAGAGCCTGCTCGACGCCGTCGTCGACCTGTCGCCGCCGCCCATCGCCCGGCCGTCGGTCAGCCGCCAGGTGCAGCCCAACGAACAGAAGTTCTCTGGCTTCGTGTTCAAGATCCAGGCCAACATGGACCCCAAGCACCGCGACCGGATCGCCTTCCTGCGCGTCTGTTCCGGCCGCTTCGACCGGGGCATGAAGGTCAAGCAGGTGGCCGGCGGCAAGATGCTGTCGATCAACAACGCCATCACCTTCATGGCACGCGATCGGTCGACGACCGACGAGGCCTGGCCGGGCGACATCATCGGCATCCCCAACCACGGCACCATCCGCCTCGGCGAAACCTTCACCGAGGGCGAGGACCTGCGCTTCACCGGCATTCCCTCGTTCGCTCCGGAGCATTTCCGCCTGGCCCGCATCGCCAACCCGCTGAAGATCAAGCAGTTGCAGAAAGGCTTGCAGCAGCTGGCGGAAGAGGGCGCGACCCAACTCTTCCGTCCGCTCTCCGGCACCGACCTCATTCTCGGCGCCGTCGGCACGCTGCAGTTCGACGTCGTCGCCAGCCGGCTGGAGAACGAATACGGCGTGCAGGTGATTTTCGAGCACTACAACTGCGCGACGGCGCGCTGGATCCACGGCGACGCCGCCGAACTGCGCCAGTTGTCCGACCGCTACAGCGCCAACGTCGCCCTGGACGGCGCCGACGACCCGGTGTACCTGGCGCCGAACAATGTCTATCTGAACATGGTCAAAGAGAAGTACCCCAATTTGCGCTTCCTGGAAGCGCGCGAGGTAGCGTGAAGCAGCTGTTAGTCCTTAGTCATTAGTTGTTAGTAAGCCAGACAGTCAGGTGGGAGGCAGGATGACGGTACGGGTGCAGGAAGCGGATTTCGACATCGGCGTGGAACTGGCCTCGCTGCGTGCCGGCGACGCCCGGGTCGGGGCGCTGGCCAGCTTTCTTGGCCTGGTGCGTGACATCAACGACGGTTCGGCCGTCGCTGAAATGACCCTGGAGCATTACCCGGGAATGACCGAAAAGGCCTTGGAAGAAATCGTCGCCGAGGCGAAAGGCCGCTGGGACATCTACGACGCGCTGGTCATCCACCGCGTCGGGCCGCTCAAGCCCTGCGACCAGATCGTGCTGGTCGGCGTGACCAGCGCCCACCGTGGCGAGGCCTTCGCCGCCTGCGAGTTCATCATGGATTACCTGAAGACCCGCGCCCCGTTCTGGAAGAAGGAGGCGACGGCCGATGGCGGCCGTTGGGTCGATGCCCGGGAAACCGACGACAGCGCCGCAGCGCGCTGGCAGAAATAGAAAAGGGGAGCCGCGGCTCCCCTGATCGTTTGGTCGCCGGTTTCAGGTCCGGAAACGGGACACCGTCTCGTGCAGGGCCGACGACAGGTTTTTCAGCTGGCGCGCCGCATCGGCCGTCTGGCGCACGGCGTGGGCGCTTTCTTCCGACATCTGGGCGATGGTTTCCAGCTTCTGGGCGATGTCGTTGCCGGCAATCGCCTGCTCGGCGATCGAATCGGAAATGCCGTTGACCACGCGGGTGACGCGCAGCGCACCGTCGCGAATCTGGTTGATCGAATCGCCGGCCTGATTGGCCAGCTTGACGCCGTTGCTGACCTGGGCGACGCCCGATTCCATGCTGTCCACGGCGCTGTGGGTGCCGGTCTGGATCTTCGACACCATGCCGCCGATTTCGGTGGTCGACAGGCTGGTCCGCTCGGCCAGCTTGCGCACCTCGTCGGCGACGACTGCGAAGCCGCGCCCCTGTTCACCAGCCCGGGCTGCCTCGATGGCGGCATTGAGGGCGAGCAGGTTGGTCTGGTCGGCAATTTCGCGGATGGTGTTGACGATGGAGGTGATCTGGTCGCTTTGCTTGCCCAGTTCCTCGACGATGGTCGACGAGGCCTGCACGGCTTCGGAAATCTTGCGCATTTCGCTGGCCGCGCTGTGGATGACCGCTGCGCCCTCTTCGGAAATGCTGCCGGCCGTCTGTGAAATGGCGTGGGCTTCGGCGGCATTCTCCTTGACCTGGTCGATGCTGACCGCCATTTCCTCGACCGAGGCGGCCATCGATGCCGCGGCGTCGCTCTGGCGGCTGGCCCGCTCGGCGACATCGTCGGAGGCGGCCATCAGGGCATCGGCGGCATGGGCCACCTGGCTGGCATTGTCGAGAATGCTGGCGATCATCGCGCGCAGGGTTTCCTGCATGCTGCGGATATTGGCCAGCAGGCTGTCCTTGTCGCTCGGGTCGCAGTCGACCGGCGTCGCCAGGTCGCCGCCGGCGATGCGCCGGGTGATGGCCGAGGCGGTCGCCGGGTCGCCGCCCAGCGCGCGCAGGATGTTCGACGACAGCAGCATCAGCGAAATGCCGATGAAACCGCAGATGGCGACGCCCCAGATGAGCAGCTTGACGGCATCGGCCCGGAACTTGGCCTCGACGTCATCGACGTAGAGGCCGGAGCCGACGACCCAGCCCCAGGGCTGGAAGCCCATGACGTAGGAAGTCTTGGCAACGCCGTCGTCCGAACCGGTGCCCGGCTTGGGCCACAGGTAATCGACGAAGCCGGCGCCCTGGGCGCCGACCACCTTGTTCATTTCGGCGAACAGCAGCTTGCCGCTCTTGTCCTGCATCTGGTCGAGCTTCTTGCCGTTGAGGTCGGGCTTGATCGGGTGCATCACCATGGTGTGCTGCAGGTCGTGAATCCACAGGTATTCCGACTGCCCGTAGCGCATGGCGCCGACTGCGGCGGCAGCTGCCTGGCGGGCCTCGTCGGCCGACATCCGGCCTTCCTTGGCAGCCTTTTCGTAATGGGCCAGGGTGCTGTGCGCCGCCTCGACGACACTGCGTACCATGGCCTGGCGGTCATCCATCATCTGGCTTCGGCCATTGAACAGGAGCACCGAAAAAAGTGCTGCCAGCGCCACCATGGTGGTGACGGTCATGGCGAGCAGTTTCCCGCGCAAGCTCATTCCTGATGCTGACATTTCGCTTTCCTCCTAGGACCAGCTGTTTATTCTTGGCTTGCTTCCGATTATGCGCCTTGATCTGTCAAAAATGTTTCTGATTTTGTTGGATTTGCCGAATGAATATTTTGTAATTCCCGCCAGCCAACTTGAAAACGGCAGAGGCGTCCTCACCTTGGCGGTGTCGGAAAATTCATCTGCGGAGATCAGAGATGCGCCTAGACAAGTTCACCACCAAATTCCAGGAAGCCCTGGCCGATGCGCAGAGCCTGGCCAACGGCAACGACCAGCAGTTCATCGAGCCGCAGCACCTGCTGCTCGCCCTGCTGCGCCAGGACGACGGCGGTACCGCCTCGCTGCTGGCCAGGGCCGGCGTCAACGTGCCCGGCCTGAAGCGCGAACTGGAACAGGCGCTGAGCCGCCTGCCCAAGGTCGAGGGCCACGGCGGCGACGTCTCGGTCGGCCGCGATCTGGGCAACCTGCTCAACCTGACAGACAAGGAGGCGCAGAAGCGCGGCGACCAGTTCATCGCCAGCGAGATGTTCCTGTTGGCGCTCTGTGACGACAAGAACGAAACCGGCCGCCTGGCCAAGCAGCACGGCCTGAGCCGCAAGTCGCTGGATACGGCGATCATGGCCGTGCGCGGCGGGCAGGGCGTCGATTCGCAGGAGGCCGAAGGCCAGCGCGAATCGCTGAAGAAATACTGCATCGACCTGACCGAGCGCGCCGCCCAGGGCAAGCTCGACCCGGTGATCGGCCGCGACGACGAGATCCGCCGCGCCATCCAGATCCTGCAACGGCGCACCAAGAACAACCCGGTGCTGATCGGCGAACCCGGCGTCGGCAAGACGGCCATTGTCGAAGGCCTGGCGCAGCGCATCGTCAATGAAGAAGTGCCGGAAACCCTGAAGGGCAAGAAGGTGTTGGTTCTCGACATGGCCGGCCTGCTCGCCGGCGCCAAGTACCGCGGCGAATTCGAGGAGCGGCTGAAGGCGGTGCTGAAGGAAGTGGCGCAGGATGAGGGCCGCATCATCCTCTTCATCGACGAGTTGCACACCATGGTGGGCGCCGGCAAGGCCGAAGGCGCCATCGACGCCGGAAACATGCTGAAACCGGCGCTGGCCCGTGGCGAACTGCACTGCATCGGGGCGACGACGCTCGACGAATACCGCAAGTACATCGAGAAGGACGCCGCACTGGAGCGTCGCTTCCAGAAAGTGCTGGTCGATGAGCCGTCGGTGGAGAGCACCATCGCCATCCTGCGCGGCTTGCAGGAGAAGTACGAGCTGCACCACGGCGTGGACATCACCGACCCGGCCATCGTTGCCGCCGCCGAGTTGAGCCACCGCTACATCACCGACCGCTTCCTGCCCGACAAGGCGATCGACCTGATTGACGAGGCGGCGGCGCGGATCAAGATGGAAATCGACTCCAAGCCGGAATCGATGGACAAGCTCGACCGCCGCATCATCCAGCTCAAGATCGAGCGCGAGGCGGTCAAGAAGGAGAAGGACGAGGCGTCGATCAAGCGCCTCGGCCTGATCGAGAGCGAAATCGAGCGCCTGACCAAGGAGTATTCCGACCTCGAGGAAATCTGGAAGGCCGAGAAATCGGCCGTGCTCGGCTCGGCCCAGATCAAGGAGGAAATCGACCACCTCAAGGCCGACATCGCCAAGTTCCAGCGCGAGGGCAAGCTCGACAAGGTCGCCGAACTGCAATACGGCAAGCTGCCGCAGCTCGAAGCCCGGTTGAAGGCCGCCGATGCTGCGGTCGACAGCGAAAAGGCGCCAAAAAACAAATTGCTGCGCACCCAGGTCGGCGCCGAGGAAATCGCCGAGGTAGTATCGCGCGCCACCGGCATCCCGGTCAGCAAGATGATGCAGGGCGAGCGCGACAAGCTGCTGCACATGGAGGCCAAGCTGCACCATCGCGTCGTTGGCCAGAACGAGGCGGTGACGCTGGTCGCCGACGCCATCCGCCGCTCGCGCGCCGGGCTGTCCGACCCCAACCGGCCCTACGGCTCCTTCCTTTTCCTCGGCCCGACCGGCGTCGGCAAGACCGAGCTGTGCAAGGCGCTGGCCGAGTTTATGTTCGATTCCGAGGAGCACCTGATCCGCATCGACATGAGCGAGTTCATGGAGAAGCACTCGGTCGCCCGCCTGATCGGCGCGCCGCCGGGCTACGTCGGCTACGAGGAGGGCGGCTACCTGACCGAGGCCGTGCGCCGCAAGCCGTACAGCGTGATCCTCTTGGACGAGGTCGAGAAGGCCCACCCGGACGTCTTCAACGTCCTGCTGCAGGTCCTCGACGACGGCCGTATGACCGACGGCCAGGGCCGCACCGTCGACTTCAAGAATACGGTCATCGTCATGACCTCCAACCTCGGCAGCCAGATGATCCAGCAGATGGCCGGCGAAGAGTATGGCGTGGTCAAGGTGGCGGTGATGGCCGAGGTCAAGACCTATTTCCGGCCCGAGTTCATCAACCGTATCGACGAGGTCGTCGTCTTCCATGCGCTGGACGAAAAGCACATCGCCGGCATCGCCAGGATCCAGCTCGGCTACCTGGAAAAGCGGCTGGCCCAGCTCGAAATGGCCATCGTCGTCGACGACAGCGCCCTGGCCGAACTGGCCCAGGCCGGCTTCGACCCGGTGTTCGGGGCGCGGCCGTTGAAGCGGGCCATCCAGCAGCAGATCGAGAATCCGCTGGCCAAGGCCATTCTCGAAGGCAAGTTCGCCGCCAAGGACACCATCCGGGTCGGCTGCGACAACGGCATCATGCGCTTCGCCAAGGCCTGACCTGGCCTGATCGGGGCCTGATTGGTTAGGGCAAAACAAAACGGCGAGGCAGGGCGCCTCGCCGTTTTTCGATTTCTGGCCAAATTTCCGGTTGACCGCCGGCTTCCGGCCGGGCCGCTCAGCAGCGGCCCTTCTTGGCCTGGCCCGGCGGGCAGTGGCCGCCGTCCTGGTGCGGCACGCCGTTGTTGCCGCGGCCGGTGTAGTACCTTTCGCCGCGCGGGCCGTTGTGCTGCTTCCAGTAGCCCGGTTCGCGCCAGGCGTAGCCGTCCCAGTAGTAGCCGCGGTCGTTGCGGCTGCCGAAGGTGACGCTGACGCCGGGTGCGTCGATGCGGACATTGCCGAGATTGACATTGACGTCCACGGCGCTGGCCAGCAGCGGCGCGGCGGCGAGCAGGGCGGTCAGGATCAGTTTTTTCATGGGGAGGCTTCTCTCGAGGGAAAATGGATGGGCGCCGGGCGCAAGACGATTATCCCGCAATTGCCTGACAAGGAGTGGCTGAACATGTCGAACGATGTGGAGCAATGGCAGGCGGCGCGCCATGCCGAACTGGCCGGAGCCGACAGCTGGCTGGGCCTGACCGGCCTATACTGGCTGGCCGATGGCTTGAATGCGGTGGGCAGCGCCGCCGATGCGCCCGTCCGCCTGCCGGGCGGGCCGGCGCGCCTGGGGGAGCTGCGCTGGGCCGACGGCCAGCTGTTCTGGCAGCCGGCGAGCGGCGAAGGGCGTTTCTTGCAGAGCGACGCGAACGCCCGGCCGACGGTCGTCGAATTTGAAAATTGGGCCTTTTTTGCCGTCGACCGCGACGGTCGGCTGGCCATCCGCGTGCGCGACCGCGCCTGGGCGCAAAGCCGGCTGTTTGCCGGGCTGAGCTATTTCGCTTTCGATCCGGCCTGGCAGATCGTCGCCGAATGGCAGCCGATTTCGCCGCCGCTGGTCATGGAGGTGCCCAATGTCAGCGGCGACCTGAAGACGGTCGAAGTCGCCCATCGTGCCGTGTTCGCGGTGGGGGACCAGGCGGTCGGCCTGTTGCCGGTGGCGGTGGGCGACGACGAGGTGTTCTTCGTCTTCCGCGACCGGACCAGCGGCCGGGAAACCTACGGCGCCGGCCGTTTCCTGAAGGCCGCTCCGGCGGTGGGGGGCAAGATACGGCTCGATTTCAACCGGGCCTACAACCCGCCTTGCGCCTTCACGCCCTTCGCCACCTGCCCCTTGCCGCCGCCGGAAAACTGGCTGCCCTTCGCGGTGGCGGCCGGCGAGAAAAAATGGACCGGATCGTGAGGCTCAGCTATCGGCCTGCTCCAGGCTGTTGATCAGCGAATCGACGATGGGCAGCGCCGTTTCGAAATCGTAGCGGGCCAGCCGCTTTTCCAGCGCCTCGGCTTCTTCTGGGAAAATCTGCCGGATGCTGGCGTGGATGTCGGCGTAGTGGTGCACAGCCTGGCTGTCGCCGGTGGTCAGGTGGGCGCGGATTTCGGCCAGGGCCTTGGCCAGGGCCCGGTTGTCGAAGGCCGACAGGGGGGCGGGCAGCGCTGCTCCTGCCGCCCCGGCCGGCTTGGGGGCCTTGAGATACGCGGCGAGCAGGCTGTACAGCCGTTCCGGCTCGACCGGCTTGGTCAGGAAGTCGTTCATGCCGGCCTTCAGGCAGCGCATGCGGTCCTCGGCGAAGGCGTTGGCAGTCAGGGCGATTATCGGCAGGCCGGCACAACCCGGCAGGGCGCGAATCTGGCGGGTGGCCGCCAGGCCGTCGAGGACAGGCATTTGGACATCCATCAGCACCAGGTCGAATTTTTCGCTTTTTATCCGGTCGACCGCCAGCGCACCGTTCTCGACGGCAGTGACATCGATGCCGATCGATTGCAGCAGCTCATAACCGATTTCGCGATTGATCGGTTCATCCTCGACCAGCAGGACGCGGCCGACAAGCTCGATGCCGGGTGTCGGGGCGACGCCAGGCGGGGCGGCCAGCGGGGTGGCAAGGCCCTGCGTGCGCCCCATCGGCAGGCTGACCCAGAAGCAGCTGCCCTGGCCGGGCTGGCTGTCCACGCCAATTTTGCCGCCCATCAACTCGCACAGGTGCTGGGCGATGGCCAGGCCGAGGCCGGTGCCGCCATGGCGGCGCGTCGTTGAACTGTCCAGTTGCTCGAAAGGCTGAAAGAGGCGGTCCGTCTGGTCGGCGGCTATGCCGATGCCGGTGTCGCTGACCGAGAACCGGCAATGGACGGTTTCGCCCGAATCGCGGTCGATCCGGCCGGCGATGACAATGCCGCCGCTCTCGGTGAATTTCAGCGCATTGCTGGCGAAATTGAGCAGGATCTGGCGCAGGCGCATGGCGTCGCCGATCAGGCCTTCGGGCAGGTCGCCCGTGTCGACATCGACGCTCAGCCCCTTGCCGGCGGCGCGGTCGTGGATCAGGCCGGCGATGGTGCGCACGACATCGCCGGGCGAGAAGGGGGCACTGTCCAGCAGCAGCTTGCCGGCCTCGATCTTCGATAGGTCGAGGATGTCGTTGATCACCTGCAGCAGATGGTTGGCGGCATGCGAAACCTTGTGCACCTTGCCGGCCTGCTCGGTACTCAGTTCGCTTTGCAACAACAGGTGGTTGAGGCCGATGATGGCGTTGATCGGGGTGCGGATCTCGTGGCTCATGTTGGCCAGGAAGGCCGACTTGGCGCGGTTGGCGGCCTCGGCCGACTCCTTGGCGACGGCCAGTTCGGCCGTCCGCTGATCGACCAGATGCTCCAGCCCGGTGCGGTAATCGGCCAGCTCGGCCTCGATCCGGCGCTGCTCGGTGATGTCGGTCTTGACCGCCACGTAGTGGGTGATCTTGCCGTCGGCCTGGCGAATCGGCGACATCCGCGCCAGTTCCAGGTAATGCGAGCCGTCCTTGCGCTTGTTGAGAAATTCGCCTTGCCAGGGCAACCCGGCGGTCAGCGTCGCCCACATTTCCCGGTAACGTTCCGCTGGCGTCTGGCCGGACTGCAGGATGCGCGGGTTCTGGCCGACCACCTCGGCGCGGCTATAGCCGGTCACCTTCTCGAAAGCGGCGTTGACGTACTCGATGGTGCCTTCGATGTCGGCAAAGACGATGCTCTCCGGACTCTGGTCGATGACCAGCGACAACTTGCGCACGGTTTCCTCGGCCTTGTAGAACTTGGTGATGTCGGTGGAAATGCCGCACAGCCCCCAGATCGCCCGGTCCGGCCCTTCGGTGATCGGCGCCTTGATCTCGTGGTAGATGGCCTGGCCTTTTTCCGGGTCGTCCACATTGAGAATCTCGTCGGTTTCCTGGCCGGCCAGCACCCGGGCGTCGACCGCCTTGATTCGCTCCGCCGCAGCTGCCGCGAAGAAGGCTTCGTCGCCACGGTTCTTCAGGTCTTCGGCCGAGACCCCGAACAGCGCCAGTGTGCGGGCATTGGCGTAGCGGTAGCCGCCTTTCCGATCCTTGATATAGACGTAGGCCGGCACGTGGTCGAGGGCGATTTTCAGGCGGGTCAGTTCATCGATGGTTTCGGCAAAGCGCCGGTCGACCACCTCGCGCAGCAGGTAGCGGGCGAGGAGGACAGAGAGCAGGGCGACGCCGAACAGCAGGGCGAGGCGCCAGAGAAAGGCAGTTTCGATGGGCACCAGGCTGGCCTCGACCGGTACGCCGACCGAAGCGATCAACTGGCCGCCGCCGATTTTCAGCGGGGTGAGCACGAACAGGCGGTTGACCCCGTCGAGATCGGTCATTGCGATGCGTTTTTCCCCCCGCTCGAGCGCTTCGGTAAAACGCTGGCGCGCTTCATTGTCGAGCGCTTTGTCCTGCCATTGTTGGCCCTCCGGGTAATGGGAAATGACCACGCCGTCGCGCGTCATCAACTGCGAGGTCCAGCCGGCTGGCAGGGCCGAGATGGTCGTGAAGCGGTCGAACCAGCGGTTGCTGGTGGAGGCGAAGAGTATGGCGCGCAGCCGCTGCTGCTCGTCGCGCATCGGGTAGCCGAAGGTGACGCTCGGCTTGCCGGAAATTCGGCCAATCAGGAACTGCCCCTGGCTCATGCCGGAGGCGGCGACGGATTCGGTGAACCACGCCCGGTCACGGACATCGACGGGCTTGCCTGGAGATCGTACGGCGCTGCAGAAAACCAGGCCGTTGGGGTCGGCCGCGCCGAGGTTGGCCAGGTCGGTGCGCACCACTTGCAGGCGGCTGGCCAGGCCGCTGCATTCGTTGCCGTCCAGCGTGCTCATGTCGTTGGCCAGGGCCATGGTGCGCAGTGTGATTTCTGCCTGCCGTTTTGCTTGATCTTCGGCAATCAGCGCGCCGTTGAGCAGGTTGCGGGCATCGCGTTCGACGTCTTTCAGGGCGTCTTCCCGCGCTTTGCGGTAATCGTAGCTGGTCAGGGCGAACAGCGGCAGGATGGCGATCAGCAGGATCAGCCACAGGCGGTTGCTCAACGACAGGTCGCGCAGGAACATGGATTCCCCTCGGGATGCCCGGAGCGGGCGGGGAGTTGGATGTCACCAACTATACACCAGCCGTCAGGAAGTACTCTGGTATTGTTTTTCTTTTTGACGAAATTCGATTTTTTAGCGATGCTTGTCATGTCGCCGCAGCGAGGTGCCGGATCTTCAACCGCCAGGCCGCCTTCCGACCGTCGGGATCGCCCCGGCTGGCCGCCGGACTGATCGATCCGCCGCCGATTCCGGGCTGGACAGCCAGGAGACGAGGGAAGACACTGGAAACGGGTGATGTACTGGAGACAAGTTTGACCAGCGCAGATAACAAGACTACGTCAGGCAAGCCGGAAGGGATGCATTTCCTTTTCCCGAACGGCGAGCGGCCGCTCATCCTGGTGGTCGACGACCTGCCCGAGAACCTGACCATGCTGTCCGAGATGGTCGGCCACGAAGGGGCCGACGTGCGGGTTGCCAATTCCGGCCGGGTCGCCCTGCGCTATGCGCGGCTGGAACCGTTGCCCGACCTCATCCTGCTCGACATCATGATGCCTGACATGGATGGTCACGCCGTGCTGGCCGAGTTGATCAAGGACGAGCGGACGCGGCATATCCCGGTCATTTTCGTCACTGCCCTCGGCGATCCGGTCGACGAGCAGCGCGGTCTCGACGAGGGGGCGGTCGATTACATCACCAAGCCGATCAAGCACGCCGTGTTGATCGCCCGTGTCCGCGCCCAGCTTGAACTGAAATACGCGCGCGACCTGCAGGCCACCCAGAAGCAGTGGCTGGAGGAAGAGGTCGAGCGCCGGGTCGGCGAGAACGCCCGCCTCGAGGCCCGCCTGCAACTGACCCTGGAAGCCACCGGCTTCGGTGTCTGGGAAGTCGATCACCTGTCCGGGCGCGTCGGCTGGAGCCCCTCGCTGTGCCGGATGTTCGGCATGGAGGCAGCGCCGGAAAACGCCGAGGCCTTCCTGGCCCTGCTGCATTCCGAGGATCGCCAGCGGGTCGGCGCCGATCTGGCCCGCATGCAGAGCGAAAGCGGCATCGTGCACAGCGAGTTCCGCATCCGCCATCGCGATGGCCGCTGGCTGTGGGTGGAGGGGCGCGGCAAGGGAATCAGTCGCGACCCTTCCGGTCGGTTACAGCAGTCGCTGGGGACACTTATCGATATCACCCAGCGCAAGCTGCTGGAAGCCGAGCACCAACTGTCGAGCGTGGTTTTCTCCGGCATTCACGACGGCGTGTGCGTGACCGACGAGCAGGGCTACATCCTGCAGGTGAACGATGCCTTCACCCAGGTCACCGGTTACGCGGCGGCCGAGGCGATCGGCCAGAAACCCAACCTGCTCAAGTCCGGCGTGCATTCGCCGGCCTTCTACCAGGACATGTGGGACAAGATCAACCGCCATGGCAACTGGCAGGGCGAGATCACCAATCGACGCAAGGATGGTTCGGTGTACACCGAATGGCTGAACATTTCCGCCGTGGTCAGCCGGGATGGCTTGCTGACCAATTACGTCGGCCTGTTCAGCGATCTCACCGAGCGGCGCGAGGCGGCCGAACGGATCCAGTACCTGTCGAGCTACGACACGCTGACCGGCCTGCCCAACCGTTCGCTGTTCGCCGACCGCCTCGACCAGTCGTTGCTGAACGCCCGGCGCTTCGAGCGTGGCACGGCGGTCATCTTGCTCGACCTCGACCGCTTCCGCCAGGTCAATGACACCCTCGGCCCGCCGGCCGGCGACCAGGTGCTGATCGAGATCGCCCGGCGCCTCAAGCTGCAGGTGCGCGAGGGTGACACCATCGGCCGGCGGGGTGGCAACGAATTCGGTTTCGTCATGGCCAGCCTGGCCCACGAGCACGATGCCATCGCCCTCGTCCAGCGCATGCTGGAAGCGATCGCCATGCCGGTCACCGTCGACGGCCAGACCGTGGTCGTCACGGCCAGCGTCGGGGTCAGCGTGGCGCCGGTCAACGGCGAGACCGGTGAATCCTTGCTCAAGGCTGCCGACATCGCGTTGCTGCGGGCCAAGAAGGCAGGCAGTAACACCTTTTGTTTCTACTCGGCGGAGATGGATGCCGATGCCGCTCGCCGGCTCAGCCTCGAGGCCGGCTTGCGTCAAGCCCTGGCGCTGAACGAATTGAGCGTGCATTACCAGCCGCAGATCAGTCTGGAGACCGGGCGCATGCTCGGCATGGAGGCCCTGCTGCGCTGGAACAGTGTCCGGTTCGGTGCGGTTTCGCCGGCCGAGTTCATCCCCATCGCCGAGGAGTGCGGGCTGATCGTTCCGATCGGCGAGTGGGTGCTGCGCACCGCCTGCCAGCAGACCAAGGTCTGGCTGGATCTCGGGCTGATGTCGCTGCGCGTCGCGGTCAACCTGTCGGCCCGCCAGTTCCGCCAGGTCAACCTGATCGCCGTCGTTCGCGAGGCGCTGGCCAGCAGCGGCTTGCCGCCGGCGGCGCTGGAACTGGAGATCACCGAGAGCGCCTTCATCGATGATGTCGACCAGGCGGTGGCCATCTGCCACGACCTGAAACGCCTTGGCGTCAAGCTGTCGCTCGACGATTTCGGCACCGGCTACTCGTCGCTGGCCTACGTGTCGCGCTTTCCCTTCGACAAGATCAAGATCGACAAGGCTTTCGTCCACGACATCATTGACAACCCGGTCAATGCGGCGATTGCCTCGGCGGCCATCGTCATGGCTCGCAGCCTCAACCTGACGGTGCTCGCCGAGGGGGTCGAGACCGAGGCCCAGGCCAGTTTCCTGCGCGGTCGGCGGTGCGATGCCATGCAGGGCTACCTGTTCAGCCGCCCGGTGCCGGCCGAGGATTTCGCGCCCTTCCTGCTCGGCAACAAGCAGTTGCCGGTTGCCGCCACCCCCGGCGAGCATGCCCAGACGCTGATGCTGGTCGACGACGAGCGCAACATCCTGACCTCGCTGACCCGCCTGCTGCGCCGCGAGGGTTATCACATCCTGACCGCCGAGTCGCCGGCCGAGGCCTTCCAGAAGCTGGCCGTCGAGCCGGCCCAGGTCATCATCTCCGACCAGCGCATGCCGGACATGTCGGGAACCGAGTTCCTGTCGCGCGTCCGCCAGCTCTACCCGGACACCATCCGCATCGTGCTGACCGGCTACACCGATCTCGAATCGGTGACCGGGGCGATCAACCGCGGCGCCATCTACAAGTTCCTGACCAAGCCCTGGGACGACGACGCCCTGCGCGAGCAGATCCGCGAGGCTTTCCGCATGGCCAAGGAACTCCGCTCCCTGCACGGCTTGGCGGGATGAGGCGATGAGCTTGCCGTGGTCGCCATTCCTTCGCCTGTTCCTGCCGGCGGCGACGCTTATCGTGCTAGGCACCTGGCTGGTCGTCGATAACGGGCGGGAAGCGCGCTTGAGCGAGGTCCAGGGTAGCGAGGCGGTCAATGTCCGTCTCGGCGCCGGTATTCTCGAACGCCAGACGCAAGGTGTGCTGCAGGACCTGAAATATCTGGGCCGGCATAACGCCAGTCATCTCGCCGGGGTGTCTGAAGGCGACGTGGCCTGGGAGGAGATGGGCCGGGATTTCGTCGATTTTCTCGCCACCCACCCGGTGTACGACCAGATGCGCTGGCTCGATGAAACCGGGCAGGAAAGGCTGCGCGTTGATCTGGTCGACGGCCAGCCCCGGCAGGCCCCCCGCGAACACTTGCAGAACAAGGCGGATCGTTACTACTTCTCCGAAACCATGCGCTTGCCACCGGGCGAGGTTTACATCTCGCCGATCGATCTCAATGTCGAACGCGGCAAGATCAGCGAACCCTACAAGCCTTCGCTGCGCCTGGCCATGCCGGTGGCCGACGACGAGGGCGTCAAGCGCGGCATGATCGTCCTCAACTTTCAGGCGGCGACGATGATCGCCCGGCTGAAGGCCGCCGTGCCCAACGTGCACGACCGGCTAATGCTGGTCAACGCCGCCGGCTACTTCATCGTCGCGCCCGATCCGGCCGACGAGTGGGGCTTCATGTTCGGCGATGCCCGGCGTACGCTGGTCGAGCGCCATCCGGCCAGTTGGTCGCGTATCGACCGGGGCGAGGCTGGGCAGTTCGTCGATGCCGACGGCTTGTGGACATTCCAGACGGTTTATCCGCGCCAGGCCATTCGTTCGCTGGGCCTGTCCGGTGACAGCAGGGCTGACCAGGTGACCGAAGAGGAACTCCATGCCGCCCGCTGGCACGTCGTCACGCTGATGCCGGAGGCGCAGTTGCACGGCCTGCTGCGTGAGGGCGAAGGCGTCAAGCTGGCTATCGCCGGTGGGCTGCTCCTGCTGGCGGCGGGCGGTGGGGTGATGGTGGCCCAGGCCAGGGGGCGCGAACGCCAGGCCGAACAACGCTTTCGCATGTATTTCGAACAGGCCAGGGTCGGCATGGGCGTCAGTTCTCCGGACAGGCGGTGGCTGGCGGTCAACCCGGAATTATGCGCAATTTTCAAATATTCGGCCGACGAGTTGCTGGCCAGGACATGGAGCGAATTGACCCACCCGGACGACCTGGCCGCCAATGTCGTCATGTTCAACAGCGTGCTGCGCGGCGAAAGCGACGGCTATACGCTGGAAAAGCGCTTCCTGCGCGGCGACGGCGGGACGGTGGACGTGTCGATCGCGGCCCGCGTCGTTCGCAAGGCGGATGGCCGCCCGGACTATTTCATCGTGGTGGTCGAGGACATCAGCCGGCGCATCCGGGCCGAAAAAGACAGGCAAAGCTCGCTGGAAACCTTGAGCCGCTTCATCGACAATTTTCCCGGTATCGCCTACATCAAGGACGAGCAGTCGCGCCTGCGCTTCGTCAGCCGCCAGGCCCTGCATTTCCTGGGCAAGGAGCGGGATGACCTGGTCGGCCGGCGGACCGAAGACATCTTCCCCGGCGACCTTGGCCTGAAACTGCTCGAGGACGACCAGCGGATACTGGCCAGTGGCCAGGCCGAGGTGGCCAGCGAAACCTACGGCGGGCACCATTTCGAAACGATCAAGTTCCTGATCCCGCACGGTGACGGGCCGGCCAGCCTGGGCGGCATCGCCATCGACGTCACCGAGCGTCGGCGCAACGAGCAGAAACTGGCGCTGTTCGCCGCCCGCTCCGCCGCCTTGCTGGCCATGCCGGCCAAGGGGCGGGAACTTCCCGAAACCGATTTCATGCGCCATGTGCTCGATGTCGCCGAGGACCTGACCGGCAGCCGGATCGGCTTCATGCATTTCGTCAATGCCGACCAGGAAAGCATCGAATTGATCGCCTGGTCGACGCGCACCCTCGATTACTATTGCCGGGCGGTGTTCGATCGCCACTACCCGATCAGCCAGGCCGGCATCTGGGCCGATGCGGCCCGCCTCAAGGAGCCGGTGGTGATCAACGACTACGCCGCCGTGGCCCGCCCTGGCGCCCTGCCGGAAGGCCATTCGCACCTGGAGCGGCTGGTCAGCATTCCGGTTATGGAGGGTGATCTGGTTCGCATGATGATGGGGGTAGGCAACAAGCCCGGATCCTACGACGATACCGATGTCGAAACCTTGCAGTTGCTGGGCAGCGAGGCCTGGCGCATCCTCAGCCAGCAGCGTGCGGTCAATGCCCTCGAACTGGCCAACCAGGTGGTGGTGGCCAGCCCGGTGGTCAGTTTCCGCTGGGCGGCGGCCGACGGCTGGCCGGTCATATTCGTTTCCGACAACGTGACGCGCTGGGGCTATACGCCGGAGGCCCTCAAGGCGGGCGACCCGCCCTTCGCCGAACTGATCCATCCCGACGACCGGCCCAGGATAGCCGCCGAGGTGGCCGCCAAGACGGCTGCCGGTTGCCGTGACTACGAGCAGGAATACCGCATCCTGACTTGCGAAAACAAGGCCATTTGGGTGGTCGACCGCACCAGCGTGCATCGCGATGCCGACGGCCGGGTGCTGTATTTCGACGGCGTGCTGACCGACATCACCGAACGCAAGGCCCAGCAGCTGAAACTGGCGGCGACACTGGCCGAGCAGAAGCTGCTCAACAAGCGCCTCGAGGAAGCCCACAACCAGTTGCTGCAGTCCGAGAAAATGGCCTCGATCGGCCAACTGGCGGCTGGTGTCGCGCACGAACTGAACAATCCGATCGGCTTCGTGCATTCCAACCTGGGCACCCTGGACGGCTACGTGCGCGACCTGATGGAAATCATCGCCGCCCAGGATGCGCTAGTCGAGGCCGAATTGCCCGACAGCCCGGCGGCCCGCCGGATCGGGGCGCTGAAGGTGGAGCGCGACTTCGATTACATCGTCGACGACATCGGCTCGCTGCTCGACGAGTCGAAAGACGGCCTGGCCCGCGTCCGCAAGATCGTCCTCGACCTGAAGAATTTCTCGCACGCCGGCGAACAGGCATGGCAATCGGCCGACCTGCACCAGGGGCTGGATTCGACGCTCAACATCGTCTGGAACGAGCTCAAGTACAAATGCAAGGTGGTCAAGGAGTACGGCGAACTGCCCAAGGTCAGCTGCATGATTTCGCAACTGAACCAGGTGTTCATGAACCTGCTGGTCAATGCCGGGCATGCCATCGAAGGCCAGGGAACGATCACCATCCGGACGTCGGTGATCGATGACGGCCAGGTTTGCGTCGAAATCCGCGATACCGGCAAGGGCATGCCGCCGGAAATCATCGGCCGCATCTTCGAGCCCTTTTTCACCACCAAGCCGGTGGGCAAGGGCACCGGGCTGGGCTTGTCGCTTGCCTACGGTATTATCGAGAAGCATCATGGACGTATCGAGGTTGACAGTACGCCGGGTCTGGGTACGGTCTTCCGCGTCATCCTCCCGATCAACCAGAATGCCGGCCGGGCCGGTAAAACACCGGAGATTGCCGCATGAGCGACGAACTCGCTCCCGCCACCCTGCTCTTCGTCGATGACGAACCGGGTATTCTTTCCGCACTACGTCGCCTGTTCCGGCCGCACGGCTATCGCATCCTGATCGCCGAAAGCGGCCAGCTCGGGCTGGCCGAACTGGAGAAGACGCCGGTCGATCTGGTCATTTCCGACATGCGCATGCCGGAAATGGACGGCGCCAGTTTCCTCAAGGAGGTCCGCCAGCGCTGGCCGCAAACCATACGCATCCTGCTTACCGGCTACGCCGATGTCGGGTCGACGGTGGCGGCGATCAACGAAGGCCAGATCTACCGCTACATAGCCAAGCCCTGGGACGATAACGAAATTCTCGGCATCGTGCGCGATGCGCTGGAAAGGAACCGGCTGGAATCGGAGAACAAGCGCCTGACGGCGCTCGCCCAGGCACAGAACGAGGAATTGAAGACGCTCAACGCCAGCCTGGAGCACAAGGTGGCCGAGCGCACCGCCGAGTTGCAGCAGGCGCTTGGCTTCGTCGAGCAGACCCACGCCGAGTTGAAGAAGGCCTTCCTGAGCAGCGTCCAGGTCTTCGCCGGGCTTTCCGAACTGCGCAGCGCCCAGGCCGGCAGCCGCATGGCCGGGCACGGCCGGCGGGTGGCCGACATGGCCCGCAACCTGGCACTGCGCATGAAACTGCCCGAAAACGATGTCCAGAACATCATGTTGGCCGGCCTCCTGCACGACATCGGCAAGATGGGGCTACCCGACGACCTGCTCGGCAAGGCCTTCAACACGCTCAACCCGGAACAGCGGGCGCTGGTCATGAAACACCCGGTGATCGGCCAGAACATCCTGATGGCCATCGAGAAATTCAAGGAAACGGCCATCCTCGTCCGCCACCATCACGAGCATTTCGACGGCAACGGCTATCCCGACCGCCTGGCCGGCATCGCCATCCCCAAGGGTTGCCGCATCCTCAGCGTGGTCAACGACTACGACGCGCTGCAGGTCGGCACGCTGGTGCAAAGGCCGTTGCAGCCGGAAGAGGCGCTGGCCTTCCTGGTCGACAACAGCGGCAAGCGCTACGACCCGGCCGTGGTCGACGCCTTCGTCAAGCAGATCGCCGAAACCAAGCGCGGCGGCATCACCGAGATTCCCATGCGCCCGATGCACCTGAAACCGGGCATGGTGCTCAGCCGCGACCTGCTGCACAAGGACGGCTACCTGCTCTTCGCCAAGGGCAGCGCCCTGACGGCCGATGTCATCGGCCAGATGGTCAAGCTCGAACAGGGCGAGAAGCAGAATCTGACACTCTATATTCGCCAGGAGGAGAAATGAGCCGGGTGATGATCGTCGACGACGAGGTCGACATTCTCAAGTCCCTGAAGCGCCTGCTGCGCGTGGCCCCTTGCGCCTATGGCGGGCAGACCTTCACGCTCGAGGTCGAAGCCTACAGCGTGCCGTCCGAGGCACTGGAACGGGCGCGGCACGAGGAGTTCGATCTGTTCATCAGCGACTTCCGCATGCCGAAAATGGATGGCATCGAGTTTCTCAAGGGCACCAAGGAACTGCAGCCCGATGCCGCCCGCCTCATCCTCTCCGGCTACGCCGACCTGAATGCACTGGTCAGGGCGGTCAACGAGGTCGGCATCGAACGTTTCATCGGCAAGCCGTGGAACGACTACGACTTGATGGCGGCCATCGGCCAGGCCCTGTCGCATCGGCAACTGCTGCTCGAAAACCGCCAGTTGGCCAATCTGGTGCGCCTGGAGATGGGCGACATGACGGCCGAGCAGGTCGAGGCCGAGCGGCTGGAAGCACTGGAGCCAGGTATCACGGACGTGCATTGGGGGCCGGACGGCTCGGTGCTGCTCGACCCCGAGTTCCGTAGCAAAGACTGAGCCATGGCCGAGCAGGAGAACAACAGCCTGACCTTCAAGCTGGTCTATTACGGACCGGCGCAGAGCGGCAAGACAACCAATCTGCTGCGCCTGCACGACCAGTTGTCGCCCGAACTGAAGGGCGAGCTGATGACCATGGAAACCAAGGACGACCGGACGCTGTTTTTCGACCTGTTGCCGCTCGGCTTCCGGGCGCCATCCGGGCTGCTGATCAAGTTTCGCGTGTTCACCGTGCCCGGCCAGGTGGCCCACGACGGGACGCGCAAGGCGGTGCTGTCGCGGGCCGACGGCATCGTCTTCGTGGCCGATTCGGACCGGGCGCAAGAGACCAACAACGGCGAGTCATTCCAGAGCATGTCGGATAACTGCCATCGGGTCGGGCTGGATTTTGCCAACCTGCCGCTGGTCGTCCAGTTCAACAAGTGCGACCTGCCGAACGCCGTTCCCGAGGCGGAAATCCGCGAGCGCTGGTCGGCCGCGCCATGGCCGCTGGTTTTCGCGGTGGCGCTCAACGGCCAGGGCGTCGAGGCCACCTTCGAGGCGCTGTTGCGCGCCGTATTTCGTCACCAGGCCGAGCGGCTCGCCCTGGCGACGACGCACGGACTCGACGAAGAGGCCTTCGTCGCCGGTGCCCTGGGCCGGCCATGAGCGACCTCGGATTCGATCATGAATGGCGGCTCGGCGAACTGCTCGACAACGCTTCGCTGACTCGCATCGGCCCGGACATGGCCGAGTTGCTGGGGGGCGAGCTGGCTATCCTGGATTTCGACGAGCGCTTGCTGTGGGGCGCGCTTGCGCCGTCGGCCCGGCGCCAGCCGGTGGTTCTCGAACTCGAGCCGATCGGCTTCGTGGCCGGTGAGGCGGTGGAGCCAGCGGCGCTGGCCGCCGCCACCCGCTTGCTGACGGCCCTGCTGCGCGCCGAACTGCGCTTCAAGATGGCGTCGACGCTGCATCTCGAAGCCGTGGCCGAGGATTTCGAGTCGCTGAAGCGCGAGCACGCCCGTCTGCTCGAATCGGAAGGTCGTTACCGCAAGCTGTCGGAGGAACTGGAGGCGCGCGTCAAGGCCCAGGTTGCCGTGCTCGAGGAGCGCCAGCAGATGCTCTACGAAGCCGAGAAGCTGGCTTCGGTCGGCCAGTTGGCGGCCGGCATGGCGCACGAGATCAACAACCCGCTCGGCTTCATCCGCAGCAACCTGGGCACTTTCAAGACTTACCTGGGACGCCTTGCCGAATTCGGGGGCCGGCTGGCCGAAGGCGAGGCAGCCTGGAAGGCGCTCGACCTGGAGTTCGTGCTCGAGGATGGCGAGGACCTGCTGACCGACACGGCCAAGGGCATCGACCGCATTGCCCGCATCGTCGCCGACCTCAAGAGCTTTTCCAACATCGACCGGGCCAGCGAAGAGTTTGCCGACATCAACAATTGCCTGCGCCACGCGGCCAGCATCATCGAGACCCAGCTGCCGCCGGGCATCAACCTCAAGCTCGACCTGTTGCCGCTGCCCGGGCTGGTCTGCCTGCCCGGCCACCTCAACCAGCTTTTCTTCAGCCTGATGCGCAATGCCGTGCTGGCCATCCAGGATGCCGGACGGCCGGGGCTGGTCCGCGTCAGCAGCCTGGCCGACGATGACGGCATCCGGATCGCCATCCACGACGACGGTATCGGCATGACCGCCGAGCAGCGTGACAAGGCCTTCCAGCCCTTCTACACGACGCGGCCGGTCGGGGCCGGGGCCGGGCTCGGCTTGGCGACCGCCCGCAATATCGTCCTCGCCCACAGTGGCCGCATCGATCTCGACAGCACGCCCGATGTCGGCACCACTGTCAGCATTTTCTTCCCGACACCCAAATGACCGATTACGCCAGCCTCTTTACCGGCAAGTCCGGGGCCTCCCAGGCACCGGCCACGCATCTGACGCCGCCCAAGTATCGCCTGTTGCTGGTCGATGACGAGCTGGGCATCGTCAAGGCCCTGACCCGCGTCTTCCGCCAGGAAAACTACGAGGTGGTCAGTGCTTCGAGCGGCAAGGAGGGCCTGGAGCGGCTGGCCGAGGGGGCTGTGCACCTGGTGATCAGCGACTTCATGATGCCCGGCATGAACGGCGCCCAGTTCCTGCACGAGGTCAAGCAGCGCTCGCCCGACACCATCCGCATCATGCTGACCGGCCACGCCAACACCGACGCGGTGATGGGGGCGATCAACGATGGGGCAGTGTACAAATTCATCCTCAAACCGTGGAACGACGACGACCTGCGGGTGACGGTGGCGCTGGCCCTCGAGCAGTTCGACCTGATCGCCCGCAATCGGGCGCTCAAATCGGAGAACGACAAGAAGAACAAGGAGATCTCGGCGCTGTCGCGCCTGGCGGCGACCCATCACAGCCGCCTGGGCATTATGCTGCACAAGAAGAACCTGCTTTCCCCGGCCCAGTTGCAGGAGCTGACCCTGTTGCAGGAGCGCCGCAAGGAGCCGCTGATCACCCTGCTGCTCGAGAAGGAATGGGTGGATGAGCGGCGCATCCGCGACCTGCTGGTCAAGGAAATGCTGATCGAGGAGGTGCAGTTGCCCGAGTTCCGGGTCGATCCGGTGCTCGGTGAGCTGATTCCGCACAGCTTCTGCCAGCGCCAGCTGGTCGTGCCGCTCAAGCTCGACGGCAAGCGCCTGCTGCTGGCCATGGCCGATCCGCTCGACGAGGGGCTGATCGAGGAAATCCGCTTCACGGCCGGTCTCGACCTCAAGGTGGTGACGGCTGACATCGAGGCCATCCGCAAGAAGATCGGCGAAATCTACGGCGGCGACGAGCTCGATTTCAAGGAGCTGGAAACCCTGGTCAGTTCGCCCGATCCCTACGAGGGCATCGAGATCGTCATCGAGGACGACGATGCCGCCCGCCTCGAGGATCTGCTGCGCGACACCGAGTCGCCGCCGGCCATCCGCATCGCCAACGCCATCATCCTCGAGGCCATCCGCCTGGGCGCCTCGGACATCCACATCCAGCCGCGCACCAAGAGCGTCGTCGTGCGTTATCGCATCGACGGGGTGCTGATCGACAAGATCCATATCCCGCACCAACTGCACCAGTCGCTGGTATCGCGCCTGAAGATCATGTCGGAGCTCGACATTTCCGAACGCCGCCGGCCGCAGGACGGGCGGATCACCGTCAAGACACCGATGCGCATGGTGGACCTGCGCATTTCGACGTTGCCGACGATCAATGGCGAGAAGGTGGTGATGCGCATTCTCGACCGCAACTCGGCGGTGCACGGTATCGAGAGGCTGGGCTTCGCGGCCGGCGACCTGGCCCGGGTCAGCGACATGGTGGCGCGGCCGCAAGGCATCATCCTGGCTACCGGCCCGACCGGCAGCGGCAAGACGACGACGCTCTACTCGCTGCTCCAGCACGACGCGACGCCCGACAAGAATTACGTGACCATCGAGGATCCGGTCGAGTACTACCTCGACATGGCCGGCCAGGTGCTGGTCCGCGAGAAGATCGGCCTGACCTTTCCCAGCATCCTGCGCGCCCTGTTGCGCCAGGACCCGGACGTCGTGCTGCTCGGCGAGATCCGCGACTTCGAGACGGCCGAAGTCGCCTTCCATGCGGCGCTGACCGGCCACCTGGTCTATTCGACGCTGCACACCAACTCGGCCATCGCCACCATTGCCCGCCTGTTCGACCTCGGCCTCAAGCCCTACGTGGTGGCGACGGCGCTCGAGGGCATCATCGCCCAGCGCCTGGTGCGCCAGATCTGTCCGGCCTGCCGCAGCGAGGCGCCGGCCGACCCGACGCTCGCCGCCCGCCTTGGCGGCCCCTTCCGCAACATACAAACCGTGCAACGCGGCAAGGGCTGCCCGGCCTGTCACGGCACCGGCTACAAGGGGCGCATCGGGCTCTACGAGGTGCTGACGCTGGACGACGACCTGCGCGATCGCATCGGCTGCGGCGCCAGCGTGCTGGAGATTCGCCGGCTGGTCCGCGAAAAGGGGCTGCGCGGCATCGGCCAGCACGCCGCCGAGCGTGTCCAGGCCGGGGCGACCAGCCTGGAAGAGATCCTGCGCGTGCTCGGGCCGCAGGCCGGGGAGGACTGAGCATGGACATCTTCGTCTGGAGCGACCGCTACATGACCGGCGAGGCCGTCGTCGATAGCGAACATCAGGAACTGGTCCGCATCATCAACTGGGTGGTCGAGCACCAAAGCCTGCCGGAAGGCGACAGCAAGCTGCGCGAGGTGCTCGATCAGCTGGCCAGCTATGCCGTCATGCACTTCAGCCACGAGGAGGAGCTGATGGCGCGCGAGCGCTGCGACCCGCGCTTCATCAAGGCCCACGTCGCGGTGCATCGCGAGTTCGCGCTGCAGGTTGGGAAAATGCTCGAATTTGGCGGTCGACCGCAGGATATCGAATATCTGCTGCGCTTCTTGAGCAGCTGGCTGGCCCACCACATCCTCGGCATCGACCAGTCGATGGCCAGGCAGCTTGCCGCCATCCGTTCCGGCACCTCGCCGGAAGCCGCCTACGAAGCCGAGAAGAGCCTGGTCCGCGACCCGACCAATGCGAGCCTGCTCGATGCGATGAACGCGCTCTTCCGCATGGTGGCCAGCCGCAACGAGGCGCTGGAAACGCTCAATTCCGGGCTGGAGGCGCAAGTGGCGACGCGCACCGAGGCGCTGAGCCAGGCCAACCAGCGCCTGCTCGTCGAGCAGCAGCGCCTGCAGGGGGCGCTGGCCGAAGTCGAGATCAGCCAGCAGAAGCTGCTCGAATCGGAGCAGAAGCGGGGCGAGGCGGAAAAACGCCACATGCAGCAACTGCTCGCCCAGATCATCGACGGCGACCCGGTGCCGACCTTCGTGATCGACGCCGAGCACCGCATCACCCACTGGAATCGCGCCTGCGCCCTGATCAGCCGCCTGTCGCCGGGCGACATGATCGGCACCAGCAAGCAATGGCAGGCCTTCTATGCCGAACCCCGGCCGGTGATGGCCGACCTGATCGTCAACGGCAGCCTGGAGGAGGGCTACGAGCGCTACTACAAGAACCATTTCAAGCGGTCGACGCTGATCGAAGGGGCTTTCGAGGGCGATGGATTCTTCGCCCACATGGGCGAGAACGGCCTGTGGTTGTCGTTTACCGCGGCGCCGCTGCATAACGCGGCCGGCGAAATGATCGGCGCCATCGAGACCCTGCAGGACGTCACCGAGAGGCGGCGCGCCGAAGAGCGCCTGCTCGAGTACCAGGACCAGCTGGAAAACCTGGTGGCCCAGCGCACGGCCCAGCTGGCCCGGGCCAACGGCGAGCTGGAAAAGGAGCGGCGCGAGCTGGAGGCGCTGCTCTCCAAGGTCGACGAGGCCCAGCAACAGTTGCTGCAGTCCGAGAAAATGGCGGCCATCGGCCAGCTGGCGGCCGGCGTCGCGCACGAGATCAACAATCCGGTCGGCTTCGTCAATTCCAACCTGGGATCGCTGAAAAACTATGTCGACCGCCTGTTCGCCGTGCTCGCCGCCTACGAGGCGGTCGATGCCGGCGGCGACCGGGGGCGGCTGGCGGCGGCGCTGAAGGAGGCGGACATCGAGTTCCTGCGCGAGGACCTGCCGATGCTGATCGCGGAATCGCGCGACGGCCTGGGGCGGGTGACCAAGATCGTCCAGGACCTCAAGGATTTTTCACGCGTCGATCAGGCCGAGCGCCAGTTCGCCAATCTCAACGCGGCGCTCGAAAGTACCCTCAACGTCGTCTGGAACGAGATCAAGTACAAGGCCGAGGTCGTCCGCGAGCTGGGCGACATACCCGACGTCGAATGCGTGCCGGCCCACATCAATCAGGTCTTCATGAACCTGCTGGTCAACGCGGCGCAGGCCATCGAGAAGAGCGGCACGATCACGCTGCGCTCGGGGCTGGAGAACGGTTTTGTCTGGTTCGAAGTGGCCGATACCGGCAGCGGCATCCCCGAGGCCGTGCGCCAGCGCATTTTCGAGCCCTTCTTCACGACCAAGCCGATCGGCAAGGGGACCGGCCTCGGGCTGTCGATTTCCTACGACATCATCGTCAAGCGCCACGGCGGGCGCTTCGACGTGACCAGCGAACCGGGCAAGGGCACCTGTTTCCGCATCTGGCTGCCGCTGTCCCAGGCCGCCCGCGCCTGAGAAAAGGCGCTCAGGCCGGCGGCACCAGCGCCGGCCGACCGACAGTTCAAGCCGTGGCGGCGAGCGGGGCGGCCGGCGCCATGGCGTCGAGCGCCTTGGCCAGCGCTTCGGCGGTGCGTGCCGGGTCGTGCAGCTTGTCGAGGCCGAAGAGGCCGATGCGGAAAGTGCGGAAGTCGTCGCCCTCGTCGCATTGCAGCGGCACGCCGGCGGCGGTCTGCAGGCCCTGGGCGATGAATTTGCGGCCGGTGTGGATCTCGCTGTCGGTGGTGTAGCTGACCACCACGCCGGGCGCCTGGAAGCCTTCGGCGGCGACGCTGGGAAAACCCCGGGCCTCGAGCAGGCGGCGGACTCGCCGGCCCAGTTCGTACTGTTCCTCGCGGATCCGGGAGAGGCCGTAGTCTTCGGTCTCGAGCATGACGTCGCGCAGGCGGGCCAGGCTGTCGGTCGGCATGGTGGCGTGGTAGGCGTGGCCGCCGCTTTCGTAGCTTTCCATGATCTGCAGCCATTTCTTCAGGTCGCAGGCGAAGCTGCTGCTGGTCGTCGCGTCAATGCGTTCCCGGGCGCGTTCGCCGAGGGCGACCAGGGCGCAGCAGGGCGAGGCGCTCCAGCCCTTCTGCGGGGCGCTGATCAGGACGTCGACGGCGTTGGCCGCCATGTCCACCCAGATCGTGCCGGAGGCGATGCAGTCGAGCACGAACAGGCCGTCGACGGCGCGCACCGCGTCGCCCACCGCCTTGATGTAGTCGTCGGGCAGGATCATGCCGGAGGCGGTTTCGACGTGCGGGGCGAAGACCACTTCCGGCCGGTGCTGGCGAATGGCGGCGACGACTTCGTCGATCGGCGGCGGGGCGAAGGGGGCCTGCGCCCCGCCGCCGCTGCGCCTGGCCTTGAGGACGATGCTTTCGGCGGGGATCTGGCCCATGTCGAAAATCTGCGTCCAGCGGAAGCTGAACCAGCCGTTGCGGATAACCAGCACCTTGCGCCGGGTGGCGAACTGGCGGGCCACGGCTTCCATGCCGAAGGTGCCGCTACCGGGCACGACGATGGCCGAGCGGGCCTTGTACACCGTCTTGAGGAGCCGCGAGATGTCCTTCATGACGCCCTGGAACTGGCGCGACATGTGGTTCAGGGCGCGGTCGGTGTACACCACCGAATATTCGAGCAGGCCATCGGGGTCGGGTTTGGCGAGCAGGGCTGGCATGGTGTCTCTCCGGTTGGTTGTTGTGGGCGGAGCATAACGCCAACCGCCGGCGGCTGTGTAGTGCCGGCAGCCGGGAGCGAAAAAATTTGCCGGCGCCATGGCCGGGCCGGACGGCGCAGCAGCCTGCCCGGCACCTTGCTGCGGTCGACCGGAAAAAACGGCCAAATTTGAAATGCGGCGCGAGCGGGTCGCCCGGTACCGGCTATTTGACGAAGCGCATGCTCTCGCTGACCACCTCGTCAATGCGCTGCTTGTAGGCAGTGACGACGGTTTTCCTGTCTTCGCGCGACACCGGGAAGTCTTTCTGGTCATGGACGATGTAGCGGAAGAAATCGCTGCCGCTGAACGGGAAGGTGACTTTGTTGCGTTCGTCGAAGACGGCCATGTAGTTGTAGTCGCCGGCCACGAAATAGGGGCGCTGGGTGAACAGGTTGGTCGATGAACTGTAGCTCAGCGAATCCTGGGTGACGCCCAGGCGTTCGAGCAGGGTCGGCGAGATCTGCAGGTGCGAGGTGCGATAGGTTACGGCTTGCGGTTTCTGGCCTGGCATCCAGAGTACCAGCGGGACGCGGATCTGTTCCTCGGGAAAGCTCTTGCTGTGGCCGTGGCCCCAGTGGCCTTTTTCCATGAACTCCTCGCCGTGGTCGCCGGTGAACAGCACGATGGTGTTGTCGAGCATGCCGGTTTTCCGCAAGTGGTCGAGCAGTCGACCGACCTCGTGGTCGACATGATGGGCGGCGTTGACGTAGCGGGCGTGGATGCGGCTGATGTTGTCCTGCAGGTTCATGCGCACGTAGTTGAGGTCTTCCTCGTAGTCGGGGCGGATGACGGCCTCGGCCGGGAAGGTGTAGGGGGCGTGCGTCGATTCGAAGAACATGAAGCCGTAGAACGGGCGCGCCGGGTCGCGCTGGTCGAGCTTGCCGATGATGTCGGAGATGTTGCGGATGTCGCGCTGCCACGGTTCGCCGGTCTTGATTTCCTGCATGTATTTCTCGTCGACGCCGGTGAACACGGTGTGGCGCAGTTCCGGGTAGTCGAAGCTCTGGCTGGTATGCAGGGCCAGCTGGTAATTCTTTTGCCGGATGAAATTCATCAGGGCGGGAGCGATGCGCTGTTGCTCGAAGCTGTACCAGTACGGGCTGTAGAGGCCGTAGAACATCGAGAACAGGCCCATGCGGGTGCGGTTGCCACCGCTGTAGTGGTTCTCGAAGCGTAGTGCCTTTTCGGAGAATTTCCACAGGTTGGGGGTGACTTCCGGGTCGAGCAGATCCCAGCGGAAGGATTCGGCAACCAGCATGATCACGTTCGGATATTTGGCCAGCGGCTTCGCTTCGAGTTGCTGGCCGGGGTAGTCGACCTGGCCGCTGGCGACGCGCAGGGTGGTCATCGCCTCGCGCTTGATGCCCCATTTGTTGAGCGTCCGGGTCGCGCTGGTGTTGAAGTGGAAGGGCACGACCTCGGTGGCCTGCAGGTAATCTTCCTGGCCGGTGTGGGTGCTGTAGGCATAAACCGCCTCGCCGCTGGCCAGAGCGAGCACCATCAGGCCGCCGAAGGCGACCAGCGTACGCGAGGAAAACAGGCTGGCCGAGCGCTGGTAGCGTTGCAGCGCCCACAGCGCGCCGGCGCTCGCCGCACAGAGCAGGCCGACCTGGGCGCCGATCCAGATCTGGGTCGAGGTGGTGGCGCCAAGCGCGGCGATGCCGCCCGGTGTGGTCAGCAGGTTCCAGACGAAGCCGTTGAGGTGGTACTCGTACAGCGTGTAGATGCGGTAGTCGGCATAAAGGCCGAGGAGCAGCAGGGTTCCCCCCAGCCAGGCGCTCAGGTAGGCGGCCCGCCGGCGCGCCGCCGGCCCGGCCCGGAACAGGGCCATAAGGCCGGCGACCAGCCCGGTCAGCAGAACCGGGACGAGCAGGTAGAGCGCCGTATAGGCGGCGGTGATGCCGACCATGTAGGCGGTCACCGGCAGCGTGTCGGCGCTGCCGAAATGCCAGAGCATGGCGAGCGTGCCGAAGGCGGCGAGATAGACGATGGCGAAATAGTTGCGCAGCACGTCGGCGGTGGTGGGGCTGCTTGATGGCTGTCTCATGGGAATTTTTGAGGCTTTCCGGCGGTCGGGGGGAGGCGTCCATCGCCTCGGCTGCCGCAATGTAGCCAGCCAAGCTTAGGCGATTCTTAAGCTGCCCCCGGAGGCGGCGATTGCCGCGGTCAACCGGAAAAAACGGCCAAATTCGCAAAGCGCTCCGAGCTCAGCGGGCCGCGGCTGCCGGCCTGACCGCGACCGCCGGCTGCCCGGCCGGCCACACGCCCTTGGCGACGGCCCGCCCCTGTTCGAAGACCAGCCAACTCTGGGCCCCGTAGTGGGGCAGGGGACGCTGCAGCGCGGCCAGGGCCGGGGCGTCGTCGGCGGCGATGACGGCGAGCGCCGGCCGGGGCGCCTCCTTGCCGTCCGGCCCGGGCAGCGTCCACACCTGCGCCGTGCCGCCGGCCGGCAAGGCGGGCGGTGCGATGCCGTTGTCGCGCAGCAGCCCATCGAGCCGGTCGCGGCTGGCGATCAGCAGCACCGGCTGGCCTCCGGCCAGGGCCTTCAGAAAGCCGTCCCGGTCGATTTCCTCCGGCGGCTTTTCGAAGAAGCGCCGGGCCAGCTGGCGAGCCGCCTCGGCGAAGGCCGGCGAAGGCGAGGCCAGGAAAAGGCGGGGTGCCGAAGCCCCCGTCCACCGGCGCAGGATGGGCGGCAGGCTGGCCGGGTCGAGGCGCCGCCAGAGGCGGAACTCGGGATCGAGGCGGACTTCGTGCGGGGCAAAATCGACCGTCAGTTCGAGGCTGCCAGGCGCTGCGCCGGCCTCTATCCAGCGCACTTCGTGCCGGCCGGGGGCGCTCAGTTCGACGGGCAGGCGGATGCCCGCCGCCGTTCCGGCGCGGCGCAGGTCGAGGCGGAGCCGGTAGCGGTCGCCGGCCGGCCTTGCTTCCGCCCGTTCGATGGCGAGATCCGGTAGGTCGCGGCCGTCCACCCAGGTCGCGAAGAAGTCGTCCAGCCTTTCGCCGGAAGCCTTCTCGAAGGCCGCCTGCAGATCTTCCCAGGCCGCCACCGTGAAGCGCCGGCTGGCCCAGAAGTCGCGGATGCCGCGGGCAAAGGCCGGTTCCCCGATACGGTCGCGCAGCATGACGAACAGCATGGCCGCCTTGCCGTAGCCGACCGCCGCCTCGGCGCCATGGGTGCGCGAGCGGAAATCGCGCAGGGCCGGTTGTTCGGCAACCGGCAGGGCCTGGGCGTCGCGCAGCCAGGCGAGGCGCATGGCGCTGGCGGCGGCCGGCGACTGGTCGGCCTGGTAGGCGTAGTCGGCCATGAAGGTGGTCAGGCCTTCCGACCAGTTGCCGCGCCGGTAATCGACGTAGACGCCGTTGCCCCACCAGTTGTGCAGGATCTCGTGGCCGAGCGAGGTCTGGCGGATGAAAGGCAGGCGCAGCACCGACTCGCCGAGATAGGTCAGGGTCGGCATGCCGAAGCCGGTGGGCAGCGGGCTGGCCACCACCGAGAAATCATCGTACGGGTAGTCGCCGATTTCCCGGCTGTAGCGCGCGATGTAGCGGGCCGAATCGGCGAGATAGGCGTCGGCCAGGCCGGGCTGGGCGTCGAGCCCGGCCGGGAAGTAGGTGCGCAGGACGAGGGGCGGCGCCCCCGGCCGGTCGACGGTCTTCTCGCGGACCAGCCACGGCCCGGCCATCAGGTCGATGCCGTCGGTCGGCCGGGTCATTTCGAAAGTCGCCCGGTAGCGATCGCCGGGCTTGTCGGGCCCGGTCTCGGCCAGGCGCCGGCCGGCCACCAGGCCGCGCTGGTCGGCGGGCAGCGACAGCTCGACGCGGTAGGCGAACAGCCCGGGCGGCTGGGGATACCAGGCGCTGCCCGAGGCCAGGAAGCTGCCTTCCGGCGAACTCATCGGCGGCAACCGGCGCAGCACGCCGCGGTGGTCGAGCTGCCGGTCGAGCGGCGGCAGGCGGCCTTCGTAGCTCACCGTCAAGGTCTCGCCGGCCTTGGCCAGACGCACCTGCCAGCCGATGTAACCGGGCGGCCCGGCCTGTCGCGTGACCGCTACGGCCCGCTCGCCGACGGTCGCCGCCGTGACGCGCAGCGCTTCGTGGAGCAGGAAGCCGATCTCGCGCCCGGCCACGGTGAACCGGGCGCTGGCCTGCAGTTCGCCGGACGGCGGGTCGAGGCGGACGTCGAGCTCAAAACCGGGCGCCGCTTGCGCCAGGCCGGCGGCGAGCAGCAGCACGATCGCCCAGGCCGGCAGCCGGAAGACCCGGGGAAAGGTCATGACTCAGGGCTGCGCCGGAAAGCGGATGACCAGCTCGACGGCGCCCTCCGGGCGCTGCACGCGCAGAGGCAGCCAGGTGCCCGGCGGCTGGCGCTGGATGGCGGCGATCGCCTCGCCGGTGCCGGCGACCGGCTTGCCAGCCAGCTCGACGATGCGGTCGCCGGCGCGCAGGCCGCTGCGCTCGGCCAGGCTGCCCGGCATGATGTCGACGATGCGCACGCTCTTCTCGCCGTCTTCCAGCGTCACGCCGAGGCGAGGCGGCTCGGGGGCGGCGTGCGGCTTGTCGGGCAGCAGGAAGGCGGCGTCGGCGATGCCGGCCTGCAAATCCTGGCATTCGGCCTTGCCGGAAACCGGCAGCAGGGTGGCGATGCGCCGCACGCCGAGATCGCGCAGCTGGTGCGGCACGCCGTAACCGAAACGGATGTGGCCGCTGCCCATGATGCCGACCATCAGCGGCGGGCGGCGCCCATCGGCGGCCTGCAGGCGGCTGGCCAGGGCCTCGGCCATGGCTCGGTCCCAGGTCAGCTGGGTGTCGAGGAAATTGTCGAAGGGCGTTTCGGGCCGGCTCCCCGGCTGCTTCCTGCTTTCCGCGTGCAGGCGGTGCATGTCGCGCAGGAAGCGCAGGTAAGGCGGCGTCGCCGGCGCCGGTCGGCCGACCCCCTCACGCTCGGCTGGCGGCACACCGGCCCAGCCTTTCTCGGTGACTGCCCGCGTCAGCTTCTGGTCGACGTTGAGGGCGAGCATGGGGATACGGTTGAGGCGGGCGAATTCGAACAGCGGCAGGTAGATATGGGGCGGGTAGCGCCAGACCCGCGACCACTCGGCGCGGTCGAGGAATTCCCGGACCGTCAGCTGGCCGGCTACCCACTGGTCGAGGGCGGCCTGCACCCGGCGGGGAAACATCTCGAAACCGATCACCATGTCCGGCCGTTGGGCGTGGAGGGCAGCCAGCATCTGCAATTGCCAGCGATGATGGTCCTCGTCGCTGTGCTGTTCGCCGAGCAAAACCACCTCGTCGGTGAGCGCATTGGCGACGACGGCATCGATGTCGGCAGCTTTCAGGCGCTTGCCCTCGGGGGCCACCCAGCCGCTCTCGCCGCAGACCGGGGCCGGCCGTTCGGGAAGGATGACGGCGGGCGCTGCCACGGCCAGGCTGCCGGCCAGGAGCAGGGCGGCCACCGAGGCAAATCGACAGGGCGTGTTCGACATGGGCTCTTTCAGGAGTGCCTTTGCGGTCAGCATATGGTGGCAGCCTTGGCGACGACCCGCAAGAAAAAGGGCGGCGTCGCCAATCGACGGCGGCCATGGCCCGATGAAAGCCACGTCCGCCCGCAGTGCCGCGGTGAAAATATATTGAAAAATAATCAAATTGTGACTTGAAGTATTGTCTAAAAATAATTGCGTGTTGATCTTGCTAGATAAAAACTATATAATAATCATTCAGTTAAATATTTCGTGCAATGAACGACCACCCTTGGTCCTTATTTTTCAAAATATTGTTTATAAAACAATATGGCCGGGCTGTTTGGTCCGGTGCTGAACCTGCGGCCCCGTCGCAGGGATGCACGGCTTGAATCTGCCTGAACCGGTATTCATTTCATCATCCAGTCTGGCTGACGATGTGACGGCCTTTCTCGAAAGGCGGCAGCGGTGCGGGCGATACCATGGAGGGAAATGCCATGTGCGGTATCGCAGGAGAAATTCGATTCGACGGCCAGTTGGCCGATTTGAGCGCCCTGGCGGCGATGACCGGGCGCCAGCAGGCGCGCGGACCCGACAGCTACGGGCTGTTTGCCTCGCCGGACCGGATGTTCGGCCATCGCCGGCTGAAGATCATGGATCTGTCGGATGCGGCGGCGCAGCCGATGGTGGACCCGGCGCTCGGCCTGGGCATCGTCTTCAACGGCGCCATCTACAACCATGGCGAACTGCGCCGCGAACTGGAGGGCCTCGGCTACCGCTTCTATTCGCACGGCGACACCGAGGTGCTGCTCAAGGGCTACCACGCCTGGGGCGGCGATTTCGTCAAGCGCCTCAACGGCATGTTCGCCTTCGCCATCTGGGAGCGCGACACCGGCCGCGTGCTGCTCGGCCGCGACCGGCTGGGCATCAAGCCGCTGTATTACGCCGAAATTCCCGGCGGCCTGCGCTTCGCGTCCACGCTGCCGGCCCTGCTCGCCGGGGGCGGCGTCGATACGGAGATCGACCCGGTCGGCCTCAATCACTACCTGTCCTTCCACTCGGTGGTGCCGGCGCCCAACACGCTGCTCAAGGGCGTGCGCAAGCTGCCGCCGGCGACGCTGATGCAGATCGAGGCCGACGGCAGCCGGAGCGAGCGGGTCTTCTGGTCGCTCGACTACCAGCGTGACGAAGCCGACGAAGCGCGCTCCTTCGACGAATGGCGCGACATCCTGCTCGACGCCCTGCGCCTCGCCGTGCGCCGTCGCCTGGTGGCCGACGTGCCGGTCGGCGCGCTGCTTTCCGGCGGCGTCGATTCCAGCCTGATCGTCGGCTTGATGGCCGAGGCCGGGGTCAGCCACCTGAAGACCTACAACGTCGGCTTCGCCGATGTCGGCGGCGAGAAGGGCAACGAGTTCGAGTATGCCGAGATCGTCGCCAAGGCTTTTTCGACCGAGCACGAGCGCATCTTCGTGCCGGAGCAGGAGTTGCTCAGCCGCCTGCCGGAAGCCATCGACGCCATGAGCGAGCCCATGGTCAGCCACGACTGCATCGGCTTCTACCTGCTCTCCGAGGCGGTGTCGCGGCACAGCAAGGTGGTGCAGAGCGGGCAGGGGGCCGACGAAGTGTTCGGCGGCTACCACTGGTATCCCGCCCTGGCCGGCAGCACCAACCCGGTCGGCGACTATCTCAACGCCTTCCGCGACCGCCATTTCGACGAGTATCGCCAGGTCGTCCAGCCGCAATACCTGAGCGAGGACCGTTCCGGCATGTTCGTCGCCGAACGCTTCGTCGCGCCGGGCGCCAGCGATCCGGTCGACAAGGCCCTGCGCCTCGACACCACGGTGATGCTGGTCGAGGACCCGGTCAAGCGCGTCGACAACATGACCATGGCCTTCGGCCTGGAGGCCCGCGTGCCCTTCCTCGACCACGAGCTGGTCGAGCTGGCGGCGCGCATCCCGGCCCGCCACAAGCTGGCCGGCGGCGGCAAGGGCATCCTCAAGGAAGCGGCGCGCCGGGTCATTCCGCCGGCCGTCATCGACCGTCCCAAGGGTTATTTCCCGGTGCCGGCGCTGAAGTACCTGCAGGGCAAGGTGCTCGACATGGTGCGCGACGCGCTGAGCAATGGCGCGGCCCGCCAGCGCGGCCTGTTCCAGCCGGCCTATGTCGACCAGCTGCTGGCCGACCCGGGCGCCCACATCACGCCGCTGCGCGGTTCCAAGCTGTGGCAGCTCGGCCTGCTCGAAATCTGGCTGCAGACCCATCTCGGGCACTAGGTGGCGATCATGCTGCGCAAACGCACCAACCGCGCCCTGCGCCTCGGGCGCCGCCCCATCCCGGCCGGCGACAAGCCCGGCGAGGCGCTGCGCCCGCAGGCCAACGCCGCCGTCGCCTGCGGCTGGGGCCGGCTGATCGCCGGCCACACCTTCGCCAACCCGGCCGACATCGCCCAGGCCCTGATTGCCGAGCAGCCCGGGCAGCGCGACATCGCCTTCTACCTCGACAAGCCGCACGTCGTCGTCGCCCAGGCGCCACACCAGCTGTTCGTCGATCCGTCCGAGGCCTATCGGCTGAACCTGAGCAGCTACCGGCCGTCGAAGGCGGCGCGGCGCGGCTTCACCATCCGCCGGCTACGGACCCGGGCCGACATCGCGGCGATCAACGCGCTCTATCGCTCGCGCCGCATGGTGCCGGTCGATCCCGCCCATCTCTGGGCCAGCCGGGCCGATCGCCAGCTGATCTACGCCCTGGCCGAGGACGTGGCGACCGGCGAGATCGTCGGCGTGGCGATGGGGCTGGATCATGCCGAGGCTTTCGCCGACCCCGACGGCGGGTCCAGCCTGTGGGCCCTGGCGGTGGCGCCGCAGGCCGGCTGCCCGGGCATCGGCGAGGGGCTGACCCGCTACCTGGCCGAGCATTTCCAGGCGCGCGGCCGGGCCTACATGGACATTTCGGTGCTGCACGACAACCGTTCGGCGATCGCCCTCTACGAGAAGCTGGGCTTCCAGAACATCCAGGTCTTCGCCGTCAAGCGGCGCAACGCCATCAACGAGCCGCTCTTCGTCGAGCCGGCCTCGGGGGCCGACGACGGCCTCAACCCCTACGCCCGCATCATCGTCGACGAGGCGCGCCGGCGCGGCATCATGGTCGAGGTCATCGACGCCGAGAACGGCTATTTTCGGCTGACCTTCTCGGGGCGCAGCGTGGTCTGCCGCGAATCGCTGTCCGAGCTGACCAGCGCCGTGGCCATGAGCCGCTGCGCCGACAAGCGGGTGACCCTGCGCCTGCTGGCCGATGCTGGCCTGCACGTGCCGGAGCAGGTGCTGGCCGGCACGGCCGAGGACAACCAGGCCTTCCTGCGCCGGCACGGGGCGGTGGTCGTCAAGCCGGTCGATGGCGAGCAGGGCAAGGGCATCGCCGTCAACCTGACGTCGTCGGAGGAGGTCGAGGCCGCCGTGGTCGCCGCCGGCAAGTTCGGCGACCGCGTCGTGCTCGAGCAGTTCTGCCGCGGCGAGGACCTGCGCATCGTCGTCATCAACCACAAGGTGGTGGCGGCGGCCATCCGCCGGCCGGCCACCGTGGTCGGCGACGGCGAGAGCACGGTCGGGCAGCTGATCGACAAGCAGAGCCGGCGGCGGGCGGCCGCCACCGGCGGCGAATCGCGCATCCCGGTCGATGGCGAAACGCGGCGCTGCCTCGCCGGCCACGGCTATCGGCTGGACGACGTGCTGCCCCACGGCCAGTCGCTGGTCGTGCGCAATACCGCCAACCTGCATACCGGCGGGACCATCCACGACGTTACCGGGCAACTGCATCCGAGCTTGCGCACCGCCGCCGAAATGGCCTCGCGGGTGCTCGACATCCCGGTCACCGGGCTGGATTTCCTGGTTCCCGCGGTCGACGGCGAAAAGTACGTGATTATCGAAGCCAACGAACGGCCCGGCCTGGCCAACCACGAACCGCAGCCGACGGCGCAACGTTTTGTCGACCTGCTGTTCCCACGAACCCGAACCGAGGATTCCCCGTGAAAATAGAAAAAATGACCGAACTCCCCATCCGCATCGACTACGCCTATCTCGAAGAGACCATGCTGCAGTTGCTGGCCATCCCCAGCCCGGTCGGCCTGACCGACGGCGTCGTCCGCTATGTCGCCGGCCGTCTCGAAGCCATCGGCCTGCCCTACGAGATCACCCGGCGCGGCGCCATCCGGGCGACCATCGCCGGGCGCGAGGCGCGGCCGGCCCGGGCCATCGTCACCCACCTCGACACGCTGGGCGGCATGGTCCGCGAGATCAAGGCCAACGGCCGCCTGGCCATCATCCCGATTGGCCACTGGTCGGCCCGCTTCGCCGGCGGCGCCCGCCTGACGGTATTTACCGACGACGGCCAGCTGCGCGGCACCTGCCTGCCGCTGAAGACTTCCGGCCACGCCTTCGGCGACGCCATCGACAGCCAGCCGAGCGGCTGGGAGCATGTCGAGGTGCGCGTGGACATCCCGGCCGACACGGCGCAGGACCTGGTTGCCGCCGGGGTCAATGTCGGCGACTGGATCGCCTTCGACCCGCAGGCCGAGATCATGCCCAACGGCTACATCAATTCGCGCTACCTCGACGACAAGGCGGCGGTCGCTGCGCTGCTCGCCGCCTGCAAGGCCATCGTCGATTCCGGGCAGACGCCGGCCGTCGACGTCCATCCGCTGTTCACCATCACCGAGGAGGTCGGCTCCGGGGCGTCGGCCGCGCTGCACGGCGACATCGCCGAGATGGTCAGCCTCGACATCGCCATCGCCGCCCCCGGCCAGAACACCCACGAGCACGCCGCCACCATCTGCCTGCAGGACATGTCGGGGCCCTTCGACTACCACCTGACGCACAAGCTGATCGGGCTCGCCAAGCAGCACGGCATTGCCCATCGCCGCGATGTCTTCCGCTTCTATCGCTCCGACTCGGCGGCGGCGGTCGAGGCCGGCAACGACATCCGCACCGCCCTGATCGGCTTCGGCGCCGACGGTTCGCACGCCCAGGAACGCACCCACCGCGATGCGCTGGAGGCGCTGGCCCAGCTGAGCGCCGTGTACATGCTGTCGGAGCCGGTGGCGCGCCGCGATTGCAAGTCGATGGGCTCGCTGGCCGGCTTCACCGAGCAACTCAAGCCCGGCGAGATGGCCCTGCCGGTATCCCAGTTGCCGCTGCCCGAGCAGTTCCTCGACGTCGACGGCAGCGTGCCGCCCGAGCTGCAGAACGTCAAAAGCGAGCGAATCTGAGGCTGGACGGGTCGCCCGGCACCTGGCCGGTGATTACTTGCGGTAGCGCGACATGGCCGAATCGACAGCGGCAACCACCGCATCCCAGGCTTGTACCGCTCCCGTCCTGAGGTCGCCCCAGGCGCTTTCGCTGGCCTGTTCGATCTGCTGCAACTGGGCCCTGGCCTTGTCCCGGTGGCCGCGCAATTCGTCGAGGCGGGCATGCCATTCGTCGCGCGCCGACGCCTCGGCCTGTTCCTTCCTCGCCATCAGCTGGTCGATCTCCTGGTTCCATTGATCCAGCCGGTCGTGCATCTTGCGTACCATTTCGTCGCGGTTCATGGTCAGTCTCCTGCGCGGGTTGCGAATGCGAAGCCTCACTATCAGTGTAGACCACCGTCGTTTGGCCAGGCAAAGTCCGGCGGTCGACGGCAAAAATCGGCCAATTCAAAAAAGCGGGCGAGGCGAACCCCGCCCGCAAGACGCAAGGAATCGTTCGTGGTCAGTGCTTCCCGTCCACATCCTCCCAGCCGGTGATCATCGCCTTGATGTGGGCGAAGATCGTGTGGCCGGTGGTCGTCAGGTACACGTGGATGAAGAAGAAGGCGGTGATCAGGTAGGCGCCCAGCGTGTGCAGCACCGCCACTGTCTGCAGCGACAGGGTCTGGTCGAGGCCGAGCCGGGCCCAGTTGCCGTAGAACAGGTAGAAAATTCCCGTTCCCCAGATCAGCGGCGAAATGAAGGCGAGCAGGGCGAGATAGGCCAGGCGCTGCAGCGGGTTGTGCTTCTGCACCGCCGTCTTGCGGAAGGGGTGCGGCGCGTCGCTGAAGATGCCGATGGTGTAGTACCGGACCATGGCCATGACGTTTTTCAGGGTGGGCAGGTACTGGCGCCATTCGCCGGTGGTGAATTGCCAGAAAATGGTGAAGGCCCACAGCGTGATCAGGGCCCAGGCGGCCACCGTATGCAGCTGGACGGCCTTCTTGAAGCCGAGCAGGACGTAGCTGCCATGGACCTCGAAGCCGCTGATCATCATGGCGATGATCAACAGGGCCTGCGACCAGTGCCAGAAGCGCTCGTAACGTTTGTAGATGTAGATGCGTTCGCTCATTTTGCTTTCTCCTTGCGGCGGGCGATCAGGCGGACGATGCCGTGGAGCAGGCCGCCGCCGATGGCGCCGATGATGGCCAGGCCGCCGAACAGGTCGACCAGCTGGTTGGTGTCGCGACCCGGCAGGTAGATGTCGGTGATCGCCGTCAGCCGGCCGTCGGTGGCCCGGGTGTGGCATTCCTGGCAGGGCACAGCCTGGTCCTTGGGCGCCACCATGTGGGTGATGAACCAGTTCATCCGCGTTTCGATGAAGCCGAACTGGCCACTGTACGGGAATCCCGCGTAATCCATGCCGGCCTTGATCGATTTCGCGTAGTCGAAATTGCTCCAGAACGAGGTGTCATCCTTGCCATAGACGTGGTTGACCACCAGCGTATTGTTCACCGTGTCGTAAGGCTGCTTGCCGCGCATCACCTTGAACGGCCAGATACGGGCGTTCGGGTCGCTGGCCGAGCCTTCGACGCGGTTCAGTTCGAGAATGCCGTGTTGGTCGAGTTGATTGTCGATCCTGTCGGTGATGGCGAGCTGGTGAACCACGCCGTTGTACCACTTGTATTCCGGGCGAACGTTCTCGCCATACTTGAAATCACCCTTCTCGGCCGAGTAGGCCAGGTGGCCGTGCTCATCCTTGACGAACAGCGGCTTGCCATCCGGTCCCATCCTGCCGGCCGTCGACCAGTCCCACAGCATCTTGGTGGCAATGCCGCCCCGGGCAAATTCGGGAATGTGACAGGTCTGGCAAGCCACCTTGCTGGTGTGGTTGTTGATCTTGGCTTCCTTGTGCGGCACGAAGCCGTGGCAGGATTCGCAAGTCGCCCGGTTATGGTCGTCCTTGGGCAGGTCGAAGCCATGCTTGTCCTTGGCGGTTGCCGCATAACGGCTGCCCGAAGGCTGGTGGGCGTTGAATGTGTGACAGTCGGCGCAGACCATGTCGGCGCCGTCCTTGGCCATGTGCACATCGAGCGACTTGGGCGGCTTGATCAGCGAGGTGTCGAGGTCGCCATGCTTGACCGCATCGCCGCCGCCGCCGTTGAAGTGGCAGGCCCCGCAGTTGGCCCGCCCGGGCTTGCCGATATGCTGGGCGATCTTCGCCAGGTCGTGTGGCTGCACGATCTTGCCGCTGCCCTTGGGCATCTCGCGCGGCTCGTAGAGCGGGTGGCCGGCATCGGTCGAGATCTTCTTGTAGGTGCCGGTGTTGTCGTGGCAGGCCAGGCAATCGACATTTTCCTGGTTGCTGAAGTCGTAGCCCTTGTCGGTCCACCCGTAGCCGGCGTGGCAACTGGTGCAGCGCGGCTCGTTGGAAAGCACCGAGCCGCAGAAATTGTTGGCCGCCCACTTTTTGCCCAGCTTCTTGCCGGTGGTCGGGCTGGTCGCCTCCCACTGCCAGTGGATGCTGTTCATCACCTGGTGGCCGGCGGTGTTGTGGCAGCTCAGGCAGGCCTTGGTTACTTCCGGACCGGTCTTGAAGGGCCCCTGCAGGGCCTCCAGCTTGCTGTGGTCGGTGGTGGTCTTGCGGATTGCCGTCGCAGCTGCCAACGGCGTCGGCGGCTGCTCGGCCGACTGGACGAATAGCGGAATCGCCAGCAGGCACGCGCACCAAAGCCTACGCACACGGTTCATCATGTGTCTCCATTTATCGTGGCGGAACGGGCAACCTCCCCAAGTCGCATCGCTCCTTATGGCGCAGGCCTGCTAAATATCAGAATATGCTAATTTATTGTTGGTGATCTGATCCAGATCAAATTGTCGGCTGATGTTTTACCGGGCCGTGCTGGTCGCCGATTTGGTACTCCGCAAGCCGGCCGACAGGCATGCTAGAATTCCCGGATTGTGTTGATCAGCTTGAGGAAGCAATCAAATGGGTGACGTCAATAGCAGCTACGTATCGGACCACCAGACCTGGATGAACGAGCAACTGGCCAAGAATCCGGAGTGGGTTGAAAGCCAGAAGGCCGGCCGCGCCTTGTGGTGGGACAAAAAGCAGGATACCGACACCACGGCCCGCAACGCCGAATCCCGGATGCCGCACAAGTCGTATCCCTACGACGTGAATTTCTTCGGCGAATAAACGACCAGGTGTTTTCCGAGAAGCCAGCCCAGCCGGGCTGGCTTTTTTATTTTCCGCCGTTCCAGCTGACCGGCAACCGGTAAAGGCTCAGGAAAACTTGTTGCGGTGGGCTTCGACGGCCTTGTGCCGCGCCGCAGCAAGGCGTTGAGCGATGTCGGCCGGCAGCTCGTCGCCCGGGTCGGCGACCTGGGCCAGGGCAAGCGCTTCGACGGCCTTGAGGCGGGCCAGCAGCAGGCGTAGCTTGACGGTGTCGGAAAGTTCGTCGGCTTCCGGCATGTCGGCTTGCGCTTCGGTGGCCAGGCGGGGCCGGCTGTAGAAGCTGTGCAGGGTCAGTGCGTCGTAGGCCGTCTCGCCATTCTGGTCGTGCAGGAACCTGCGCAGCAGGTCTTCGGGCTTGCTGCTGGCGGTCAGCAGGGCGAGTTGCCGGCGTTCGCTGCGGGACAACAGGGCTTTCGGGAAATCCGGCTTGTCTGCCGGCTTGGCCTTCTTGGCCGGGCGCAGCTTATGGCCATGGCCGGTTGGCTTGAGAATTTCGACGACGGTGGCCGCGATCGGCATCGGCACCGGGGTGACGACGACGATCGTTTCGCTCACCGGAGGCGGCAGGTCGACGGCCAGCGGTGCCTCGACGGCCACCGGCTTTTCACTGCCCGGCAGCGGCTCGAAGAACTGTGCCCAGGCCGGCGAGGTGAACGTAACGAGCGTTGCGATGAGCAAACAGCGCACTTCTATTGTCCGGAAAGAATGGCGGTCAACATTTTATCCCTGCTGCGGGCGGCGTGGCGATCGGTCATCGGCATCAACCGGTCAGCGGCTTGACGACGCGCTTGACGGCGGTGTCGTCGGGGTGCGGGTGGATGGTGAAGCCGAGGCTGGTCATCAGGCGGAACATCTTGGCGTTGGTCGACAGCACGTCGCCGACCACGGCCCGATAGCCCTTCATCCGGGCGCAGTCGACCAGCGCCGTCATCAGCTTGCGGCCGACGCCGCACTTTTGCCAGTCGTCGCCGACGGCCAGCGCGAACTCGACCGATTCGCCATCCGGATTGACGACGTAGCGGGCGACGCCGATTTGCAGGTCCTTGCCTTCCGGGGCGCCTTCCGATTCGTCGGCGATGGTGGCGACCAAGGCCATCTCCCGGTCGTAGTCGATTTGCGTGAAGCGGACCAGCATGGTCTGGGTCAGTTCGCGCAGGGTGTCCATGAAACGGTAGTAGCGCGATTCGTCGGACATGTTCTTGACGAATTCCTGCTCCATGTCGGCATCTTCCGGGCGGATCGGGCGGATGGTGACGACCTTGCCGTCGTTCATCTGCCATTCCTGGATCAGGTGCACTGGGTAGGGATAGATCGACATGTGGGCGTAGCGGTCGCCGCTGGCACTGGCCGCGTGGTCGATGACGATGCGGGCGTCGGCCGCGATGGCACCGTTTTCATCGACGATCAGCGGGTTGAGGTCGAGTTCCTGGATCCACGGCAGTTCGCAGACCATCTCCGAGATGCAGAGCAGCACTTCCTTCAACGCGTCGCGGTTGACCGGCGGCATGTTGTGGAACTGGTCGAGGATTTTTGAGGCGCGGGTCGAATCGACCAGGTCCTTGGCGAGGAACTTGTTGAGCGGCGGCAGGGCCACCGAGCGGTCGCTGAATATCTCGACGTCGAAGCCACCGGCCCCGAAGGTGATGACCGGCCCGAAAATCGGGTCGCGGAAAACGCCGATCATCAGCTCGCGGCCGTTCGGCCGCGACAGGAAGGGCTCGATCGACACGCCGTTGATGCGGGCGTTCGGCTGGCGCTTCTTCACAGTATCGATGATGTCGTGGTAGGCGTTGCGCACGGCCGGGGCATTGCCGATGTTGAGGCGCACGCCGCCGGCATCGGACTTGTGGGTGAGGTCCGGCGAGTCGACCTTCATGGCGATCGGGAAACCGATCTGCTCGGCCAGCAGCAGCGCCTCGGTAGCGGTGCGGGCGACCATGGTCTGCGCCACCGGCACCTTGAAGGCGCGCAGGATGGCCTTCGATTCCATTTCCGACAGCACCTTGCGGCGCTCGGCGAGCAGGGCCTCGATCAGCATCTTGGCGCCTTCCGCCTCGGGCCGGCCGTGCTGGCGGGTCGGTTCCGGCGTCTGCAGCAGCAGCTTCTGGTTGCGGTAGTACTTGGAAATGTGGTGGAACAGCTCGATTGCCGTTTCCGGCATGCGGAAGGCGGGAATGCCCGAACTTTCGAGCAGCTTGCGCGCCTCGCGCACCTGCTCCTCGCCCATCCAGCAGCAGATCAGCGAACGGTTCAGCTTGTCGGCGACTTCGATGATCGCCTTGGCCACCGCCATGGGGTCGGTCATCGCCTGCGGCGAGAGCATGACCAGCGTGCTATCGACGTTCGGATCGTGGGTCACCGTCAGGATGGTTTCGCGGTAGCGCTCCGGCGTCGCGTCGCCGTCTATGTCGATGGGGTTGCCGTGCGACCAGTTGTTGGTCAGCGACTTGTTGAGCGTGGCCATCGTTTCGTTGCTCAGCTCGGCCAGCGGGATGCCCAGGTCGCCGGCGCGGTCGGCAGCCATGGCACCGGGGCCGCCGCCGTTGGTGATGATGGCCAGGCGGTTGCCAAGCGGCCGGAATTTGGAGGCCAGGGCCTTGGCGGCGTAGAACAGCTGGCCGACGTTCTGGACGCGGACGACGCCAGCCCGGCGCACGGCGGCATCGAAGACGGTGTCGGAGACGGCGGCCATGCCCGAGTGGGTGGCGGTGGCGATGGCGCCGGCCTCGTGGCGGCCGGCCTTGAGCAGGATGATCGGCTTGATGCGGGCGGCCGAGCGCAGGGCGCTCATGAAGCGGCGGGCGTTGCGGATGCCCTCGACGTACATCAGGATGTAATGGGTTCGGCTGTCGTAGATCAGGTAGTCGAGGATCTCGCCGAAATCGACGTCGGCCGTCATGCCGAGCGAGATGACCGACGAGAAGCCGACCTGGTTGGCCTTGGCCCAGTCGAGCACGGCCGAGCACATGGCGCCGGATTGCGAGACGAGGGCGAGGTTGCCAGGTTCGGCGGTGATCTTGGTGAAGGTGGCGTTGAGGCCGAGTTCGGGGCGGATGACGCCCAGGCAGTTGGGGCCGAGGACGCGGACGTTGTAGGAACGGGCGATCTCGAGCACCTTGCGTTCGAGCGCGGCGCCGACGTGGCCGGCCTCGGAGAAGCCGGAGGCGATGACGATGACGTTGCGCACGCCGCTGCGCCCGCATTGCTCGATGATCGCCGGAACGGTCTGCGGCCGGGTGGCGATGACCGCCATCTCGACGTGGGCGCTGATTTCCTCGATCGACTTGTAGGCCGGCTGGCCCTGCACCGTCTGGTGCTTGGGGTTGATGGCGTAGAGACGGCCCTTGTACCCGGAGCCGAGGATGTTCTTGAAGATAATGTTGCCGACCGAGTTCTCGCGGTCCGAGGCACCGATGACAGCGACCGACTTCGGTTCGAAAAGCGAGGTGAGATAGTGCTGTTCCAACATGTCTTGCCCCTTGTCAGGCTGTTATTGTGCAGTGCGAAATTCTGGCACAAGGCGCCTTCATTGTCATTGATCTTGTGGGGTTATTGGCCCTTGGCGCCAGCCGTTGGCGAGGCTGGTCGAGGCTGGTATCTTCGCTTTCCTCCCTTCTCGCGGCTCAGCCGATCGCCGACATGCCTGCCAGTCCGAACGAAATCCCCATCCTGCCGCCATCGCCCTGGGTCGAAGGTCATTGCCGGCTGATCCCGCCTGGTGGCGCGGTCCTCGACCTGGCCTGCGGTAGCGGTCGCCATGCCCGGCTGCTGGCCGAACGCGGCTTTGCCGTCGCTGCGGTCGACAGGGATTTTGCGGCAATTGCAAAATTGCAGGGCCAGCCGGGCATCGAGGCCATTGTCGCCGATCTCGAAGGCGACAGCTGGCCGCTGGCCGGCCGGTGCTTTGCCGGCATCGTCGTCGCCAACTACCTGTGGCGGCCCCGGCTGCCCGACGTGCTGGCCATGCTGGCGCCGGGCGGAGTGCTGATCTACGAGACCTTCATGCTCGGCAACGCCGCCTACGGCAAGCCGTCCAGCCCGCAATTCCTGCTCCGCCCGGGCGAGTTGCGGCAATGGGCGGCGACTGCCGGGCTGCGTGAAATCGCTTTCGAAGAAGGCTACGTCGACCGGCCGAAACCGGCCATGCGTCAGGCGATCTGCGCCGTCCGTGAGTGAACGATGGCGGCCGCCAGGCGGGCGATGCCGTCTGGCGACAGGTCGTCGGTGGCGAACTGGCTGGCCTGGTGGATGCCCTTGAAGTTGCGGTCGTGCGAGCGCCGGTAGAGCGGGTCGTAATGGGTTTCGAGCAGTTCGCGGACCAGGGTCGGCCAGTCGGCGCCGGCCACCAGGTCGTGCCAGCGGCCCAGCGTCTCGTTGCTCTGCAGGGTGCGCAGCACCTCGATGCGGCTGGCCAGGAAGGCCGGCCGGGCCAGGAAATAATCGTAGTCGCGGAGCAGGAAGGCGACGCGGGCCGCGAGGGCAGCGTCGACGTTGACGCACTCGCCGTCGCGGATGCGGGTGATCAACGCCTCCGGCACGTGCAGGTTGCCGATCTTGCGGCTTTCCGCCTCGACATAGACCGGGCGGGCCGGGTCGAGCCGGCTGAGCGCCGCGTACAGCGCCGTTTCGAAGGCCTTCTGCGTCGGCTGTGGCTGGTCGGGCAGGACGCCGAGCACCGAACCCTTGTGGCTGGCCAGCGTCTCGAGGTCGAGAATCTGCTCGCCGAGTTGGCCGATGGCCTGCAGGATGCGGGTCTTGGCGTTGCCGGTGGCGCCGCAGACGACGATGAAGCGGTAGGCCGCCGGCAATTCCTCCAGGCTTTTGACGACATGGCTGCGCCAGGCCTTGTAGCCGCCTTCGAGGTGGCCGGCCTGCCAGCCGACGGCGCGGAAGATGGTCGCCATCGAGCCGCTGCGGTCGCCGCCGCGCCAGCAGTAGATCAGCGGCTTCCAGTGCCTGGGCCGGTCGAGGAAGCGCTCGCGGAGATGGCGGGCGATGTTCTCGGCAGCCATGGCGGCACCGATCTTCTTGGCCTCGAACGCGGAAACCTGCTTGTAGAGGGTGCCGACTTCGACGCGCTGGGCATCGTCCAGCGTCGGGCAGTTGACGGCCCCGGGGATGTGGTCTTCGGCAAATTCGGCCGGGCTGCGGGCGTCGATGATTTCGTCATAGGCCGCGATGTCGGCGACGGTGGGGCGGGTTGGCTTCATCGCCCTATTTTAGCAGGGGGGCGATGGCCGGCCAGATGTGGTCGAGGATCAGCGGCTGGGCCTCGGCTACCGGGTGCAGGTTGTCGGACTGGAACAACTGCGGCCGGCTGGCTACCGGTTCGAGCAGGAAATCGATCAGCGGCGCCTTCTTGCTGCGGGCGATATCGACGAAGGCCTTGTGGAAGTCCACCGCATACGGCCCGTAATTGGGCGGCAGGCGCATGCCGGCCAGCACGATGCGGGCGCCGGTGGCCCGCGAGGCCTCGATCATGGCGTTGAGGTTGTCGCGCATCTGGGCCAGCGGCAGGCCACGCAGGCCGTCGTTGGCGCCCAGCGCGATGACCACGATGGCCGGCCGGTAGGCCTTGAGCGCCGGCGCCAGGCGGGAGCGGCCGCCGGCCGTGGTTTCGCCCGAGATCGACAGGTTGGCGACGCTATAATCGAGCTGTCTTTCCGCCAGGCGGTGGTCGAGCAGCGACGGCCAGGCCTGTTCCGGGCGGATGCCGTAGCCGGCCGACAGTGAGTCGCCGAGAACCAGGATGGTCTTGGCCGCCAGGGCCGGCGGGGTAAGGAAAATCAGGGCAAAGAGGAAGAGGACGAGCCGCATGGCAGATAAACCGGTAGTTGAGGTGTCGGGACTGGCCAAGACCGTCGACAGCGGTGGCGAGCCGCTGACGATTCTGCAGGATATTTCCTTTTCGGTCATGCCGGGCGAAACGGTGGCCATCGTCGGCGCCTCGGGGTCGGGCAAGTCCACGCTGCTCGGATTGCTGGCCGGGCTGGATGTTCCCACGGCCGGCGAAATTCGCCTGGACGGCACTTCGCTGGCCGCCCTCGACGAGGATCAGCGGGCCATCCAGCGCGGCCGGCTGCTCGGCTTCGTCTTCCAGTCCTTCCAGTTGCTGCCCTCGCTCAATGCGCTGGAGAACGTCATGCTGCCGCTCGAACTGGCCGGGGCCGGCAACGCCGCGACCGTCGCCAGCGACTGGCTGGCCCGGGTCGGCCTGGCCCAGCGCCTGAAGCATTACCCGAAGACCCTGTCCGGCGGCGAGCAGCAGCGCGTCGCGCTGGCCCGTGCCTTCGCCCCCGAGCCGCGGCTGCTGCTGGCCGATGAGCCGACCGGCAATCTCGACGCGGCGACCGGGCAGCAGATCATCGACCTGATGTTCGACCTCAACGCCAGCCAGGGCAGGACGCTGATCCTGGTCACCCACGACGAGGCGATCGCCGCCCGCTGCGGCCGGACCTTGCGCCTCCAGGCCGGGCGTCTCGGCCGATGAGCGAGCGTCCCGGCCGCCGCCCCTGGCTGCGCCTGCTCGGCGTCGGCCTGTTCATCGGCCTGCTTTTCGCCGTTTTCGAGATTTCCGGGCTGCGCGGCCATCTCAGCCTGGCCTACCTGCACCAGCAGATCGAAGCCAACCGCCTGGCCGGCCTGCTGCTCTTCGTGCTGTTGTTCTCGCTCGGCAACCTGATCCAGGTGCCCGGCTGGGTCTTCCTGGCAGCCGCCGTGCTCGCCCTCGGCAAGCTGTGGGGCGGCCTCGCCACCTACGTCGCGGCCTGCCTGTCCTGCGTATTCACCTTCCTGCTCATCCGCCTGCTCGGCGGCAATGCCCTGCGCGAACTCGATCATCCGCTGGCCGTCCGCCTGCTGGCCCGTCTCGACCGCCAGCCGGTACGCGCCGTCGCCGTGCTGCGCATCCTTTTCCAGACGCTGCCGGCGCTCAATTATTCGCTGGCCCTGTCCGGCGTCCGTTTCCGGAACTATCTGGCTGGAACGCTGATCGGACTGCCTGTGCCGATCGCCGTCTATTGCCTGGTTTTCGACAGCCTCGCCCACTACCTGCTGCCGGCCAGCTACCTGGCCGGCTGAATGGGCAGGTTACATGTAAGAAATGCCGGGGTGGCCCCGACCAAGGTGCAGGAGCCGGAAAGGCTCCGCGAACAACGAGGAGCAAGCAATGAATCGTCGTACCTGGATTTTCGGCGTCTCCGGCGCCCTGGCCGCCAGCGTCCTGCCCTTCGGCAGGGTCGGGGCGGCCGACAAGTTCCCGCTGGTCAAGCCGCGGGACGAATGGAAGAAGCTGGTTTCGCCAGCCGCCTACACGGTGCTCTTCGAGGAGGGCACGGAACGCGCCGGGAGCAGCCCGCTGAACAACGAGAAGCGGCCCGGAACGTATATCTGCGCCGCCTGCAACCAGCCGCTGTTCGACAGCGCCCACAAGTACGACAGCGGCACCGGCTGGCCGAGTTTCTGGCAGCCGCTGGCCGGGGCGCTCGGCACCTCGACCGATTTCAAGCTGATCTACCCGCGCACCGAGTATCACTGCTCGCGCTGCGGCGGCCATCAGGGCCATGTCTTCGACGATGGTCCTAAGCCGACCGGCAAGCGCTACTGCAATAACGGCGTGGCCCTGCACTTCGTCGAGCGGGGCGCCGCCCTGCCAGCCTTGAGGACCTGAGGCCATGAGAAAAACTGATTCATTGAAGCTGGGCGCTTTGATCGGCCTGATGGTGGCGGGGGCGATGACGATGCCCACCCGGATCGAGGCGGAGCCGATGGCCAAGCCGGCCGCTTATCCGCCGGGAACGGCGACGGCGATCTTCGCCGGCGGCTGCTTCTGGTGCAGCGAGGCCGATTTTGAAAAACTGCCCGGCGTGCTCGAGGTCGAGTCGGGCTATACCGGCGGGCGCACCGAGCGCCCCAGCTACGAGGCAGTCAGCGCCGGCAGCACCGGCCACACCGAGGCGGTTCGCGTCATCTACGACCCGTCGAAGGTGAGCTACCGGCAACTGGTCGAATACCACTGGCGGCATATCGACCCGACGGTCAAGGACCGCCAGTTCTGCGACGTCGGCTCGCAGTACCGCAGCGGCATCTACTGGCAGACCGAGGAAGAGCGCCAGATCGTCGAGGCCAGCCTCAAGGCGCTGCGCGACAGTGGCCGCTTCAAGACCATCTACACCGAAGTGGCGCCAGCCTCGCCGTTCTGGCTGGCCGAGGCCTATCACCAGGATTACTACAAGAAAAATCCGCTGCGCTATGGCTACTACCGTTCGGCCTGCGGCCGTGATCTGCGCGTCGAATCGCTGTGGGGCAAGAAGTGAACCGGGATGCTGCCGGCTGGCGCGCCGCTCAGCCTCAGTTGCCGGCGCTTTGTCCGGCGCCTCGGGCAAGCAGCAGCCGGGCCGCCCGCCGGCCGCTGCGCACGGCGCCTTCCAGGGTCGCCGGGTAGTCGGCCCAGGTGTAGTCGCCGGCCACCGCCAGCCGGGGGTGGATGGTCGTTTCCGGTGGGCGGGCCAGCCCTGGCCGGGCGCTGAAGGTGGCGCGTTTTTCGCGGATCACCTTGCGCCAGCTCGCCGCCTGGCCCATTTGCAGTTCGCTGGCGAGGCTGGCCGCCAGGCTCGCATCATCCAGCCTTTCCCAGTCGCCGTGGCCGCTCAGCACGCAGGCGACCAGGCCGTCGCCGCGGTCCACCGCCCATTGCCCATGCGGGCCGGGCAGCTTGAGCAGTGGGAAGGGCAATTTCGATTTTGGCGAAAATTTCAGGTAGACCGTAGCGATCGGTTCGTAGTCGAAAGGCCGGGCGATTTCCGGCCAGAGGGCGGCAACATGCTGCGGGGCGACGGCGAGAACGGCCGCGTCGTAGGTCTGGCCGTCGATGTCCACGCCACCGGGCAGCGGTTCGATGGCCGCCACCCGATGGCCGAGGACCAGCCGGGCGCCGTGCGCCGTCAGCCAGGCGGCGGCCGGGGTGGGCAGGAGTTGGGCCAGGTCGGTGCGCGGCAGCAGGAGGTCGGTGTCGGCCCGCTGCGCACTGCCCAGGCTGTCGCGCAGCACGTTGGCGAAAAGCCGGGCCGAGGCGCGCTCGGCCGGCGTGTTGAGGGCGGCCAGGCAGAGCGGTTCCCACAGGTTCCGGCGCAGGCTGCCGGTCTGGCCGGCGGTGTCGAGCCATTCGGCGACGCTGCAGTCTTCGTCGAGCACGAAGTTGCGGCGCTTGATGCCCTGCATCCACCGCGCCGTGCGCAGCTTTTCCGGCCAGCCGACGGCGCTTGCCGTGAGCAGCCCCCAGGCGACATTGAGCGGGGCAGGCAGGCGGGGCAGGGCGAGGCGAAAGCCGCCGCGGTCCACGACCTGCAGCGGCCGGCGGTCGAAAAGGACGTCGGGATCGGCGCCGACCTGGCGCATCAGGGCCAGGGTGTCGCGGTAGGCGCCGAGCAGGATGTGCTGGCCGTTGTCCAGCGTGTGGCCGTCGATATCGACCGAGCGGGCCCGGCCGCCGAGCACGCGGCCGGCTTCGTGGAGAGTGACGGCGGCACCGCCGGCGGTCAGTTCGACGGCGGCGGCGATACCCGCCCAGCCGCCGCCGATGACGGCCACCCGCATGGGTTCAGCCCCTGATCCAGGTCTTGGCGGCCAGCCACAGCTTGCGCGTCGGCGGCAGCGAAATGCGCTGGTGCAGGACCTGGAAGTTGTCGCGGCGGATCTCGTCGAGCAGCGTGCGGTAGATCGCCGCCATGATCAGCCCCGGCCGCTGGCTCTTGCGGTCGACCGCCGGCAATTGGGCGAAGGCCTGCTCGTAGTAACGCTCGGCGCGCTCGTACTGGAACTGCATCAGCGCCGTGAAGTTGTCGGAATACTTGCCGTTGAGGATGTCGGCGGCGGGCACGTTGAACTGTTTGAGCTCGTCCATCGGGATGTAGATGCGGCCGCGCCGGGCGTCCTCGCCGATGTCGCGGATGATGTTGGTGAGCTGGAAGGCCATGCCCAGGTCGTGGGCGTATTTCTGCGTCTGGCGGTCGGTGTAGCCGAAGATCTCGGCAGCGAGCAGGCCGACGACGCTGGCTACGCGGTAGCAGTAAAGCGACAGGCCCTTGAAGTCGAGGTAGCGCGACTGGGTGAGGTCCATCTCCATGCCGTCGATGATTTCCAGCAGCTGTTCGCGGGGCAGGTTGATGCTGGCGTCCAGCCCTTTCAGCGCCTGGCCGACCGGGTGTTGCGGCTGGCCTTGGCCGACGCGGTCGATTTCCTGGCGCCACCAGACGAGCTTGGTCGAGGCGATGGCCGGGTCGTGGCATTCGTCGACGACATCGTCGACCTCGCGGCAGAAGGCGTAGAGCGCCATGATGGCTCGGCGGCGCTCGGCAGGCAGGAAGAGGAAGCTGTAGTAGAAGGAGGAGCCGCTGGCGGCGCACTTCTCCTGGCAATATTGGTCGGGATTCATGGGGCTACATTCTAATGGAACGGCCGGCCAGAACGAGCCAGTCCCACGGGCCGAGCTTGGGCCGGCGGGTGAACACGTCGCCGCGCACCTGCCGGATGCGCTCCAGGATGCGCAGGCCGCCCTGCACGGTGAGGCGGATTTCCCAGCCGAGCCGGCCGGGCAGGGCGTGCACCAGCGGTGCGCCGCGGCGCATCAGGGCCTCGGCCCGGGCTATCTCGAAATCCATCAGCGCTGCCCAGTTGGCCGACCAGCGGCCGGCCGCGATGTCGTCCTCGGTGATCCGGAAATGCGGCAGGTCGGTGAGGGGCAGGTAAATTCGCCGTTTTTTCCAGTCGACCGCGACATCCTGCAGGAAATTGATCAACTGCAGCGCGGTGCAGATGCAGTCCGACTGCTCCAGGTGCTCGGCCTCGGTGCGTCCGAACAGGTGCAGCACCAGCCGGCCGACCGGGTTGGCCGAGCGCCGGCAGTAGTCGACCAGCTCGGGGTAATCGGCGTAGCGCTTCTTGACCACGTCCTGGGCGAAGGCGTCGAGCAGGTCGCGGAAAAGCGGGATGGGCAGCCGGTGGGCGGCGATGACCTGGGCCAGGTCGGCGAAAAGCGGCGTCTGCGGCGTTTCGCCGGCGGCGATCCGGTCCAGTTCGGCCTGGTAGGCGGCCAGCCCGGCCAGGCGCTGTTCGGGGCTGGCATCGCCTTCGTCGGCGATGTCGTCGGCCGTGCGGGCGAAGCGGTAGATGACTTCGATCGGTCGGCGCAAGCGCGCCGGCACCAGGAAGGAAGCGACGGGAAAATTCTCGTAATGATCGACGGGCATGGCGGGTCCGGTGTGGAGGAAGTGGGGAAGTCGGTGCTAGAATGCCGCCGCCTGCCCAGGTGGCGAAATTGGTAGACGCACCAGATTTAGGTTCTGGCGCCGAAAGGTGTGGGGGTTCGAGTCCCTTCCTGGGCACCAAGTCATTGTTTTCACAGTTTTATGTTGTCCATTGAACCCGCTCCGGCGGGTTTTTTGTTGTCTGCTCAAAAGGCTTGGAAGAGCCCGGCGATGCGCCGCATTTCAGCTTCGCCGACTTTGGCCCGGGCGGCGAACTCCGGCCAGCGGGCGACCGCCTCGGCGACTTCGGCGATCAGCCGCGGCGCGCTGCCGATGCCGAAGCGGTCGGCGACGGTCAGGCAGTCGGCCCGGCCGATGCCGCTGAACTTGCCGTTGACGCTCATCAGGTGCTGGTAGGTCCATTCCCCCTGCGGGTTGTAGGCGTGGGTCACGTCGTAGGCCGGCGCCAGTTGCCAGCCGCCGCCCTCGGGCAGGATGAAGGAAAAATTCTTGCTGTGGTCGTCGCAATTGGCCGCCATGACATTGAGCAGCATGCGCCGGAAGGCGCTGGCCAGCGCCGCCTGGCCGAGGTCGAGCTGCTTGATGACGAGAAACAGCTGGTTGTAGTCGTGCGTCGCCTTCTGTTTGAAATCGAGGTGGGCCATGGCGCACAGCGTCTGCATGTGGTGCTTGCGGTTGCCGTCGCGGTCGAAGCGGCGAGTCATGAAATGGGCCCGGCCGTTTTCCTCGAGTAGCCGGCTGGGCATCATCTCGATGCCGGCCGCCTGCGCCATCAGGTAGTAGGCGAACTCGATCCGGCCATAATCCTGCGAGGCCCCCAGTTCACGGTCGTTCCCCATGCCGTCGAACTTGAGCAGCCAGTGCTCGAAGCCGGCATCGACATCGAACTGGCCGGCCCGGATTTCATCGGTCTGCGGGTTCCAGGCGATGGTCGCCTTGGCCCGGGCTCCGCCGGCCGAGGTGCCGACCTGGATGATCTGGGCCAGCGCCGCGCCGGCATGGCGGTCGCTGTCGATTTCGCCATGCAGCGCCAGGCGGGCGCTATCCACCAGTTTCGACAGCTTGATGGCGGTGTGGCTGGCGACATGCGGTCCGCGCATCGGCCGGAACTCGAGGGCGCCCATGCCGCGCCGGCCCATGTAGGCCAGCCGGTCGAGGGCGGTGATGGCCGATTTGGCGACGCCCTTGCTCGCCATCCAGGTGTCGATCAGCGCATTGCCGAAGTCGTCGGGCAGGGCGTCGGCGAGCATGGCCGGCAGGCGCTTGTAGGTCGGCTCCGGCAGGTCGGTGAAGATGAATGGCTGGCCGGTGGCGCTGAGCGGCATGGCGAGCGGGGCGAGATCGATCCCGGCGGCGACGAATTTCGGGTCGTATTCGAAGGCGTAGTAGCCGAGCCGGGGGGCGAGGGCCACTGCGCCGACCGTTTTTCCCCAGAGGCGAACCTCGACCGCCTGCACTGCCCGGTACACGGCTTATTCCCCGGCCGCCTTGCGCGGCCGCGAGGCGCGCTGGCGCGGCGGCCGCTTCTTCAGCATCTGCAGCGGGCTGATCGACACCTCGGGGGCCAGGCTTTCCAGCCAGTCGGCCCGGCCGAGGGCGCGTAGCGTCCTGATCAGGGTCTTCAGCGTCGCGCCCTTGCCGGATTCGAGGTTTTTCAGCGCGCTCAGCCCGATTCCGGCCTGTTCGGCCAGTGATTTCTGGTCGAGATTCCGGCGCAGGCGAAGATTGCGCGCCTGTTCGCCCAGGACGACTTCCCACTCCTCAGTTGTTCTGCTGGGTTCCATTAGTGGATTAATTTGCATCCATAGTGTTTAAATTTATACACTATGGTTTTAATTAAGTCCATTATTTGCGTTGACCGTAGGGGTCTGCTCGGCTTGGGTTTTTTCAAGCTTCGAGCGGCCTGGCCAGCACTTCCCTGAAAAACTGCCCGGCCGGCATGCGGAAGCCGGCGGCATTCGGGTGGCCGCCGCCGCCATAGCGCGTGGCAACGACGGCGAGATCGAGGGTGCGGCCTTTCGAGCGGAGCGATGCCTTGATCTGGCCGTCGCCGGCGTACTGCCAGATCAGGCCGAAGCTGCCGCTCTGTTCAGCGAGGATGTTGCCCAGTTCCGAGGCGAAAAGCAGGTTGGCGTTGATCGCCGTGCCGGGGATGCTGAGCCAGGCGAGGTTGTCGTCGGTGACGATGTTCTGGCCATGGCGCAAGGCCTGCAGGGCATCGACCGGTTCGCCGCGCAGGCGGGCCGGGGTGCGCAGGTGTGAGCCGGCCAGGCGTTCCACCTCGCGCTGGAAAAAACCTTCGATGGCCTTGCCCTGGGTCATCGCCTCCCGGTAGCCGGGAGCGCTCTCGTCCGGCGTCTCGGCCATCGCGCGCTGCCAGGCAGCCATGTCGAAAGGCTGTTGGCGTAGCCAGCGGCAGAAGGCGCGGGTGCCGGGCAGCGCGAAACGCCACAGGTCCTGGTCCTCGATGTGCCGGATCAGCAAGGGGGCGGGCCGGTCCCGGTGGAAGAACTCCCAACTCAGCCGGGCGCCCGACTTGTTCAGGTCGAAAATGACCTGCAGTGGCCGGTCGGCGGCCTGGTAGGCCAGCCGGCCGAGGGCGTCGGGCTGCGTCTTGCCGGCCCAGGCGTCGAGCGCCGAAGCGTGGTGGTCGATCTGGATCACCGAGCCGGCGATGCTCGCCAGTTCTTCCAGCACGGCGGGCGGGAAGGAAAAGTCCAGGATGTAGACAGCCTGCCCGGCCAGTTCCGCCATGTTCCATGGCGCGCCGTGATGCATCGGGACATAGTTCGCCGTCTTGCCGAGGGCGAGCCAGGCGGCGTAGGCCGCGCCGAATCCGTCCAGGCAGTCGGCGTGATAGATGACGGTGGCCGGCGTCGGCTGGGGCATGGTCAGTAGTGGGGAGGCAATTCGTCGCGCAGGCTGAGCGGTTCGTGCGGCTGCAGGGTGCGGACCTGCTCGCGCAGGCCGCGCAGTTCCTGGACCAGCAGGTCAATCTGCTGCTGCTGCCGGTAGACCAGGCGGTTGAGTTCATCGACCAGGTCTTCGGTATAGCTGATCTTGATTTCGAGTTCGGTGATACGGGATTCCACGGGCTTCCTTACTTTTCATTGCGCCAGTCGCGCAGGGTTTCCCTGGGCGGCGGCGGGGCGATGTCGTTGCGCGGTCTGATCAGCGGCAAGGCGCCGCCGATCACGACAATCAGGCATATGCCGAGAATGATCCAGCCTTCGTTCATGTAACGCTCCTTGCTTGAGCCGGCAGTTTACTTCGCCCGGCGCCGGACTGCGAAAAAAACGCGAAGGGCTGTTGACACAGTCTTTTCCGTCCGTATAATGCGGCCTTCTTCAGGCGGTTAGCTCAGTTGGTTAGAGCGCCACGTTGACATCGTGGAGGTCGTTGGTTCGATTCCAATACCGCCTACCAAATTCCTAACGGAGCTGAAATTGACAATTTTCCGAACTTGCGCCGCGGTTCAGAAACACTGATCGAGTCAGCCTTCGTTTGACCAAAAAAGTGCGGCTCATCCCGCACTTTTTTTTCGCCTGGATATTTCCCATGCCCGATATCAAACTGCCCGATGGTTCCATCCGCTCATACGAGCAAGCCGTCACCATTGCCGAGGTTGCGGCCAGCATCGGTGCCGGCCTGGCTCGTGCGGCGCTGGCCGGCAAGGTCGATGGCAAGCTGGTCGATACCTCCCATCTGATCGAGGGCAATGCCGATCTGGCCATCGTGACCGACAAGGATGCCGACGGACTGGAAATCATCCGCCACTCGACCGCCCACTTGCTGGCCTATGCGGTCAAGGAACTGTTCCCGGAAGCCCAGGTCACCATCGGCCCGGTCATCGAGAACGGCTTCTATTACGACTTCGCCTACAAGCGCCCGTTCACGCCGGAAGACCTGGTCGCCATCGAGAAGCGCATGGCCGAACTGGCCAAGAAGGATATCCCGGTCAGCCGCGAGGTTTGGGATCGCGACGATGCGGTCAAGTTCTTCCTCGGCCAGGGCGAGAAATACAAGGCCGAGCTGATCGGCGCCATTCCGGCCGGCGAGCAGGTCTCGCTCTACCGCGAGGGCGATTTCATCGACCTTTGCCGCGGCCCGCACGTGCCGAGCACGGCCAAGTTGAAGGTTTTCAAGCTGATGAAGGTGGCCGGCGCCTACTGGCGAGGCGACTCGAAGAACGAGATGCTGCAGCGCATCTACGGCACGGCCTGGGCCAAGAAGGAAGACCTCGACGCTTACCTGCACATGCTGGAAGAAGCCGAGAAGCGCGACCATCGCCGGCTGGGCAAGCAATACGACCTGTTCCACATGCAGGACGAGGCACCCGGCCTGGTCTTCTGGCATCCCAAGGGCTGGGCGGTGTGGCAGGAGATCGAGCAGTACATGCGCGCCGTCTATCGCAACAACGGCTATCAGGAAGTGCGCTGCCCGCAGATCCTCGACAAGTCGTTGTGGGAAAAGTCCGGTCACTGGGAGCACTACAAGGACAACATGTTTACGACGGCGTCGGAGAATCGTGACTATGCGGTCAAGCCGATGAACTGCCCGGGACACGTCCAGGTTTTCAATTCCGATCTGCGCTCCTATCGGGAATTGCCGCTGCGCTACGGCGAATTCGGCTCCTGCCACCGCAACGAGCCGACCGGTGCGCTGCACGGCTTGATGCGCGTGCGCGGCTTCGTCCAGGATGATGGTCACATTTTCTGTACCGAAGACCAGATCGAATCCGAAGTGACCGCCTTCAACGCGCTGGTCAAGAAGGTCTATGCCGATTTCGGCTTCAACGATGTCGCCGTCAAGCTGGCGCTGCGTCCCGATAGCCGGGTCGGTTCCGACGAGGTTTGGGACAAGGCCGAGGCGGCGCTGCGCCAGGGGCTGCGCGCCTCCGGTCTGGAATGGACCGAGTTGCCGGGCGAGGGTGCCTTTTACGGCCCGAAGATCGAATTCCATATCAAGGATGCCATCGGCCGTACCTGGCAGTGCGGCACCATCCAGGTCGACTTCTCGATGCCGGGCCGGCTCGGCGCCGAATATGTCGCCGCCGACGATACGCGCAAGGTGCCGGTCATGCTGCACCGGGCCATTCTCGGTTCGCTGGAGCGTTTCATCGGCATCCTGATCGAGAACTTTGCCGGGGCGCTGCCTTTGTGGCTGGCGCCGGTGCAGGCGGTGGTGCTGAATATCTCGGAAAAGCAGGCCGACTACGCTGCCGATGTTGCGCAAAAGCTGCACGTGGCGGGCTTCCGGGCCGAAGCCGATTTGCGCAACGAGAAAATTACCTATAAAATTCGCGAACATAGCTTGAACCGGCTGCCTTATCAGCTCGTTGTGGGCGATAAGGAAAAAGCGGACGGACTGGTAGCCGTGCGTACTCGCGGTGGTCAGGATCTCGGACAGATGTCCGTGGATGAACTGATCGGACGACTTCAGGGTGAAGTCGCAGCGCGAAGTGGCACGGCTTAATTATTGTTGTTTTCGGGGGTCTCACCATAGCTCAGAATAAGGCACATCGCCTCAACGAGGAAATCACGGTTCCGGAGATTCGTCTCCAGGGTATTGAAGGTGAACAGCTGGGTATCGTCAGTATTCGTACGGCGCTGCAAATGGCTGAAGAAGCCGGGGTCGATCTGGTCGAGATCGCGCCGACCGCCAAGCCGCCAGTCTGTCGCATCATGGACTACGGCAAATTCAAGTACCAGGAGCAGAAGCGTGCTCACGAGGCGAAGCTGAAGCAGAAGCAGGTTCAGGTCAAGGAAATCAAGCTGCGTCCGGGGACGGACGAGAATGATTACCAGATCAAGCTGAGGAACATGACGCGTTTCCTGGATGAGGGCGACAAGGTCAAGGTGACCCTGCGCTTCCGGGGCCGTGAGATGGCGCACCAGGAGTTCGGCATGCGCCAGTTGGAACGGATCAAGGCGGATCTCGAGGCCGTTGGCCAGGTCGAGCAGATGCCGAAGATGGAAGGTCGCCAGATGATCATGATCATCGGGCCGGCCAAGAAGAAATAGTTATTAGGATCGAGTAGTTAGGATCCAGAGCAGTACTGCTAACAGCTAATAACTAGCAGCTAGCAGCTAACAAAGAAGTGCTTTCGGGTAATGAAGCGTTCCCGCCGGGAACCACCTGGACGGCACATCATGAGGAGCATTCAATGCCCAAAATGAAGACCAAGAGCAGCGCCAAGAAGCGCTTCTCGGTTCGCGCTGGTGGTTCCATCAAGCGCGGTCAAGCCTTCAAGCGTCACATCCTGACCAAGAAGACGACCAAGAACAAGCGTCACCTGCGTGGTGCCGTTGGTGTTAACGAGCGCGATGTTGCATCCGTCCGCGCCATGATGCCCTACGCGTAAGGAGATAGCACATGTCCCGAGTCAAACGTGGTGTAACGGCGCGCGCCCGTCACAAGAAGGTTCTCGCTCAGGCCAAGGGTTACCGCGGTCGTCGCAAGAACGTATACCGCATCGCCAAGCAGGCGGTGATGAAGGCCGGTCAGTACCAGTACCGTGACCGTCGTCAGCGCAAGCGTCAGTTCCGTTCGCTGTGGATCGCCCGTATCAACGCCGCTGCGCGTGAACTGGGCATGAAGTACAGCACCTTCATGAACGGTCTGAAGAAGGCCAACATCGAAGTCGACCGCAAGGTCCTGGCCGATCTGGCCGTCTTCGATCAGCCGGCCTTCGCCGCCCTGGCTGCCCAGGCCAAGGCCAAGCTCGACGCCTGAGCGAAAGCTTGAAGAAAAAAAGGAGGCGCAAGCCTCCTTTTTTGTTTATCCGATGTGTCATCGGTAGTTTTGCTGGAACAAGTCCATGGACAATCTCGATCAGATCGTCAGCGAAGCGCAAGCGGCGTTCGCTGCCATTTCCGACCCGGACGCGCTGGAGCAGGCCAAGGCCCGCTTTCTCGGCAAGAGCGGCCAGATCACCGAACTCCTGAAGGGCCTGGGCAAGCTGCCGCCCGAAGAGAAGAAAACCGCCGGCGCTGCCATCAACGTCGCCAAGACGACCGTGGAGAATGCGCTCAACGCCCGCCGCGAAGCCATCCGCAAGGCCGCGCTCGACGCCCGCCTGGCCGAAGAAGCGCTCGATGTGACGCTGCCCGGACGCGCTGAAGCGCGCGGCGGCCTGCATCCGGTGACGCGCACGCTGGAGCGCATCGAGTCGCTGTTTGCCTCGATCGGCTTCGAAGTCGCCGACGGTCCGGAGATCGAGGAAGATTTCCACAATTTCACCGCGCTGAACACGCCCGAGGATCACCCGGCGCGTTCGATGCACGACACCTTCTACCTGCAGAACCCGGACGGCAGCGTCGCCGACAAGGTGCTGCTGCGTACCCACACCAGCCCGATCCAGGCGCGCTACATGCAGGCGCATGTGGCCCGCTACACCCCAGGAGTGCTTCCTGACGGGCGCGGTCAACTGGAAAAAATGCCCGAAATCCGCATCATCGCGCCGGGCCGCGTCTATCGCGTCGATTCCGATGCCACCCACTCGCCGATGTTCCATCAGGTCGAAGGCCTGTGGGTCGGCGAGAACGTGTCGTTCGCCGATCTCAAGGGCGTCATCGCCGATTTCCTCAAGAGCTTCTTCGAGACCGACGACCTGACGGTACGTTTCCGTCCGTCCTTTTTCCCGTTCACCGAGCCGTCGGCCGAGATCGACGTCGCCTTCATGAGCGGCGCGCTGAAGGGCCGCTGGCTGGAGATCGCCGGTTGCGGCATGGTGCATCCGAACGTGCTGAAGATCGCCGGCATCGACCCGGAAAAGTACACCGGCTTCGCCTTCGGCTTCGGGCCCGACCGCCTGACCATGCTGCGTTACGGCGTCAATGACCTGCGCCTGTTCTTTGAGGGCGACCTGCGTTTCCTGCGCCAGTTCGCCTGATCCCACTTTCGAGTCAAGCCCATGAAATTCTCCGAATCCTGGTTGCGTAACCTCGTCAATCCGGCGCTCTCCAGCGCCGAGCTTTCCCATCTGCTGACCATGGCCGGCCTCGAGGTCGAGGACATGCGCCCGGTGGCACCGGCCTTCGGCCAGGTCGTCGTGGCGCAGGTGCTGGAAGTCGTCAAGCATCCCGATGCCGACCGCCTCAATGTCTGCCAAGTCGATATTGGCAGCGGCACGCCGCAGCAGATCGTCTGCGGTGCGCCCAACGTCGCCGCCGGCCTGAAGGTGCCGTGCGCGCTGCCCGGCGCCGAACTGCCCGGCGATTTCAAGATCAAGGTCGCCAAGGTGCGCGGCATCGAGTCGTCCGGCATGCTCTGCTCGGCCAAGGAACTCGGCCTTGCCGAGGACGCTTCCGGTCTGCACCTCCTGCCGGCCGATGCGCCGGTCGGGCAGGCCATCCGCCAGTACCTCGAACTCGACGACACGGTGTTCGAGATCAAGCTCACGCCGAACCGCGCCGACTGCCTGTCGTTGCAGGGCATCGCCCGCGAGGTCGGCGCCATCACCGGCGCTGCCACCGCGCTGCCGCATGTCGCCGCCGTGCCGGCCAGCATCGCCGCCACGCGCCCGGTTGTCCTCGACGCCCCGGCCGCCTGCCCGCTGTACTACGGCCGCGTCATCGCCGGTGTCAACGCCCGCGCCGCGACGCCGGAATGGATGGTGCGTCGCCTCGAGCGCAGCGGCATTCGTGCCATCTCGGCGCTGGTCGATATCACCAACTACGTCATGCTCGAACTCGGCCAGCCGCTGCATGCCTTCGACAACACCAAACTCGAAGGCGCCGTGCGCGCCCGCCTGGCGTTGCCGGACGAGCAACTGCTGTTGTTGAATGAGCAGAAAATTGCCGTCGACCGCGACGTCCTGATGATCGCCGACGACGCCAAGGCGCTGGCCATGGCCGGCATCATGGGTGGCGAGGAGAGCGGCATCACGCTCGACACCACCGAACTTTTCCTCGAATCCGCCTTCTTCGCGCCCAAGGCCATCGCCGGTCGGGCGCGCCGCTACGGTTTCGCGTCGGATGCCTCCCACCGCTTTGAGCGCGGCGTCGATTTCGGCGGCACCGCCCGGGCTATCGAGCGCGCCACGCAACTGATTCTCGACATCTGCGGCGGCCAGGCCGGCCCGGTCGTCGAGGCGCGCGCCGAACTGCCGGCCCGCCCGCCGGTGCGCCTGCGTACCGCGCGCGCCGAGAAGGTGCTCGGCGTGCCGCTCGGCGCAGCGCGCATCGCCGGCATCTTCAGCGGCCTGGCGCTGCAGTTCACGCAGGACGGCGACGATTTCCTGGTCACCCCGCCGAGCTGGCGTTTCGACATGGAAATCGAGGAAGACCTGATCGAGGAAATCGCCCGTCTGGTCGGCTACGACAATATCCCGGCGCCGGCGCCGCGCGCCCGCATGGCCATGCTGCGCCAGCCCGAGGCGCAGCGCCCGGCCTACCGCATCCGCCAGATGCTGGCTGATCGCGGCTACCAGGAAGTGGTCAATTACGCCTTCGTCGACACCGCCTGGGAAGCCGATTTCGCCGGCAAGACCGACGAAGCCGAACTGATCCGCCTGGCCAACCCGATCGCCAGCCAGATGGCGGTGATGCGTTCCAACCTGTTCGGCGGGCTGGTCGACAACCTGCAGACCAATTTGAAGCGCAAGCAGAGCCGGGTCCGTCTCTTCGAAGTCGGTCGCGTCTTCCGGCGCGATCCGGCTGGCGCACCGGTTGCCGGTTTTTGCCAGCCCCTCAAAATGTCCGGACTGGCTTACGGCGGCGCCTTGCCGGAAAGCTGGGCTGGCGGCGGGCGCAAGGTCGATTTCTTCGACGTCAAGGGCGACATCGAGGCCTTGCTGGCTCCTGCCGAATTGCGCTTCGAGAAGCTCGCCCATCCGGCCCTGCATCCCGGGCGCGCCGCCCGGATTCTCCTGCAAGGTCGCGAAATCGGCTGCATCGGCGAACTGCATCCGGAATGGGCACAAAAATACGATTTGCCCCATGCGCCTATCGTTTTCGAACTGGAGTTCGAATCGATCAAGCAAGTCGTCGTGCCGGCCTACGCTGAGGTTTCAAAATTCCCGGCAGTCGTTCGCGACCTGGCCATCGTGGTCGATCACGACCTCGCTTTGCAGACCCTGCTCGACGGTATCGAAAGCCAGAAAACCGGCCTCATTCAGGACGTCCAGTTGTTCGATATTTACGTTGGAAAGGGTGTCCCGGAAAACAAGAAAAGTCTTGCGTTTCGTATAGTTATGCAAGATACTCAACGCACTTTGCAAGATTCGGAAGTTGATGCTGCGATGCAGCAGCTGGTGTCCTGTTTCGAACAGGCATTCGGTGCTCAACTGCGTGCCTGACGGAACAATAACGATGACGTTAACCAAAGCCGAACTCGCCGACCTTCTTTTCGAAAGAGTTGGACTCAACAAGCGTGAGGCCAAAGACATGGTCGAAGCTTTCTTTGAAGAAATCCGCAATGCGCTGGAAACCGGGGATGGCGTCAAGTTGTCCGGTTTCGGCAATTTCCAGCTGCGCGACAAGCCGCAGCGTCCCGGACGGAATCCCAAGACAGGGCAGGAAATCCCCATCACGGCGCGGCGCGTGGTGACCTTTCATGCCAGCCAGAAATTGAAATCGGACGTTGAGCTAGCTTTCGATGGAACCACGGCATAAAACCGGCGGTGGCGACGAATTGCCGCCGATTCCCGCCAAGCGCTACTTCACCATCGGCGAGGTAAGCGAACTATGCGGTGTCAAACCGCATGTGTTGCGCTACTGGGAGCAGGAGTTCAATCAACTCAAACCGGTCAAGCGCCGGGGAAACCGCCGTTATTACCAGCACCACGAAGTCTTGCTCGTTCGTCGTATCCGCGAACTCCTTTATAACCAGGGCTTTACCATCAGCGGCGCGCGTAATCGCCTCGATGAAGGTGGGGCGGGCGAGGTCGTGGCCCAGGACGTTGCCGAGTCCGGAAAAGTGCCGGGTGGATTGCGTTCCGAATTGCAGTCGATTATCGAGATGTTGCGGCTTTGAAACTTTCGGTTTTTAGGTATAATAGCCGGCTTGTCGGGGCGTAGCGCAGCCTGGTAGCGCACTTGCATGGGGTGCAAGGGGTCGCGAGTTCGAATCCCGCCGCCCCGACCAAATTAAATAACCGGCTCTGCCGGTTTTTTAATTTATGGCGTTGAAAAATAAATATAGACAATTTAAATTATCGCCACGCATTTAAAAGGAGGTAATCATGGATTTGTCCACATTGTCTGTCACGCAATTGCGCGATCTGCAGCAGCAGATTCCCGCCGAGATCAAACGCCGGGAAGCAGTTGAAAAGGTAAATGTCCTGAATGAAGTCCGTGCCTTCGCCAAATCACGGGGTTATGCCATCGAGGATTTGCTGGGCAAGGATGCAAAAATAAAGGCTTCGTCCGGAAACAAGGTCAAGGCCAAATATCGTCACCCGGAAAATCCCGAACTCGAATGGACCGGTCGCGGCCGCAAGCCGAAATGGGTTGAGTCCTGGCTGGCCAGTGGCGCCACGCTTGATAACCTCCTGATTTGATCGATGCGTATTCTGCTCAGCAATGACGACGGCTATTTTGCCCCTGGCTTGGAGGTCTTGGCCGGGGCGCTGGCCGGTCTCGGCGATATTGTCGTCGTCGCGCCCGAGCAAAACTGCAGCGGCGCCAGCAATTCGCTGACCCTGAGTCGGCCCTTGGTGCTTAGAAAGGCTGCCAGCGGCTTTCATTACGTCAACGGTACGCCGACTGATTGCGTGCACCTGGCGGTGACCGGCATGCTCGATCAATTGCCCGATATTATCGTTTCCGGGATTAATCACGGCGCCAATATGGGTGACGACACGATTTATTCGGGAACGGTGGCGGCGGCTACCGAGGGGTATTTACTGGGAATACCGTCGATCGCCATTTCACTGACCAGTTTCGAACCAAAAAACTATGCGACGGCCGGCCAGGTCGCCCGCCAACTGGTCGAGCGCTTTATTCGCAATCCGATCAAGGAACCGGTTCTGTTGAATGTCAATGTCCCGGATATTCCCTATGTCGAATTGAAAGGCACTGAGGTTACCCGTCTGGGGCGTCGGCACAAGGCCGAACCGGTCGTAAAAATGCAATCGCCGAGAAATGAAACGGTTTATTGGATCGGTGCCGCCGGTGGCGCCGCCGATGCCGGCCCGGGAACCGATTTCAATGCGGTCGACCGCGGTTTTGTCTCGATTACGCCCTTGCAGATCGATCTGACCCACGTCGCCCAATTGCCTTCCATCCGCCAGTGGGCGTTGTGAGTTCCGGCGTGTTGAACGGCATCGGCATGACGTCGCAACGGACCCGGGCGCGCATGATCGAGCGTCTGCGCGAAAAGGGCATCCGCAACGATATGGTCCTGGCCGCCATGGCGGCGGTTCCTCGCCATGTCTTCGTCGAGGAGGCGCTGGCCTCGCGTGCCTACGAGGATACGGCCCTGCCGCTCGGCATGGGGCAGACCATCTCGCAGCCCTACGTCGTCGCCCGGATGATCGAACTCCTGCTCAACGGCCGCCAGTCGTTGGGCAAGACCCTCGAGATCGGCGCCGGTTGTGGCTACCAGGCAGCGGTCCTCGCCCAGTTGACAAAGGATGTATACGCCGTTGAACGCCTCGGCCCCTTGCTCGAGAAAGCCAAGGCCAACATGCGCGTGCTCAAGCAGTTCAACGTTCGCCTCAAGCATGCCGACGGGCAGTTGGGGCTCCCCGAAGCCGGACCGTTCGACAGCATCATCGTGGCTGCCGCCGGGGTTCATGTTCCCCAGGCGCTGCTCGAACAATTGGCTGTCGGCGGCCGCATGGTCTTGCCAGTCGGGACCACGGAGCAGTATCTTCGCTTTATCGAACGCTCGGCACAGGGTTATTCCGAAACGCGGCTGGATGCCGTCCGCTTCGTCCCGTTACTCTCAGGAACGCAATGATTCGTAAAGTCTGTCTGGTTTCCTCGCTTCTGATTCTGGCCGGCTGCATGTCCCAACAGCCCGCCCCGTCGGTCGACCGTTCGGGGCCCGTGCAATCCCGGTCGGCGGTCGCCTCGCAACCTTCGGGGCCTGGTTACTACACGGTCAAGCGCGGCGATACCCTGTACCGCATCGCGCTCGAGCACGGCCAGGATTACCGCGAGGTAGCTGCCTGGAACAACATGTCTACGCTGGCCACCATCCGCGAAGGGCAGATTTTGCGAATTGCGCCACCGGGTCCCCCGGAAGCGGTTGATGGCGTGAAGGCCAGCCCGGTCGCCATCGGCGGAGGCATCGAGACGCGTTCGCTGGATTCTTCGGCACCGCCTGCCGTCGCCACGCCGGGTGACGGCGTCAAGCGCGAGCCGCGAGCGGGCAAGGAGCCTTATTCCGACGAAGCCTATGCCCGCCTGAACAATCCGACGGCGGCCAAGCCGGAAACCAAGCCTGAGCCAACCAGCCAGCCGGCCCCGGCACCGGGACCGGATCCGGCGGTGGCCACTGGGCCGGACGACGTGCCCTGGATGTGGCCGACCTCGGCGCGAATTTCCGCGCCCTACAGCGAATCCGGCAACAAGGGCCTCGATTTTTCCGGCAAGGCCGGCGACCCGGTGCTGGCGGCCGGCGACGGCAAGGTGGTCTATTCCGGCAACGGCCTGCGCGGCTTTGGCGAACTGGTCATCGTCAAGCACAACGCCACCTACCTTTCGGCCTACGCGCACAATCGCAAGATCCTGGTCAAGGAAGGCCAGCAGGTCAGCCGGGGACAAAAGATCGCCGAAATGGGCAATAGCGATGCCGATTCGGTCAAGCTGCACTTCGAGATCCGCAAGCAGGGCAAGCCGGTCGATCCGGCCTTGTATCTACCGAAACGATGACCGATATCGGCGACTGCATCGACGACGAGTTTGACGGCCAGCCCGAAGAGCCGCTGGCCTCGCCGGAAATCGAACTGCCAGCCGCCGAACCCGACCTGCTCGAGGACGTCACCCAGCTTTACCTGAGCGAAATCGGCGCCAAGCCGCTGTTGACGCCCGAGGAAGAACTGGCGACGACCCGCCTGGTGTGTGCCGGCGACTTCGCTGCCCGGCAGCGCATGATCGAGCACAACCTGCGGCTGGTCGTGAATATCGCCAAGCATTACCTGAACCGGGGAATCCCGCTGCTCGACTTGATCGAGGAGGGCAACCTCGGTCTGATCCACGCGCTGGAAAAATTCGATCCCGAGCGCGGCTTCCGTTTTTCCACCTATGCCACCTGGTGGATACGCCAGAACATCGAGCGCGGCATCATGAACCAGGCGCGGACCATCCGGCTGCCCGTCCACGTCGTCAAGGAAATCAACCTGGTGTTGCGGGCCATGCGTCATCTGGAATCGGCCGACCGGCGCGAATCGACGGTCGAGCGCGTGGCATTGCTGATCGATCGCCCGGTCGACGATGTGCGGCGCATCCTCTCGCTCAACGAACACATTGCCTCGCTCGACGCGCCGCTTGAAATCGATCCCAACCACACCATGGCCGAATTGATCGCCGACGAAGCGGGTGGCGATCCCGAGTCCCTGCTGCAACTGAGCGAGATCGGTTCGCTGGTCGACGACTGGCTCGACCAGTTGACCGAGCGCCAGCGCTTGGTGATCGAGCGCCGCTATGGCCTGAACGGCGTCGACGTGGCAACGCTGGATGTCATCGCCAGCGACATCGGCCTGACCCGCGAACGGGTCAGGCAGATCCAGATGGAAGGTCTGGATCGCCTGCGCAAGATCATCAAGCGCGGCAATATTTCTCGCGACTCCCTGCTGTAGACGATTGTTCCTCGCACATCCGGCGGCGGATCTCCTCGGCCAGCTGGAACACCGACATGGCGTAGAAGCTCGACCGGTTGTAGCGGGTGATCACGTAAAAGTTGTTGTATCCCAGCCAGTATTCCGTTTCGTGGCCGGGTGACACCAGATCGACCAGGGTGACGAAGGCCTGCGGGTCGGCTTCGGCGCGTATGCCTTTGTCGACCAGGTCGCCGACCTTGAGCGTCGGCTGGATGCCGGCCTCGATCAGTGCCGGGTCCGGTGTGCCGGCCACCTTGGCCCGGACGGCGATGGCCTCGCCGGCCAGCCAGCCATGTTGCTCGAGGAAGCGGCCGACGCTGCCGATGGCGTCGTCGACGCTGTTGCCGAGGTCGACGCGCTGGTCGCCGTCGAAATCGACGGCATAGCGGCGCTGGCTGCCCGGCATGAATTGCGGGATGCCGATGGCGCCGGCATAGGAACCCTTGACGGCCAGCGGGTCGAGCCCGTTTTCACGGGCCAGGATCAGGAATTGCTCCAGTTCGGTGCGGAAAAAATCGGCGCGCGGCGGGTAGTTGAAGGCCAGCGTGGCCAGCGCCTCGAGCACGCTGAAGCCGCCGGTATAACGGCCGTACAGCGTTTCGACGCCGATGATGGCGACGATGATTTCCTCGGGCACGCCATAGATGGCGCTGGCCTTGGCCAGCTGGGCGCCGTTTTCCTGCCAGAAGCGCAGGCCGCCCTCGATCCGCATTTCGTTGAGGAAACGCGGCCGGTAGCGTTCCCATGAACGCTGCGTCGGCGAACTCGGCGGCTTGATGTATTTGAGCACCTTGGCATTCGGATGGATGCGGGCGAACTGACCGATTATTTCGTCGGCATTCAGGCCGTGGCGCTGTTCGAGATCGCGGGCGAAGGCAACGGCGGCCGGATCGTCAGCGAAGCTGGGGGAGGCCGGGGCCGCGCCGGCAACGCTGGCGAAGCCGGCGATGAACACGGCGGAAAGGATTTTTAGCGGATTGAGCATTATCGTTGGAAGCGTGCGACGGCGTCGCGCAGGGTTTCGAGGTTGCTGCCCGGCTTGCCATAGCGGGCTGCGATGTAGGCATTGACAACTGCCTGGAAGGCATCGGCCAGTTCCGGGCGCTGCTGGCCCAGCCGTTCGGCCAGGGCCAGTGGCGGTTCCCAGGGGGCATAGTCTACCTGGCTTCGCGCCAACTGTCGCAAGGCCTTGTGCCAAAGTGCCAGGGCCGGGTCGCAGCGGGGCCGGTGGATAGTCGCCCAGGCCAGCAGGCCGGCAGCGAGTATGCCGCAGGCCAGGCCGAGGGCGATGGCCAGGCTGCGCCAGTCGGCATCGGGCAGGCCGAGCCGGGCGAGCAACTGGCGCTGGCGCTCGGGGTCGTAGCCGAGAACCTGTTGGTTCCAGGCATTGTTCAGCGCTTCCCAGCGGAAACGCAGGGTTCGTATCCAGTCGGCCCGCCACTGGACGACGCCGGGCAACGGTTCGCCGAAGGGCAGGGCGTCGGCGATGCCGGCTTCGATGCGCGACGGTGACACGCTGGCCGTCGGGTCGACGCGGACCCAGCCCCGGCCGGGCAGCCACACTTCGGCCCAGGCATGGGCATCGGACTGGCGGACCACGACATGGTCGTCGAGCGGATTGAACTCGCCGCCCTGGTAGCCGCCGACCACCCGGGCCGGAATGTCGGCGGCGCGCATGAGGACGACGAAGGCGGCGGCAAAGTGCTCGCAGAAGCCGCGCCGGGTCTGGAACAGGAACTGGTCGATGCCGTTGTCGCCGAGCAGCGGCGGTTGCAGCGTGTAGGTGAAGTCGCTGGCGAAGAGGGCGAGGGCCTTGCCGAGGATGGCCTCGCGGCCGGCGTTGCGCCAGCCGGCGGCGAGGGCGACGGCTTGCGGGTTGCGGCCGGGCGGCAGCGCCAGGTTGCGTCTGAGAATCGCCGGATCTTCGTCGCGGTTGAAACGGTAGTCGAGGCTGGCCGCCAGGCTGACCCGTCGGCGTTCGCTGACCGGCTTGCGGCTGCTCGCCGTCAGCGTGCCGTTGAGGCGGACGTCGTCGGGCAGCGCGGTCGGTGCGTCGAGGGCAAGCAGCCAGCGCTGGTCGTGGGCTTCCAGCGTGCTCTGGTAGCGGATCGGCGGGCTGATGATCTCCAACGTTTCGGCCGGCCGGCGCCCTTCGAAGGGGCGCCAGGTGGTGCCGTCGAAATGCTCGAGGACCGGGCCGCGCCAGTAGAGCTTCTGCCGGGGCGGGGCGGGGCCGTCGAAGCGCACGCGAAAGGCGATGTCGCCATTCTGGGCAAGGCGGGCGATGCTGCCCGGCGACATGGTGTCGGAGAGCCCGGTCTTGCCGCTATGGGCGTCGGCCGGCAGGCCCCACAGCGGGCCGCTGATGCGCGGGAAGAGGAGATAGAGGACGAGCATGAAGGGAAGCGCCTGGGCGCCCAGCACGGCGGCGTGGCGCAGCGCGATGCGCGGCGTGCAGGCCGGGCCGCCGTGCAGGCGGACCAGGGTGGCGGTAATGAGGACGACGGTGGCCAGCAGCCAGAGCGCCGTCGGGATGCTCTGCGAATGGAAGAAGTGGGTGAGCAGCAGGAAGCAGGCGAGGGTGACGACGACCATGGCGTCGCGCCGGCTTCTCAGTTCGAGCAGCTTCATGGCGACAAAGACGACCAGCATGGCGACGCCGGCATCGCGGCCGAACAGGCTGCGGTACTCGATCAGGATGCCGGCGCAGGCCGCCCCGACCAGGATGACCAGCGGCCACCGGCCGGGCAGGCGGCGATCGTGCTGCCACAGCCAGAAGGCCCAGCCGAGCAGGGTGCCGGCGAGCAGGCTGAGCCAGACCGGCTGATGCAGGACGTGGGGCAATGCGCTGGCCAGGGCGCAGGCGAACAGCCACGGCGTCGCCAGGCGGTCGAGGGCGGCGTTGGCCGGCGTGCTCATGCGTCGAACAGGGCGAGCGCTTCCAGACAGCGCCGGCAGTGCGCCTCGCCGGAAGCAGGGGCAAGGGCCTGGCCGGGCAGTTGCAAGGCGTAGCGAACCCCGGCGGCTTCGGCAGCCAGCACCCAGTCGGCCAGGATGCCGAGGCGGCTTTCGTCGTCGACGCCGGGATCGGTCTGCTGCCAGTCGAGCACCAGGTCGACCTGGGCGCCGCCGGCGAATTGCTTGACCAGCAAGCTGCCGCCATCGGCCTGGCGGGCACTGGCCCTCCAGGCGACATGGCGGGGCGAGTCGGCCGGCTGGCGCGGGCGGAAGCCGGCGAAATCGTCCCGGCCGCCGTCGCCCCGGCGGTCGCCGCCGGTTGGCGAGGGCGCGGCCGGCGGCAAGGGGTGGGAAATCGGCCGCGGGTACACCAGGCAGCGCATGGCCGGCTGCAGGTAGGCCCAGGCCGTGAACAGACCGAGCGGGTAGCGGGTGCTCAGGCGCACCCGGGGCAGGGCCAGCCAGCCGCGCCGGGTGGTGGCCAGCGGAATATTGATTTTTGCGTCTTTTTTGCCGTCGACCGCAGCAATCACCGGTTCGCTGCCTGGCGCCGCCAGTTCGAGGGCAAAGCGGGGGCTGGCGCGGTCGTTGGCCAGGCTCAGCTCGAAATGGGCCAGGTCGCCGGCGAAGACCGGGGCGCTACGGCCCGGCGTGACGAGCAGGCCGTGCAGGTTGCGAAACGCATGCACCATGCCGGCGACACCGATGCCGGCCAGAGCGAAGACCAGGAGATGGCCGAGCGCCAGGTTGTAATTGATGGCGCCGACCAGCATGACGGCCAGCGTCATGGCGTAGAGCAGGCCGCCGCGCGACGGCAGGATGAAGATCCGCCGCTGGCCGAGGCGCAGCGGCGCTGTGCCGTCGCTCTGCCAGCGGAACAGTTTTTCCTGCAGGAAGGTGACCAGGCGCACGGCGTTCAGGGCCTGTGAATTATTTGGGCGCGGGGAGCGGGTGTGAACACATATTTCACAGGCTCTCAGGGAATGGCGACGCTGCGCACCAGGGCGGCGATGTCTTCCGGGAGGGCCGGGCCGCCGCCCTGGGTGGTCCGCAGGCGATGGGCGGCGACCGCCGGCAGGACGGCCTGGATGTCGTCGGGCAGCACCATGTCGCGCCCGGCCAGCCAGGCCCAGGCCCGGGCGGCGGCGAGCAGGCCGAGCCCGGCGCGCGGCGACAGGCCGTGCTGGAAGGCCGGGTTGCGGCGCGTCGCGTCGAGCAGGGCCTGCACGTAGTCGATCAGCGGGCCGGCGGCATGCACCGCCGCCACCTGTTCTTGCCAGGCCGGCAGGTCGGCCGCCGCGAACACGGCGGCCAGTTGCTCGGCCTGGGCGCGCTGGCCGCCGGCGGCGAGCAGCGCCTTCTCGGCGACGCGATCGGGGTAACCTAGTTCGATGCGCATCAGGAAGCGGTCGAGCTGCGATTCGGGCAGCGCGAAGGTGCCGATCTGGTGCGAAGGATTTTGCGTGGCGATCACGAAAAACGGTCGGGGCAGCGCCCGGGTCTGCCCCTCGGCGCTGACCTGGCCTTCCTCCATGGCTTCGAGCAGGGCGCTCTGGGTCTTCGGGGTCGCCCGGTTGATTTCGTCGGCCAGCACCAGCTGGGCGAAGACCGGGCCGGGCAGGAAACGGAATTCGCTCTTGTCGCGATCGAAGATCGAAACGCCGGTGATGTCGGCCGGCAACAGATCGCTGGTGAACTGGATGCGCGAGAAGTGCAGGCCGAGCAGCCGGGCCAGGGTGTGGGCCAGGGTGGTCTTGCCCATGCCCGGCAGATCCTCAATCAGCAGATGGCCGTTGGCCAGCAGGCAGGCGACGGCCAGGCGGATCTCGCGGTCCTTGCCGAGAATGATCCGGCCGGCCTGTTCGAGAACCGGATCGAAGGGGCGTGGCGACCCGGCGATGGCAGAAAAGGCATCTTTCAGCATGGGCGTTTCCGTGGAATCAGTCTATATCCCATTCTAATGCTTGAAGCGCCGCCTGAATTGGGACGATAATGCCCATTCGACGTGCGTACGCCTCGTGCGCCGGCTCGGAGAGAGAGAACAAGTGACCACCACTGCCTTCATCACCCATCGTGACTGCCAGTTGCACGATATGGGTTCGCATCACCCGGAATGCCCGCAACGTCTGACCGCCATCAACGATCACCTGATCGCCCAGGGAATCGACGCCTATTTCAGCTACTACGACGCCCCGCAGGCTACCTTCGAACAACTGTTGCGCGTACACCCGGCTTCGCACCTGGAGCGCATCAAGCGCGCCTCGCCCGAGCACGGCGTCATCCACCTCGACCCCGACACGGCGATGAACCCGCACACCTGGCAGGCTGCCCTGCGGGCTGCCGGGGCGGGTTGCCTGGCAGTCGACCTGGTGATCGGCAAGGAGGTCGAAAACGCCTTCTGCGCCGTGCGTCCGCCCGGTCACCATGCTGAAAAAGCCAACCCGATGGGCTTCTGCTTCTTCAACAACATCGGCGTCGCCGCCCGCCACGCCATCAAGAAGCACGGCCTGGAACGGGTTGCCATCATCGACTTCGACGTGCACCATGGCAACGGCACCGAAGACTGCTTCGCCGGCGACGAACACGTGCTGATGTGCAGCATTTTCCAGCATCCCTTCTACCCCTACAGCGGCGCCGACAATCCGGCCGCCAACATGTGCAACGTGCCGCTCGCTGCCGGTTGCGGCGGCGAGGAATTCCGCGATGCCGTGCTGCAGGTGTGGACGCCGCGCCTCAAGGAATTCCAGCCGCAGATGATCTTCATCTCGGCCGGCTTCGACGGTCACTACGAAGACGACATGGGCGGCCTCAAGCTGCTCGAAAAGGATTTCGGCTGGTGCACCGAGCACCTGAAAAAGCTGGCCGCCGAGATGTGCGAACGGCGGGTCGTCTCCATGCTCGAGGGCGGCTACGTGATGACCTCGCTGGCGCGCAGCGTCGGCGCCCATCTGCGGGCATTGGCCGATCTGTAGTCAGCCGTCTTCTGAAATAAGCAGGGGTGGGTTAAAATCCACCCTTTAATTTCCAACGTTTAACCGGAAGAATCCATGGCGTTGATTGTTCAAAAATACGGCGGTACGTCGGTCGCTAATCCCGAGCGCATCAAGAACGTCGCCAAACGCGTTGCCAAGTTCCAGGCGCAGGGGCACCAGGTCGTCGTCGTCGTCTCGGCGATGAGCGGCGAAACCAACAAGCTGATCGCGCTGGCCAAGGAATGCCAGGCCGTCCCCGACCCGCGCGAGCTCGATGCCGTCATGTCCACCGGCGAACAGGTTACCACCGGCCTGCTCTCCATGGCGCTGATGGACATCGGCTGCAAGGCCAGGAGCTACACCGGCGGCCAGGTCAAGGTGCTGACCGACAGCACCCACACCAAGGCGCGCATCCTGTCGATCGAGGAAGCCAACATGCGCCGCGACCTCGATGCCGGCAACGTCATCGTCGTCGCCGGCTTCCAGGGCGTGGATGAGAACGGCAACATCACCACGCTCGGCCGCGGCGGTTCCGACACCTCGGGCGTCGCCCTCGCTGCCGCGCTCAAGGCCGACGAGTGCCAGATCTACACTGACGTCGATGGCGTCTACACCACCGATCCGCGCGTCGTGCCGGAAGCCAAGAAGCTCGACACCATCACCTTCGAGGAAATGCTGGAAATGGCCAGCCTCGGCTCCAAGGTGCTGCAGATCCGCTCGGTCGAATTCGCCGGCAAGTACAAGGTCAAACTGCGCGTTCTTTCCAGCTTCCAGGACGAAGGGGAAGGCACGCTGATCACTGTTGAGGAAGACAAGAACATGGAACAACCGATCATCTCCGGTATCGCCTTCAATCGCGACGAAGCCAAGCTGACCGTGCTCGGCGTGCCGGATACCCCGGGCATCGCCTACCAGATCCTGGGCGCCATCGCCGACGCCAACATCGACGTCGACATGATCATCCAGAACGTCGGCCACGACGGCACCACCGACTTCTCCTTCACCGTCAACCGCGGCGAATTCGCCAAGGCCAAGGACATCCTCGAAGGCGTCAAGCAGAAGCTCGGCGCCCGCGAAGTGACCGGCGACAACAAGATCTGCAAGGTCTCCGCCGTCGGCGTCGGCATGCGTTCGCACCCGGGCGTCGCCAGCCAGATGTTCAAGGCCCTGGCCGACGAAGGCATCAACATCCAGATGATTTCGACCTCCGAGATCAAGATCTCCGTCGTCCTCGACGAGAAATACCTGGAACTGGCCGTGCGCATGCTGCATCGCGCCTTCGGTCTCGACCAGTAAGTTTGACCAAAGGGCGCGGAGCCTATATCATCCGCGCCTCATTGCTGTAGCGGGTCTGGAGACGTGGCCGAGAGGTCGAAGGCACTCCCCTGCTAAGGGAGCATGCGGGCAAAACCTGCATCGAGGGTTCGAATCCCTCCGTCTCCGCCAGTCCTGCAGCAAGCAATCAAGCGCCTTTCGGGGCGCTTTTTTGTTGCCTTTTTTTGCCCATTAGCCAGTCTCGTCGGTCGGCCTGGACGGATCGTCGGCCAGTGCGGCGGCATACCGGCGCTTCTCGGCAGGGCTCAGCTTCTTGACCCGGTATTCGGCCTTGGACGCCGACGAGCGGTCGGCATGGATTTCCTGGCCGAGCAGGCGGCGCGGTTTGTGGGCTCGGGTGTAGCGGGCGCCGGTGCCGAGGCGGTGGGCTTCGTAGCGGGCTGCGACATCGACGGTGATGCCGGTGTAGATGCTGCCGTCCTCGCATTCGATGAGGTAGAGGTACCAGGGCTTAGTCATGGTCGCCGAGGCGGGTCAGGGCGTCGCGGATGCGCTGCACGGTCTGCTCGACCGGTGCCTTGCGCGACACCTCCAGCCCGAGGTCGCGGGCGATGGCATTGACCCGGGCGGCATTGAGCGGCAGGCCGCCGCGGTCGATGGCGGCGATCAGCTGGCGGGCCCGGGCGTTCCCCGAAAGCGGCGCCGGCCGGGGGAAAAGGCGGGCGATCAGTTTCGAGAAAAAGCCTGGCGGACGACGCGATCCCATACACTAGTCGACTGGAAAAAGCGCAAGGATACATGGATGCCCCGATTTGCGATGCAAGCCACCAGCCCGAGGAGCCAATCTTGAGCGACGTCGTGCTCAGCCGGGCCCAGCTGGCGGCTGCCGAACTGCCCGTCTACCCGGGAATTTCGCTGGCCGATGTGACGCTGGTGGACGACGCCGCGCTGGCCGGCCAGGCCCTGGCGGCCTTGCAGGCCGCGGCGGTGATCGGCTTCGACAGCGAATCGAAGCCGACCTTCCGCAAGGGCGAGGTGTCGACCGGGCCGCACCTGGTGCAGTTGGCTACCGACGAGCACGCCTGGCTGTTTCCCGTGGCGCTGTCGGCCAACATTCCGGTGCTCAAAACGGTGCTCGAATCGCCGGCCATCCTCAAGGTCGGTTTCGGCCTGGGCAACGACCGCAGCGTGCTGCATTCACGCCTTGGTATCGCCTTGAATCACGTGATCGACCTCGGCGAAGTCTTGCGCGGCCCCGGGCATCGCGGTACGGTCGGCGCCAAGGTGGCAGTCGCGCATTATTTCGGCCAGAAGCTGCACAAATCGAAGAAGGTCGGCACCAGCAACTGGGCCAGCCCGCGGCTCAGCGAGCGGCAACTGCTCTACGCCGCCAACGATGCCCACGTCGCATTGCAGATTTACCGGGCCTGGCTGCGCGACAAAGCGCCGGGCGAAGCGAAAGATTGAACAAGGATTTTCCATGACGAGCGAGACCATACCCGTGCTGTCGCCGATCGAATGCCGGGTGCTCGGCACCCTGGTCGAGAAGCAGCGGACGGTGCCCGACACCTACCCGCTGTCGCTCAACGCGCTGCAGGCCGGCTGCAACCAGAAGACCAGCCGCAACCCGGTGATCGAGGCCGGCGAGGGGGAATTGCTGCAGGCCATCGATACGCTGAAGGATCTCGGCCTGGTCCGCGAAGTCAGCGGCAGCCGGGTCAGCCGCTTCGAGCACCAGCTGGAAAAGGTGCTCGGCGTGCCGACCCAGGCCTCGGCGCTGCTCACCGTGCTCATGCTGCGCGGGCCGCAGACGGCCGGCGAACTGCGCCTCAACTGCGAACGCCTCCACCGCTTCGCTGATATCTCGTCGGTCGAGGCCTTCCTCGACGAACTGGCCGGCCGCGGCGGGCAGCCGCTGGTCGTCGAGTTGCCGCGCCTGCCCGGTTCCCGGGAAAACCGCTGGATGCACCTGCTCTGCGGTCAACCGGAAAATTCGGCCAAAATCGAAAAGCCGGGTGAGGCCGGCAGTCACGCCGAGATCGACGACCTGACGGCCCGGGTGGCAGCGCTCGAAGCCGAAATGGCCGAACTGCGGGCCGAACTGCGGTCGGCGCTGGCCGCTCTCGGCGCATGAAAGCGCACGGCCCGGGCCGTTGCGCCCGCATCCGGATCATCGGCGCCGCCAGCGGCATCGGGGCTCAGGACAAAGCCTGCGCTGACGGCCCGGTCGCCTTCCATCACTCGCAAGCCTGGCATGAACTCCAACACCACCCGCTGCTCGACTGGGGGCGTACCCTGTTCGCGCCGGACGGCCCCGGCCTGTCGCACACCGCCCGCATCGCCGAACTCTGCCGCCACCTCGCCGACGAAGTGGCGCTCAGCCTGCGCGACCGGCATTTTCCGGTGGTCATCGGCGGCGATCACTCGGTCGCCATCGGCACCTGGAGCGGCGTCGCCCGCGCCCTCGGCCAGGCGCCCGGGCTGCTCTGGATCGATGCCCACCTCGACAGCCACACGCCCGAAACCAGCTATTCCGGCGCCATCCACGGCATGCCGCTGGCCTGCCTGCTCGGCCGCGGCGACAAGCGTCTGCTCGACATCGGCCTGGCCGGCGCCCAGGTCAGCGCGGCGCATACCGTGGTCCTCGGCCCGCGCAGCTACGAGCCGGAGGAAATGGCCTTCCTGCAGCGCCTGGGCGTGCGCATCATCGACAGCGAAGAAATCCTGCAACGCGGCTTTCCCGCCTGCCTCGACGACGCCATGGCCATCGTCGCCGGCGCCCCGGCCGGTTTCGGCGTCACCCTTGACCTCGACGCCATCGACCCGCGCCTCGCCCCCGGCGTCGGCAGCCCGGAACCGGATGGCCTGCTGGCCAACGACGTGCTGACCGCCATTCACTGGATAGCCGGCCAGCCCGGCTTCAAGGCACTGGAAATCGTCGAGTACAACCCCGACCGCGACCGCCACGGCAGCACGGCCGACCTGATCTCCGACCTGATCGGGCAGGTCTTGCCGAAAGCGCCGTAGCCAGAAAACCCAGGGCGTTCCACTGCGCTTTTTTGCGTTGAACAAGATTTAACTGAAGATTCGCCTTATCTATGGCGCGCTTGATAGTGGCCAATCATTAAAAGCAGAACCTCCTGGAAAGTGGTGTTCAGCCTTTCTGATAATTCCATCAGAAATGCGTATTGAGTTCCCCGAAGGTTGATTTCGTGCGTTTCAGCGATATCGCCGTCGGGATCGCTGTCGGTTTCGGCGGGCTGGTTTTCGGAAACTAGCGATGCGCATTGGTCAGACATGCATTCCTTGAGAATGTGGCGGACGGCACCCGAAATGCTGATATTTTCAGCAGCGGAGATGAGTTCCAGTTTTCGCAACTCTTTTTTTCCCAGGCTCAGTCGTATCTTCTGCCAGCCGTGGCCGGATTCCTGTTTTTCGGTCGACTGGTTTGTATTCGACAACGGACTGGGAGCGATTTGTGCCGAACTTATTGCCGACGCTTCGGCAGGTAGTGTCGAGGTGTAATGCCGACGGGCCCAACGCATCGCCGGACGTTCAAATACGTAATGGGACATTGCGGCGAGAATGGCAGTCAAGACAAGGCTCGATAGGGCAAATAACCACCAGTTATCCGCAGGAGGCAAACTGGAGTGCTCGAATGCGCGGAACAGGGTCTTCTGAATCGGGTAGTGGTAAATATAAATCCCGTAGGAGATCGCGCCCAGCCAGCGCACGAGACGGGATTCCAGAATTGCCCTTGCCAGTTGCGCCCGAGGTACGACGAAGATCATCGCGGCAAGCAGGATGGGAACGATTGGCCAGTTATAGTGCCCGGTGGGTGCTTGCAGGAGGTCGTCCAAAGGCGTGCTGAGGATCAGGAAGATGCCTGTGGCGCAGAGAAAAAAGACGGCATCCGCAAGGTATGATCGGTGACGGATTGCGGTTCGATGCCGGACGAACAGTGCGGCGGTAGCCAAGCCGATCAGGAAGTAGCTCAGGTGCGCCAGAGTCGAATAGGTCAGAACAAAGCTGTTCGGCCCCGAAATGTAAAGAGAGAAAGGCCAGATAACGGTCGCCTTGATTGGCCACTGGTTGCGTTCGAGCAACAGCGAGATCAAGGCATAGTTTGCAACGTAGGTTCCGATTGCCAATACGGTCGCGGTTATCAGCGCCTTGCCGAACGAAAGTGGGCGCAGGGCCAGCATGATCAGCGGCAACAGGAAATAAAACTGCATTTCGACAGCCAGCGTCCAGAAGGGTGAGTTTATTTCGAGAATCTGTCCATCGTTGATGTTGTGCAGAAAAACCAGGTGAGAAAGTATGTTGTTGAAACTGGGGGCGTTCCCTCTTGCTGCCATGATGAGCACCAAGCCGCTTAGGCAGAGGTAGTAGGCTGGCAGGATGCGCGCTAGGCGGCGTACGAAATAATCCTTGATGTCGACTTTACTGCCGCCGGCAAGCGCATGTTTCCAAAACGGCAGAGATAACAGAAAGCCGCTGAGTACGAAAAAAAGGGCGACTCCGGTATTGCCGTTGGCCAGCCAGCGCTTTAGTTCGAACGGCCAAATCACCGTGTCGAGTCCGATCATCTGGTTGAAGTGCACCCCAAACACACTCAGGGCAGCCATGGCGCGAAGTCCGTCCAATCCATCCAGATGATCCGTGTCGGTCGACGACAGCGCACGTGCGGGTGGTGCCGCGGAAATGTCGCCTGATGGGACGCTTGCGGAGCCTGTGTGGCCAAATTGAATCGGACCTTTCGCTATGCTGGCGAGAGTTATGCCGACAGCCAAAGCCACCAGGGGATCGGTAATTTCCGCTGTGCCACCGACGGTCTGCGTCTGGAGGTACTCCTGAATACCCATGGCTGTTGCCAGAATGACAGTGCCCTTCAGCCAGGATATGCCGCCTTCGCGTAGCAGCCAAAGCACACTGCCAAACTGAAAGAGCTTCCGAAAAAGAGCCGCGAGGTTTCTGGACATCTCGCCTTCCAGCAGGCCTGTAAAGGGTACCCAGTGGAAATTCCGGGTTCCGAAAGAAGCATCCCAAGGCAGGAGATTGGCGGCCAGCGTCGCGCCCAGCAAGGCCATTCCGAGGGTGACTGCTTTCAGGCGATAGCCGCCTGTGAGCCAGAGTGCGCCGGCCGCAATGCTTCCCCCCACTTCGCCGGCAGAAAGTTCGCCGCCCACCACGAAGGGTTGACCCGCCAGAACTGTCAACGGAGCCAGAACGACCAGCCAGTCTCGGCCAATAAGGTGTGGTCGGAGCAGATGGAACACGGTTAGCCAGGACACGAGATAAAGTGCTGTTTCGGACAGCGAAAGTTCCGGATGCAGAAAGAGTGGTTTGATTGCCGCCAGAACGACCGCCAAGTCGAGGGTGGGGACCAGAGGTAGCCATTGCGACAACACCCAGGCAGCAGCGATGCACAGCGGGATGCTTCTCGAATCAATAGCTCCGAAAGAGGCTTGAAGGCGACGCATCCATGGTTGGGCAGCCAGCCAGATGCCGAGAATGATCCCGCAGCCGTTGAGGAGTACGTCGAAAATGGATGGGTCGCGGGAAGGCAGTGCCACTTGCCCTACTTGAAGAACGAATGCCAGCACCAGCCCGGTGAGCAGAAGTGGGAATGTCTTTGACTTGTCCCCTTTGGCCGGCACTAATGCCAGAACGCCGAACAGGCCATAGGGTACGAACAGGAGGATATTGCCAAGGGTGTCGCCACGACCAGGAAGCGGCGGCGAAAACAATGTGGCCAACCGGGATAACAGGACGTCATGCGAGTCCAGGGTAAAGTCGAATGGATACAACGATCCATAGCTGATCAGAAATACAACCGAGATAAACATGCCTCTGGCAAAGGTGTTAGAACCCTCCCGGGGCAAAAGAGAGGGCCGCGAGTCGGCAATTGATTTCACCGCATTGAGGTAAGGTATCGCCAAGCGAAGGCCCGGCCCCAAAATAAGCACAAACGCAGTCTGAATGACAATCCAGCCGCCGACGGAGGCCAGTGTCGACCATTCTCCAGTGCGTTGGCCCAGCAGCAGAAATTCCAATGCCGAAAACTCGATGCCATCGTATTTCTGGATCGTCTGGTTTAGTCCAGCGGCGATTGCGAGATACCCCAGCGGCACCAGCAGAAAATTGCCGAACAGTGCCGATTTTGCCGAGATCAAGCTCCCTAATGATGCCCAGAAAAACACCCCGCCCATCGCGAGGATTCCCAGTGCTAGATAGCACCAAACGATTCCGGGCAAGCCCAGTGTGTCTGTTTTTGAAATCAGTTCGATGATGTTCACTGTTGCTGACCAATCGACGACGATCAGCTTGCAGCCCCAAAGGGTCAAGGCGGTCATTCCCCAATAAGCCAAGGAACTGCGCTGAATCCTTGCACCGTTGTCGAAAAAGCGGCTGGCCAGTGACACAAGAGCGGGCAACGGCGCGTATATCCCAACATAGCGCCCACATAGTTCAAGGTAATTCGTCACCCCCGGGTTGTTGGAGACGAAGTGGAGTGCAAGGGGAGGGAGTGCGTGGCTGCCGTACCAACGTTCCTGGGTCCAGACGGGAGAGCCGAGAATGTCGTGAATGCTTTCCGGGGTGACGGCCAGGCTCAGGAACAGGAAGCTCGCTATGCTTATGCCTGCGGCCAGAAGAGGCATCCATAGAGTATGCAATGGCCCGCGGCGTACTACCCGAATCATGATCCCGCTGCCGATGCCAATCCAGCAGAGCCACAGGCCGAACATCAGCCAGTTAAGCGGATTTCCTCCGTGCCACATGAGCTCACGCAGGTTGTACGGTACGCCCGGCAGTTTGGAGAAGACCGAGAATAGGGCGCCAAGAAGAAAGGCAACGACGACGACGTAGGCGCTGGTCCGAAGTTTATTTTGCCGCTTGGGGTCCAAAATCCGCATGAGCCAATTCTCGGGAATAGATCGAACAACTGCAAAAATCAACGACATGCGATTTTGCTGGGCGCTCTTCGCTGAAAATATGCCGGGCTAGTAAGGTCTGGATGAGGATAAGCATTGGCACCACACACCGCAAGTGGTCATTGGGTTACGAGTTTTTTCTTTATTAAGCGGTTCGATCCCTTCGGCAAAACGTGAAAAATCTCACCCTTTAGTCTGAATGGACTCTTTTCGCCTGGCATGAGAAAAGTAGAATTGCGCCAACAAAAACACAAAAAGGCGCGTACATGCTCAATTTCAGGAAAAACATGCTGGCCATCGTGGCTGTGGCCTTGGCTGGTGGGGCGAATGCCGCTCCGGTGTCCCTGGGTTCGATCGGACTCAGCGGCATCGCTCCGGTCGAGGTGGCCTTGCCGTTCAGCGGGGCGTTTTCCAACGCATTCACCTTCAGCCTGGTCGGCAGCAGCCGCGTGCAAGTCGGCCTGAATACCGAATTCTGGCCCGACGATCCTGTCGTTCCGCCGACGATCGGCTTCATCCTGTCGGGTGGGGCAGGGGCTGGCAGTTTCCTGCCGCAGATCAGCTTCGACGCCGATTCCTTCTTCGCCGGCATGACCTTCGACGGCCTTGCCCCCGGCAACGAATACACGCTGACCATCAACGGCTCCGAGGCCGGTGTTCTCGGCAACACCTACTCGCTGCAACTGGCGGCCCTGCGGGTTCCCGAGCCGGCCACGGTCGCCCTGATGCTGGCCAGTCTCGGCCTGCTCGGCCTCAGCGCCGGCCGCCGCAAAGCCCTTTCCGGAGAACAGGCATGAACAAGCTCTTTTCCCGCGCCTTGCTCGCCGCCGCGCTGGTTTCCCCCTTCGCCGCGCATGCCGCCAAGCCCGCCGGCCTGGTCGAAAAGACCCTCGATGCCACCGTGGCCAGCGCCGGCGCCTTCAGCCAGGAATACCTCTTCGTCACCGGTTCCAGCTACAACCCCAGCGCCGGTTCGATTTCCGCGAGCGGCCTCACCTCGCTGTTCAGCAACCTCAGCCTGAGCGTTCTTTCCTCTTCCGGCGGCAGTCTCGCCGGCCCGATCGTCGGTGCCGCCAGCGGCAACAATATCCAGGCCAAGTTTGCCGACAGCGGCTCGCTGGTCGACCTGTCGCCCTCGACCACCTACCGCCTGCTCGTTTCCGGCATATCCCAGGTCGATAACGCGTCATTTGGCATAAGAGGTGTATTTGTCGAGTCGATAGCCGCCGTTCCCGAACCGGAGACCTACAGCATGCTGTTGGCCGGCCTGGGCCTGATCGGGGCGATCACATTCCGGCGGGTCAGGGGAAGCTGATCCGGGTCGATCACGACGGGGCGCAAGCCCCGTTTTGTTTTGGCAAACGGAAATTTTTCACTAAAAATGCTGCGGTGCAATGTGGTAAGATCGCCAGCATGATGTCATGCCGAAAAATCCTGTCTGTCGTTTTTTCCAGTTTGCTGGTTTATGCCCCTGTCGTCATGGGCAATGAGGGCGATGTCATCAACTTCAGCGCCGGCCTCAGTTCAATGCATGACAGCAACCTGTTTCGCCTGGCGCCATCCGTCTCGCCGGCCAGTGTCGGCCTTGAAGGGCGTTCCGACACCATCACCGCCACCACGCTCGGCCTCAATCTCAACAAGCAGCTCAGCCTGCAGCAGCTGATCGCCAACGTCAGCCTGGTCGACACCCGCTACAGCCGCAACGACTACCTCGATTTCCGCGCCCTCAATTACGATGCCAAGTGGCTGTGGGCCGTCGGTTTGCAGTGGACGGGCGAAATTGCCGTCGACCGCGTCGAATCGCTCAACTCCTTCACCGACTACAACAACTACCGCACCCGCAACGTGCGCACCATCGAGAACCAGCGCTTCACCGCCAACTACTGGTTCCACAGCAGCTGGGCGGTACTGGCTGGCGTATCGCGCTACCAGTTGAGCAACGAACAGCCCTTTCTCGCCGACAGCGACTACGAAGCCACCGGCTACAACTACGGCATCCGCTACCGCCCGGTTTCCGGCAACCTGCTCACCCTGCGCGCCAAGCACCTCGACGGCAAGTATGTGAACCGCCAGTTCAACAGCGTGCAGCAATACGACAACGGCTTCACCCAGGATGGCTACGAGCTCAACGCCGACTGGCGCCTGACCGGCAAGACCCTGCTGCGCGGCCGGCTCGAATACCTCGACCGCCAGCACGACCATTTCTCCGCCCGCGACTACGACGGCTGGGTCGGCGACATCGATCTCGCCTACGCCGCCACCGGCAAGGGCACGCTCAACCTTGGCTACAAGCACGGTCTCGAAGCATTCCAGCAGGCCACCAGCAGCTACTACGTGCTCGACGAAGTCAATGTCGCCACCCGCTGGGCGGCCACCAACACGCTGCAGGCCGGCGCCCGGTTGAGCTACGGCAAGCGCGATTACCGCGGCGAGATCGTCCCGCTCACCACCGCCCAGCGCCGCGAAAGCTACACCCGGGCCGGGGTCGACCTGACCTACACGCCGGTGCGCTGGGCCGAGCTCAAGGCCGGCTACAGCATCGAGAACCGCAACGCCAACGACGACCGTTTCGACTACAAGGACCGCATCGCCTTCCTTTCGCTCACCGCCCGCTACTGACCCCATGCCCATCGTCACTCCAATGGGCCGGCCGCGCCCGAATCCGAATATCCGACAAGAAAGCCACCCCGTGAACAAGCTCCACACCCTCGCCAGCCTCGTCGTTTCCACCCTGGTCCTCACTGCCTGCGGCGAACGCCCGCCCGAGAAAAAAGCCGCCACCCAGGTCGTCGCCAAGGTCAATGGCGGCGAGATCTCGGTGCATCAGATCAACTTCGTGCTGCAGCGCACCCCCAACATCCCGGCCGACCAGGCCGATGCCGCCAAGCGCCAGGTTCTCGAAGGCCTGATCGACCAGGAACTGGCCGTCCAGCAGGCACTGGAAGGCAAGCTGGAGCGCACGCCCAACGTCATGCAGGCCATCGAGGCTGCCCGCCGCGAGATCCTCGCCCGCGCCTACGTCGAGCAAGCCGCCGGCAAGGCCGAAAAGCCGGCGGCCGAAGCCGTCCGCACGTTCTACGCCGAGCACCCCGAGCTCTTCGCCAACCGCAAGATCTACCGCCTCGAAGAAGTCGTCTTCGCCGCCACCCCGGAAAACCTGGCCAGCGTTCGCGAGCAACTGGGCCGCGGCAAGCCGGTCGGCGAGATCGTCACCGGGCTGCGGGCACGGGGCGTCGAAGTCGGCGGCGGCGTTGCCGTCAAGCCGGCCGAACAACTCGCCCTCGAACTGCTGCCCCAGCTGGCGCAAAGCCGCGAAGGCCAGCCGCAGCTGATCGAGAACCAGGGGCGCGCCGCCCTCATCACCGTGCTCGGCAGCAAGGCCGAGCCGCTCGACGAAGCCAAGGCACAGCCCTTCATCGAAAGCTACCTGGCCAACAAGCACAAGGCCGATCTCGCCCGCGACGCCCTCAAGCAGCTGCGCGACAAGGCCAAGGTCGAATACGTCGGCGAATTCACCGGCACCAAGCCGGCCGGCGAAGCGCCCAAGGCCGCCGCCACCACCGATGCCGCCGTCACCAAGGGCATTGCCGGCCTCAAGTAACCCGGAAACCTAACCCGGAAACCTAACCCGGAAACCGATTCCCATGAACCAACTGCACCGCTTCTTCCTCGCCATCCTCGTCTCCCTCGGCCTCGCCGCCGGCGCGCATGCCGAAGGCAACCCCGCCGACTACCGCCTCGGCGCCGGCGACGCCATCAAGATCAGCGTTTTCCAGAACCCCGATCTCACCGTCGAAACCCGCGTTGCCGAAAGCGGCACCGTCACCTACCCGCTGATCGGCGCCGTGCAACTCGGCGACCTGACCATTGCCGAAGCCGAGCTGGCCATTGCCAGCAAGCTGCGCGAAGGCGGCTTCGTGCAGCGGCCGCAGGTCAACATCCTGCTCATGCAGGTCAGGGGCAACCAGGTTTCCGTGCTCGGCATGGTCAACCGCCCCGGCCGCTACCCCATCGAAACCGGCAACACCCGCGTTTCCGACATGCTGGCCACGGCTGGCGGCGCCATGCCCTCGGGCACCACCGGCGGCGGTGCCGATGTCCTCATCCTCACCGGCGTGCGCGACGGCAAGGCCTTCCGCAAGGAAATCGACATCCCCGACCTGTTCATCAACAGCAGCGCCGAGCGCGACATCCCGGTGGCCGGCGGCGACGTCATCTACGTCCACCGCGCCCCGGTCTTCTACATCTACGGCGAAGTCCAGCGCGCCGGCTCCTACCGGCTCGAACGCAACATGACCGTGCTCCAGGGCCTGGCCCAGGGCGGCGGCCTGACCATCCGCGGTACCGAACGCGGCCTGCGCATCCACCGCCTGGGCACCGACAGCAAGGTCAGCGTCCTCACCCCGGAAAAGACCGACCGCATCCAGGCCAACGACGTGCTCTACGTCCAGGAAAGCTTCTTCTGACCCGCCCGCCCATCGAAAGCCACCCATGACTTTCCAGCAATTCCTGCTCATCCTCTGGGCGCGCCGCAAGCTCGCGCTCGCCGTACTCGGCGTCACCTTCCTCACCACGCTGGTCGTCAGCCTCGTGCTGCCCAGGGAATACACCGCCACCACCTCGCTGGTCATCGACGTCAAGTCGCCCGACCCCATCGCCGGCATCGTCATGCAAGGCATGATGGCCCCCGGCTACATGGCAACGCAGATGGACATCATCAACAGCGACCGTGTCGCCAGCCGCGTCGTCAAGTTGCTCGGTATCGCCGGCAATGCCGAAGCCATTGAAAAATGGAAGGAAGCCAGCGAAGGCAAGGGCACCATCGAAAGCTACTACGGCGAACTGCTGCAAAAGAAGCTCGACATCAAGCCCTCGCGCGAGAGCAACGTCATCAACATCAACTTCTCCGGCCCCGAACCGCAATTCGTCGCCGCCGTCGCCAACGCCTTCGCCCAGGCCTATATCGACACCTCCATTGAACTGCGCGTCGAGCCGGCCCGCCAGTACAGCGCCTGGTTCGAAGAGCGGCAAAAAGGCCTGCGCGCCAACCTCGAACAAGCCCAGGCCAAGCTCTCCGCCTACCAGCAGGAGAAGGGCATCGTCGTCACCGACGACCGCATCATGGACAACGAAACGGCCCGCCTCAACGATCTCGCCGCCCAGCTTTCCGCCGCCCAGGCCCAGCGTGCCGACGCCGCCAGCCGGCAAAAGAGCGGCACCAGCGAACTCTCGCTCGAAGTGCTGCAAAACCCGCTGATCCAGAACCTCAAGGCCGAGATCGCCCGCAGCGAATCCAAGCTCTCCGAGCTCAACGCCAACCTCGGCAAGAACCACCCGCAAGTGCAGCAACTCGAAGCCCAGATCAAGGAGCAAAACCAGCAGCTGCGCGAAGAAATCGGCCGCATCTCCGGTGGCGCCGCCGTCGCCACCCGCTTCGGCGCCGTCAAGCAGGAAGAACTCAAGGCCGCCATCGAGGAACAGAAAAAACGCGTCCTCGCCATCAAGGCCGAGCGCGACCAGCTCGCCGTCCTCGTCAATGACGTCGAAACCGCCCGCCGCGCCTACGAGGCCGTTGGCCAGCGCATGACGCAAAGCAACCTCGAAGGCCAGTCGCAGCAAACCAACGTCCTCGTCCTCAGCCCGGCCGTTGAGCCCACCAAGCACTCGCGGCCGCGCGTCTTCCTCAACCTGCTCGTCGCCATCTTCCTCGGCACCCTGCTCGGCGTGGGTGCTGCGCTGGTTGCCGAACTCGGCCAGCGCCGCATCCGTTCCGCCGAAGACCTCGCCCTGGCCCTCGAACTCCCCGTGCTCGCCGAGCTCGATTCCACCCAGCCCCGCGCCAAAAAGAAATTTGGATTTTGGCCATTTTTTCCGGTTGACCGCAGCACTGCACGGCAAGCCGCCGCCGAGGCCTGAACGCCATGAACGCCATCCACGAAAAGCTTAACGCCGACTCTGGCCGCTCCATCGGCGCCATCCTCATCGACAGCGGCCGCCTCAGCCCGGACGCCGCCGAGCGCATCCTCAAGCTGCAAAAGGCCCGCGGCCTGCGCTTCGGCGACGCTGCCATCGAGCTCGGCCTGCTCAGCGAAGCCGACATCCAGCAAGCCCTCTCCCGGCAATACGACTACCCCTACCTGATGCCCGGCGACACCAGCGTCAGCGAAGAAGTCATCGCCGCCTTCAAGCCCTTCAGCCCCGTCGTCGAACAACTGCGCGCCCTGCGCAGCCAGCTCATGCTGCGCTGGTTCGACGGCGAAGCCGGCCACAAGACCCTGGCCGTGGTCAGCCCCGGCCGCGGCGAAGGCCGCAGCTTCACCGCCGCCAACCTCGCTGTGGTCTTCTCGCAACTGGGCGAACGCACCCTGCTGATCGACGCCGACCTGCGCAACCCCAGCCAGCACAAACTCTTCCGCCTGCCCAACCGGCTCGGCCTCTCCAGCCTGCTGGCCGGGCGAGCCGAACTGGCCGACACCGTCACCCGCATCCCCGGCCTGATCGACCTCTCCGTCATGGCTGCCGGCGCCACTCCGCCCAATCCGCAGGAACTGCTCGCCCGGCCCAGCTTCAACGCACTGATCGCCACCGTGCAGGGGCAGTACGACATCGTGATCGTCGACACCCCGGCCGGCGCCGAAACCGCCGACCACCAGAGCATTGCCGCCCGCGCCCGCGGCGCCGTCGTCGTTGCCCGCAAGGACATCAGCCTGGCCCCGCAAGTCCAGGCCCTGGTCGGTTCGCTGCAACAAGCAGGCGTGGTCGTCGTTGGCGCCGTGCTCAACAACGGCTGACATCCATGCTGGCAATCAACCTTTCGCTTGGTCAGGAATCAACTTGTTCTGAAATCAAGAACAAGTGTTTTCTAATCGAGAACGTCCTGATTGCCCTCATGCTGCCCGTCGCCGGCGTCGCCATGCGGCAAACAGCGCGCGATAAGCTTCCGTTGGGCATGTTGCCTGGCCTCTTGATACCGTTGCCGGGGCAGCGCCATGACGCTTGAAAATCTGCTTGGCAACATCCCCGACGAATTGCGCGCGCTGATGGCGCTCGGCGAAGGTGCTCGCGTCGAGTTCAAAACCAGTTTTCAGAAAGAAGTCATTGAAACGCTGGTTGCTTTCGCCAACAGTCGGGGCGGCGTTGTTTTTGTCGGGGTTGATGATCAAGGCCATGTTCTGGGTGCCAAGCTCAATAGTGAAACCATCCAGAACTGGATCAATCAATGCAAGGTTTCAACTTCCCCAAGCCTGATCCCCGACGTTGAGCTATTGGAAATTGATCAAAAGACGGTAGCTGCATTTCTTGTCGATGAATATCCAATCAAACCAGTGTCTGCCAAAGGCCGCTACTTCAAGCGGGTAGGCAATGCCAACCACCAGATGACGTCTGTCGAAATTGCCGATGCGCATCTAAAACTCATCAACTCAAGCTGGGACTACCACCCAGACCCGACGCACGAACTCGACACCATATCCAGGAAGAAGGTTCTGGACTTTGCCGAAGCCGTCCAGCTCAAGGCCGACTTCACGACCATTCTGGAAAAGTTCGAACTCGCCAAAGAAGGTCGCCCCACGCTGGGTTGCCATCTCCTGTTCTCTGCCAACGAACCCATGCTTTGCACGCTTGAAGCCGGCCGTTTCGCGACACCTACCGTTATCAAGGACAGCATAACCAGCCGTGACACCCTGATCGAGCAAGTTGCTCGCATCATGGGTTTTATCGTCAAGCACACCAACAAGGCCTACATCATTACCGGCAACCCAAAGCGTGAAGAACGCTGGGATTACCCGATGGATGCGCTGCGTGAAATTGTCGTCAATATGATCGTCCACCGCGACTACCAGAGCGCCAACGACTCCACCATCAAAATCTACGACGACCGTATCGAATTTTTCAACCCGGGCCGCCTGCTTGATGATCTTACGGTAGAAAAAATAAAGGCCGGGCACTACAAGTCACACCTTCGCAATAAGCAGATCGCGCACATTTTCAAAGAACTCGAACTCATCGAAAAATACGGCACAGGCGTCAAGCGAGTCATCGAAGCCTTTCTGGCCTATGGCTTGCCGGAACCAGTATTCGAAGCCATGCAAGGTGGTATGGCAGTAACGGTATTTAACGCCATGCAGAAATCGCCTGAGGGTGTAAGTGGCGGTGTAAGTGGCGGTGTAAGTGGCGGTGTAAGTGGCGGTGTAAGTGGCGGTGTAACCGCTGTTCTTGAATACCTGCAACAAAACGAAGGAAAGAGCGCGTCTGATGTGGCAATTGCCTTAAATGCCCCGAAGCGATCTGTTGAACGCTGGCTCAAGCAACTCCGCGCAGCCAAAAAAATAGAGTTTCGTGGTGCTCCCAAAAATGGTGGCTACTACCTGCTTAAGGCCTCTCAGTAAGGCCCGTGGAAAATTGATGAGTGTAACGACCAGCCCCTTCGCGTCCCGCCCGGCCATCGCCGAATGGTTCCCCGTTTTCATCGGCCTCATTGCGCTCTTCGTGCCCACCTATGTCGACCTGGCGCGCAGCATCTGGGCCAGCGAGGCCCAGGCCCACGGGCCGATCATCCTCGGCGTTGCGCTGTTCTTCTTCTGGCGCCAGCACCGCGCCATCCATGCGCTGCCGGCCAGCCCCGCCAGCGCCGGCTGGCCAGCCTTCGTTTTCGGGCTGCTGCTCTACATCCTCGGCCGTTCGCAAGACATCCTGCTCTTCGAAGTCGGTTCGCAGATCGTCATCGTCGCCAGCCTGCTGCTCATCATCCGCGGCTGGGCCGCGCTGCGCCTGGCGTGGTTTCCGCTCTTTTTCATGCTCTTCATGATCCCGCTGCCCGGCGCCGTCGTCGATGCGCTCACCCTGCCCATGAAGATGGCCGTCTCCCAGGTGGCCGAACACATCCTCTACGCCGTGGGTTACCCCATCGCGCGCACCGGCGTCATCCTGCAGATCGGCCAGTACAAACTGCTCGTGGCCGACGCCTGCGCCGGCCTGCAAACCCTGTTCACCCTCGAAGCCCTCGGGCTCCTCTACCTCAACATCGTTCGCCACGACTCGCTCTTCCGCAACGTCGCCCTGGCCATCCTCATCGTCCCCATCTCTTTCACCGCCAACGTCATCCGCGTCATGGCGCTCACCCTCATCACCTACCACTACGGCGATGCAGCAGGGCAGGGCTTCCTGCACGGTTTTGCCGGCATGCTACTGTTCATCAGCGCGCTGCTGCTGATCATTGGCGTGGATTCGGTGCTTCAACTCGGCGAAAAGCGCTGGCGCAGCCAGCCCGCAGCGGTCAAGGCATAGGCCCATGAAACTCCGGGTTCAAAATTTCGTCTTGCTTGCCCTCATGCTATCTGCCAGTGCTTTCTCAGTGGCGATAAAGCCTAGCCTGTCGATTCCAGGCGATACCAGTAAGGCGAAGTTGGAGTCCATGATTCCTTCGGCGTTTAGCGGTTGGGTTACTGATTTGCAGACCGGCGCGCTAGTCGTAAATCCGAGTGAAGCTGAGGCGTTGGATCAGATATATGCAGCAACCCTAAGCAGGACATACGTCAATGCGCAAGGCAAACGGGTCATGCTCTCCATAGCCTACGGTGTCGAGCAAAACAAGCAGTCTCAAGTACACCGTCCCGACGTGTGCTATCCAGCCCAAGGGTTTATGGTGCGGAGCGAAGGCAGGATCAAACTGCAAACACCGTATGCGGAGATTCCAATTCTGCGCTTGGTAGCAACTCAGGGAAACCGGATCGAGCCGATTTCATACTGGATACGGGTCGGGGATGATCTTGCCAGCGGCTGGGTGGGCCAAAAAGTTGCCGTCGTCAAACAAGGACTTAAACGCCATGTAGCTGATGGACTACTTTTTCGGGTTTCAAGCATTGACCCAGACACCGAAATAGCCTTTCCGACACACGAGCAATTCATCAAAGACCTGTTAGCAGCAATGAGCGATTCCGATCGCCCATTTCTCATTGGCCGGCCCTGATCAGATCACGATCTGTGCAGAAAAAAAACTTTATCTTCACCGCCATATCTATCGGTAGCCGATTAGTTGCCGGGCTATTGCTATTTGTCGTTTTGGCTAGACTCTGGGGGCCAGAAGATTTTGGGATGTACAGCTTTGCCTTTGGTCTATCGATGACCTTGGTTCTGATTGTTGATTTTGGTTTTGCCAGTTATTTGCTTAGAGAAATAGGGGCGGATCCGTCAAATATTGGAACGGTGTTCCGCGAAGGTTTGCGGTTGAAGTTGTTGCTGATAGTTCCATTTTTTCTTGCGTCTTCACTGACGTTCTGGTTTTTCAATACCAAATTGCCTGTTCTGTTGTTTGTGCCCATGTTGCTATCGGCGCTGATGTTGTCATTTAGTGAGTACTGCATCGCTCCGCTTAGAGCCTTAGGGCGCTACGATATTGAGACAGGCATTATTACTGTTTCTAATCTTATTAATTTTGGAGTTGCCGCTAGTGTTGCTTGGTTTGGCGGAGGGGTGGTAGAGGTCGCTTACGCCAGTCTGGTGTGTCGATTTCAGTATTTCGTTGCCGCTGCCATCACCTTGTACCGCATTGCACCCGCTGTAGCGCAAAAAATTTCACGTTGTACAGTTTCAAAATTATTCCAGAAGCTTTTTCCGTACGGCACCGATGGCGTTCTGAGTACGGCATGGAATCAACTTGACGTGGTATTGGTTGGTTCGTTATTTGGAAGTGCTAGCCTAGGTATCTATTCGGCAGGACAGAAAGTCGTTCAGGGTCTCTATGTCCTTGCCCAAGTAATTGGGAATGTAATGATTCCGCACTTGGCGCGATTGTCCTCTAGTAAATCAAATGAACTAGGTGTGTTGGCAATTAAAACTGTTTTTGGTGTTTCGGTCATTGGCTTTATTTTGTCAGCCCCGCTATATTTGTTTCCGGATTGGCTAGTTGAGACATTGTTTGGCTCTAAATATGGTGATCTTAATCGGCTGATGCCATATTTTTCATTTGTCTTGGTACTGCGTTTTATTTCCGCTGGTTCGGGAATCGTGCTCACCGCTGTTGGTATGCAGTCAAGGCGCAATATATATCAAGGGCTGGGAATCGTATTGTTCTCAGCCCTTGCCATGCTGGCAGGAATGTTCGATCTTGGGCTCGTTGGGATTATTGGATCTTACGCTGCTGCTCTGATATTCATGGCTATATCGTTCCAGCGGGCTTTGAGCCCGTATTTGAAATTAAAGAGCAATAGCGTCAATGGAATTTAATCGCCTAGGTTGGCAGGATCAAGACAGAAAATTTGGTCAATTTTTGCCAATACTTTTTCTGGCATTTATTCTGGGGATTTTAGCGGCAGTATTCCCTTGGTGGTTTGTGCTTGCTTTTTGTTTTCTGATTTTTTTTGGAATCGTTTCGTGGTTCGCTCCCGTATTTTCTGTGATTTTTGTTTTGGCGCTTCAATTCGGTGTTTTGTCTAAAATTATTCCTAGAATTCCTTTAGGTGGAGGTGGTTTAAATCCAGAGGATTTGGCGGTTCCAATTCTATTGCTTATATACGCAATAAAAAACTACGGCAGTTTGATCGCGAAACTTGATCCGCTGGTTAAATACATAAAGCCACTTTCGCTATTCTTGGTATGTGCGGTTATTTCCGCCGTAGTCGCTCTTGTGTACAAAACAGCGCCTACAAAGGACGTGCTCAATGAAATTAGGCCTTTCTTTACATGGTTATTATTCCCTTTGTTGTGTCTTGCGATCGATAATGAGCGGAGGCTTTCATTTTTTCTGAAAGCGCTGTTCATACTATCTACAGTTATCGCAGTTGGCATGCTTGTTCAGTCTTTTACTGGCTACCAGATTTTTGAAAAAGGGCAAGAAGTTAGGGATCTATATACACTTGGTGGTAGCACAAGAGGTGTAAAGCGTAGTGAAACTGCTGGACAATTTCTTATGGCGGGCGCGTTGGTTTTTATATTTAGCCAATATGCCTTCGGAAGGATGAATAAATTTCTAGTGGCTTTAATCGCTACACCAATATTGGTAGGCGGAATAGCGGTTGGATTTGGTCGTGGACTGTGGTTGAGCGTGTTGTTGTCTATTTTTATTTTGGGTTTTTACGCGAAGCCAGTGAATTATATTAAATTTGCAATATTCGCATGCGTGGTTTTTGTATTGTCAGCAACGGCGGTTTCGGCGTACAAGCCAGATTATGTTGAAGCTGTTATTGCGAGATTTACTAGCGTTGCAGAAGAAGTTGACTCTGGTTCATCATTAGGGCGGCGAAAGGAGGAGAATCTATATGCTCTTGAACGAGTTTATGATAATCCCATTCTTGGAGTTGGGCTTGGTGGTCAATTCAAACCGTTTGGTAGAGAGTCCTTGACTTGGGAAAATGAGTCCAGGTACATCCATAATTCTTATGTGAGAATTGTTGCAAAGCTTGGTGTCCCTGGATTGCTCACCGCGATTTGGCTTGTGTGTGTTTTTTGGTTAAGAACCTACCGAATATTCCGGGATAATTCAGTTGATCCGGCAATTGGTTTTACGTGCTTTTGGATTATCGTTACCACAACCCTTTTGACAGCAGCCACTCAACCAAATCTTGCAGCTCAAAATGGAGTCGCGACAATCGTTATTGCGTTGTTTGTTGCCGAGCGACTTCGCCATGAAAAATGTCACGGCAAGATGTCCAGAGTGTAATTCGGGATTGTATAACGTCATGAATAAAGTATGGTTGGTTCTATTGAATTGGCGAAACGCTCAGGATACCGTTGAATGTTTACAATCTGTGCTTTCCGATCAATCGGATAAAATATTTGGCGTAGTCGTCTGTGATAATGCATCTGATGATGGTTCGATTTCTATAATCAAAGCATGGGCTAACGAAATTGGGTGGCGTGAACGCGAGTTTACTTGGTCGGTCAACGAATTCATCAGTGCTGATAATGGTTCACAGTCGGAGCAGAGTTTTAATAGGCATGAACTAGTATTGATTCACACCGGTTCAAATCTCGGTTTTGCTGGAGGGAATAATGTCGGTATCAAGTTTATTCAGCGTTATAGGGATTACGACTTTATATTTCTTCTGAATAACGATGCCTTGCTCACCGATGGTGCTGTCGAGGCAATGGTACAGACTTTCGAGGACGACCAGACTGTAGGAATGTGTGGGGCGACAGTGGTTTATCACCATACGCCTGATCGTGTGCAGGCTTTTGGGGGGTCACGTTTTTCCCCCTTGTTTGGTCGCGCATCCCATATCGGCGCCGGGAGATCGATAGATGCTCCCCGAGATCGAGAAAAGGTAGAGCTTGAACTTGGTTATATCCTTGGCGCGGCACTCATGATCTCTCGCTCCTGTCTTGAGGTAATTGGGTTAATGGAAGAGAGATACTTTCTTTATTACGAGGAAATAGATTGGGCGACGAGGGCAAAGCGAGCCGGATTCCGGTTGGCATACACTCCGGAGGCGGTCATCTTTCATAAAGAAGGTGGAACGATCGGTTCCAGTGCCGACAAGAATAAACGCAGCCTGTTGTCTGAGTATTACCTCGTGCGCAGTCGATTGATGTTCACGCGCAAGCTTTATCCGCTTTGTCTTCCAACAGTTGTTTTATTCACGGGCTTCCAGGTATTTCGGCACTTGGTTCGTTTTCACTACAAACGTTTCACAAACGGCTGCAGGGCGTTGTTCGGACTGCCCTTCCAACGCACGTGAGAGCGCCATGATCAGATCATTTATTCGGGACTATGGCCTGGCTATCCTGCTGTGCCTGACAGGCGGTTTGCAAGTAACAAGCGGCGCGATAGCCATGCCGTTAGTCGTAGACATGAGCGATTTGTCTCAAGGGATGAAGGCTTTTCCCGTTCTGCGAAATAACTGGGGAATGAACAATATTTCATTTTTGGCGGAGAACAGCCCGACTCCCAATTTCATGCGCGTTGCGGTGCCAATGGGTGCGATTGATCCGGGCACCATGAGCCGTCGAAGCCTACCGCGCGGCGGCGCTGGATTTAAATCAGAGTCGATTCCGCTTGGGGTCGAACATGCATTGCTTTCTTACAGGGTGCGGTTTCCAAGTGACTTCGATTTCGTTCGAGGTGGGAAACTCCCAGGGCTATACGGTGGCGTGGGCAATTCCGGCGGAAAGATTCCCGATGGCACAGACGGTTTCTCGTTTCGCTTGATGTGGGGTAAGAACGGTGCCGGCGAGGTGTATGCATACCTGCCGAGCAGCGTCACATACGGGACCGGATTTTTTCGGGGGGCCTTTTACTTCAAACCCGGGGTCTGGCACGACGTTGTTCAGGAGTTAAGGCTCAATACCCCGGGATTGGGGGATGGCTATGTTCGGCTTTGGTTGGATGGAAAACTGGTTGGCGAGCAAGCCGGCCTTGTAATTCGTTCTGTCGACTCACTAAAGATCAACGGCCTTTTCTTTGATTTCTTCTTTGGTGGTAACGATGACACTTGGGCGCCGAGGCGGAATACCTACGTCGACTTCTCAAATTTCAAGATTCGCAGCTACTAAAAATGAAATCCAATAGTCCTCTTCATGTTGCCTGGACCACTTTTCAGCGCAGGCAGGTTTCGATGGCGCAGGCGGCCGGCTTCGAGTGTGTGTTTCTGCCGATTCAGGCAAAAGGCAAACTGAGTAAGGCTTTCGGGTATTTGCGCGCGCTAGTTCAAACAATTGCAGTGCTCAAGCGCCAGCGGCCGCCGGTGGTCTGGGTTCAATTGCCACAAGTGCCGGCTTTGTGGGCGGCATTGCTGTATCGCGCACTGTTTTTTCCAGCCACCAAGATCGTTGCTGATTGCCACAACGCCCAACTGCGCGCTCCGTGGAGCCGTTTCCCGCTCGCGCAATGGTCGTTGAGCCGTGCTGATGTCATCCTGGTGCACAACGAAGCCATGTTTGAGCAGGCCAAGGTAATCGGGTGGCCGATAAATAAAGTCCATGTGCTTGAGGATGTCCCGCCTGTTCTGTCGGATGTCAAACCGACGGGACTGGCGAAGTCGCAGATTGATGCACCCAAGCCCTGGGTTGTCTTCCCCGGTTCGTTTGCTGCAGACGAACCGATTGCCGAGGTCATGGAGGCCGCACGCCTTGCCCCTGACCTTACGTTCATCATCACGGGGCGTCCGGAGCGTGCTGCCAGAAATGGCCACGACATTAGCCAACTTCCTTCAAACATGCGTCTGCCAGGGTTTCTGTCGATTGAGGTCTTTGACGATCTCCTGCGCGAGGCCGATGTCGTGTTGGGCCTGACGCGGGAAGAGGGTATTCAACTCAGCGTTTGCAACGAGGCACTTGGGTTTCGCCGACCCTTGGTGACATCAGATACAGCGATTCTTCGTCAGTTGTTTTCCGACGCGGCGGTTATGGTTTCTACCAATGATCCGGGAAGCATTGCCGATGGTTGTAGGGAGGCGCTTGCAGAGCAAGTTTTGCGCTCACAGCTTTCGGCTCAACTCGCTTTGGTTCGCCTCGGTAGTTGGATCAACGGGCAGTTTTCTTCTGTAAAAAAGGCGCTGAGCACATAGAAATTTAAGCGCGGGAATTGAAGTTTTATTTTTTAGAGCCTAAGAATGCAAAAGCCACTTATTTACCTCGTCGCCGGTGCGCGACCGAATTTCATGAAGATTGCTCCCATCGTCCGTGCTGTGCTGGCGCACGGTGGTCTGGTTTTCAAAATTATTCATACCGGCCAGCATTACGACCGGGAAATGAATGATGTGTTCTTCGAAGAGTTGGGCATTCCCGAGCCGGATGTTTTCATGGCGGCGGGGGGCGGTAGCCATGCCCAGCAGACGGCCAAGATCATGGTGGCCTTTGAAGAACTCTGCCAGGCCGCGCGGCCCGATGCGGTTCTGGTGGTGGGGGATGTGAATTCGACATTGGCTTGCTCGATTGTGGCCAAGAAGCTCAGCATTCCTGTGGCGCACGTTGAGGCCGGTTTGCGCAGCGGCGACATGGCGATGCCGGAAGAGATCAACCGTCTGGTGACGGACAGTATTTCGGACTGGTTCTTCGTGACGGAGCCGAGCGGTGTTTCGCACTTGCAGCGCGAGGGCAAGGCGGATTCGGCGATTCATTATGTCGGCCATGTGATGGTCGATAACCTGCTTTATCAGGCAGAAAAGCTGAAGGATGTCGATGCGTCGGTATTTGAAATTTCGGCCAAAATTCCGGTTGACCGTAGATATGGCGTGGTGACGCTGCACCGGCCGAGCAATGTGGATGATGCGGCGATGATGGCGCAGATTGGTGGTGCGCTACGCGAGATTGCGGCTGAACTGCCGTTGATCTTCCCGGTGCATCCGCGGACTCGGGGCAATCTGGAGAAATTTGGTGTCGATCTCGGGCCGAATGTCACGCTGGCCGGGCCGCAGGCGTACATGGCTTTCCTGAGCCTGTGGAAGGACGCTGTGGTTGTGCTGACTGACAGCGGTGGCTTGCAGGAGGAAACCACGGCGCTGGGCGTGCCTTGCATCACGATTCGGGAAAATACCGAGCGTCCGGTGACGGTGGATGAAGGTTCGAACGTGCTGGCTGGTACGGACCCAGTACGTATCGTGGCTGAGGTGCGCAAGGTGTTGCGCGGTGAGGGCAAGGAGGGGCGCCGGCCTGATTTGTGGGATGGCAAGGCTGCTGAGCGGATTGTCACGGTGCTGGCGAAGGAATTGTCATGAGCCAGCGTATTGAATTGATGGGGTGTTATGTAGACAACCTGTCGATGGAGGACACGCTGCAGACCATCGAGGGGTTCATCAAGAGCGGCAAGCCGCACCAGCACGTGGTGGTGAACGTGGACAAATTGGTGAAGGCCAGCCGCGATGATGGCTTGCGCAAGATCATCAACGAGTGTGCCTTGATCAACGTCGATGGCATGCCGGTTGTTTGGGCTTCGCGCCTGCTGGGCAAGCCGTTGAAGGAGCGCGTGGCGGGTGTCGATCTGTTCGAATCGCTGATGGCGCGTTCGGCGGAGAAGGGCTGGCGGGTTTTTCTGCTGGGGGCGCGCGAAGAGGTTGTCTCGGGGGTCAAGGATATCTACGAAAAGCGTTTCCCCGGTTTCAAGCTGGCCGGTTACCGGAACGGTTACTGGAAGCCTGAAGAGGAGGGCGCTGTCGTTCAGCAGATCAAGGAGGCCGAGGCTGATTTGTTGTTCGTGGCGATCAGCTCGCCCAAGAAGGAGCATTTCCTGGGGCAGTACCAGGCGGAGATGAAGATTCCGTTTGCCATGGGTGTGGGCGGTACTTTTGATGTGGCCGTCGGGCGGGTCAAGCGGGCGCCAGTGTGGATGCAGAAGGCAGGGCTGGAGTGGTTCTACCGCTTCCTGCAGGAGCCTACCCGCATGTTCAAGCGCTATTTCATTGATGACATGGCCTTCTTCAGCCTGTTGATCAGAGAGTTTTTCGCGCCTAAGCGCGTCAGCAAATAACAATTCATTCAGGGAGTCGGTATGTCGGTTGTTGCGGTTATTGGCCTGGGCTATGTTGGCCTACCACTGGTGGTGGAGTTCGGTAAAACCATGCACACGATTGGTTTTGACATTGCAGTGCCGAAGGTGGAGGCGTGCTTGCGCGGCACCGATCCGTCGCGTGAACTGACGGATGACGAAATGGCGCTGGCGAAATTTGCCGAGTACACGTCTGACCCAGCGCGCCTGGGCGAGGCGGACATCATCATCGTGGCGGTGCCGACGCCGGTGGATGATGCGCATATTCCGGATTTTCGCCCGCTGGTGGGGGCCAGCATTAGCGCTGGGCGCAACATGAAGAAGGGCGCTGTCGTGGTGTATGAATCGACGGTGTATCCGGGGGCGACGGAGGAGGTGTGTGTTCCGGTGCTGGAGCGCGAATCGGGATTGAAATGGAAGCAGGATTTCTTCATCGGCTATTCACCGGAGCGGATCAACCCGGGGGACAGGGATCATACATTGACGACGATTCTCAAGGTGGTTTCTGGTGATAGCCCGGAAACGCTGGAGAAGGTGGCCGCGCTATACGAAATGATCGTCAAGCCAGGCGTGCACCGTTGTGCCAGCATCAAGGCAGCTGAGGCGGCCAAGGTGATCGAGAATACGCAGCGCGATTTGAACATTGCATTGATGAACGAATTGTCGATCATCTTCAACAGGTTGGGTATCGATACCAGCGAGGTGCTGGAGGCCGCGGGGACGAAGTGGAATTTCCTGAAGTTCAAGCCGGGTTTGGTCGGCGGTCATTGCATCGGCGTTGATCCTTATTACCTGACGCACAAGGCGGTGATGATTGGCTACCATCCTCAGGTGATTCTGGCCGGACGGCGAATCAATGACGGCATGGGCAAGTTCATTGCCGAGCAGACAATCAAGCAGTTGATATCCCAGGGTAGTTATGTGAAGGGGGCGCGCGTCACCATTTTGGGCCTGACCTTCAAGGAGAATTGCGCTGATCTTCGAAATTCGAAGGTGGTGGACATCATCAATGAACTGAAAACCTACGGTGTTGAAGTTTTTGTCCATGACCCGCATGGTGATCCTGCCGAGGCAATACACGAGTACGGCGTGCAACTGACCGCTTGGGACGAATTGCCGCGGGCAGATGCAATCGTTGCTGCTGTTTCGCACAAAGAGTACGGCGAAAAATCGGTGGAAGATCTGGCTCGGAAGATGGTCAAGGGCGCTTGCTTTGTTGATGTGAAGGCCGCATTCGACGCAAAGGCGCTTGAAGAATCCGGCTTCAGGGTGTGGCGGCTGTAATTTGGTTTTTTGGCAAAATTTCCGGTTGACCGCAGCAATGGCCGGGCATCTTCAAGGTTTGAATCGCGATGACTAAAATCCTCCCTGTCGTTCTCTCCGGTGGTTCCGGCACCCGCCTGTGGCCGCTTTCGCGCGAGAAGTATCCCAAGCAGTTGTTGCCGCTGGTTGGCGAGCAGTCGATGTTGCAGGCGACGGTGTTGCGGCTGGAGGGGCTGGCCGGGATGGCGGCGCCCTTGCTGGTGTGCAACGAGGAGCATCGTTTCGTGGTGGCCGAGCAGGTGCGTTCGCTGGGCCTGCAGGGCGCGGTGCTGCTTGAACCCTTCGGCCGCAACACGGCGCCGGCGCTGGCCCTGGCCGCCCTGTGGGCGGTGCAGGGGGGCGATGATCCGGTGCTGGTGGTGATGCCGGCCGATCACGACATGGCCGATGGCGCGGCCTTCCGCGATGCCGTGGGGCGAGCCGTGGCGCTGGCGGCGACGGGCGTGGCGGTGACTTTCGGCATCACGCCCGATTGCCCGGAGACGGGTTACGGTTACATCCAGCGCGGGGCGGCGCTGGGCGACGGCTCGGGGGCTTTCGCGCTAACCCGCTTTGTTGAGAAGCCGAACCGCGAGACGGCGGAGGCTTACCTGGATTCCGGTGCGTATTTGTGGAACAGCGGCATCTTCGTGATGCGCGCTTCGGTGTGGCTGGCCGCGCTCGGCGTCTGCCGGCCGGACATTCTCGAAGCCTGCCGCAAGGCGCTGGCCGGCGGCAAGGCCGATGGCGATTTCGTGCGGGTCGATGTCCAGGCCTTCAAGGCCTGCCCGTCCGATTCGATCGACTACGCGGTGATGGAGCGCCTGACCGGCGGCGACGCCGCCTTGCCCAAGGCGGCGGTGATTCCGCTGGCGGCCGGCTGGTCGGACGTGGGGGCCTGGGACGCGCTGTGGAAGGTCTTGCCGAAATGCCCGGAAGGCAACGCGACGCGCGGCGACGTGCTGCTCGACAACTGCCGCAACACGCTGGCCTTTTCGGAAAGCCGCCTGGTCGCCTGCGTCGGGGTCAGCGACCTGGTCGTGGTCGAGACGCACGATGCGGTGCTGGTGGCGCATCACGACGCGACACAGGATGTGAAGAAGATTGTCGACCGCCTGAAGGCGGAGAAGCGCAGCGTCGCGCAGTGGCACCGCAAGGTGCACCGGCCCTGGGGCTGGTACGACGGCGTCGATTGCGGCGAGCGTTTCCAGGTCAAGCGCATCGGCGTCAAGCCGGGCGGCACGCTGTCGCTGCAGATGCACCACCACCGCGCCGAGCACTGGATCGTGGTCAGCGGCACGGCTCGGGTGACGCGCGGCGAGGAGGTCTTCCTGGTCAGCGAAAACCAGTCCACCTACATCCCGCTGGGCGTCAAGCACCGCCTGGAAAACCCCGGCATCGTGCCGCTCGAGATGATCGAGGTGCAGTCAGGCAGCTACCTGGGCGAGGACGACATCGTGCGCTTTGAGGATAGTTATGGGCGGAGCTGAGGCGGGCGGGGGGTGTGCTCGGGCGGGGCGAGGGGGTTTTCGGCAACGTGAGGCTTGCTCGGGTGCCCGTTCGCCATTTGGTTATACTCTGATTATCAATTTTTGAGTATAACCAAATGGATCTCCAGCCACTGTCCCTGACGGCGCAAACGGCTTTCTCGCAAGTCGTCGAGGTGGCGCTGTCGGCCGATCACCTGCGTTCGGTGGCGGATCTTCCCGGTTCCTTTGTTTCAAAGATGGTCAAGGGCCACAAGTATTGGTACTACCAATACACCGAGCCGGCTGGGGTTCGTCGGCAGGTGTTCGTGGGCCCCGATGGCGAGGCGGTCGGCGCGCTGATGCAGCGTGCCGCCGAGCCGGCCGCGGCGCAATCGCTGGGGCCGCTGGTGCGTTCGGCTGGGGTGCTGGGCTGCGCGGAGATTCTGCCGCGGCATTACCGGGTGCTTCGCCGCCTGGCCGAGTACGGTTTTTTCAAGGCCGGTGGCGTGCTGGTCGGGACGCATGCTTTCGTGGCCTACGGCAACATGCTCGGCGTGCGCTGGTCAGGCACCGATGTGGCGCGAACGCAGGACATCGATTTTGCGCATGCCGGAAAGAGCATTTCGCTGGCCCTGGCTCCCCATTGCCAGGTGCAGACGCACGAGGCGATCCAGTCGCTGAACATGGGCTTCTTGCCGATTGCCGGATTGTCGGGGAAGACGGGCGGCGCCTACCTGATTCCGAACGAGAAGGAGTTCCGGCTGGATTTCCTGACGACGGTCGGTCGCTCGGGCGATGCGCCGTTCGAGCATCCCGATCTGCATGTCACGCTGCAGCCGCTGCGCTTCATGGAGTATTCGCTGGAAAACGTCCAGCAGACGGCCCTGCTGTGCGGCGATAGTGCCACCCTGGTCAATGTGCCGCATCCGGCACGCTATGCCCTGCACAAGTTGATCGTCGCCGGCGAGCGGGAAGGGGCTTTTCAGACCAAGTCGGTCAAGGATCTGATGCAGGCCGGCTTGTTGCTGGCCGCCCTGCGGGAAATCCGCCCCTGGGAGGTCGATGAGGCCCTGGCCAACCTGCTGGGTCGCGGTAAGGATTGGTCTTCCCGGCTGCAGCGCGGCTTGCTGGCGCTGGAACGGCAGTTTCCGGCCGAGGGGTTCGGGGATTGGTTGAGGGTGGAGTGAGGGTGGGGTTGAAAAATACATTCGTCGACTTGGGCTTCGTTGTGGGCGTGCAACTGGTCTTTGGGCGTTGGTGGCATAGAATGGCAATGTCTGCCATCGATTTTGGAGCCTGAAATGTCCCTCAACGTATCTTTGCCGCCTGAACTCGAGAACCGTGTCCGTCAGCACGTCGAGTCGGGCCTCTACAGTTCTGCCAGTGAAGTGATCCGGGAAGCCCTGCGCTTGTTCGAGGCCTATCAGGGGGTTCAGGCCGCCAACTTGGCGGCGCTCAAGGCCGATATTGCCCAAGGCGTTGCCGACATCAATGCCGGGCGTGTGCGTGAGCTCAGTATGTCCAATGTCAAGGAGCGCGGGAGGGCGATCCTGGCCTCGCCGAAAGAAGGTTGATGGCGAGCGTTTCATATTCTGCGAGCGCCGAGAACGACTTGCTGGAGGCGTGGCTGTACGTCGCCGAAGATAGTGTCCTGGCGGCGGATCGCATGCTTGACCAAATAGAAGCGGAGGCTAAACGGCTGCTTGATCAGCCCCTGATGGGGCGGGAGAGGAGCGAACTTGCACCTGGAATACGTAGCTGGCCAACATCCACCCCCTACGTGTTGTTCTATTTCCCGAGTGAAAAAGGGATCGTGGTTGCAAGAGTGCTGCACCACGCCAGGGATATCCCAGCAATTGATCGCTGGCCTGAACATTGATGGCCGTGGCGTTGAGCATGCCGGGGTTGGATGGTTTTTTTGCGGAGAATGGCGTCCTTATTCTCCGCACTTTGTGCGGTAAATAATTTGTTTTGAGCGCGTGCGGGTTCCATAATTCAGGCATGAAAAGCGGTGATTCCACCTACATCTGGCAGGCCGGCGATTGGCCGGGCTGGCGTTACGACCTTGTCGCGCTGGCCGAGCCGCTGGCCGGCGTGAGCCGGGCCCAGGGGCTGTTGCTCGGTCGCCTGGCCGATATCGGCCTGGCCTTGCGCAATCAGGCCAGCCTGGCTGCGTTGACCGAGGATGTCGTCAAGACGAGCGAGATCGAAGGTGAGCGTCTCGATGCCGAGTCGGTTCGTTCCTCGATTGCCCGGCGGCTGGGGGTGGATATCGGCGCGCTGGCGCCGCAGGATCGCCACGTCGAGGGGGTGGTGGAGTTGGTGCTGGATGCGACTGCCAACTGTCACGATGCGCTGACGCTGGAGCGGCTGTTCGCTTGGCATGCGGCCTTGTTTCCTACCGGCTATAGCGGCTTGTCGCCGATTCGCATCGGGGCCTTCCGGGACGATGCGCATGGCCCGATGCAGGTGGTTTCCGGCCCGGTGGGGCGACAGCGGGTTCATTTCGAGGCGCCGCCGGCGAGCCGATTGGCGCCGGAAATGGCGCGCTTCCTGGCGTGGGTCAATGGCGATACCCGGGATCATCCGCTGCTCAAAGCCGGCCTCGGCCATTTGTGGCTGGTCACGCTGCACCCGTTCGACGATGGCAATGGCCGTCTCGCCCGGGCGGTCGGCGATTTGTTGCTGGCCCGGGCCGATGGCAGTCCGCAGCGCTTTTACAGTTTGTCGGCCCAGATCCAGCGGGCGCGGCGGGATTATTACGAGATCCTGGAGCGCACGCAGAAGGGTTCGCTGGATGTGACGGAATGGCTCAAGTGGTTTCTCGACAACCTGGCGATGGCGGTCGATGCCGCGCAGCGCACGCTGGATGCCGTTCTGGCCAAGGCGCGTTTCTGGCAGCGGTGGGCGGCCACGCCCTTGAACGAGCGCCAGCTGAAGTTGCTCAACCGCTTGCTCGATGGTTTCGAGGGCAAGCTCAACAGCAGCAAGTGGGCGGCCATCGCCAAGTGTTCGCCGGACAGCGCGCTGCGCGACATCAACGATCTGCTGGCCCGCGGCCTTCTGCGCAAGTCGGCGGCCGGGGGGCGCAGCACGAGCTACGAGCTGGCGGAATGAGCAGGCGGGCGAAAAAATTTTCGATGGATATTTGTCTTTGATGGAGCAGTCATGATTCTAGTTACTGGGGGGGCCGGCTTCATCGGCAGCAATTTCGTTCTCGACTGGCTGGCCGGGTCGGATGAAGCGGTGGTCAACCTCGATGCGCTGACTTACGCCGGCAATCTCGAGAACCTTGCTGCGGTCGACGGCAATTCCCGCCATATTTTCAAAAAGGGCGACATCGGCGATTTCGAGCTGGTCAGTCAGTTGCTGGCTGAGCACCGGCCGCGGGCGGTGGTCAATTTTGCCGCCGAGTCGCACGTCGACCGCAGCATCCACGGGCCGGAGGATTTCATCCAGACCAACATCGTCGGCACCTTCCGGCTGCTCGAGGCGGTGCGTGCCTACTACGGTCAACTCGAAAATTCGGCCAAAAACGAATTCCGTTTCCTGCACGTCTCCACCGACGAGGTCTACGGCTCGCTCGGCCCGCAGGACCCGGCCTTCAGCGAAGCCAACCGCTACGAGCCGAACAGCCCGTATTCGGCCAGCAAGGCGGCGAGCGACCACCTGGTGCGCGCCTACCACCACACCTACGGCCTGCCGGTGCTGACCACCAACTGCTCCAACAACTACGGCCCCTACCACTTTCCGGAAAAGCTGATCCCGCTGGTCATCCACAACGCGCTGGCCGGCAAGCCGCTGCCCATCTACGGCGACGGCCAGCAGATCCGCGACTGGCTGTACGTCAAGGACCACTGCAGCGCCATCCGCCGCGTGCTGGAAGCCGGCCGCCTGGGCGAGACCTACAACATCGGCGGCTGGAACGAGAAGCCCAACCTCGATGTCGTGCACACCCTGTGCGCCATCCTCGACGAACTCAGCCCGCGCGCCGACGATAAGCCCTACCGGGAGCAGATCACCTACGTCAAGGACCGCCCCGGCCACGACCGTCGCTACGCCATCGACGCCAGCAAGGTCGAGCGCGAACTGGGCTGGAAGCCGGCCGAAACCTTCGAGACCGGCATCCGGAAGACCGTGCAGTGGTATCTCGACAACCAGGCCTGGGTGGCCAACGTGACCAGCGGCGCCTACCGCGACTGGCTGGGCAAGCAGTACGGGGGGTGAGCCGGGTGGCTTGGGTATTTTTGCCGGCGAGGGCGGGGCGGTGTCGTTTGCCCTCTTGGTCCGGATTGCTGTAGCAAGCGTTTTTAAGGGGGGGCCATGCCGACGATCAGCATGTTTTCTTTCAAAATTGACCCTTTGCGTTAAGGGAGAGTACATGACGCCCGACGTTATCAAGGTTAAAGCCTTGGCCGAGTATGTCATCGAGGCCGAGTTTGCCGATGGTGAGACCCGTCGTTTGGATATGCGGCCCTATCTCGATTACCCGGCCTTTTCACCGCTCAAGGAAAATTGTCTGTTCATGCGCGCCCATGTCGAGCATGGCGTCGTGGTTTGGAACGACGATATCGACCTGTCGCCCGATACGCTCTATTTGCGGGGGGCAGCGTGCTGATACACGAAATGCTTTCTGAATGTTGCTCGGCAATGCGGGGGCAGCGATGAGAATCCTCCTCACCGGCAAGAACGGCCAGGTTGGCCACGAGCTGCAGCGCACCCTGGCGCCTTTGGGCGAGGTGGTCGCCGTTGACCGCCAGCAATGCGACCTGGCCAGCGCCGATGCCATCCGCCGGCTTGTGGCCGAGGTGGCGCCGCAGGTGATCGTCAACCCGGCGGCCTACACGGCGGTGGACAAGGCCGAGTCGGAGCCGCAGCTGGCCATGGCCATCAACGGCGTGGCGCCCGGCATCCTGGGCCAGGAGGCGGCGCGGCTGGGGGCGCTGGTCGTGCATTTTTCGACCGATTACGTCTTCGATGGCAGCATGCCCGGGGCCTATCTCGAAACCGATGCGCCCAACCCGCAGAGCGTTTACGGCAAGACCAAGCTGGCCGGCGAAAAGGCCTTGCAGGCGAGCGGGGCGGATCACCTGATCTTTCGCACCAGTTGGGTGTTCGGCGCGCACGGCGGCAATTTCGCCAAGACCATGCTGCGCCTGGCCGGCGAGCGCGATTCGCTGAAGGTGGTGGCCGACCAGTTCGGCGCCCCGACTTCCGCCGCATTGCTCGCCGAGGTGACGGCCCAGGCCGTGGCGCGCTACCTGAACGAGGGCCGTGCCGGCTATCCCTTCGGTCTTTACCACCTGGTGGCCGATGGCTGCACGACCTGGCACGAGTACGCCCGCACGGTGATCGCCGCCGCCAGGCAGGTCGGCCGGCCGCTGAAGCTGACGGCCGACGACGTGCACCCGATCACCACCGCCGACTACCCGCTGCCGGCCACCCGGCCGTACAACTCGCGGCTCGACACCAGCCGCCTGCGCCAGGCCTTCGGCATCCAGTTGCCGCCCTGGCAAAGCGGGCTGCAGCACGTCCTGCAACAAATTCTGTGATTGAAAGGCAAACCATGCGCAAAGGCATCATCCTCGCCGGCGGTTCCGGCACCCGGCTCTACCCGGTCACCCTGGCGGTTTCCAAGCAACTGCTGCCGATCCACGACAAGCCGATGATCTACTACCCGCTGACCACGCTGATGCTGGCCGGCATTCGCGACATCCTGATCATTTCGACGCCGCAGGACACGCCGCGCTTCGAACAGTTGCTCGGCGACGGCAGCCAGTGGGGCCTCAACCTGCAGTACGCGGTGCAACCGAGCCCGGATGGCCTGGCCCAGGCCTTCATCATCGGCCGCGATTTCGTCGGCAATGGCGACAGCGCGCTGGTCCTCGGCGACAACATCTTCTACGGCCACGAGTTCGCCAACGACCTCCGGGCCGCCGGCGAGCAGCCGTCCGGGGCCACTGTCTTCGCCTACCACGTGCATGACCCCGAGCGTTACGGCGTGGTCGAGTTCGACGCCGCCGGCCAGGCGATCAGCCTGGAAGAAAAGCCCAAGGTGCCCAAGTCGAATTACGCCGTCACCGGCCTCTATTTCTACGACAACCAGGTGCTCGACATCGCCCGCGATCTCAAGCCCTCGCCGCGCGGCGAGCTGGAGATCACCGACGTCAACCGCATCTACCTCGAGCGCCGGCAGCTCAACGTCCAGGTCATGGGCCGCGGCCATGCCTGGCTCGACACCGGCACCCACGAAAGCCTGCTCGACGCCAGCCAGTTCATCGCCACCATCGAGAAGCGCCAGGGCCTGAAAGTGGCCTGCCCGGAGGAAATCGCCTTCCGCAAGGGCTGGCTGGACGCCGGCCAGCTGGAAAAGCTGGCCCAGCCCATGCTCAAGAACCCCTACGGCCAGTACCTGATGGGCCTGCTCAACGAGCGGGTGTTCTGATGCGCGCCACGCCCACCGCCATCGCCGACGTGCTGCTACTCGAGCCGAAAGTCTTCGGCGACGACCGCGGCTTCTTCTACGAGAGCTTCAACGAAAAGGCCTTCGGCGAGGCGACCGGCGTCGATGTCCGCTTCGTTCAGGACAACCACTCCAAATCGGCCCGCAACGTGCTGCGCGGCCTGCACTACCAGGTGCAGCAGCCGCAGGGCAAACTGGTCCGTGTCGTGCAGGGCGAAGTCTTCGATGTCGCGGTCGACATCCGAAAAGGCTCGAAAACCTACGGCCAGTGGGTTGGCGAAATCCTTTCGGCGGAGAACAAGAAGCAGCTGTGGATTCCCGCCGGCCTGGCCCACGGCTTCGTGGTGCTTTCCGAAACCGCCGAATTCCTCTACAAGACCACCGACTACTACGCCCCCGCCCACGAACGCTGCATCGCCTGGAACGACCCCGAACTGGCCATCGAATGGCCGATCGACGGGGCGCCGGTGCTGTCGGCCAAGGATGCGGCGGGAATGAGCCTCGCTCAGGCGACTATGGTCTGAGCGGTCGCAGGCGCACCTCGCAATGGCGCAAGTGCCGCGCCAGCCTTGCGAAGCGCGCTGTTCGTTAGTCTGATTGGACTATTTGGCCGTTTGCGGCCATTTGGTAAATTGCGATCATCATAATCATTTGAATTAATGCCATGAAAAAGACATTGTTGGCTATCGCATGCGGCGCGGCTTTCACAACCCTCTCCACCGGCGCCCTCGCTTCGGTCACCTCGGCCTCCTACAGCTTTACCAGCTGCCTGAGCGGCGATTGCGGCAGCGTTGGCAGCACGGTGCAAAGCGTTGCCACGCTGACCATGACCAGCATCACCAACGGCGTTTCCTTTGCCCTGACGAGCACCAGCGCGGTCGCCGGCAGCTTCATCAGCGCCCTGTATTTCAATGGCCCGAGCGGCCAGATTACCTGGAATGCCGGGCAGGTTTACAAGGACATCGATTGGGCGACAAAATCCAACGGCTCAGCCACTTCCCAAAACGGCTATAACTGGGATATCACCTATCCCACAGGAGCCAACAAGGATCGCCTGCTGAACGGAGACACAGCCAGCTGGACGATTACCGGCACCGGTTTGTCGTTGCAAAGTTTTGCCCTTACCGGTAACGGCATGATGGTTCATGTGCAAGGCTTGGCCAACGGTGGTTCGGAAAAGATCGGCGCGGTCGCCGCGGTGCCCGAGCCCGAGAGCTACGCCATGTTGCTGGCGGGGTTGGGAATTGTCGGAGCTATTGCAAGGCGCCGCAGCAAGGCCTGATCGCCAGCCTGAACGCCAGTTGCCGCCTTTGGGCGGCATTTTTTTGCCCCGGCGAAAGCTATTGCATCCGTTGCCGTACAGCATCGAGTTGCCCAGGTGCTTCCATATGTCATGATCCATGGCTTGTCGGATGCAATCACCGGAGATGGTTTTAATTGCTGGTACGCATGAATGTATGCCTTTGGCAATATGACTAAAGACGGTAAAGCCATTGCAGTGCAAGACAATTACGCTATGGTGATTCTCGTTAGTCTGAATGGACTATATGAAATATGGATTGAGTCGATACAATCGAGCCATCTAAATTTCATATAGGGGCTTCGCATGAAGAACACTGTCAAAAAACTCGTCCTGGCCATGGCGATCGCCGGTTCGGCAATGAGCGCTCAGGCCGCTACCTACGCCATCACGCCGGGCAGCTCCTTTGCCGCCGGGGTCAATGGCTCTTTTACCGACTATCTGACGTTTTCGCTGGCTCAGCCGTCTAGCTTTGCCTACGCGGTGGCCAACCTGGTTTCTTCGTCGACCCAGACCTTCACTTTTGGTGGCAACAGCTTTTCGTTGACCATCACCAGTAACATCAATGATCTGGCGGCTTCCCTGTACTCGGGCTTGCCGACCATCGGGTCGTTGATCAATCCGGGTGTCACCAGCCTGTCTGCCGGCGATTACTTCATCAAGGTGACCGGCATCGGCGCCGGTACCGGTGGCATTGGGGCTTATGCTGTTGCCTCGCAGGTTGCCGCCGTTCCTGAGCCGGAATCGTATGCGATGTTCCTGGCTGGCCTCGGCATCATTGGCGCGATTGCCCGGCGCCGTAAAGTTGCCTGAGTTGTCGTTTTTTTGAAATTGGCCGCCTGCGGGCGGCCTTTTGCTTTTGCTGGAGGCTGACAATTGGCAAAAGGTATGATTCTGGCCGCCGGCCAGGGCACGCGGGTCCGTCCGCTGACCAAGGACTGGCCGAAGCCGATGGTGCCGATTCTCGGCAAGCCGGTGATGGAGTACCTGGTCGAGCACCTGGTGCGCTACGGCATCACTGACATCATGGTCAACGTGGCCTATCACCACAAGAAGATCGAGGAATACTTCGGCGACGGCCGGCGCTGGGGCGCCAACATCGGTTATTCCTACGAGGGTGTTTGCGACCACGGCGACATCATTCCGCGGCCCAAGGGCTCGGCCGGCGGCATGAAGGCGATCCAGGATTTCAGCGGTTTCTTCGATGAAACGACGCTGGTCATCTGCGGCGACGCCATCGTCGACCTCGATATCGGCGCGGCCTTGCATGAGCATCGCAGCAAGGGAGCGCTGGCCAGCGTGGTGACGCTGCCGGTGCCCGACGACCAGGTGCAGAACTACGGCGTCGTCGTCGCCGACGGCGACGGGCGGATCGAATCCTTCCAGGAAAAGCCGGCACCGTCGGAAGCGCGCTCCAACCTGGCGAGTACCGGCATCTACCTGTTCGAGCCGCAGGTGCTCGACCTGATTCCGTCCGGCGTCGAGTTCGACATCGGCAGCCAGTTGTTCCCGCTGATGGCCGAAAAGGGCTTGTCCTTCTATGCCCAGAGCCGCTTTTTCAACTGGATCGACATCGGCCGGGTGACCGACTACTGGTCGGTTCTGCAGCGCGTGCTGCGCGGTGAAGTGGCGCAGATGGACATGCCGGGCAAGGAAGTGATGCCCGGCGTCTGGGTCGGCCCGAACACGGCGATCAACTGGGATAGCTCGAAGATCGTCGGCCCGGTGTATATCGGCTCCAGCGTCCGCATCGAGCCGGGCTGCTCGGTGATCGGCCCGGCCTGGATCGGCCATGGCAGCCATTTGCGCAAGGGGGCCAAGGTGATCCGCAGCGTGCTGTTCGAATACACCCGCATCGGCGAGGGCATGGAATTCTCCGAAATGATCGTTTCGCCTCGTTACTGCGTAGACCGGGCGGGTGAAACGACCTATGTCGGCGATGATCGCTGCAAATTACGCTGGGGTGACTCTCGGGGCTGATTTGTTGTGCTGCGCAATTTTCGGAAGGCACTTGCCGTGGCCATCACGGGCAATCCGCGCGGCAAGCAAAAGCTTGGTGCAATTTCTTCCGTCTATGACCTTTGCTTGAGCGGGAAGCCGATGGAATTGGTGGAAGGGTGATCGAGAGCATGCGTTTGCGTAGTGGGCGCTGGCTGGCGCTGTTCGTGCTCGGGGCGGCGTCGCTGTTCGTGCTCGGCGCCCAGCCTTTTGCCGTTGGTTTGGTTGCCCCGCCATTCGACAAGCTGGCCCATGCGCTGGCCTACGGGGCGCTGTTCCTGGCGCTCGATTGCGCGCTGGTCCTGCCCTTGTGGCTGGCCATGCTGCTCGCGCTGTTCGTGTCGGCGGCCGACGAGTTGCATCAGCTGTGGTTGCCGGGCCGGGTTCCCGGGGTGACCGACTGGCTGGCCGGGGCGTTGGGCGTGGTGCTGGTGGCGGCCTGGCGCCTGGTGCGGCGCTGCTGATCGGCGCTGACCAGGCTGCGTGGGATTCAGTCCGGGGCGTTGTTGGTAAGTTCTTCGAGGCGCCCGGCGGCCTGGGCCCGGTTGGTGACGTTGATCTTGCGGAAGATGCGCTGCAGGTGGTTCTTGACGGTGAATGAACTGATGTCGAGGATCATGCCGATCTCGATGTTGGTCTTGCCGTTGCGGACCCATTCGAGGATTTCGATTTCGCGGGTGGTCAGGCCCGATTTGATCAGCGAGTTGAGCAGGATGGGGGCGGTCACCTGCTCCGGCTCGAACACCGGCAGGCCGTCGATCTTGCGCACCGCGGCGTCGACGTGGGGCAGCAGCAGCTCGAAGAGCTTTCTTTCCCGGTCGGCAAAACTGCCGTGGCGGCGGAGCAGGATGTAGAGGTGGTCCGACTTGAAGCGGGTATCTGGAATTGCATGGAATAAAAAGTGTTGCATTACTTGTAATTCTTCAGGTAGGTCGCTCAAGCCCATGTTGTCGCCCTCGGCGACGATCGACGCCGCCGCCACCTGGCCAGCACCGGCCGCCCATCGCCGGTGCACATCGCTCCTGAAGCGGTGGATTCGCTCGTGCGGCAGTTTTGCCTGGCGCAGCCCGGGGATGGCGGAGACGATGTCGTAATGATAGGCGTTGCCACCGATGGCGCCGCTGAATGAAATCATCACGTCATGCTGGACGGCTTCCTGGAAATCTCCCTGAAGCCAGAGCAGAAGCTGGAAATGGTTCTGTATGGACAAGGAGTTATGCATTATCCGTACGACCAGTTCGGGATCGAATGAATTCTCGCAGGATGCCATTGGGAAGTTTGTCACGATGAGTGCGGGTGGCAATATTATGCGGTTCTTCTGGATGCCGATGTGCGGATTTATTCACACTGTATCTCATGCTGCACTGCGCCATGACGATTGGCTTGGGCTATAATCGGGGCTCTCTCCTTGCTTGATCGTTCAGTTTTAATGTCATGGGCATCGTTTCTTCGTCTCGCGTGCTAGGTGTTGCTGCCAATCGGCCCTTTCTCGGCATGGAGCGAGTGGGCGGGGCGATGTTCAGGCTTCTCGAGTCGCTGGTCGATCCGCTTTCCATCCTGGCCACCCTGTTCGGGCTGATGTTGTGGTTTCGCGACGATCAGTACGCGCACTATCTGGTACTGGGTGTCCTGGTCTTTTCGCTGACCTTTCCCGGCAAGAGCCTGGTCAAGGAGCGGGTGCGCGGTAGCATTCGCGAGGTCCTGCTCGGCTGGCTGGGCATCTCGGCGCTACTGGCGGCTTTTGGTCTGGCGACTGGTTTGTATGCGGTTTTCCCGGAGGAGGTTCTGGTCAATTGGTTCTGGATGGCACCGCTCGCCCAACTGGCCGGCCACGGCGTTTTCCGCCTGACCATGCCGCTCATGCTGGCGGCCAGCGGCTTTCCGAAACGAGCAGTGGTTGTCGGCTGCAATGAATTGGGGCGCCACCTGGCATCGGAAATCCACGCCCACCCGATGCAGGGTATTCGCCTCGCTGGCTTCTTCGATGACCGCGATGCCGAGCGCCTCGAACTGGGCGAAGCCCGCCTGATCGGCCGTTTCGCCGACGTCGCCGAGTACGTCAAGGCGAACCGCATCGACCTGATCTACCTGGCTTTGCCGATGGCGACGCAGCCCCGGATTCTTTCCCTGCTCGACTCGCTGAACGATACGACGGCGTCGGTGTATTTCGTTCCGGATATTTTCGTCACCGACCTGATCCAGGCGCGCATGGATGCGGTCGGCCGCATGCCGGTGGTGGCGGTATGCGATACGCCCTTTTCGGGCCTGAACGGCATGGTCAAGCGCTTGAGCGACATCGTGCTGTCCTTGCTGATCCTGCTGCTGATTTCACCGGTGCTGCTGATCGTCGCCGTTCTCGTCAAGCTCAGTTCGCCGGGGCCGGTCATCTTCCGGCAGCGCCGCTACGGGCTGGATGGCGAGGAGATCATGGTCTACAAGTTCCGCTCGATGACGGTGTGCGAGGATGGGCCGAACGTGCCGCAGGCCCGCAAGGGCGATGCCCGGGTGACGCGCCTGGGGGCCATCCTGCGCAAGACCTCGCTCGACGAGTTGCCGCAGTTCGTCAATGTGCTGCAGGGGCGGATGAGCATCGCCGGCCCGCGGCCGCATGCGGTGGCCCACAACGAGATGTACCGCAAGCTGATCAAGGGCTACATCGTCCGCCACAAGGTGAAGCCGGGAATTACCGGCTGGGCCCAGGTGAACGGCTATCGCGGCGAGACGGAGACGCTGGACAAGATGCAGGCGCGCATCGACTACGATCTGGAGTATCTGCGCAACTGGTCCCTGCGCCTGGATATCTACATCATTTTCCGCACCGTTCTTCTGGTCTTCAAGGATGCCAGCGCTTATTGAGGTGCACTGGCCATCCGGCCGGCCACCGCTTGCAGCGCGTAGGCTGTCGGGCCGGCTCCGCCTGCTGCTGGTGCCTGCCATGCTGGCAGTCGCGGTGGCCGCTGGCGCTGCCGATTTGGGAAGCCGCGGCGAGGTGGTGCGGGCTGGTTTGCGGCTCGACCGGCAGCCGGTGGCGGCCAGCCCGTTTCGCCTGGAAATTGCCCGTGCCGAATATCGGGTTCGTCCGGCCCCGGTGGCCGAGACAATTGCCCGTCACGGCAAGGGTTCGACCTTTTCGGGCATGATCGATCGCCATGCCCGGGCGCGCGGGCTGGATCCTGAACTGGTGCATGCCGTGGTGCGGGCCGAGTCGGCTTATCGCCCGGATGCGGTGTCGGCCAAGGGGGCGATCGGCCTGATGCAGGTCATGCCGGCGACCGGCCGGCGCTTCGGCGTCAACGATCTCGAGGCGCCGGAGAGCAACCTGCGGGCCGGAACGGCCTATCTGCGCCATTTGCTCGATCTCTTCGACGATGTGCCGCTGGCGCTGGCGGCCTATAACGCCGGCGAGGGGGCGGTGATGCGTTCGGGCAACCGGATTCCGCCCTACCGCGAGACGCAGGGCTATGTCCAGGGCATTCTCCGCGACTACCGGAAGGTGGTGGCCGGTGAGGCTTTGGCGCCGCGCGTTTCGGTCGATGGCGTCTTGCTGACCGGCGATTTGTCGCCTTATCGCCTGAGCCAGGCGGCGCTCTATTAGGCGGCGGATGTTCGGCCGCGGCGGCAAGCGGGCCGCGGTCTTTTATAATGCGGCGGATCGCCATTCGGCGTCGGCGGGGGCTTTGGCCATGCGCTGCGCCGACCCGGGGCTGCCCGGTGCTGGCGGGCTTTTTGGCGACTGCTGGCAATGAACCCCGATCCCTACGAAATTCTTGGCATTTCTCCCGATTCCGGTCCGGCCGAGTGGAAGCGCGCCTACCGGCGCCTGGCCATGCGCTGGCACCCGGACCGCAACGCCCACGCCCAGGCGACCGAGCGTTTCAAGGAGATCAACGCCGCCTACGAGCAGTTGACGGCGGTCGATGCCGACGACGAGCCGGAGGCGGGGGGCGAGGCCGATGCGCCGCCGGCCGCAGAGCCGGCGCGGGCGGCCGATATTCGGCTGAATCTCGAGTTGTCGCTGGAGGAGGCGGCCAGCGGTTGCCGCAAGACGGTGGTCGTGATGCGCGGCAACCCGTGCCCGACTTGCGCCGGCAGCGGCGAGCACGGCATGGCGCGGACGCGTTTTTGCGGCGCTTGCCACGGCAGCGGCCGGGTGCGGGCCGACGGCGAACTGGTGCGTTGTGGCGATTGCGGCGGCCGGGGCTTCTTCAGCGAGCGGATTTGCCCGGATTGCCACGGCAGCGGCCGGCAGACGGCCGAAGTCAGCCTGGAGATCAGCGTGCCGCCGGGCATGCTGGCCGGCGACGAGCTGCGTCTGAGCGGGCAGGGCGAGCCGGGCGATGGCGACGAACTGCCCGGCCATCTGTTCCTGACCCTGGTGTTGCGCTCACACGCCTTGTTCCAGTTGCGCGGTCGCGACCTGCATTTTTCCATGCCGGTCGGCGCGCTGGCGATGCTGGCCGGCGGCAAGGTCGAGTTGCCGACGCTGTTTGGCACGCTGGCCCATGAGTTGGCGGCCGGGTCGGCCGAGCGGCGGGAGATCCGCGTGGCGGGCCGGGGTTACCCGGGGCGCGGCCGCTTGCCGGCCGGCGACCTGGTGGTCGACCTGCAGCCGGTGTTTCCGGCCCGGCTCGATGCCCGTCAGCGCAAGCTGCTGCTGCAGGCGCACCAGGCGCTGGTCGACGATATGGCCGAGGCCATGCCGGAAATCGCCGCCTGGCGCCGGGAAAATGGGTTGGACTGATTGCGGTTCGGACTGGTCGCGGGCCGGATCGAGCGCCGGTCGGCGCCTCAGGGCCGCGGGTCGGATTCGAATTTGAAGCGTTTTTCGGTGTCGACCGTAGCGATCGCCTGCAGCGGCAGTTCCTGCCAGAAAATGTCGCCGTTGCCGCTTTCCATCAAGGCCAGCAAGGCCGCTTCGTCGTTCGGCCGGCATTCGGCGAGAAAGCCGGGGAGGTCGCGGTCATCGAGCAGGCCGATGCCCAATTCGCTGTCGAGCAGGATGCTGCCCTGGTCGTCGAGGTAGACGGCCTTGAGGTCACCGGCCGCCTGGCCGGTGTGGCTGAAGAAAGCCTCGCCAGCGCGGCGGAAAACCCAGGGCGTGTAGGCCAGCTTGACGAAAACCCGTTGCGGGCCGTTCTGCACGAACCAGCGGCCTGACTCGTCGGAACCGTATTGCCGGTTCATCAACTCGATCAGGCCGCGGTGGGTGACGCGTTCTCCCTGCAATCGCCAGTCGCCGCGCCGGTCGAGCGACAACCAGTCGTAACAGGCCGGGACATTCGGCCACTTGGCGATGGCAGAGAGATCGACGGGCATCAGCTCTGGTAAGCCTCCATCGGCGGGCAGGCGCAGTTCAGGTTGCGGTCGCCGTACACATCGTCGATGCGATTGACGCTCGGCCAGAACTTGTTGGCCGCCACCCAGGGCAGCGGGAAGACGGCCTGCTGGCGGCTGTACGGGTGCGACCAGTCGGCGTCCATGACGTCTGCCTGGGAATGCGGGGCATTCTTCAGCGGATTGTTGTCGGCCGACCAGACGCCGTTTTCGATCTGGCGGATTTCCTCGCGGATCGACACCATGGCGCCGATGAAGCGGTCCAGTTCGGCCTTGGATTCCGACTCGGTCGGCTCGACCATGATCGTGCCGGGCACCGGGAAGGACACCGTCGGCGCATGGAAGCCGTAGTCCATCAGGCGCTTGGCGATGTCGATCTCGGCGATGCCGGTGGCGGCCTTGATCGGGCGGATGTCGAGGATGCACTCGTGGGCGACGCGGCCGTTGGTGCCGACGTAGAGCACCGGATAGTGCGCGGTCAGCTTTTGCGCGACGTAGTTGGCGTTGAGGATGGCGACCTGCGTCGCCTTCTTGACACCGGCGCCGCCCAACATGGCCAGGTACATCCAGGAAATGGTCAGGATCGAGGCCGAGCCGAAGGGGGCGGCGGAGACTGCGCCCTGGCCGGCATTGACGCGGCCGGCGTCGCCCGTCGGCTGGACGACGTGGTCGGCCATGAACGGGGCCAGATGGGCCTTGAGGCCGATCGGGCCCATGCCCGGTCCGCCGCCGCCATGCGGGATGGCGAAGGTCTTGTGCAGGTTCATGTGGCTGACGTCGGCGCCGATGAAGCCGGGCGAGGTCAGGCCGACCTGGGCGTTGAGGTTGGCGCCGTCCATGTACACCTGGCCGCCGTTGGCATGGACGATGGCGCAGATTTCGCGGACCGCTTCCTCGAACACGCCGTGGGTCGACGGATAGGTGATCATCAGGCAGGCCAGGTCGTCCTTGTGTTCCTCGGCCTTGGCCTTGAGGTCATTGACATCGACGTTGCCGTTGTCATCGCAATCGACGACGACAACCTTCATGTTGGCCATCTGGGCGGTGGCCGGGTTGGTGCCGTGCGCCGACTTGGGGATCAGGCAGACGTTGCGGTGTTCCTCGCCGCGGCTGGCGTGGTAACGGTCGATGGCGACCAGGCCGGCGTATTCGCCCTGCGCGCCGGAGTTCGGCTGCATGCAGATGGCGTCGAAGCCGGTGACGGTCTTCAGCCATTCGGTCAGGCTGGCGATCATTTCCAGATAGCCGGAAGCCTGATCACGCGGGGCGAACGGGTGCAGGCCGCCGAATTCCGGCCAGGTGACCGGGATCATCTCGCTGGTCGCGTTCAGCTTCATGGTGCAGGAGCCGAGCGAGATCATCGAGTGGTCGAGCGCCAGATCCTTGTTCTGCAGCGCCTTCAGGTAGCGCAGCATTTCGTGCTCGGTGTGGTGGGTGTTGAACACCGGGTGCTGGAGCACTTTGTCGTCACGGATCAGCGCCTCGGGCAGGGCCGGGTCGGCGGCGGCGACCTGGGCGTCGATGGCTTCCATGTCGAGCGTGACCTGGGCGATCAGCTTGAACAGCGTGGCGACGTCGTCTCGGGTCGTCGTTTCGTCGAAGGAAATGCCGAGCACGCCGGCCGAGACGCGGCGCAGGTTGTAGCCGGCGGCCAGCGCGTCGTTGTAGACCGCTTCGGCGCGGGCGCCGAGGTCGAAGTGCACGGTGTCGTAGAACTGCTGGGTGAGCAGCTTGACCCCGGCCCGCTTGAGGCCTTTGGCCAGGATGGCGGTCAGGCGGTGGATGCGGCCGGCGATCAGGCGCAGGCCTTCGGCGCCATGATAGACGGCGTACATGCCGGCCATGTTGGCCAACAGCACCTGCGAGGTGCAGATGTTGGAGTTGGCCTTCTCGCGGCGGATGTGCTGTTCGCGCGTCTGCAGCGTCATGCGGTAGGCGGTGTTGCCACGGGCGTCTTTCGAGACGCCGATGATGCGGCCCGGCATAGCCCGGACGTAGGCTTCGCGGGTGGCGAAGAAGGCGGCGTGCGGGCCGCCGAAACCCATCGGGATGCCGAAGCGCTGGCTGGAGCCGAGCGCGATGTCGGCGCCCATGGCGCCCGGCGACTTGAGCAGGACCAGCGCCATCAGGTCGGTGGCGACGGCGACGGTGGCGCCCCTGGCCTTGAGGCCGGCGATGGTGGCGGTCAGGTCGCGGACTTCGCCGTTGTCGCCCGGGTACTGAAGCAGGGCGCCGAAGTAGTCTTCGTTTTCGATTTTTTGGTCATTTTTGCCGTCGACCGCAGCGATAACCAGTTCGAAGCCGAAATACTCGGCGCGCGTCTTGACGACGTCGATGGTCTGCGGGAAACAGGCGGCATCGACCAGGAAACGGTTCGATTTCGACTTGGAAACGCGGCGCGCCATGGTCATCGCCTCGGCGGCGGCGGTCGCCTCGTCGAGCAGCGAGGCGTTGGCGATTTCCAGGCCGGTCAGATCGACCACCATCTGCTGGAAATTCATCAGCGCTTCCAGCCGGCCCTGGGCGATTTCGGCCTGGTAGGGCGTGTAGGCGGTGTACCAGCCCGGGTTTTCCATGACGTTGCGCAGGATGACTTTGGGCGTCAGCGTGTCGTAATAGCCCATGCCAATGCAGGACTTGTTGACGACGTTCTTGCCGGCCATGGCCTTGAGGTCGGCCAGCGCTTCATGTTCGCGGCGCGACGGCGGCAGCGGCAGGTCGGCCGGCAGGCGGATGGCGGCGGGCACGGTCTGGTCGATCAGCTGGTCGAGGCTGGCGGCACCGACGGCGGCCAGCATTTCGGCCATTTCGGCAGCGCACGGCCCGATGTGGCGGCCGATGAACTCGTCGTGCTGCTCCAGCGCGGAGAGCGGTAGATTGAGCGGCATGGGCGATCCTTGCTCAGGCGGCGTCGGCGACGGCCTGGTAGGCGGCGGCGTCGAGCATCTGGTCGAGATCGGCGGCATTGTCCGGCTTCAGCTTGAACAGCCAGGCGGCGTAGGCGTCGGCGTTGACCGATTCCGGCGCATCGGCGGCAGCCTGGTTCACCTCGACGACTTCGCCGGCGATCGGCGCATAGACGTCGGCGGCCGCCTTGACCGACTCGACGACGGCAATTTCCTTCTCGGCTTCGAAACGCGCGCCGACTTCCGGCAGTTCGACGAAAACGAGATCGCCGAGGGCTTCCTGGGCGTGGTCGGTGATGCCGACGGTGACGGTGCCGTCAGCGTTGAGCAGCAGCCATTCGTGGGAGGACGTGTACTTGAGGTTGGCGGGGACGTTGGACATGGTTTTTCCTTTGCGAGGTCAATCGGTCGTTAATCGGTAAAGGGGTTGAGCAGGCCGATCCCGCAGCCCTCGAAATCGCGGGTGTTGCGGGTGACCAGGGTGAGGTTGTGGTGCTGGGCGGTGGCGGCGATGAGCATGTCGGCTTGTTCGCGAACGATACCCTTGCGCGAAAAATTACCGCGCATGGCACCGGCACGCTCGGCAATTTCACGGGTAACGGGCAAGACCGGATACTGTTTCAGATATTGCTCCAGCCAGTCGATGATGCGTGCATCGGTGCGGCGCGCCAGGCCGAAACACAATTCATCAACGCTGATGGCGCTCAGTTGCTGATCGGTGACGGTCGCCGCCCAGCTCACCACGCCGGGATTGGGGCATCGCTTGGTCAGTTCGCTGACGATATTGGTATCGAGCAGGAAATTCATGCCGGCGTATCCGGATATTCTTCGTCGAGCATGTCGGCAAAGGCATTGCGCCGGGTGGTTCGCGGTCCCGGGTTAATGCCGTCCTCGATACCGGCTTCGATCAGCAATTGCCGCAATTCGGCGAAGCTTTCCAGTAGCGTCGGGCGCTTTCGGGCGTCTCTCCAGGCGCGGTACTCGGCCAGCTCCTCAGCGGTGATCAGCGCTGCCACCGGTGTATTCCGGTTGTAGATGATCTGCGGCTCGGTGGCTGCCAGTTTGACGACATCCGAGAAATGCTGCTTGGCTTGGGCAATGTTCCAGTTCATGGCCGACTCCAATCATGTCCATAATTTATATCCATTATAGACATGATTTTAATTTTCAGATGGTCAGATGACGGCCTTGCCGTGGCGGGCGAATACGGGTTTGGTGACCTTGGCTTTCAACAGCTTGCCGCGGATGTCGACCTCGACTTCGTCGCCGATGGCGACGCCGAGCGGCAAGCGGGCGAGGGCGATGGATTGCTGCAAGGTTGGCGAGAAACTACCTGAAGTAATTTCACCATTGCCCTGTTTTGTAACAACTTGTTGGTGTCCGCGCAGCACGCCCTTGTCGAGCAGGACGAGACCGAGGAACTGCTTTTGCTGGCCGGCTGCGGTCAACGCCGATTTACCGACAAAATCGCGATCGTCCTTCACGGCGACGGTCCATGCCAGACCGGCGTCGAGCGGGGAAACCGTCTCGTCCATGTCCTGGCCGTAGAGGTTCATGCCGGCTTCCAGGCGCAGTGTGTCGCGGGCGCCCAGGCCGCAGGGAGCGACGCCGGCGGCGTTGAGCCGATTCCACAGCGCTTCGGCCTCGCCGGCCGGCAGCATGATCTCGTAGCCGTCCTCGCCTGTGTAGCCGGTGCTGGCGATGAAGTACTGGTCCACTTCGGCGGCAAAGAAGGGCTTGAGGTCGGCAATGGCGGCCTTGGCCTGTGGCAGCACCTGCCAGACCTTGGCGCGGGCGTTCGGCCCCTGCACGGCGATGATGGCCAGCGGGTCGTTGCCGTCGCGGCGCTGGGTGATGCTCACGTCCATCTGCCATTCGGCGACCTTGGTCTGCATCCAGGCCAGGTCCTTGTCGGCGGTGCCGGCGTTGACCACGATGCGGAAGCGGCTGTCGGTCAGGAAATAGATGATCAGGTCGTCGATGACGCCGCCGGCTTCGTTGAGCATGGCCGAGTAGAGCGCCTTGCCGGACACCGTCAGCTTGGCCACGTCGTTGGCGACCAGGCGGGACAGGAAGGCACGGCAATCGGCGCCGACGACATCGACCGGGCACATGTGCGAGACGTCGAACATGCCGCAGTCGGTGCGCACGGCGTGGTGTTCCTCGATCTGCGAACCGTAGTTGACCGGCATGTCCCAGCCGCCGAAATCGACCATCCGGGCATTGAGCGAGCGATGGGCGGAATTCAAAACCGTTTTCTTCAGCATATCAATCCTTTACAGGCGTTACTTAACGCCAGTTCTAGAAACGGAAAAGGGGTGAAACGAAAGAATGATTCTTGCGTTTCACCCCTCTGTCCTCGATACCTGAGAGATTTGCCCCATCGGTGGATGTCGGCCGCAATGGCCACCATCGCTCTCCAGAGTTTTTTGGCTTGCGCCTTGTTCCGCGGTCCTTTTGCCTGAGCGTTTTCGGGTGGTTTTGCGCCTTCGGCGGCGGCATCGGCCGCACTCTCCCACGGAACGGGTGGCACTATAGCGGGATGCCGTGGTCAGATCAACCTGCTGCGTTGCACAAGGGGCCGGAGCCAGGCCTTCCTTCGTGTTAAACTTGTCGTTTGCCCGGAACTGCCCAATTCGCCGTGAATCCTGCCAATTTTGATTTCCACTGTCATTCCATCGTCTCCGACGGCTTGCTGCCGCCGGCCGTGGTGGCGCGGCGGGCGGCGGCCAACGGGGTCGACCTGTGGGCGCTGACCGATCACGACGATCTGGGGGGCCTGCTCGAGGCTAGGGCGACGGCCGATGAAGTCGGCATGTCTTTCATCAACGGCGTCGAGATTTCCATCGAATGGCGGGGTATTCCCATCCATATCGTAGGTCTCGGCTTCGATGCGGCCAATCCCGGCTTGGTCAATGGCCTGAATGAACTGCGCGCCGGTCGTATCGAGCGCGCCCGGCGGATGGGGGAAGCGCTGGCCGCCGTCGGCATTCCCGGCGTCTACGAAGGGGCGCAGTGTTTTGTCACCAACCCGAGCCTGATCTCGCGCGCCCATTTCGGCCGCTACATGGTGTCAATCGGCATCGCCCGCGACATGGCCGGGGTATTCCAGCATTACCTGACGCCGGGCAAGCCGGGTTATGTCGATCACCGCTGGGCGACGCTGGGCGAGGCGGTCGGCTGGATCGCCGGGGCCGGTGGGGTGGCCGTAGTCGCCCATCCTGGCCGTTACAAGATGTCGGGCGCCGACATGCGCCGCTTCCTCGATGATTTCAAGGACTGCGGCGGGCGGGGGCTGGAGGTTACCTGCGGCAGCCATTCGCCGGATCATGTCATGCATTTTGCGCGACTGGCCCGCCACTACGAATTCCACGCCTCGCGTGGCTCCGATTTCCACGGTCCGGAAGAAAGCTACGTCGATCTCGGCAAGCTGCCGCAGTTGCCGGAAGACCTCAAACCGGTCTGGCGTCTGATCGTCTGAACGTGGCCCGCGTCGTCCATATCCATCCCGAATCGCCGCAGCAGCGCCTCCTCGCCCAGGCCGCCGGATTCATCCGCGACGGGGCGATTGTCGCCCTGCCGACCGATTCCTGTTACGCCCTGGGTTGCCATCTCGGCGACAAGGAGGCGATGGATCGTATCCGCCAGATTCGCCAGATGGATGAACGTCACCACCTGACGCTGATGGTGCGCGATCTTTCGGAAATCGCCCACTTCGCCCGGGTGGACAACGCCCAGTACCGCCTGCTCAAGTCGGCGACGCCGGGCAGCTACACCTTCATTCTCGAAGGCACCAAGGAACTGCCGCGCCGCGTGCTGCATCCCAAGCGCAAGACCATCGGCCTGCGCGTGCCGGCCCACCCGGTGGCGCTGGCCCTGCTCGAGGAATTGAACGAACCGCTGCTGACCACCACCCTGCAGTTGCCCGGCGACGAATTCCCGCTGACCGAGGGCTGGGAGATCGAGGATCGGCTGGACGACCAGCTCGAGTTGATTCTCGACGGCGGCTCTTGCGGCACTGAGCCGACCACGGTCATCGACCTGACCGGCTCCGTGCCGGAACTGATTCGCGCCGGGCGCGGTTCGCTGGCTCCTTTCGGACTGGACTGAGTCGCCGTGATGGAAAGCCTGATCCAGATGCTGGCCATCGCCGCCTTGCCGGTGATCTTCGCGATTACCCTGCACGAGGCGGCGCACGGTTACGCGGCGCGCCATTTCGGCGATCCGACGGCCTGGCAGATGGGGCGGATCAGCCTCAACCCCCTGCGTCACGTCGATCTGGTTGGCACCATCATCATCCCGATCGCCATCCTGCTCTTTTCCGGCGGCTCCTTCCTGTTCGGCTATGCCAAGCCGGTGCCGGTCGATTTCAGCCGCCTGCGCCATCCCAAGCAGGACATGCTGTGGGTGGCACTGGCCGGGCCGGGCGCAAATCTGTTCATGGCCTTCTGCTGGGCCTTCCTGCTCAAGCTGGCCTGGGTGTTGCCGGCCGGCGACTACACCTTGCCGCTTTCCGAAATGAGCAAGATCGGCATCGTCGTCAACTGCGTGCTGATGATCCTCAACCTGCTGCCCCTGCCGCCGCTTGACGGTGGTCGCGTCGCCGTCAGCCTGCTGCCGCACCGCTTGTCCTGGAAATTCGCCCAGCTCGAGCGCTGGGGCTTCCCCATTTTGCTGGTGCTGCTGTTCACCGGTATTCTCGGCACCGTCATGAATCCGCTGGTCAGATTGTCCACACGCTTCATCGAAGCCATCTTTGGTCTCTACTGAATAAAAATATGTACGCAGAACGTGTTCTCTCCGGCATGCGCCCGACCGGGTCGCTGCATCTTGGCCATTACCACGGCGTCCTCAAGAACTGGGTCAATCTCCAGCACGAATACCCGTGCCTGTTCTTCGTCGCCGACTGGCATGCGCTGACCACGCAGTACGACAGCCCGCAGGGCATCGAGAAGGCGTCGATGGACATGCTGGTCGACTGGCTGGCGGCCGGCGTCGATCCCAACCAGGCGACGCTGTTCATCCAGTCCAAGGTGCCCGAGCACGCCGAGTTGCACCTGCTGCTGTCGATGATGACGCCGCTCGGCTGGCTGGAGCGCGTGCCGACCTACAAGGACCAGCAGGAAAAGCTGGCCAACAAGGACCTGTCGACCTACGGCTTCCTCGGCTATCCGCTGTTGATGAGTGCCGACATCCTGATCTACCGCGCCGACAACGTGCCGGTCGGCGAGGACCAGATTCCGCACGTCGAATTCACTCGCGAACTGGCCCGCCGCTTCAACCACATGTACGGCCGCGAGCCGGGTTTCGAGGACAAGGCCCGCGAGGCGGTCAAGAAGCTGGGCAGCAAGAAGGCGCGCCTCTACGAGGAAATGCGTACCCGCTTCCAGCAGAATGGCGACCGCGACGCCATCGAGCAGGCCAAGGCCGTGCTCGACGAAGTCCAGCACCTGTCGATGGCCGACCGCGAGCGCCTGTTCGGCTACCTCGAAGGCACCGGCAAGATGATCCTGGTCGAGCCCGGCTACCTGCTGACCGAGGCGTCCAGGATGCCGGGGCTGGACGGCCAGAAGATGTCCAAGTCCTACAACAACACGATTACCCTGCGCGAACCCGAGGAATCGGTGGCCAAGAAGGTCAAGAGCATGCCGACCGATCCGGCCCGCGTCCGGCGCAACGATCCGGGCGATCCGGCCAAGTGTCCGGTCTGGCAGCTGCACCAGGTCTATTCCGACGACAGTTGCAAGGAATGGGTGCAGCACGGCTGCAAGACGGCCGGCATCGGCTGCATCGAATGCAAGCAGCCGGTCATCGACGGCATCCTCAAGGAGCAGGCACCGATGCGCGAACGGGCGCAGGTCTACCTGGACGATCCGACGCTGGTCAAGAACATCGTCGCCGACGGCTGCGAGAAAGCCCGCGAATACGCCCGTGAGACGATGCGCGACGTGCGCGAGGCGATGGGGCTGGAATACCACTGATGTTCGCGCAGTTTTTCGATCAGGACTGGGAAACGCTGGTCTGGATAGCCATCGGCTTTGGCGGCCAGGGGCTGTTCATGATGCGCTTCGTCGTCCAGTGGTGGTCGAGCGAGAAGGCCAGGCAGGTCGTCGTGCCGGTCGCCTTCTGGTATTTCAGCATCCTTGGCGGGTTGGTGCTGACCGTCTATGCCATCCACCGCAACGATCCGGTTTTCATCTTCGGGCAGGGGCTCGGGCTGATCATCTATTTCCGCAATCTGCACCTGCACTACAAGGGCAAGGGCCGCGCCGCGGCCTCCTGAGATGATCGCAGCCAGCATGGTCGCTGACGCCGATAGCGGCGTCGAAGCCTCCGGAGAGGCGAAGATCGCCGCCTTGTTCGAGCCGGTCGCCCGCATCTATGGCGAGCCGCTCGAGCAGTTGCCGCAGGATCTCTACATTCCGCCGGATGCGCTGGCCATCATGCTCGACGCCTTCGAAGGGCCGCTCGACCTGCTGCTCTACCTGATCCGCAAGGCCAACGTCGATATCCTCGACATCCCGATGGCGCCGCTGACTCGACAGTACCTCGACTACGTCGAGTCGATGCGCGCCAGCAACCTCGAGCTGGCCGCCGAGTACCTGGTGATGGCGGCCATGCTGATCGAGATCAAGTCGCGCATGCTGCTGCCGCGCACGGCGGTGGGCGAGGGCGACGAGGCGGAAGATCCGCGCGCCGAACTGGTCCGCCGGCTGATGGAATACGAGCAGATGAAGCTGGCCGGCCAGAAGCTCAACGACATGCCGCAGGCCGAACGCGAATTCTTCTGGGTCGAGACGCTGGTCGAGAAATCGCTGTACGTCCGTCATCCGGATGTCTCGATAGACGACCTCAAGGCGGCCTGGATGGCCGTCGTCCGCCAGGCCAGCCTGAACAAGCACCACAAGATCGGCCGCGAGGAGTTGTCGGTGCGCGAGCACATGGGCATCATCCTGCGCGCCCTGCAGGAAAGGGGCGGTTTCGTCCAGTTCGAAACCCTGTTCGACCCGGCCATGGGCGTTCCTGGCCTGGTCGTGCATTTCCTCGCCATGCTCGAGCTGGGCCGGGAAAAACTGGTCGAGATCACGCAGACCGAAGCCTTTCAACCGATTTACGTCAGGGTGCCTGCCGGTGGACACGAGCCTGGTCAAAAGCGTGCTTGAGGCGGCGCTGCTCGCCGCCCGCGAGCCGCTGTCGCCGAGCGACCTGAAGAAGATGTTCGACGAAACGCTGTCGAACGACACCCTGCGCAAGCTGCTCGACCAGCTGCGCGAGGAATGGGCCGGTCGGCCGCTCGAGCTGATCCAGCTCGCCTCCGGCTGGCGCTTCCGGACGCGGGCCGAATTCCTGCCGTATCTCGAGCGCCTGAACCCGGAGCGGCCGCCGAAGTACTCGCGCGCCGTGCTCGAAACCCTGGCCATCATCGCCTACCGGCAGCCGGTAACCCGTGGCGACATCGAGGAAATCCGCGGCGTCGCGGTCAACAGCAATGTCGTCAAGACGCTGGAAGAGCGCGGCTGGATCGACGTCGTCGGCCATCGCGACACGCCGGGCCGGCCGGCCCTGTTTGCCACCACCAAGAAATTTCTCGACGATCTGGGCTTGCGCAGCGTCAGCGAACTGCCGCCGCTCGAGCAAATCAGCCAGACACTGGAGCTGAATCATGACAACTAAACGCACGCCCTTTCGCCAGGGCAAGAAGCCGGGCGACGACGGATTTGAAAATTCGCCGAAAATTGCCGTCGACCGTAGCGCTGCCGCCGAACGAGGCCGCGCTCCGCGTCGCGGCGCGGCCGCGCCCGAGGAAATGCCAGCCAAGCCGGCGCCGCGCCGCAAGCCGGCCCCCAATACCGGCGGGCGGGCCAATCGCGGCGCCGTGGCGCGCGACGGGCGGCCGCTGGCCGAAGCCAAGCCGGAACGCCTGCAGAAGATCCTGGCCCAGGCCGGCGTCGGCTCGCGCCGCGAAATGGAAGAGTGGATCGCCGCCGGCAAGGTCAGCGTCAATGGCGTGGTCGCTCATCTCGGCCAGTCCGTGGTGCCGACCGACAAGGTCAAGATCGGCGGCCGGTTGATCAACATCCGCTTCACCGGCAGTTCGCGTCCTCCGCGCGTGCTGATGTACCACAAGCCGGAAGGCGAGATCGTCTCGCGCGACGATCCGGATGGCCGCCCGTCGGTCTTCGCCGCCTTGCCGCGCATGCGCGGCGGGCGCTGGATCAACGTCGGCCGCCTCGATTTCAACACCTCCGGCCTGCTGCTGTTCACCACCTCGGGCGACCTCGCCAACAAGCTGATGCACCCGAGTTCGGAACTGGTCCGCGAATACGCCGTGCGCGTCCTCGGCGAAGTGACGCTGGAAGCCCAGCAACAACTGCTCAAGGGTGTCGAACTGGAAGACGGCATGGCCAATTTCTCGACGCTGCTGGACGGCGGCGGCGAAGGTGCCAATCACTGGTACCGCGTCGCCCTCTTCGAAGGGCGCAATCGCGAAGTGCGCCGCATGTTCGAGGCCGTCGGGTGCACGGTCAGCCGTCTGATTCGCGTGCGCTACGGGCCGTTCGCCCTGCCGCCCCAGTTGAAGCGCGGCCGTTGCCGGGAGTTGACCGAAACCGAGGTCAAGACCCTGCTGCGCAGCCTGGAAAACAACCCGGCAACACTGCGAAAGCCTGCTGAAGACGCGTAAATCCATTTACCGGGAGGAGTAAATCCGTTATAATTCACGGGTTTGTTCCTCCCGCTGTTTTCGGCGGGTATCTTTTTTTATCGAGGTGGGCGTTTCGCCCATTTTTTATTTGTGGCCATGGATTTAAACACGCTGCTGGAAACGACCGTTGTCGGTCTCGGTTACGAACTCGTCGATGTCGAATTGTCGCCGCGCGGCCGGACGATTCGCGTCTTCATCGACGCCCCGGCCAAAGAGGCGGGCGTCGATGTCGAGGATTGCGCCAAGGTGTCCAATCAGCTGACCCGGGTGTTCGAAGTCGAGAACATCGATTTCGACCGTCTGGAAATCTCCTCGCCGGGCCTCGATCGCGTCGTCAAGAAGGCGGCCGATTTCGAGCGCTTCGCCGGGCAGGACATCCAGATCAAGCTGCGCATCCCGCACGGCGGCCGCCGCAATTTCCAGGGCGAACTGCTCGGTCTCAGCGAAGGCAAGGTCGGCCTGCGCCTCGAAAAGGAAGACGTGGAACTGGAATTCAATAACATCGAGAAGGCACGTCTGGTGCCTCGTTTCGATTGAAGGACTAGGAGGTTTTAGCCCATGAGCCGTGAAATTTTGCTGCTGGTCGATGCTCTGGCCCGCGAGAAGAATGTCAGCAAGGAGATCGTTTTCGGTGCCCTTGAACTGGCGCTCGCGTCAGCCACCAAGAAGCGCATCCACGACGAGGCCGACGTGCGCGTTTCGATCGATCGCGAGAGCGGTAACTACGATTCCTTCCGTCGCTGGCAGGTCGTGCCGGACAACGAGTACGTCAACGAATTCCTCGAGGTGCCGCTGTCCGAGGCGCAGAAGGACGATCCCGAAGTCGAGGCCGGCGATTCGCTGGAAGAGCCGCTCGAGCCGATCGATTTCGGCCGCATCGGCGCCCAGGCCGCCAAGCAGGTCATCCTGCAGAAGATCCGCGACGCCGAGCGCGAGCAGATCCTGTCCGACTTCCTTGATCGCAAGGAACACGTCGTTTTCGGCACCATCAAGCGCATGGAGCGCGGCAACGCCATCATCGAGGCCGGCAAGATCGAGGCCCTGCTGCCGCGCGAGCAGATGATTCCCAAGGAAAACCTGCGCGTTGGCGACCGGGTTCGCGCCTTCCTGCTGCGCATCGACCGCAATGCCCGCGGCCCGCAGATCATCCTGTCGCGCACCGCGCCGGAATTCGTCATCGCCCTGTTCGACATCGAAGTCCCGGAAATTTCCGACGGCCTGATGGAGTTGAAGGCCTGTGCCCGCGACCCCGGCCTGCGCGCCAAGATCGCCGTCAAGTCCAACGACCCGCGGGTCGATCCGATCGGCACCTGCGTCGGCCTGCGCGGTTCGCGCGTCACCGCCGTGCGCAACGAGATCGGCGGCGAGAACATCGACATCGTGCTGTGGTCGGCTGATCCGGCACAATTCGTGATCGGCGCGCTGTCGCCGGCCGTTGTTTCGTCGATCGTCGTTGACGAGGAAAAGCACGCCATGGACGTCGTGGTGGACGAGGACAACCTGGCCATCGCCATCGGCCGTAGCGGCCAGAATGTCCGCCTGGCCTCCGAACTGACCGGCTGGACCATCAACCTGATGACTCAGGACGAGTCGGTCAAGAAGTCGGAAGCCGAACACGCCGAGACCCGCCTGCTGTTCATGGAAAAGCTGGATATCGACGAGGAACTGGCCGACCTGCTGATCGACGAGGGTTTCTCGACGCTCGAGGAAGTGGCCTACGTGCCGCTCGCCGAAATGCTCGAAATCGACGGACTCGACGAGGAGATCGTCAACGAGCTGCGCAACCGGGCGCGCAATATTCTGCTGACCGAAGCCATCGCCACCGAGGAAAAGCTGGAAAACGTTTCCGAGGATCTGATCGGCCTCGAAGGCATGACCAAGGAAGTGGCAGCCCAACTGGCCGGGCATGACGTCAAGACCCGCGACGATCTCGCGGAACTGGCTGTCGATGAATTGACCGAAATGACTGGCATTGACGAAGAACGTGCCAAGGAACTCATTCTGAAGGCACGGGCTCACTGGTTCGAGTGAGCGGGAGGTAGCAAACATGTCTGCAACAACAGTTTCACAATTCGCCGTTGAACTCAAAATGCCCGTCGCGGCCTTGCTCGAGCAATTGGACAAGGCCGGCGTCGGCAAGAGCGGGAGCAACGATACGCTGAACGATCAGGACAAGACGCGGCTTCTTGATTACCTGCGCCGGGCGCATGGTGACGACTCGAAAACCAAGATCACCCTGACTCGAAAACAGACCTCGGAGATCAAGGCGACCGATTCGCATGGCCGGGCCCGTACCGTTCAGGTCGAGGTGCGTAAGAAGCGCGTGCTGGTCAAGCGCGAGGTGGGCGAGCTTGCCGCCGAGGCTGAAACCGACATCTCGGTCATGCCTGAGGAAGAACCGGTCGTCGAGGCGGTCGCCGAGCCGGTGATCGAAGTCGCGCCGGAACCGGTCGTCGAAGTGGCTCCGGAACCCGAGCCAGAGCCCGAACCGGAACCGGAAGTCGTTGCTGAGGCAGCGCCTACCGCCGAGTCGACAGACGAGGTCGTCGTGGCGGCACCGCTCGACCGGGCCGCGATCCTCGGTGAGGATGAACTCAAGGCGCGCGAGGAACAGGCTCGTCGCGCCAGCAAGCTGCGCGAGATCCAGGAACGCGAACTGCGCGAAAAGCAGGCGCGCGAAGCCCAGTTGGTGCAGATGCGCCAGCAGGCGGAAGCCGCAGCCGCTGCTGCCAAGGCGGCCGAGGAAGCGAAGAACCAGGCGGCCGCCCAGGCCAAGGCCGGCGAGGGCGTCGAGAAGGGCACCCTGCACAAGAAGCCCGATGCAGCCGGCAAGAAGGGCGACAAGGGACGCGCAGCCGACGACGGCAAGCGTCGCGGTGGCCTGAAGACCCGTGGGTCGGACGTCGGCACCTCGTGGAAGGACGGTCGCCACGGCCACAAGAAATCGAGCAAGGGCGACGACGGCCAGGGCAGCTTCCAGGCGCCGACCGAGCCGATGGTGCGCGAAGTCCATGTGCCGGAAACCATTTCCGTGGCCGACCTGGCCCACAAGATGGCGGTCAAGGCGACCGAAGTCATCAAGGCCATGATGAAGATGGGCTCGATGGTCACCATCAACCAGGTGCTGGACCAGGAAACGGCGATCATCGTCGTCGAGGAAATGGGCCACAAGGGCGTCGCCGCCATGCTCGACGATCCCGATGCCTTCCTCGAGGAATCCGGCGAACACAAGGATGTGCCGCTCGAGCCGCGGGCGCCGGTGGTTACCGTCATGGGTCACGTCGACCACGGCAAGACCTCGCTGCTCGACTACATCCGTCGAGCCAAGGTGGCGGCTGGCGAAGCCGGCGGCATCACGCAGCACATCGGTGCCTACCACGTCGAAACCGATCGCGGCATGATCACCTTCCTCGACACCCCGGGTCACGAAGCGTTTACCGCGATGCGGGCCCGTGGTGCCAAGGCGACCGACATCGTCATCCTGGTCGTTGCGGCCGACGATGGCGTCATGCCGCAGACCAAGGAAGCGATCCACCACGCCAAGGCGGCCGGTGTGCCGCTGGTCGTCGCGGTCAACAAGATCGACAAGCCGGATGCCAACCCGGACCGCGTCAAGCAGGAACTGGTCGCCGAAGGCGTCATTCCGGAAGAGTACGGCGGCGATTCGCCGTTCTGCCCGGTTTCCGCCAAGAAGGGCACCGGTATCGACGAGTTGCTGGAAAACGTGCTGCTCCAGGCCGAAGTGCTCGAACTGACGGCGCAGAAGGATGCCCCGGCCAAGGGCCTGATCATCGAAGCACGCCTCGACAAGGGGCGTGGCGCGGTGGCGACCATGCTGGTCCAGTCCGGCACCCTGAAGCGCGGCGATGTCGTGCTGGCCGGCCAGGTCTTCGGCAAGGTGCGGGCCATGCTCGACGAGAACGGCAAGCCGATCAGCGAAGCCGGTCCGTCCATCCCGGTCGAAATCCTCGGCCTGTCGGATGTGCCGGCGGCCGGCGAAGAGGCCATCGTGCTCACCGACGAGAAGAAGGCGCGCGAAATCGCGCTGTTCCGCCAGGGCAAGTTCCGCGACGTCAAGCTCGCCAAGCAGCAGGCCGCCAAGCTGGAGAACATGTTCCAGCAGATGGAGGAGGGCGAGGTCAAGACCCTGCCGCTGATCGTCAAGGCCGACGTCCAGGGTTCGCAGGAAGCGCTGGTCCAGACGCTGGCCAAGCTGTCCAACGAGGAAGTCCGCGTCCAGATCATCCACGGCGGCGTCGGGGCGATTACCGAATCCGACGTCAACCTGGCGCAGGCTTCCGGGGCGGTCATCATCGGCTTCAACATCCGGGCCGATGCCGGTTCGCGCAAGCTGGCCGAGAACTTCGGCGTCGACATTCGCTACTACAACGTCATCTATGACGCGGTCGACGAGGTCAAGGCCGCCCTCTCCGGCATGCTGTCGCCCGAGAAGCGCGAGCAGGTCACCGGTATGGTCGAGATCCGCCAGGTCTTCCACATCTCCAAGGTCGGCGCCATCGCCGGCTGCTATGTGCTGGAAGGCATCATCAAGCGGGCTTCGCGTGTTCGCCTGCTGCGCGACAATGTCGTGCAGTGGGATGGCGAACTCGATTCGCTGAAGCGCTTCAAGGATGACGTCAAGGAAGTTCGCAGCAACTTCGAGTGCGGCCTGTCGCTGCGCGGCAACAACGACATCCAGGAAGGCGATCAACTGGAAGTGTACGAAATCCAGGAAGTGGCGCGCACGCTGTAATGAAGAAGCGAGGTTTCCAGCGTAGCGAACGGGTCGCGGAGCAGGTGCGCCGCGACCTGGCCGACCTGATCCGCACCGAGTTGAAGGATCCGCGGGTCGGCATGATCAGCCTGACCGACGTCGAGTTGACGCCGGATTACGCCCACGCCAAGGTCTTCTACGCGACGCTCAATGCCGAGCATCGCGAGGAGATCGAGGCGGGCCTGAAGCGGGCGGCCGGCTTCTTGCGCCGCCAGCTGGGCAAGCGCATCCACATTCACACCTTGCCCGAGCTGCATTTCATCTATGACAGCTCGATCGAGCAGGGCGCCAGCCTGTCGCAGCTGATCGACCAGGCGAACGCCATCAGCGACCAGACGCCGGAAGAGTAAGGCGATCACCATGCAAGTGAAGCGGACCTGGAAACAGGTCGATGGCGTGCTGTTGCTCGACAAGCCGAGCGGCCTGACCTCGAACGACGCGCTGCAAAAAGCGCGGCGCCTGTTTTCGGCGGCCAAGGGCGGCCACACCGGGACCCTGGACCCGCTGGCCACCGGCTTGCTGCCCCTGTGTTTCGGCGAGGCGACCAAGTTTTCTGCCGACCTCTTCGAAGCCGACAAGACCTACGAAGCTGTGCTCAAGCTCGGCGCGACGACCGATACCGGCGATGCCGAGGGGCAGGTGACGGCGACTGCTGCGGTCAACGTCGAAAAAGGGCAAATTTTCGAAGTTTTGCCGCGCTTCACCGGCGGCATCATGCAGGTTCCGCCCATGCATTCGGCGCTCAAGCGCGACGGCCGCCCGCTGTACGAACTGGCCCGCCAGGGCATCGAGGTCGAGCGCCAGCCGCGGGCGGTGACCATACACGGCATCGAGTTGCTCGATTTTTCCGGCGACAGCCTGAGCCTGCGCGTGGCGTGCAGCAAGGGCACCTATATTCGCGTGCTGGCCGCCGACATCGGTGCGGCACTCGGTTGCGGCGCCCATCTCACCGCCTTGCGGCGGACGCGGGTGGCCGACCTGACGCTAGCCAACTCGGTCAGCCTGGCCGACCTGCAGGCCATGGACGAAACGGCCCGCCTGGCTTTTCTGCAGCCGGTGGACAGCCTGTTGCAAAGCCTGGATCGTCTCGAGGTGACCGGTGAGGCGGCGCAGCGCTTCAGTCATGGCAACCCGGTCGATTTGCCGGCCGGCCTGCAGGGCAAGATCCGTGTCTACGCCGGCGGCTGCCTGCTCGGCGTCGGCGAACCGGGGGCCGACGGCCGGCTGTGGCCGAAAAGATTGGTGCAGCTGGCAACCTGATTTGCTATAATCCGACGCTTTCCGTCGTTTGCGGAATTTTCCAACTGGCGTGGCTCTATCAAACTGGGGCTGCGTTGCATTCATGAAAGAGAGTTTGACATGGCATTGACCACTGAAAACAAGGCGGCTATCGTCGCTGAATACGCCCAGGGCAAGGGTGACACCGGTTCTCCCGAAGTCCAGGTCGCCCTGCTGACCGCCCGCATCAACGATCTGACCCCGCACTTCAAGGAGCACACCAAGGACCACCACTCCCGCCGTGGCCTGTTGCACCTCGTCTCGCAGCGCCGCAAGCTGCTGGACTACCTGAAGGGCAAGGACGTCGAGCGTTATCGCACCCTGATTACCCGCCTCGGTTTGCGCAAGTAAGGCAGATCGCAGCCAGAAAAAAGCGGCCCGGAACCTCCCGGCCGCTTTTTTCTTTTTTTGCATAAGCGTTTTGTGTTGTGTCGTAAGTTGTTGTTATCGTTGTTAATTGTGATGAGAGTGAAAGGAAATTATGTTTAACGTCGTGAAAAAAACCTTCGCCTATGGTGAGCATCAAGTCACCATCGAGACCGGCGAAGTCGCTCGCCAGGCCGGCGGCGCCGTCCTCGTTTCCATGGAAGAAACCGTGGTCCTGGTCACTGTCGTGGCCGCCAAGAATGCCAAGCCGGGTCAGGATTTCTTTCCGCTGACCGTCGATTACCAGGAAAAAGTCTATGCCGCCGGCCGCATCCCCGGCGGTTTCTTCAAGCGCGAAGGCCGTCCTTCCGAGAAGGAAACCCTGACCTCCCGCCTGATCGACCGCCCGATCCGCCCGCTGTTCCCGGACGGCTTCTACAATGAAGTCCAGGTGGTTGCCACCGTCATGTCGTTGAATCCCGAAGTCGATTCCGACATCCCCGCCCTGATCGGCGCCTCCGCTGCCCTGGCCATTTCCGGCGTGCCCTTCAACGGCCCGATCGGCGCCGCCCGCGTCGGCTACATCAACGGCCAGTACGTGCTGTGCCCGACCCTGAGCCAGCTCAAGGACAGCCAGCTCGACCTCGTCGTTGCCGGCACCGAAGCGGCCGTGCTGATGGTGGAGTCCGAAGCCGACCAGTTGTCCGAGGAAGTCATGCTCGGTGCCGTCGTTTTCGGCCACACCGAAATGCAGAAGGCGATCAACGCCATCAACGAACTGGTTGAAGAAGCCGGCAAGCCGGAATGGGATTGGCAAGCCCCGGCCAAGGACGAGGCACTGGTCGCACGTCTGAAGGAAGTCTGTGGCGCCAAGCTCGAAGAAGCCTACAACATCACCGTCAAGCAGACGCGTAGCCAGGCCGTCAAGGAAATCCGCGCCGAAGCCGTTGCCGCCCTGTGCACCGGCGAAGAAGGTGCGCCGGACGAGAACACTGTCGGCAACCTGTTCTTCGAACTCGAAGCCGGCATCGTCCGTGGTCGCATCCTGTCAGGCGCGCCGCGTATCGACGGGCGCGACACGCGCACCGTGCGTCCCATCGTCATGCGCTCCGGCGTCCTGCCACGCACCCACGGTTCCGCCTTGTTCACCCGCGGCGAAACGCAGGCGCTGGCCGTCGCCACGCTGGGCACCAACCGCGACGAGCAGATCATCGACGCGCTGGCCGGCGAATACCGCGACCGTTTCATGCTGCACTACAACATGCCCCCGTACGCCACCGGCGAATGCGGCCGCGTTGGCACGCCGAAGCGCCGCGAGATCGGTCACGGCCGCCTGGCCAAGCGCGCGCTGCTCGCCGTGCTGCCCAAGCCGGAAGATTTCTCGTACTCGATGCGCGTCGTTTCCGAAATCACCGAATCGAACGGCTCGTCGTCGATGGCTTCGGTCTGCGGCGGCTGTCTGGCCCTGTTGGACGCCGGCGTGCCGCTCAAGGCGCACGTCGCCGGCATCGCCATGGGTCTGATCAAGGACGGCAACCGCTTCGCCGTGCTGACCGACATCCTCGGCGACGAAGATCACCTCGGCGACATGGACTTCAAGGTGGCCGGCACGACCGGCGGCGTCACCGCGCTGCAGATGGACATCAAGATCCAGGGCATCACCAAGGAAATCATGCAGGTCGCGCTGGCTCAGGCCAAGGACGCTCGTCTGCACATCCTCGGCCTGATGCAGGAGTCGGCTGCCGGCCCGCGTGAAGAGATGTCGGCCTACGCACCGCGTCTGTACACCTTCAAGATCAATCCGGAAAAGATCCGCGACGTGATCGGCAAGGGCGGTGCTGTGATCCGTGCGCTGACCGAAGAAACCGGCACGACGATCGATATCCAGGACGACGGCACGATCACCATCGCCGCCACCTCCGGCGAAGCTGCTGCCGCGGCCCGTTCGCGCATCGATGCGATCACCGCGGAAGTCGAGATCGGCAAGATCTACGAAGGCACCGTGCTGAAGATCCTCGACTTCGGTGCCATCGTTTCCGTGCTGCCGGGCAAGGACGGTCTGCTGCATATCTCGCAGATCGCCCAGGAACGTGTCAACAAGGTCGAAGATTACGTCAAGGAAGGCCAGGTCGTTCGCGTCAAGGTTCTCGAGACAGACGACCGCGGTCGCGTCAAGCTGTCGATGAAGGCGGCTGCCGCTGAAGAAGGTGCTGCGGCCAAGCCGGCTGCTGCTCCGGAGGCTGCCGTTCAGCAGCAACATCAGCAGTGATTCAGCCAGTCTGAATGCAGAAAGGGCGCCGCAAGGCGCCCTTTCTTTTTTGGCAATTTTTGCCGTCGACCGTAGCAATCGGCCAGGCTGGCCATTACTTGGCCATCTGCTTTTCCTTCAATTCGTCCAGCGTCTTGCAATCGATGCACAGGGTGGCCGTCGGACGGGCCTCCAGGCGCTTGATGCCGATCTCGACGCCGCACTTGTCGCAGAATCCGTAGTCGCCGCTTTCGATGCGGCCCAGTGTCTCGTCGATCTTCTTGATCAGCTTGCGCTCGCGGTCGCGGTTGCGCAATTCGATGGCCATGTCGGTTTCCTGGCTGGCCCGGTCGTTCGGATCGGCAAAGACGGTCGCTTCATCCTGCATGGTGTGAACCGTGCGGTCGATGTCTTCACCCAATTCCTTCTTGAGTGCTTCGAGAATCTTGCGGAAATGCCCGAGTTGCTTGGTGCTCATGTAGTCCTCACCGGCCTTCGGCTGGTAAGGAGCGAAACTCTTGTGGAGCAGTTCTTCTGCCATTTTATTGTGTGTCCTGGTGTGCGGAAAAACGTTTAAATATCAGAAAGACCGCCAGCAGGCAAGGAATCTTTCTTTGATGCGGATAGGCTATTGATATGGTGCGGTTTTCCCGCCGGTGCTAAAATGCCGCTTCTCGTGTCGGGGCGTAGCGCAGTCTGGTAGCGCATCTGCTTTGGGAGCAGAGGGTCGTGAGTTCGAATCCCACCGCCCCGACCATTTCTCCTGGTTTCACCCTCAAGTGCCCGTAGCTCAACTGGATAGAGCAGCTGCCTTCTAAGCAGCAGGTCGGGGGTTCGAGTCCCTCCGGGCACGCCATAAAGTCAAACGATTGGTTGATTTCAGTGTTTGGGTCTTCTCCTTGACCCGAGGTCAGGCACATCAATGCGTGAGGCCAAGCTAGGACGGATCTGTGCGCTAGTGTCGAGAAAATTTACAAGAATTCTTGTGATTTGGCGTAATGGCAAAATATAATCATGCAAGCTTATGAATTTTCGGGGATGTTGGCGATTGGCGCAAAATTTGCTTTTTATTTGGCATACAGTGCTTGAGAGAATCAAATGACGGATCATATTTTTCCTGGCAATCAATCAGAACCTGAGATTACGAGATTGCCGTCTGAAAAAGGGAGGCGCCGTTTTGTGCGAGGGGCTGGTGTTGGTGTTACAGCGATCGTGACCTTGGCCCCCCGTTCTTCGTTGGCTGTTTCCTGTCTTTCCCCTTCTGCGACGGCGTCAATCAATTTGCTACATAGTCGTACGGACAGGATGCGGGAAACTTGTCTTGGAAAGTCTCCTGGTTTCTGGAAGGCCCGGAATAAACGTAGTTTGTTTAATGCGACAGGTGCAGATCAGAAAATATTCGGTACAACGTTTTGGAATCCAAGCAATCTAAGTGGATTGACATTTCTTCAGGTCTTGGAAAATGGCAACGGCGAAAACAGCGCAAATGGTTCTCTCCGCGATGCTGACGAATTAGGGGCTCATTTGGTTGCGGCTTGGTGCAACTGGAAGTCAGGCAGGGTGCCCGCTTCGATACTGGACGAAGCGAAATTGCAAGCGATGTCGGCGAATGCAATTGGCGGATATGAGCCAACCCCGGGTGCTCCGCTTTGGTATGCTGCAGAAATTGTCAATTTTATTAAATCGACGTTTGGCTGAGGAAGGCTGAGGAAAAATCCAAAGCGGTTTATGCCAGTTAAGTTGTTGCGATCTGTGTCTTGCAACCGTGCCGTCTTGTCAGACGGCATTCTTGTATTTTCGATTGATTCTGGCTTGACTTCACTTTTGCCAAAATCTTATGGGCAAATCCTCGATCACATAGATAACCTGCCTTGGGGGCAGTGTTTTCCAGAGGAGAAAGTTGTTCCGAATGAGATGTGCATTGGCGGTGCTCTTGTCAGCGAAATTCGGCAACTGATGATCGATGTGGGCGTGGTTTCAGTTTGCTGAGACTGGATAGTTACGACTCAAAGCAGATTCAATCTGCCTTGACCGGAATTGGTTTGCGTCTGCAGATTGGTTTCCTCTCCATCTGCTTGAAAAGCGACGTTCCTGAATTTGCCGATTCGCTTCCGATTTTGTATGGCCGATATCCATCTAGTTGTGACGAGGGGTATTTTGACTTCGATATATCGGTTTGCCATACATCGGGTTTCCGTAAGCTTTTTCGGCGCAGTGTTTCATTTGAGCTTTCCGGTAGTCGCCCCTTCATGCCGATGGCCCCCGACCATGCTCATGCATTGTTTGAGTGGGGTCTTAACTGGACGATTGGCGCCAACGCGCATAATCACTTAATCCTACATTCCGCTGTCCTTGAGCGACATGGCAAGGGGGTAATGTTGTCAGCTGTATCAGGTAGCGGAAAAAGCACCCTGGCGGCAGAACTATGTATGCGCGGCTGGCGCTTGCTATCGGATGAGATGGCGCTACTTGATTCTTCTCTACAACTGATAGGCTTGCCTCGGCCGGTAAGTCTAAAAAATTCTGCAATAGACTTGATTTGTAATCGACATCCTAATGCGTTGTTTGGGCCACAGGCGCGTGATACCCATAAGGGCACTATCAAACACTTGGTTGCACCTGAACGCTCGGTCATTGCTGCAACAGACACGGCCATACCTTTTTTGATCGTCATACCCAAATGGGAGGCTGATGCACCACTAGCTATCGAGTCTATTGGACCGGGACAGACGGCGATGCATTTGATAGACCAGTCTTTCAATTATTCCGTTTTGGGAGGTGATGGCTTTAATCGGCTTACCGCCCTGGTTCAGCGGGCTCCAGCTTGGTCTCTCAAATATTCCGCATTGGATGATGCGGTAGATGCACTTGAGTCGTTGATTAGTGGGAACGCATAATTCTGTCTTGCTGGCTTTTCTTGCCAACCATAAGGAGGCAGAAAATCTGGACGATGCCGGTTGGAGCAAGCTTTTTGCCGAGGCCCGTTCTGTCGACTTGAACCATCGAATTGCCTGTATCTTGCAGCAAGAGGGACTGATCGATCGATTGCCAGGCGGACTAAAGGCTCATGTGTTGGCAAGCGAAGTAGAAATGGCTGCGTTTCAGCGCGATGTTTTGCGTGAAATCAATGCGATCGAACGTGCTTTATCGTGTTTCGAATCCCGGCGAATTTTGCTCAAGGGGGCAGCTTACGTCTACTGCAATCTGCCGGCAAAAGTGGGGCGGGCTTTCAGCGATATCGATCTATTAGTGCCTAAAATGGCGTTGGCTGATGCCGAGTCTCAACTGATGTGCCATGGTTGGCTGGCAGGTAATCTATCTGATTACGATCAACGGTATTACCGCACCTGGTCGCATGAAATTCCACCGCTAACCCATTTGCAGCGAGGGACCACTATCGATCTCCATCATTCCCTTGTTATGCCAACGTGTCGGATTCCGGTTGATTCGGTGGTGATGATCGACGATGCGATACGCGTTCGAGACGGCTGGTGGAGACTCAATGATCTAGATTTAATACTTCATTCGATTGCGCATCTGCTGCTCAACTCGGAATTTACTCACGGTTTGCGCGATCTGTCGGATATCGATCTTTTGTACCGTCATCTGAGTGATCAAGACGCAAAATTTGCCTACCAACTCGAGGCAAGGGCACATCGAATTGGCTTGGGAAATTTCTTGTACCTTGCGGCGACGCTATGCTGTAGTTTTTTTAGAACCCCAGTGCCCGACGATTGGTTGAACAAATCCGCCGGAATTCTCTTGCCATTATTCAAGACGTCATGCGGTGTTCGACACCCCAATTCCAGGCCCGGATTCCAGGAAATGGCTGATATTGCGCTAATGGTTCGCGAAGTATTTATGCGATTTCCTTTTGGAATATTGATCAGGCATCTTGCGCACAAATTTTTGATGACAACAAAAACAGTTGAAGTGACAAAAAACTAGTTGGTGTTGAGAATCGCTTGCAAATATTGCGCGGGAATCGCATAGGTTATCCCCGATGGGTTACTGATCGCTGCTTCCTTACTACCCTTGATGAATACCATGTTGATGATGCCGATCACTTCGCCTGTGTCAGGGTTGTAGACCGGGCTGCCGCTGTTGCCCGGGTAGGCCGTGGCATCGAGTTGGTAGATATTGAATGTTCCGCGCTTCAGTTGCCGGATCAACTTAGCGTTAAGTTGCTGGGCATTGCCGCCGGGAAGGGCGATCGGGGTGATCGATGAAATCATGCCCTGGTGGGTGACCGGCGAGAAGCCAAGGGCATTGGCAATGGGAAATCCAGTGAAGGCGACCCGCTCGCCTTCCTTGATTTCGTTGTCAGCGTCGATACGCAAGGCCGGCATCGGTGGGCCGTCAATAGCCAGAATGGCGAGGTCGTGGGCGTTGTCGCGCGATCTGATCGTCGCTTGGCGGATTTGCGCCTGACCATCGGGGTTCTTGCTCAGGATGGCGAGTGTCGTGCCTTCGGATTCGGCGTTGTTGACGACATGGGCGTTGGTGGCGATCTGGTTGCCATTGCCGATGACAAATCCTGTGCCGCGAAAGCCGAACTGGGGGCTGTTGGTCTTGTTGTAGGTGCCAACGACGACGATCGACGGCTTGATTTTCTCAATGGTCGCCGGCAGATCGGCCATCGCTGCGGTCGACAGCAAAAACAGGCCAAAAATGAAAAAACGCGTTGCGAGGCCGTGGGGCGTCGTCACATCGTCCTCTTCGACGCGACGATGCGTGACCATTCCGGGGATGGCGTGGTGATGCGCGGGTCGAAGGGGTGGTCGTCGCGCATGAATATTTCCCGTATGCGTTTGACGTAGCCGCGCGTCTCGGCGTAGGGCGGGATGCCGGCGTAGCGGTTCACTGCCCCTTCGCCGGCGTTGTAGGCAGCGGCGACCAGGGTGATGTTGCCCTGGAAATAGGCGAGCAGCCAGCGCAGGTAGGCCAGCCCACCACGGATGTTCTGCTCGGGGTCGAAGGGCTTCTTGACGTTGAAGCGTTCGGCGGTTTCCGGGATGAGTTGCATCAGGCCCTGGGCGTTCTTGGGGGAGATGGCCTCCGGGTTGAAGTTGGATTCGGCCCGGATGATGGCCATGGCCAGACGCGGATAGACGCCGTATTCGGGCGCCAGCTTGAGGACGAGATCGAGTATTTTCCGGTGCTCCGGGGTAGCTCGGGCGACGATGTCATGGCCGTTGCTGTCGGGGGAGGGGTCGGGGTCCTTCAGGCATTCCGGTTTTTCGCTGCTGGGTTCGCCGACCTGGCGGAGCATGCGCTGGGAAAGGCCGTCGCCCTGTAGCGCGGCCAATGCGAAGAAATAGGCCGCCTTCGGGTCGTCGCGGGAAACGCCGCGGCCATTGGCATACATCCAGCCGAGGTTGTATTGCGCTTCCATGTCGCCTAGGCGAGAGGCTTCGCAATAGAGGGCAACCGCCTTTTCGACATCGCGAGGGACGCCGTCGCCGTGTTCGAGACTGCGCGCTTCAATACGCAGCGCAGCGGCTTTTTCGCTATTCCCCTGATCGGCCAGCAACGGGGTGCTGACGGAAGCGGTGGCGAGTGCCGCCATGAGCGCCCAAGGCCCGGGTAAAACGGAATTGAACCTTGAGCGCAGCACCGGTTTCTCCTTATAGCCGCCAGACGTCGATGCCGGCCTGGGCAAACGATTTGGCATCGAGCATGCTCTTGACGTCGGCAATGACCCCACCATTTTCCAGTTTAGACAGGAATTCGGAAACGGGAAGTTCCTTGTATTCCCGATGGTTGACCGCAGCGACGATGGCCGCCGCCTTGGGTAGCGCCTCCCAGGCAACCAGGTCGACTCCGTATTCGTGATGGGCCTCCCCGGCATCGGCGACCGGATCATGGACGACGACCTTGGCGCCATAGGATTCCAGTTCACGGATCACATCGATGACCCGCGAGTTTCGCAGGTCGGGGCAATTTTCCTTGAAGGTCAGCCCGAGGATGATGATCGGGCGGTCCTTGATCGGATGGCCGGCACGAACCATCATCTTGATCGTTTGCTCGGCGACGAATTTGCCCATGCCGTCGTTGATCCGGCGCCCGGCCAGGATGACCTCCGGTTGGTAGCCGAGTTTCTGGGCCTTGTGCGTCAGGTAGTAGGGGTCGACCCCGATGCAGTGTCCGCCGACCAGTCCCGGGCGAAATGGCAGGAAATTCCATTTCGTCCCAGCGGCCTGCAGCACTTCAAGGGTGTCGATGCCGATCTTGTCGAAAATGATGGCCAGTTCGTTCATCAGGGCGATGTTCAAATCGCGCTGGGTGTTCTCGATGACCTTCGCTGCTTCAGCGACTTTGATGCAAGAGGCCGGGTAGACGCCGGCCGTGATGACGCTGCGGTAGATTTCCTGAACCATGGCCAGCGTTTCGGGGGAATCGCCCGAAACGACCTTGACGATTTTGGTCAGGGTTCTCTCCTTGTCGCCCGGATTGATACGCTCCGGGGAATAGCCGACATGGAAGTCTTTTTTCCAGCGCAATCCCGATTCCTTTTCCAGGATCGGAATGCAGATTTCTTCGGTCGCCCCCGGGTAAACCGTCGATTCATAGACGACGATGGCACCCGGCTTGAGGTTGCGGCCGACGGCGGTCGATGAACCGACCAGCGGTGAAAAGTCGGGTTGGCGGGCATCGTCAACCGGGGTCGGGACGGCAACGACGATGAAGTCGGCCTCTTTCAAGGCACTCGGGTCGGTGCCCAGTTCGAGCCGGGTGGCTGCCTTGAGCGCTTCGGTGCTGACCTCGCCGGTCGGGTCGTAGTGCTTCTTGTAAGAGGCGACCTTTTCAGCACAGAGGTCGAAACCGATGGTGCGGAATTTCTTGCCAAATTCGACGGCCAGCGGCAATCCGACATAGCCCAAACCTACTACAGCGATTGTTGTCATTTTCATTCCCGGAATTGCAAACAGTTAGTACAGCCAGCTTTACAGGGTTTTCAGCAGATCGGTCACCTCGGCGTGGGCCGGGAACTTCTCGCCCAGTTTGGCGAGCACTTCCAGTTCGATGCGGGCCTCAGCCTTGTTGTTGGCCTTGATCAGAACCTTGGCCAGATTCAGTTGAATCGAAGCAGCCTGGGGAGCCATTTCCATGGCCTTGCGCAGTAGTTTTACGGCTTGGGCAGTATCCCCCTTGGCCGCCACTATCATGGCCAAGGTATCCATGAAAGCCGGTTGGTTGGGGGCGAGTTGGTTGGCCTTTTCGGCGTATTCAAGGGCTTTTGGCGAACCCGTCTGGTTTGATGCCCAGGCCAGGTTGTTGAGGATCAGCGCGTTGTTGGGTTGCAGCGCCAGTGCGCTTTGATAGTGCGTGGCGGCTTGGGCGTAGTTCTTCCGGGCGCTCGCCAGGTCGCCCATGTATAGCCGGAAGACAACATCCTTCGGATGGGATTTCAGCCATTCGCCAGCCATTTTTTCAGCTTCGGCGGTGTTGCCGGCGGCGACCATCGCCCCGTTCAATTTGACGGCCAGTTCAGGCGCCCCGCTCTGCTTCAATCCGTTGCGATAGGCCTCGGTGGCTTTGGCCAGCGATCCCCCCGCAGCGTGGATATCCCCTTCGAAGACGTAGCCGGCAGCCTCCTTCGGGCGCTGTTTTTGCACCGTGGCGGCGATTTGTTGTGCCTCCCCGGCATTTTTGTTTTGCACGGCAAGCTGGATCAGTACGCGCTGGACTTCGAGCAGATCAGGTTTGATCGCAAGTGCTTTCTTGAGATTCTTTTCTCCTTCGCCCGGATTCTTGTTGGCAAAATGGACGTCGGCGATCCGCATGTAAGGAAGCGGCGACGCGGGCTGCAACGTGGCCAGCTTGGCATAGGTCGTCAGCGCCTGGTTCAGATCGCCGGACAACTGCTGCGTCTTGCCCAGCGCGTCGAGAATTTCCGGCTTGTCCGGGATGCTGCTATGGGCATCATTGGCGGCCGAGAGGGCCTTCTTGTTGTCCTTGTTTTGCAGGTGGAACTGGATCAGGGCCAATCTTGGGCCAACGGCTGTCGGGGCAGCGCTGATCGCCTTCTCGATGAGGACAATAATCTCGGATGGTGCGTCGCCCTGCGTCGCCTTGAGTTGCGCCAAGGCGAGCATTGCTTGGGCATTTTTGGGTTCCGCGGTCAACAGGTTTTCGAATCGCTTCTGGGCCTCCTTGGGCTTATTCTCCTGTACGTCCAGGCTGGCGAGTGTCGCAACGGCAGGGTAAAAGGTCGGATTGATCGAAAGGGCCTTTTCGAAGTTCTTGCGGGCACCGGCCAAATCCTTCTTGGCGAGCAGCGTCTGACCGCGCAGGTTGTAGGTTGCCGGATTGTTCGGCTGCTTCTTTTCAATCTGGTCGATGGCCTTGAGGGCCTTTTCCAGCTGATTGTTCCGCAAGTGGCTGGCCACCAGCGCCAGGTCGGCGGTGATCCCGCTGTCGGATTCGGAGAGCTGCTCAAGTTCCTGGAATGCTGACTCCGAGTTGCCTTGGGCGATGTGGGCGATGGCCAGCGAGGTCTTTTTCGCGGCATTGCCCGGTTCAAGCTTGCTGGCCTTTTCGAAGTAGCTGGCTGCCTTGTCGGGGTCGCCGCTTTGCAGGTAGGCTTCTCCGGCCAAGGTCAGTAGCGCGGAATCGTTGTCGATATATTTCAGGACCGGTTGCAAGGCTTCAACTGCCTTGGTTGCTTGCCCCGAGCGCAGATGGCTGGCCACCAGCAAGCGTCTGGCAAGGGTCAGCCCCGGCGAAATCTGTAGCGCCTTCGTCAGATAGGTTTCGGCTTGCTGATACGACTGTAGCTGGAATTCGACCGCACCTGCCATCTGCAGTGCGCCGGCATGATTCGGCGCGATGCGCATCAATTGCTGGGTTGCCTCCCGGGCTGTCTTGAAATCTTTTTTCTGGTAATTGACCTGCGCATCGAGAAGGTAGGTTTGCGGATGCTTGGGGGCAACACCTTTGAGTTGCTCAAGCTGCTTTGTCGCTTCGTCGAGTTTCTTTTCGCGAAGCTGAATTGATATGACGGCAGCGTGCGCCAGCAGGTAGCTCGGTTTGACCTGGATCGTCTTTTGATACATGGCCAGGGCTTCGGCCAGTTTACCTTCGGCGCCGAGCAGGCCAGCCTTCAGGAAAAGGGCTTCGGCATTGTTGGGGTGCTTCGCCAACAAGGTGTCCACCTTGTCGGTAGCTCCTGCCAGATCGCCAGTCGCGGCTGTCAGGCGAACTTCGGCGAGGCGGGCCGGCAGGTAGTTCGGGTCGGCAGCCAGCGATTCCATGAGGAGACGCTTGGTATCCTCGGCCTTGCCGAGCGCGGCGCTCGCCGCACTCAGGCTGGTTTTCAGTGCGGCCTGGGGCTCGCCTGCCGAGAGCGTGGTCTTGCCGAACTCGTCGATGACTTTCTGGGCCTGCCCACTGCCCAGCATGGCCCTGGTAAGGACGGGAACGACCGCGTCGGGCGAGTGCTTGAGTTCGAGCGCCTTGCGCAATTCCAGCACGGCACCGTTCAGGTCGCCGCTTTCAAGTAGCGCCGACCCCAGCAGAAACCTTGCTTCCCCGAGGTTGGGGTCCTTTTGCAAGGCATTCTTCAGTTGAATGACAGCCGCCTTGCTGTCGTTTTTCGCCAGATAATCCCGGCTTGACGCCAGAAGGCTTTCGGTGGATTCCCCGCCGCAGGCGTTGAGCAGGAGTGCGAGAAGAAGCGAGGAAACGGCTTTCGGAAAAGTTTTCATCAATGTTCCCTAAGGTTTACGCTGCGGCTATTTCAGGCCGAGGCGGTGCATCAGGTCGTACAGTGTTGGGCGGCTGATGCCGAGAATTTCGGAGGTGCGGAGGAGGTTGCCGTTGGTGCGCCCCAAGGCCGTAACAATGGCGTTGCGTTCGGCATCATCGCGAACTTTACGCAGGTCGATAAATTCGACTTCAGCGGATTTTTCAGCATCCAGCCCGATGTCTTCGAGCGTAATCCGCGAACCATCGGCCATGATCACCGCCCGCTTGATGCAGTTTTCCAGTTCCCGGACATTGCCCGGCCAGCGGTGGCTTTCGATAGCCCGCACGGCTTCTTCGCACAAGGTCATGCTGCCGCGCTTCTGCTCGTTGGCGAAGCGCCGCACGAAGGCATGGGCCAATAGTGCTGCATCGCCTATGCGCTCACGCAGGGCCGGAATGGTGACGACGATTTCAGCCAGTCGATAGTAGAGATCCTCGCGGAACCGCCCGTCGGCGATTTGCGATTTCAGGTCTTGATGGGTCGCGCAGACAATACGGACATCGACCGGGATTTCCTGGCGGCCGCCGATGCGCTCGATGACGCGCTCCTGCAGGAAGCGCAGGAGTTTCGATTGCAAGGGCAGGGGCAGGTCGCCAATTTCGTCGAGCATCAGGGTGCCGCCATTGGCCGATTCGATTTTTCCGGGCGTCGTCTTGACCGCGCCGGTAAATGCCCCTTTTTCGTACCCGAACAACTCGCTTTCCAGGAGATTTTCGGGAATCGCCGCACAGTTGATGGCGACAAAGCGATCGTTGCGATTGGCCGACGACTCGTGCAGTCCTCTTGCCAGCAACTCCTTGCCCGTACCGCTTTCGCCCAGCAGCAAAACTGTCGCATTGCTGTTGGCGACTTTTTCTATGGTCCGGCATACCCGCTGCATGCCGGCGTCACGGGTTAGCAATCCGGCCAGCGCTGCCGGGTGCTGCATGGCCAGCAATCGCTGGTTTTCTTGCTGGAGATCGTGCAGGCGGAAGGCCCGATCGATGGTCAGCGCCAATAGTTCCGGTTCGAACGGCTTGGCAAAGAAATCATAGGCTCCCAGGGCGATGGCCCGCAGGGCATTGGCCCGGTCGTTTTGACCGGTGAGAACGATGACCTTGGTATCCGGTGCCGTGGCGAGGATTTGCTCAAGCAGCCGAAATCCTTCGGAAACGTTGTCGGCGTCTGGTGGTAGCCCGAGGTCCATGGTTACCACGGCCGGGTTGTGACGATGGATCTGGGCCAGGGCATTTTCCCGATCCGCTGCGGTCAACGTCTCATATTGATCAAAAGACCAACGCAATTGCTTCTGAAGGGCGATATCGTCCTCGACGATCAGGAGGGGGCGGGGCGATTCGGTGGTCATTCCGTTTCCTCGACCCGCAGGTCGGATTCTGTTCGAATGACGAAAAGCGGAAGGGTGAGGGTAATCCGCGTACCTTTGTCAGGTTTGCTATCAACCTGCATTTCGCCGCCCAGTTCCCTGATGTATTGGGCGCTTTCGTATGCGCCGATTCCCATGCCGGCTTCCTTGGTACTCTGGAACGGCTTGAACAGGCGTTGCTGAACGAATTCCTTGCTCATGCCGTGACCGGTATCGCCCACTTCGATGGCCGCCTTGTCATTGCTGCGCTCAAGGGCAATCCAGACCCGTCCGGTGCTTGGCGTGGCGTCCAGGGCATTCTGGGCGAGGTGGCCGAGCACGCGCTCGAGTCGCTCCTCGTGACCGCGCGCGACCAGTTGGTCGCCAATTCTGGTTTCGATTTGCCTGCCTTGATTCATCTTGTCTTTCTGTATCCGCCGGATGACGTCTGCAAGATTAACACCACAGGCCCGCCCGGGGGGCGGTGATCCTTCACGCAATTGCATCATTAGTTGCCGCATGCGTTCCACGGCATGATTGACGGTCATCAGCATATCCTCCTGGAATTCAGGATTGTCGTGATGCCGTTCGGCGTTTTTCAACATCAATGACAATTGCGTGATGATGTTTTTCAGATCGTGTACGACGAAGGCCGACATTTTGTTGAAGGCGTCGAACTTGCGGACTTCGAGCAGGGCCTCGGTCGCTTGCATGTTGGCCAGGAAGCCCGCCGCCTGGCATCCGGCGGTGCGTAGCAGGTCGTTGATTTCCCAATCAACGTTGATTGGCGCCCGGGCGCTGGCCAGAATGACGAAACCTTGCATCTCATTGCCAACCATCAGCGGGACGATCAGCCAGGCGTGAGGGAGTTCGGATATCCACCCCGGGATTTCAAGATTTTTGTAACGCGCCGGGAAGCATCGATATTCCTCGAGATTGACGATCCATCGACTGGCCAGCAGGAACTGGCAAAGATGCGAGTTAGCATGTTCAACGTTCGGACATTCGGGAAAATTCCACCGCGCATGCTGCGAATAAGTGTCCTGTTCCGAGTGCTTCAACCATAGTGCCCCGCCCGGACTTTCGACCATGTTGGCGAGGCCGCGAATCGATTGTTCCCCCATTGACTGCGGGGATTTCTGGGCGGACAGCGTTTCGGTGAAGCGCAACCATTCTTCGCGATAGTCGTAGCGGTAGCGAAAGAAATGCTTGCCTACCAATACCTTCATCCTGGCACGTGCCGAGCCCGAGACGAGCAAAATGCCGAGAATGAGCATGCCGGCAAAGAACAGGGCCAGTTGAAAGGCGCGTCCCCACTCGCCGCCGAAGTAGCGGACGTAGTAGCCGACTCCGGCCATGAACAAGAGATAAAGGCCGGAAGAGAGCAGGGTGACCGAATGGAAGGTCGCTTTTTGGGAAAGGCGAATCTTCGATATCCAGTCCTTGTTGCGCTCAGTGGCAAGCATCAACAGCGGAAGGGTGATGACGTGTACAAAACCTCGGACGATCAAAACGTCGCCATCAAGCCTGCTGAACATCATGGCATCGGAAAACAGGTAGATATCGAAGCCAAACTGGAAGAGCAGAGCCAAGCACAGGGGCTTTACGTTCCATCGGGAGTCTTCGGTTACCGTCCGGAAAAATTGCTCGGTAAGGATAAGGCCGGCGATGGCCTGGGCTAGTCCGAGCGTTATCAGGGCGCGTAGCCATTCTTCGGTTTTAACCCAGCCAGCGAACAGCGCGAACTGAACAGCCACCCCGGCGGCGATCAAAATCCAGCAGGAACCTCTAAGCCACCAGGCTACGGTCGAGTGGGGAGAGTTTCCATTGTTCGAGTCGGGCGCGAGGATGGCCAGCAGAAAGGCATACCACGCACCGTATCTGGCCAGATCGAGCAAGGCCGAGGCCATGTAGCCGGGCAAGCGATTGTCTTGTGCGGCCCACAACGATGTCGCGGCCCAAAGGATCGAAACGATCGCCACGCCGATGATGCGGCGTGTCTTTGAACTGGCGCTCCAATCGCTCCCGAAGGAGAGCAGATAGGCCGCGAATACGAAATAGCCCACGGTTGCCAGACCGAGGCTCCAGGAAATCAGGGATGTGTCAGTCGTGCCCATGAATTGGTGGGTAGGAGGCGCCTGTTGGGTTAGCGCCTAGTGCGCGCCCTTGCCGGTCAGTACCACGCCGATAGTCTCGAAAAGCACGACGATGTCGAGGAACAGAGAATGGTTTTTTACATAGTAGAGATCATACTGAAGCTTTTCTGCCGAATCTTCCACCGTGGCGCCATAGTGGTAACGAACCTGTGCCCAGCCCGTTACCCCGGGTTTGACGCTGTGCCGGACCGCATAGAAAGGGATTTCCTTGGTGAGTTGATCAACAAAGAAAGGGCGCTCGGGACGTGGGCCGACCAGGCTCATGTCGCCCTTCAGTACGCTGAACAACTGGGGCAATTCGTCTATGCGCAGTTTGCGGATGATATTGCCGACACGGGTAACCCGGTTATCCTGCGCTTGCGCCCAAATGGGCTTTCCGTCCTTTTCCGCGTCGCGTCGCATGCTGCGGAACTTGATGACGTTGAACAGGCGGCCGTTCAGTCCGACCCGTTGTTGCCGATAGAGCAAGGGGAAGCCGTCTTCCAGAACAATCAGGATCGCAGCCAGCATCATCATCGGCAGGGCCAGCGCGATCAGGATGCTGGCGCAAACAATATCGAAAAGTCGCTTGATGGCGGTCCGGACAATGCCCTGGCCGAAACCGTCACCGAAAATAAGCCAACCGGCATAGAGCGAATCGAGGCGAATCTGGCCAAGCGTCTGTTCAAAGTGACTGGCTAGATCGAGCACACGTATGCCTTGCAACTTGCAGTCCAGAAGTTCGCGCAAGGGCATGGAACCGCCGCGACGTTCACTGAGCGCAACGACGATCTCGTCCACTTTCAGGTTGCGGGCGGTGTCGGTCAAGGACTGGCTTCGGCTGAGCAGCATGTCGGGGGCGACTTCCGGATGATCCTCGTTGCTGCCTGGATAAAAGCCGATGATCTGCGCCGCCGGATCAGAGTTTTCAAGGGCTTGCTTGACGGCGATCGCCTGCAATCCACTGCCAAATACCAGGATGCGCCGACGCAGCATCTTGGTCGTTGGTTGTTGTGTCGCACCGATTCGTGTGACGAGCATGCCGAATACGGCCGACATGGCCGAGAGATGGACCAGATCGCGATTTATCGTGGTGACGGGAAGCAAGGCGTAAAGTACGTATGCCACAGGTATGGCGAGGTAAAGGGAGAGTACTGCACGAGCTCGCCTGTTCGACGGCGAGGCACTTGTCTTTCGCCGGTAAAAACCGAGGAACAAATTGATCGCGACCATCACGATGGCGAACATGGCGGCAAAAAGGATTACCTGAGCCAGGTTGACCGGCAAGCCACTGTTTACCCACATCAACGCGATGATCAGGCTGACGATGAGAAAGGAAAAGTCAAAGAGGACTCCGACGACGCTACGCCAGGAGAACCAACAATTGAACACTTTAACCATGACGACTTTTCTCCGCCCCTGATCCTTTACGCCGTTCTCGGTACACTGGAAAAATACCTATTCGCTAATGATGTTTTCGCAGTGGATATACCGCTCGGATAGTCGCCAAGTTTATGGGTATGCTGCCTAGCTTACACAGGCACTATTTCACATCAGCTACGAATTGGTTGGTGCCGCTCACGGAGCCGATAGTATTTGTAATAAATCGCATTTATCACGTTATCTGTATAGATAACGAATTTTCTTCGAAAATTAGTAGATGTCGGCTGCTGCCGCATTGTTATATGCTGCGATTATATTTGCTATTGGCCGAATCATCCTTGCAGAGTTGTTGTTGGCAGGTTTCTACCGGCTGTAAGGGCTTTTCGGGATGCTCGGGTTTTTGTCAAACCACTATCTCGGTGACCTGTGGATGGCCGAGAAAGTTCTGCGGACTGGCACTGGCACCATAGGCCCCTGATTGGAAAATGATGACCAGATCGCCCGGCATGGCGCTGGGCAAGGTCATCCGGTGGGCCAGCACGTCAAGCGGCGTACACAGTGGGCCGACGATGTTGACGCTTTCATGGTTCCCTGAATTCATCCGGTTGCCAATGGCGACCGGATAGTTCTTGCGGATGACCTGCCCGAAGTTGCCCGAGGCCGCCAGGTGATGATTTAGACCGCCGTCGACGACCAGGAACATTTGTCCACGCGAGATTTTGCGATCTACCACCCTGGTGACATAGATGCCCGCTTCGCCTACGAGGTAGCGGCCTAGCTCGATGACCAGCGAGGCATCGGGCAGATCCCGTCTGGCTTGTTCGCCAAGCTGTGCGAGCTTGGTGCCGATGGGGGCCAGGTCGAGAGGCTTTTCTCCAGGGAAGTAGGGAATGCCGAAGCCCCCACCCAGATTGAGGAAACGGACCGGGGCAGGAGCATGGCGCGCCAGTTGGCAAGCCAGGTCATAGGATTTCTGTTGCGCATCGCAGATGGATTCCGCCTTGAGATTTTGCGATCCCGCGAATAGATGAAAGCCCTCGAAGGCCAGTTTTTGGTCGCCGATCCGCGCGAGAAGTTCCGGCACCATTTCGGCATCGACGCCAAACTGCTTCGCGCCGCCGGACATTTTCATGCCCGAACCTTTGAGTTCGAAGTCCGGGTTGACGCGGACGGCGACCCTGGCCGGCAATTCCAACTCCTCAGAAATCCTGGCCAGGATGTCGACTTCGCGAAATGATTCGACATTGATCAGTACCCCGGCTGCAACCGCCTGGCGCAATTCGGGGTCGCGTTTCCCCGGCCCGGCGAAGCTGATTTCGCGAGGGTCCGTTCCAGCGTCGAGCGCGACCTTGAGTTCGCCAGCCGATGCGACATCGATTCCGTCGACTAGGCCCGACATGAAGCCGACCACGGCCGGCATCGGATTGGCCTTCATCGCGAAATGCAGCTTGATCTCTGCGGGCAACGCTGTGCGTAGTTCGGCGACACGGGCTCGGAGCAATTCCCGGTCGTAGGCGTAGAACGGGGTCTGGCCGACACGCTCGGCCAGGCGGCTGAGGGGCATGCCGCCGACGATCAAGTCGTTCCCGGAGACGGCGAATTGCTGCATCGGGGCGTGGCTGGGCAGATTGGCGTTTGGCGTTGTCATTCTGGATTCGTACGGGAGCGGGTTATTGGGCGTTTTGCTCGACCCACGCGGTCGACAGCAATTTTCGGTCAATTTTGCCATTCGGGTTGCGCGGCAAAGGGCCTTCGCGAACCGTGATTCCGGCCGGCACCATATAGGCCGGCATGCGGGCGCGGCATTCGGCGATGAGCGCGGCCACGTCGAGAGTTTTGCCGGCCGGTGCGGTGGCGATGACCTGAATGGCTTGGCCGAGGCGGTCATCATCCACACCGAAGGCGACGCACTCCCCGACCAGTTTCGTCGCGTAGATGATTTCCTCGACCTCGGTCGGGCTGACGCGATAGCCAGAGGTCTTCATCATCTCGTCGCGGCGGCCGATGAAATAGAGGAATCCTTCCTCGTCCATGCGCACGGTGTCCCCCGAGAACACGGCGATTTCCGGCAGCACCAGGCCGGCTTCCCGGCCAGGAGCATGAACGGGCAAGGGTTTGAAGCGTTCAGCCGTTTTCTCCGGGTCGTTCCAGTAACCCATGCCAACCAGGGCGCCGCGATGCACCAGTTCCCCCGGCTCGTTGGGGACGCAGGGCGAACCATCTTCGTGCAAAACGAGAATTTCGGCGTTGGGGATCGCCTTGCCAATGGAGTCCGGACGACGGTCCACCTCTTCCGGCGGCAAGTAGGTCGAACGGAACGCCTCGGTCAGGCCGTACATAAGGAACGGCTTGGCTTTCGGCAGATGCCGGCGCAGCGCGTCCAGGGTCTCACGCGGCATGCGGCCGCCGGTGTTGGCGAAATAGCGCAGATGACTGCTGATGCCTTCCGGCCAATTCAGTTGGGTCAGCTGGATGTACAAGGGCGGAACTGCCGTTAGCCCGGTTACGTTTTCCCGGGCGATGGCCTTGACCACATCGTTGGGCAGGAGGTAGTTGAGCAGGACAACCCGGGCGCCGACATGGAAGGCCGTGGTCAGTTGGCTGAAGCCGGCGTCGAAAGACAGGGGCAGCGCGGCCAGCAGCGTGTCGCCGGCGTGGTTCTCGAGATAACTGGCCACGCTCTTGGCGCCGGCTACCATGTTGCGGTGGGAAAGTACTACACCTTTCGGTTTGCCGGTACTGCCCGAGGTGTAAAGAATGCCGACAACGTCGGTATCGATGACGCGGTGACTGCGTGCCGCGGGTGCCGCGAGCAGGTCGCGCCACCGCTGGACATTCAATCCGGACGGCACGGCCTGGATTTCGACGGTATCGAGCAGTATCACGTGGCGCAGGTCGTGGCAGGCGGGCAGGGTGTCGCACAGCAAGGCCAGGCGTTCCGGCGAGGTGACCAGGACGCGGACATTGCAATCGCGCAGGATGTAGCCGACCTGCTCGGCCTTGAGCAAGGGATTGAGTGGCACGAAGACGCCGCCGGCAGCCGGTGCGCCGAAGCTGGCGATGACCGTCTCGAAACGCTTTTCCAGATAGATCGCGACGCGCTCGCCGCGTTGCAGCCCCAGGTTCAGCAAGCCGGAGGCAAAACCGGCAACCTGACTTTGCAACTGCCGGTAGCTGAGCGAATCCTTGCCGTAGGTGAGGGCGGTCGCCTCCGGCGTACGTTCGGCGGAGCGGGCGATCAGATCGTGGAGGAGCGTGGTGTCAGTCATGGGTCGGTCGTCGGGTGGCAGGAGGTTAACATTCCGGAATGCGAGGCGGGTAGCTCGGGCCGGTTCGGGTGCTTGGCGAACGGGTGTAAACATTCCATCATGATGACTGCCGGAGAGTGTATCGTCTTTCCAGGATCCTTGCCCCGCCGAGCGCGGTGGCAGGTTTGCCGATGAATCGGGCTGAGGTGTTGATGAACAAGTTTCGCAAGTTGCATGCGTATTCGGGGCTGGTGCGGCAACAAACCGGTAAGTCGCGCTTGCGCCAGGCGTTGGAAATCCTTGCGCTGCACCGGGGGCGGCTCCAATTGGGTATCGAGGAGTATTACGAACTCGGGGTCTTCGACGACAGGGCTTTCCCTGGGCCGGAGAAAGCTCGATGCCTGGGCTGGAAAAGCAGCGCCCTGATCGACCAAGCATTGAACGATGACTATTGGCGCGCCACGGCCAACGACAAGGTGCTGAACTACGCGCTGCTGGCGCACTACGGCTTTCCTATTCCGCAAACCATGGCCATCTGGTCGCTATCCGGCCAGCGCATCGGCGACGAAACCGTGTTGTGCGACGAAGCGGCACTGCGTGCCTATCTTGATGCCAGTTTGCCGTTCCCGGTCTTCATCAAGCCGATTCACGGCACCTACGGGCGGGGAACCTTCTGCCTGCAGCAAAAGTTGCCGAATGACACCGGCTGGCTCGACTGCCGGGGAAAGGCGGTCGGCCGGGACGAGTTGCTGGCCGCTTGCCTGAACCCAAAATTCGGCGGCATGCTGTTCCAGCAACGTCTCGCCCAGCATCCGGCGGTGGTTACGCTGGTCGGCGACACGGTCAGTTGCGTCCGCATCATCGTCGCCCTTGGTGCCGGCTCTCACCCCGAAGTCGTCCTCGCCTTCTGGAAAATCGGCCGGGAGCGCAACATCACCGACAACTTCTGCATGGGCGAAAGCGGCAACCTGCTGGCCTGGATCGATGTCGGCAGCGGCCGTGTCGAACGCGTCATCACCGGGCTGTGGCCGGATGGCAAGGAATGCGAGCAGCACCCGGACACCGGCGGCCGCCTGCCCGGCGCCGCATTGCCAGACTGGCCGGCGGCGCTGTCATTGTGCTGCGAGGCCGCCCGGCATTTCCCGGGGCTGCGGCTACAGCACTGGGATGTGGCCTTCGCTATCGACGGGCCGGTGCTGATGGAACTCAATACCGAAGCCGACCTCGGGGTGCCGCAATTTCTCGGGCGCAAGGCTTTCGTCACTGAACGGATTGACGCGCAATTGGCGAAACTGGCGAGAAGGTAGAGCGACCGCAACAGTGGTAGCAGTCACCAGTGGGACCAGTGGTGCTAACTGCAGATTTGCCTTAGCCAGGGGTGCCGGCGACCATCGCCGTGACGCAGAAGGACTCCCTTGAAAAAGGGAGTGAGGAGGCCGCGGCCGAATTTTTGCAGAAATTCAATGGCGCCGATGTCGTTGATCTCAAGCAGGCACGGGCCAGATTCTGTGACCGCGAGATCCCAGTGCTGGATGTGTAGCATCGGAAAGACAGAAGCCGCGCTCAGGCAGGTGGCAACAGCCTCCTCCCAATAGGGCACCTGAAATCCCTCGATGGCAATGCCTGTGTCCGGGTGAATGGGATAAGAGAGTTCCTCATAGTCCTTGCGCGCCGCGCCCAGGCGACCAGTAGGCAAATCGACAGGAGCGTGGATATGGCCGAGTGCGTCGTCGATTCGGGTGTCGGAAATATTGGCACCGCGGATCAACTTCCACACCGCCGCGACGATTTCCTGACGGCCATCGTCCTGGACGATGACAACACGGATACACGAAGTTGCGCGGCTTCCGGTCAGGGCTACAACGTCAGCGTGCGGACGCAGTACCTGCTGGAAGAGATAGCCCATGTCCTGGCGGAAAAATGGACCGTTGGGAGCGAGGACGACGTCCTTGACAAAGCCTTCTACCGGCAGGCGCTGCCCATCTTCAGTAACCAGTGCATCATCCTCGGTGGCGTAAGCAGCCAAGCAATAGCAACCCATGCTTTGCTGGCTGTAGCATGGTTTGGCGAAGAGTGGCCAGGTGTTGTTACGGCGCAGCCAGTCGGTTAATTCCTCTGGTGTACGCAGGAAACTGCCGGGGAGGTGCCAGCATCTCGTACTGTTCGGGCGGAAGAAGGCGACCACCGTCGGCACCGGGATGTCTAAGGCAGCAGCATAGAGATGGTAGGTAAATTTGTCCCAGGCGGGCATCACGGCGGCACGTGAGTTCAGAATCTGGGCCAGTTGTTCCTGGACGCGCCAACCGAGATAGTCGGTTATGTTCGAACGGTCTGCTCGGGACAATTGATGGATGCGGAACACGAAGTAGTCAAAGGTGCCTAGCGTGGGATTGAGCGTCTTCATGCTGAGCATTTCGCGGATTTGGGTAAATCGGTCTTTCCCGGTTGCCTGTTTCACGCGATTGCTATTACGTCGTAGGGCGCGGAAATAGTGTCTGATGTTCATTGGCGGTTTAACTCGAATAGGGAGGGGTTGGAGGCGAACGAGCTCAGCTTAATCGAGGCAACTGCCGGGCTGATCAGAAGCAGTCGGTTGTGAATCGTGGTGTCGAAAACTCTTACAGACGCGGCTTTTGATAGGCGTTAAAGACTTAATAAATTAAAAAAATCATTGATATATCTCCCGGGCATTTTTTTTGCTAGGTAAAACCTGTCGGCGATCCGCCCGATTTCTTGTATTTCAGGAGGCATCATGTCTAAGTTCGGTCCCGTTACCCCGCAGGGTCCTGTTACCCCGCAAGGCCCTGTTACCCCTCAGGGTCCTGTTTCCCAGCCTTAACGAGTGAAAGTAATCTAACTTGACTCATCAAGACAAGCCGTTTGGCTTGTCTTTTTTTCGGTATACGAGAGACCCAAGGCCGCTTCGCTAGCGGTCCATGCGTTTGGTGCCGGGGCCCGATGGACACCGAGGCAGCCAATGCTACCTCGATGGCGTTCAAGAAGGAGCTGATCAAACGCATTTTGGGCGCCGAACTCAGCCATTACCTGGGTTACTCGCCCGGCGCCGAGAAACCGGGCGAGGTCGGCAACCACCCCAACGACGGCACCGGCAAGAAGGTGCTGACCGAAGAGGTGCCCCCCTCATTGTGGTCAGTCGGCTACGAATGGTATTGGCTGCCAATATCCTTCTTACCTACGTTGAATACGAAAAAGGCACGACGCTGCTATGCCCTCGATCAACTGGCCTGCCTGCACCGACCCGAACAGTGGCCGGACTTGCGGTCCTTCGCGGTGATCGAGTCGCAGCGCTGTGTCAGCGGGAAGACAGCCACCGAGCAGCGTTTCTACCTGAGCAACCTGGCGCCCGATGCGGCTAGTTTGGGGCAGGCTATTCGCGCCCATTGGAGTGTTGAGAACCGACTGCATTGGTGCATGGATGTCGCCTTCGCCGACGACCAGATGCGCGCCCGCACCGGCCATGCCGCACACAACCTCACCGTCCTCAAGCACATCACCCTGAATCTGATCCGCCTCGATCCCACCCAGCGCAAGGGTGGCATCAAGGCGCGACGCCTTATCGCCGCAACTTCCGACCTCTACCGCGCACAATTGCTCGGGCTGGCTTGATGTTCATGCGATTGCCCTGCTGGTGTGTCCGATATCACGATCCGGCCCACATTCTCACCCTATAATTCGACCACTTGATTCTGATGTCCTAGGAGCGCGGTTTGAATACCCTGAAGGAAATAATCTCACTGCTCGATGAAGTCCTCAGCCTGAACGGCAGGGCCGCCGGTTTTACGCCCGATACCCCCTTGCTCGGGGCCATTCCCGAACTTGATTCGATGGCCGTGGTGGCGCTGATCACCGGCTTCGAGGAACGCTTCGGCTTTATCGTTGACGACGACGAGATCGAGGGCAGTACCTTCGCCACCGTCGGTTCCCTGGTCGAGTTCGTCGACGCCAAGCTCGTCGGCTGATTTGGTGCAGCCCCGGTTCATCGAGTTCGGCAACGGGCGGCGCTTCTGCCTGTTCCACCCGGCGCAGGGCAGGGTGGCCCGGGGGGCGGTGCTCTATGTGCACCCTTTCGCCGAGGAAATGAACAAGGCGCGGCGCATGGCCGTGCTGCAGTCCAGGGCTCTAGCCGGCGCCGGCTACAACGTGCTGCAAATCGACCTGCTCGGCTGCGGCGACAGCAGCGGCGATTTCGGCCATGCCGACTGGTCAGTCTGGCGTGAGGACGTCTTGGCTGGCTACCGTCATCTCCGTGTCTGCTCATCGGCCCCACTGATCCTCTGGGGCTTGCGTGCCGGCTGCCTGCTGGCCGCGGATGCCGCGGTCGACTTGCCGGAAGCCGCCGATTTCGTCTTCTGGCAGCCCGTCGTCTCCGGCAAGCTGCACTGGCAGCAGTTCATGCGCCTGAAAATGGCAGGAGAACTCGCCTCGGGGCAGGCCAAGGCCGTCGGCGAACAATTGCGGCAGCGGCTAGCCGCCGGCCAGTCCGTCGAGATTGCCGGCTACGGGGTATCCCCGGGCTTGGCCGCCGGCTTGGAGGGGGCCGAATTGCGGCCGCCACCTCGCCGCAGCGGGCGTGTCGTGTGGCTGGAAACCTCGCTGCGCGACGAAGCCACGCTGGCTCCCGTTTCGGTCAAGTGCATCGACCAATGGCAGGAGGCCGGCTTCGCTGTGAACGCCAGTGTCGTCCGCGGCCCGGCATTCTGGCAGACGACCGAGATCGAGGAGGCGCCCGAGTTGATCGCCGCCACGCTGGCTGCCCTGGCGGAGCGAGCATGAGCCATAACGAACGGCCGGTTGTTTTTTCCTGCGCCGGCGAGCAATTGCTCGGCATTGTCGCTGCACCGGCAGCGCCGGCGAGCACCGGCGTCCTGATCGTCGTCGGCGGGCCGCAGTACCGTGCCGGCAGCCACCGCCAGTTCCTGCTGCTGTCCCGGGCGCTTTGCGGTGCCGGCTTTCCGGTCATGCGTTTCGATTGTCGCGGCATGGGCGACAGTAGCGGCGAAGCGCGCAGTTTCGAAGCACTCGATGAAGATGTCGCGGCGGCCATTGCGGCCTTCCGCCAAAACTGCCCGCAGCTCGAGCGCATCGTGCTGTGGGGGTTGTGCGATGCCGCCACGGCCGCCTTGCTGTACTGGGAGCGGACCCGTGACAGCCGCATCAGTGGCCTGGTGCTGCTCAATCCCTGGGTGCGCTCGGAAGCCACGCTGGCCCGCACCCACATCAAGCACTACTACGCCCAGCGGTTGTTGCAGGGTGAGTTCTGGCGCAAGCTGTTCGGCGGTCGGCTCGGTGTCGGCGTGGCGCTGCGTGGCCTGGTCGGCAGCCTGCGCCGAGCCCGGCGGCAGGCGAACGAGGGGGGTGCGAGCGACGAGATGCCGTTCCAGCAGCGCATGATGCGCGCGCTGGAAAACTTTCCCGGCGTTTCGCTGCTGATCCTCAGCGGCGACGACTACACCGCCAAGGAATTTCTCGAAGCCTGCCAGGGTGACCCGCGGGCCCAGCGGGCGCTGGCCGGGCCGCGCCTGACCCGCGTAGACGTGGCGGATGCCGATCACACCTTCTCGTCGCGCGAATGGCGGCAGGCGGTGGAAACGGCGACGCTGGACTGGCTGCAGAAGTCGATGGCGTGCTGAATCCGGGAAGGCCGCCATGACCCTCGACTACCTGGTTTTCGATCCCTCGCCCTGCAGTTTCCCGCGGCCGCGGGTGCCCGTGTTGCCGCGAGGCTTCGAACCGGCGGGGGCCGACGATGCCCGGTTGCTCAGTGATGTGCCGCCGCTGAACGGTCGCGGCGTGTATTTCAGCCGCGGCCGCTACGCCCTCGGCGAGGCCTACCGGCGGGCCGGTATCGATGGCGACAGCGCCTTGCTCGCTCCCTCCTACCATTGCGTGACCATGCTCGATCCGGCGCTGTCCCTCGGGGCGGATGTCCTGCTCTACCCGTTGTTGGCCGACCTGGCACCCGACCTGGCGGCGCTCGACCAGCTGCTCGAACGGTCAAGCAAGCCGGTCAAGGCCTTGTTGGCAACGCACTTTTTCGGATTCGTGCGCGATTTTTCCGCCCTGAAACAATGGTGTGATGCTCGCGACATAGTCTTCGTCGAGGATTGCTCGCACACGCTGTTTACCGAGCGCTATCAGGTTGGGGGGGCAGGGCGGTATGGCCGCTTCGTCGCATCGAGTCCGTACAAATTCTTTCCAAGTGCCGATGGCGGCTGGTTGTACGCGCCGGATGCCACCGCGTTGGCTGACGCCGCTACTGACCAGGCAGCCTGGATGGCTGAGTTGCGAGGCGTGAAGCAATGCATCGATGCGGCGCGCTTACCGCGGGTCGGCCCGGCCGATATCGGTGCGCTCGACGGCCAGTTGGCGACTATTTTCGAGGATGAGCCGGTTGCCGGCGACGACCGGCGAGTCCAGCGGGCTGCCCAGTCGCCGCAATATCAGCGCGAAGTGGAGCACCTGTCGGCGTTGCGCGCTTCGCGCTGGCTGATCGGTCATGCCTCGGTCAGTTCGGCGATCCACAGGCGCCAGGCCAATTACCGGCGTTGGCTGCAGGCGGTGGCCGGAATGCCGCACTGCCGGCCGTTGTACCCGGAACTGCCGGAGCAGGTCGTGCCCTACATGTTCCCGCTCTGCATCGAGCACCCGATGCCGCATTTTTACTGGCTCAAGCAGCTTGCCGTGCCGGTCTGGCGCTGGGATGAGATGGCGGTTTCCGCCTGCCCGGTGGCGGCGGACTACCGGCTGCACCTGCTCCACCTGCCATGCCACCAGGCCTTGAGCGACGATGAGATGGCCTGGATGATCGCCGCCCTGGGCAAGGTGCTGTGCGGGCAAGTTGGCGGAGCCGGCCGGTGAGTTGGGAATTCCATCCGGCCAAGGCGGCCTTCGCGCAGTACGCGGCGGACTGGGACCGCCTGAACGGTGAGTTGTACGACCATCATCCCTATTTCGACAGCCGTTTCGTCGAACCGCTGCTCGCGCATTTTGCCAGCGGCCGCGAGCAACTGTGCCTCTACCGGGCGCAGGGAGTCGTGCGTGGCGCGCTGATCCTGGAGCAGCGGGGGTTGGGTCGATGGATGGCCTTCCGCCCGGCGCAGGCGCAGATCACGCCCCTGCTGGTTGCCGATGCCGGCTTGTTCGCCAACTTGCTGGCAGCGCTGCCCGGTTTCGCCTGGAGTCTCGAGTTCCATGCTGTCGACCCGCGTTATGCCCCGGCATTCTCCGGGGCGCCCGGCGAAACCATCGTCTCTAACCATGCCCGAACGATAGGCATTGCCCCGGAAATCGGCTTCGAGGCGTATTGGCAGCAGCGTTCGCGGAACCTGCGCAGCAATATCCGCCGCTATACCAACCGCCTGTCTCGGGAAGCTGGGGAGGCGGGCTTTTCCTGCCTGATGGCGCCCGAGGCCATGCCGGCCGGGGTCCGCCGCTTTGGCGACCTGGAGAGTGCAGGCTGGAAGGCCGAGGTGGGTACCGCGGTGGCGATCGACAACGTCCAGGGGAATTTCTATGCCGAGGTGCTGGGCCGTTTCGCCGCCAGCGGCCAGGCTGAGATCTGCGAACTGTCAATCGGCGGCCAACTGGCGGCATCGCGGCTGCTCATTCGGAGCCCGCACATGCAGGTGATTCTCAAGACAGCCTATGATGAAGCAAAGGGGCGTTTCGCCCCGAGTCGGCTGTTGCTGCACCGTCTGCTCGAACAGCGCTTGGCCCGGCATCCGCACGAAACCATCGAGTTCTATACCAACGCGACGCGGGAGCAGGCCGAATGGGCTACCTTTGACAGTCCCATCCAGAACATCCACCTATTTCGCAACGAGGGCGCGATCGTCGCCTACTCCCTGCTCAAGACCTTGCGCCGCGGCCTTGTCGGCAAGCCGAGAGGCGCTCGGGCGGCCGTTGAGTCGACCACGACGGTCGACATCAATTTCTGCACAAATTTAGAAACCCTGGCCAGGGAAACCGATAGCCTGGAAGCATTCGCCCCGCACCACAGCATCGAGGAGTCGCTCGACTGGTTCGGTCTATTGCAGCGGCAGGTCTACCCCGCCGACCCGGGCATTCGCTACTACTACCTCGCCGATCAGGGGCGTCCGACCATCATCCTGCCCATGCGGCGGATTACACAGGGCGGTGTCCGGATGCTGGAGTCGCTGAGCAACTACTACACTTCGCTCTATTCCCCCTTGCTCGGCCAGAGCAGCGACACTACCGCCCTTGGCCACCTGTTGGCCGCTGCAACCCGCGAGCAAGGCGGCGCCCACGTCATGCGCTTCGCGCCGATGGATCCGCAATCCCCGGCTTATGCGGCGCTGCTCAACGAGTTGCGGGCGATCGGCTGGATTCCTTTGACCTTCTTCTGCTTCGGCAACTGGTTCCTGCGCGTCGAAGGCGGTTGGGACGACTACCTGCGCAAGCGCAGCGCCAACCTGCGCAGCAGCATCAAGCGGCGCAACCGCGAGTTTGCCGCCGGGGGCGGCACACTGGAGGTGGTGAGCGGTCCGGATGGCCTCGACGAAGCGATCGCCGCCTTCCAGGAGGTCTACGCGGCGAGCTGGAAGAAACCGGAACCCTATCCAGACTTCGTGCCCTCCCTGATCCGCCTGCTGGCGGCTCGCGGCATGCTCAGGCTCGGCCTGGCCCGCCTGCAGGGAAAGCCGATTGCCGCCCAACTGTGGATCACCGGCCAGAGCAAGGCGAGCATCTACAAGGTCGCCTACCACCATGCCTATGCTGCCATGTCGCCGGGCACCGTGCTGACCAGATTCCTGCTCCGCCATGCCATCGAGCACGACCGGGTCGGCGAAGTCGACTTCCTGATCGGCGACGACGACTACAAGAAAATCTGGATGAGCGACCGCCGTGAGCGTTGGGGTATCGTCGCCTTCAATCCCCGCACGTTCGTTGGGTGCGCGCTGATGCTCAGGGAATTGGCCGGGCGGATGGCCAAGGTGGCAGGCCGTCGGCTCGGTGCGGTGCTGTCGCGCTGCCGGGTCGGGCTGGCCGGGGCCACGTTCCGCCAGCAAACACCCAATAACGAAAAGCTCAACTCCTGCAAAACCCAACGAGAGCAAACCATGGCCTGGACCATCCTGCCGATCGAGAAATTCAACGAATACGCCGCCCGCTGGGACAGCCTGGTCCGTAAACGGCCCGGCACGCCTTTCCTCGAGTCGGCCTTCCTGCAACCGCTGCTTGCGGTGTTCGGTAGCGGTAGAGAGTGCCTGTGCCTGCTCGAGGACAACGGTCGCCTGCTCGCCGCCGCCATCATGCAGCGCGGGCGCAAGGCCATCTGGCAGACCTTCCAGCCTTCGCAACTGCCGCTGGGCGCCTGGATCACCAATGGCGATATCGACCTCATCGAGGCGGCCGGCAGCCTGCTGGCGCAGTTGCCCGGCCCATCGCTGGCGCTGGGAGCCAGCCAGGTCGACCCCCGCCTGCAGCCCAGGCCGGACGACGGCGCCAGGCTGCGCACCCAGGATTACATCGCCACCGCCTGGGTCGATGTCGACGGCAGTTTCGACGACTATTGGGAGGCGCGTGGCAAGAACCTCAAGCAAAACACGCGCAAACAACGCAACAAGCTGCAAGCCGAAGGCGTCGACACGCGCATCGAGTGCATCATCGATCCGGAGCAGGTGGCCGAGGCCATCGCCGATTACGGCAAGCTGGAAAGCGCCGGCTGGAAAGGCGCCGACGGCACGGCCATCGCGCCGGACAATGCCCAGGGGCATTTTTACCGGGTCATGCTGGAGAACTACTGTAGCCAGGGGCGCGGGCGCATCTACCGCTACTGGTTCGGCGACAAGGTGGTGGCGATGGACCTGTGCATCCATGACGATACCGTGCTGGTCATCCTGAAAACCGCCTACGACGAATCCTACAAATCGGTCTCGCCGTCGACGCTGATGCGGCAGGACCAGTTCCAGCAACTGTTCATCGAACGCAAGTTCCAGCGCATCGAATTTTTTGGCAAGGTCATGGAATGGCATACCCGTTGGACATCCCAAAGCCGAACCATTTATCATGCAACCGCCTATCGCTGGGACTGGCTGAAAACCCTGCATGCTCGCCGGGCCGCGGCGCAGGATCCAGAGTTGCCGGCCGAGCGTTGATGTCATGATGAACACCTCCCTGATGCCTGAGCTGAAACCGCCAGCAGCCATGAAACGCGTCCTGATGATCGCCTATCATTTCCCGCCCCTGGCGGGGAGCAGCGGCATCCAGCGCACGCTGCGCTTTGTCCAGCACCTGCCCAAGTTCGGTTGGGAGCCGCTTGTGCTGTCGGCTGATCCCCGGGCCTACGAGAGAACCAGCGACGACCTGCTGGCCGATGTGCCGCCGGCCACCGTGGTGCGCCGCGCCTTTGCCCTCGACACCGCCCGCCACCTGTCGATCGCCGGCCGCTACGTCGGCGCCATGGCCCGGCCGGACCGCTGGGTCAGCTGGAAATACGCCGCTGTGCGCGACGGCCTGCGGATGATCCGCGAATACAAGCCGCAGGCCATCTGGTCGACCTACCCGATAGCCACCGCCCACCTGATCGGTGCCGAACTGCAGCGCCGCAGCGGCCTGCCGTGGATCGCCGATTTCCGCGACCCGATGGCCCAGGACGGCTATCCGGCCGACCCGCTGACCTGGCAGAGCTACCGGGCCATCGAGGAACACACCCTGCGCACGGCGCGCTTCTCCACCTTCACCACGCCCGGTGCCGCCCGCACTTATCTGGCGCGCTATCCGGTCGACGGCGGGCGGGTGACGGTGCTGGAAAACGGCTACGACGAGGAAACCTTCGCTGCCGCGGCCAACGGGGGCGGGGAAAGGCGGGCCTTGCACCCGGGGGCGATCACGCTGCTCCACAGCGGCATCGTCTATCCGGACGAACGCGATCCAACGCAGTTCTTCGAGGCGCTTGGGCAACTCAAGGCCAGCGGCGCGATCGGCGCCGGCAGCCTGGTCGTCCGCTTTCGTGCCTCGGTCCATGACGAATTGCTGCAGTCGCTGGCCGCCCGCTACGACGTGGCCGAATTCATCGACTGCCAGCCGCCGGTGCCCTATCGCCAGGCGCTGGCCGAGATGCTCGACGCCGACGGCCTGCTGGTCATGCAGGCGGCTAACTGCAACGAGCAGATTCCAGCCAAGATCTACGAATACCTGCGCGCCAACCGTCCGATCCTGACGCTGACCGACCCTCAGGGCGATACCGCAACGACGCTGCGCGCGGCTGGTGCGACCGACATCGCCCGGCTCGACTCGGCCGCCGACATCGGCCGCATCCTGCCGGCTTTCCTGGCGGCGATCCGCGAGGGCAGGGCAGCACTACCGCACCGGCAGGCCGTCGCCAACGCCTCGCGGGAAGGGCGGACGGCGCAACTGGCCGGATTGCTCGATATGGCGACGGGGTCCTGAGACCACGATGCTAGGCCTTGCCTATCCCGCCGATATCAACGCCAGCGCGCGAGACGGATAGGTGTTTTGATGGCCAAGGAAAATTTCATTTTTGGGCAATTTTTCCTGTTGACCGCGGGAATGTTGTGGCAACTTGATCGTGTCACGCTCCGAGCGTATCGACGATCGCCATTTCTATCCGCTGCGCCACTCTATGCCATCGTTGGAAGCAGGTGGCAGTGATGGAAGGCAAGGCGCAAGCGGTGCCCGATATCCGGATAGAATCTCGAGGCATGATGCCGATGTTCTTGAACACCAGCCGGAAAATCGAATCGACATGTTGTCCAATCTAGCTGAATACCGGGCCAGCGCGGCCGAGCGTGAGCGCGTAGCCGACCTGTTTTCCCTTCTGCCAGGGAGAGGCGAACGGGCCCTCGACGTTGGAGCTCGTGACTGCTACCTATCGAAAATGCTGGCCGAGCGTTTCCAGCGTGTCGTCGCCCTCGATCTCGAACGCCCTGAGGTGGACCACCCAGCCATCGACCCGGTTGCCGGCAGCGTCGCTAGTCTACCGTTCGAGGACAACCAGTTCGATGTCGTACTCTGTGCCGAAGTCCTCGAACACATTCCCGAGCACTTGCTGGCCCGGGCCTGCTCGGAAATCGCCCGGGTGGCCAGGGGGCAAGTGGTGATTGGTGTCCCATATCGCCAGGATCTGCGTAGCGGGCGCACGACTTGCCAACAATGTGGCAAGAGCAATCCGCCATGGGGGCATGTGAATAGTTTTGACGAAACCCGCCTGCGCTCGCTGTTCGGCGCACTGACTTGGCAGAAATCCAGTTTCGTCGGAACGACCACCGATAGCACCAACTGGCTTTCTGCTGCATTGCTCAATTTCGCCGGCAACCCCTTTGGCACCTGGGAGCAGGACGAGGCCTGTGTGCACTGCGGCAGTGCGATCGGTTCCCCAGAAACACGTACGCCTGTGCAGCGAGTCGCCACCCGCCTCGCCTTCGTGCTCAACCGCCTGCAAGCGCGTTTTGTCGAGCCGCGAGGTAACTGGATCCATGTCCTTTTCTCGAAACCTTCGGCCGTGGATTGCTCGGTTTCACAATGACGATGAATACAATAATGCGCGAATTCGAACCCAGGGTTTCCCGTTCAACCTTCAGCCGCGGCGCCTTCCGCTTCAAGGATAGCGAACTGCAGCAGATGGCTGGCGACAGGGGAGAGGTGGTGGCCTGGAGCGAGGCTTACCGCCGAGCAGGGGCAGACGCACCGCTGAACGTCTCTGGAGATTTCGCAGTAGCGATTCCTACCCCGATGGGCGGTATATTTCTGGCAGTCGACCGCTTTGCCATTCAATCGGTTTGCTACCGGATCAAAAACGGGCAACTGCTAGTCGCCGAGCGTGCCGACGACCTGGCAGGCACCGATACGGAACTCGATCCACAGGCGCTATACGACTACCTCTACTTCCACATGATCCCGGCACCGCGGACGGTGTTCAAGGATATTTTCCGCCTCCCAGCCGGCCATTACGCCTTGTTCGAAAACGGTCGCCTGACCGTCGCGCCGTGGTGGAAGCCGCATTTTGAGGAGAGCCGGCGAGCAACATTCGGGGAACTGAAGTCCGAATTCCGCCAGATCCTGCTCGACGCGGTTCGCGACCGACTCGATGGAGAAACCACCGGTTGTTTTCTCAGCGGTGGTACCGATAGCTCGACGGTTGCCGGGCTGCTACGGGAAGTCACCGGACAACCGGCGAAGGCATTCTCCATCGGTTTCGAGGCGGCTGGCTACGATGAGATGGAATACGCCCGCATCGCCGCCCGCCACTTCGGCGCCGAGCACCACGAATACTACGTCACGCCGGATGACCTGGTGCGCAGCATTCCCGAGGTGGCTGCGTCCTATGATCAGCCATTCGGCAATTCCTCCGTTGTCCCGGCCTTCTATTGTGCCAAGGCGGCGCGAGAAGCTGGCCTGACCAGGATTCTGGCGGGCGACGGCGGCGACGAACTGTTCGGTGGCAACACCCGCTACGCCAAGCAACGGGTCTTCGGGGCTTACGAGATGATTCCCGGCTTTCTGCGCCGCGGCCTGCTCGAACCGCTGCTGACCGGAACGACGCTGCCGGGCAAACTTCCCGGCATCAAGAAGGCTGTCAGTTACGTCGAGCAGGCCAGCGTGCCGATGCCGGACCGCATGCAGATGTACAACCTCCTAACCCGCCTGGGTCTCGCCGAAGTGTTGACGCCAGAGTTCCTGGCTCAGGTTGATCCGCAGGATACCCTGCGCCAGCAGCGCCAAACCTACGGTACAGGTGATGGGCGGGCGCTGGTCAATCGCATGCTCTGGTACGACTGGAAATACACCCTGGCTGACAACGACCTGCCCAAGGTGCTGGGTGCCACCAGCCTGGCCGGGCTGGAGGTTGGCTTTCCGCTACTTGACGACCGGTTGGTCGATTTTTCGTTGCGCCTCGATCCAGAACTCAAACTCAAAGGTTTGACCCTGCGCTGGTTCTTCAAGGAGGCGCTGAAGGATTTCCTGCCGCCTGAGATTATTACCAAGAAAAAGCACGGCTTCGGGCTGCCGTTTGGGGTTTGGGCGGTGGAGCATATTGGGCTACGGGAACTGGCAATCGAGTCGCTCGATTACTTGCGGGCGGGGCAGATAGTGCGAGCCGATTTTCTCGATCGACTGATCAAGGACTATCTTCCGCAGCATCCCGGTTATTACGGTGAACTGGTGTGGATACTGATGATGCTGGCCCAATGGATGGAAGCTGCGAAGCGGCGGTCCTGAAATCCAGGCTAGGGAGCGGTGCTCGCAGCCATTCACCACGGTTTATGCCTTATGTTCAAATCAACAGCCCATGGCATTTATTGGACGCTATTAATGATGATGTTTAAGAAGCTTCCCGTATATCTCCGGGAATTCGGTGTCGGCGCAGGAACGATGATCTTCCGAGCGGTCGAGGTGGCCTCGAGGGATGATTCGGGACGGATCCTTTCTCTTTCAGTTCCAGGCTATGGGCACCGGATATTCGTCAGAGACACGGTGGCTGACAGAAGTACCTTCTGGCAATGCTTGGTTCAGCGGCAATATGACCTTCGCCGGTTTCCGCAACATGCCCGCCTGATCGAGCAGTATGAGGAAAGCTTGCGACAAGGAAAAAGGCCGTTAATTATCGATTGCGGAGCCAATATTGGATTGGCAGCGGCTTGGTTCGCACGGGAATTTCCGGAGGCCAGCATAGTTTGCATCGAACCCGACGATGCCAATCTGGAACTGCTGCGTATGAACACCCGCTCATTTGAGGGGAGGGTCACGATCATCAAAGGAGGCGTTTGGAACAAGCCCGGTACTTTGAGAATTGTCAATCCTGACTCTGGGGCCGCCGCATTCCGCGTCGACTATTCGGAGGAGTCTAATGTCCCCGGAGCAATTCAGGCATACACCGTCAACGATCTCTGCAGTTTTGGTGGTTCGGACTATCCGCTGGTAGTTAAGCTCGATATCGAGGGCTCGCAGGCGCAGTTATTTGCGAGCGATACCGATTGGGTGGGCAGAACTGGTCTTATCACGCTGGAGTTGGATGACTGGCTGCTGCCATGGCAGGGAACCAGCCGAAATTTCTTCACCTGTCTTTCCTGCTATCCCTTTGACTATCTGCTGGGAGGGGAGAGTATCTTCTGCTTCCGGGATAGCACTTCTCAGACTGGGTACCCTTGAGAGGCATGGCGACCTCGCCACAGTTCCATCAGGTTCCGCGCGGCAAAGCGCAGCGGGCTCCTGTCCCACGGCGTGAAACGCGGTAGCTGGAATATTTTTGCTGATGCGACATGAGCAAATCGCGGTTCTGTCGTTACTGCTGCCTCGAATCCGATCTGCTTGACCATTGTCGCGTGACGGTCCGACCAATCCCGTTTCGGGGCACCGTTGGGGTAGGCAAAGACATGTACCCGACTGCCAAGGATTGATTCGAGTTCGCACTTTCCTTGTTCAATCTCGGCATAGGCGAGTGTATCGGGAAGGCGTTCCAGTATTGGGTGGGTGTGGGTGTGGGCACCGATTTCCGCACCCGATGCCATGAGGGTTTGCAACTCCATGCGCGTCATCATCAGGTTGCTTGCGGCAGGGAGTCCGGCCCGAAGAGCAATCTGTCTGGCGATATCAGTGCGCTGCGAGTGCTCGAAATATTTCAATTTCCCCAACACTGCTTGATAACAGCGAATTCTGGAGAGGGTATCGCTCAGATTGTGGGTGCCTAGCCCGAGTGCTCCTAGATCGAATTCACCAGGCGGCAATACCCTCACCGTCTCGATAATGTCGTCGTTCCACATGCGCCCGCCGTTGAGAAAGGCGGTGGCAATGAAGAATGTCGCCGGCAGGGCATACCGTTGAAGGATCGGCCAGGCAACCTGAAAGTTATCGGCGTAACCGTCGTCGAATGTGATGGTCGCAGCGGCGGCAGGTAGCGTTCCGGCTTGCAGCCGACACACGGCTTCGCCGAGAGGTAGGACATTATAGGTGCGGGCGAAGTAGCGGGCCATCCACGTGAACTGCTCGGCCGAAGGTTCGAACGGCAACAGCGGATCGGCATCGAGCAGTACGCGATGAAAGATGAAAATGCTCAGCTGGCCCTTGTTTCCGGCAGGCGATAGTAGCCGATACAGAGTTCTCGGAAGCATGGATCAGCTGCCGGCCAGTGCGTTGCATGCGTCGCGGGCGGCCCGGGCGTAGCGGTTTGTGGCAAAGCGCACATAGCCGATGAAATGGAGAAAAACTGTTCCAGTCCGTTCGCGCCCCGGATGGCAGTACTTAGGATGGGGCAACACGCAGGCCAGAGGCGAATTCGAGACCAAGTAGTTGGAGGTGAACTGTTCGGTGCCCCAGCTACTCCATTTGTCGGCTAGCAACTGGCCCATGGCGAGGCTGAACCCGCGTAGCTTGCTACGGCTGAAGCTTCCCTGTGCGAACCCGGAGAAACCCGCACAACCTCGTACATAGCGGCCGCTTTCTGCACCAGGCAGCCGATCCAGGCTTCCTTCGGCAAGTAACTGCACATGTTCGCCCGAAGCAATTCGAGGCTTGGCCCAGTTGGCGGCTTCCTGACAGGAGACAAAGTCCTGAGCGTCCTCTGTCGCTAGGACGAAGGAGCGGGATTCCGCGATGGCTTTTTTTACCTCACTCGGAAAATCCAGCGTGACGGTGTCGGCATCGAGTTGGATCACGTAATCGTGCTGGACGTATTCCGAAATAGCGATCAGGCGTTCCCAGCATCCTCCCCGCGGCATACCGGTTTCGCGGAAGTCCTCGGCACGTACGAATTCGATGCCATGAACGTGCTCGGCAATCAAGGCCAAGTCGGCATCGGTGATGCTGGGATCGGCCACCATGACGATCTTCCGCGGGTGCAGAAAACGGCAGAACGACTTGAGCGCTAGCAGATAGGATTCGACATCGCGGTGATGCACCATCGACAGGGCCGTGAATTCATCTTGGCCGAGGGTGATTGGCGGAGTGCACACAATGTTGCGGAGTTCGCGGTCGAAATGGCGCCGATTGATGCTGCTACGAAACTTTTGTGCAATCTGCTTGATTAGGTTCATAGGTATGACTCGCTAGTTGATTCCGATGAAATGCGAACTCGGTCTCTTGGATATCCGCCGGTCGAGAGCAAGAATTCGAGCGGAAGAGACCGATTCAGCGACATCTTGGAGTTGATTAGTTGGTCCGGGCCAAAATGCTGCGGAAGGTCTGAATGGTGCGTAGTGCGTGCCGGCTGTTGCGCATCCCGAACACCTCCAGCAGAGCCAGGGACAAGGTTCGCGTTCTGGAGAACAGGTTGCGCGACAGCGGGTCGCAGGAACTCTTGGCCAGTTGCCACGCCAGCGGCAAACGCTCGGTAACCGGACCGGATGAGCGTGTCACGGTTCTGTTCCATTGATAGCTCAGTTCCTTCTGGCATTTGATCGGGCATTCCACATGCCCAGGGTATGTCTGCCACGGGGTTGTCTGCGCAAACTTTGGCAAATGGGTGAACCAGTGCGCGTAGAAGCGGTGCAACAGCCCCCAGCGAACCGGTGTCGCGGCGACGGTACGGAGAAACACGCTGTCGAAGAACGGGGTAATAAACTCGAGACCATGTTCATCGATCGATTCGAAGTGTTTGTAGAGGTGTCGTCGCTGGTCGTTGATTAGAAGAAACAAGTACAACTGCCGCCCCGTATCGCTGCACGGATAACGCCTGATTTCGGCCTGAACGTTACGGCAGATATCTTCCGGAAGTTGGTCTCGCCAGGGCGCTTCCAGAACGCCGATTGGCAACTGGTTGCGATGCAGGGCCATGAAATACTCGGCTGCCTTCTCGATGCCCTCCCGTTCGATCACGTCGATCATTTTCTCGTCCATGTACACATGACCGAGTCCGACGCTGCCACCATCCCCCGACCAGAGTACGTTGGGTCGCTGTACTCCGGCAAGACATTCCTGTTCTAGCGAGTCCTTGGTCCTTGCGGCGAGCAGCGAAAAATTCGGGTCGTCATCGCGCGGCAGGCAATACAGCTGGCAGTCGGGGCCGGCCGCTTCGGCAAAGCGTACGGCATAGTCCTGGTCCTGTGATCCGTCGGGAGAGAAATTCAGCGCCACCACGGCATGGCCGGCGGCGATTAGGGAGGCGACGATGGCTCGCGAGTCCATACCTCCGCTCAGAAAGGCGATGATACGCTCGTCAGGCGGCGCCCTGAGTCTGATTCCGTCAAGGAAATGGCGGTACAGTTGTTGCGCAGCTTGCTCTTCCGTTCCGGCATATGGGCTTCCTTGCGACCAGTCGAAGTAGCGCCTCACCGTTACCCCGCTTCTGCCGGCTGTAAGGTATTCCGCCTCACGCAGGATGGAGATCTCTTCATACGGACTACGTGCGCCCAGAGCTTGCCCGTAAATGCACTGCTCCGCTGTTCCAATAATCGATATCCGCCGCCTGATGGTGGGCATGGCCTCGAGGATGCGAATCGCCGAGGCGAACACCAGCAATCCGTCTTGCACCGTGTAGTACAGCGATCGGACGCCGAGGATATCGGTGGCGATGCGTAGTTCGCGCCGTTCTTCCGAAAAGCAGACGAGGCTGAACGAACCTCTGGCACTCGTCAGCTTCTGATCGATACCGTCGAGAAACAGATCCAGGCTTGCGAGTTGTTCGGAGCGCTGCCGACGTTCCCCTATATCGCAAAAAAGCGGGTCTCCGACCAGGGTCGATATCTCTCCTCGTCCGGATTCCTGCCAGGCCGGCTCGCCAAATGCGCCGGAGTCCCATTTGCACAAATAGAAGCCTGGCTTTCGGGCAACCGTGACCTGGCCGCGCGCATCGTCCACTCTCCGCAACGCTGAGCGCATTTCCTGTTCAAGGGTTGGCGGCACATCAATAGCGTCGCCAAGTCCGAAATAGCCTGCAATGATGGTCATCGCGGAGCCTCCTTCAAAGTCCATGAATGGTGCATTTCAGTTTTTATCTTTTCTGAATGCGGCAATAACGTTGCTCAAATATTCATGAGCAAATATCCAGCATAGCGAACTGTATGTGGCGGCACCGATGGCTACGAGAGTGCAGAGTCGTAGCCATCCGTCGAACGGTAGAAAGTTTCGGGCGCCGATTACCAAACCTAGCATCAAGGCCCCGAACAGGTGGGGTACGGCGACATTGCTGCAATATTCGCGGAGCCTCAGTCCTACGGTCGGCAGACCTTGCTTCAGCGCATAGAGAAACCACATCGGATAGATGAGGACCCATGCGTAACAGATCCCCGGCAATCCCCAGAGGCGGATGCTGATAACAAACGATACTGGCATCACGACACAGGCAACAGCCAGGTTGATGACATTCAGTTCGGGTTTGCCGACGGCGTTTACTACTTGCGATAGCGCGATGCTCAAAACGCGGATAGGCAGCATGATCGCGATGCACTGGAGTGGGAGGATGGCCGGTTCCCAGTTAGATCCGAGAAACAGTCCCACGAAGTCTGCGGCGATGGCAGCGATGCCCCAAAATATCGGAACTGACAGGAAACTGGCGACGCGTGCCACCAATAGCACGCTGTCCCGCAAGCGCTGCACGTCATTCTTGATTTGCGAGAAACCAGCCATTGCCAGTTGGTTGAATATCCCGGAAATTTTTACCAGGGGCAGGGTGGCCACCTGCACGCCTACCGAATAGAAACCGAGGATGGTCTTTCCCAGCAGACGGCCAACCAACAAGGTGTCGGCCTGCGAATAAAAGAACCACAGAATCCGGCCGAGTACCGTCATTAGGCCAAACCGGGCCATATCGCCGATGCCGGAAAACCTGAACGTCGGCAGGTGAGGAAATGGGAATTTCCAGTTGATCAGCGTGGCGTACAACGCAACCATACCCAGGTTGCCGAAAATGATCGACCAGATGCCAAATCCGCTATATGCCATCCACAATGTGGCCAGCGTCCCGCAGACTGAGGTCCCAACCTCGTAAATTGCCCTCTCCCGAAAGCGCAACTGCTTGTCAAGGAGCGCGCTGGGAATGACCACGAATATCTGGATGAGGAACTGCAGTCCAATTACCGGAACAATCAGCGACAGTTTGTCCTCACCAAAGAACCAGGCCATGACCGGAGCCAGCAAGCAGAGCACGACATACGAAGATGAATTGACCAGCACGACCAGGCCGTAGCACTGACGGATTCTGATTTGATTCAGATTGTCCGATTGAATGATTGCCTGCCCCAGTCCCATTTCGTTAACCATGGTCATCAGGCTCACCACAACGGCAGCCATGGCGATCAGGCCGTAGTCCTCTGGCTGCAGTATGCGCATTACCAGCAGCGTGCTGATCCAGGAAATGGCCTGACAGCTAAATTTGGCCAGGAGCATCCAGCGCAGATTGCCGAGTATTTTGTTCTTTAGCGTCATCAGGGGTACGGGGCGATGTTCTCTAATATCCTGATAAATATGGAAAATTTGGTGTAATGTAGTGTGAAAATTTCACAGCCACTACACGAGATAAATTGACGTTGGATAATTAATCCTTCCAGGCGCCAGCCCTTTGAAGCTGGGTTTTTAAACCAGGTAGCGAATAGCCTAACGCATATGCCTTTTTTGCAGCGGCCAAAGCTTTTTCGAAATCTTTGATTTCTAGGTATCCAAAAGCTTGGAATACCGAAATATTCCTGTTGTTCGTATTGAGTTCGTCAGCCTTCTCAAATTGAACGCGGGCTTCTGGTGCTTTTCCTCGCCGTGCATAGTAGTAGCCATAAAGTGCCCGGACTTCCGCGTCGTCTGGCACAAATCGTACTGCCCTTTGAAAGTAGCAATGCACCCGAAGGCCAGCCCCAGTCGGTTTGTCGTTCTTTTCCCGGAACGCCAAATCTTCCATTGCCGCCAAGGCCATAGGATGATTTGGGAATGCCCAAAGCGTATAACTAAACCCTTTGGCCGGTGGCCCTGCGCTGCCATGCCGCGGAGCGATCTTCAATCCCTTCAAGTAAGCCAAATATTCAATTGAAAAATGGGCTCCTTCTACAAGCTCACGGTCGGCAGGTCCTGCCAAAAGATAATTAAACGGTCCATACTGAGATCTATTCCAAAGAGGCTGGCAATCCTGATCATAGAGCTCCAATTTTGGCCAACGTGTGGCCCAATCTGGATAGGATCCTTGATTTAACTGTGCTTGAGCATAAGGAGACAATCCGAATAAAAACATATGCGCAATTAGTAGTATTTTTACTTCGGAATTTACGGTTCGCACTTTCAATGCGAACTGAGGCGAGTTTATCATGCGTAGTATCCTCGAAATGCAACCGTTATGATGGCCGACTGCTAAGCCCGTGGATTTTAATGGAGATGTATTTGTAAATATTTTGCGCGCCGGATTGCGAATGGCGATCACCTTGATTCAAGAGGCGGTAGGGTCTTGTTGGGCGGTCTTGGCGGGGGGGATGTGGCATATTGGTTCGCTTTGCCAAGCACTAAGCTATGATTTGTCAACCAACGTTTTACGAGCAGGCAAATTATCAGGATATTATAAGGTAGGTCGTAATAGGCTAAGCTTAGAAACGCACCGCCAACTGCGTAACCAATAAGGCTAACTTGGCACATCGCAGCGAGCGATTTACACCATTGAACTGAAGGGTCTTTGGATTTGTTACTAATAATTGATCCAGCTAGTCGCCATGTCGATACCCATATCCCAATAAATAAGGCTAGGCCAATGAATCCTTGTTCTCCGAGAACTTGAAAATAGATGCTGTGTGCTGCATGGATTGCATGAGGGTTTGGCGCAAATGCCATGAATATATCGGCTGAGTACATATCAAAGCCAGCGCCCGTGATATGTGATTTCGCTACATTGAATGCAGTCCACCAAGCATTAATTCGCCCCGTGGCAGAAGGATCTGCTTCGTAGTTTTGGATTGTGTCCATCCGTGCAGACCAGTGTTCTGGCATGAAGGCAATCAGGCCTATTCCGGAAACAATGATAAATATCCCAAACCCCAGTTTTTTTGGGCTCTTGGCCCACAAATATATAGCCATCGCAGCAATGGCCAGTAGTGCCCCACGAGAATGAGTTCCCAGCGCGGCGGCAGCCGTAAGTATCATTCCGACAGACCACAAAAATTGGAAATGTTTTTTTGTTGCTTGCAACTGGAGATAGCGCATTAAAGGAATGATCATGATCATGGCTAGCGCTAGTTCATTGTTGCCACCTATGAATCCCCCAGGTCCCCATACGCGGAAGTTTCCGCCTGTTATTATTGTAAATGCACCGCCTTTTACCCCATAAAATGCCAAGGACCCAACAATCACCCAGATAAATATTTCAATATGCAAACGTGTGCTCAGTATCGCCAAAGTAACCAAAATCATGATATCGATCTTTAATACTTTTATAAGCATTTCTGTGCTGCCACTTACGTTATATGAAAATGGATAGGCAATACATATCCACGTAAGAAACAACAACAACCAGATGGCTGGTGTTTGATCGAATGGGCTCTGCCTTTCCTTTGTTGCGATTAGGCCGATTATTGTTGAAACAGCAACGATGGCTGCAACGGGAAAGCTTTGAGCAAAACCATAGGTGAGACTGTGAGGATTCATAAGACTGATCCACGTCCACAGCATTACTCCAACCCAAGGGTGACGAAGAGCATAGAGGCTACCCGCAAATACGATTCCAACAACCAGAATGTCACGCATTGGTTGCGCTCCAGTTTGACAAGAAGTCCGGTAAGGCTTTCATCACCGCCTCAGGAGTATGTTGGTCAAATCTACCCAGAATGGAGCAGGGTCGTCCTGGGACCATACGTAGTAGCCAACCTCGCTTCGGAAGAAATCCTTCCAGAATCGTTGCAGTTCCTTTCCCGGGGCAGACTCGAAAAATGGGTCGCTGATCTTCTGGGGGGCTAACAGTATCCGAATCAAGCGCTTGATCTCTGTGGCCATCATCCGGCAGCGGAGGCCCGTTCGCACCTCTCCCAAAGCGGCTGTTCTGCCGAGCCCATTCACCAGATAGGCGAGGAGCGCGAAACCAGCTCCGCATTGCACAGCAAGCGGAAAGCTTCCCCAGAAGCGGCCATTGATTTCCATCAGTACGGCCTTGCCAGTCTGTGGATCAAGGCGGTACTCGACCATAGCGACGCCCTCCCAGCCGATGGCTCTTAACAGGGCGATCGATTTCTCCTGCAACTCGGCATGCTCCGTAAGCGGCAGGCTTTCGCAAACACTCGAAAAACCACCTTCCGGCGGCCATTCGGCGATGCGAATGTGCTGGAAGCGGCGTAGCACCCGCCCTTCGTGCATGAAGAAGAACTGCCCAAGCCCACTGCCCGGGCAATATTCCTGAATCAATGGCCATTTCCCGAGGTGGCGGTAACGGTTGGCAATGGCTACAAGTTGCCTGGCGTCAAGCGCGTATTCCGCCTTGACAAGCGCTATTCCGTTGGCCGACAGCAGCGGCCCGACGGCATTTGGATCTTTCCATTTCAGGACGACGGGGAAGGTCAGGTTTTGGGCCAGTTGTTCGATCGCTTCGTGGGATTCTGGCTCGACTGTCCTAGGGATGGAAATGCCTACGGATTCTGCGATGGCCAGCGTTTTTCCCTTGTCGAGAACAATCGAAAGAGCGTCTGGCTGGGGCAGGATTGCTTTGACCTTGCCAAGTTGCTGGCGACGGCTGAGTAACCAGTTCAGATTGACTTCGGATACTGTGAGTAGCGGAATCTCACCAAATTCATCCCCGAGTGCGCGGATTTGTTCGAGCATCGCTTCGCTTCTCGGCTGTTCGATGATGATCCCACGCGCAAGATAACGGGAGTGTAGGCCGATCGCATGCCGTGATTGTGCGATGCCGATGACCGGTACGCCGGCTCGTCCGAGTTCCCTGGCAATGCCTAGGGCGATTTGGGTTTCCAGTCCCAGAACAATGCAGGGGGGCAGGGCTTCAGGCTTCGCCATGTCGCACTCTCAGCCGCCCGTTGATCCGGCACAGCGCTTTCTCAATGCCAATGCGCAACCCGTGCCGCTTGTTTTCTGTGAAGTAGCCGATGACTCCTACGGAAACTGCCATCAGCATGGTGGTGGCCAGCCAGTATCCGTGTCCGTTCGGGTCGCCTCGTAGCACTGCAGCCCAGAAGAGGAAAAGTGGCTGATGCAGCAGATAGAGGGTGAAAGTGTAGCTGGCGAGTGTCTTGACCGGCCGTTCGATGAGCAGCATGACTGGTTCGATCTGTATTGCAATGTTGCGTACTGCTGCGAAGTTCGCCGCTACCAGGATACCGAGAATGTAGTCTGCGGGGAAAAATTTCGAAAAGGTGAATTCGCGGTGCAACTCGGACCCCATTTGTGCCTTTAACCACTCGGCAATGGCTGGTGATATGCCGTGGTAATGGAATAGCGTGATAGCGGCAACAGTTCCCACGAATAGGGACCAGGAAGCAATTCTGGACAGGCGCTTGGGAGTTTGCCAATAATAAAGCAGGACGCCCATGCCCCAGATCGGCGCGAGGAGAATGATCTTGGGTCCAAGCGCCGCTGCGAGCAGCAGGAGCAGGACGATAGCCGTCCTACGCGGCATGAACATCAGGATGCCGAATGCAGCGTAGTACCAGATTTCGTAGCAGATCGACCAATACGGAACGTTCGAGAAACTGGTAATCGATATGAACCAGACCTCGTTGGCAAACAGTAATGATCCAAGAGAGCGGATCAGAAACTGGTCGTACGGATAGCCTGCATAGAGTGCTGGGAAAATGCTGCGGCCGACGGTGTCGAGGGCCAGGGTCAGAATGATTGCTGGCACTGCCACCGAATAGACGCGTGACAGACGGCTCGCCGAGTAACTGGTCCAGGTGTTTTCCTTGGTATCCGTTACATAGGCGATCACAAATCCGGAGAGAACAAAGAAAACGATTACGGAACTGTGTCCGAAATTACTCGCCGGCAAGATTTCCTCGACCAGGAGGCGCTGGTTGGAATGGTAGACATAGACGAGGCAGGCAGCGATGAAGCGCACCAGATCGAGGTAAACCGAAAAGCCTTTGTTCATGTGCCGGTCCCCCGGGAAAGCATGCGCCTTGCAATTTGCTCGGCGAGGCGCCATGCAGTTGGGGGCAAGCCGATACGCGGCATCCATTGTTTTGTCGGTAATACGCAGGAGGTCGGCTGGGAAGAAAACCCACCAACTTTGAATCGTGTTGGATTGTCGGCAAGATAGCTACATAACTGCTCAAACCGACGTGCTACTACTAAATCAGGTTCCGAACGCCCGGGCTTCAGCATTTCGAAATTATGCGAGACGATCACGAAGTCGCTAATACTGGCTTGGTGTGCCGATTCCATCGCCTGGCGCAGTTCGCCAAAGCTGCAGGCGCCGACCTGAGCCGGCCGTTTACGCCCTAACCCATCGTGGAATACGGTCACCGGGTAGCTGACGACTCCATTGACTGTTATCGGCGCAGTTGTGCCGTATTCGCAGACGAGTTTAGGGGCGCTAATGGCATAGCAGCGGTTGATGCTTGAATCGGTGCCAATCCCGTTTCTCGCTAAGGCTAGGAAGGTATCTTCGTTGATTGCGTAGCTGCCAGCTCGGAATGCCGAAACTGCTTTGCCGAGAGCGTTCTCCAGCAGTCGTTTGGCGTAGCGGATAAGTGCAGTCTGTTCCTCTAGAGAGTAGTAGGTGAGATGTTGGCGCTTGGCAGAAACGTCCGGAATGATTGCCGGACGGATTTCGTCGGTCCACTCCGGATGCAGATGCAGTTGCACGTCTTGTCCAGCATCGTCGATCAGGCGGACGATTTCTTCCAAGTATCGAGCGCCGAATCTGGCCGAGAACAGCGGTTCGACGAAGAATACGCCGCGTAGGCCGTGGCGGTTGAGAGTTTCCAGTGTCTTCGGCAGGGCATAGTCGCCATGCTTTGAGTGACCATAGACGTAACGAGGGAAGCAACTCGCGAATTCCCGGTCGAGGTCGGCCCAGCCGTTGCACCAGACCTCAATGTCGAAAGTCAGGTGGACGTTCATGAGGCGATGCACGGGCTGCCCGCGTTTCTGCAATCCGCGGCAAGTTCCCTGACAGCCGAGTGGATCAGGCTGAAACAGGTTCGGAAATAGGCATCGGACAGGGTGTGCGGATCGTGGATATGGATGCGGTGTGGTGTTGCCCAGTGTCCCAAGAGGGCGATCGCATCGTGCGGTATGCCGAGGACGGTCAGGCGATGGGCGTGGCGGATTTCCATGGCCAGCAGCAGGTCTCCCGGCTGATATTCGTAATCAGTGAAATCGGTGGCGCGATGGGCTTGCAGATCGATGCCGAAATGGCGGGCCGTATCGATAGCCATATGAAAAGCCGGGTTGCCGGTGGAAGTCGATAGGCCGATAGAAGCTGTACGCAGGCCATTCGCGGTAGCTATGCCTTCGGCGAAGGCACTGCGGTTGATGTTGCCGAGGCAGACGAATACCAGCCTTTGCGTAGCGGTGAGATCCGGCTGAAGAAAGCGATTCACCCTGCCGGTCAGGTATTCGGCTTCGCCAAGCAGCATTCTGACCAAACCGCGGTGGGTGCCGAAGCTGCCGGCGATCAGTGTGCCCAGGCGCTGCATTGGGCCGGCGATGTTTCCTTGCCTTGAATCCGGGGCGAGGACAGTTTCGGGGTTGGTCGGTTCGCTATGCACCATCCGTCAACTCCCCGCTACCAGGCTTTGGACGTAGCGGTACTTCCCGGATTTCTCCCGGGGAATATCGTCTACCCGTGATACCTCGACCTCGACGCTCTGCCCGAGGCGGGCCTTGATTCCTGCGGAAATGAGCGTTTCTACCTGTTGACCGCAGCAATCCTCGGGAACGATCTGCACTACAACGCGTTGCAGGGTTTCCTGCACGACCTTGAACGCAGCGATCCCCGGTATGTCTCGGATCGGGTAAACAACGGCGAGTCCATGCATGATGGTGCCGTCGGCAGCGACAACGAAGTCGGTGGTGCGGCCCTGGATTTCCTCCAGCATCGGCAGGCCGCGGCCGCAGGGGCAGGATCGGGTAGAGAGTACGGCGACGTCGCCGGTGCGGTAGCGGATGAAGGGGTATTCGCCGGTTGCCAGGTGGGTGACGACGACTTCGCCGGCCTGGCCCTTGGGTACTGGCTGGCCGTCCTTGTCGACGATTTCGACGATGATGTCTTCGGCCGTCAGGTGCATGCCGCCCTGCGGGCACTGGTGGGCGATGAAGCCGGCATCGCGGCCGCCGTAGCCGTTGGCGACCGGGCAGCCGAAGACGCGGGTGATGTCGTCGCGCTGGTGGTCGTAGAGCCGTTCCGAAGTGACGAAGGCAACCTTGATGCCGAGATCGTTCATCGTTATGCCGCGTTTTTCGGCATGGCGTGCAATCAGCGACAGCGATGAGGGGTAGCCGAACAGCATGGCCGGCCGGGTGGCGCGGATGGTGTCCACGAAGCCGTCGAGATTGGCCTCGTTCATTTCGAAGGCCGGCAGCAGGCGGGTGCGCAGCAGGCGGTCGCGCATCTGGCGGACGCGATCCTGCGAGCTCAGTTCGATCGGGCTCCCCCAGACGACGATCTCGGGGTCGCCGATATCGACGTTCCACCAGCGCGTCGCCCGCCATTTGGCGGCGACATCGTGGCTGACACGCTCGTTGCCGATGAAGAAGATCAGCGGCTCGCCGGACGATCCGCCGGTGTTGAAGCGGGCAAGGCGCTCGGCGTTGTCGGCCTTGAGCTGCTCCTGATGGTGCCGGATGATGGTCTTGGTCAGGAAGGGCAGGCGCTGCAGGTCATCCAGAGAGGTAATGGCGGTGGCGTCGAAATCCAGGCTGGCAAACTGGTCGCGGTAGTAGGGAACATGCTTTTGCGCCTGGGCCAGCAGGCTACGCAGGCGCTCCAGTTGCAGAGCCGCGAGGCGTTCGGGCGACCACCATTGGGATTCCTCGAGTTGCCGGCGCACGGCAACGCTGCTGTGGTGCTTGAGGTGTTCGTGGATCGGAAAGATCAGGCCGGACACCAGTTTCGTGTACAGGTCACCCATGTTGTTCCCTTGCTTCGGCGGCGATACGGATGAAGCGGGTGCTCAGCCGCTCGACCCGCTCGTCCCACGCATTGTCTTCGGCGTAGCGGCGAATCCGGGCTGTATCCCAGTCGCGTTGCAGCGAACGGGCAATTGCCTCGCGCAGCGCTTCCTGGTCGCCAAATGGTACGACGATTCCCAGGTCGTCATCGCAGATGACTTCCTTGTTGCCGCCGACATCGGTGGTCACCACCGGCAGGCCGCAGGCCAGTGCCTCGAGAAAGACATTGGCCCAGCCTTCGTTGCTGGTCGCCAGAACGAAGATGTCGGCCGCCGAAAGGATGGCCGGTAGCTCGTCAGGTTGCCGTGGGCCGAGGAAGTGGACGCGGTCGTCCAACCCCAGGGCCTGCACTTGCTGTTCGAGTTCCGCGCGGTTATTGCCTTCGGCACTGGGACCGCCGACGACGAGAAAGATCAGATCAGGAAACTGCTGGCGGATCTGCGGCAGTACCTCGATGACACGATGGAAGCCCTTGCGGGGAACCAGGCCGCCTACCGAGACCAGGACGTGCGCCCGCGGTGGGATGCCGAGTGTGCGGCGGCAGGCAGCCTTGTCCTGCGGCGCGAAGCGTTTCGTATCGACACCGTTGCCGATGACTTCAATCTGCTGCGGGCTGGCGCCATGGGCGATCAGCAACTGGCGCAGCGATTCGGATACCGAGAACACCCGGGCTGCCCGCTGGACGGCCTGCAACAGCCGGCCAGCCAAGCGACCGTCCCGGACATGCCGGGTTTCCGTGCCGCGCAGCGTAATGGTGAACGGCACCTTCAGCCAGCGGCCCAACAAACTGGCCGCATAGCCGTCGGGGTAGGCGAAATGGGCGTCGATGATGTCCAGGCGCCCGGCGTTCTTGAGCCGGCGCAGGTGGGGGAGGGAGCAGATCGCCATCATCAGGCCGTCGAATTTCTTGAATAGCCCGGGTACCGACAGGAAGCGCGGAAACCAGACGTCTATTCCGGCCTGGCTTTCATGGGCAGGTGCGCCGGGACGGAAGTGCGGCTTGAAGCGCCGGATCAGGCTTTGCAGTGGAAACCAGGGGGTCGGTGCAACGACGGCGACGGGTAGTCGCCGGGCGACGCGAAACATCCGCTCGCGGATGAACAGGCCCGCCCCCGGCTGCACACTGCTCGGGAAGAGGCTGGACAAGACCACGATGTGCGGATGTTTGGCCGTATTCATTCAGGCTACATGCTTTGTCAATTGATGGTACGGGGCGACATAGTTGGCCACGCTGTTGCGCCAGTTACGTACCGACTCGACGAAATGACGGCCGTTCGCTTTCAGCTCCGGCCAGCGCTGGCGGTCGGCGAGCAGGCCGAGCAGGGCGCCGGCCAGTGCTTCGCGGTCGCCGGCCCGGAACAGGATACCGTTCCGGCCGTGGTCGATCAGTTCCTTGTGCCCGCCGACGTCGGAGGCAACGAACAACTGGCCTTGGGCCATGGCTTCCAGCGGCTTCAACGGGGTGACCAGTTCGGTCAGGCGCATCGGGTGGCGCGGGTAGGCCAGCACGTTGATCAGGTCGTAGTAGCGGCCGACCTGTTGGTGTGGTACGCGGCCGGTGAAGATGACGTATTCGCCGAGGCCCAGGTGTTCAGCCTGCTGGCGCAAGTTGGCTTCCTGCGGGCCGCCGCCGACGAGCAGCAGGCGTACGTCCGGGCGCTGGCGGATCAGTTCCGGCAAGGCGTCGAGCAGCAGGTCGAGGCCTTCGTAGGCGTAGAACGAGCCGATGAAGCCGATCACGGTCTTGCCGGTTAGCCCCCATCTTTCCTGGAGTTGCGGATCGGGCGGGCTGGCCAGTTGGAAAGATTCGACGTCGACGGCGTTCGGGATCACCGTCACCTTGCCAGCCGGGATGCCACGCGCCACGATGTCGGCGCGCAGGCCTTCGCAGATGGTGAATACGTGGTCGGCCAGCCGGATGGCCCGGGTTTCAAGACGGCGCGTCGCGTGGTAACGCAGGCTGCCTTGGCTGGTACTGCCGTGGTCGACCGCCGCATCTTCCCAAAAGGCACGGATTTCGTAGACGACCGGGATATCCAGCTTGCGGGCTACCTTGATCGCCGGCAGGGCGTTGAGCACGGGCGAGTGGGCGTGGATGATATCTGGTTGAATCTCGCCGGCGACTTCTTCGAGCCGGGCTTCCAGTTGCTTCATCAGCGCGAGTTCGCGGCCGACTGGCAGGCCGGCCAGGGTGCCGGTGGCCAATGGCGTGCGATAGAAGCGCAGGCCGTCGACATCCTCGAAGGGGACGCTGGTCTCGCCCTGCTTGGGCGAGGTCAGGTGGAAGGTTTCCCAGCCGAGGGCGCGCTGCTCGCGCAGCAGGGCGGCGGTGCGGAAGGTGTAGCCGCTGTGCAGCGGGATTGAATGGTCGAGGACGTGCAGGACGCGAGTCACGCCGATTCTCCGGCTTCCATGACGTTGCGCAGGAAGGCCTCGAACATCAGGATGGTCCAGATCGAGGCGCTGTAGTCGCGCCTGCCGTTGTTGTGATCGCGCACCATTTCGCGCAGGTAGTCGCCGTTGAACCAGCCGGTGTCGGCCAGGCGCGTGCCGAGGATGGCTTCCTCGACGCGGTTCTTCAGCGGGCCGCGGAACCAGCGGGCGAGCGGCACCGAAAAGCCCATCTTGGGGCGATACAGGACGTCGCTCGGCAGATGCGGCTCCATCGATTTTTTGAGCAGGTACTTGCCTTCCTGGCCGCGGATCTTCTGCGTCGAGGGCAGGGTGGCCAGCCATTCGATCAGCTTGTGGTCCATCAGTGGCTCGCGGACTTCCAGCGAGTGGGCCATGCTGGCCCGGTCGACCTTGGTGTTGATGTCGCCGATCAGGTAGGTCTTCAGGTCAAGGTACTGGATCAGGGCCAGCGGGTCGTGGGTCTCGGCCTTGGCGGCGTGGTCGATGAAGACCTGCTGGGCGTCGTAGTCACCCAGTTCGGCCTTGAACAGCGGGCTGAACAGGCGCTTGCGCATCGGTGCGCGCAGGATCGAAACAGAGTGGAAATAAGCCTCGACCGAGTCGCGGGCCATGCCTTCGAAGGTGGTCTTGGCGCGGAAGACGCGCGGTGCCCAGTCCGCCTTCGGGTAAAGCCGGCCCAGCGTGCCGAAGATTGGCCGGCGCAGGCTGAGGGGCAGGGCCGAGCGCATCTTTTCTTCCATCAGGTGCAGGCGGTAGCGGCGGTAGCCGCCGAAGCTCTCGTCGCCGCCGTCGCCGGAGAGGGCGACGGTGACATGCCGGCGGGCCAGTTGGCAGACGCGGTAGGTGGGGATGGCCGAGCTGTCGGCGTAGGGCTCGTCGTAGAGGCGGGCCAGGGTATCGATCAGGTCGAAGTCGTCGCTCTCGACCATGTCGAGGTGGTGGTTGGTCCGGTAGCGGTCGGCCACCATTTTGGCGAATTCGGATTCGTTGAAGGCAGGGTCGGAGAAGCCGATCGAGCAGGTGTTGACCGGGTTGGCCGAGAGGCCGGCCATGACGGCGACCACGGCGCTCGAGTCGACGCCGCCGGAGAGGAAGGCGCCGAGCGGCACTTCCGAAATCATGCGCAGCTTGATCGATTCTTCCAGGCGGAGCGTCAGTTCGGCTTGGGCGTCGGCGTCGCTGATCGGGTTGTCTAGCGTGAAGCGGACGTCCCAGTAGGTACGAGGCTGGCCGAGCGGCTGGCCGCGGCGCAGCAGTAGGGTGCAGGCCGGCGGCAGCTTTTTAGCCTGCTTGAAGATGGCGCGCGGTTCGGCGACGTAGCCGAGGGCGAAGTATTCCTCGACGGCACAGGGGTCGATGTCGCGCTTGAGGCCGCCATGGGCGAGCAGGGATTTGAGTTCGGAGCCGAAGATGAAGCTGCCATCGTCGAGCAGGGCGTAGAACAGCGGCTTGACGCCGAGCCGGTCGCGGGCCAGGAACAGGGTTTCGCGGTTGCGATCCCACAGGGCGAAGGCGAACATGCCGCGGAAACGGTCGACGCAGGCTTCGCCCCAGGCTTCCCAGGCGTGCACGATGACTTCGGTGTCGCTGCGGGTGTGGAAGACGTGGCCGAGCGCCTGCAGTTCGGGGATGAGTTCCTGGTAGTTGTAGATCTCGCCGTTAAAAACGACGCAGACCGAGTTGTCTTCGTTGTACAGCGGCTGCTGGCCGGTGGACAGGTCGATGATCGACAGCCGCCGGTGGCCGAGGCCGATGCCGGGTTCAATGTGAAGACCGCCTTCGTCGGGACCGCGATGGAATTGCGATTCGTTCATGCGATGCAAAATGCTGCGGTCGACGTCGCGTTTGCCTCGAATATCGAAAATTCCGGTTATGCCGCACATGGGGATGGGTTCTCTGTCAGGTTGTGGCTTGTCGGTGTAGCTTTTTTGGACCGAGCGCTCGCTCGTAAAGTTTTTGGTAGCTGGCGACCATGGCGCCCATGCTGTAACGCGCTTCGACCAACTGGCGGCCTGTTTGGCCGAGGGATCTGGCGGATTCGGGGGCTTTCGCCAAGGCGACAATGGCATGGGCCAGGGACTCAGGATCGGCCGCGGAAACCAGTCGGCCATTGACGTTTTCGCCGACCAGTTCGGTGTTGCCGCCGACAGCCGTGGCGATGACCGGCAGGCCGCTGGCCATGGCTTCGAGAATGGTGTTCGAAATGCCTTCGCCGAGCGAGGGCAGGACAAAGCAGTCCAGGCCGCGCATGATTTCCGGCGTGTCGTTGCGCTCACCCGGCAACCAGGCCAGTTCGGCCAGGCCGGCGGCGTCGAGAATGGCCAGAGATTCCTGGCGCAACGGGCCTTCGCCGACCATGATCAGGCGCAGTCGGTCGCGCAATGAGGGATTGGCTTGCATGGCGAGAACGAAGGCCTTGGCCAGGTTGGTCTGGTCCTTGACCGTCTGCATGCGGCCCACCGTGCCGACGATCCAGTGCTCGGGGTCGGTGAACGGGCAGCCGGGAATGGCTTGTCGGGCGGGGGCAGGATGGAAACGGATGGCATCCACGCCGTTATATATCTGGGTCACTCGCTTCTCGTTAATGCCAATGGCTTCGGTCAGATAATGTGCCAGATCCTGGGACAGGGCTATGTACTGTTTCACGAACGGGCTGTAAATCCGCCTTGCCCATTGGTACTTTTTGTTGGTGCCGTTCAGGTCGCCGACATCACGGCCATGTTCGCCGTGAATACGCCCCGGTACCCGGGCAGCCCAGGCCGGTATGGTGGCTTCGAGGGCAGCCAGGTTGCGGGTATGCACGATGGCCGGCTGAAGGTGCCTGAACAGGCGATAGAGTTGCGGGTAGATCCTCAACAGGTGGCCGGGCGGTTTTTCCAGCGCGATGAACTGGATGTCGGGGCGGGTGATGCGCTTCTTGAAATCGGTGATTTCGGTAAGGGAAATGATGGCGTGGCGGAAGGCGTCGGCCGGCATGTGGTTGATCAGGTTGACGACGCCGTTTTCCAGCCCGCCGGTGTCGAAGCGGTAAACGATGTGGGCGATCAGCGGGCGCGGGTCGTTCATTGCTTCGCGGTCTTGGCCAGGGTGTCGAGAACGGCCTGGCCCATCCCGGTGGAGAATGCCGGCAGGGCGCTGCTTGCCGCTGGCTTGGGCGCGTAGAGAACCAGCACGGCGCTGTCGTCGCCCCGGTTGGCCAACCTGGACCAGGCGGTCAGCCACTTGGCCTTGATGTCGCTGGTCGTCAGCTGACCGTTGACCCAGTACCACTGCCAGACGACATAGCGTTCGCCCAGGTTGCTCTGTTTGTTGAGGAGCTCGGCTTCGCGAACCTCCCGTTGGGTGCCGCCGATCGGCGCGCTGCTCGAACTGCTGGAGACGATTTGCCACACCGGGTCGCTGGAGGGAACCAGGACGTTGGTCGAGGTGACCAATTTGCGGTCGTGGTCCTGGTTCCGATAGTAGGCGATGTAGAGGCCGACCCATTCTTCGCCTTGGCGGTATGCCGAATGCAGTTCGGCCGAGGGGTTGGCGAACTTTGCTTGCCAGTCGATTGGCAAGGCGGTGGCTTGCCAGTCTTCGTTACCCGGGATCGACGCGAGTTCGACGCTTCCCTCTAGCTTGCCTTGCTGCAGATGCGATTCGTAGAGCGGGCCGGCGGCAATGATCAGGGCCAAGACGAGGGTCGTCGCCCACGGTGTGGCGGTGTGGGCGGCGATACCTTCCAGAGGCTGCCTGACTGCTTGTTGCGGTTGTGGGGGTTCGGCCCAGCGCATGCCGATGGCGAACATGATGGCGATGACGATGCCGAAAAAGACCCAGCCGTAAATCAGATGGTCGGCGCCGGCGGCGATCTTGTTGCCCGAAAGATGGCCGAGCATGACGATGATGTAGGCGCGCAGCCAGTTGGCGACGATGGGAACGAGCAGGGCGACGACGATGAAGACCAGGCGGCGCCTGAGGGAGGTGTAGGTGAGATAGGCGTACAGCGTGCCGACAGTCAGCGAGGCAATCAGGTAGCGGATACCGCTGCAGGCTTCGACGACCGACCAGTTGCCGCTGGGAATCACGAAATTCTGGCCTTCCCGGAAAACCGGTATGCCGGTGAGGCGCAGGGCGAGGACGGTAAAGTCGGCCGTCCATTCCATGAGGACGGGCAGCAGGAAGTCGCCGACGGGCACCGAAAAGAACAGGAAAAGGAGCGGAAAGGCCAGTTCCTTGCTGATCGACAGGCCGAGCAGCGACATGGCAGTGAGCACGATGATGCCGATGACCGCGAACTGGGTCAGCGCGTTGACGGCAGTCAGTTCGCCGAGCAGCCACAGGAATACGAAAGCGCACAGGGGCAGGACAAACCATGGCGTCGGCTGCGTCTGGAAGCCGGCAAGCCGGTGGCGTTCGCGCCAGATGAGCCAGAGCGCGATGGGTGGCACCACCAGGCCATGGGCGTAGGTGTCGGAGCGCCACCAGATTTGTGCCATGGCGCCCAGGTTTCCTGCATACCAGTAGGCGATCCAGCCGAGGATCAACGTGATGGCCGTCAGGGCCGGCTTCCAGTCGGGCAATTGGCTGTGTTCGACCTGATTCATGAACTGACCTTGCCGGGGGCGGCGATGTATTGATCGATGCCGCCGAGATGGGCCTCCCAACTGTAGCGCGCCAGCACCTTGTGGCGGGCGGCGTTGCCAATGCGCTGGCGGCGTTCCCCGTCTGCGAGCAGCCCGGTGATTTCGCGGACGAAGTCGGCGGGGGTGGTGGCGGTTTGCAATTCTTGGCCGATTTTGGCGTCGACCGCAGCGGCGCATTCGGTCGAGGCGACAACCGGCCTGGCCATGGCCATCGCTTCGAGAATCTTGTTCTGGATGCCGCGCGCGATGCGCAGCGGGGCGACGACGACGGCGGCGTGCTGCAGATAGGGGCGAACGTCGGGCACGGTGCCGGTGACACTGACCTGGTCATTGGCCAGGGCCAGCACTTCCGGCGTCGGGCTGCGGCCGACGATATGAAAGCGCAGTTGGGGGTGCCTTTCGAGCAGGGTCGGCAAGACCTCGGCGGCGAACCAGCGAACGGCGTCGATATTGGGCAGGTAGTCCATGGCGCCGGTAAAAACGAGGGGTATCTCATCGGCCGCATAGGGCGACGGACGCTTGTCGTCGGGCGAGAAATAATCGGCGTCGACGCCGTTGCACAGCGCCTCGACGCGAATGGCGCACTCCGGCGCCAGATCGGTGAAGTGTGCGGCTTCGGCAGCGGTGACGAAGAAGGAACGGGTCGAGCGACCGGCAATTTCCCGCTCATAGGCGAGCAGGCGCCGGCCCTCGCGGCGGTAGAGCCAGGACATCGGCCAGCGGTGCTTGGGGGCGTATTGCGACCACTTGGCCGAGTCGACATCGACAAAATCGACCAGCATGGGTAGCCGGGTGATCGATTCGACGTATTGCGCCATCGCCGAGCTGAAGACGACGATGGCATCGATATTCTGGTGCCGGCAGACACGGTCGACCCAGCCTTGCAGGCGGGGGTCGCGATAGTAGCGCAGGGTGAGCGGCTCGTCGGCAAGCAGGGCGTTGAGACTGCGGATCTTGGCGAAACGCGGATCGAGGCGGGCGACGTGCAGGCCGCTGCAATAGCTGCCAACCTTCTCGATGAATTGCTCGTCGTCCGGGTCGTCGACGAAGGTCCCGAGAAAAACCCGGTGCTGGGCCGACAGGTGCTTGAGCAGGTGGTAGGAGCGGACCTTGTCGCCCTTGTTCGGCGGGTAGGGCAGGCGATGGACGAGGTAGAGGATGTTGGCCATGGTCAACCGAGATTGCGCACGATGTGCGGCCCGAGCCAGTTGGCCAGGCCGATCGGCATGCGCCGCCAGGCTTCGATGAACAGCTTGTACTTGGCGTTGTTCGGGTTGTTCTGCGGAATGCTGTCGCGCTTGTAGAGGCAGTATTCGTAACGCAAGGGCTGCGGCTCGAAGCCCCAGTTCTTCTTGAAGGCATAGGGGCCGGTACCGACCTTGCTGCGCCCGTAGTCGAAGACGCGCAAGCCGCGCTCGCAGCTGCGCCGCATCAGTTCCCAGTACTTGAAATCGTTGGCGGCGAGGTCGCGGGCGGCTTCGTCGTCGCCGGCGTAGTAGGGGAGGATCTCATCGCGAAAATAGAAGGAGAGCACGCTGCTCAGCGGCTTTCCGTCGGACGAGGTGACGGTCAGGATTTCGCAGTCGTCGCCGAAGACCTGCAGCAAGGTATCGAAATAGCGCTTGGGCAGGGCGGGGGTGCCGTGACGATGGACGTTGTCGGCAAACAGCCGGAAAAAACGGTCACTGCTGCGGTCAACCGCACTTTTCAGCGAATTCTTGATTCCTTTCCTGACCATGGCGCGTTGCTTGCGCGGGATGGCCAGCATGTTGGCCTCGACATCGGGCAGGATTTCCTTGCGAAAGGTGACGTAGAGATCCTGGGTCGGCCAGTCGTCATGCCGGGCTACGACGTTGCGGAACTCGAGATGGTCCACGCCGAGCTTGCCGGCCAGTTGCTGCGCTTCCTCCTCCAGCGCCGTCGATGCTTCCGGGTCGCTGGCGGCGACGCCGGCATAGACGGCAAACGGCAGCGACACCAGGGCATTGCCGAACAGCCGGCTATTGACATGGGCGAGCGGCAGGACGCCGACAATCTCGCCGGCTTTTTCGGCATACAGGAAGTGGCAGGGGTGGCGGAATACCGTGCCGATGATCTCCTGCCACTCGGCACGATGGAAAAAAGTCGCTTCCGGGCAGCCGAAGACGAAGGCATTCCAGCGCTTGGCGCTTCCCGGGTCGGAAGGAGACAACTGCTTGATGCGCATCGGGATTCAGACTTGCTCGAGAAACAGCTCGTCCATCCGTCCCCAGGAAAAATCGGCAAGCAGGCGATTCAGGCGGCTTTCCATGCGATCGATGTTGATGTAGTGGCGAAAGCGCGTCCGGGCATTGATGCCGGGAATGCGTGGCTGATCGGTATCGATTTCCCAGGGGTGGAAATAGAAGACGGCCGACAGCTGGTCGACATCGTTGACGCGGCGGATCATCCAGCGCGACAGCGGATAGGGCATCAAGCGGAAATAGCCGCCACCGCTGGCCGGCCAATTGCGGTTGAAAAAGCGCAAGGTGGTGGCGGGGACCTCCAGCAAGCTGCCGATACGATGGGCATGGCGCGGCGCGTCGGGCATGCCGTAGTGGTCGTGGCGGATCGGGTAGATGCTCGAACTGTACTGATAGCCGGCCTTTTCGAGAATTTCGAAGGCCCACAGGTTGCGCTCACCGATGGAAAAACTGGGCGCTCGATAGCCTCGGACTTCCTTGCCGGAGAGGTCTTCGAGGATCAGCTTGGCGACGTTGATGTCGGCGAAGAAACCGTCCGGCGTCTGGTCGCTGGCCCGCTCGTGGCCATAGCCGTGGCTGGCCAGTTCATGGCCGTTATCGACGATACGCCGGACGACGTTCGGATAGCGCTCGGCAACCCAGCCCAGGGTGAAGAAGGTGGCTTTCGTGTCGTGCGCGTCGAGCATGGCCAGGATGCGGTCCATGTTGCGCTCGATGCGGCACTCGCGAATGGCCCAGTCGCTGCGCGGAATATGCGGTGCGAACGCTGATACCTGGAAATAGTCCTCGACATCGATGGTCAGTGCGTTGGACGGGGAGGCTGTCGGCGTCGTCATCGGGCTCTGTCAGTTCGGGCTGTGGCGCTCGATCAGCCAGGCTGCCAGGTCGGCGGCGATCCGCTGCGAGCTGCGGCCATCCCAATACTCGGGCAGGCGACCGCTTTTTCCCCGTCCGGCAAGAACCTCGGCGGCATGGAAACGAATCGCGGCAAAGTCGCGTCCGACCATGGTATTGGTACCCTGATCGACGGTAATCGGGCGCTCGGTGTTCTCGCGCAGGGTCAGGCAAGGGATGCCCAGCGCGGTGGTTTCTTCCTGCAGGCCGCCAGAGTCGGTCAGTACGATACGGGCGTTGGCCATCAGGCCGAGCATTTCGAGATAACCCTGGGGCGGCAGCATGATCATCCTTTTCGGGTCGATCAGATGGCCGAGGGAGAAGCGCTCGATGTTGCCCTTGGTGCGCGGATGGAGGGCGAAGACGAGAGGTAGCGATTGGGCGATTTCGCGCAGGACGCCCAGCAGCGAGGCCAGCACATCGGCATGGTCGACGTTGGATGGGCGATGCATGGTGACCACGCCAAAGCCCTGAGCCGTCTGCACCAGGGCCGGATCGATCCCGGCGGCCTGCAGGCAGGCGGCCGGGCTGCGCGCCAGTTCGCGATTGCTCAGCAAGGAGTCGATCATTACATTGCCGACGAAGCGAATCCGTTCTTCACCGATGCCCTCCCGTGCCAGGTTGTCGGTGGCGCTGCGCTCGGTAGTGTAGAGCAGGTCGGCTACCTGGTCGGTCAGAACACGATTGATTTCCTCCGGCATGGCGCGGTCATAGCTGCGCAGGCCGGCTTCGACATGGACGACGGGAATACCCTTCTTCACGGCAACCAGGGTGCAGGCCAAAGTCGAATTGACGTCACCCACGACCAGCACGCAGGATGGCTTTTTCTCGTCGACCACAGGTTCGAAGCGGCGCATGACTTCCGCCGTTTGCACGGCGTGGCTGCCCGAACCGACATCTAGGTTGATGTCCGGATGCGGCAGGCGGAGATCTTCGAACAATTTGTCGTTCATGTCCCGGTCGTAATGCTGGCCGGTATGTACGAGCAGGGTTGGGATGCTCGGTTGGTGTGCCGCAAAGGCCCGCAAGATGGGGGCCATCTTCATGAAGTTGGGACGGGCGCCGACCACGCAGATGACCGGGCCGAGGGAAGAGGGCCAGCGTTCAGGCATCGGTTTTTTCATTTTCGGCAGGCTGCGTGGCGGGGGCGCGGTCCTTGGCAAGCAGTTGCTGCATCAGGCTCAAGGTTGCGCTGTTGATCCGTTCCAGTTGCACGAGGCTGCTTTCCAGCCTGGCCAGGCGTTCAGCCAGGTGTTCGGCGCTCAGCGCTTCAATCAACTGCCGGGGCGTTTGGGAACCGTCCGATGTGCTTGCCTGCATCGGAGAGGATACATACGGCGAATTGGCGTTCTCGGCACTGTCAAGAAATTGCTGCGTCACGTGGGTTGTGCCGCCAACGGTTTCATCGAAAATTTCTCGGGCGACTTCCTCGACGTCAGCGGCATCGAAAATTTTTTGTTGATTGAGATAACCGAACAGCAGCAATCGATCGCAGACGGCGTTGATGCGCCGGGGAATGCCGCCGCTGGCCTTGAAAATCGCTTCAAAGGCAGCAGCAGAAATTTGTGGTGAATCGGTGGCGCCGGCGTGATGCAGGCGGTGCTCTATATATCCCTGGGTTTCGCTGACATCGAGCGGGCCGATGTGGCAGGTGGCAATCACCCGCTGCCGGAACTGCATCATGTGGGGGCTTTGCAGGATCTGGCGGAATTCCGGCTGGCCGACCAGGAAGCTCTGAAGTAGGGCCTGGTTGCCGTACTGGAAATTGGAGAGCATGCGGAGTTCTTCAACGGCCCGGGCCGACAGGTTCTGGGCTTCATCGACGACGAGCAGGCAACGCTTGCCCTTGGTCGTCATGCTGATCAGGAACGCCTCGAGGAACATCAGGACATCGGATTTCGCGAGATCCTTCGTGCGAAGGCCGAAGGCGGCGCCGACCAGGCGCAGGGTGTCATCGGCATCGAGTTGTGTGCTGACCAGCTGGGCAGCAACCACTTTCTCGGGGTCTAGACCTTCCAGCAAGCCACGTACCAAGGTCGTCTTGCCCGCTCCGACCTCGCCGGTTATGACGATGAAGCCCTCGTTCTGATGCATGCCGTATTCAAGATAGGCTTGCGCCCGACGATGCTGTTTGCTGCCGAAATAGAAGGCCGGGTCAGGGTTGAGCTGAAACGGTTTGCTGTTGAGGCCGTAAAAGGATTGATACATGCGCTTAGAAGATCATGGAGACGGTGCCGATGATCGCGTTCTCGGTATATGGGTTGCTCGAACTGTCGAACTCGGTGCGCCGGACGCTGATGCTGCCGGTGGTCTTGGCGCCGAGGGGGGAGGTCAGGTTGGCCTGATACATCGAAGTCGTCGTCTTCAAATTGCTTGTTCCGCTCCCGGTGCTCTCCTGACGCGAGGCCATGAAGCTGAGATTGGTCAGGCTGGTCAGTCGATGCGTGAGATTGACGCTGATGCCACGCTGGCGGATGCTGTTTATGTTATTTCGCGAAAAATCGTCGTTGACCGCAGCAAGCGCCAGGATGGACTCGCTTTGCGTCCGGTTGAGCATCACGGTCAGGCTGTTGCGGGCGCCCTGGAAGACCATGGACAACTGCTGGTTGCGTTGAAGCGTGGCCTGAGACCTCAGAAAGTCGCTCGTCACCAGCGCGTTGGGCGAAATACGGAGTTGTTGGAACTGAGCGATGGCACAGGTGTTGAGGTCGGGATATTGACTGGCAAGCTGCGCATTCTGACTACAGATCTGGAAGAAGACCGGGTAGAACAGTTCATAGGCGGTGCCAAGGCCGACCGTGGTGAACTGGTTGGGCAGGACGGAAACGTCCTTGGTGTCCGAGAAACGAATATTGCTCAGCGGAAATCGGTGGCTAAACGTGTACCGGTGCCCGTCGCCGAAGAAGCGGCTTTCCCTGTAAGCCGAAATGTTGGTTCGTTCGGTTGGCGTCCACTCGAATCCATAGCCGTGCGTGGCATGGCTTTCCATGTCTACGGAGGCGTAGTTGTTGGACTCGGTTCCGCCGCTGAGCGAGACGCGAAGTTGCGGAACGACCGTGTAGGTGGCCATGCCGTAAATCCGTTCCGATTCGGTTTTGCGTCCCTGGCTATAGGTTGATGTCTGCCGGGTCGCATCGACTGACCACCTCAGGCTCTGGAAAGGCGTTCCGCCGCGGATCTGCCCAAGCCAGTCAGAGGTATCGACATTTGACGCGTTCGAGGTATTGGTCTGCGTGGTCGCCCAGTTGTAGCGCAAGGAATAATCGACCAGGCCGGCAATTTGGCCGCGGATGTATGGCGAAAGACGATAGGAGGAAGTTTCCGTACTATTGCTGTTCTGACTGGTGTTGCTCGGTGATTGGGGACCAAATGCTGAAACGGCCTGTTGCGAGATGATGCCGTTGAAATCCAGATAGAGCCAGTTGGAGACGGCTTCGAGAGTACCGAAAGTGTTGAGCGCGTTCTGGGTCCGGTTCTGTGCCGATGAGGTCGAGTAATACTGTGCGTTCAAAGCGTAATCGAAATATGCCTTGAGGCGGGCGGTATTCGCGTCTACCCGTACACCGGGAGCGACTTGCGTGATCAAGCCGCTTTCCTTGCCATTCTGTCCGCCACTGACCGAGACGTTGTCAGTCCACGTTTCGGTCAAAATAATGCGCGGCTTGATCGTGAAGGCACGACCACTTTCCCCAAAAGACGAGTTCGAACCGAAAAACGACTGGCCCGGGCTGTAGGATGACTGGCCGAGACCATAACCGGGTTGGCCTGGACTACCAAAAGACTGGGCCGAACTGTGACTGGACAGGCAGGCAATAATTGCGCCGCACAGTGTGGATAGACCGGAGGGCTTATTTTTCATGTCCGTATCCGTAACCATACCCGTATCCGTACCCGTAGGTATCTGCCTGGGAGGATCGCACCTGATTGAGCAGCATCATCTTGAGGGGGCATGATTCGATGGTGGCCAGTGCCTGCTTGACTGCAGCCTGGGATGTGTTTTCTGCATTGACGACAACGACGACCTGGCCCATGTGACTTGCCAGGACACGGGCCTCGGTAGTCAACAGCAGGGGCGGGGAGTCGAAGACGATGATTCGGTCGTTGTAGCGGCTGGCCATGTCGTCGAGAAGGGCGATCATGGTTTCGCTGGCCAGCAGTTCGGTTGCCCTGGGATGCGGTGTACCACTTGGCAGAATCGACAGTTTCTCGATATTTGTACGCATCAGGACGCCGGAAATATCGACCGAATTGGCTTCCAGCACGTCAAGCAGGCCTTTGGCTGGCGGCAGGCCGAGCATGTTGAGCACCGATGGCCTTGCCACATCGGCATCGACCAGCATCACCGTATTGTCGAGTTCCATGGCGATGCTGATGGCCAGATTGATCGCCGAGAAACTTTTGCCTTCCCCGGGGAGGGCACTGGTCACCATGATCAGGTTGCCATTCGGAACCGGTGTCGTCCCACGGCCCATGGCGTTGGCGATCAATGGCCGCTTGACGACGCGAAATTCGTCGGCCAGACGGCTACGGTCGGCATTCGGAGTCAACAGTCCGGAGGCGGAGATGGCTTCGAGGTCCAGAACGATTTGCGGGCTGATGCTGGCAGGCCGGGAGGGTCCTGGTTCAGGTGGCGTTTCCTTGATTGGCGGGCGACGGGCACTTTCCGGAGCCTGACTTGGAGTGGCCTCATTCTTCTGAGGGGAAGCCTTCGAAATGACCGGGGTGCTTACCGATTCCTCGGGGAGTTCGACACCCGCTTGGCGGAGTTGCTCCAGTCGCTTGGCAGCTTGTTCTATCAGACTCATCACTTACCCTTGGGTGGCACGTTGGGCCAGAAATGTCAGAACACCCAAACCGGCGGCATAGGAGGCAACCAAACCACCCGTGGCAAACAAAAACCGATGCAGGCTCTTGCGTTCCTTGAGACGCCGGGATTCGCTCGGGATCAGGGAAACCACGCCCAGTACCGGCAACTCGGTCTCGTCACGCAAGGACTTGCTATCGAAGAAAACCGGGCGGATCTGGCTGGCCGCGAAGGCGACAAAAAGTCCTCCGCCAATGGCCAGAACCAAACCTATCGGGAACAACAGGATTCGGTTGGGTGCAACCGGTGTGGACGATGCGCGAGGTGGGTCGATCAAGCGAAAATCAGCCATTGATCCTGCCGAATCGAGGTCACCGGTCAATTCGGCAGAGTCACGACGTGCAACCAGTTGCTCATAGTTCTTCTTGTCGAGGGCGTAGTCACGGTTCAACTGGGCGAACTCGGTTTCCAGTTGCGGTTGGGTTTTCATCAGTGCTGTGGTGCGCTTGTAGCGTTCTTCGTACTCATTGACCCGGGCCCGCAACGAAGCAGTATTGGCCTCGGCCTCGGCAAGCGACACCTTCAGTTGCTGGTATACCGGGTTGTTGCTGACCGAAGATCCCGGGTTTGCCGCCGCGAATTTTTTGCGTGCGGCCAGTTCCTGCCGTTTTTGTTCCTCCAGATCCTTGATCATGCGACGGACACCGATGACGTCGGGGTGCTGTTCGGTGTAGCGCTGGAGCAGGGTGTCGAGGTTGCGTTTCTGGGCGTCGATGCGACCATCGATTTCGGGCAGGGAGACGCTTGATTCCGTACCCGAGGTGTCGGGGAGAAGAACCGGTTCTTCGCCAACGATCTGCCGCCGCAGAGCATCCCGTGACTGCTCGGCCTCTCGTAGTTGCAGTCGTGCGGTATTCAACTGGGTAGTGATCTCGCCAAGTCGATCTATTCCGCTTCGACCTTCGCTGGTTGCCAGGTCGATATTCCGTAATTTAAATTCCTTCAAGCGGTTCTCTGCTTGCTCGAGTTTCTTTTCGTAGTTGCGGATCTGCTCGTCGAGGAATTTTCGGGCGGAGTCAGTATCCTGTCGCTTGTCACCAAGGCTGGATTCGACAAAAATCGATACGAGGGCCTGGACGACGCGCTGGGCCTTGGCCGGATCGGGGTCCCGGTACGAGATCGTGTAAAGATTGTCCCGCCCCAGGCTCTGGATCTTGAGTGTGCTGGTCAATGAGTCTATCAAGGCTTCCTGTTGTGCCTTCTCCTTGACGTTCAGGTCAAGGTCGGCCATGCGGATCAGTTTTTCCACGTTCGGGCGGCTGATCAGGGTTCGGCTGAGCATCATGATTTGTTGCTCGATATTTGGCTGGATCGCCAAACCCGACATCAACGGTCGCAAGATAGACTGAGTGTCTACATAAATGCGCGCAGAAGCCTCGAATTGGTTCGGAATGCGCAGAATGATGCCTGCTGCAACGGCGCCGATAATCCACGCGGCAACCATGCCAAGCCGACGATGCTTCCATGTTGCGCGCAAGATGCTTTGGGCTTGGCGAAGAATTTCTTCCATCTATCTACTCAAGCGATACTCCGCCCCCGTCGTCAAACGGGAGCGGCATGGGTTAGAAACGAATTGGTTAGAACCAGCTTTGGGGAATGATGACAACGTCACCCGGTTTCATTTCGACGTTGGCCGAAACGTCGCCGTTCTTGATCAGGTCCTTGAGGCGAACCCTGTATTGGGCATTGTTTTCGGCGGTGCGCAGGATGGTTGCTCGATTGCCATCGGCGAAATCGGTAATGCCCCCGACGGCGATCATGACGTCAAGAATGGTCATCTTTTGCTTGTAGGCAAGAATCTGCGGCTTGGCTGCCTGGCCGACGACGCGAATTTGCTCGCTGTAAGGGCCGACGAAGCCGGTCACGATTACCGTCACAACCGGATCGCGAATGAACTTGGCGAGTTCCTTTTCGATGTCACGGGCGAGCGTCGTGGGGTCTTTGCCCATGGCGTCGAGATCATCGATCAGCGGAGAAGACATTTTTCCGTCGGGGCGAACGGGAACATTCATGGACAGTTCAGGATTTCGCCAGACGACAATATTTAGGTTGTCGCCCGGGCCGATCTTGTAGCTGTAATCGGCTTTCGCTGCGCTGGCCGGGGCGGGCGGATAGGATGCGCATGCACCTAGTGAGAGCGTGGCGACAAGGAGCAGCCACTTTGCACTGGAATGCAGTCGATCGGAATTTAGAAGCATGGTCAGTTCCTCAAGGATGTCGCCGAGACGTGCTACGGTAAGCAATGGACATAATCATAACGGAATCTTGCTCAAGGTGATGCAAAGGAGCATTACATGCGCGGAAGTATTTCACAAAACCACCTAAACGCCATGCCGAAGGGCATCGACGATGTCCAGTTGCGAGGCGCGTCTGGCTGGGAGGATACTGGCCAGAATGCAGGCGACGAAGCCGGTTGCGCCGGCGATGCCAACAGACCAGGCATCGAGACGGATTTGAGCGATATAGCCCAGGTTCGAATTGGGTGGCGGGGGCATCGAGATGCCGATCGTCGAAATGCCCAAGGCCAACACGCAACCAAGAATGATGCCCAGGATGCTTCCCAGGGCACCTAGCCAGACACTTTCGGCGAGAATCAGTCTGAATATCGTATTTTCGGTATCGCCGACAGCCTTCATTGTCCCGAATTCGCGGGTGCGTTCGAACAAGGTCATGTTGACACTATTGACCACGCTCAAAAAGACCATGACCAGGGTTATCAGGCGAAGAACGCCGAATTGACGATCGTACAGTTCGACTGTTTTCTCGTAAAAATCGGACAGGTTGCTCCAGGGGGTCACTGCGAATTCATTTTTCAAAATTTGCGTTTTTAGCAGGTTGACCGTGACGGTCGTTGCCTCCGTCTTGTCGAGCATGGCGACGATGACATGGCTGGACGCAGTGTCCGAAAGAATTTGGGCTGCCCGTAGCGGAATGCGCACGGCGCGCGCATCGAATTCCTTGGAAAAGCTCTGGAAGACCCCCACCAGTTGGAAGTCCAGCGTATTGAGCGCCCCGGAAGCCAGTGTGATTACCAACGTGACACGGTCGCCGATGTTGAGTCCGAGTGCATTGGCTACGCCATCGCCGACGATGATGGCATCCTCGTCGCTGTCCTTGAGGGCTCTGCCGGCGGTAAAGCGCATATGCGTCCCGAAACTTTGCTCGACGTCCGGTTCGATGCCTTCGCCGATGATTCCCAGGTCGCGCTTGCCATTGTTCAGAACGCCGCTGAATCCAAGGCGGGCGGTAGTCTGAACGATGCTTGGGGAACTGGCGCTGATGGTTTGCTGGAGATTTTTTGTGTCGGCAATCAGGTACTTGTCGAGGGAGCGGCCTTTTCCTTCGGCGTAACCTTTCACCGTAATCTGGATGTGGCCTGTTTGCGAGTGAATGATGGCCTCGCCCAATTGAAAGAATATGTCCTGAACGAATCCGCCTGCCAGGATGAGCCCGGCAACGCCGACCGATATCGCCGATAGCGTGGCCAGGGTACGCACCCGTTGGCGGTAGATGCTTTTCAGAGCAAAAGAGAAGATGGAAGCGAGCATCATTGATTGCAGCGTAGTGCGTCCACGATGTTCAGGCTACTCGCCTTCCACGCTGGAAATATGCTTGCCAGCAAGGTGGTGGCCATGGCCAGAAAGAATGCGTCGATCGCCAAGGGCCAGGTGACGAGTATCTGACCGAGATAGCCATGGGCCATGCCGGGTGGTGGCGGCATCGGAATGCCGATGGCCGAAATGGCTTGGGCCAATAGGTAGCCAAGCACGATGCCCAGGCCGCCGCCAAGCAGGCCGATAAAACAACCTTCGACCATAAATAGACGCATCACCTGGCTTTTGCGCAGGCCAATTGCCAGGCTGGTGCCGATTTCTGTCGTGCGCTCGAGGACATTCATCATCTGGGTGTTCGAAATGGTCAACACGATGATCAGGGCGATGATCATCTTGACGACGCCAACCTGTTTCGAAAAGAGGGTGACCGTCTTGTTGTAGAAATCCGCCAGTTCCGTCCAAGGAACCGTCTGGAACTTTTCGCCATCAAGACGGTTACGGATGAATTGGGTGCTGGCCTCGGCCTGTTCGGTCTGTTGAAAGAGGACGATCCACGACGTTGCGCCAGTTACCTTCATCAGCTTGCGCGATATGTCGATGGGCAGCCTGATCGCGATGTCGTCGTAGTCTTTGTACATCGTGGCGAAAATGCCGGTTACGGTTACCTCGACGGCGTTCGTGCTGCCCGAAGTCGTGGTGGCCAGCAGAACCACCTTGTCGCCGGGCTTTGCTTCCAGTGTCTTGGCCAAGCCTTCGCCCAGGATTACTTCCGCCTTGTCGTCTGCCGAAAGATTCGTGCCGCTGATTATTTCCATGCGGCTGCTCAGTTCCACTTCCTGCGCGGGCGAAACGCCTTCGCCAAGGAATGGAATGGTCGTTTCCCCCATGCTGATCAGTCCGTTCAGCGCCAGACGGGGTGCCAGTGTCTTGAAATCTGGGCTACCCGTTATCGTCGCCAGTTCCTCGGCTTTTTTCGGCAGCAAATAGGCGTAAGGGTCGGCAATGCCTTTTTCAAAATAGCCCGGCCGAACGATCTGGACATGCCCGATCTGGGAGTGGATGGTGGCTTCGCGGATCTCCTGAAATATCCAGGCTATGAACCCGCCCGCGAGAATGAAGGCAATGATTCCGGACGCCACGGTAAAGGTGGCAACCAGCGTCCGCTGGGGGTTGCGCTTCAGATTTCGAGCAGCAAGTGCAAGTTCACCAACGAATCTGCTCATGGCATTTTTAATCTTTGATAGCCTGGCTGCAGTTGATACCATAAGTCCACTACAAATAAAAGGAGAGGCTCATGCCGGCCTTTGATTACAACAGCGCGTTTTCCCGAAACATTGGTTGGGTCACCGAGGCAGAGCAGGAAATCCTTCGCAACAAGCGGGTGGCGATTGGCGGCCTGGGGGGAGTCGGCGGCGTTCATCTGCTGACACTTGCCCGAATGGGCATTTCGAAGTTCTCCATAGCCGATTTCGATGTATTCGATATCGTTAATTTCAATCGGCAGATTGGTGCGACGGTCAACACCATCGGTCGCCCAAAACTAGACGTGCTCGCCGAAATGGTTAGCGACATCAACCCTGAAGTCGATTTGCGTTTTTTTCCGGAGGGTGTTCAGAAGGCATGTATCGATTCCTTTCTGGAAGACGTCGATATCTATGTCGATGGCCTCGATTTTTTCGCTTTCGAACCGCGCCGTATGACCTTTGCCGCATGCGAACGCCGAGGCATTCCTGCCGTGACCGCCGCGCCCCTCGGCTTGGGAACCGCCTGGCTGGTTTTCGGCCCGGGAGGCATGCCCTTCGAGTCCTACTTTGGCTTCGAAGGGTGCGATGAATTTGAAATGGGGGTCAGGTTCCTTGTCGGGTTGTCGCCCGCCATGCTGCAGCGCGGCTATCTGGTAGACCTGCAGCGCGTCAATTTCAGGGAAAGGCGCGGTCCGTCGAATATTGCGTCCTGCCAACTATGTGCTGGCGTTGCCGCCGTCGAAGTGCTGCGAATTCTGCTGCAAAGACCGGGAGGAAAGTTGGCGCCCTGGGGGCGGCAGTTCGATCCTTACCGAGGAAAGTTCGTCACCACTTGGCGGCCGCTTGGCTACAGGAACCCCATGCAGATCATGGTTGCTGCATTGGTACGTCAGCAACTTCGGGGTAGGTAAGTCGGCCGCAAGTCGATTGAACTGTCGGTATTCCTTACACTCATCATATTTGGCTATGCCTTGTTTGTTTCAAAGTGTTGATTATTAACAATAATAAAATCATGGCACAGGTAGTGCTTTAGGATTGGCGTGGCAGGCTTGTTTGGGTTCGCCAATAACCGAAAAGGAGTAAATCGTGAAAAATAGCAAACTATCTAAGGGCCTGATGGTGACGGCTTTCGGATTGGCTGCAGCGGTGGGTGGAACATCCCCAGCGCTGGCCGCCGCCGAGTTTTTTCAATATGACCTCAATGGCTTGAGTGGGGGTGGAACAACCGTGACCGCCAACGGCATCGCGGGTACGAGTTCAGAGTTGTTGCAAGCTATCAGCGCGACCCAGTTTGCCGGGGCGGGTTGGATTCAGTTCAGCGCACTCACCAACAACTCGTCTTCGATTGCGAACACGGCATACAGCGACACTGGACTCTATGCAACCTTCACGCTGTCCAATACGCTTACATTCGGCACCTTTGGTCAGGCTATTAGTTTGTATAACCTAGATTCGCTGAATATCACTCTTTATCGCGATGTGAGTGGTAATAATGCGTTTATCCAAGGCGATGCAATCGCCAACACCGCCGCATCGGTGACTAACATGGGTGATGACGTGATCCTGGGAACGGCCAGCTTGATCCCGGGTACGGGTACTGCTGCGCTTCTTACTGCAGGTGCTGCTGCGCTGAATGCCAAACTGGATGTCCTTTTGAATGGCACGGGTTCGACGTACTTCTTCGATCCGAATCCTTTCTATGCATTTGCTTTTGCCGGGTTCAACGCCACCGGTGGCAATTTCCAATTTGATGCGGTGAATGGCCGTTTATCAGTTGGCAACGCAATTGGCGCGGTTGACTTTAATAATGTTCCTGAGCCGGCATCGCTTGCCCTGATTGGTCTTGGCCTCCTCGGTTTGGCTGGAAGTCGTCGCCGTAGTAACTAATTAATCAGAACTGCGAAAATTAGAAACCCCTTGGCCTTGTTGCCAAGGGGTTTTTGTTTTATGGTGGTCATTATGCCGAGATTAGCCTTAATTCCTGTGTTGGCTCGGGAGATTCTGGGGGCGAGAGAATTTCCGAGGGAACCAGAACCTGATCTGGTCATGGATGATGCCGACCAGGTTGCGGCTTATTCGTATGCTGGGCGTGTCGATGGCGTGATGTCGGCCTCTTATCTGTATCACTCGGCGCAGATCAGCCAAGTGATTTCGGGTTGCAAGACGGTGCTCGACCTGGGCTGCGGCCCGGCGACGCAGTTGGCGCAAATTGCCGGGCTCAATCCTGAAATATCTTTTCTGGGGGTTGATCTATCCGGAACGATGATCGATAGCGGAAAAAAATACGTCGATCAACTGGGGTTGCGGAATGTCGCTTTCCAGCTTGAGGACATAACCAAGCTTGAGGGTATTCCTGATGCCAGCGTCGATGCCGTGATGTCTACGGTGGTGTTGCACCATCTACCGACGCGGCAGCATCTGGATGACTGCATGGCGCAGGTTGCGCGCGTCCTGAAACCAGGTGGCGCCGTTTATCTGACCGATTTCGGTCGCTTGAAGTCGCTCAGGTCGGTGCTCTTTTTCGCTTACATGAATGCGGCGAATCAGCCGCACCTGTTTTCGCTGGATTACGAGCGTTCGCTGCGTGCCGCCTTCCTGATGGAAGATTTCAAGGAGGTGGCTGGCCGCTTCCTTCCCCAATCGGTCAGCGTGTTGAGCACCTTCCTGGTTCCCTTCCTCGTGGTGATCAGGACGCCGCCCACGGCCTTGTCCGCAGACCTTTCACGGCGCTTGCGCGAGATGCGGAAGGGATTGCCGAGCCAGTTCCGCAGCGATCTGGACGAACTCCGGCTTTTCTGCCGGCTCGGGGGGATCAGCCCCGATCCGTTCCAGTGAATTCGGATGGGCGGCCAGTGATGCCACGATTCCAGGGGTATTGATTGCCCCATCATCTTTCAAAATCGGCCGTTGCCCGCTATCTGGTGGATGCTGCACGGCAGGCGCCAAGCGCCGATAACTCGCAACCCTTCGATTTTGTTTGGGATGGGAATGCCTTGTCGATTCGCTTCAGCCAAGAGCGGGGAGGCAAGGGCATATTCGGTGCAAGCGCGCACGCTACCGTATTGGCCTTCGGTACGGTTATCGAGTGCATGGATCAGGCTGCGGCGGCGGCCAATATTCGTTTGTCGTGGCGCTGGGAGGACCCTTCTGCTGGTGTCTTTGCTCAGGCGGGGATAGACGGGGATGTCGGGGTAGTCGGTCTTCCTCGTGGCTTGCCATTATTTGAGCGACATACCAACCGTTTTCCGTATAACCGTTCGCCAATTCCCGAGGCGACCATTGATGAACTGGTACATCGAACCGAGGGAGAGGCAAGAGTCAATGTCCTGACCCCGGGGGGGGATTTTGGTAGGTTGGTCGATTGCATCCGCACTGCCTCGGAGTCCCGTTTCTGTACCGAAGAGCTTCATAACTGGTTGATCGGAAGCCTTCGGCTTGACGCAGAGGCCGCCGGTCGGGGGGATGGACTCGATGTCGCAACCCTGAATCTTCCGCCAGGGGGCGGCTTGTTCATGCGGGTGATTGCCGATTGGCAGCGTATGAAAGCCCTCAATCGGTTCGGCTTGTTCAAGTTTCTTGCCATGACGGAGACGCAGTTGCTGGCCCAGGCACCGGCCATGTTTTGCCTGATCGGCAAGGAGGGGATCAGCAATACGATTGATGCAGGCCGTCTTTTGGCCAGGATCTGGATCGAACTGAATTCCCTTGGGTTGGCGGTGCATCCATACTATGTGCTGACTGACCAGTTGATACGCATGGACAGCGATGGCTTGCCGGTGGATATGATCGACAGGATGGCCGATGTGCGTCACCGCCTGCCGGCGATAATCGGTACTGGCCAGAACGAGATGTTGCACATGTTGCTAAGGGTCGGTCTGCCAAAGCGGGCTGTGCCGCGCTCGAAACGATTGCCGCTGGAGCGAGTTTACTCCGATCGATCGTGATCGATGGAGTTCGAGGCCTGACGGACGGCGGCGTTTAGTCATCCTTCGCCAGGGCACGCCGCGCTATTTCAGAAGCTGTAGCGTATTTCGGAATAGACGCGGTCCATTGCGTCATAGCGGCCGAACAAGCCGGTTTGCGGCCCGCGGAATATGTCGGCCCCCAGTATCCAGCGCCAGTTTCGCTCGAGATTCCAGCTCAGGCGGGGCCTCAGCAGCCAGTCCGATCGATTCAGGCTGGAGATGAAAATGGCCTGGGCCTCCCAGTTGGAGAAGAACTTGTTGTTCAGCAGCAGGCTGTAGCCATTTTCGTGCCGGTCGGAAATGATGTTGGCGTCGTGGTTGAAGAATTGTCTCTGGAATACCTGTACATTGAGGCGGGTCTCGGCGGGGAGCGTGAAGTCAAGGCCGGCAGCCCAGTCCAGCGTGTTTTGCCGAACGACGCCGTTGCTGTCGGTGGTGCTCAGCGTCGTGAAGTTGCGGCCGCGGGTATAGACGCCCTCGGCCTTGAAGACGACGGTGCCGAAATCCTTGGAGACGGTCGCCCCGGTTTGGTTGATGCGGTCGTGTTGCGCCTGGTAGACGAGCGTGTTGGGGGCTTCGAACTGTCGATAGAAGGTCGGGTTGATGTCGGTGCTCTGGTAGTGGAATCCAGAGATATCCCAGCCGTTCTTGAGGGTGGACAGGCGCAGGCCGTAGTTCATGTTGTTGGCGTCGCGGTCCGGACTTTTTTCATTGAGATAGCGGACGTTGTAGCCTGCCGGTACTGGTTGATTCGGGTAGAACTCGGCACCAGGCTTGCCGATGTTGTCGTAGCTGGCCACCGGAATCCACAGCAATTCTGCATGAAAATCATCGGCGAAATACTCGGCGCGGGCAGCCCATTGTGGAATGCGCATCTGGTCGAATTCTGGGAGTATGAATTCGCGCAGGTCGCGGGCCGAGACGACGTCGGCGAAGAACAGGCCGACCATTTCCCCCCACACGACATGCTGCTTACCGAAACGGAAATCCCAGTCGCCGTTGCTGTAATCGAGATAGTTTTCGCGAAGCTCGATGTTGTAGCGCTGATTGTCGCGGACGTCGGCTGGGTAAAAATCGTTGATGCCGTAGACGAAGTCGTAATCGAAGCGGGCGCCCAACTTCCATTTGAAGCCGCCGCCCAGCTTGCCCGAGCTACCCAGTTCGGTTCGGGCGCGCAGTTTGGACCAGTGTTCGGGGGAGGCCGTGGTGCGGGCCGCTTCAAACTGGACGAAGCCCTTGATGGCGGGCAGGGCGCTTTTCGGCGATGCAGGCGCCGCCGGGAGGTCGTCACCGAAGAGGGCGTCGCGGCTGAGCGCGTCGTCATCGGCAGCATGGGCGCCCAGTGTCAGGCAGCACGCCGCGATCAGGCCCAGGTATTGAGGGGAACGGGTCACGGGAATCCTGTTGTGTGTTGCGGGATGGTTATTCATCGTCGGGCTCGGGCAAGGTGCGGATACGGGCCAGGTTCCAGGTCTTGTCGCTTTCGTTGCGGACACCGAAGGCGGTGATGTAGCCATCTTCCATCTGGACCAGGCGGTCGGCACGATCGATGACTTTCTGGTCGTGCGTCGAGAAGATGAAGGTGGTTTTCAGGCGGCGGTTGATTTGCTTCATCAGGCTGAGGATTTCCCGGCCGGTCGCCTTGTCCAGATTTGCCGTCGGTTCGTCGGCGAGGACGATGCTCGGCTTGATGGCGAGGGCGCGAGCGATGGCGACCCGCTGGCGCTGGCCGCCGCTGAGTTGGTTGGGGCGGTTGTCGGCGAACTTGCTGAGGCCGACCATGTCGAGAAAATAGGCGACCCGCTTCTTGCGTTCCTCTGGGCTGATGTCGGTCCGTCGCAGCAGCGGGTATTCGACGTTTTCGGCCGCCGACAGGACCGGCAGCAGGTTGAAGGTCTGGAATATGAAGCCGATTGAGCGTGAGCGGAGGTCGGCCAGATCGTTGGGCGACATATCCGAGACGTCGTCGCCATTGATGAAGATCTTGCCGCGGGTCGGCTTGTCGATGCAGCCGATCAGGTTGAGCAGGGTGGTCTTGCCGCTGCCCGATGGGCCGGAGATGGCCAGAAATACGCCGGCTTCGATCGACCATGTAATATCATGGAGCGCCTGGACGGTTTGTTCGCCGAGCTGGTAATCCTTGAATACATGTTCGATGCGGACGACGCTCATGGCTGTTTGCTGTCGAAGTTGATATCTGGATAGTACGGGAGAGTATTCATGGCGCGGAATGAATCCAAGCAGAGTGGCCGATGGGTGATGGTTCTGTCATTCGGGATTTTCTGCTTGCTCCAGTCTGTGACCGCTATGGCGCAGGATTCTCCGGTTGCGCCGCCTGATGATCCTCTGGCCAAGAGTATAGTGGAAAAGGCCGACAAGGTTCGTTTCCCCGCCGAGGGGTTTCAGGTTGACATTGTAATAAATTCGCTCGGCCCCGACAAAGATGCCGACATGCGGAAATATCGTGTGCTTTCAAAGGGCAACGAGAATTCGGTGGTGATGGTGACTGAGCCCGCTTCAGAACGTGGGCAGATCATCCTGATGAAAGGCCGCGATTTATGGGTATTCATGCCCGAGGTATCCCAGCCAATACGAATTTCGCTAGCCCAGCGCCTGACCGGGCAGGTGGCCAATGGCGACCTGGCACGTGCCAACTTTGCCGGTGATTACCATCCGAAAATCCTCCGTACCGAGAAAATCGGTAGCGACAGCTATCACGTGCTCGAATTGATCGCCGTTGATCGGACTGTGACCTATCAGCGTGTGGTCTATTGGGTCAATGAGAAATCGGGCTGGCCTTTGAAGGCGGAGTTCTATTCGCTGTCGAATCGCTTGATGAAGAAGTGCAGCTACGAGAATTTCCAGACGCTGGCCGGGCGGGTCCGGCCGACTCGTCTGGTCATGGAGGATGCGCTACGCAATGGCGAGAAATCGGTTCTCGAGTACAGCGAAATGAGAATGCGCGACTTGCCGGACAAGATATTCACCAAGGAATATCTTAAGAAACTAGATTAGATTTAATATTTAAGTAATTGATTATTAATAGTAATGTTCAGTCGAATAGCAAGGCGGCTGCCACCTTGCGGCCTTCCGCAGCCAGGATGTTGTAGGTCCGGCAGGCGGCCTGCAGATCCATGATCTCGAGGCCGATGCCGGCCGGGGCAAACGGCCGGAGCAGCGCGCCGGGCGGGAAGCGCAGGTGCTTGCCGGTACCGAGCAGGATGATCTCGGTGCCCAGTTCGAGCAATTTTTGCATGTCGGTTTCGCTTAGCGTGGCCGGGGTGGCGGTGGTCCACTCGGGAATGACCCTGTCCGGCAGCAAAATCAGGTTTTTTTCGAATTTTTCGTGGTTGACCGCGACATTGCCATCGCCGTAGGCGGTAAACAGATTGAGTCCGGCGGTGTTGGGAACGTGGAGTTTCACTGGGCAATTGCTCCGGGAAGACCGCCGAAATTGCGGTGCACCATACGATAAAGTAGGATTATAACCTTTGGCTTTTCCCGGCCATCAGCCGTTACGCTGGATACCCCAATGAAACACGTCAAGAAGTCCGCCAAACTTGCCAACGTCTGCTACGACATTCGCGGCCCCGTGCTGCAGAAGGCCAAGCAGATGGAGGAAGAGGGCCACAAGATCATCAAGCTGAACATCGGCAACCTGGCCGCCTTCGGCTTCGATTCGCCGGAAGAAATCCAGCAGGACATCATCCGCAATCTGCCCAACGCGGCGGGCTATACCGATTCCAAGGGCATCTTCGCGGCGCGCAAGGCGATCATGCATTACACCCAGCAAAAGGGCATCAAGGGTGTGACGCTGGAGGACATCTACGTCGGCAACGGGGTTTCCGAGCTGATCGTCATGGCGATGAATGCCTTGCTCGACGCCGGCGACGAAGTGCTGGTGCCGGCTCCCGACTATCCGTTGTGGACAGCGGCGATCAGCCTGTCCGGCGGCAAGCCGGTGCATTACCTGTGCGACGAGAGCAAGGAATGGCTGCCCGATCTCGACGACATCCGCAGCAAGATCAACAAGAATACGCGCGCCATCGTCATCATCAACCCGAACAACCCGACCGGTGCCCTCTATCCCGACGACTTGCTGCACGAGATCATCGACATTGCCCGCCAGCACCACCTGATCATCTACGCCGACGAGGTGTACGACAAGGTGCTCTACGAAGGGGTCAAGCACACCTCGATCGCTGCGCTGGCCGACGACGTGCTGACCATCACCTTCAACGGACTGTCGAAGAACTACCGTTCCTGCGGCTATCGCGCCGGCTGGATGATCGTTTCCGGCGAAAAGCGCCACGCCAAGGACTATATCGAAGGCCTCGACATGCTGGCCTCGATGCGCCTGTGCGCCAATGCCCCGGGGCAGCACGGCATCCAGACGGCGCTCGGCGGCTACCAGAGCATCGACGACCTGGTCGCCGAGGGCGGCCGCATGCGCCGCCAGCGCGACGTGGCGCACGAGCTGATCAACGCCATTCCGGGGGTCAGCTGCGTCAAGCCGAAGGCGACGCTGTACATGTTCCCGAAGCTGGACCCGGTGATCTATCCGATCCGCAACGACCAGCAGTTCATTTCCGAGCTGTTGCAGGAAGAAAAGGTGCTGCTGGTCCAGGGCTCCGGCTTCAACTGGCCGCATCCCGACCATTTCCGCCTGGTCTTCCTGCCGCACGAGGACGATCTCAAGGAGGCTATCGGCCGTATCGCCCGCTTCCTGGAAAACTATCGCAAGCGTCACGGCACTAACTAGTTGCCTAGCTGCTAGCAAAACCACCACTCGATCCTAACTCCTAAGCAACTCGATCCTAAATATGAAACCCATCAATGTTGGCCTTATCGGCATCGGCACCGTCGGCGGTGGCACCTGGACCGTTCTTAACCGTAACGCGGAGGAAATCACGCGCCGCGCCGGCCGGCCGATCCGCATCACGGCCGTCGCCGACCGCAATGTCGAAACCGCCAAACAGATCACCGGCGGCACCGCCCGGGTTACCGACGACGCCTTCTCGCTGGTCAATGACCCGGAAATCGACATCATCGTCGAGCTGATCGGCGGCTACGGCGTGGCCAAGGACGTGGTCATGCAGTCCATCGCCAACGGCAAGCACGTGGTCACCGCCAACAAGGCGCTGCTCGCCGTGCATGGCACCGAGATTTTCACCGCCGCCCAGCAGAAGGGTGTCATGGTCGCCTTCGAAGCGGCGGTGGCCGGCGGCATCCCCATCATCAAGGCACTGCGCGAGGGCCTGACCGCCAACCGCATCGAATGGGCGGCCGGCATCATCAACGGCACGACCAACTTCATCCTCTCCGAGATGCGCGACAAGGGCCTGTCCTTCGACGAGGTGCTCAAGGAAGCCCAGCGCCTGGGCTACGCCGAAGCCGATCCGACCTTCGACATCGAAGGCGTCGATGCTGCGCACAAGGCCACCCTCATTGCCTCCATCGCCTACGGCATCCCGGTCCAGTTCGACAAGGCCTACATCGAAGGCATTACCAAGCTGGAAGCCTCCGACATCAAGTACGCCGAGCAACTCGGTTACCGCATCAAGCTGCTCGGCATCGCCAAGCGCCGGGAGAAGGGCATCGAGCTGCGCGTGCATCCGACGCTGATCCCGGCCAAGCGCCTGATCGCCAACGTCGAGGGCGCCATGAACGCCGTCGTCGTCAAGGGCGACGCCGTCGGCACCACGCTCTACTACGGCAAGGGCGCCGGCGCCGAGCCGACGGCTTCGGCGGTGATCGCCGACCTCGTCGACGTCACCCGCCTGGCCACCGCCGATGCCGCCCACCGCGTGCCGCACCTGGCCTTCCAGCCGGACGCCATGTCGGAAAACCTGCCCATCCTGCCGATGAGCGAGATCGAAACCGGCTACTACCTGCGCCTGCGCGTCGAGGACAAGCCGGGCGTGCTGGCCGACGTCACCCGCATCCTGGCCGACCAGGCCATCTCGATCGACGCCATGCTGCAGCGCGAGCCGGCAGAAGGCGAGGGCGAGACCGACATCATCATCCTCACCCACGTCTGCAAGGAAAGCGCTGCCGACGCGGCGATCGCCAGGATCGAAGGCCTCGCCGCGCAGAAGGGCAAGGTCAAGCGCATTCGCCTGGAAGAGCTGCAGTAACCGGCTTGCCGGGCATTTCGATTTCGGGCGATTTTTCCGGTTGACCGCCGGAATGTGCCCGGAATCACCCGACGGGGGCTGCGGCTCCCGTTTTTCATGGAGCATCGCATGCAACGACAAGCAGTCGCGCTGGAAGCAGCCTACCTGCTGATGAACCACGGGCCGGTGACGCTGGTGTCGACCGCCCACGGCGAGCGGCGTAACGTGATGGCGGCATCATGGGCGATGCCGCTCGACTTCTCGCCGCCCAAGGTCGCCGTCGTCGTCGACAGGACGACGCTGACCCGCGAACTGATCGAAGCGAGCGGCCGTTTCACCCTCAACATCCCGTGCCGGGCCATCGCCGGGCAGGTGCTCGCCGTCGGCTCGTGCACCGGGCGTGAGGTCGACAAATTCGCCACGCTCGGCATCGCCACGGCCCCGGGCAGCGTCGGTGACGCGCCGCTGATCGACGGCTGCGTCGCCTGGCTGGAGTGCCGGGTGATTTCCGAGCCGCACAACGAGCAGCGCTACGACCTGTTTCTCGGCGAAGTGCTGGCCGCCTGGGCCGATCCGCGGGTGTTCGCCGACGGCCGCTGGCGCTTCGACGATGACGCGCTGCGCACCATCCACTACCTGGCCGGCGGCAATTTCCTCGCCTCCGGCGATCCCTTCACGGTGGCCGGCGAATAAACCCGGCCCGGGCAGGGGCATGACGATATGGATCAAGGACTTCCACCGGCCAGGCCGGCACAATCGCCCCCGATTGCCATGTCGGCAAGTCGAACAGGAGCCATGATGCAACCCATTCACGTCTGCAACCACACCACCCCCGAAGCCCTCTATCCCTTCGATGCCCGCGGCATCGCCAAGCGTTTCCGCCATGCCGCCATCTTCGGCGCGCTCGACGCCCTGCAGGTCGGCGAGACCATGCGTTTCTGCAACGACCACGATCCGCTGCCGCTGCTCGCCCAGCTGCAGCAGCGCTACGGCGCCCATCTAAGCATCGAGTACAAGCAACGCGAGCCGGGCGCCATCGTCATCGATTTTTCCGTCGTCGCCTGAGTGCTGATTACCGCGAGCCTCAGCCTGCTCTCCTTGATGGCCAGCGCCCTGCTGGCCGTGAGCGGTCTGGGCTCGCCGGTGGCGGTGGCCCACCTGGCCTTCGCCCCCGGCATCGTGCCGCTGATCATGGCGGCGATGATGCATTTCGTGCCGGTGCTGACGCGCACCGGCGGGCCGGGCCGTCACCTGGCCCGGTTGCCGTCGCTGGCCCAGGCCGTCGGCCTGGCTATCGCCGCCGCCATGCAGGGCTGGTTGCCGCATCACGTGGTGTACGCCGGCGCGGCGGCCGACCTGCTGCTGGCCGCCGTGCTCTTGCGCTGGATCGTCGGCCGTTCGCGGGCCACGCTCGGTTCGCCGCATCCCGGCTGGCGCTGGTACGGCGCCGGGCTGGGCTGCCTGATCCTGGCCCTTGGTGCGGTGGTGGCGATGCCTTTGTTGCCCGGGCAGTGGCCGGCCTTGCGGATTTTTCACCTGCATCTCAACACGCTGGGCCTGGTCGGCCTGGCAGCCCTCGGCACGCTGCCGGTCCTGCTGCCGACGGCGCTCGGCAAGCCCGATCCGGACGCCGCCGGCTGGCTGCGTCGGCAACTGGCGCTGGTCGCCGGCGGGGCGGTGATCGTCGGCCTGGGCGCTGCCCTCTACTGGCCCCTGGCCGTGCCCGGTGCCGCCCTGCTGCTGGTCGCGGCGCTTCGCCTGGCCGGGCAGTGGATACGGCGCTTCGGCCTGAAAACGCTGGTCGCCGACGGCGTCGCCGCCCCGCTGCTGGCGGCGCTGGGCGGCCTGCTGCTGGTGCTGGTCGCCGGGGCGCTGCACGGCGCCGGGCTGTGGCCGGCGCGACCGTCGCTGCTGGCCTGGGCGGCCGGCTTCCTGCTGCCGCTGGTCAGCGGTGCCTTGAGCCAGTTGCTGCCGGTCTGGCGCTGGCCGGGGCCGGTCATCCCGGCCCGGCCGTTGATGCGTGAAAAGCTGGCGGCGACCGGCAGCTGGCGCGCGATGCTGTTTTTCGCGGCCGGGCTGGCCCTGCTCGGCGGTTTCGAGGCTGTCGGCGGTGGGCTGACGGTCCTTGCCCTGGCGCTCTTTGCCGCCGGCTTGCTGCAAGCCGTGCGCGTGTCGCGGTCGACGCGGTAAAATCCCCGTTTTTCGCTTTTCAGGGCTTCGCCATGCGCTACATCTCGACCCGCGGCCGCGCCGCGCCCCAGTCCTTCTGCGACATCCTGCTCGGTGGTCTGGCGCCGGACGGCGGGCTCTACCTGCCGGAAAGCTATCCGCAGGTCAGCCGCGCCGAACTCGATGCCTGGCGACAACTGTCCTACGCTGACCTGGCCTACGAAATTCTCAGCAAGTTCATCACCGACATCCCGCCGGCCGACTTGAAGGCGCTGGTCGCCAAGACCTATACCGCGCAGGTCTATTGCCACACCCGCAACGGCGGCGATGCGGCGCAGATTACGCCGCTGACCCGGCTGGAAGACGGCCTGTACACGCAGGAACTGTCGAACGGCCCGACCCTGGCCTTCAAGGACATGGCCATGCAGCTCTTGGGCAACCTGTTCGAGTACGTGCTCGACCAGCGCGGCGAGTCCATCAACATCCTCGGCGCCACTTCTGGCGACACCGGTTCGGCGGCCGAATACGCCATGCGCGGCAAGCACAACGTCAAGGTCTTCATGCTGTCGCCGGACGGCAAGATGAGCGCCTTCCAGCGCGCCCAGATGTATTCGCTGCAGGACGCCAACATCTTCAACATCGCCGTCACCGGCATGTTCGACGACGCCCAGGACATCGTCAAAGCCGTCTCCAACGACGCCGAATTCAAGTCCAGGTACAAGATCGGCGCCGTCAATTCGATCAACTGGGCGCGCGTCGCGGCGCAGATCGTCTATTACTTCCAGGGCTATTTCCTGGCCACCAGATCGAACGACGAACAGGTCGCCTTCAGCGTGCCCTCGGGCAATTTCGGCAACATCTGCGCCGGCCACATCGCCCGCCAGATGGGCCTGCCCATCGCCCGCCTGGTGCTCGCCACCAACGAGAACGACGTCCTCGACGAATTCTTCAAGACCGGCGTCTATCGCCCGCGCACCTCGGCCGAAACCAGCGTCACCTCCAGCCCGTCGATGGACATTTCCAAGGCCTCCAACTTCGAGCGCTTCGTGTTCGACCTGGTCGGCCGCGACCCGGCCGTGGTCGCCGACCTGTGGGCCAAGGTGGACAAGGGCCAGGCTTTCGACCTGAGCGCCACGGTCTACTGGAAAAATCTGCCGAAATTCGCTTTTGTTTCCGGCCGCAGCTCGCACGCCGACCGCCTGGCGACCATCCGCCTCGCCCAGGAAAAGTACGGCGTGATGGTCGACACCCACACCGCCGACGGCCTCAAGGTGGCCCTGGAGAACCGCCTGCCCGGCGTGCCCATGGTCGTCCTCGAAACCGCCCAGCCGGCCAAGTTCGAGGAAACCATCCGCGAAGCCCTGGGCAGCGAGCCGGTCCGCCCGGCCGACCTGGCGGGCATCGAGAAGCTACCGCAGCGCGTGGTGGTCATGGCACCGGACGTCGAGGCGGTGAAACGTTACCTCGTCGAGCGGGTCTGACCGGCGGGGCCGGCAAGGAAGGCAGCTGCGGCTGCCTTTTTTGTTGTTCGGGAAATGACGGAACAGAAAGCGGGGGCAGGACGATGAGCGGCTTCGATCACGAAAGTTTCTGGTCGGCGCGTTACCGGGATGCCGGCGAGGATTACCTGTTCGGCACGGCGCCCAACAAGTTCCTGGCCAGCCAGGCCGAACGTTTCGGCGCCGGCATGCAGGTGCTGTCGGTGGCCGATGGCGAGGGACGCAACGCCGTGTGGCTGGCCGAACAGGGCTGTGCGGTGACGGCTACCGAGATTTCGCCGGTGGCCCTCGAAAAGGCCGCCAAGCTTGCCCGGGCCCGCCATGTCGCGGTCGACCTGGTGCAGGCCGACATCCTGAACTGGGCGTGGCCGAGCGAGATTTACGATGCGGTGGTCGGCATTTTCATCCAGTTCGCCACGCCGGAGGAAAGGGTCCGGCAACTAGCCGGCATGAAGCAGGCGGTGAAACCTGGCGGCGTGCTGCTCCTTCAGGGCTATACGCCGAAACAGCTGGAATACCGCACCGGCGGGCCGTCAGCGGTGGAAAATCTTTATACGGAAGCGATGCTGGCCGAGGTGTTCGGCGATTGGGAAATCGCCTTGCTGCGCGAACATGAGGCCAGCCTGGCCGAAGGCGCTGCCCATGCCGGGCTATCGGCCTTGATCGACCTGGTGGCGATCAAGCCTAGTACTGCGTTCCGTCAATGAGCTTACGAATGAAATCGATGCATTCTCGTGTCAGGCAAGGCGCAAACCGCAGACATAGCAGTCGCTATGGCGAGGATTTGCAACGCCGCATGGCGCGAGAAGGCGCGATTTCATGTAAGCGGTTTGGCGGAACGCGGTACTAGAGGTAAATGACGGCGGGAAAGACGGCGACGGCGAGGACGATGACCAGCCATTCGAGGTTGCGCCGGGCGAGGAAACCGGTGAAGTGCAGAACCAGGATGAGAATGGCGACAACGTAGAAAAGCGCAAACAGCATGGGTCCCCCTTGGACTTTCGTTCTCGGCAATGCCAGCGGCAATTATGACAACAAAAGCCCGGCTAGCCTAGCCGACGAAGCGCATCGAGAGGTCGAGGGCCTTCACGTCCTTGGTCAGGGCACCGACCGAAATCCTGTCCACGCCGGTCTCGGCGATGCCGCGTATGGTTTCCAGCGTGACGTTGCCCGAGGCTTCGAGCACGGCGCGGCCGGCGTTGAGGCTGGCCGCCTGGCGCATCAGGTCGAGGCTGAAATTGTCGAGCAGCACCATGGTCGCCCCGGCCGCCAGCGCCTGCTGGAATTCGTCGAGATTCTCGACCTCGACCTGGATGAACTTGCAGCGGTCGGCGGCGCCGGCCGCGACCCGGCGGGCCTCGGCCATGGCCTGGGCGATGCCGCCGGCGGCGTGGATGTGGTTTTCCTTGATCAGGATGGCGTCCCACAGGGCCAGCCGGTGGTTGCCGCCGCCACCGGCGCGGACGGCGTATTTCTGCGCGATGCGCAGGCCAGGCAGGGTCTTGCGGGTATCGACCACCTGCGCCCCGGTGCCGGCGATGGCGTCGGCGTAAATGCGCGCCTTGCTGGCCACCGCTGACAGCAGTTGCAGGAAATTGAGGGCGCTGCGTTCGGCGGTGAGCAGGGCGCGGCCGTTGCCGGCGATGTCGCAGAGCATCTGGTTGGCGGCGATGCGCTCGCCGTCGGCGGCGTACCAGGTGACGGTGGCAGTCGGGTCGCAGCGCCGCACGCATTCGTCGAACCAGGCCGTGCCGCAGAGCACGCCGGCCTCGCGTGAGATCACCGTGGCGTGCACCTGGCGGTCGCCGGGGACCAGGGCGGCGGTCAGGTCGCCGGCGCCGACGTCCTCGGCCAGTGCGGCGGCGACGTTGCGGGAAATCTCGGCGGTCAGCGGGTAGTCGAATTCGATGGTCATGGCGGTGGGTAGGCGGCGGTGGGGGCTGAATTCTACCGCGGCTGGCGCTCGGCGACCCAGGCGTTGAACACCTGGCGGGCGGCGTCGATGACCTCGCCGGCGGTCAGGCCGACCGGCCCGACGCCCTCGGCTAGCAGGCGGTCGGCGGCGGCGCCGTGGAGGTGCACGGCGGCGAGCAGGGCGAGGTCGGCCGGCCAGTTCTGGGCGATCAGGGCGACGATCAGGCCGCTCAGCACGTCACCCATGCCGGCGGTGGCCATGCCCGGGTTGCCGGTCGGATTGACCCAGAATTTGCCGTCGACCGTCGCGATCACCGTGCCGCAGCCCTTGAGCGCGACATGGCTGCGGTAGCGCTCGGCCAGTTCGCGGGCGGCGGCGACCCGGTCGGCCTGGATGTCGCGTAGCGGGCAATCGAGCAGGCGCGCCGCTTCGGCCGGGTGCGGGGTGAGTACGGCGACGCCGACCCGGTTGTAGAGGTTGCCCTGCAGGCGGCCGTCTTCGGCCAGCAGGTTGAGGGCATCGGCATCGAGCACCAGGTTGACCGGCGCCTTCAGGGCCTGTTCGAGCAGGCGCGTCGCGTCGGCCGAGCGGCCCAGGCCGGGGCCGCAGGCGAGGGCCTGGAGATCGGCCTGGAGCAGGGTGTCGGCCCGCCGGATCATCAGTTCCGGCTGGTTGGGATCGACGGTCGGGGCCTCGCCGTCGAGCAGGCCGAGATAGACGCGGCCGGCGCCCAGCTTGAGGGCGGCGCGGGCGGCGAGCAGGGCGGCGCCGACCATCGACTTGCCGCCGCCGAGGACGCCGGCGTTGCCGAAGCTGCCCTTGTGGGTGTTGCGGCGGCGCGGCTTGAGGCGGCTGGCGAAATCGTCGGGGCCGAGCAGGCGGCCGTCGGCTATCTCGTCGGGCGGTAAATCGAGGTCGAGCCCGGCGACACGGATCTCGCCGCAGTAGTCGGGGCCGTCCAGGGTGTGCAGGCCGGGCTTGCCGGCGATGAAGGTCAGCGTATGGCTGGCCCGGATCGTCGGGTTGAAGGCGCAGCCGGTGTCGGCGTCGAGGCCGGACGGGCAGTCGAGGGCGAGCAGCGGGCAACGGTCGCGCTCGGCCAGGCGGTTGGCGTTGATGACCAGGCGGGCGTAGTCGTCTTCCGGGGCGCGGCGCAGGCCGATGCCGAACAGGCCGTCGACGATCAGCGACCAGTGTTCGTCGTCGGGAATCTGGCGCAGCGTGGTGCCGCCGCCGGCGACGAAGCGGCCGTGGGCGGCAGCGGCATCGGTCGGCAGGCGGCCGGCGTCGCCGATGAAAACGAGGCGGACGTCGAAGAAGCGCTGGCGCAGCAGGCCGGCCATCTCGAAGGCATCGCCGCCGTTGTTGCCGGGGCCGGCAAGGACGAGGACGGGCCGGTTGCGGTCGCCGGCCAGGGCAGCCGCCCAGTGCGCCGCCGCGGCGCCGGCCCGCTGCATCAGCGGCTGCTCGGCGTGGCCGGCTTCGAGGCGGCGGATGCCGGCGGTCAGGTAGAGGTCGTTGGCATGCATCCGAAGAATTTTAGCCCCAAGTTCGCCGGGCGAGGCAGATGGTGTTGCGGTGGATGCTGACCGTGTCGTCGATCTGGCGGGCATAGCCGCCGGCCATGGCGATGGCGGCCGCTACGCCTTGCTGGCGGCAGCGGGCAAAGACCCGCCGGTCGCGCTCGGCCAGGCCGTCCATGCTCAGCCCCAGGCGGCCGAGGCGGTCGTCGCGGTAGGGGTCGGCGCCGGCCAGGTAAATGACCAGATCGGGGCGGGCCAGGTCGAAGGCGGTGGCCAGGCCGTGGTCGAGCTGCTGCAGGTAGGCTTCGTCGGGGCAGCCGTCGGGCAGTTCGATGTCGAGGTCGCTCGCCTCCTTGGCGAAGGGGAAATTGCGGGCGCCGTGCATGGAAAAGGTGAACACGCTGTCGTCGCCGCGCAGGATGCTGGCCGTGCCGTTGCCCTGGTGCACGTCGCAATCGACGATCAGCAGGCGGCCGGCCCGGCCTTCGGCCTGCATGGCGCGGGCGGCGACGGCGGCGTCGTTGAAGACGCAGAAGCCCTCGCCGCGGTCGCGGAAGGCGTGGTGGGTGCCGCCGGCCAGGTTGGCGGCGACGCCGTCCTTGAGCGCGGCCCGGCAGGCGGCGATGGTGGCCCCGGCCGAACGCCGGGAACGCTCGACCATGGCGGCGCTCCACGGGAAGCCGATTTGCTTTTCGGCCGATTTTTCCAGTCGACCGTCGGCAACGGCCCGGATGTAGGCGAGGTCGTGGGCGCGGCCGAGTTCCTCGTCGCTGGCCGCCGGCGGCAGGTGGAAGTCGTCCGGCCGGAATTCGCCGCTGGCCAGCAGGCTGTGGCGCAGCCGCGAATATTTTTCCATCGGGAAGCGATGGCCAGGCGGCAGGGGAAGCACGAAGACATCGGTGTAGAACAGCCGCACGGCCGATGCCCCGGGCGGGATCAGTTGAGGCCGGCGGACAGCTTGCGGCGGAACTCGCGGATAAGGTCGTCGTACTGCTCGCTGCCGGCGAGGGCTTCGAACAGATTGAGCAGCGCCTTGCGGCCGGCGCCTTCGTCGAAGAAGCGGTCGGTCAGGGCGACGTGCAGGGCGGCTTCCATAGCTTCGCGGAAGCGGCTCTGGGCGGCCAGGGCGCGCGACAGTTCGAGGCGGGCGGCGTGGTCGGCCGGGTTGGCGGCCAGCTTCGCTTCGATGGCAGCCGTGTCGGCGGCGCCGTCGGCCAGCGCCAGGCGGGCGCGCAGGGCATTGGCGCGGTCCGGTTCGTTGGCGTAGTCGCCGGCCAGCAGTTGCTTGGCTTCGTCGTGGCGGCCGAGCTGCATCAGCACGTCGACGGCGTCGAGCTGGATGGCCTGGTCCTGCGGGTTGGCCTGGCTGGCGGCGACCAGCTTGGCCAGCGCCGCGTCGAGCTTGCCTTCGCCGACCAGGGCGGCGGCCTCCTCGCGCAGGTTGCCTTCCGACCCGGCCGGCAGCGCGATGCGTTCGAGGAACTCGCGGACCTTGCCTTCGGGCAGGGCGCCGTTGAATTCATCGACCAGCTGGCCCTGGAACAGCACCTTGACCGAGGGAATGCTGCGCACGCCGAAATGCTGGGCCAGCTCGGGGTTCTCGTCGGCGTTGACCATGGCCAGCAGGAAGCGGCCCTTGAATTCCTCGGCCAGCTTCTCGAGCAAGGGCTTCAGGACCTTGCATGGCTCGCACCAGGGGGCCCAGAAGTCGACGACTACTGGCACCTTGTCGGCGACGGTGAGGACCTTGGTTTCGAAGTTTTCGAGGGAAACATCAAAGGCGAATTCGGACATGTTGGGAGCCTGTGGAAATTAAAGTCGGGAGAATTCTAACGTCAGCCGGGCGGCGCGGGGGGAAACCAGGACAAGCGGCGCCGGACCGTCGCCGGCCAGCCAGCCGGCCAGCCGGGCCGGGAAATCGGGGGTGTCGGGCAGGGCGTCGGGCGGCTGCATGTCGCTTAACTGGAGGCCGGCCAGCGGATTTTCAAGGGGCCGGGCGCTCAGGCTCAGCCAGTCACCAGTCGCCGCCTCGTCCCAGCAGTCGAGGCTGGCGCACAGCACCTGGGCGTAGCGGCCTGCGGCCAGCCAGCGGCAGGCCAGGGCGAGGAGCAGCGACCAGCCGGCGCGCTTCTCGTCGTCGAGCGGCAGGTGCATGGCGCAGTCCAGGCCGGGCAGCAGGGGCTGCAACTGGGCGGCGGCGATGGCCGGCTGGGTGGCCAGGAAATCGTAGGGCATGGGCTCGCCGCCGCCGCACATTTCGCCGAGCAGGTGCAGGGTCTCGCGGCGCGGGCCGCTGGTCGACTGCCAGAGCAGGGCGGTCGGCAGCGCCCGGCGTTGCGGCGGGATGGCGTGCAGGGCGCCGGTCACGGCCAGCTGGGTGAGCGGCGCGGCGCGGCGCAGCGGCTTGCCGAGCGCGTCGCGCACGGCGCCGGCCAGGTCGGCCGGGGCGAAGTGCTGCGAGAAGGCGGCGTCGAGAAAAATCATGGCCGGCGCGCGACGATCAGGCTGGCCAGTCCGCCACCGAAGCCGATCAGGTTGAGCAGGGCGCGCTCGACGTGCGCGGTGCTGGGCGCGACCATCGGTGCCAGTGCGATTTCCGGATCGACCCGGGCGAAGCCGGCGGTGGCCGGCAGGCGGTCGGCGTCGAGGCAGGCGAGCAGGGCGGCCAGTTCGGCGATGCCGCTGGCGCCCAGGGTGTGGCCGAGGGCGGCCTTGAACGAGAGCAGCGGCGGCATGGCCTGGCCGAAGACCCGGCGCAGGGCGTTGGCCTCGGCCAGGTCGGTGCCCGGCGAGCCGGCCGCCTGCAGCTTGACCAACTCGATGTCGGCGGCTTGCATTTTGGCCTCGTTCAGACAGTCGACCGCGACGGCGGCGATGCGCCCGCCATCCGGGTCCGGGCCGGTCGTCGAGTGGCCGTCGAGGCCGGTGCGCAGGCCGGCGATGCGCCAGTCGGCAGGCTCGGCGCTGAGGTGGACGGCAGCCAGCGCTTCGCCCAGCACCAGGCCGTCGCGGCCAGCGTCGAACGGCCGGGCGGCTTCGGCCGAGAGCAGTTCCATGCTGGCGAAGCCGGCCAGCGTGCTGGCGTTGGCCAGTTCGCAGCCGAGCACCACGGCGTCGTCGATGAGGCCGCCGGCGATCAAAGTGCGCGCCGCGTCGATGGCCGAAAAGCCGGCGATGCAGGCGTTCGAGAAGCTGTAGCGGGGGCCGTCCAGGCCCAGCCATTGGGCGATCAGCGGGGTGAACGAGGCGCTGGCCGGGGGCAGGTCGAAGGGCGGCCCGAGTTGCTCGAAATGACCGATCTGGAAGGACGACGAGGCGACGAAGAGCGGCGTCTGGGCAGGTAGCGGGCCGAGCTGGCCGGCGATCTGGCCGACGAAGCCTTCGGCCCGGCGCAGCCAGTCGGTTTCCGCCCCGGTCAGCGCGAAATAGGGAAACTGGCGTGCCCCCAGCCGGCGCCGCCCGGCGCTGCACTGGCCGGCCCACAGCGCGGCGGCGACGGCGGCCGGCGAGTCGCCGCGGGCGCAGAGCAGGGCGCGGCGGCCGATGTAAACCGGGCGGTTCACGGGCGGCTGGCCAGCCAGGCTTCGAGGTGCTCGGCGAGGTTGGCGACGCTGGCCAGGATGCGTCGGGTTTCCTTGCTGTCGGGCAGGCGCAGGCCGTATTGCTTCTTGATCGCCATCGAGACCTGCAGCGCGTCGAGCGAATCGAGCTGCAGCGGCGCTTCCGGGCCGAAGAGGATCTCGTCGTCGGTGATGCTCTCCGGGGCGCAATCCTTGTCGCAGGATTCGACGATCAGGGCTTTCAGTTCGAGACGGAGGGCGGTATTCATCAACGGGCGGCCAGTGAGCGGTGGTTGAGCCAGACGGCGAGCAGCAGCGCGGCGGCGGCGAAGGCGAGCAGGCGGGCCAGGCTGGGCAGGATGTCGGCGAAGCCGCCGTGGCGCAGCATGACGATGTGGAAACCTTCCAGCCCCCAGGCCATCGGCGACCAGGCGGCCAGTTGCTGCATGGCGGCCGGCATCACGAACTTGGGCACCATGATGCCGCCGATGGCGCCCATCAGGATGTTGCCGACGCCGCCGATCACCGTCGCCTGCTCGGCGGTGCGGGCCAGGCTGGCGACGAGCAGCGCGAAGGCGACGGCGGCCAGGCTGACGGCGGCGGCGACCGCCCAGGCGTTGAGGAGGAGCGGCAGGCTGCCCGGCAGTTCGAGCGCTTCGCTGCCGAAGAGCGGCACCAGGAAAATGCCGACCAGCACCATGAGTACGGCCTGCAACTGGTTGACGACGAAAAAGGGAAGCAGCTTGCCGGCCAGCACCAGGTGGAAAGGCAGGCCCATGGCGCGCAGGCGCTGCAGCGTGCCCTGCTGGCGCTCGATGATGAAGATGGCCGAGACCGGGATGACGACGAAGAACATGGCGAAGATCAGCCAGGCCGGCACGTTCTGCTGCACCGACGAGGGCGGCCGCAGGCTGCCCGCCTTGCCGACGGCGAGGCTGACGATTTCGTCCGGCCAGTCGCGCTGGACGGCGGCACCGGGCTTTACCGGCAGGCCGAAGAGCAGGCCGGCGCGCTGGCTCAGTTCGTCGGCGCGGACGGCGCCCAGCGCGGCCATCACCTGGTTGCGGAAGGCCAGCTGCAGGGCCGGGCTGAGCGCGGGGTCGGTGAACAGCTGGAGCGGGGCGGTCGGCTGGCCGTCGGCGCCGGCCGGGGCGAGCAGGCGTTCGCCGAAGCCCTGGGGCAGGATCAGGGCCAGCACCTGGCGGCCATCGGCGATGCCCTGCCGGGCCGCTTGCGGATCGGCCGGCGGCGCCAGGCGGCGGAAGGAAACGCCCTGGTCGAGGCGCTTGAGCAGCGCCGCCGAGTGCGGGCTGCGGTCGAGATCGACGACGACGTAGGCGGCATCGATGCTGGCCCCCGGCGAAAAGGCGTCGCGCAGCGCCATGGTCATGACCAGGATGAAGACGGTCGGCATGATGAACAGCGCCAAGAGGCCGTGCCGGTCGCGCAGCAGGGCGATCGATTCCTTGAGCCAGAGGGCGTGCAGGCGGGTCATCGCTCAATCTCGCAGCGAGCGGCTGGTCAGCTGCATGAACAGCTGTTCGAGGTCGTGGCGGCCGAGGCTGAGCTGGCGGACGCCGCAGCCGGCCGCGGCCAGCTGGTCGAGCAGGCCGGCGAGTGCTGCGGTCGACGGCAAAAAAAGGCGAAATTTGCAATTTCCCTGCGCGCTGGCCGCGTAGCGTTCGGCCAGCTCGGCCGGCAGCGGGCCGTCGAGCTCGATGTCGAGCTGCGGCCGGGGGCTGGCCAGCAGGTCGGCCAGCGCCCCTTCGGCGAGCACCCGGCCGTGGTCGATGATGGCAATGCGCTGGCAGATGGCCTCGACCTCCTCCATGTAGTGGCTGGTGTAGATCACCGTCGTGCCGGCCGCCGGCAGCCCGGCGATGGCGTCGAGCAGGAAGCGGCGCGATTGCGGATCGACGCCGACCGTCGGTTCGTCGAGGAGCAGTAGCTGTGGCTTACCGAGCAGGCCGATGGCCAGGTTGAGGCGCCGGCGCAGGCCGCCCGACAGCTGTTCGGCGCGCTGGCCGACGACCTGTTCGAGGCGGGCGAAGGTGATGGCGGCGTCGACCTGCCGGCGGGCTTCGCCGCCTTGCAGGCCGAGCACGCCGGCGAAAAAGCGCAGGTTCTCGCCGGCCGTCAGCATCGGGTAGAAGGCGTAGTCCTGCGGCACCAGCGCAATGGCCCGCCGGTTGGCGGCGCGGGCTTCGGCCAGCGGCCGGCCGTCCAGCGTGATCGTGCCGCCCCTCGGGGCGAGCAGGCCGGCGAGCAGCGAGATCAGCGTCGTCTTGCCGGCACCGTTCGGGCCGAGCAGGCCGTAGACCGCGCCGGCCGGGACATCGAGCGAGACGGCGTCGAGGGCGGCCGGGCCGGTCTCGCGGTAGCGAAATGAAACGCCGTCGATGGCCAGCATCAGGCGGCGCGGCGCAGGTCGCCGAAGAAGGCCTGCTCGCGGTCGGCGATCAGGCGCAGCTTGTCGGCCAGGCGGGCCGGGGCGAGCGGGTCGCGGCCGCGGATCTGGCGGGCGGTGGCGAGCGCGAACTCGCGCCATTCGTCGCCGATGTCGACCAGCTTTTCGGACAGTTCGTCGAGCGCCGGCCGGCCGAGCAGGGCGGCGGCTTCCTGCAGGAAGGAGGCGTAGATGAAGCGGAAACCGCCGCCGCCGGTGCCGATTTCCTCCTGCATGCGCACCACCTGGCCGATGAACAGCTTGCTGCGCGCCGCCTCGCGCTCGGCGTCGAGGCCTTCGATGGCCTTGGCCAGGCGGCGGATGCCGCGCACCCCGATGATGGGCAGCGGGGCGTCGAGCATGATGCGCGTCGTCTTCTTGATGGCGGCCGGCAGGACCTTCTGCCAGTCGGGCGCCTGCGGCTGGCTGAGCGGGTAGTAGAGCAGGCCGCGCGGGGCCAGCACGCCCTTGGCGAAGCGCGCCCGCTGCAGGTCGGCCGGGGCGCAGCGAACGGCGGTTTCGGCGACCGGGTCGGAGAGCAGGTAGTCACCGCTGCCGGCGTCGCGGCCGTAGGCCAGCACGTTGTGGGCGTTGAAGTGAAAGCGCAGGTCTTGCGGCAGGTAGGGCAGCCAGAACACCGAGGTCTGCAGGCCGACGATGCGGCCGGCGTCGAGCAGTTCGTTCAGGCGGGCGGCGCCGCGCGCCGGGTCGCGGAAGGTTTCGAAGCGCATGGTCAGGCCGAGCGGCTTCTGCAGGCCCTTGATGATGAACCTGGGCGGCATCCGGTAGCCGACCAGCGGCAGGCCGTTGATCTTGACGATGGGCAGGTAGGCGAAGGACAGCGCCGACGACAGGCCGAAGGCCATCGGCTCCGACAGCGGCAGGCCGTGGTGGCGCAGCATCGCCGACATGACGCCGCTCTCGCAATGCGAGGCCTGGCTGTGCTGGAAGTCGCTCATTCGACCTTCTTTAACTGTTCGACGCCGAGGCCCATGGCCTCGGCGTAGCGCCCGAGCACGGCCGGCGACAGGTGGGCGAAGACATCCGGCCGGAAATGCCGGCGGATGCGCCACTGCCAGATGCCGCTGGCCTGGGCGAGCAGGGGCACGTCCATGCGGACGCGGTGCATGTGGAATTCGAGCGGCGAGGTCTGGCCGGCGATCACCCGCCGGCGGGCGTCCTCGGCCAGGCGGCGGAGGTCGTCGACGGCCTGGCGGGTGACGATTTCCTCGACCTCCCAGCCGGCCGACTGGACCAGGTGCAGCTTGCCGTCGGCGCCGCGCGCATAGACCGCCTTGCGGTGGCCGTCCAGCGTGCTGTTGCCTTCCTGCGGGACTTCGCTGTCAAGCATGGTCGACCGCCGTCAGGTGCATAAGCGAACCGGTGAAGCGGCCGCTTTCCGGCACGAAGCAGAGCAGGCGGTCGCCGGCCGCCAGGCGGCCGCTACGGAGCAGTTCGTCGACCATGATGTAGATCGACGCCGATCCGGTATTGCCCTTGTCGTGCAGGTTGGTAAACCATTTGTCCTCGCCCAGCGGGAAGCCGACGGCGGCCATGCAGTCGGCCATCGGCCGGCGGAAGTACTCGGACGACATGTGGGGCAGGAACCAGTCGATTTCCGCCGCCTTGAGATCGCGCTGGCGGATCGCCGCCTGCAGCGACTTGCCGATGGTCTGGTAGGCGATGGCTTCGTTGAGCAGGCGGACGTCCTGCTTCACCGAAAAGATCGAGCGGCTGCTCCATTCGGCCGGCGAACAGGTCTGCCAGCCCTTCAGCGAGCCATCGGCCAGTTTTTCGGCGCCGGCGTACATGCAGGTTTCCATCGAATCGGCCTGCGACAGGATGTCGATCCAGTCGATGCGCAGCGACAGCCCGTCCGGCCGCGGGGCGCCCTGGACCAGGAAGGCGCCGGCGCCGTCCGACAGCATCCAGCGCAGGAAATCCTTTTCGAAGGCGATTTCGGGGTTGGCTTCCAGTTCGGCGACGCGGTGCGCCGATTCGGCCTCGAAGTTGCGGGCATGCAGGCCGAGCGAGGCCAGTTCCGAGCCGGTGGCCACGGCATTGGCCGCCTGGCCGCTGAGCACGCTCATCCAGGCGTACTTGAGGGCGGTGATGCCGGAAACGCAGATGCCGGCGGTCGCCACCACTTCGCAGGCGGGAATGCGCAGTTCGCCATGCACCATCACCCCATGATTGGGCATCAACTGGTCGGGGCGCGAGGTGCCGGTGACCAGGCAGTCGATCTGCTCCGGCGAAAAATGCGCTCCGGCCAAGCCGCGCACCGCCTCGGCGGTGAGTTGGGCGTTGGTGTGGGTCGGCGCACCGGTCGCCGGGTCGATGGCGTAATGGCGCGAGCGGATGCCGTTGTTGCGCAGCACGATGCGCCGGGCGCGCGAGGGCTTGCCGGCGATCATGCCGAGCACGCCTTCGATGTCGTCGTTGGCGACCGGGGCGTTGGGCAGGAAGCTGGCGGTACCGGTGATGTAAGCCTGGGCGCTACGGTTCATATTTGTGCAGGTTGAATTCCCCGGAACCCGACGGCCGCTCGAGTTCGGCGCGCAGCCGGGCGAGGCGCGGCCGGAGCAAGGGAGAAAACAGCCATTGTATCAACAGGCTGGCCGGAACGACCGTCAGCACCATGGCAATCAGATAAATGGCGAAGACGAGCAGGGCGGGGCGGCGGCGCCACTGGCCGCGCCGGCCGCATAGCCGGATCAACCGCGACCAGACGCCGAAGGCCCGGCGGCCAGCGCGCTCGCTGATGGCCAGCCGGGGATTGACGGTGACGGCGCGCAGGCCGCCGAGCAGCGGGCCGTCGCGGCGCTCGGCGTCGGCCTTGAGGGCGTCGCCCAGGGCCCGCCCGAAGCGCCCGGCGGCCCGGATTTCAGCCGGTGAAACGCCGGCCGGCGGCATGCCGAGGAAACGGTCGCGCCGGCCGGTCAGCACCCAGCGCGGCGTGGTGATGAAGGTGGCCAGCGGGTGGCCCTGGTCGACGAAGGCGATGTGGTCGCGCAATTTGCCACCGGCTTCGGCGATCAGCCGTTTCATCGCCTCCTGCGCCGACAGCCACATGTTGCGGCAGGCGACTACCGTCACCACCGGCGTGTCGCGGATCAGGCGTTGCCCGTCGGCGCTCTTCAGGAAGGCCGTCATCGGCAGGGCGGGGGCCAGGTACCACACCTGGTAGCAGAGGATGACCAGGTCGAAACGGCTATCGGCGGCAATCTGCAGCGGTTTGAGCGGTGGCGCGTCGAGTTGCACGCATTCGGGAAAGACGTCGACGAAGTCGATGATCGGCCAGGGAAAGGGAAAAGGCGTTTCCGGCACCAGGGTTTCGACATGAACGACGTGCCCGGCCGAACGCAGGGGGGCGACGATCTGCCCGGCGATCTCGGCGAGTTGCCCGGTTTGCGAAAAATTGACGACAAGAACGTGTTTCAAAAGGCGTTTTCTGGCGATATGACAGGCCGGATTCTAGCAAAGGCGGGGGATTCCCGGGTCTGGCACGGTGTGGCGCGAATCGGTTGGGGGTTCGTCGGGCTTGGGATTTTGGCGGCTTATCGGCTATCATTCTGCTTTCCCGCAGCCTGTCTCTCCATGACCAAATACGTTTTCGTTACAGGTGGTGTCGTGTCCTCTCTGGGCAAAGGCATCGCCGCCGCGTCGCTCGGGGCCATTCTGGAATCCCGCGGCATCAAAGTCACCCACCTCAAGCTCGACCCCTACATCAACGTCGATCCCGGCACGATGAGTCCTTTCCAGCACGGCGAGGTTTTCGTCACCGAGGATGGCGCCGAGACCGATCTCGACCTGGGCCATTACGAGCGCTTCACCAGCGCCAAGATGACCCGGCGCAACAATTTCACCACCGGCCAGATCTACGACACAGTGCTCAAGAAGGAGCGCCGCGGCGAGTATCTCGGCAAGACGGTGCAGGTCATCCCGCACATTACCGACGAGATCAAGTTCAAGATCAAGGCCGGGGCCGAGGGGGCCGACGTGGCCATCGTCGAGGTCGGCGGCACGGTCGGCGACATCGAGTCGCTGCCCTTCCTCGAGGCGATCCGCCAGATGGGCATCCAGGAAGGCCGCAACAACGTCTGCTACATGCACCTGACGCTGCTGCCCTACATCCCGACGGCCGGCGAACTGAAGACCAAGCCGACCCAGCATTCGGTCAAGGAACTGCGCGAAATCGGTATCCAGCCGGACATCCTGCTCTGCCGCGCCGACCGTTCGATCCCGGTCGAGGAGCGGCGCAAGATTGCGCTGTTCTGCAACGTCATGCCGGAAGCCGTCATCGAGTGCCTCGACGCCGACTCGATCTACCAGATCCCGGGCATGCTGCACGAGCAGATGCTCGACGAGATCGTCTGCCACAAGCTGAACATCCTGGCCAAGGCGGCCGACCTCGGCGTCTGGGAAAACCTGATCGTGGCGCTCGAGCATCCGCTGCACCAGATCAAGATCGCCTTCGTCGGCAAGTATGTCGACCTGACCGAGTCCTACAAGTCGCTGATTGAAGCGATCCGCCACGCCGGCATCCATACGCGCAGCCAGGTCGATATCGTTTATCTCGATTCGGAAGACATCGAGAAGAACGGCACGGCCGTCCTCGAGGATCTCGACGCCATCCTGGTGCCGGGCGGCTTCGGCCGGCGCGGTACCGAAGGCAAGATCGCCGCCATCCGCTACGCCCGCGAGAACAAGCTGCCCTACCTCGGCATCTGCCTCGGCATGCAGCTGGCCGTCGTCGAATTCGCCCGCGACGTGGCCGGCATGGAAAACGCCCATTCCACCGAGTTCGCCCACGACACGCCGTATCCGGTGATCGGCCTGATCACCGAATGGCTCGACGCTTCCGGCAAGGTCGAGAAGCGCAGCGAGGATTCCGACATCGGCGGCACCATGCGCCTCGGCGCCCAGGTCTGCAAGCTGACCGAAGGTTCGCTGGCCCGTTCGATTTACGGGGCGCCGGAAATCACCGAGCGTCACCGCCATCGCTACGAGGTCAATAACACGCTGCTCGCCCAGCTCGAGGCCAAGGGCCTGGTCGTTGGCGGCCGGGCGCCGGGCACCGACCTGTGCGAAATGGTCGAGCTGCCGGCCGACGTCCATCCGTGGTTCATCGGCTGCCAGTTCCATCCGGAATTCACTTCCAACCCGCGTCACGGCCACCCGCTGTTCACGTCCTACGTGAAAGCCGCTCTGGCCAGCAAACAGGGCAAGAAACAATGAAACTCTGTGGCTTCGAGGCTGGTCTTGACCAGCCTTTTTTCCTGATCGCCGGCCCGTGTACCGCCGAATCCGAGCAGCTTTGCCTGGATGTCGCCGGCTACATGAAGGAAGTCTGCGGTCGACTGGGAATTCCCTACATTTTCAAAGCCTCGTACGACAAGGCCAACCGCAGTTCCGGCAAGTCGGTGCGCGGCCTGGGCCTCGACGAAGGCATGCGGATCTTTGCCGAAGTGCAGCGCCAGATCGGCGTGCCGGTGCTGACCGACGTGCATACCGTCGAGGACATCACCACCGTTGCTGCGGTGGTCGATGTGCTGCAGACGCCGGCCTTCCTCTGCCGGCAGACCGATTTCATCCACGCCGTCGCCTCCTGCGGCAAGCCGGTGAATATCAAGAAGGGCCAGTTCCTGGCGCCGGGCGACATGAAGAATGTCGTCGACAAGGCGCGCGAGGTCAATAACGGCGCCGACAACATCATGGTCTGCGAGCGTGGCGCCAGCTTCGGCTACAACAACCTGGTTTCCGACATGCGTAGCCTGGCCATCATGCGCGAGACCGGTTGCCCGGTCGTTTTCGACGCGACGCACAGCGTGCAACTGCCCGGCGGGCAGGGAGCCACCTCCGGCGGCCAGCGCGAATTCGTCCCGGTGCTGGCCCGGGCGGCCGTCGCTGTCGGCATTTCCGGGTTGTTCATGGAAACCCATCCGTGCCCGGAAAAGGCCTGGTCGGATGGCCCGAACAGCTGGCCGCTCGAGCGCATGGAAAGCCTGCTGACCACCTTGCAGATGCTCGACAGGGCAGTCAAGGCGGCCGGCTTCGAAGAAATGGGCAAGTAAGCCACAAGGCTGACCGATGCGCTGGTGACAACGCCAGGGATCCTGTTTTAGTTTATGTTTTGCATTAAGTAATCCTTTCAACCTTTTGATAACAAGGAAGAAATATGAGTTCTATCGTTGATGTTGTGGCACGCGAGATTCTCGATTCACGCGGTAATCCGACGGTCGAGGCCGATGTGCTGCTGGAGAGCGGCGTCATGGGTCGTGCCGCCGTGCCGTCCGGTGCCTCCACCGGTTCCCGCGAAGCCATCGAGCTGCGCGACGGGGACAGCAGCCGCTACCTCGGCAAGGGCGTCTCCCAGGCTGTCGAGAACGTCAACACGGAAATCTCCGAAGCGATCATCGGCCTCGATGCCCAGGAGCAGGCCTTCATCGACCAGACCATGATCGACCTCGACGGCACCGACAACAAGTCGCGTCTCGGCGCCAACGCCATCCTCGCCGTGTCGATGGCTGTCGCCAAGGCTGCCGCCGAGGAATCCGGCCTGCCGCTCTACCGCTACTTCGGCGGCATGAGCCCGATGCAGATGCCGGTGCCGATGATGAACATCATCAACGGTGGCGAGCACGCCAACAACAGCCTGGACATCCAGGAATTCATGGTGATGCCGGTCGGCGCCACCAATATTCGTGAAGCCATCCGTTGCGGCGCCGAAATCTTCCACGCGCTGAAGAAGCTGCTCAACAAGAAGGGCCACTCGACCGCCGTCGGCGACGAGGGCGGCTTCGCGCCCAACCTGGGCAGCCATGCCGAAGCCCTGCAGATCATCATGGAAGCCATCGAGACCGCCGGCTACGTGCCCGGCCAGGACGTGCTGCTGGCGCTCGACTGCGCCGCTTCCGAGTTCTACAAGGACGGCAAGTACCACCTGTCGGGCGAAGGCCTGCAGCTGACCTCGGCCCAGTTCGTCGATTACCTGGCCAACCTGGCCGACCAGTTCCCCATCGTCTCCATCGAAGACGGCATGTCGGAAGCCGACTGGGATGGCTGGAAGCTGCTCACCGACCGCCTCGGCAGCAAGGTGCAGATCGTCGGCGACGACGTCTTCGTGACCAACACCAAGATCTTCAAGGAAGGCATCAAGAAGGGCATCGGCAACTCGATCCTGATCAAGATCAACCAGATCGGCACCCTGTCGGAAACCTTCGCCGCCGTCGAAATGGCCAAGCGGGCCGGCTACACTGCGGTGATCTCGCACCGTTCCGGCGAAACCGAGGACAGCACCATCGCCGACATCGCCGTCGGCCTCAATGCTGGCCAGATCAAGACCGGCTCGCTGTCGCGCTCGGATCGCATCGCCAAGTACAACCAGCTGATCCGCATCGAGGAAGATCTCGGCGATACCGCCTCCTACCCCGGTCGCGAAACCTTCTACAACCTGCGCTGATCCCTTTTCATGCGCTGGCTGACGGTCGGCCTCCTCGTTGCCATCGGCCTGCTCCAGTACCCGCTGTGGGTGGGCAAGGGGGGCTGGCTGAAGGTCTGGGAGTACGACCGTCAATTGCAGCAGCAGAAGGAAGTGACGCGCAAGCTGGAAATCAGGAACGCCGGCCTCGATGCCGAGGTCCGCGACCTGAAGCAGGGCTACGACGCCATCGAGGAGCGTGCCCGCTTCGACTTGGGCATGGTCAAACAGGACGAAACCTTCGTGCAGATTCCGGAAAAAGTTCCCGGAAAATAAACTGAAAATTCCCGTCGACCGCAGTAGTCACCGCTATTCCCGTCCGCTAGAATCGTTCCCAGCAGTGCCCCACGCAGAGCGCTAAAGGAGAACAACATGCTGCTCAAGGTTGGCGAGAAAGCTCCCACGTTTTCGCTGCCGGATGCCGACATGGAGACGGTCGATCTGGCGAACTATCAAGGCAAGAAGCACATCGTGCTTTTTTTCTACCCGAAGGATGGCACCCCCTGCTGCACCAAAGAGGTCACGGATTTTTCCGATCACGAGAATGAATTCAACCGTCAGGACTGCGTGATTTTCGGCATCAGCCGCGACGATTGCCTGAAGCACGCGGAATTCCGCGACAAGGAAGGCATCGGCACCGAACTGCTGTCCGATACCGAAGGCAGCGTCTGCAAGCAATACGGCGTCTGGCAGGCCAAGGAGGTGGATGGCCATCGCAAGTTCGGCGTCTCCCGTTCAACCTTCATCATCGATCGCAGCGGCCACATCCGCCACGCGCTCTACAACGTCAATTACAAGGGCCATGCACTGGAAGTGCTGCGCCTGGTCAAGGAACTCAATTCATGAATACGCAGGTTGCCCGCAATACCGTCATCACCATCGATTACCACGTCACCGATCCGGATGGCGAAGTGGTGGACGAAGGGCGCGAACCGCTCGTCTATCTGCACGGTGGCTACGAGGACATCTTCCCGAAGATCGAGGAGGCCCTGCAGGGCAAGAAGATCGGCGAATCGGTGCAGGTCAAGCTGCAGCCGGACGAGGCCTTCGGCGATTACGACGCCGAGATGGTCCAGGTCGAGCCGCGCAAGGACTTCCCCAAGGAACTGCAGGTCGGCATGCAATTCGAAGGCGGTCCGGAAGATGGCGGCGAGGACGATTTCGTCATCTATCGCGTCACCGACATCGCCGATGACAAGGTCGTCCTCGACGGCAACCATCCGCTGGCCGGCATGGCGCTGGTCTTCACCTGCACGGTGACGGCGATTCGCCCGGCCAGCCCGGAAGAAATCGAACACGGCCACGTCCATCATCCGGACGACGACGAGGAAAGCTGCCACTGATCGCCGGCAGGCCGGCCGTCCTCCGGGCGGTTAGCGTTGAATAGTCTTCGGGGAAACGCCTCGCCATTCGGCGAGGCGTTTCTGTTTCCGGCTGGCGATGCTTGAAAAACCCCGGCCTGGCCGGCGGTCGGCGCGGCTGATCTCGCCGCTTGACTAGCTGCTGACCCGACAGAGCAGGGCGGCCAGTTCCGGGTAGTAGACCAGCCGGCTGATGGCGAGATGGCGCTCGATTTCTATCGATTCGGCCATTTCGCGGGCGGCGGCGGATTGTTTGAGCAGGGCCGGGAAAACCAGTCGGGCATCGACCGTGTAGAAAATGCGGGCGAGCAGTTCGGCGCAACTGCGGAAGTGGCCGGCATCGAAGCGGCTGGTTGGCGTGCCGCTTTCGCAGATGTCGAGATATTCCGCGGCGGTGGCGGCTGAGGCCTCGAGCGAGGCGAGCTGGGCGGTGGTGAAGTAGTTCATCGGCTGACTCCTGCTGCCGAAACGAGTCGGACTGGAGAGGAGTCTAGGCCGGTCGGCCGCCCGCCGCCGTGAGCTATTTGACGAAGCCGGGCAAATTGCCGGAGGCAGCCGGAAAAACAAGGCGTTTTGGCCTGTTTTTCCGGTTGACCGCAGCAACTACTTGGGCGGCGCCCGCATCGGCTTGCCCTTGCCGCCACGGCTGCCGCGGCAGATGGCCAGGCGCTCGCCCTTGAGCTTGCCGGCCGCGTCGTCGACGACGGGCAGGATGTCCTCCAGCGCCGTCTTGCCGGGATCGGCGTCGATCAGCTTGAGGCCGCGGCCCTTGGCCAGCAGGCGGATTTCGCCGATGTCGAAGACCAGCGCCCGGCCGTCGCGGGTCAGGCAGGCGATTTCGCCGGCCGCCGGGGCCGGCTTGAAGACGGCCGGGGCTTCGTCGTCGCCAAGGCTGAGGAAGGTCTTGCCGGCCTTGCCGCGCGACAGGAAGTCGCTGCCCTGGCAGCGGAAACCGTAGCCGCCGTCGCCGGCGACCAGGTAGAGGGTTTCGTTCTTGACGGCCTGGGCCAGGCAGAGCTTGGCCCCGTCCTGGAAATCGGCCAGCGAGGTGGCGGGTACGCCGTCGCCCTTGCCGCCGGGGATGTCGGCGGCGGCGATGGAATAGGCACGGCCCTTGGTGTCGAGCAACACCAGCTGGTCGACGGTGCGGCAGGGCAGGCAGGCGAGCAGGCTGTCGCCGGAGCGGAAGCTCAGCTGGGTCGGGTCGATGTTGTGGCCGGTGCGCGAGCGCAGCCAGCCATGGCGGGAGACGATCAGCGTCGTCGGTTCGTCGGGGATCGAGACGTTCTTGGCGTCTGCCATGGTCACCTTGTCGGCGGCCTCGATCAGGGTCCGGCGCACGTCGCCGTATTTTTGGGCATCGGCTTCGATCTCGGCGGCGACGCAGGCGCGCAGGGCGCTCTCGGTGTCGAGCAGGTGCCTGAGGCCAGCCGCTTCGTCGCGCAGCCGGGCCAGTTCCTCGCCGATCTTGATGCCTTCCAGCCGCGCCAGCTGGCGCAGGCGGATTTCCAGGATGTCCTCGGCCTGGATCTCGGTCAGCTTGAAGACGGCCATCAGGTCGGCCTTGGGATCGTCCGATTCGCGGATGACCTTGATCACCCGGTCGATGTCGAGCAGCACCGCCAAACGGCCTTCCAGGATGTGGATGCGCTTTTCGGCAGCGGTCAGGCGGTGGCGTGTGCGGCGCTCGACGGTGGCCAGCCGGAAGCGGCACCATTCGGCGATCATGCTGTACAGCGAGGCCTGGCGCGGGGCGCCGCCGACGCCGAGGACGGTGAGGTTGATCGGGGCGTTGGTTTCCAGGCTGGTGTGGGCGAGCAGCAGGCGGATCAGGTCGTCCTGGCCCTGGCGCGACGAAGCCGGTTCGATGACCAGGCGGACGGCGTGCTCCTTGCCCGATTCGTCGCGCACGCCACCCTCCGAAATGGCCGACAGGAAGGCGGCCTTGAGGTTGAGCTGCTCGGCGGTGAACACCTTCTTGCCGGCCTTTTCCTTGGCTACCGGGTTGGAGCAGGCTTCGATCTCGGAGAGCACGGTGGCCGTCGACACCCCCGGCGGCAGTTCGGTGACGACCAGCTTCCACTGGCCGCGCGCCAGGTTCTCGATTTTCCATTTGGCACGGACGCGCAGGCTGCCGCGGCCGCTGCGGTAGGTGGCGGCGATTTCCTCGGGCGAGGAAATGATCTGGGCGCCGCCCGGGTAGTCGGGGCCGGGAATCAGCGCCAGCAACTCCTCTTCGGTGAAATTCGGGTCTTTTATCAGGTTGACCGCGGCATTGGCCACTTCGCGCAGGTTGTGGGCCGGGATTTCGGTGGCCATCCCGACGGCGATGCCGGAAGCGCCGTTGAGCAGGCAGAAGGGCAGGCGGGCCGGGAGGAGTGCCGGTTCGTCGTTGGCGCCGTCGTAGTTGGGCTTCCAGTCGACCGTGCCTTCGTCGATCTCGGCCAGCAGCAGTTCGGCGATGGGGGTCAGGCGGGCTTCGGTGTAGCGCATGGCGGCGGCGTTATCGCCATCGCGCGAGCCGAAATTGCCCTGGCCGTCGACGATGGGGTAGCGCAGGCTCCAGTCCTGGGCCATGCGGACCATGGCGTCGTAGACCGAGGAATCGCCGTGCGGGTGGTACTTGCCGATGACGTCGCCGACGACGCGCGCCGACTTGACGTGCTTCGGGCTGCGGTAGAGGCCCATGCGGTGCATGGCGTAGAGGATGCGGCGCTGCACCGGCTTCTGGCCGTCGGCCGCCGAGGGCAGGGCGCGGCCGGTGACGACGCTCATGGCGTATTCGAGGTAGCGGCGGGCAGCGTAGTCGGCCGGCGCCGGGATGTCGTCGGCCGGGCCTGCGGCGGCGGGGGGAAGGGCGGGCGGCTCGCCGCCAGGGGCGAGGTCGGCAGGATCGGCGGGCGGCATCTGTTGGTGCTCCGGATCCGTGGTCGGCTGGTCGGCGGTCGGGGCGGCAGGGTCGAAAAGCTTGAGTTGGTCGGTCATGGTCGGGGCTTGTGCTTCGGGCAGTCGCGATGTTACTTGAACTCGGCGGCCGGGGGGCGCTCGTCGGGTTGTTTTCCAGCCGACAAGAACTAGCCGAAAAGCCGGGAACTTGATGATTTTTCGCCATGTCGTAGACATATCCGGACGGCTTGCGGTCGGTGGTGTTCGACTCTTTTACCCGCCCCGGGGAGGTTTCGTGGCCCGCTTCGCCGATCAACCCTCATTCTCCAGCCTTGTCATGAAAATCCTCCCCTACGCGCTGCTCTTCGTCAGTCTGGCCGCCTTGGCGCAATCCGGCGGGGAGCCGACCATTCGCATCTGCGACGAAAACGGTTGTTCCGACCGGCCGCGCAGTTCATCGACCTTCGATCCCAATGCCGGCAGCGACCCGGCCGCCGAAAGACGTTCCGCCCAGTTGATCGCCCTCGCCGAAAAGGATGCGCGCGCCGCCTACGACCTCGGGTTGCGCTATTTTCGCGGCGACGGCGTCCGCCAGGACAGCTACCAGGCGCTCAAGTGGATGCGCGATGCCGCCGAGCGCGGCTACCTGAAGGCGCAAACCGCGGTCGGCAAGCTTTATCTGATGGGCCTCGAGGAAATGGGCTCCGATCCGGCCGAGGCGGAAAAATGGCTGTCGATCGCCGCCGGTCGCGGCGACAAGGAGGCCGCCAAGCTCCTCGGCGAGGCCAGCCGGGCCAAGCGCAACGACATGGCCGCCTATCGGCGCTGGGTCGATTCGCAGAAAGCGGTATGGAACAGCTACTGGCTGAGCCGCTACGAATATCACTGGTACTGGCGCAACAACGGCTGGTACTACCGCGATGACCGTTACCGTTACTAACCTCTTGCAGGAGCGCAGTCCGATGAAATCTACAATCCAAACAAGCGGCGCGGCCGGCCTGCTGGCTGCCAGCCTTGTCCTGAGCGGCTGCGTGACGCCGGGCAGCGGCGGCTCGGTGAGCAGCGGATCGCCGGAGGCGACGGCCGTAAGCGGCGCGGCCGGCGGATCGACCAGCGCCGGAGCCAACAGTTCGCTCGAACGGTGTAGCGCGCCGCTCGGCACGCTGGCCGTCGACGACGGTCGCGGCAAGGAGTGGTACGCCAGCTTCGGGGCGGCGACCAAGGTGACCACCATCGAACCGCTGATCCGACTGGCCGTCCAGCAATCGAACTGCTTCGTGATTACTTCGATCGGCAATGCGCGCACGGAAAGCAAGCTCTCGGCAATCACCGACAAGCAGCGCAATTCCGGCGAGTTCCGGGCCGGCTCGAAGCAGCAGAAGGGCCAGCGGGTGGCCGCCGATTACTACATGGAGCCGTCGATCATCATCGACAATTCGTCGACCGGCCGCATGGCTGGCGCGCTGGGCGGCCTCGTCGGGCGCGGCGCTGGGGTGCTGGCGGCGGGCATGGAAAGCAAGGTCTCGGTGGTGACGATGACCTTGTTCGACATCCGCTCCGGCGTCCAGCTCGCCATTTCCGAGGGCAATGCGACGGCGACCAATTTCGGTGCCGCGCTCGGCGCCTTCGGCCCCGGCGCGGCCGGCGGCCTGAGCGGCTTCTCGCAGACGCCGGAAGGCAAGGCCACGGTCGCCGCGTTCACCGATGCCTACAACAAGATGGTCATCGCCCTGCGCAACTACAAGGCGCAGGACGTCAAGGGCGGCCTGGGGCGCGGCGGGCAATTGAAGGTGAACTGATAGCGGTTGAGCTTGGATCATCGGGGCGCCGTTGGCGCCCTTTTTGATTTTTGGCCGAATTTCCCGTTGACCGCAGCGATGGGGTATTGCCATGTTTTCATGCGATTCCGGTGGAAATTGGCGCGATTTCCCTGTGATTTGTGTGGAATTCCGGGTGTTTGTGCGATAATTGGCCAATAATTTCAGTTTGGCGGCCCGTCGCAGCACTTTTTCGCTGCTTGACACCCGATTTGCGCCTATTTTGCTGCCATTTTTCCAGTTGGCCCGATGCGGCCGCTCCCGCGCCGTCGGGATGACCCTTGCCCAAGCTGCCCGGTGCAGCCGGAGCAGGGACTTGAAAGGACAGCGATGCCGCTCACCAATCAGGTCCAATTGATCTGTTACCCCAACCGGATCGGCAGCAACCTGGCCGACCTCGCCGAATTCCTCGAAACCCGCCTCGATGGCGTGATCGGCGGCGTGCACCTGCTGCCCATCTTTCCCTCCAACGCCGACGCCGGCTTCTCGCCGCTGACCCATCTCGAGGTCGATCCCGCCTTCGGCAGCTGGGCCGACGTCGAGCGCATCGCCGGGCGTTTCGACCTCTGCCTCGATCTCATCCTCAACCATATCGCCGACGAGTCGCCGGAATTCCGCGATTTCCTCGAACACGGCTTCGCCTCGCCGCACGCCGAGCTCTTCGTGCATGTCGACCGGCTCGGCGAATTCACCCCGGACGACCTGGCGCGCATCCACGTCCGCAAGGAGAAGGAGCCGTTCCGCGAGGTCGTCTGCTCCAACGGCGAGCGCAGCCGTGTCTGGTGCACCTTCACCGAGCACCAGATCGACCTCAATTTCGCCGCGCCGCAAACCTACGCGCTGATGCGCCACTATATCGAATTCCTGTGCCAGCGCGGCGTCCGCCTCTTTCGCCTGGATGCCTTCGGCTACACCACCAAGCGCCTGGGCAGCACCTGCTTCCTGGTCGAACCTGAGGTGTACGGCATCCTCGACTGGTTCCGGAAGACGGCCGCCGAGTTCGGCGCCGAAGTCCTGCCCGAGGTGCACGACCATCCCAGCTACCAGTTCGCCATCGCCCGCCAGGGCATGTGGCCCTACGCCTTCGCCCTGCCGCCGCTGGTCCTCTTCGCGCTGCTCGACGCCGACAGCAGCTACCTCAAGGCCTGGCTGCGCATGTGCCCGCAGCGCCAGATCACCGTGCTCGACACGCACGACGGCATCTGCATTCCTGATGTCGAAGGCATGCTGCCCGAGGAGCGCATCCGCGAACTGGTCGAGAACGTCTCCAGCCGCGGCGGCGACGCCATCCTGCGCCGCTCGGCGGCCAATGTGCACAGCGTCGGCGCCATCTACCAGCTGACCTGCACCTTCTACGACGCCCTGAAGCAGAACGACGACGCCTATCTCTGCGCGCGCGCCATCCAGCTGTTCACGCCGGGCATCCCGCAGGTCTATTACGTCGGCTTGCTGGCCGGCAGCAACGATCACGAACTGGTCGAGACGAGCGGCGAGGCGCGCGACATCAACCGCCATTTCTACAGCCTGGCCGAGGCCGACGAGGCCTTGGACAAGCCGGTCGTCCAGCGCCTGCTCGCCCTGATCCGTTTCCGCAACCGCTACCCGGCCTTCGCCGGCGATTTCGAACTGCATTCGAGCAATCGCAGTTCGCTGGCCATGGCCTGGCGGCACGGCCCGCATTACTGCCACCTGCTGGTCGACCTGACCTTCCGCACCGCCACCATCAGCTATCGCGACGAGACTTCCGGCGAGGAGGCCTGTTTCCGTTGCTGACCCGCCGCCCGCCGCAACCCGCCCCGTACCCGCCCGAAAGGAAGCCGATTTGATCGCCCACCTCTACCCATTGACTTCGCTGCTGCTCGGCGTCGCCCTGCTGCTGCTCGGCAACGGACTGCTCGGCACCCTGATCGCCGTGCGCGGTGGCATCGAAGGCTTCGGCAGCCAGACCCTGGGCATCCTCGGGGCGATGTATTTCGTCGGCTTCCTGGCCGGCACCTACCTCGGCCCGGCGATGATCCGCCGGGTCGGGCACGTGCGCGCCTTCTCCTTTTTCACCGCGTCCATCGCCTGTGCCGTGCTGCTCCATGAAATGCTGCCGGTCGCCTGGGTCTGGGGCCTGCTGCGTATCGTCACCGGCATGGCCATGGTCGGCCTGTACACCACCATCGAAAGCTGGCTCAACAGCTACGCCCCGGCCGTGCAGCGGACGCGCATCTTCGCTGCCTACATGGCGGTCAATCTCGGGGCGCTGGCCCTGTCGCAGCAATTCCTGCACTGGGCGACGGCAGACGGCCACCTGCTGTTCGCCGTCGCCACCCTGGCCGTTTGCGCCGCCGTCATGCCGGTGTCGGCGACCCGCCTCAGCCAGCCGCCGGTGGCCGACATGGCCGCCGTCGACCTGTCCCGGTTGTACGCTCTGGCGCCGGTCGCCGTCGCCGCCTCGCTGATCTCCGGACTCGCCCAGGGCGCCTTCTGGGGGCTGGGCGCGGTCTGGGCCGACCGGATCAGCGCCAGCGTCGAGGACGTCGCCTGGTTCATGAGCCTGACCATCATCGGCGGCGCCGTTTTCCAGTGGCCCATCGGCTTTCTCACCGACCGCCTGGAACGGGCACACGTCATCAGCGTCGTTTCGCTGATCGCCGCGGGGCTCGGCGTCGTCCTGCTCTTCGCCGGCCGGCAGGGCGGCCTCGCTGCGGGCCTGGCCGGGTTCGCCTACGGCGGCTTTGCCTTCGCCCTGTACCCGATGGCCGTCGCCCGCATGATGGATCGCCTCGGCCCGCCAGACATCGTCTCCGGCAGCGCCGGCCTGCTCCTCGTCCACGGTTGTGGCGCCATCGCCGGGCCGCTGGTCGCCGGCGTCGCCATGTCGGCTTTCGGCCCGGATGCGCTGCCCGCCTGGTTCGTCGCTTGCGAAGTCGTCCTGGCCGTGGCGGCCTGGTGGATGTCGCGGCGGATTCCGGCCGACGTCGCGCACCAGACGCCCTTCGTGCCCATGGTGCGCACGGCGTCCACGGCCTTCGAGATCGTCGGCGCCGAGGCCTCGGGCAGCGCCCGGGGCCGCTGAGCCGGGTCAGGCCGGCGAGCCGTCGCCGTCCTCGGGCGGCAGGCCGGGCAGCAGCACGTCGAAGATGGCGCCGCCCCGCGGATCGTTATGGGCCGAGATCAGGCCGCCATGCTGATCGACGATCTCACGACAAATGGCCAGGCCGAGTCCGATGCCGCCGGCTCCGGTCTTGGTCTTGCTGCTCTGCGAGAAGTTGTCGAAGATGCTTACCTGCTCGGCCTCCGGGATGCCCAGGCCGGTGTCGCGTATGCTCAGGCGCAAGGCCGGCCGCGTCGCCCCGTTGGCGCCCGGCAGGCGGTCCTCGGCCAGGCCGATGGTGATCGTGCTGCCTTCCGGGGAGAACTTGCTGGCGTTCGACAGCAGGTTGTGGATGACCTGGGCGATGCATTCGCCGTCGACCATGGCCATGTGGCTGGTGCCGGAGATCTCGCGCAGCAGGGTTTGCCGACGGTTGGTCGTGAGGCTGGCGAAGTTGTTGCAGGCGCATTCGATCAAGGCCAGCAGGTCGGTCGGCGCGATGCGGATGGCCATGTGCCGCGCTTCCAGCTTGGCCAGCGTCAGCAGGTCGTCGACCAGCTTGACGAGGCGGATGCCGCTCTCGTGGATATGCCCGAGATACTCGCGAAGCTTGTCTTCCGGCACCCGGCCGACGCGCTGGATGCCCAGCGTGGCATACGACAGGATGCCGTGCAGCGGCGTGCGGAATTCGTGCGACATGTTGGCCAGCAATTCGCTTTTTGCCTGGCTGGCGCTTTCGGCGAGTTCCTTGGCCTTGACCAGGTCGGCCGTCTGCTCGGCGACCAGTTCGGAAAGATGGTCGCGATGGTGGCGCAACTCCTCCTCGGTGCGCTTGCGACCGGTGATGTCCTTGGCCGTGCCGCGGTATCCGGTGAACCGGCCGTCGGCCGCGAATGTCGGACGGCCGCTGACGCTGCACCAGAATTCTTCGCCCAGTTCGTTGAGCAGGCGGTACTCGAAGTCGCCGAACTCCTGGCGATTGCCGACCGCCAACTGGTAGCGCCGCCATTTGGCTGCGTCGCGCAGGTCGTCCGGCGTCGCCAGATCCTCGCGGCGCTTGCCGGTCGCCGTCAGCAGGAAGGCCGTTTTCGCCGATTGTGCCCAGCCGGTGACGGTGAAGCGCATGTCGGCGTCGGTTTCCCAGTACCAGTCGGACGATACGGCGGTCAGGTCGCGGAAGCGCATTTCGCTGTCGAGCAGCGCCGTTTCGCGTTGCCGCAACAGGCTGATGTCGGAGGCGACGATCACCGCCCCGTCGAGCTTGCCGCTGCGGTCGTGGAGCAGGGTGGCGCGCAGGATGACCGGCAGCGTCTCGGCCCCGGCATCGCGCGGCTGCAGCCGGGTTTCGCAGTTCAGGCCGCCGTGGCGCAGGATGCTGCGGAACAGCGTGCCGCCGGCGGCGGGCCGCAAGGCGGTGAGGGCTTGACCCATTTTGGCGAGTTCGTCGTCGCTCACCAGCAGGTCGGCCGAGCGGCCGTGCAACTCGCCGTCGGCGTAGCCGAGCAGGCGGGTCACCGCGGCGTTGATGCGGATCACCTCGCCCCGTTGGTCGAGCACGACGAGCAGGCTGTCCATGTTGTCGAGAACATTGGTGACGAAACTGCCCAGCCGGGCGTGCTCGGCGCTTTGCGCTTGCCACTGGCGCGACCGGGTGGCCAGTTCGTCCACCATCGATTCCATGGCCCGCGATACCTCGCCGATCTGTTCCTCGAGGGTGGCATTGGCCTCGCGCAGCGCCCTGACCTCGTTTCGCAGGCGTTGGAGTTCGAGGCGGTCGGTGCGTTCCTTCTCGGCCATCTCGTCAGTGACGACCAGCGTGAAGGACTCGCCGCTGCGCTGCACCCTGAGCGACGATTCGTGCTGCTTGACCGGCACGTGCAGGCCGTGCGCGGCGCACACCAGGTTGCCTTCGCGGTCGATCGGGCAATTTTCCAGCGGATAGCCTTCATGCGGGCAGAAGGCCGGCACCGCCAGGTAGGACTGGCCGCGCTGCACGATCAACAGGTGGCGTGGGCGCTTTTCATCGGAAAGTTGCAGTTGACCGCACCATCGGTTGGCGTGGCCGTCGATGCGCTTGACCCTTTCGAGGAGGTATTCGTTGGGCAGCAGGGTCTTCATCGGATCAGGGCCTGCACTTGCTCGACCGCCGCGTCGAGGCGGGCCGCGACGACTTCCGAAAGCCCCGGCGAAAAAGGTTGCATGGCGGCCATTTCGACGCCGACCACCTGCACTTGCGGCGGGCTGGCGATGGCCGCCGGCAGCAGGCGCAACAACCCGCGCAGCCCCTGGCCATGCTGGGCGCCGCTTTCCGGCGCGATGTCGTCGGGGTCGAGGAGGTGCAGCGAACCGGGCGGCCCGAAACCGGCCAGCGCATCGACGACGATGGCCCGGCGGCAATTCTCGAAACAGCCCAGGGCGGCCAGCCCGCCGACATCGGCGCGCAGGGCGCGAACGCCGGGGGGCAGGGTCAGCTCGGCCAGCCGGCGATGGATGGCCGGCCCGAAGCCGTCGTCGCCATGCAGTTCGTTGCCGAAGCAGACGATGTTGATGGTGTCAGACGCCATAGCGGAAGCGCTTGTCGCGGCTGGCGAAATGCACGGTGCACACCAGGCAGGGGTCGTGCGAACGGACGATGTGGCCGAGTTCCAGCGGGTCGTCGGGGTCGGCCAGTTCGAGGCCGATGACGCTTTGCTCCCAGTGGCCGTGGCGGCCGTCGCTATCCTTGGGTGAGGCGTTCCACGCCGTCGGGGTGACGATCTGGTAGCGGCTGATCCGGCCGTCGCGGACCTGGACCCAGTGGCCAAGCATGCCGCGGGCGGCGGCGACCAGGCCGAAGCCTTCGCCGTCCTCCAGGGCATCGTCGGCCGGCGGCAGGAAGTGAGGCTCCTTGAGGTGGCGGCCGAGGTCGGCGACATGCTGGCGCATCAGGCGCAGCGCGGTGGCCGCCCGGCGCAGGCGGGCGAACTGGCGCAGCCAGGCGCTCGGCCCCTCGGCAGCGAGCAGCGAGGCGAGCAGCCGGTCGCCGCCGGCCAGCAACTCGGCCAGCGGGCCGGTTTCGATGACCTTGCCGCCGTAGCGCGGCGCCTTGGCCCAGGTGTAGCGGTCGCTGTCCGGCTGGTGGTCGGGAACCGTCTCGCCGGCGAAGGGGTGGCGGCCGCCGGGGTAGGGGCGATACCAGGAATGGCGCACATGCTCCTCGATCAGGCCGGGGTCGAAGCTTTCCAAGCGGTGCTGGCGGCCGTCATAGAGTCCGGCGGCGAGCAGGGTCTTCTGCTCGCCGTAGGGGGGCTGCCAGCGGGCCGGGTCGTGGCAGGCACCGCCGCTCAGGAAGTATTCGGCACCGGCGCCGATGGCCTGCAGGCCGACCGAGCGGGCAACGCTGCAGAAGAGGCCGAGGGCGGAGGCGGCATGGCGCGGCTCGTCGAGCCAGGCGAAGAAGGCGTCGGCACTGTCGAGCGCCAGCCAGGCCTCGAGATCGTCGCCGAGAACCTCTTCGGCGAACCAGTGGCTGACCTGATCGACCAGGTCGGCGCAATCGACCAGGTCGCGGGCATTGGCGCCGCGCGTCACGCCGCCCGGCAGCATGTACGAGGAGTGCGGCCACTGGCCGCCGAAGATGGCGACGATTTCCAGGATCTTGCGGCTGGCCGCCAGGCAGCCGAGCACGGTGCGCCCCTTGAGCGGCGTGAAGGCGGCGGCGATCTCGGCGGCCAGCGGGTGGCCGGCGTAGCGCGGATGCACGAAGTCCGGCGTGAAGAAGAGGAAGGTCTGGCGCAGGTCGCTCTGCACGTTCTCGGCCATCAGGCACAGGTTGCGGATCAGCGTCGCCTGCGGCGGCACGGGAATCCGGCCCAGGTGTTCGAGGGCGAGGACGGCGGTGTACAGGTGGGCGGTGCCGCAGATGCCGCAGACGCGCGGCGTGATGACCAGGCTGTCCTTCGGGGCACGGCCGATCAGCAGTTGCTCAAAGCCGCGGTACAGGGTGCCGATGCAGCGGGCATCGACGATACGCTTGCCTTCGAGATCGACCTGGAATTCGAGATCGCCTTCGACCCGGTTGAGGTCGATGTCGAGCGTGACGCGGCTCATCTCAGGGCTCCATCTCGCGGTCCTTCAGGCGGTCCGGCGCCGCCTTGAGGGCGAGGTTCTTGTAGGCCATGTAATGGGCGCGGGCCACGCCGAGCGGCAGGTTGACCGGGACGGCGCCGATCTTCTCGGTCCTGAACAGATCGACGTCGCGGGGAAAGTCGGGCGAGGTGCAGCCGAAGCAGGGAACGCCGGCCCGCGTCTTGCTGCTGCGGCCGTTCCACAGCGCGCTGTTGCAGTTGGCCAGGGTCATCGGCCCCTGGCAGCCGAGGTTGAAGTAGAGGCAACCGCGTTCGCCGAGTTGGTGGTCCTCCATGTCGTATTCGTGGTACTCGTTGCGCGTGCAGCCCTGGTGCACAGTGCTCGAGAAAAAGGCGGTCGGCCGGTTGAGGAAATCGAGTTCGAGCGGCAGGCCGGCAGCCAGCATGGCCAGGCAGCGGGTGATGGTCAGCGGATGTACCGGGCAGCCGGCCAGGTTGATCACCGGCTGGCCGCTGCGGCTGCGCCAGTCGGCCGGCAGCAGGCCGCCGGGCAGGGCGCGGTCGAATTGCAGGCCGGTGCAGTCGGTGGGATTGGGCGGCGCGGCCGGGATGCCGCCGAAGGTGGCGCAGGTGCCCATGGCGACGACGTGCTGGGCTTGGGCGGCGAGGCTGGCGACGATCTCGATCTTCGGCCGTCCCTTGTAGGCGTCGAACATGCCGGTGCCGACCGGGCCGGTAATCAGGCTGCCTTCGATACAGAGGATGTCGAGGGCCTGTTCGCCGGCCTCGATGGCGGCGATCAGGCGGGCCAGGTGGCCGGAGGGGGCGTTGGTCAGCGAGGGATGCCAGAGCAGTTCGATGGCGCCGCTGCGGATCAGGCTTTCGATCGACGGCCCGTCGGCGGTGAGCAGCGACATGGTGTCGCCGCTACAGGAGCCGGTTTGCAACCAGAGAAGATTGGCCATGATGGTGCTCTTTTGTTTTGTCCGGGGTTTACAAAAAGTGGGAGCGGTCAGCCCCGATAAAATACCACCATTGGTGTAAATGTCAAATTTAATATATGCCTAAAGGCGTATATGGCTCGCTCCGCAGCCGGTGCCAACCGACGGGCGGGGCCGGGATTCGGCGGTCAGCGGCTGTTCAGCGCGCGGGCGATGAAATGCCGGCCGACACGTGGTTTTGGCACGCGTTCGTCGAACCAGGCGCGCACGTCGTCGTCGAGGCCGATGCCGTGCATGTAGTTGTAAAGGGCCTTGTTCAGCGCCTTGCCGAGGCGGTCGTGGTCGACCCCGGTCGGGTCGGTGAAGCCGACGTCGTTGCTGGCGAAGCTGACCGGCGGCAGCGGCTGCAGCGTGATGCCGTATTCGGCCGGATTCTGGCCGACCGGCGAATGCACGGTGCACGCGAAACGGTGGAAGAAGCCGGACTGGATGCAGCCCTCGGCGAACAGCTGGCGGACGTATTCGAGGGCGTCGACCGTGTCCTGCACGGTCTGCGTCGGGAAGCCGTACATCAGGTAGGCATGGACCAGGATGCCGGCCTCGCTGAAGGCGCGGGTGACGCGTGCCACCTGGTCGACCGAGACGCCTTTTTTCATCAGCTTGAGCAGGCGGTCGGAGGCCACTTCGAGGCCGCCGGAGACGGCGATGCAACCGCTGTCGGCCAGTTGCAGGCAGAGCTCGGGGGTGAAGGATTTTTCGAAGCGGATGTTGCCCCACCACGAAATCGCCCGGTTGCGTTTTTGCAGTTCGTCGGCCAGCGCCTTGAGGGCCTTGGGCGGGGCGGCTTCGTCGACGAAATGAAAGCCGGTCTGGCCGGTTTCGGCGATGATGGCCTCGATGCGGTCGACCAGCAGTTCGGCCGGGGCGCCGTCGTAGCGGCCGATGTAGTCGAGACCGACGTCGCAGAAGCTGCATTTCTTCCAGTAGCAGCCGTGGGCCACGGTCAGCTTGTTCCAGCGCCCGTCCGACCATAGCCGGTGCATCGGGTTGAGCATGTCGAGCAGCGACAGGTAGCGGTCGAGCGGCAGGCCATCCCAGGTCGGCGTGCCGACTTCGGTGAAGGGGACGTCGGCGTTTTCCCCGCCCTGGCTGGCGTTGAAGTAGCGCACCTTGCCGTCCACGCGGGCGTAGGTGCGCACCAGGTTGAGCCGCGGCCGGCCGCCGGCCAGGTGGTCGAGCAGGGCGAGCAGCGGCCGCTCGCCGTCGTCGAGCGTCACGTAGTCGAAATGGTCGAAGACGCGCGCCTCCTTCAGTTGGCGCAGCTCGGTATTGACGTAGCCGCCGCCGAGCACGGTGACGATGGCCGGGTCGTGGGCCTTGATCGCCTGCGCCATGCGGAAGGCGGCATAGACCGAGCCGGGGAAGGGCACGGAAATGAGGACAATCTGCGGCTTGTCGCGGTCGACGGCAAAAATGGTCAAATTTTCAAGTGTCGAATCGACCAGCGTCGGCGCTGCGGCCAGCGCCCGGGCCAGCGGCTCGAAGGTCGGCTGGCTGAGGGCCAGCGATTCGGCGTAGCGGACGAATTCGAAGCGCGGATCGACGGCGTCGCGCAGCACGTCGGCCAGGTCGTTCAGGTAGAGCGTCGCGAAATGTCGCGCCCGGTCCTGGATGCCGAGGGCGCCGAAGGCCCAGGCCAGCGGGTCGCCGCCGTCGTCGTCGGCCAGGTAGTTGTCGAAGGTGCGGTGAAAGCGCGGCCCCTCGGGCAGGAAGCCGCGCCCGGCGATGCGGTGGCCGAGCGAGGGGTCGCGGCCCTGGAGGAAGGCGACGGCCGGCTCCACGGTCGCCAGGCAACGCGCCAAACAGTCGTCGAACCAGTGCAGGGCCGCGCTGCGCTTCTTCGCCGGAATCGCCTGCACCCGCTGGTGGATGGCGCGCAGCCCGGCGGCCGAGAACAGTTCGAGGACGAGGCGCAGGGCAACGTCGTCCTGCACCGCGTCGACCCCGCGCGAGCGCAGGAAGCCGGTCAGGTAGGCGGTCGACGGGTAGGGCGTGTTGAGCTGCGTCATCGGCGGGATGAGCGACAGCACGCGCGGGCGGCTGAGGTCGGCCATCGCCTAGCGTCCGAGCTTTTGCCGGATCGCCGGCAGGGCGGCCAGCGCGGCGCGCTCGCCTTCCAGCATGGCGTCGTGGCGGGCGGTGAAATCCCAGGATTTGACGTAGGGCAACCGGGGGCGGATGACGATGTCGGCGCCCTTCACTTCGTTGGCGGCGATGACGCCGCCCATGATGGTCGTCGTCTGCCACAGGATGGCGGTCAGGCTGTCCACCGGCTGGCCCTCCGGGCGGGCCGAAATGTCGACGGCGATGACGAAATCGGCGCCCATTTCGCGAGCTGCCTGCACCGGCACCGGGCTGCTCAGGCCGCCATCGACATAGCTCCGGCCGCCGAACTGGGTCGGCTGGAAGACCCCCGGCACGGCGGCCGAGGCGCGCACCGCCAGGCCGGCGTCGCCGGTGCGGAAGACGACGCGCTCGCCGCTGTTGAGGTCGGTGGCGACGACGGCGAAGGGCTTCTTCAGCTTTTCCAGCGTTCGCCGCTGCAGGTGCTGGTTGATGAAATCCTGCAGCGCCTCGCCCTTGAGAAAGCCGCGCCCACCCAGCGTCCAGTCGGCGAACAGGTTTTCGTCGAGCTGCTGGGCCAGCTTCTGCATGGTGAAGGCGTCGTTGCCTGCCGCGTAGAGCGAGCCGACGACGGCGCCGGCACTGGTGCCGACCACGTAGTCGGCGACGATGCCCTGCGACTCCAGCATCTTGATCACGCCGATATGGGCGAAACCGCGGGCGGCGCCGCCGCCCAGGGCGAGGCCGATTTTCGGCTTGGCGACGGGGGCGGCCGGCGCGGCCGGTGGCGTCTGCAGGCCGGCGCAACCGGACAGGGGGAGCAGGGCGCTGGCGAGCACGGCGATCAGGGCGCGCCGGCGGATTGAAGGGTGGGGAAAGGCAGGCATGACTTCTCGGTATTTCTCGGTCGATTCGAAGTGCCACGCTTGGCCCGGGGCATATCCCCGGCGCGCGACAACAGGCGCGAGGGTAACGGATTTGCGCCGGGAAGGGAAAAGGCCGGGCAGCCACTGGCTGCCATCCGGGGTGACGGGAGCCCCGGCTGTCGGTTTAAGATGGGCCACTGCCGACTCGGCCCGAAGCGAAAGCGAACCCTCCATGTCCCTCATCCACACCGACATCGCCGACGACGTCGGCATCATCACCCTCTGCCACCAGGCCAAGCGCAACGCCTTGTCGGAAACGCTGATCAAGGAAGTCCAGGCGGCGCTCGGCGCCTTCAAGGCGCAGTCGGTGCGCGTCGTCATCCTGCGCGCCGAGCCGGGCGCCAAGGTGTGGTCGGCCGGGCATCTGGTCGACGAGCTGCCGGAAAGCGGCTACGACCCCCTCGGCTGGCAGGACCCGCTGCGCTCGGTGATCCGCGACATCGAGGCCCTGCCGGTGCCGGTCATCGCCATGGTCGAGGGCGGCGTCTGGGGCGGGGCCTGCGAACTGGTCTTCGCCTGCGACATGATCATCGCCACGCCGGAGGCGACCTTCGCCGCGACGCCGGCCAAGCTCGGCGTGCCCTACAACGTCTCCGGGCTGCTCACCTTCCTCACCGCGGCGACGCCGCACATCGCCAAGGAATTACTGTTCACCGGCCGGCCGATGCGAGCCAGCCGCCTGGAAATCCTGGGCATCGTCAATCACGTGGTGCCGGCCGACAAGATCGAAGCCTTCTGCCAGGACATGGCCCGGGGCATCGTCGACAACTCGCCGCTGGCGATCAGCGTCATGAAGGAACAGCTGCGCATCCTGGGCGCCGCCCAGCCGCTGTCGCCGCAGGATTTCGAGCGCATCCAGGGCCTGCGCCGGGTGGTTTACCGCAGCGCCGACTATCGCGAGGGAATCCGCGCCTTCAAGGAAAAGCGCAAGCCGGTCTATCGCGGCGAATAGGCACGCTGGCCGGCTGCGTTTTCAGCCGGCGATGGACAGCCGGGCGCCGCGCCCGATTTCGCCGTCGCTCAGCACGTCGACGCGCAGGCCACCGTGGCCGGTCCACAGCGCGACCACGGCCGCCGCGCTCAGGCCGTCGCTGCTCAGGGCGCGGCCGAGCCGGGAACAGGGTTCGCACAGTTCGACGCCGCGCACCAGGACGTCGCCGATGCGGAATTCGCGGTGCACCAGGTCGTTCAGGCGCAGGCCGCGGGTCACCAGGTTGCGGCGGGTCAGCGAGAGGTCGACTGGGCGGCCGAGCTCGGCACAGAAACGCTCGATTTCCTCGGCTTCGACCAGGGTCAGGTTCTGCCCCGGGTAGTCGTTGCGGCCGAAATTATGGTCGCCGCGTATCCCCAGGCCGCCGACGACGGCGATGGTCGGGCAGTCGACCTGGGCGGCGTCCGGCGCCGGGGCGATGAACAGGCGTTCGATGATCATCGGCTAGCCCGGCAGCCCGCCATGCTTTGCTGGTGGGCGCTCAGACGTCGGCCTCGACCAGGCCGCCGTCCTTCTCCATCCAGGCCCGACGGCCGGCGGCTTCGCCCTTGCCCATCAACAGCGTGAAGGTGGCAGTCATTTGCTTGATGGTCTCGCGGTCGGCCTGGAACGGCACCAGGCGGCGGGTATCCGGGCACAGCGTGGTTTCCCACAGCTGGTCGGGGTTCATTTCGCCCAGGCCCTTGAATCGTGACACGCTGATCTTGTTGTCGGAGAAGCCCTCGTCGCGCAGTTTCTGCAGGGTCTGCTCCTTTTCGGCTTCGTCCAGGCAATAGACCTTGCGCGTGTGGCCGCGGGTTTCGACGTCGACGCGGAACAGCGGCGGTTGGGCGACGTGGATGTGGCCGCGCTCGACCAGGGCCGGGAAGTGCCTGAGGAAGAGCGTGAACAGCAACACCTGGATGTGCGAACCATCGACGTCGGCATCCGACATGACGATGATCCGGCCGTAGCGCAGGCCGGAGACGTCGACGCTGTCGATCTGCTCGAGGCCGTGCGGATCGACGCCGATGGCCACCGAGATGTCATGGACTTCGTTGTTCTTGAACAGCTGGTCGCGGTCGACTTCCCAGGTGTTGAGCACCTTGCCGCGCAGCGGTAACACGGCCTGCGTCTCCTTGTCGCGGCCCTGCTTGGCCGAGCCGCCGGCCGAGTCGCCCTCGACCAGGAAGACCTCGTTGCGGGCGATGTCGTCGGATTCGCAGTCGGTCAGCTTGCCGGGCAGGGTGGCGATGCCCGACGACTTCTTCTTTTCGACCTTCTGCGTCGATTTCATGCGGTTCTGTGCCGCCTTGACGGCCAGTTCGGCGATCTTCTTGCCGAAATCGGCGTGGCTGTTCAGCCACAGCTCGAAGGGGTCGCGCACCATCTGCGAAACGAGCTTGTAGGCGTCGCGGGAAGTCAGTTTTTCCTTGGTCTGGCCCTGGAACTGCGGGTCGAGCACCTTGGCCGAGAGCAGGTAGGTCATGCGGCCGCAGACGTCTTCCTGGGCCAGCTTGACCTTGGCGGGCAGGATGGCGTGGTGTTCGGCGAAGGTCTTGATGGCCTCGAAGACGCCGGCCTTCAGCCCGGCCTCGTGCGTGCCGCCGTCGAGCGTCGGGATCAGGTTGACGTAGCTTTCCGGCTTGCCGCCGCCTTCCTCGAACCAGGCGAGCGCCCAGGTGGCGCCTTCGCCGATGGCGAAGCCGTTGGCCGTGTCGACGTACTTTTCGCCGACGAAGATCGGGGCGACCGGCGTGCCGGCCATCATTTCGGCGAGGTAGTCGGCCATGCCGTTCTGGTAGCACCAGGATTTCTTTTCCTGGCCTTCAACGTCGAGTTCGACCGTGACATTGGGCATCAGCACGGCCTTGGAGCGTAGCAGGTGCTCCAGTTGGCCGAGATTGACCTTGGGCGAGTCGAAATACTTGGCGTCGGGCGAGATGCGCACCGTGGTGCCGGTGTTGCGCTGGCCGCAGTCGCCGATGCGGGCCAGCGGCTCGGCGACGAAGCCGGCGGCGAAGGCGATCTTGTGCACGCCGCCGCCGCGCTTGATCTCGACTTCCAGCCGCGTGGACAGCGCATTGGTCACCGAGACGCCGACGCCGTGCAGGCCGCCGGAGAAGCGGTAGGCGTTGCCCGATTCGGTCTTGTTGAACTTGCCGCCGGCGTGCAGCTTGCAGAAGACCAGCTCGACGGCCGGTTTGCCTTCTTCCGGGTGAATCTCGACCGGGATGCCGCGGCCGTTGTCGGCCACCTCGATGACGCCGTCGGCCCGGATGGTCACTGAAATCTTCTTGGCGTAGCCGGCCAGCGCCTCGTCGGCGGCGTTGTCGATGACTTCCTGCACGATGTGGGTCGGGCAGGTCGTCCTGGTGTACATGCCGGGGCGTTCCTTGACGGGTTCGAGGTCCTTGAGGACGCGGATCGAGGCGGCGGAGTAGTCGGTCATGGTGGCAACAACGGGCGGGTGACGGGAAGGGCGGCGGGAGGGCGGCAGGCGCCGCGGGCGGGATTCTAACCCGGTGGCTCGGGGAAGCGGGCTCGGTTGCCGGTCGGGCGCCGGCCCGGCCGCTGGTCGCGGCCCGGGCCGGATGGCGGCGAAATCAGTTGCCGCAGCCGCCCCGGCAGCTGTCGTAGGTGGCCTGGCAGGCGCCGCCGGCGGCGCCGTGCTGGCAGGTCCACAGCCGGTCGGCGCAGGTCCGCAGGCAGGCGTTCCAGGCGTCCTGGCGGGGCGAGGGCTGGCTGGGCAGCGGCAGGCGCAGCACGTCGCCGCTGCTCGCCCGGCAGTTGTCGAGCTGGACCTGGCGGGCCGGGCCGGGCAGCACCTTCCATTCGTTGCCGAGGCCGCGCAGTTCGTCCTGCAGGCCGGCGATGTCCTGGTGCTTGAGCTGGTCGCTGTCGAGCAGGGTGTTGAGGGCGACGCAGTCGGCCTGGTGGGCGGCTGCCTCGGGGTAGTCGGCGGCGTTGCCGGGCTGGCTGCGGCGGGCGCACTGGTGGGCGTAGAAGAACAGCCGGGCATTGGCGCTCAGGCTGGGCAGGACGTCGGCGTTGAAGCGGATGACCGGCCGGCCGCGCTGGCTGACGGTGCGCACGAGCACCGGCTGGGCCGGATCGGCGACGGCGCGCAACAGGTTGCCGCGGCCGTCGAGGCAGCCTTCGAGGACCAGGGTTTCGCTGGCGCCGGCCAGACCGTTGAGGATCAGGATCAAGGCACTGCCAACTATCGTTCGCCAGATTTTGCTGGTCATTGGGCGCTCCCTTCGAGGTGTCGTAAGCCTTCACGATACGCGATAAATCGCCGCTTTAAAATCGTCCGGCATGGGGAAAAGCATTTCGATTTTGGCCGGAAATTGCCGTTGACCGCAGTATTTTTGCTCGGCGGTGAAGCTATCGGCTCGGCCATGCTGTCCAACACGCATGTGGCATAATGGGCAATCACGCGGATTGCATCCTGACCATAAAGGAGACGCCATGACTCAGGATCACCCATCGCATCACCGGACATCGAGCGATTTCCAGCCGCGCGGCGCCGACCGCCGCCGCCACAACGTGCTGTCCCCGCCGCCCTACCACGCCGCCGAAGGCCTTGTGCTGGTGGACCGGCGTTCGCCGGTTGACCGGCGCGCCACCTGGATCAAGCCTTTCCGATTGTTCGAGCGCAACGGCGACGCCGGCTGAGCCGCCGGCACCTTCGCACCTTTTCGCTGGCGCCCGGTTAGAATCGGGCATCCCGATTTCATGGAATGACCCGATGGCCGGAGCCAGCCTGTTTGCCCTGCTCGACGATATCGCCAGCGTCCTCGACGACGTGGCGGCGATGACCAAGGTCGCCGCCAGGAAAACGGCCGGCGTGCTCGGCGACGACCTGGCGCTCAACGCCCAGCAGGTGGCCGGCGTGCGTGCCGAGCGGGAATTGCCGGTGGTGTGGGCGGTTGCCGTCGGTTCGCTGAAAAACAAGCTGATCCTGGTGCCGGCGGCGCTGGCCATCAGCGCCTTGGCGCCGTGGGCGGTGACGCCGCTGCTGATGCTCGGCGGCCTCTACCTCTGTTTCGAGGGCGTCGAGAAACTGGCCCACAAATGGCTGCACGGCGCCGGCGAGGACGCCGCCCGCCATGCCGCCGAAGTGGCGGCGGTGGCCGATGAGGCGGTCGATCTGGTGGCCTTCGAGGCGGAAAAGATCAAGGGGGCGATCCGCACCGATTTTGTGCTGTCGGCCGAGATCATCGTCATCGCGCTCGGCACGGTGGCCGGGCAGCCGCTGGCCACCCAGCTTGCCGTGCTGGCCGGTATCGGCCTGCTGATGACGGTCGGCGTCTACGGCCTGGTCGCCGCCATCGTCAAGATGGACGATCTCGGCCAGCATCTGCTGGAAAAGGGTGGCGGTCCCGGGCCGGCGGTCGGTCGCCTGCTGTTGGCGGCGGCGCCGAAACTGATGAAGGCGCTGGCCGTGGTCGGTACGGCGGCGATGTTCCTGGTCGGCGGCGGCATCCTGGTGCATGGCATCGGGCCGCTGCATCAGGCCATCGAACACCTGGCCGGGCAGGCCGGTGCGGTCGGCGGCGTGGTGTCGATGGCGCTCGACGGGGTGGTCGGGGTCATCGGAGGGGCGCTGGCCCTGGCCGGCTTCACGGGATTGGGCAAAGTGGCGGCAGCGGCCAGGGGGGCGCAGGCATGAGCAAGGCATTGCGTTGGTCGGAAAAATGGTTCCGTTTCGGGCTGTGGATCGTCGCCTTCGTTTTCGCCAGCTTCCTGATCGGCCTGGGCGGAACCATCGTCGATGACCTGCCCAAGGTCGAGCAGCGCTACACGCTGGACAATTTCATCGAGCAGCCGGCCGCCCAGAACCTGCGCGCTGAACTCAAGACGCTGCGCGACAAGCGCCAGGTGGCGCAGGACGCCCACGACCAGGCGCAGCTCAAGCACAACGGGGCTCGCGCCAACTCGACGGCGGCGCGCGACACCTTCAACGGCTGGCTGGCCACCCGCCAGGCCACCAAGCGCCCGGAGCAGGACGGCGAACTGATCGAACGGACCCAGTCCCTGGAGGAACTGAAGATCCTCGAGCGCCAGGCGCTGGCCGCCGTCGAGCGCCAGCAGCAGGCGTTGCTCGACGCCCGCCAGGCCGAGGAACGCGCCCAGCGCGAGTTGCGCAAGCTGGAGGAGGCCGCCGCGGTCAAACTGAACGTCGCCCAGCGCAGCCAGGAGTTGCGCGTCTTCGGCTACCGCCTGGCCCTGACCCTGCCGCTGCTCGCCGTCGCCGGCTGGCTGTTCGCCAAAAAGCGGCAGAGCACCTGGTGGCCCTTCGTCTGGGGCTTCATCTACTTCGCGCTGTTCGCCTTCTTCGTTGAGCTGGTTCCCTATCTGCCGAGCTACGGTGGCTACGTGCGCTATGCGGTCGGCATCGTGCTTACCGTGCTGGTCGGGCGCTACGCCATCCTGGCCCTCAACCGTTACCTCGAACGGCAGAAGCAGGCCGAAGCCATGCCCGACACCGAGCGGCGCCGCGAGCTTGGCTACGACACGGCGCTGGCCCGGTTGGCCAAGAAGGTCTGCCCGGGCTGCGAACGGCCCGTCGACCTGACCAACGCGGCGATCGATTTCTGCCCGCACTGCGGCATCTGCCTCTTCGACCGCTGCGGGTCGTGCCGCGAGCGGAAGAGCGCCTTCGCCCGCTTCTGCCATGCCTGCGGGGCGGCGGGGAACGAGACGCCGGGTCGAACGACAGCCGGCGGGCCGGCGTGAATTTCGATTTTGACCGGTTTTTCCGGTTGACCGTGGCGGTGGCCGGCCGGTCGCGTCCGGCGACCCTGGCCGTTGGCTGAATCGGCAATGCCGCCGGTCAACATGCCGCGCGGCGTCTGGGTGCTCGGCCTGGTCAGCCTGCTGATGGACGTTTCGTCGGAAATGATCCACAGCCTGCTGCCGCTGTTCATGGTCACCGTGCTCGGCGCCAGCGCCCTGCAGGTCGGCCTGATCGAAGGCTTGGCCGAGGCGACGGCGCTGATCGTCAAGGTCTTTTCCGGGGCGCTCAGCGATTATTTCGGCCAGCGCAAGCCGCTGGCCGTGCTCGGCTACGGGCTGGGCGCGCTGACCAAGCCCTTGTTCGCCATCGCCCCGGGCATTGGCCTGGTGCTTACGGCGCGCCTGGTCGACCGGGTCGGCAAGGGCATCCGCGGCGCGCCGCGCGATGCGCTGATTGCCGACATCGTGCCGCCGGCCATCCGCGGCGCCGCCTACGGCCTGCGCCAGTCGCTCGACACTGTCGGCGCCTTCCTCGGCCCGTTGCTGGCGGTCGGCCTGATGATCCTGTGGGCCGACGACTTCCGCGCCGTGTTCTGGGTGGCGGTGATCCCTGGCACCTTGGCCGTCGGGCTGCTGCTGTTCGGCCTCCGCGAGCCGCCGCGCCCGGCCGGCGAACAGCGCCGCAACCCGATCCGCCGGGAAAACCTGAAGCGCCTCGGGGCGGCCTACTGGTCGGTGGTCGCCGTCGGCGTGCTGTTCACGCTGGCCCGCTTCAGCGAGGCCTTCCTGGTCCTGCGCGCCGAGCAGGGCGGCATTCCGCTGGCCCTGGTGCCGCTGGTCATGGTCGCCATGAACGTCGTCTATGCCTTGTCGGCCTATCCCTTCGGCAAGCTGGCCGACCGTTTCAGCCACACCGCCTTGCTCGCCCTCGGGCTGGTCGTGCTGATCGCCGCCGACCTGGTGCTCGCTTCCGGCCGCCAGTGGAGCACGGTGCTGGCCGGCGTCGCCCTGTGGGGCCTGCACATGGGCATGACCCAGGGCCTGCTCGCCACCATGGTCGCCGATACGGCGCCGGCCGATCTGTTCGGTACTGCCTTCGGCATGTTCAACCTGGCGAGCGGCCTTGCCATGCTGGTCGCCAGCGTGCTGGCCGGGCTGCTCTGGGACAGCCTGGGTGCCGAATTCACCTTCTACGCCGGGGCGGCTTTCTGCGGCCTGACGCTGCTCGGACTGGGGCGCCTGCGCTTGTCTGCAGCGGGGTCTTAGCGGGGACGAACGGCAGGAATTTTTTGGCGTATCGGCAACCTTTTTTCGATGCCATCGTCAAATCGTTCGTCATCAACCGTGGCCGATCGCTCGGCAGGGAGTCCCACCATGTACCGCCATCTGATTTTCCTTCCGGCTGTGCTGCTCTGTTCGGCCGGTTTCGCCCAGGAAGAGGGCACGCGCCTGTCGCGCGACGAGTTGCTGGCTTTCCTCCCGAATGCCGAGGTGACCAGCTACAGCAGGGCGGGCAGCGTGCGGCGATGGAAGAACGAGCCGGACGGCAAATTCGTCGCCTCCACCGACAACAAGAAATACGGCAACCCGATGGGCAATTCGAGCGCCACCGCCTCGGGCACCTGGCAGGTGAACGACGACGGCAAGTACTGCATCAAGATCGACTGGAAGCGTGAGGCCGAAGACTGGTGCGCGGCTATCATCAAGACCGCGGATGGCAGCTTTTACCTGAACCGGGTCGACCCGGCGCGCAAGATCGAATTCAAGAAGTAGGGCGGGCTGCCGGGGTGGGCGCCTGACCCGTCCTAGCCGAGCAGCGTGACGACCACTTCGCGGCGGTGCCCCTGCGCGCGGTGCTCGAACAGGTAGATGCCCTGCCAGGTGCCGAGCAGCAGCTTGCCGTCGGCGAAGGGCACGCTCAGCGCGACGCCGGTGAGCAGCGAGCGGGCGTGGGCGGCCATGTCGTCGTCGCCTTCCTGGTCGTGGCGATAGGCCGGGTCGCCGTCCGGCGCCCAGCGCTGCATCAGGGTTTCCAAGTCGAAGCGAACGCTGACGTCGGCGTTCTCGGTGATGGCCAGGCCGCAACTGGTATGGCGCACGAAAATATGGGCAATTCCGCTGTCGACCGCAGCAGTGCGCACCACGGCAGCGACTTCATCGGTGATTTCGAGCGAACCGCGGCCGTGGGTGACGATGCTCAGGCGATGCTGTTCGGCCACGCCCATCAGTCCTTCTTGAGCAGCCCTTGCAGGGCGGCGAAGGGGTTGTGGGTGGCGCCGCCGCCGCGCCGGCTGCTGTCGGTATGGCCGCGGTCGGCCTCGATCTGCTTCTGGTGCTCGTTGTCGTGGCAGTAGATGCAGAGCAGTTCCCAGTTGCTGCCGTCGGCCGGGTTGTTGTCGTGATTGTGGTCGCGGTGGTGCACGGTCAGTTCGCGCAGGTTGGCGACGGTGAATTCCCGGGTACAGCGGCCGCAGATCCACGGGTAGATCTTCAGCGCCCGCTCGCGATAGCCCTCGGCGCGGGCGTCCGCCGCCTGGCGGGCATCGCGCACGATCTGGTCGAGTCGCTGGTGGTCTATGGCTTTCATGGTGGTCTCCAAGGACTTTGCGCGATTTTACGCCGCAGCCCCTAAAATGTGCCTTCATCCTCATTCAAGACGACGCCATGCCCCGCATCAAGATCGACCTGCCCGAACGCTTCATTTTCTCGACCGAGATACCCATCTACATCGGCCACATCAACTACGGCCATCACCTCGACAACGCGCAGCTGATCGCGCTGGTTTCCGAGGCCCGGGTGCGCTTCCTCAAGTCGCTCGGCTACAGCGAGATGGATGTCGAAGGCGTCGGCATCATCGTCGCCGATGTCGCCGCCCAGTACCGTTCGGAAGCCTTCCACGGCGAAACCCTGGTCGTCGACATGGCCGCCGATGATTTCAACAAGTACGGCTGCGACCTGGTCTGGCAGCTGACCGACAAGGCCGGCGGCCGCGAAGTGGCCCGCGGCAAGCACGGCATCATTTTCTTCGACTACGCCGAACGCAAGGCCACGGCGGCTCCCGCCGCCTTCCTGGCCAAGGTGCAGGGGCAGTGATCCCGATCCGCTACGTCGAGCCGGTCTTTCGCCCGCCCAGCGAAGCCGAATCGCTGATCCTGCCGGTCACCGATGGCTGTTCGTGGAACCGGTGCACTTTTTGCGAAATGGTATGGCGTTATCTATAGTACAAATGTAATTTAATAATTTTACGCTATACCAATAGGTTATTTTGTGTTGTCCTCGCGTAAAACGATTGTATTGTATTGCGTCGCGAATAAAATGGTTTCATTTATTAGGGATTCTCTGAACAAGCCGCAATTTTTGGGCGGGCTGTCATGAAAATGATGAAAAACAGGCGATTTTCGACTGGCGAGCATGAAATTCCGGGGTTTTCCCCCGTATTTCCCGCATCACAGGCGCACCTCGCCCATCAAAGGCAACAAGCGTTTGCGCGCCAGCCACAGGTTGGTCAGCGCGAACAGCGTCACGATCTGCCCGGTGTTCTTGGCCAGGCCACGATAGCGAACCTTTGCATAGCCGAATTGCCCCTTGACCACCCGGAACGGGTGTTCCACCACCGCCCGGATGGCCGACAACAGTCGGTTGAATGCCTTTTGCCCCTTGCTCAGCTTGCCACCCGCCGGTTTCTTGGTCGGCGTCAGCACGGTCAGTTTGCCTTCCTTCTCAAAGGTATCGATCGTCCGGTTTTTCTTGTGGTAGCCACGGTCGCCCAGGACCAGGGTTTCCTCGCCATGCAGGCAGGATTCCATCATCGTGATGTCGGCAACCTTGGCCGTCGTGCATTCAACGGTATGCACCAGGCCGCTTTCGGGATCGACGCCGATGTGCGCCTTCATCCCGAAATGCCATTGGTTGCCCTTCTTGGTCTGCGTCATCTCGGGATCGCGCTTCTTGTCTTCATTCTTCGTCGAACTGGGGGCAGCAATCAGCGTCGCATCGACGACCGTGCCGCGCTTCATCGACAAGCCTTTCTCGGAAAGCACCGCATTGACCTCGGCAAAGATTGCCACCGCCAGGTCGTGCTTCTCCAGCAGATGACGGAAGCGCAGGATGGTGCTTTCGTCCGGCATCACATCCTCGAAGGCATCCAGCCCGGCAAACCGCCTCAGCAGGGGCACATCATGCAGGGCCTCTTCCATCGCCGGATCAGAGTAGCCAAACCATTGCTGGATGAAGTGAATCCGCAACATCGTCGAGAGTGGCATCGGCGGCCGACCGTTTCCCTTCTTCGGGTAGAACGGTTCGATCAGCGCTTCCAAGCGAGACGACGGCACCACCGTGTCCATCTCCGCCAGGAACACCGCCTTCCGGGTTTGCTTTCCCGCCTTGGGCAGGAATCCCGTCTTGGCAAGGCTCAATTGCTTCATCGATTTCATCTCTTCAATCACTGCCATGACAATGGCGCCATTTTCTCAAATCACGCTGCATGACGATCACTTATGCAGGATTTCCTTAGCGCAATGTCATTTGAATCTGAAGTAAATCAGGTAGACGGAAGGGTCAGAGGCAATACTTCCTGCTCAATTGCTCTGCCGTCAGCACTGATCATCTCACCAACGCCCTCCCATCCGTTATGGGCCGCGATGCGCGAAATCTCTCTCCGCTCATCGTTGCCCAAGGCCTTCCGCGCTACAACGCCAGGGTATTTAGCGGGGGCCATGTTCCAGAGGTGGAGCGGGCTGGTGTGTGCGTTCTTGAGTCGCATGGCGATCCTAAAACCGCCAACATCGATATCGCCCCAGTGATAACGAATTACGCCAGGATCGGCCATCGTGTCACCCAGCGTCCGTGCATAGACGCCCATGAATGCAGGGGAGGGCGTCCCTGCGGTGTAGATGATAAGTCCCGCTGGTGTGCCGGCCTTGCCAAGGGCGAGTTCGTGGAATGTGGTCAGGTTCTCGACTGTCAGCACATAGCCGCCCGACGTGGCCAGCCGCACCCGCCGGATAGAGGATGGCGATAGACCCACGTAGGGGAAAGGGATCGTGATCTCGGTACCGTCTGCCAACTCGACAATGCCGCTTCCGGCCATGAGAATCGGCATCGGCATTTTGACCAGTCCGAGTCCGTTAAGGACATCTTCGGTTTCGCGCCAGGGCGGTTCCATCGTTTCAGCCGTCAGGACATCGAGGGCAGCGTAGATGCTTTCGATCCGCTTGGTGTCACAGAAAAGCTGGCCACTGAGCCGACGAATAGGAATGTCGTCTTCTCGCGCCCGTTCCTGACTTGCCGCGATGACACGGCAGGCGTCCGCAATTTCCCGGGCATCGCTGGCCTTCAGTCCTCGGACGGTCTTGCCGATACGCCACCGTTGCAGCACATCCCCAACGCGCATGTTTTCACGCCAAGGGGAAAGCAGGGATTCAGCCATCACAAAGTCAGCCCAAGCAGTTTGCCGCCCGAGCAGCCCGGCCGTCAGATCAGCACTCACCAGCCGGGCTCGAAGAATTTGGCCGTCCGCGCCGGCCCGCCTGTCCCATTCCAGCGCTATGCAATTCTGACGCTCGTACGTGCGGTGCCAGTGCCCAAGTTCTTCGGGCAAGTCACGCCACGGACTGCCAGTACGCATGATCCACAACACGGCTTCGAAAAAACGCCGGTTGTCCTGGGCGGTGACGCCACGGTCATTCGCCTTGCCAGGTAAGAGTTGCTCAATTCGCGCCCACTGGTCGTCACGCAACATCCTTCTGTCCATCCTGAATTCAGCCCAAAAGTCAGGATATGACCAGATTTCACGAGCTGTGAACAGCCCCTTGCTATGCCATTGACTGCAAACGAATTATTCAGCACGTTTCCGTTTGGCATACAACCAAGTAATCAATTGAGAACACGCCCTAGAGAAGAAGCCGCGGGCCTTCGTGTTGAACTGAACCTTATAAAATCGGCTGATGTTCAGAAAATTGAGGAATGAGGAACGCTAAGTTGAATTGTCACTATGTATTTGAATTTTTATGTTGAACTTTAACCACAATTTTGTTGATTTCACCAAAATCTTGTCCCAACTTTCTCTAACATTTTGTACACCGCCGAGTGGGCGTTTTTGGGGAAGTTTCAGGTTTCACAAAGTCGCATAATTTGTATTATGTAAACTATAGGCTGCGTAGCATTTGCCTGGTTAAGGCAACCGATGCGATACGAGTTCAAATAGGTCGTTCTCACTTTCTGTGCCATCAGCTGATTTGATAATCCGTTGCATCCTCACGTAGCGCTTTACCTCGGGCGCGTACCAAATTAGGTAACGGACTCTGACCGGTTCGATCTGCGCCTGGGTAAACGACCCGCTCTGGTTGCGTGTGCTCGATACCTCGATCTTGAAAGCATTGAATGCCCCGGCCGGTACGTTCACTGACTCCTGGCCAATTAGCGATGCCTTGGAATACCACTGAGTCCAGTGCGAATCCATATCGGGCGTGGCAAAACCACTTTGCGTTGCGAATTGACCGAGTCCGACATATGCCCCGAGATACGGACTGAACTCCTGGCCTATTGCATTCCAGGCGATGAAGCCACTACTGCTGCCCCGGGACCGGCGAACTTCGCCGGCGCGATCAGGTTCGATCATGCGTAACTCATCGGTAATCACGCCATTTTCGACCGACTGCGCCACGATCTCGAAGCGCCGTTTGGGGCTTGATGACCACTTGCCTGACGAGCGATACGCCCAACGCTCACCCCTCAGCGGGTATGGCGAGGCAATACCTGGGGTCGTTGCAGCACCTGGCGTTGGCTTGGCCAAGGCTTCTCTTTTGCGGTCCGCTTGGGGCTGATCTGTGGCAGGCGAACTTGCAGTTCGGAGTTTTGGGATAACCCTCAGCACTTTTTTGTCGCTTCGCTCACCTTGCCTGGCGGTCAGCGTAAATGTTGTCAGCTTTTCCACGTCCACCTCGACACACCCCGCGTTTCCTTTGTCCACCACACCGGGACGCGGCGTCAGTGTGACTGTTTCGGCATCGCTCACGCGGTAACACAAGCGCGTACGTTCTCCATCCGCTTCAACCCGGAACTCCCTGATGCGAGGGAAAGATTCCCGAGGCGGCGCAGCGCGTCCTGGGTCGACAATTGGCACGGTAGACGGCACGGGGGGTAGCGGTTCGCTATCGGGCAGTGCTTCCGGTTTAGGTGGCGCTTCGATTGGTACGGACGGCGGTGGTGCACTTGGTTTCGAGGCATCGGCCGTGACGACCGGGGCGGAAGGCTTTTCCGCCGAGGGGGGACTGGTCGTCATGTCTTTCGGATCGCTGGAGGCAAACCAGAATCCGACGGCGGCAAGCGTGCCGATAGCAAATGTTAGCGGCCAGATCGATCGTCTAGAACCCCCCTGCTCTTTGCCATTGCCGTCATCCTTGGGCGCAACCTCCCCTTCATTCGCGTCATGCGGGCTTGGTCGCTGGGTGGCCGTGGCAACGCGGTGCGCATCGGGCTGCGGCGTGTTCAAAATGCTCTCGAGGGTGCGGATCAGTTCGCCTGTAGAGGCTTCCCATTGCTTGTGGTTGATCTCGATAGCCTGCCGTCGGGTCAGTGGCTTGAGCACCTCCGGTAAATCGTTGGCATGCGGCATGACCGCGTCGCCGACCAGAACTGGAACCACCCGTATGCCGCGCTGCAAAGCGGACCCGGTCTCGAGGCGGATGAAATCGTTGGGATCGTCGAGTCGCCGTCGCCCTGACGCATCGGTAGCTGTTGTCCATTCATCGCCGATGACGGCGATCAGCACACGGCATGATCCCACTGCCTGTTCGATGGCCTCGACAAAGTCGAGACCAGGCTCGATACCCTCGACATCCATGAATACACGCTCGGCGCCGAAATGGGCAACAAGACGGTCGTAGAGGCGCCCAGCGTAGCCTGCTGAATCATCCCGTCGATAGCTGATAAATATCCCGTCCATACCGATCAGTCCCCTCTCGGCCTGGCTGCCTCATGGTTCAATTCGCCCAGCGAGCCTTGGCAGGGAACCAAGGCTCATCCGTCCGCGATCATGCCATGATCATCATGCTGCATGATGCATCTGGATGCAACTGCTGCCATACCCTGATGATCAGCAAATACCCGCAAAAGTTCAGGTATTTACGGAAAATATTGGGTGTTCAACGCTTACGCAGGAGAGTGCCGACGAGGTTAGTTGAGGTCCTCATCCTTGACCGGATGGAGGTGCAATATCTGGATACCTTCGTCGCGCAACGCATCACACTCATCGGCCGTAGCCTGTCCACGAATGGAACGCTCAGGGGCTTCGTTGTAATGAATTTTCCTGGCCTCTTCGGCGAACGACTTTCCAACGTCCTCGCTGTTTTCGACAATGGTCTGGATCAATTGTCGATACAGCGCCATCGTCTGAATGCCTACCGGCATCAAGGCTGTACTGGCAGAAGGCGACGGAGCGAATTGCGGGGAACCGGACGCTATGGAAACTGCCGACGGAATGCGCCTTATGTCGTGGCTGTCGCATTGCGGACAACTGATGAAATCCCGTTGCAACTGATCTTCGAAATCTTCAGCGCTGCGAAACCAGCCTTCGAATTTGTGGTTGTTGTCGCAACTGAGGTCGTAGATGATCATGGACTTGTTCTTGGTCGGGACGGGAATCGTATAAACCATGGAAAGCATTGCTATCAGAAGAAATCGAAAATCACAGTTTTCGAGTTACCCCCAAAGTTACCCCCATCGAAACGTCGCTGGCACCTATTCTGTTAGGGCGCGAATCATACCACCCTACCCTTTTTCATCAGCTAGTCGCATCTGCTTTGGGAGCAGATGGCAGGGATTCGAGCCCCTATAATCTGATCACTGCCTGCGCGTTTCTACCTTCGGGCTTTTTTTCTACGCCCCCAGGTAAGGGACCAGAAACGATGTCGGAATAGCCAGGCACTGATTGTTCTGATATTGCACCATGCCCCATTGCAATCCGACGATCTGACCCCGCGCATTGACAACCGGTCCGCCTGACGAACCAGGGGAACAGAACGCGGTAATGACAAGCGATCGACCAGACCGGAATTCCGCCATGCCCTTAACGGTACCTTGGATAACCACAGGCATAGCACTCGGATAACCAAAGACCCAAACGCTTTCGCCTTCTCTTGCCTCAGGAGACATCGGCGCCGGAGTGCCAACGAAGCCACCACGAAGCACACAAGCGTCAAAACTGCCCAAACTGTAATAGCCGGTTGTATAGAAGCGCTTCCCGGTTTGCCGATGGATTACACCAGGAGCCCCGCCAGACTTTACAACATGGCAGTTCGTCAGAATCTTATCTTGGGCAATCAACACGCCGGTGCCTTGCGACATAGACCGACCATCGGGCGATGGCACTTCGACGCGATAAATGGCCGACTCAACCGAAAACGGCCCGGGGTCCGCAAGGGCAACAGAAGAAAACACCAGAACCAGCCAAGGAAGCCAGCGCATGAATTACTCCCCTTTCAACACGTCCAGGTTGATCTTCATTGTGATTATCAGAGCTTCACCCCGGTATATTCCTCAACCTGCTTCTTGATGAAACCCTTGGCCAGGTCCTTCAGTAGATCAGCGGTGAAGCCGCCAGCTGCTTCGGCCCCCTTCTTGGTTTTGGCCCAAACTTCGGGGCTACGGACCGAATCAACGAAATCATGTCCTGCCCACGTCAGTCGACCGAACAGAACCGCTCCCGACATCATCGTTCCGTGAGTTGCGAGAAGACCGGCCTCAACGATCAGATTCAGGTGATAGTCGATTTCATCCGACGAAAAGCCTTCGAAAATCATATCGCCTTCGCCTGCGGAAAGTTCCTCAACGATCCCTGGCTTTCTCGGTATTACCTCCAGCCTGAGCATCAACTCGCGAATCAAATCCATGTCGCGCCGCATTGGATTCTCTCCAAATAAAAGCTCTATGATATTCAAATGACACAACTACGGGGATTCCACTCATCTGCTTTGGGAGCAGAGGGTCGGGGGTTCGAGTACCTCGGGGATCGGCACCTAGTCACCTAAAGCAGGATTCAGCTGCATATTTCTGCGATTTGTGCCTTGAATAAATCAAGCATTTGCGGCCCGGTAGTCTCGGTGATATTGATCTCTTGCCCAGATGCTCGGTAAGCCATCAGAAGCGAAATCAGCCATTCACGATAGAGATAGGCCGAATGCTGAGCCCATGTAATATTTGGGAATTCCTCAAGGTTCACCGTGTGGTTAAAGTGGGCTAGGCGCGTATTTCGAAATTTGACCATTGACGAGTGATAACGCGCCCACTCGGTTTCATTGGTTTTGAGATAGCCAATGATCATTTCCTTGCTGAACGGCTTGAGCGTCCCTCTTTCCGGCAAAGGAACTGCTTTCAAGAGATTTTTCCAGTGCGTCTCTTGCGAGTCACTTCCAAATATTGAATTCCAGGACATTACAGCATCGGAATAGCACATGTCGCAGAGACTCAGCCAAGCCTGCGCCTTTGGCTTCGTTCGCTGGATGTAGTCGCCAAAGACGCTCGCTCGTATGCAATCGTGCAAGAGATTAAATTGCACATGGATTGGATCAATGTCAGGGGTAGTCATCGCGCAATTGTCCCAACGCTCTCCGGCCCATAAGTCGACGTGATGCGACCAAAATCCGGTTCATAGTCTGGCAAATTGATCTGTCGGTCCACCAACTCGCGCAATTCCTTGCCCGCCTTGAAGTGCGGCGTCCATTTCGCTGGGACGCTGACAGTCTCCCCGGTCTTCGGATTGCGCCCGATGCGCGGCGGACGGTAGTTCAGCGAGAAGCTGCCGAAGCCACGAATCTCCACTCGCTGACCTTCAACCAGTGTCTGGCCGATCGCCCCCAGGATTTCAGCCACCGCCATGTCGGCATCAGCTTTCATCAGCTTGGGGAAGCGATTTGCCATTGCTGCAACAAGTTCAGATCGGGTCATGATTGGCCGTCCTTAAGCCCATCACGAATCCTTTTTCTCTGTCTCGTTGCGGCCTTCGCAATAGCCAGCCCATCGTCTGCCGAAATCTCACCACTGAGCACTGCCGACATCGTGTTCGCCAAGCCTTGCCGCAGAGTAGCGTTGCTATTGACCTTCAGTATTGCCTTGAGCGAGGCATCGGCTATTGGAGATCGAGCGATTGCTTTTTTCATTTCAGTTCATCCCGTCTGACTCAGTGCGCACGGCCAACACGGCGGATCATGGCAACAACTGCATCGTCAATCGGCGATTCGATTGGGTCAATCGCTTCCAGATAATCCTGAGCCGCGACGATTTCTTTCCTGGCCATTTCGAGTAGGCAGTAGGCTTCACCATCCGTCCGCTCAATGAGGCGCATCGCGCTGGCGATGAACATTGCTGCGTCTGACAGTTGGTTTCCGGCCACGTAGGCGGCATCGTTTGTAGAATGGGCGGTAGCCATGATTGATCTCCAGTATCGATTTTGGTCAGAGGCCCGGCCCGTGTTCCCGCACTGCCGGGCTTCGCTTTTGCGCCATGACAAAGTTGTTCCTGGCACAACATCAGCATAGCCAAAAACCAAAACCGGATCAAGCAAAATAATTAATTAAATCAGTTGCTTAACGTTGCGCAATCACAATTAATCAAGAGTACTTTCAGGCCAATCGGCAAGGATTGACCAACTCCGGCCCGAAGATCAAACTTGAACCGTACCGCGCCCACGTTACGCCTGCTTCGGCTGAAGGAAAGGAACGGCATGGCCGCCCGCTCTTTGGGAGCGACGCATCAGCCAGCGGCGCGGGGCATCAGCAACAGGCCAGCAATCAGGCATGACCGGCGCCATTGAGGGAGGATTGCAATGTGCACACGCTACATATCCCCCGACCAGGCAGAGATTGAACGCGCTTGGGAAATTGGGCGAAAGAATCCGTTTCGGTGGCCGCATGAGGTATTCCCCCGCGCAACGGGGCCGTTCCTGCGTTGCGGGCAGTCCGGCGAGCTAGATTTGGTCGTCGGCACTTGGGGGCTGATTCCGTCCTGGTCGAGCACGCCGGTCCTAAAATACTCGACGTGCAACTGCCGCTCAGAAGAAGCCGCGACCAAGCCGACATTCCGCGACGCCTGGCACAAGGCGCAGCGCTGCATCGTCCCGGCCATGTCGTTCGATGAACCATGCTGGGAGACGGGCAAGAACGTCTGGTGGCGTTTCCGGCGTCTGGACGGGCAACCTTGGGGGCTGGCCGGACTCTGGAATGGCTGGGTCGATAGATCAACTGGCGAAGTGCTTGAAAGCTACACGCTGCTGACGACCAATGCAGACAATCATCCGCTGATGGCTCGAATGCACAAGCCAGACCCGAAGCTACCAGCGGACCAGCAGGACAAGCGGAGCATCGTCGCTATCGATCAGCGTGACGTCGAGCAATGGCTTCATGGGAATTGGAAAGAGGCCGGCGAACTGCTTGCGCCGCCGCCAGTTGAATTGTTCGACGGTGGGCCTGCATGAGCACAAGGGCCGCGATTGGCTTGAGAACTCAGCCGGGTCCAATTCCCAGCAGCCTCAAGTCAATGCAGCCCTTGATGCCAATATCGTATTACAATTTCCTCCAGTCGGGGCGTAGCGCAGCCTGGTAGCGCATCTGCCTTGGGGACAGAGGGTCGCAGGTTCAAATCCTGCCGCCCCGACCAGCACCACCGCAGCCCTCGCGGTCGGACCTAGGCTTTCACCACATTCATTCCAGCCTTCGCCAGAAGATACGCCAGTCGGGACACAATCTGCGTATCGCTCATTTTCGGCATGGCCGCCAGGTCGTTGGCCGCCTGGCTGTCCAGCTTGAATACCCTGCGCTCGATGTCGACCAAGGTTTTCAACGCATCGGCCAGGGCTTTCAAGTCTTTGACCAACTGCGGGAACGACACGCTCGAAATGTAGAAGTCGTTCAGCTTGTCCTGCCCGAACTCGTCAGGGTTGCGCATCATCTCGCCAAACCTGGCGAGCAGTTCGATATTCTGGATGCGTTCATTGGCAACTTCCCAGGCAGCGGAAACCGCCTTGCGGGCTTTTGAAACATCCTCGCGCTGGCCGATTTCTGCCTCTGCCATTGCCTTCGCTGCAACCTCGACGGCCACCCGCTCAGAAAATACCTTCTCGCTGGAAACCCGACTGGCAACCTCAGTTCTGGCAACCAAGTCTGCCGCCTTCTGTCGCGCCTTCTCCGACAAGTCACGCACCCAGCCATGACGCTTGGCCTGCTTCTGAATTGCGGTGTGGCTGGTGCCGTATTTCTCGGCGATTTGGCGAACCGAGAGCAAGCCGACTCTGAACTCGCTCTCGATAGCCTCCCAATCGTGGCGTACTTTATTGCTCACCGCTGCCCCCAAGTCGCCGGGCTTCGATCAATGCGGCAGCCGACTCTGACTGAGCGCGAATAGCCAGATCGAGGAAAGCCGCCCGACGCTGCCAATCATCCCCCGCCGATGCGGCCAATTCGACCGCACGCACCAACAGATGATTGAGGCTCAGCGCCTGCGCTGCCAATATGTCGGCGGCGTGTTGTGGATCGAGCGCCGACCGCACATGCTCTGCAAAGTCGGCAAATGCCGAATCAAGTGGGATTGATTCGACCACCTCAAGCGGTTCCAGCGCTTGCCAGGTCCGAAACGTGGTCATCGCCGGCCCCCAGGGCGTCATGCTCGATTCGGCCATGATTACTCTCCCGCGCTTTCGAAGGTGGGGAGTTCTGCAGACAGCAGCTTGTCCAACATCACCTGATTCGATGCAATCTCGGCATCGCTCCTGGCAATGATCGTATTCCGGGTTGCATCATCCACCGACACGGCACGCCCGTTGCGCTGATTGATGCGCTCAGCCAGTTCAGGCAGGCGTTGGATCAGCGCCGGTCCGAAGAAGAAAGCCAGTGCCTGAGCGGAGGCCAGATCGAGCCTGATCGGCTTGGCCGTCTGGCGGGCTGCGCACAGGTTCCGCACGTATTCATCGGCCTGCACTTCGATCGCGTTCTTCAGCATCAGATAGGTGCGTTCGGCATCCTCGCCCGTGAAGAACGGCCCCTGCTTCCGCGCTTCGGCCCGTGCGATGTTGCTTCGACATTGGGCAATCTGTTCCTCGCGCTGTTGCTGCTCGGCCTGCACCTGGCGTTCAGCGCGTTCCTTGGCTTCAATGGCGGCTACGTGTTCTTGTGAATCGTCGTACATGGTCAATCTCCTTGGTGGGTAATAGTCACTGCTTCTGTGCTGCCTTGGCGTCCTGCACTGTCGCCTTGAGCAGCGCATTCTTTTCGGCCAGCAGTTCATCGATGCGCTGGCGCTTCTCGTCTGGCGACAGCGCCTTGTCACGATGGGTTTTCATCATCTCGGCGTTGATCGCCTTGAGGTTCTGCTGCGCCCGTTCCAGGGGCTTGGCTTCGCCGGCCAGGGGGGATTTCTCCTTCTCGTCGGCGATCTCCGGCCGGCCCATGCGATCCAGTTCGCGCATCGTCCCTTGCAGCCGTTTCGCCTCGCCCAGCATGTCGTAGAACTGGCTCTCGAACTTGGTGTGCCTGGCCGGTTCATTCGCGTAGAAGCGGCGAACCACCGGCATCTCATCGGCCCGCATTGCCGGCCCAACCTCGTTGAAGAAAGCGCGGTCGCTCAGCATCAGGCCGTACATCGCCCAGGTATTGAGGTAGCCGCGCAGCAGCGCCTCGGAGCGGACAGGATTAACCTGCAAGCCCTCGGGCATGTTCCGGGTCGCCATTCCCAGCGCCCGCATCGTCTCGCTGGTGTTCGGCTTGGCCCGCATGAACGGTTGCACATTCTCCATGCCCGGCGTCTCAATCGGCGCCTTGGTGAAGCTGTTGCGATTCGCGCCCTGCTCGTAGATCGGCGCCAGGATTTGCGGCATCAGGTTGAGGCTGAAGGTATTGCCGACGATGCGGGCGAAGTCTTTGCCCAAGCCTTGCGGGTCGGCGGCCATCAGTTTCTCGACCGTGCGCTCTGCCAGGCTGGCAACACTTCCTACCTCCCAGATTCTGGGATACCTAAAATGCTGGTCGCCGACAAAGAAATGCCAGTGCGTGTCGCGGTCCCAATCCGGCAAATCCTGAAAACGCGGATCGTCCCGATTCATCAGGTACAGCCCGACCGATGCCAGCGCCAGCGCGGCAGTCTTCATGCCGATAGCGGCACGGTTCGGATCGTGGGCAATGCCGCGGTACAGGCGATCCATGGAAACCACCGCCGGCCGCAGGAACATCACCGTGTCGTACATGAAGCCGAGCGCCTTGCTGTCGCCCTTCATGGCGAAGTCGGTCGACACTTCCCGCCCCTGGTAGGCCGCATGCCGCGGATGTTCGCCGGCATCGATGGCCCGCTTGTACTCCCCCAGGCGCGTCGAAGTCTCAAAGGCATCGGCAATCGTTTCGACGGCGCTCAGAATCTTGTCGGGTGTATCCAGTACCGTGCGGTAATCAACCCCCTGGCTGTTGTAAAACTTCTCCAGCTTGGCGCGAAAATGATGCTGGTCGAGGTAGATGCTCGATAGCCCGCCCCCGTTGGCCACAAAGTCACGATATAAGGAATCATGCGTCATTCGCAGGCGCATGCCGTTGATCGAATCGACCACCGGCCGGAAGCCGGAACGCGACATCACTGCGCCCATGATCGTGTCGCGGGCGATGTTGGCGATCATGAAATCCGGCGTCAGCGTGATCGACAATTGCCCCAGGCGCTTCGGGAATCCCAACCACTGCGTCAGCCAGTGCATCGGCAGGCGATCAATCGATTGCAGGGAGCGCAGCAGGATCGGATCGCCGACCTCGTACCAGACCTTCTTGCCCTCCTTCAGCACCGCCACGACATTGCTGCCGGCGGGCGGCATGCCGTTCATGAAGAATTCGAAGAAGGCCGGCGGCTGGCCGTCGACCATCAGGCCATAGCGCTTGGCCATCTCGTCCATGACCTGGCTGCCTGAGATTTTCACCGGGCGCGATTCGGGATCGATCTTGACCATGAACTTACCGCCCCCTGGCCGGCTGGCCAGTTCGGCAACCTTCAGGCGCGCTTCGTTCTTCACGGCCACATCGATCAACTGCGCAGCGTTGGCCACCATGTTGCCCAGCACATCGCGGATATTGTCCGTGCCGCCGGTCAGCGCCTTGATGCCCTGCCAGTCGCCCGGCTTGCCTTTCATGCCGCCCGGCTGCTGCACCCGATGAAACGGCAGGTACTCCATGCGCTTCCACTGCGCCCGCGTTTCCGGATTCAGCACGCCTTGCGCCTCGGCGAAGTCGAGCACGCCGCGATTCCACTTCTGGTATTGCTTGAATGCCTCCAGGCGCTCCGGCGTGTGCAGGTCGAGCATGCCCTTGATTTCGCTCTTCGTGAAAAGGTGCTCGCGGCCCTGCATCATCAACTCGCGGGCAGAGCGCCCGACGAAGTAGAGCAGCGTGTCATCGAGGCTGCCGGCGACCGGGCGCAGGATTTCTTCCAGCCCCTTGCCGGCATAGGTGAAGGAACCGTCTGCCTTCTTCACCGGATACCCCATGCGGATCGCGCCGTCAGTGATGCTGGCCGATGCCCGAGACAGGCGAGCGGACTCGTAAGCGCCGTTCGGCTGAACCTTGCCGCCGGTCATGCTGCGCTCCATGACATAGACCCCGTGCAGGTCATCGACGGTCGACTGCCGGAACTTGTCGAAAGCACGATCCAGATATTCGGCCAACGGCTTTTCAGTGCCGATCTTCGAGCGGGCGCGGTTCAGTGCATCCTGGCCGAACCAGGCGGTCATGTCGGCCTGCGCCTTCCGCAGCGCCGGGCCATAGGCATGCTGGGCGGCAAACTGATCGAGGAATGCGGCAACGCCCGGCGCCTTGGCTTGCAGGACATCCGGTTGCGTCAGCCACAGGCGCATGCCCTCGGCGAAACCTTCGGCCAAGTTGCGTTGATCGTAGGAAACGCTCTTGAATTCCTTGACCAGCGCCTTGTCGGCCTTGATCACTTCCGACAACTCCGGAACGCGATGATCGATCAAATGCGCCAGTTCATGGCCAGCCACTTCCAGATCATTGAAACGCTTGGTGCGGACTTCCTCGACGCCAGGACGGAAGAAGCCCAGGCGGTTTTTGCCCTTAACCCGCCCCTCGTAGACCGTCGAATCCAGCGCCAGCGAAAAGTCCTTGATGATGTTCTCGCGGCGGATCGGGTCGGGCAGGTCGACCACCGATTTGGCGCCGGCCGGGGTGGCTGCGTCATCGATCAACGGCGCATAGTTCGCACCTGGCGCCCAACTGTTCTGCACCTTGCCGGCCATTGGCTGCACTTCGGCATTCAGGGGCTGGAAGCCTGTCGCGGCCGGCTGAGTTTGCGTAGGTCGCCTAGATGCAGCGCCTTCTCCAATGACATTCCTCTCTTGATTCGCCTGCGAATAGTGCTGCGATTCAACTCTGCCCTCTTTCCCCACTCCACCGTCGACAACGTTTCCCCGTTGAACGTCAGGAAAATTGAGTTCTTTCGATGTCCCCTCATAAGTTGCGAGATCGCTTTTTCGGGCTGCATTCCGTTGGTCACGACCCGCGCTCTCAGGCCATCCGCTGAAATGCGTAGCTCCCTCGCCACTTCTTCCAACGTCAGTTCCTGCCCGTTGAAGGGAATCCGACGACAATACCGACGATGCGTAACTTGCCTCTGCCTTGGCACCCAGGCCACGTTCCCCGGCTCGTCGTTCCCGTTCACGTCCAGCCTGCCCAGCCATATCGACCGGCTCTTCCCATGCTTCGGCTTCGGCCCCACGTCGTTGAGGAATGTCTCGAAACTGTTCTGCCACTGCGGGCAGACCGTTATCCCCCGGCCGCCGTACCATGGCCAATTCCGGTGAGTTGGGTCCGTGCACCAACGAATCGCCCAGGCCAGCGCGTTCCATTCCCGCTTGTACTGATGTTTCAGTGACGCCATCTGCCACCTCCAACGGTTGAAAGCCTCGCGGCGACGAATCGACAGAAACCGCATCAGGCGCAATTTGTTCGGCTGCCCGGTACATGCCCATACCGACATTGGTGTTTGCCTCGCCTGCTTGTCGCATTACAGCCGCAGGGGCATCATCAAGCGGAGCAAAGCCGCGTTGATCCGGTTGCCGGCTGATTGCTTCGGTCGGCGTGAAAGCACGGTTTTCAGGTGTAACCTCGGGTGTAACCGCCGGAGGTGTAACTGTTGCCTGCTCTGCCTCAACGCCGCCGGCTTTCGCCTTCTTGGCTGCCCGAATGGCTGGATCGATCGCCATCGGCAAGGCATTGACCGCCGTGTCGACCACGGTCGCCAACACCGGGCTGCCGGTTGCATCCAGCGTCTTGCCGCCCAGGTACTGGCCCGCCTCGGCCAGCTTCTGGAACGGGTACGTGGCAATCTCGGTTGCAGCCTTGCCCATCTCGCCCCGCGGCTGGTAGGTCAGCTTGTCGGCGACGGCGTGAACGACATCGGCGCCCTTCTTCTCGGTCAGGCCCAGGGCGTTGCCGGCTTCGGTCGCCAGGCCGGCGATACCTGCCACCGGCAAGGCCACCGCCTGGCTGGCGAGGTTCAAGCCAGTTTCAGCAATGGCCGTTGCCGGGTTTTCCAAAGCGGCCATCTTGAGGATCGATGGACGATCCGACTCAGCAGCCAGCGGCTGGAAGCCACGGCGCGGCCGGTCCTGTGGCGAATCTGCCAAGGGAACAAATCCCCTGGTCGATTCGGCCGATTCGAGAGCAACGAAAGGCATGCCGATCTCCGATTACCGGTAATGGCCAATCAGACGGCCGGAGGCGTCGAACACCTCCAAGCCCTGGTCGGTCACCTGTCCGGTTTTGTGGCCCTGCATAGTCTGGTCACCACGGAAGCGCGTCATCACGTCACCGTCGTTACCGGCCGGTTGCGGTGCCTGCTCACGCTGGTCGAAGTGGGCGTCGTCGCCATACTTGCGGCGATTCGCCAGGAAAACCGCCTTGGCCAGTGTCGGGTCAAACGAACTGTTTTCTCTGCCCGTTGCCGAGAACTGCTGAGTTTTCTGCTTGATCTCTTCCGGCGTCAGGCCGGCAATCCGTTCGCGGGCTGCATCGATCTCGAAGTTCGAGCGCCGCTGTGGAAGCGTCAGGCGGCTGCCAGTCGGATCATTACGCTGCGTTGCGATTCGTTCCTGGCTGGCCATACGCTCGGCAGCCGTCGACGCCGTCAAATCCTGGCCGCGTACCTGCACTTGATTCCGGTCGGTCGCCCGCTGATCCATGCCGGCCTGGCGGGATGTCTCGATGCCGGCCATGATGCCCCGTTGATCGAGCGCCCCCTGCTGCCGAAGTTGTTCCGCTTGGATTTGGTTCTGGCCGGCGATGCTGGCTGCCAAAGCCTGGCCGATGGCTGCCTTGCCAGAACGGCCCGCATGATGCATCTGACTCAACAATTCATCCTGCCGCCAGCGGGTCGTTTTCTCGGCATTTTCAGCTTCGGTACGATCCGGCAGGACAGCGATGCCATTTCCGCCGTTCGCCGCAATCGACGTGTCGATCATTTCGCCGCGTGCCTTGTTCTCGCGGGCCAGGATGTCATTCACGCCTTTCCCGTCGTAGGAGCCGGTAATGCCGCCCGATCGCATCATGTTGTTGCCTGCCGCGGCTGCCGCCGAATCGGCGGTGATGATGCCGTTCGCGTCACGCCCCGGAGTCTGGGCAATGGTCGGCGCAGCGATGCCGCCAGGTTCCGGCGAGGTGCGATCCCCTGCTGACAATGGCGGCGTTGGCGTCTGCGCTACCGATCCATCACCGGGCGGTCGGCTGATCGCCCGGCCTTCGTTCTGCAACTTGGCCAGGACTCCAGAAACTTGGCGATTGGCGAATGCGTCGCCGGATGTCGGCGAATACACCCGACGACCATCGGTGTCAGGATCGGTCGGCGGCAAGGCTGCGATGCCGGCAGACTCAAGGGCGCGTGAAATCGGGCCTGGTTTCTTCAAATCTCCGGCGATACCTGGGTTTGCCGGTGTAGTCGAAATTCCACCAAGGTTTTTCAGGCGCTGTGTATAACCGAGGATTCCGCCGGTCTGGTTTTCTTCGTCAATCATGGTGTTGCTCCGCGAAATTGAAATCTACGGAGCAATGTTCAGGTGCATTGCGTCATTAATGAGTCAGAAATTCGACCGCCGCCACGCACTGCGAAATCCGGCGTAGGTCACGCACTCACCGGCGATGTCGGCACCGATATCGCGCCAACATTCGTCAGCAGTTTCAACACCAACACTGAATGACCTACCGTCGGCCGCTGCATCCTCGAGAACACAGAGACGGCGCCACGTTTCAGCACATCCGTAGCCGTCCCTGCGCATTTCGGCAATCACACCGCGCAACCATTTGGTCAGCGGCGCAACGGTGCCAGCCGGTCGACCGCGCTTGCGCTGAATCGGCCCCTCTGCAACAGGAACATGATCAGACGGCACGACCCGGCGAAGGGCGACGGTCATGCTGTTTGTCCTTGATGGTTAGATGTGTTCTGAATGGCCGACGACTCTCAGACAGGGCGGCATGCGCTCCATCAATCCATCCGGCAACTGGCGGTATTTCGGCACGTTCTCAAACATCCCTCCCGGCTCGAACAGGCTGTCGCCCAACTTTCGGCCTTCGGGGTGGTTGCAGAGAAAATCAATGAAAACGAGTGCCATTGCGTTGAACAGCGGACCATCTTTGAAGTCTTGGCCACGATGCTCTGCGGAATCCTCTAGGCCGCGCAGATAGACGAGTTGGACGATCCCGTCTTCGTCCGTGAGGTCGGCACGGTCGACACGGTTGATGTTCAGCAGGTCGCAGCGCTCGGCAAGCGTCAGTGCTTGATCGATCAGCGGTGCCGTGTCGATCAACAGCCGGCCGTAGTCCTGGAGCAATTGCCTGTTGTCACTTGCGCCCTTACGCAGCAGTTTGGCCTGCGATTCACGAACGCCGATGCGATGCTGATCAAACGGGGTGCCGGATTCACGCATCAGGCTGGTAGCCCGTTCGTGCGCTTTCGCCGCCCCGGACAACTGCTCTTTGCGCAGGGTGACTCCGCGAACGCCGCGGCGAACCCGTATGAGAAATTTCATGGCCATGGCGCGCAACTCCTCGGGCGTCGGGTCGTTCTCTTCCTGGTGCAGCGCGATTACGTTTGTGGCGGTCATTGGTGTTTCTCCTTGAGGTTGCGAATTGCCTCGGCCTCGGAGGCGAAGTAATCCGCCCAAAGCCGATAGCGCTCGTTGTGGTCATCGATGGTTGCCGGCACCTCGACGCCTGAAGCGATGATCACGGTCAGCCCTTCGCGCAACTGGTCCGGGCCGGGCGTCAGATCGCGGCGCAGCATGTCCTTGAATTCGGCCAAGTCGGCTTCGGTGAATTCGCCACGGGCGAGCCGGTCAGCAGCCCAGCACTCGAAGTCGTCGCGGAATTTGCGGGTTACGGTTGCCATCAGAATTCCACCTCGTCGGTTTCGGCCAGCAATCGCATGGCCTTGGGTTGCTCGGTTGCGCTTTGCAGATACGTCTGGCTGCGACGGTCGAACCACAACCGGATGCGTCCTTCCCACTCGCCGTGCCGGTGCTTGCAGACAGTCAGCAGCGCGTCTTCCTCGTTGTCCTTGTCGTGCCGGCCTTCGTCCTGCGCCAGTTCCTTGCCACGATTGCGCCAGACCGAAAACACGTTGTCGGCTAGGTCGGTGATCGACGCTGAGCCGCGCACGTCGAATTTGCCCGGTGGCGTGAGTTCATCCTTGCCCTTGCGGCTGTGGGCAAGCAGATGCACCGCCTGGCGGGTATCGTGGGCATGCGTGGCCAGCGAGAGAACGAACTGCTTTTGCTGGTCATAGCCATCCTCGGGAATGCCGCAGGACAGCAGGTTGTCGATGATCAGATGGCTAACGCCAAGCTGCTCATGGCAGTACCGGCCAACCGCCAGGATGCGCTCAGGGCTGACCTGCCCCTGCTGGTCGTACAGCCACAGGCGACCATTCGTCCATTCGTGCAGGTCACGAATGAAGCGGCGGTCAGGCGCATTGCAGCCGGCAGCCTGGCGAGACATGCGCTGCATCGTTGCCGCCGGCTTCATTTCCATCGAGGCAATGCAAACCTTCTCGCCTTGGGCCATCAGGTGCAAAGCAACCTGGCCGATCAGCATGGACTTGCCGTGGCCGCTCATACCGGGCCAAATGGTCAATTCACCGCGCCGCAGCCGGACAATGCGATGGGTAGCCGACCAAGGCAGGCTGGCGCCGTGCTGCTCGTGGGGATGCTCGAAGGACTGCATGACCTCGTCCAGCCAAGAGGAAGCCGGCTTCACGTTGGCGTGTTCGTCAGGCCCCTTGAGGTACGCATCGAAATTGATGTCGTCGGGAATCGTGTTCATGCCGCCTCCCATGCCTTGTCGAAGATGCGCCGGAATCCGGCCTGCGCCATCTCAACCAGGGCAGCGTCGAAGCGGCCGGCGTTCTCGATGGCCCGGCGCTTGGTTTTGCTGGCAATCAGCATCAGGCATTCGCCAGCCGACTTGTCCGATCCAAGGCCAGCCCAGGCAACGCGCTGCATGATCCCCATGCGACGGCCGGTCTTGGTTTGGGGGCGGTAGCCATGGAGGGCGATGTTCACCCCGTCCTGGCGGTCAGCAAACCAGACGGACAACGTTGCCGGGTTCTCGCCCTCGATGGCCTTTACGATGCCAGGCAGGTTCGGGGTATCAGTCTCGACCACGACAGCCACATGCAGGCCGATCAGGAAGCGCCAGTCGTAAGCGCGGGATGGCTGGGCAACAATCACCGGGTTCGTTTCACGCAGTGGTCCAACCAGGGAGACCAGCACCATGTCAGCAGGACGCTTGCCGGTCGACCGCAGTTCGGCAATCTCGCGGGCGCCGTAGGGAAGATCACGCGCATTCATGCCGGCACCCATCCGGCAACATCGTTGAAAACCTCACGGCGACCACCACATTTCCGCAGTTCGCCAGCAACCGGTTTGGCCTGCTTGCTGTCAGAGGAGCCGGGCTGCCCCTTGATCCAATCTGCCTCAAAACCCTGCCAGGATTTTTCCGCCATGATCTGAACGACATGATCCAAAGTCAGGTTGGCACGGTTTGCCTGGTTAAGAATTCGGACAAAAGCGGTTTCGGTGTTTGCAGCACGCTTGGCTTTCCGGACGTGCAGCCAGTCTCTGATGTGCTGCGAAGACACTCCGTGATTGAGCAACCAGGCAACGGGATCAAACGGACCTGGCCTTTCTGTTCTATTGGTTTGTTCACTGGTATGTTCTTTGCCCCTAGCCGAATCGGCTACACGCAAGCCCGTTGCCGATTCGGCTACGGTTCCGGTTGCCGATTCGGCTACCGTTGCCCGTTCGGCTACCGTTGCCGATTGGGCTACGGTATTTGGAATGGTGATCGTGTATCTGGTAGCCTTTGAGTGACCGCCCTTGCCATCCTTTTGCAGCCATCCCTTCGCTTCAAGTGCGCTGGTCGCCGTGCTGATGTTCGACAGGTGCATTCCAGTCATGTCGGCAATAGCCTGGCGACGAGGAAACACCACGTCCGAGTCCGCAGCCTTGAAAGAGAACAAGGCGATCAACACCCGCAATTGCTCCAGGCTCAGGCCTCGATCGGCAATCACTTCAATTGGAAGCGGAATGAAGCGGGTAGCCATGATCAGCCCGCCAGAAATTCAAGCGCAACGGCGCAAAAATTGAGGATCGCAACACGGCGGAATTCGTCGGTCGTGCCATGAATTGCGAGCGCTGCCCGCTGCATACGGCGTCGCGCCGAGAGCTTTTCCATGGTCGGCCTCGTTATGCCTGGCCGGCGAGTTCGAGCGCTGACGGCTTAGTGGATTCGCTGTACGCCTTGGGGTTCTCGATCAGCTCACGAATTGATTCCACTGACCAAACGGTGGTGCGAGGACCGAGTTTTACAGGCTTCGGATAGCGACCGGACTTTATGCCGCTCCACCAAGAGCTGTGGCACACAGGAATAATTGGGGGGGTCGGCGGTTTGGCCTTTTTGTCGCCAAGAATCTGCTTTTCGCGCAGATAGCCAGTTTCTGGAAGTTGGTGGGCCATGTTTTCCTTCTTCGTCCGTCGTTGGACGTGTTCAACATGGCTTGAACGATATAGGCGCAATAACCCCGTTAAAACTTCAGTGCTGGCACGGTGCTCACCCTACTAGCAGGGTTACAGCTTCGTCCTCTCTCCCATTGCCGGCACCAATCCTCAATCTTCTTCTGGCTCTTCAGGTGCTCGCACTTATTAAGCATGTCTCTCGCAAATTCGGCCTTGCTTTTGTATCGCAAAGTGGATTCCTGCCATTCGTCCCAGCAATCCTTAACAAATATTTTTTCAGCCGACTTTGGATCCGCCATATGACGGGCATAGGCTTTCTTTCGTGCTGGCCCGGCAGTCGAACCATGCCAAGCCACCGCAACGGCTATGTCCTGTCCCGCGAATTCTATAGATTGCGCGGCCAACTCATGTAGCTTCAGGAATGCACTGTCTGAGGTGGGCGGTTCTAGACTTAGCAAACCGAGGCAGTAACGCGCTGTATCAAGATGCCTCGCGCAAGAGGCAAGGCTGCTTACCGAGAAGCTTGGTTTAAGTTTTCCAAAATAGCGCCGCTGTTCTTCTGCCACCCTCTCAACGCGTACCATCGCATTGGCAATCAGGGCACGCCGTAACTCTTGTAGCGCCGAGTTGATGGGCGGCCTAAGTATGCCTACAGCCTGTTCCGTATGGTTGGTATTACTCATAGCGCCCCTTTCACGCTCCCCCCTCAATCAGAAGCCACGCCAGCCGGGTAAGGGTGCCCGGTGTTCCCTCCGTCGAGGTAGGCGCGGCAAACTTGTTACGCGGCGCTACCGTGCAGCGGTATAACTTCCGCCCCCGCCTTCAGCTTGTCCAGGTAGTCCGCCCATAGCTGCATCATCGCTACGCGGTCCTTGAGAAACTTGGTACGGTTGTAGGCCGTGCCGTTGGCATCTGGCACCTTGTGGGCTAGCTGGTGCTCAATGACTTCCGGCTTCACATGCAGTTCTTCATGCAAGATGGTCCGCGCCATGGCCCTGAAACCGTGCCCAGTGATTTCTGTCTTGGTGTCGTAGCCCATTCGGCGCAGAGCAGCATTGATTGCAGCCTCGCTCATTGCTTTCTGAGGATCGCGCCCGGGGAAGACAAATCGACCATGCCCGGTCAGCGCGCGCAGATCCCTCAACAGCGTCACAACCTGGCTGGCCAGCGGCACAAGGTGTTCGGTTTTCGTTTTGGTGACGAAGTAGCGCCATTCGGCCTTGTCCAGATCAAACTTTTCCCACTCCGCTTTACGAAGCTCTCCTGGCCGAACAAACACCCTCGGGGCGATCTCCAAGGCGCATTTCACGACGAACGTGCCGCTGAATCCATCAAACGCTCGGAGCATTTCGCCCACCGCGGCCGGATCAGTAATGCTGGCGAAGTTTCCAGAGACTGCTGATGGAATAGCCCCTCTAAGGTCTGGGCACGGATCACGCTCAGCCCTCCCCGTCGCGATTGCATAGCGCATCACCTGGCTTATCTGACCCCGGCAACGGTGAGCCGTGTAGCGAGCGCCTCGAGCATCGATTCGGCGGATGACTGACAACACATCAGGGGCTGAAATCTCTGTCACCGGCTTTGCGCCAAGCCACGGAAATACGTCGTTTTGCAGTCGAGCCAAGGTCTTGTCGTACTGCCCAGCGGTTACAACCGACTTCTGCCCCTCCAGCCACTCCCGAGCGATCACCTCGAAGCTGTTTGCCATCTGGTCGTTCCGGGTTGCTTTCTGGGCCTTGCGGGTTTCGCTAGGGTCAACGCCATCGGCTAGCAGCTTCCGCGCATCGTCTCGTTTGCCCCTCGCTTCCTTGAGCCCAACATCGGGATAGGTACCGAAGGAAAGCTGCTTTTCCTTTCCGCCAACACGAAACTTAAGGCGCCACCACTTCGAGCCGTTTGGATTGACAAGCAGGAACAGTCCTTTTTCATCGGCCAGCTTGTAGGGTTTCTCTCCCGGCTTGGCTGTGCGGATCGCGGTATCGGTCAAAGGCATTGGGGGTAACTCCGTCCTTGCATCAGGGGGTAATCCGAGCGATTTGGGGGTAACTCCCTCTGAGGCGTTACCACCTACCCCCAGAGTTACCCCCATTGAAACTCGGATGTTGTTGGACGATATTACACCCATGAAAACAAATAACCAATAAAAAACCCGCACTTAGGCGGGTTTGTTGGATGTTGCCGGACTACGTTAAACGCTTAGTTGGTACCCGGGACGGGAATCGAACCCGTACACTCAAAGAGCGAGAGATTTTAAGTCTCTTGTGTCTACCAATTTCACCACCCGGGCGGGTTGTCGATTATATCGGGGACCCGACATGAAAAAAGGGAAAGCGACCGGCGCTTTCCCTTTTTAATTTGGAGCGGCAGAAGAGTCTCGAACTCTCGACCTATACCTTGGCAAGGTATCGCTCTACCAACTGAGCTACTGCCGCATATTCTGGAGGCGCGGGCCGGAGTCGAACCGACCTACACGGATTTGCAAACCTAGCTAACCCGCCGCTTCCCTTGGAACGAGGCGCATTCTATGGGATGGGATGGGATGGGTCAATACTATTCGGATCAATACTCCGAAATATTTGTGGAACCGCCGCATTTCGGTTCGGCCGCCCTTGCCTTATCCGACTGTCCGAAAAACCAGGACCGCCGAAGAACACTGCCTGTGCCAGGATATGAAAAAGCCCGCAGCTTGCGCATGCGGGCCTTAGGCGCCAACTTTTCGGAAAAATTACGGCTTCGGAGAGACTAGGTTAATAGCCCCAAGGTCGCGAACGACCGGAATTACCGAGACCTCGCCTCGAGCGGTGACCTGATTTCGAACAAATCCGTCATTGACATAGCCAAACGTCACATTCAGCAAGTCGGAAATCAGTAGCTCGGTATACCTGGAATCGATAACCAGTGCTTTACCAGCCGCAACATTTGAGCTGAACGTAACCCGCATCCCGTGCAAAATACCGGGCAAATCGCCCATGTATGCCCCGGTCAGATATTGGCCGCTAGTATCCTTGGCTAAAGCGATACCAAGGAAGGTCATCGGGTTGATGCAAACCAAGTCAGGCTCATAGCCTGAGGTCCGCATATTTGCGGCTGCTTCCACCACGGCATCATGCAGCAGCGTGTAGGTTGCGCTGGTGTAGTTGGTTGCCAGCGCTTCAAGGCCACTGAACGGCCAGGCGCTAACGGCGGTTCCATCAATCAGGGTGTTGTCCAGGGCCTTCAACACGCTATTGGTCAAGTGAACATCGATGACCTTCTCGAGCTCGCCCTGCGTTTTGAGCGCCTGCTCGCTCATTTCCGTGTACCCGGCGACGGTAATCGCGTTCTGGGTAATACTTGAGAAAGTCGGCTGGGCGTTAGTTTTCAGCGCGCCTTCACCTGCCTGAACGCTAGCCAGTTGCCCGATATCCGTGATGCGGCTGTAAACGAGGCTGGAAACCCCTTGAATTGATCGGGTCGGAATGGCGGAGACGAGCGCCGTTTTTACCGGGCTTGGTCTCGGAGTCGGTCCTTCAGACATCACGGTGCCGACTTGACTTTGAAGAATTGGGGTCTTGACTTCCAGCGTCATGGCGCGGGATCGGAAGAACATTTCCGAATTTTCTTTGAACGATTTTGCGACGGCAGCGCCAGGGCTGGCCGGGCGTGTCGACATTTCGCCAGGAAATCGATTGCCCCCAATTTGCTCGAGCGTCAGAAGTCGGTCAGATAGCTCATGGTATTTCTGCCCAACTGTCTCAAAATTGGAGTTAATGTCTTTTTCGATTCTGTTGAGCTGATTAGACATCTCGTTAAAATCGTAGTGGCTCATTTCACATATCCTTCGGGGCTGAATTGTTTGCTAACTTCCTCGAGTGCTTGTCGCTTGGATGCCCCCTCGCGTCGCAGGAGCTTCTCCAATTGGCGTTTGGCGCGGGCCAGCTCGTAATCACCGAGGTGCGGCGGCTGTTTCAACGGTTCGTCTCTGGTTTCGTTTTCCACGCTGCCATCCTAAGAAGAAGAAACGTCAAATTTTTTCGACAAATTTCTAGAGCGCGTGACGTCGCGCTCAGCGGTTCTTTTCGAAACACCGAAGCGTTGAACGATGGCGGCGGCGGCATCGCCTGGACTCATACCGTTGGCCAGCATGTTGGCGACGGCACGAACGCGCCGATCCCGCTTTGACCCGGTTCGAATGTAGATCGTCTGGCCTGAATATTTCGCCAGGATGGCAGCCAGCTTCAGTTGAGCAAAGGGGCTATCCATAACCGAGCGCAACTCGCCGATGAATGAATCAGTGACCTTCATGCCAACGCTCCGCCCGGGTCGGTACCCGAAAAAATTGGATGTCGACCGATCAATACCTCGATCAAGCGAGGCGGATTGCGGGGCGCCACACAACCACAAGGGGTGATGCCCAACTCACCCACTTGGCGGGTTAGCGTGGCACCACAATTCACCCAGGTAAGACCAAATGACGTCATCTGAAGACTTTCCCAAAAATCGGGCAAAAAATGCGTTGCAAAGGCAATGCGCTTGCAACCCCCAGGGGGCAGTCAATCGCCCCCATAAAAATGAGACTAGCCGCCCGGTCTAGAAGGAAACTGCGGCTAGACTTTTTACCCCCCCGTTATGAGTAGCGACCTGCATCTCTCAAGGCGCCAAGCGCCATCCGAGAACCAGCCGCAACACTGCGCTTGATTTGGGCAGTGTCAGAGTTTGCCCCCGCATTAACGGTGATGTTCTGACTGATAGTTATCCCGTTGTTGCCACGCACCTGAACCGGGATTGCCCGGCCATCGGGAAGCGGCACGTAGGCTTCCGGCGTGCTGCCTTCGCCGAACATGGCGAGCTGCGGCGAGCGGGCGATACCGCCGCCGGCATACTTGCGCAAGGGCAGCGGCCCCCGGTTGGTCATCACGCCGCCATCGGCGAAGAAGGAGCCGACCCAGCTGGCCGCCTGGCCGAGCCAGCCCCAGCTGGCCGCCTGGCCGCCAGATGCCTGACCCATGTTGCCGAAGAGGTTTTTCATCAACTGGGCGCTACCTGCTTCCGCAATCATGCGCTGCATGGTGGTCGAAAAGCTGGAGGCCAGGCCCTTGATGCCGTCCTTGCTCGGGTTGATGAAGAAATCGGCGAGCGCCGACTGCATGTTGTGCGCCGCCGACTTGGCGAACTCGTCCATGGTCGTCAAGGCGTCGACGGTCTTGCCGACCAGGGCATTGACCGCTTCGTCGTAGTCGGTTTCGCTGATCTTCCCGTCGTTCATCTGGCGACGCAGTTCTTCGATGCGGGCGTGCTGGGCCGAGGCCTGGCCGGTCGGCGTGCCGGCCAGGGTGCGCTTGACGTCGAGGTCATCGATGGCCGAGGTCAGGCGCCGGCGCAGCGCCAGCTCCTCTTCGAGGTAGGCGATCTGCTCGGCGCCGGCGCCGTTCTGGCGGGCGATGGCGATGGCGTCGGTCAGCCGCGCTTCGGCCAGGGCCGACAGCTGCACCTCGGACAGGCCGTATGTTTTTGCGGACTCCTGGGCAGCGCGGATGGCCGCCTGCATCTCGTTGTAGCCCTTGCGGTTCACTTCGGATTGGTCGTCGAGCGCCTTGAGATAGGCCTGGTGCGAGGCGACCTCCTTGTCGCCAGCGACCAGCGACTCGAGGCGGGCAGCCAGCATCTGCTTCTGCGCATCGGTCGCCTGCAGCGTCCCGTCGCGCAGCTTGACCATGATCTCGATGGCCTCTTTTTCGGCGGCGCTTTGCTTGTCCGCCAGCTGCAGCGCTGCGTGCTGTACGCCAATCTGTTCGTTGAGGCGGGAAATAAGGCTGGCGGCTTCGTCTGCTCTCTTGCCGGATACTCCATCGCTACCCAAGCCGCCGAAGGTCTGCCCATTGAGCGACATATCCTTCGGCTTATCGGCATCAACAGCCTCTGTCGCCAACCGCTTCAAGCGCCGCGTGCTCGATCTAAGCTCTCGTTCGGCATTCTTCAAATCGTCCTGCAGGCCGGACAGGCGTAACTTTGCAACTGCTTTACCGAGAAGGCCGCCGATGTTGCGATCAATCTCATCCTGCGTCTCGCCGATCGCCTTGCGCAGGCTGGCAACTCGGTTGAAAGCCTCGGTGCTTCCGGCTTCTGCCCTTTTCAGTGGGTTGATTTCAACACCAATCGATTTGTTTGCCGCCATTCCAATGCCGATTAGCACCGCCTGAAGCGCGCCGCCCTCCTTCTGCGCCTTGACCATCCAGTCGGTTACGTCCTTGGCCGGACCGACAACGGCGGCGGCAAGCTGTCTGCTCAAGGCGCTCCATGACGCGTTAAGCCGCTTGACGTTTTTGTCGTACTCGTCAGCCGCCCTCGCCTGCTCGCCTGTCACCTTGCCGACCAGCCTCGATTGCTCAGCCAGGTCATGCAGGAAGGGGATCATCTGGGTCCCGCTCTTGCCGAGCAGCGCCATCATGGCGGCCGACTTGCCGCCGCCATCGGCGAATTTTTCCTGTGCCTTGGCCAGCTCGAGCATGGCCTGCGCCGGGTCCATGTCGCGCAACTTCTGCAGGTCGACACCTATGGCGGCCAGGGCTTTTCCGGCACCCTTCGACTCGTCGTCGGTGCCGTGCAGGGCCTTGTTCAAGCGGATGATGGCGCCCTCGACTTCTGCGAAGTCGCGGCCGCCAATCTTGGCAACGCCTTTCAGTGCCGACAGGTTTTCGACGCTGGCACCGGTTCGCTCAGCGGCATCCTTGAGGTCAGCCATGCCGCTAATGGCATCCTCGATATTGCCTTTGAGAATGGCAAACGAACCGACGCCGGCCAGGCCGGCAGCGGCCAGGCCGACCCCCTTGAACGCGCTGGTGATCTTGCTGGAAAAAGCATCGAGCTTGCCCGACATATTGGCCAGATCGCGATCGAAGTTCGCCAGCCGGGCTTCGATATCAATTGAAAGTTTTGCAATTGCCATTTTGGTTCCTTTTCAGATTTACTGGGGTTGGCGACACATTCATCTACACAATTTTTTGCGGTGCTCGGGGCAATTGACCGTCGAAAGCGCCTTGCCATTGATTACAGAAGTCAAGGATGCCGAGGTGGTGACTTCGAATGCAGCACCACATGTTTTACATGTGGTGCACCAAACGGCAAATTTTGAGGGGCTACCATCTTTGCGGTGGCATGCTTCAATGCGAACAAAGTGAATAACCCGCCCGCCTTTCAATAAGATTAGATCCATAACGGAAATCCAGTCCAAATTGCCCCAGCAGATGGCTTATCTATATACGCACCCTCAGAAGGTGTAGGCGGGGCGCGAAAAATGCATCGCATAGCACCTCCAGAAGGTGTAGAACATCCATTACCTACACCTTCTGAGGGTGCTATTTGCTCACCTGTTACACCTCTAGAAGGTGTAAGCCGCGCAATTTTCTGGGCAATTTGCATCAAGCGCGAAGATAGGCGCCGCGCATGAATTGACCCTTGGGAATATCCATATCCGATGCCCAATCGATAGATACCCAGGTAATTGCGTACCATGTTGCCCGGTTTGGCCGCATACCCTTTCGGGTCTCTACAATCAGTTTTGACTCTTCCAATTCTTTTCGAGCACGGGATGCCGTTCCCTCCGAGGTCCACCCTCGTGTTTTTAGGTATTTTGAACAGGCAACCAAGCGACCGTTGTTTCTCCCCTCGTACTGCCTCGATATATCGAGAAGCAAACGAATGGCCGGGCCGCTTAAATTGATGAACGCTTGGGAATCTAAAACAACATGCGGTAACGCGACAAACCTCGATCCGTCGCGCGCCGCTTTTGCCTTTCTGGCGCTTTTGTCGACACCCATCCATTGTCACCCCCCAAAATTAATGGGTGTGCGCTCGGACTGGCCAAGGACAATAGCGTCACAGGATACCCTGGCTGCAGAGCAGGATTGGCCGGAAATGCAAAACAATAGATCGCGATTCATCAAGCTGGCCTCCTATCGAGGCCTTGGGCCATGATTCGCTGGTACTCTTGCCAGAATATTTTTTTGTTCAGGAAAACATTCACCCCAACCTTAGCCATTGCACCGGCTTCCATCAGTTCCTTCTGAATGGGTTTGGTGTGATAGTGGAGTAACTTGTCGCTAGAAAATACGGGGCGACCGAACTCAACAAACCACTCTTTAAGTGGTACAAAATCGGATGGTCTTGAAGTTTCCATTTCATATCCTCGTTTAGTTGCGTCCTGCTTGGCGGCATGGGACACATCCGAGAATATTTTTTCAGCAACAACAGGTCATTCTATTTATTGGCTATGGCATTTTCCCCACAAAGACGATCAAACAGCTGGCTTTTTGAAAAGCTTTTATATGGCCCCGAGTAATACATCGCCCTCACCGACTCGTAACTTTTTCCCAAACGACCAGCTACTGCCACTAGCTGCTTGGTTTTGTTTTTGGGGTGACGGGGCTCTTCGGCGAGCATCGCAGCCCCCAGTTGGCACATTTCGACGAGGTGATCCATTGCGAAAATCGGAGATCGCCCCTTGCACTCATTTGGAAGGTTTTCAGCGCCAATTTTCGCTAGCACGTAGAGCAACCAGGCGCGCTCTGGAATAAGCAACGGAGAACCGTCAACAAGCTTTTGGGCGACAGCATGCACCATTTCGACACGGTGTTCGGGATCGCGTTCATTTACAGCATTACTGGCCATCAGAGAGGCCAAATCGTAATCAATAGAGCCGATCCGATCACCGGGCATATCAGGCTGCTTGAGCTTTGAATTCAATAGCCTGATAACCTCTTGGCTATCCTTATTCATCGTGTGCTCCTTCGGCACCCTTCAAAAGGTGCCACTCCCAAGCGGTGAAGGAATCCGCCTTTCGCCTGGCCGGGCTAGGAAGTGGCGGACTCGCTAAAATGTGTCGTGGCGCCTGATAACGTCAGGGATTCCGGATGTGCTGGTGTTTATTACCTCGCCATCCCTAGTCGCGCCGATCATGTGTAATGAAATCACATCGCCTGTAATAAATCGATTAAGCATATGTCCGATGTTTTTCGGAAATCGGGACACCTGGATAACAACGCCCTTTTCAGACGTAGGCGCCTGCTCGACTATTGGCCTGTCCGATCGCTCTGGATTCAATACTTTGAGTTGCCCCGCCGACAAGGATTCGATGGATGCTTTGCCACGCTCATCACAGAGGCGAAAACGCTCAATGAGTCGGCGTTCTCGCAGATTCAAATTCATTCCCATGACTTTCTTCCTCACGAAAAAACGTTGTTGATCGTGTTCGCCCGGCCCTTGATGCACAGGTGCGAATAGCGGCGCGTCATGCTCAGGGAGCGATGTCCGGCATGTTCGGCAATGGCCAGGATGTCGACGCCGGCCTGAGCCAGTCGGCTGCAGCTGGTATGGCGAAGAGTGTGGAAGGTCACACCCTCGAGCCCAGCCAGCTTGCATGCCTCGTTGAACCCATGCCGGAAATCGTGCGGAGCGTTCAGGTGCTTGCCGACGAAGATCAGGTCGAAGTCCAGTGATTTTACTCGGCGCATCCGGCGGAATTCATGCACCAGGTCGGGAGTGATCGGCGAAACGTGCGCGTCGCCGTTCTTGGTACGATCGACTTTGACGTGTGGTGCGTCACCGTCCAGAATGACATCGCCCCAGCACAGGCCCAGCAAGGCGCCGCGGCGCAGGCCGGTAACGATGGCCAGACGGATCAAAAGGGGCAGAAGAACCCAAGCTTGCAGGCGGGCCGCATCCATCAGCCTTTGTTCTTCTTCTGGCGTCAGGAAACGCAGCTTGCCGGGGTTTTCCTTGTGCTGCGGGATATCGGCAAAGGGAGAGACCCAGCCACGCGGCAGCAGGCGCTTTTGCCTGGCGAAGCGGATCAGGGACTGCATCGCCATCCGGAAACGGTTGATCGTCGGGCCTGATTTGAAATTGCCGTACCGGTTGGGCGTTGTTTCCAGTTCGGCCAGGGTCGCGTCGACGTCGTCGGGTGACAGATCCGCCAGCGGCCGGTCGCCGAAGCGATCAACCCAATAGGCCAGGCGGGTACGCAGCATCGCGTCCCGCACCGGAGTTAACGACGAAAAAACAGAGGCGATTTCCGCGACTGTTTTGGGGGGGTGATACTGGTTTTTCATGGTGGGCATCCCTTAAATCTGCATCGGATTTAAAAAATGTCCCAAGGGCCGCCAAGCCTTGTCCTACGGTGCTACTGGAGGCGCGGGCCGGAGTCGAACCGACCTACACGGATTTGCAATCCGGTGCATAACCGCTTTGCTACCGCGCCCCGCCTTCAAACGATACTACTTTGTACTGCTGAAACAGCCAACCGGCTATTCCGAAAAAACTGGAGCGGCAGAAGAGTCTCGAACTCTCGACCTATACCTTGGCAAGGTATCGCTCTACCAACTGAGCTACTGCCGCGTCGAACAGAGCGCGCATTATAGGCCAGGCAAGGAATATGTCAACATTCGCCGCCTATTTTTCTGAACTTCTACTGGCGATTTCCGGCCAGGCCATGCGCAGGTAGTAACCCATCGACCACAGGGTCAACAAGGCTGCGACCCAGATCAGCCAGTTGCCGAGCCACTTCATGTCAAGGCCGAGCAAGGGCGAATGAAAAAGCAGCATGGGCAAGGCGAGCATCTGGGCCGCCGTCTTGATCTTGCCGATCATCGACACGGCAACGCTTTTCGCGGCACCGATCTTGGCCATCCACTCGCGAAGCGCCGAAATGGTAATTTCGCGGCCGATGATGATGGTGGCGACGATGGCGTCTACCCGACCCAACTGGACCAGGACTATGAGGGTGGCGGCGACCATCAACTTGTCGGCAACCGGGTCCAGGAAGGCGCCGAAGGCCGACGTCTGGTTCAGTTTTCGCGCCAGGTAGCCGTCAGCCCAGTCGGTAAATGCCGCTGCGGCAAAAAGGCAGGTGGCGAAAACGTCGCGCTCGTAGGGGCTGGCCCAATCGGCAGGCAGGTAATAGACGGCAATCAGCAAGGGAATTGCCAGGATACGAAGCCAGGTCAGGAAAATGGGCAAATTGAAGGGCATGGGTCAGTGTAAAGCGGAATAGATCTTTTCGGCCATCTCCCGGCTGATCCCGGGGACTTCGGCCAACTGTTCCGGAGTTGCGGCAAGTACGCCGGGCAAGCCGCCAAAGCGTGCGACAAGCGCCTTTCGCCGAGCCGGGCCGACGCCGGGCAGGCTTTCCAGCGTAGACGCCTTTCTCGCCTTGCTGCGCCGGGCGCGGTGGCCGGTGATGGCAAAGCGGTGGGCTTCGTCGCGAATCTCCTGGATCAGGTGCAGTGCCGGATGGACCGGCGGCAATTGTAGCGGCTCGCGTTCCTCCGGAAAAATCAGCGTTTCCAGCCCGGGCTTTCTTTCTTCGCCCTTTGCCACGCCGACCATGGGTAAATGCCCCAGGCCGAGGTCAGCCAGCGCCGCGAACGCCGAGCTGACCTGCCCTTTGCCGCCGTCGATCAGTATCAGGTCGGGGGCCGTCCCCTCTCCGCCGGCAATCCGGTCGTAACGCCGCGTCACCGCCTGGCGGATGGCCGCGTAATCGTCTCCCGGTTGGATATCGCGGATGTTGAAGCGACGATAGTCGCTTTTTTTCATCAGGTTGCCCTCATAAACCACGCAGGAGGCGACGGCGGCTTCGCCCATGGTATGACTGATATCGAAGCATTCGATGCGCGAAAGCGCTTCGGGCAAGCCCAGCGCCTCCTGCAAGGCCGCCAGGCGTTGCGATTGCTGGGCAGTTTCCTGGTTCCTGGCAACAATGGCGAGGCTGGCGTTCTGCTGTGCCATCTCGACCCAGGCTTTGTGAAATGACGTCCGGGCCGACTGTAATTGAACGGGGTGGCCAGCCAGTTCGGCCAGCGCGATTTCCGCTTCGCTGACGTCTTCGTTTGCCGGCAAGGGCTGGCAAAGAATGCGGGGGGGCGCCGGATGTACCGAGTAGTGCTGATCAATGAAGGCGATACAGGCATCCGTCGCCTCGGAATCGCCGGCATTTGTCGGAAAAAACGGGCGGTCGCCCAGGTGCCGCCCACCCCGGACCATGGCCAGATTGACGCATAATTGGCCAGCCTCCCGGGTGGCCACGAGAATATCGACATCCTCGCCCTTGTTGCTGGAAACAAACTGCTTTTCCTGAACCTGGCGCAGCGACTGGATCTGGTCGCGAAGTACGGCGGCCTGCTCGAAAGCGAGGTTGTGCGCGGCCTTCTCCATGGCCTGCGTCAGGCGAGCGGTAACTTCCTGCTGGCGTCCGGCAAGGAACATGGCCGCCAATTGCACATCGGCCGCATAGGCGTCGGCCGAGATCAGACCGACGCAGGGGCCGCTGCACCGCTTGATCTGGAAAAGCAGGCACGGCCGCGAGCGATTGGCGAACACTGTGTCTTCACAGGTTCGCAGGCGAAACATTTTCTGCAGCAGGTGGATGCTGTCGCGAACCGCCCAGGATGACGGATAGGGGCCGAAATAGTTGGCCTTGCGATCGGGGTTGCCGCGAAAGAAGCCCAGCCTGGGAAATCGGTTCCTGGTCAGGGTGATGTAGGGGTAAGACTTGTCGTCGCGAAAAAGGATGTTGTAGCGCGGCGCCAGGGATTTGATCAGGTTGTTCTCGAGCAGCAAGGCTTCGGCTTCGGTCCGGGTGGCTGTCGTTTCGATGCTGGCGATCTGGCTGACCATATGCGCGATGCGCGGGCTGGACAGGTTGTTGCGAAAATAGGAGGCGACGCGCTTCTTCAGGTTCTTGGCCTTGCCGACGTAAAGCACCGATGCCTTGTCGTCGAGCATCCGGTAAACGCCGGGCAGTTCGGTCAAGGTGGCCAGGAAGGCCTTGGCGTCGAAACTCACGAAATCCGGCTCAGGCGAGATGGGGCGCTACCCTGGCGAAGACCTCTTCGAAACTTTCACGGGTCAGGCGACCGGTGCGCCAGTTGTAGCCGCTGCAATGGTAGCTGGTGATCAGCGCGCGGCCATCCGGCAAGCTGTGCTCGAGATTGTGGCCGAACGGGAGTTCCCTTGTTTTCAGTCGATAAGTCGACAGCAAGGCCTGATGGGCGATGGCGCCGAGTACGACGATGACTTTCAGCCTGGTCATGGCGGCCAACTCGGCTTGCAGGTGGCCGTTGCATTGGCGAATCTCGGCGGTGGTCGGCTTGTTGGCCGGGGGCAGGCAACGGACGGCGTTGGTGATGCGGCAATTGCGCAATTGCATGGCTGGATTGGCCCAATTGTCCGTGCCGAGCGGCTCGGGGCTGCTGGCGAAACCGAAACGGTGCAGGGCTGGGTAGAGCAACTCGCCGGCCACGTCGCCGGTGAAGGGGCGGCCGGTCCGGTTGGCCCCCTTTTCGCCGGGGCCCAGTCCGACCACGAGCAACTGGGCGTCGAGCGAGCCGAAGGCGGGAACCGGCCGGGCATGCCAGTCCGGGTCGCGCCGCCGAATGGCGGCCAGGTGATCGGCCAGCCGCGAGCAGGCCGTACAGTCGATGGGGTCTTGAAATCCGGGCATGGCGGGGATGTTAGCATGGCGGCCATGCAGCTTCATTGGGACATTTTTTGCCGGGTTATCGACAACTACGGCGATATCGGCATTTGCTGGCGGCTGGCCAGGCAGTTGGCGGCCAGCCATCGTCGCGAGGTGCGATTGTGGGTTGACGATCTGGCCAGTTTGCAGCCTCTGTGTCCGGCGGTCGATCCGCGGCTGGCTCGCCAGACCTGCCTTGGGGTCGAGATTCTCGCCTGGCGTGACAATGTCGCGGTCGACCGGGTCGGTGAGGTGGTTATCGAAGCCTTCGCCTGCGAGTTGCCCGCCGCTTACCTGCAAAAAATGGCGCTGGCCGAGCCCAGGCCTTGCTGGATCAACCTCGAATACCTGACGGCCGAGGCCTGGGCGGAGGACTGTCACGGCATGGCCTCGCCCCACCCTTCCCTGCCCTTGACCAAGTATTTCTATTTTCCCGGATTTTCGGCGGCCAGCGGTGGCCTGCTGCGTGAGGCAGGTCTGCTTGCCGAACGAGATCTCTGGCTGACGGTGCAAACGCCCCGTGAATCGCTGGAAATCAGTCTCTTTTGCTATGACACGGCGCCGGTCGGTGGCTTGCTCGAGGCCTTGGCGATGTCTTCGGAACCGGTGATTTGTCATGTTGCGGCCGGCAAGCCGCTGGCGGCGGTCAGCCGAATTCTCGGCGGCAGCGGACCGTGGCAGGTCGGCAAGGCGCTGGTGCAGCCGATTCCGTTCATGCCGATCGATGACTACGACCGGCTGCTCTGGCGTTGCGATGTCAATTTCGTGCGCGGTGAAGACTCTTTCGTGCGCGCCCAATGGGCTGGCAAGCCTTTCGTCTGGCAGATCTACAGGCAGGAGGAGTCGGCTCACCTGATCAAGCTGGAGGCCTTTTTGGCACGTTATCGTGCCGGCCTGGACGAGCCCCTGGCGGGAGCGATCCGGGGGATTTTCCTGGCCTGGAATACCGGCGAAGGGGTGTGCCCCGCCTGGGCTGAATTCCTCGCCCTGCGCCCGGAAATCGCCTGCCATGCCGGCTGTTGGGCCGAGCGACAGGCTGCGCTGCCCGACCTGGCGGCAAACCTCGTCAAGTTCTGTGCGGCCAAGGTATAATCTAACGTTTTTCCTTTTCTGATCTTAGAGAATCCCGAATGAAAACCGCAATGGAACTCCGCTCCGGCAACGTCATCATGGTCGGTGCCGACCCGCTCGTCGTTCAGAAGAGCGAATACAACAAGTCCGGCCGCAACGCCGCTGTTGTCAAAATGAAGCTCAAGAACCTGTTAACCGGCGCCGCTTCCGAAGCGGTTTACAAGGCCGACGACAAGTTCGAGCAGATCATCCTCGACAAGAAGGAAGTGACCTATTCCTATTTCGCCGATCCGATGTATGTTTTCATGGATGCCGATTACGAGCAGTTCGAAGTCGAAGCCGAAAACATGACCGACGCGCTGAAGTACCTGGAAGACGGCCTGGCTTGCGAAGTCGTTTTCTACAACGGCAAGGCGATTTCCGTCGAACTGCCGAACAGCGTCGTCCGCGAAGTGGTGTACACCGAGCCGGCCGTCAAGGGCGACACTTCGGGCAAGGTCATGAAGCCGGCCAAGCTGGCGACCGGTTTCGAACTGCCGGTTCCTGCCTTTGTTTCGATCGGCGACAAGATCGAAATCGATACCCGCACCGACGAATACAAGAACCGCGTCAAGTAAGCCGCGGCTTCTTCGGTAAATGATTCGGGCAGCTTCGGCTGCCCGAATGCATTTCAGGCGGTCATTTCGGCGATGGCTTTTTGCGCGCTCCGATAGGCGTCGTCGTCTTGCAGTTCCGCCCAGGGCTTCGTGGGCAGTTCGGGAATCAGTGCCTCGACCCGCTTGCCGCGGGCAGGATCGATGGTCGGTGTCCAGTGGGCAAGCACGTCGCTGACGACTTCCGGTGCATTGCAGACGAGCAGCATGTCGCAGCCGGCGTTGTAGGCGGTGTCGACGCGGTTGAGCATGCCGCCGACCACGCCGGCGCCGGCCATCGACAGGTCATCGGTGAAAACGACCCCGTTAAAGTTAATGTCGTTTCTCAAATAATCTATCCATTTATTTGAAAATACAGCTGTATTGCAGTCGACACAATTGTAGATGACATGGGCGGCCATGACGCCGTCCAGTGGCAATTGGCGGTAGGGCTGGATGTCTTCCTGCATTTCCGCCAAGGCACGATCATCGACCGGCAGTTCGACGTGCGAATCGGGAATGACGTAGCCGTGCCCCGGATAATGCTTGCCGCAACTGCCCATGCCGGCTTGCCGCAAACCCTCGCCGAGGGCGCTGGCCAGGGCGATGACGGCTTCCGGCTGGCGGTGGAAGGCACGGTCGCCGATGACGCGCGACGGGCCGTAATCGAGGTCGAGGACCGGGGTGAAGGAATAGTCGACGCCGCAGGCGCGCAGTTCGGCAGCCAGCACATAGCCGACCTGGCGGGCCGCCGCCAGCGCCGACTGGCGGTCGTCATCCCACCGCTTGCCGAGCGCGGCCATCGCCGGCAGGCGGGTGAATCCGTCGCGGAAGCGTTGCACCCTGCCCCCCTCGTGATCGACGGCGATGAGCAGCGCCGGCGAACGCAGGGCGTGGATGGCAGAGGTCAGCGCTGACAGTTGTTCCCGGTTGGCGTAGTTGCGGGAGAACAGGATGATGCCGCCGACCAGCGGGTGACAGAGGCGCTGGCGGTCGAGCTCGGTCAGTTCGAGGCCGGCGATGTCAATCATCAGCGGGCCGAGCGGCAGCTTGATCATGCGTACTCCAGGATGACGTAGGCGACGGCGTAGTCCGCTTCGTCGCTGATTGAAAGATGGGCGGTCAACTTTTTGTTTTTGAGCATTTTTTCCAGTTGACCGTGAAAGTGCAGTTCCGGCTTGCCCAGGTCGTCGTGACCGACGGCGATGGCGGTCAACGTGGCCGGCGGGCGCACACCGGTGCCGAGCGCCTTGCTGAAGGCCTCCTTGGCGGCGAAACGCTTGGCCAGGAAGCGCCCCTTGTCGGCGGCGCTGGCGAAATCCGCGATTTCCTGCGGGGCGAGCAGCTTTTCCAGCGCCTTGTCGCCATGGCGCTCCCACATGCCGCGCAAACGGGCGACGGCGACGATGTCGGTGCCGATGCCGTAGATCATTCCGGTGATCTGGCCGCTTCGCGCATCAAGGCCTTCATTTCGCTGACCGCCTGGCGCAGGCCGACGAAAATAGCCCGACTGACGATGGCGTGGCCGATGTGCAGTTCGCGGATGCCGTCGAGCCGGGCAATCGGCTGGACGTTGTAGTAGTTGAGCGCATGCCCGGCATTGAAACGCATGCCGAGCTGGCGAACGGCCTGCCCGGCCCGGCGGATCTTGTCGAGTTCGGCCTGGACGGCTGGTGCTTCGGCATCGCGGCCCTGGTCGTAAAAGGCGTGGGCATAGGGACCGGTGTGGATTTCGCAAACGCTGGCGCCGATACGGGCGGCGGCCTCGATTTGCGGCACTTCGGCGTCGATGAAGACGCTGGTCACGATGCCGGCGTCGGCCAGACGCCCGATAACCGCTTTCAGGCGGGCTTCCTGGGCCAGGATGTCGAGGCCGCCCTCGGTCGTCACCTCGTGACGCCCCTCGGGGACCAGCATGGCCATTTCCGGTAGCAGCCCGCAGGCGATGCCGACCATTTCGTCGGTCGCCGCCATCTCGAGGTTGAGCTTGATCTGTGTCGTTTCGCGCAGGCGGCGGACATCGGCATCCTGGATGTGGCGGCGATCTTCGCGCAAATGCACGGTGATGCCGTCGGCGCCGCCGAGATGGGCCTCGACGGCGCCCCAGACCGGATCGGGTTCGTAGGTCCGGCGGGCCTGGCGAATGGTCGCCACGTGGTCGATGTTGACGCCTAGTTCGATCATAGTTCCTGCAACTCCTTGAAAATCCTGCGTGTTTCCAACTCCTTGCCGGCCAGGTAATAGGCCATCAGGGTGCGCATCAGGGCCTTGCTTTCATGGCGCGAACGCGGGTTGGCAAAGTCTTCTGCCGCGAGATCGAGCAGCGTCTGGCCGATGAAGACCTGGGCTGCCGCTTCGTCATGCTCTAGCCGGACCGGCCCCTGTTCCATGCGGTAAGTGTAAAACGCCTCGGGATCAATCGGGAGGCCGGCGCTATCGTGGTTCAGGGTCAGGCCATAGCCCAGTTCCTGCAAGAGCGCTTTTTCAAAGCTGCGCAGGTCGGCCTCGCGGACTTTTCCGGCCGGGTCGTCGGCCAGCCTGCCCAGCATGTGGGCATAGCTGGCGAACAGTCGCTCGTGCGCATCCTCGCGGGGGAGCAGGTTGATCAGCAGTTCGTTGAGGTAATAGCCGCAGAACAAGGCCTCGCCGGCAAGCAGGGGCTGCCCGCCCTGCCACTCCGCCTTCATCAGGGTGAGCACCTCGCCCTTGCCGGCCCAGCCGATTTCCAGCGGCTGGAAAGCCATCAGCAAGCCGCGGATGGCCGAGCGCGGCCGGCGCGCCCCGCGGGCGAGCAGCGCCATGCGTCCGAAATCGCGTGAAAAGACTTCGACAATGAGACTGGTTTCCCGAAAGGGATAGGTGTGCAGAACGTAAGCAGGCTGGCCATCAACCTTGCTGCGCAGGTTCATCGCCGCTTACTCGTAACCGAGGCTCTTCAGCAGGCGTTCGTCGTCATTCCAGCCAGACTTCACCTTGACCCACACTTCGAGGTAAACCTTGCCGTCGAACAGGCGCTCCATGTCCTGCCGGGCCTCGCTGGCGATGCGCTTCAGCGACTCGCCCCCCTTGCCGATGACGATGGCCTTGTGACTCTCGCGGTCAACGACAATGGCAGCGAAAATTCGACGCAATTCGCCATCGACCTCGAACTTCTCGATCTCGACGGCCGTCGCATACGGCAGTTCGTCGCCGAGCAGGCGGAAAACCTTTTCGCGGATGTACTCCGAGGCGAGAAAGCGTTCGCTCTTGTCGGTCAGGTCGTCCTCGGGGAACATCAGCCCCTCGTTGGGCAGATGCTTGCGCGCCTCGGCCAGCAGTTCATCGGTCTGCTTGCCCTTGGCGGCGCTGATCGGCACCACGGCGGCGTAGTCATGGCCGGCGGCGACTTCGGCCAGGAAAGGAAACAGGGCCGTCTTGTCCTTGATCTGGTCGGTCTTGTTGACCACCAGGATGACCGGCCTGTCCTTGGGCAGCAGGCGGACCACCGCCTTGTCCTTGGCGTCGTAGCGCCCGGCCTCGATCAGGAACAGCACGACGTCGACATCGTTGAGCGTTTGCGTGACCCCACGATTCATCGCGCGGTTCAGGGCATTGGAAAACTTGGTTTGAAAGCCCGGGGTGTCGACGAAAACGAACTGCGCATCATCGTTGGTGACGATGCCGGTGATGCGGTGCCGCGTCGTCTGCGCCTTGCGGGAGACGATGCTGATCTTTTCGCCGACCAGCCGGTTGAGCAGCGTCGATTTGCCAACATTGGGACGGCCAACGATGGCGATGTACCCGGAACGGATCTTTTTCATGCTTCGATTTCTTTCAATGCCTTTTCGGCGGCAGCCTGCTCGGCGACCCGGCGGCTCGTGCCATGGCCTATGGTCCGCAGGGCCGGGCTCTCAAGCTCGCATGCCACCTCGAAACGTTGCTCGTGGGCGGCGCCGCTGGCTTCGAGCAAACGGTAGCATGGCAAGGGCTTCTTGCGCCCCTGCAACCATTCCTGCAGGCGGGTCTTGGGATCTTTCTGGAATTGCCCCGGTTTCAATTCTTCGAACAAGGGGGCGTAGAGCCGGTCGATTGCCTGGTAGGCAACCGTAAATCCGCCATCGAGGTAGATTGCACCGAAGAGGGCTTCCAGCGCATCGGCCAGGATGGATGGACGGGTCGCTCCACCGCTTCTCAGCTCGCCTTCGCCAAGCCGCAGATGGTCGCCGATATTCAACTCTTGCGCCAGGCGATGCAGGGTTTCCTGACGGACCAGATTGGCCCGCAGGCGCGACAGGTCGCCCTCAGGCAAACTGGGAAAGCGGCGAAAAAGCAGGTCGGCGATGACGCAGTCGAGAATGCCGTCGCCGAGGAACTCCAGCCGTTCGTTGTTGGGTGTGCCGAAACTGCGGTGGGTCAGCGCCGTACGGAACAGCGATCGATCCGAAAAGGCATGGCCGAGTTGCCGGGCAACCGCTTCCAGGGTCATGCTTGCTTACCCAGCGGTCGACCCTTTGTAGTCGATCAACAGGCTGACATTCCAGAACAACGGAATACGTTTTTCGTAGGCGAATTCGATGACGATGCGGCCGCCATCCTTGGAAATGTCCAATTGCTTCGACGAAAATTCCAGCATGTCGATGTCGGCGAACTTGTCGAAGGTGGTCCGAACATCGCTCACCGTCGAATCAGGCCCCATCTTGGCGACCGTTGCCTTGGCGTCCTTCAGGATCTTGGAGTATTCAATATAGGTAGGTGCCACCTTCATGCCGAGGACGGCAACGAGAACCAGAACGATGCTCCAGAACAGCAAGCCCGAGAGCGCCACGCCACGTTGATTTTTCATCATTTTCCCTTTAGCGGAATGAACCGATCCGGCCGAGGTCACTGAAATTCAGCCAGATGAAGAAGGCTTTGCCGACGATGTTCTCTTCAGGCACGAAACCCCAGGCCCGACTGTCGCGGCTGTTGTCACGGTTATCACCCATCATGAAGTAATGCCCGGCCGGCACCTTGCAAACGACACCTGCCGCATTGTAAGTGCAATTTTCGCGGTAGGGAAAGCGGCCGGGATCGGGAATGAAGGCCGGCGCATCGGCATCGTTGAGCAGGCGATGTTCGACACCCATCCTGGCCTGAAACTGCTGCGAGTAGTAGAGGCGTTCCGGATGCAGGTAGTCGGCAAGCGGGGTCATGTCGACTGCCTGGCCGTTGATCGTCAGACGCTTGTTCTGGTAGGCGACGGTATCGCCGGGTAGGCCGACGACACGCTTGATGTAATCGAGCGAGGGATCTTCCGGATAACGAAAGACCATGACATCGCCCCGCTGCGGCGAATTGATGTCGATGATCTTCTTGTTGATCACCGGCAAGCGGATGCCGTAAGTGAACTTGTTGACCAGGATGAAGTCGCCGACCAGCAGCGTCGGGATCATCGAGCCCGAGGGAATCTTGAACGGCTCGAAAAGAAAGGAGCGGAGAACGAAGACGATCAGGATGACCGGGAAAAAGCTGGCACCCCATTCGACCCAGAACGGCTCCGCCGCATTCTTGTCGCGCAATTTCCTGAATTTCAGGACATCCAGCGCATACAAGGCACCGGTCACCAGCAGCAGGACGAAAAGTATCAGGGCAAAGTTCATCGCTATTCTCAGTTATCGACGCGCAGCACGGCGAGGAAGGCTTCCTGGGGAATCTCGACGCTTCCCACCTGCTTCATGCGCTTCTTGCCGGCCTTCTGTTTTTCCAGCAGTTTCTTCTTGCGGGAGATATCGCCGCCGTAACACTTGGCCAGCACGTCCTTGCGCATCGCCTTGACGTTTTCGCGGGCGATGATGTGCGAGCCGATGGCCGCCTGAATCGCCACGTCGTACATCTGTCGGGGAATCAGTTCGCGCATCTTGGAGGCCAGTTCGCGGCCGCGATACTGCGAATTGGAACGGTGCACGATCAGCGACAAGGCGTCGACCTTTTCGCCGTTGATCAGGATGTCGAGCTTGACGACATCGGCTGTCCGGTATTCCTTGAAGTCGTAGTCGAGCGAGGCATAGCCCTTCGAGCAGGACTTCAGCTTGTCGAAGAAATCCATGACCACCTCGGCCATGGGCATTTCATAGACCAGTTTTACCTGTCGACCGTGGTAATGCATGTCGACCTGATTGCCGCGCTTCTGGTTGCACAGGGTGATGACGTTGCCCAGGTAATCCTGGGGAACGAAGATGGTGGCCGAGATGATCGGCTCGCGTACCTCTTCGATCTTGCTGACTTCGGGCAGCTTGGCCGGGTTCTCGACCTGTATGACACTGCCATCACGGGAGACCACCTCATAAACCACGGTCGGTGCGGTGGTGATCAGGTCCTGGTCGAATTCGCGTTCCAGTCGCTCCTGGACGATTTCCATATGGAGCAGGCCGAGAAAACCGCAACGGAAGCCGAAGCCAAGGGCTTGCGAGACTTCGGGTTCGTATTGCAGCGAAGCGTCATTGAGCTTCAACTTCTCGAGCGCTTCGCGCAGCGAGTCGTACTGATTCGACTCGACCGGGTACAAGCCGGCGAAAACTTGCGGCTTGATTTCCTTGAAACCGGGCAATGGCTCGGCTGCCTTGCGGTCGACAGTGGTGATCGTGTCACCGACCTTGGCGGCCTTCAATTCCTTGATGCCGGAGATGACGAAACCCACCTCGCCAGCCCGCAACGCATCGCGCTGAACCGACTTGGGCGAGAAAACGCCGACCTGTTCGCAAAGCTGCTGGGCGCCGGTGGCCATGAAGAACAGCTTGTCCTTGGGCCGCATCGCGCCATCGATGACGCGCACCAGCATGACGACCCCGACGTAGTTGTCGAACCACGAGTCGATGATCAGCGCTTTGAGCGGTGCATCGGGGTCGCCCTTGGGCGGCGGAATGCGGGTGACGACGGCTTCCAGGATGTCCTCGACGCCAAGGCCCGTCTTGGCCGAAGCGAGGACGGCGTCAGTCGCATCGATGCCGATGACGTCCTCGATTTCCTGGCGGGCATTGTCGGGGTCGGCCGAGGGCAGGTCGATCTTGTTGAGCACCGGAAGCACTTCGACATCGAGCTCGATGGCGGTGTAGCAGTTGGCGACCGTCTGGGCCTCGACCCCTTGCGAAGCATCGACGACCAGCAAGGCGCCTTCGCAGGCCGACAGCGACCGGGAAACCTCGTAGGAAAAGTCCACATGGCCCGGGGTATCGATCAGGTTGAGGTTGTACACCTTGCCGTCGCGCGCCTTGTAGTTCAACGCGGCGGTCTGCGCCTTGATCGTGATGCCGCGTTCGCGCTCGATGTCCATCGAGTCGAGAACCTGCGCCTCCATCTCGCGATCGGACAAGCCGCCGCAGTAGTGAATCATGCGATCGGCCAGCGTCGATTTGCCGTGATCGATGTGGGCGATGATGGAGAAGTTTCGAATATGATCCATTGCAGCCAGTAAAAAAGGGCGCTTTCTGGCGCCCTTCCCTTTTACAGAAGACCCTGAATTCTAGCGGATTCCGGCTAAATATTCACGGGTTTTGGCCTCGTCCAGAAAGTAATGGCAGAGCTCGGTGTCGCCATGCAGCAGCACCGGCACCAGTTCGTCATAACGGGATTCGAGCTGCGGATCGCTGTCCACGTCGAGCACCGTCACCGTCGCCCCGTACTCGGCTGCCAGCGGGACCAGTGCCGCTTCCATGTCGTGGCAGAGATGGCAATAGCCACGGCTCATCAGGGTCAATTCAATTGCCGCCATTCAAGCCCTTGATGGTGATGAAAGTCTGCATTTCGCCACGCCGGACGAGCAGCGTGACGTTGCTGCCCTTGTCGAACTGGGCGAGCAGCTTGTTGAACTGGTCGACGGTCTTGATCTCGGTCGTCGCCCCCTTGCTGATCAGGGCGACGATCACATCGCCGGCGCGCAGGTCCGAGCGGGCGCCGACGCCCTTGACGTCCTCGATCAACAAGCCGGAATTCATCTTCAGCTCGCGTTTTTGGTCGGCCGTCAGTTCGCTGACCACCAGGCCCAAGCGATTGGCAGCCTGCTCGGGGGGCTTGGCACCCCGCAACGGCTTGGCGGCGGCTTGCCGCTCGTCGGCCATCTCGCCGACGGTGACGCTGATGTCACGCGTTGCGCCGCGGCGCCAGACCTGCACGACCGAACGGGCGCCCGGGCGGGTGGCGCCGACCATGCGCGGCAGGTCGGCCGAAGTATTGATGGTCTTGCCGTCGAACTTGAGGATGACGTCACCGGCTTCGATACCTGCCTTTTCGGCCGGGCCGCCCTTCTCCACGGAATTGACCACGGCGCCGATCGGCCTGGCCAGCCCGAGGGAATCGGCGAGTTCCTTGCTGACTTCCTGGATGACCACGCCGAGGCGACCCCGGCTGACCTTGCCGCTAGCCCGCAACTGGCTCTGGATATCCATGGCGACGTCGATCGGAATGGCGAACGATACTCCCATGTAGCCCCCGCTGCGGCTGTATATCTGCGAGTTGATGCCGACCACCTCGCCCCGCATATTGAACAGCGGACCACCGGAATTGCCCGGATTGATCGCCACGTCGGTCTGGATGAAAGGCACGTAGTTCTCCTGCGGCAGCGAACGCCCCTTGGCCGATACGATGCCGGCCGTCACCGAATTGTCGAAACCGAAAGGCGAACCGATGGCAACCACCCACTCGCCGACTTTCAACTGCGCCGGTTCGCCGAGCTTGACAGTGGGCAAGGCGCTGGCCTCGATCTTGATTAGCGCGACATCGGTCCGCTTGTCGGCGCCGATGATCTTGGCCTTGAATTCGCGCTTGTCGGTCAGTCGCACCGTCACCTCGTCGGCCCCGTCGACGACGTGGGCATTGGTCATGATATAGCCGTCGCCACTGATGATGAAACCCGACCCCAGGGACTTGTTCTCGAAATCCCGGGGGATGGCCCCGCCCGGATGGCGCGGGATGAAACGCTTGAAGAACTCGAAGGCCGGGTCGTTCTCGTCCAAGGGAAACGGCATCATCTGCGCCTGGCCGCGCACCGTCTGGGTGGTACTGATGTTGACCACGGCGGGCCCCTGTTTCTCGGCTAGTTCGGTGAAATCGGGCAGGCCGCGGGTCTGGGCGAACACCGCCGTGCACACGAACCATAGGGAAAATGCAGCTAGCAGACGTTTCATGGGGATGCAGCCTCCGGACGGAATCGGATCAGGAACGTGAAACGATGTGGGGGCACTCGGCAGGATTTGCAAGCCCCGGCGCCCGGAAACGGATGTACGCGAACGATAGCGCCAACCCGGCAGCGGCGCCCGCCATGGCCGTGCCATCGCCGAACGTCGCCCCGAGCAACGCCCCGGCAATCGTCGCGGTCAACGGCAAAATATAGGCCAAATTGGCCGTTTTTCGCACACTGCCGGCGGCAACGGCGATGGTGACCGAATCGCCGACCTGCGCTCCAACACCATTGGCGACTCGATAGGTCTTCGGGCCGCTGCAGAACATCTGGGTCAACTGCTGGCCGCCGCAGCCGCCCTTTTCATGGCATCGACCGCAACCACCCTGCGCCACTTCGACTTCGGCAAAGCTGCCATCGACCGCCCGGACTACGGCTGGAATTGTCGTCTGTTCGACCGCCATGCTCACCAGCGCTTGTCTTCGGAGGTATCGAGCAAGGGACGCAACTTGGCGGCCACCGATTCGCGCGCCCGGAAAATCCGCGAGCGCACCGTGCCGATCGGACAGTTCATAATGCCGGCGATTTCTTCGTAGGAAAGCCCCTCGAGCTCACGCAGTACGATGGCAGTGCGTAACTCTTCGGGCAGCGAATCCATGGCGGCGTTGATCGTTTCGCCAATCTGCTTTGAGAGCAGCAGGCTCTCCGGGGTATTGATGTCTCGCAACTGCGTGGCATCGTCGAAGGTTTCCGCTTCTTCGGTATCAAATCCGGTCGATGTCGGCGCCCGCCTGCCCTGTGACACCAGGTAATTCTTGGCGGTGTTGATGCCGATCCGGTAGAGCCACGTATAAAACGCACTTTCCCCTCGGAACGATGGCAAGGCACGATAAGCCTTGATGAACGCCTCCTGGGAGACGTCCTCGACCTCGGCCGGGTCGCGGATGAACCGCGACAGCAGGCGACCTAGCTTGCGCTGATATTTGCCCACCAATTGGTCGAAGGCGTGCTGATCTCCGCCTTGCGCCCGCTCGACCAGCAATTGGTCGACTTCGCGCTCACTCATGGCTGTCGTTTTCCCTGGGGACTATGATTGGTATCTTTATGTGATGCAGTATAGCGCAGCCATTTTAGCGAATAAGACTGGTATTTATCCTTATTTGTGACCGACTGTAACGGGGCTAATCATTGGCGGCATGCTATATTTCGCCAAAAATACCCTGACGAGAACAGCAGTGCAAAAATTTGATGTCCTTATCATCGGCAGCGGCCTCGCCGGCCAGTCTGCCGCCTTGAGGCTTGCGCCGCATTGCCGCGTTGCTCTGGTCAGCAAACGCAGCCTGGAGGACTCCGCCTCGGGGTGGGCGCAAGGCGGCATCGCTGCCGTGCTGGACAGTCAGGATTCGGTCGACGCCCACATTCGGGATACCCTGGTAGCCGGTGCTTGGCTCAACGATGAAGCAGCAACCCGTTTTGTCGTCGAAAACGGCGGGCGAGCCATCCAATGGCTGATCGATCAGGGCGTCCCATTCACCAAGGACGCCTCCGGCTACCATCTGACTCGCGAAGGCGGGCACAGCGCCCGCCGCGTCATCCATGTTGCCGACGCCACCGGATTTGCCGTCCAGAACAAGCTGACCCGGCAGGTTCGCGACAATCCGAACATCACTGTTTTTGAAGACCATATCGCCATCGACCTGATCACCGGCGACAAACTGGGCAACGAAGAAAAGCGCTGCTACGGCGCCTACGTCCTCAACACCATCGATGGCGAAGTCATCACCATAGGGGCCACGAACACTCTGCTGGCTACGGGCGGCGCGGGCAAGGTCTACCTCTATACTACCAACCCCGACACCTCGACCGGCGATGGCATCGCCATGGCCTACCGGGCGGGGTGCCGGGTTGCCAACATGGAGTTCATCCAGTTTCATCCCACCTGCCTCTACCACCCGCAGGCCAAATCCTTCCTGATTTCCGAGGCCGTTCGTGGCGAAGGCGGCTTGCTCAAGCTTCCCGACGGGACGCGCTTCATGCCCGATCACGATGAGCGTGCCGAATTGGCGCCACGCGACATCGTCGCCCGCGCCATCGACTTCGAGATGAAAAAACGCGGCCTGGACTACGTTTTCCTGGATATCTCGCACAAGGGCGAAGAATTCATTCTCACCCACTTCCCCAATATCCACGCGCGCTGCCTCGAGTTGGGCATCGACATCACCCAACACCCCATTCCCGTCGTCCCGGCCGCGCACTACACCTGCGGCGGCATTGTCAGCGACCTCACCGGGCGTACCGATCTGGCCCACCTTTACGTCGCCGGCGAGGCTTCGTGCACCGGCCTGCATGGCGCCAACCGCCTGGCCTCCAATTCGCTGCTCGAATGCTTGGTGTTTGCCGAAGCTGCGGTCAACGACATTTTGAGCCAAAAATCGCAATCGCTCCCGCCGCTACCACTCTGGGACGAAAGCCGGGTCACCGATGCCGACGAAGAAGTCGTCATTTCCCACAACTGGGACGAGTTGCGGCGCTTCATGTGGGACTACGTCGGCATCGTGCGCACGACCAAGCGCTTGAAACGCGCCAAGCATCGCATCGGCTTGCTGATGCGCGAAATCGACGAGTTCTACGCCAATTTCCGGGTCAGCCACGACCTAATCGAGTTGCGCAACCTGGTCGTCACCGCCGACTTGATCGTGCGTTGCGCCATGCGGCGCAGGGAAAGCCGCGGCCTGCATTTCTCCCGGGACTACCCGGAAATGGCGGGCACGGCAAAAAACACCGTTCTCAGGCGGACCCGGCTCCGCTGACTCTCGCCCGCCAGCGCAAGAACATGCGCAGACGCCGGAAATCATTATCTTCCAGGCTGTCGTTCACGACAACCAGGACGGTGGTCTTGCCGTCATCATCCCGCAGGCGGACGACGGTCAGCCACGGATGAACGACCGCTCCGGCCAACAAACTGGCTGGCACAAAACCACTCTGCGCATTGCTTTCAACGGATAAGCGACCGTCCCGCTCCATGCGGAGCCTGAGCCCGATCGGTGTCATCTTTCGCCAGGCCAGTGCAGCAATCATCCAGACCACTAGCAGCAAGGAAAGACGCATCGGCACCGGTCCGGAATAGACCAGGGCCATGGCGCTGGCAAGTGTGGTGGTCAAGCCCAGCACAGCATCGAAAAAAAAAGAACGGTGCAGTCCAATGATGATCGGAAACTGCACCGTTCGATTACCTGGCAAAGGGCTTCAGATACGCTTGAAAACCAGCGATCCGTTGGTTCCACCGAAGCCGAAGTTGTTCTTCACCGCGATATCGATCTTCATCGGACGTGCCTGGTTGGCACAGTAATCCAGATCGCACTCGGGATCCTGATTGAAGATATTGATCGTCGGCGGCGAAATCTGATAATAAATCGCCAGCACGGTAAACAAAGACTCGATACCGCCGGCACCGCCCAGCAGGTGCCCCGTCATCGACTTGGTCGAATTGACCACCAACTTGTAGGCCGAATCGCCGAAGGCTGCCTTGACGGCATCAGATTCGTTCTTGTCGCCAAGCGGTGTCGAGGTGCCATGCGCGTTGAGATACTGGACGTCGGAAGGACCGATACCGGCGTTGGTCAGCGCATTGACCATGGAACGACGCGGGCCGTCCATGTTGGGCGCCGTGATGTGATAGGCATCGGCGCTGCGGCCATAGCCGATCAACTCGGCGTAGATCGTTGCGCCACGGGCCTTGGCATGTTCGTATTCCTCGAGAACCAGTACGCCGGCGCCCTCGCCCAGCACGAAGCCGTCGCGGTCCTTGTCCCACGGACGACTGGCCGTCGCCGGATCATCGTTGCGCGTCGACAGCGCCCGGGCGGCGCAAAAACCTCCCATGCCCAGCGGCGAAACCGTCGATTCCGCACCGCCGGCGATCATCACGTCGGCATCGCCATATTCGATGATGCGCGCAGCTTCGCCAATCGAGTGCGTACCCGTCGTACATGCCGTGACGATGGCCAGATTGGGCCCCTTGAAACCGTACTGGATCGAGAGATTGCCGGAAATCATGTTGATGATGGATCCCGGAACGAAGAACGGCGATACCTTGCGAACGCCCGCCGCATTGTATTCGTCCTTGGTTTCCTCGATCAGCGGCAAGCCGCCGATCCCGGATCCGATCGCCACCCCGACCCGCTCCGGATCGGCTGCCCCCTCCTGATCCAGACCGGCGTCGCGCACCGCCTGGATACCGGCCGCCAGGCCATAATGGATGAACTTGTCCATCCGGCGGGCGTCCTTCGCGGAAATGTACTGGGAAATATCGAAATTCTTGACCTCGCCGGCAAACTGGACCGGAAAGGTGGAGGTATCGAAGCGGGTGATCGGCCCAATGCCGGAACGGCCGGCAACGATATTCTGCCAACCTTCTTCAACGCTGTTGCCGACTGGGGAAATCAACCCCAGGCCGGTGATGACGACTCTACGACGTGCCAAGGTAAACTCCGAAAGCAAATGAAGCAAAGCCGGTCCTTGAAGACCGGCCTTGCCTGAATTAAACCGGAATTGGCTTATTTCTTGTTGGCGAGGATGTAATCGACAGCCTGCTGGACCGTGGTGATCTTTTCAGCCTGGTCATCGGGGATTTCGCACTCGAACTCTTCTTCCAGTGCCATGACCAGCTCAACGGTGTCCAGGGAATCCGCGCCCAGATCGTCCACGAAAGAGGACTCGTTCTTGATGTCCGCTTCATTCACGCCCAGTTGCTCGGCGACGATCTTTTTGACGCGCTCTACGATGTTATCCATTAGAAAAACTCCTTCCCCAAGGGGGTACGAAAAAAAACGTTACAAGTCTACCAAAAGCCGAAGCTTCGGGAAATCAATCCATGAACATGCCGCCATTCACATGCACTGTCGTGCCCGTGACATAGGCGGCCGCCGGGGATACCAGGAAGTTAACCACGCCGGCGATATCCTCCGGCAGTCCGGCGCGGCCGAGAGGAATCGACGCCAGCATGGCCTGCTTCTGTTCTTCGGTCAACGCGTGCGTCATGTCGGTGGCAATGAAGCCAGGCGCGACGCAATTGACGGTAATGTTGCGGCTGCCGAGTTCCCGGGCCAGCGCCCGGCTCATCCCGGCGACCCCGGCCTTGGCCGCGCAATAGTTGGCCTGCCCGGCATTACCCGAATAACCCACCACCGAAGTAATGTTGACGATGCGGCCAAAACGGGCCTTCATCATGCCGCGCATGACGCCTCGGGAGAGGCGGAAAACCGCCTTCAGATTGGTGTCGATCACGGCATCCCATTCAGCATCGGCCATGCGCATACTGAGATTGTCCCGGGTGATGCCGGCGTTGTTAACCAGCAAGGTAATGGCGCCGAATTCCTTGGCCAGATCAGCCAGTACGGCATCCGTCTTGGCCGCATCGGTAACGTCGAGCACAACGCCTTTGCCGTTGATCCGTGCTTCTGAGAGATAGCCGGAAATCGTGTTTGCCCCGTCTTCGCTGGTTGCGGTGCCGATTACGGTCGCGCCCTGCCTCCCCAGTTCAAGTGCTATGGCCCGACCGATACCGCGGGTAGCGCCGGTGACTAGGGCAATTTTGTCGTTCAGCATGCTTACTCCAGACCCAGGTTGGCTTCGATTGCCGCCGCATCGGCCAGTGCAACGCCACTGACACCATCGGCGCAACGCTTGGCCAGGCCGGCCAGAACCTTGCCCGGACCGCATTCGGCAACGGTCGTAATCCCGATGGCGGCCATCATCTGAATGGTCTCGACCCAGCGCACCGGGTTGTACGCCTGGCGCACCAGCGCATCCTTGATTGCGGCCGGATCGTTTTCTATTGTCACGTCGACATTGTTGATCACCGGAATTGCGGGTGACTTGAAGTCGAGTTGAGCAAGCCGCTTTGCCAGTTTCTCGGCAGCGGGCTTGATCAGCGACGAATGGAACGGCGCCGAAACCGGCAAAGCTTTGGCCATCTTCGCGCCGCGTGCCTTGCAGGCTTCCATGGCGCGTTCGACGGCGCCTTTGTGGCCGGCAATTACCGTTTGGCCGTTGGCATTGAAATTGACCGGCTCGACGACCTCGCCCTGCGCCGCTTCGCTGCATGCCGCAACAATGGCAGCGTCGCCCAAGCCGAGAATTGCCGCCATCGCCCCGGTGCCCAGCGGCACAGCTTCCTGCATGGCAGCCGCACGCAAGCGAACCAGCGGCACGGCATCCTTGAAGTCGATGACACCGGCGGCAACCAGCGCGGAATATTCACCCAGGCTGTGTCCGGCAACGACGGCCGGCATCCTGCCGCCCCGGTCCAGCCACAGGCGCCATGCGGCGATGCCAGCGGTCAGCATTACTGGCTGGGTATTCACCGTTTGCGTCAGCGCTTCTGCCGGACCGTCGGCAACCATCGTCCACAGGTCATCACCGAGCGACGCAGAAGCTTCGTCGAAAGTTGCGCGAACGACGGCCGAGTCGCCGTAGGCGCCCATCATGCCAACGCTCTGCGAGCCCTGGCCGGGAAATACGAATGCAAAAGACATGTTCGAAGTCTCCTGTTTCAGAATTCGAGCAGGGCTGCGCCCCACGTAAAACCACCACCAACGCCCTCGACAAGCACTTTCTGACCGCGCTGGATACGTCCATCGCGGACAGCTTCGTCGAGCGCTAGAGGAACCGAGGCCGCCGAGGTGTTGCCGTGGCGGTCGACGGTAACAATCACCTTTTCCCGGTCAATGCCGAGTTTCTTGCCCGTCGCTTCAATAATGCGGATGTTGGCCTGGTGAGGAATCAGCCAGTCCACGTCAGCCGGCTTGCAACCGGCCTCCTGGCAGACTTCCTCGGCGATCTCGGCCAGTACGCGCACGGCAAACTTGAAAACTGCCTGACCATCCATGCGGAGAAATGGATCACCGGTAACCTGGCCGCCACAAACCTGCCCGGGAACGTTCAGTATGCCGTTCTGGCTGCCATCGGCATGCATGGCCGTAGCGAGAATGCCCGGCTTATCGGACGCTTCGAGCACGACGGCGCCGGCCCCATCGCCGAACAGGACACAGGTTCCCCGATCGTTCCAGTCGAGGATGCGCGAGAAGACCTCGGCCCCGATCACCAAGGCCTTGCGATGACTGCCGGACCGGATGAATTTGTCGGCAATCCCCAGGGCATAGGCAAAGCCGCTGCAGACGGCCTGAACATCGAAAGCGGCAGCACCCTTGTTCCCCAGTTTGCCCTGGATAAGACAGGCAGTACTCGGGAAGATGAAATCGGGTGTTGAGGTGGCGACGATGATCAGATCGATCTCCGCAGCCGGGACCCCGGCCATTTCGAGCGCGCGTTGCGCGGCGATCAACCCAAGCTGACTCGACGTCGTGCCGGGTTCGGCCAGATAGCGGCTGCGAATGCCGGTACGGCTGACGATCCATTCGTCGTTGGTATCGATGCCGCGCCCTGCCAAGTCAGCATTGCTGATAGGGGAACCCGGTAGATAGCTGCCGGTACCGATCAGGCGTGCGTACATTCAGATTTTCTCCAAGGCAACTGCAGGCGCAGGTAGCAATTCGGATACCCGATCGGTAATTCGCTCGATTACCCGGTTTTCTGCTGCGTCATAGGCCCGGGAAATGGCATTCCCAAAGGCGAGGACGTCAGCTGAACCGTGGCTTTTCACCGATATACCCTTGAGACCCAGCAAGATGGCCCCGTTATACCGACGGTGATCGAAACGCCGCTTGAAATTGTTGAGCACGGAAATGGCGATCAGCGCAGCCAGTTTGGTCAGCCAGTTGCGCTTGAACTCGCCGCGTAACGACGACGCCAGCATTTGGGCAAGACCTTCGGACGTTTTCAGGGCGACATTACCGACAAATCCGTCGCATACCACCACGTCGGCATCACCCTTGTAGATCCCGTCACCTTCGACGTTGCCGATGAAATTGAGACCGGAAGTTCGCAGCAACTCGGCAGCCGCCTTGACCACTTCGTTGCCCTTGATTTCCTCTTCGCCGATATTCAGCAGACCGACGGTCGGTTGCGCCTTGTGTTCCATGGCAGCAACCAGTACGGCACCCATGATGCCGAATTGCAGCAAATGGATTGGGTCGCAATCGACATTGGCGCCGAGGTCCAGCATGTGCGTATGCCCATTGACCGTGGGCAACGGGGCACAAATGGCCGGGCGGTCGATGCCTGGCAGCATTTTCAGCACGAAGCGCGAGATCGCCATCAAGGCGCCTGTGTTACCAGCCGACACGCAGGCATCGGCATCACCGGATTTGACCTGGTTGATGGCGACCCGCATTGACGAATCCTTCTTGTTGCGCAGGGCGAGCGCCGGCGACTCGTCCATGCCGACGATTTCGCTGGCGTGGACGAGACGGATCCGCTGGTCGTCGACATGGTTGCCGAGCAGCGTACGCAAAACATCCTCCTGGCCGACCAGGAGGATGTTCGCAGACGGATGCTCCGCAAGAAACTGGATGGCCGCCGGCACCGTCACTGACGGACCGTGGTCACCCCCCATGCAATCTATGGCAATGCGGGTTGTCATGGCAAAAGAAAAGGCAGGCAGCCCACTGGGCTTGGCCTGCCCTTCATGGGACGATTACTCGCCCTTGCCTTTGAGTACTTTCTTGCCGCGATAGAAGCCGGTCGGGGAGATGTGGTGACGAAGGTGAGCCTCGCCGGTGGTCGGTTCAACAGCCAGGGGCGGGTTGGTCAGAAAATCGTGCGCACGATGCATGCCACGCTTGGACGGGGACTTCTTGTTTTGTTGAACGGCCATGTTGTTACTCCAAAAAAATCAATTCGGCTTGCCTTTTAGCTCGGAGAGCACCGCGAACGGATTGATCCGTTCGCCAGCCTCGGCCGAGCCTGGCAAGCCACATTTTTCGTGCCGCGGTGCCACCGGCAGGGCCAGGAGGATTTCGTCCTCCACCAACTCGGCCACATCCAGTTCGCGAACCACCGGCAGAAAATCCCGGGTATCGTCTTCCAGCTCGTCTTGCGACAAGTCGGCACCTTCCGGAACGAGTTCCAGCAGGTTGTCGACATCAAGATCGAAGGGTACGGATTCCAGGCAGCGCTTGCAGACCAGCGGCAGGACACCGCCCACCGTCAGGTGAAGCAGGCATTCACCGCGCTCACCGTTGAAACCCTCAAGGCGGTACTGCACCTCTCCGTCAAGCTCGGTCAGCAGGTCATGCAAGCGCTTCAGGTCGCAAATGGCGAATGTTCCCTCGAGAACACGGCCATCCCTAGCGAATGCGAAAGCGTCTGAAATCCTTTTCAATCTTGTGCTGTTGCGACTCAAACATTGAATGATATTATTTTTGCCTTTCCAAGTCAAAACAAAGTTCTGCTTCAAGTAAGCAGCGCAACACCTTGTTGTAACGGGTCTTTCATGCCAAAGAAACTGATTCTTGCCTCGACATCCCCCTACCGCAGGGAGTTACTGGGCCGCCTCGGCCTGCCGTTTGATGTCGCCAACCCCCAGACCGACGAGACCCCCCTTCCCGGCGAGTCGCCCGAAGCCATGGCACTGCGCCTGTCGGAAGCCAAGGCCAGAGCGGTTGCCGCAAGCTTCCCGGACGCCCTGATCATTGGCAGCGACCAGGTTGCTACGGTCGACGGCAAAATCTTCGGAAAACCGGGAACGCACGAACGCGCCGTCGAGCAGCTGCGCACGCTTTCCGGCAAAACGGTGAACTTCTTTACCGGTCTGTGTCTGTTCAACAGCCGCACCGGCCAGGCCGATGTGCGCGGCGTGCCGACGCTGGTGACTTTCCGTCAGTTGAGCGATACCGAAATCGAGAATTACCTGCGCCGCGAACCGGCCTACAATTGCGCCGGCTCAGCCAAATCCGAGGGACTGGGCATTGCGATTCTGAGCAGCATGCGGGGCGATGATCCGAACGCCCTGGTCGGCCTGCCGCTGATCGCCCTGTGCGACATGCTGCGCAAGGAAGGCATGGCGATTCTCTGATGCCGGGCACCCTGTACCTGATCCCGGTTCCGCTCGGACCGACCGCGCCTGAGTACTCGCTGCCGCCGAATGTGCTGGCTGCAGTACGCCCGCTCACCCACTTCGTGGTCGAGCAAGCGAAGACGGCACGTGTTTTCCTCAAAGCCACCGGAACCGACCGCCCGCTTCAGGAATTGCAGCTGGCGGAACTGAACGAACACACCAGGCCGGAAGCCCTGGCAGCGCTTCTCACACCGCTCAATGCCGGCCATGACGTCGGCCTGCTTTCGGAAGCCGGCTGCCCAGCCGTCGCCGACCCCGGGGCGGACCTGGTGGCGCTGGCCCAGCAGAAGGGAATCAAGGTCGTGCCGCTGATCGGCCCCTCCTCGCTGTTGCTGGCCTTGATGGCCTCGGGATTGAACGGTCAGCGTTTCGCTTTTCTCGGTTACCTTCCGGCCAAGGAGGAGGATCGCCTGAAGGCGCTGCGCGGCCTGGAAAGCGAATCGCGAAAGTTCAGGCAGACCCAGCTTTTCATCGAAACGCCTTACCGCAACCGGGCGATGTTCGACGCCATCCTCAAAGCCTGCCAGCCGGGCACCCGCCTGACCGTGGCCACCGACCTGACGCTGCCCGGCGAGTCGGTACTGACCCGAACCATCGAGCAATGGAAAAAACAAACGCCGCCCGAAATCGAGCGGCGTCCGACCGTATTCCTGCTCCTCGCCTAGGCTTCAATAAAGCCGGGAGCCGAGGGCGCTTTCCGACAATCCCTTCCAGAAACCGGCCACCGTGCTTGCGCCCAGGCGTTTGGCAAAGCGTTCGGCGATGTTTTCCTTGACCGAATAGTCGAGCACCTTTTCGGCCTTGATGACGTCGCGGGCCACCGAGTCGACGCTGCCATAGGCATCGGCCAGACCAAGCTGGATGCTTTGGGCGCCGGTCCACATCAGGCCGGAAAACATGTCCGGGGTTTCCTTCAGACGCTTGCCGCGCCCGGTCTTGACGACGTCGATGAACTGGCGATGAATGTCGTTGAGCAACAGTTGCGCATGCTCCTTCTGCTGGGCGGCCTGCGGCGAGAAGGGATCGAGAAATCCCTTGTTCTCGCCGGCCGTCAACAGGCGGCGTTCGACACCGAGTTTGTCCATGGTTCCGGTGAAGCCGAAGCCGTCCATCAGCACGCCGATCGAGCCGACGATGCTGGCCTTATTGACGTAGATGTTGTCGGCGGCCGCCGCAACGTAGTAGCCGCCCGAGGCGCACATGTCCTCGACCACAGCGTAGAGCGGCTTGTCGGGAAACTTGCCGCGCAGGCGAACGATTTCATCGTTGATGATCCCGGCCTGGACCGGGCTGCCGCCCGGGCTGTTGATACGCAGGATAATGCCGGCGACGTGTTTTTCCTCGAAGGCGGAATTCAGTGCCGCGACCAGATCCTCGGCATTGGCTTCGCCCCTGGCCTGAATGACGCCGTTCAGGTTGATCATCGCGGTGTGACGTTGCTGCTGTTCCGTTCCGCTTCCCCAGTCGACCACGGCGACCAGAACGACCAGCAGGTAGATGAAGCCAAGCGCTTTGAAGGCGATGCCCCAGCGGCGCCGGGCGCGCTGCTCGTCGAGCGCGGCAAAAACCAGTTTTTCCAGGGTCTTCCGCTCCCAGGCGGCGTCATTGTCGGGATGTTGGGGGCTATCCATTGTCCGTTTCATACTCTAAGAATATCTGGCCGTCGGTTTCCTTGACGGGAAGGGGTTTCAGGCCAATTCCCTGACAACGCCCACCGAGGCACCGGCCGGTTTCGGGAGCATAAAGTGCGCCATGAACCGAGCAGATCAAGTATAGCTTGGAATCATCGAAGAATTCGCCGCGCTGCCAGTCCAGTTGGGCGGGAACATGGCCGCATTCGTTGAGATAGGCATGCACCTTGCCTCGAAAGCGGATCACGAACGCCGGCGTCTCGCGTCCGTAGCGGTCTACCGAAAATCGGTACCCCGGTCCGGACTCGACGACATCCTCGCTACTGCAGATCACGCGAACCTGGACAGCCATTGGTCTAGTTCCAGTACGCTATTCAGGCAGGCCGCCGGCTCGTGCTCGCGCAGATGGTCATGCGGATGGGCGCCGTAGGTGACGGCCAGGGCGTCGACCCCGGCGTTTCTCGCCATCAACAGATCGTGCGAGGTGTCGCCGATCATCACGGTCGACGCCGCCGCCATGCCGAATTCGGCCATCAGTTCGTCGAGCATTTGCGGATGCGGTTTCGAATGGCACTCGTCGGCGCAACGCGAGGCCTGGAACAAGGGGCGCAGGCCGGAATGATCGAGAGCCCGGTCCAATCCGGCCCGGCTTTTCCCGGTGGCGATGGCCAGAATGTGACCGTCCGCCTGCAGCCGGGCGAGCAACTCCGGGACGCCGGCAAACAGCGTGAGGCGGTGATCGCCGGACAGGTAGTGGTGGCGGTAGCGATCGACCATGGCCTGGTAGCGATCCGCCGTCAGGTCCGGCACGGCGTGACGCATCGCATCGGCCAGGCCGAGCCCGATAACATGGCGGGCCCGGCTGTCTTCCGGCACCGGCAGGTCGAGGTCGCGGCAAGCGGCCTGGATGGCGAGGACGATCGCCCCGGCCGAGTCGAGTAGCGTGCCGTCCCAGTCGAAGACAACGAGTTCGTATTTCATGCGTCGGAAAGTGCCTGTCGGTAGTTTTCGGATGTGAATTCCCGGCTGTTTTTGCCGTCGACCGCAGCGATGTAATCGGCGATGCCGGCCGGCAGCGGCGCGACGCATTCCAGCGGCTCGGCGGTCAGCGGATGGCGAAAGGCCATGCGCCAGGCGTGCAGCGCCATGCGTTTCAGGCCGTCCTGCTTGAGCGACTTGTTGAGGGCGAAATCGCCATACTTTTCGTCGCCGAGGATCGGAAAGCCCAAATGCGCCAGATGCACACGTATCTGGTGCGTCCGCCCGGTTTTAAGCTGTGCCTCGAGGAGGCTCATTTCTGGCCAGCGGGCGAGCAGGCGGAACACGGTGTGCGACGGTTTCCCTTGCGGATCGACCGCAACCCGTCGCTCGCCACCTTCGGTCAGATACTTGAAAAGTGGTTGTTTGACGTGCTGTGTGGCGTTCATCCAGCGCCCCTTGACCAGCACCAGATAGCGCTTGTCGGCCCCTGCCCCATGCTCGCGGAACATGTCGTGCAAGGTGGTCAGGGCCAGGCGCTTCTTGCCGACGAGCAGGACGCCCGACGTTTCCCGGTCGAGACGGTGCGCCAGTTCGAGGAATTTGGCCTGCGGCCGCTGCCGGCGCAGGGCCTCGATCACCCCGAAACTGACCCCGCTGCCGCCATGCACGGCGATGCCTTCCGGCTTGTCGATGACCAGCATGGCCTCGTCTTCATAGATGATCGGCAGATCGACCCGCGCCTTGGCGGCCTCGTCCACATCGCTTTGCCGACGCTCGGCAAGACGGATGGGCGGAATGCGCAGGCTGTCGCCAACGCACAGGCGATAGGTCGCATCGACCCGCTTGCTGTTGACCCGCACCTCCCCGCTACGCAGGATGCGGTAGATGTGGCTTTTGGGAACCCCCTTGCACAGGCCGATCAGGAAGTTGTCGAGACGCTGCCCGAGGGCATCTTCGTCGACTACGACATGCGCTACCGAATTGTTACCTAGCCCATTCATTTTCTAATATACTGCCTGAGTTTCATGTCCCGGTTTGCAAGAGATGCCGAACCGTCAGACCGTTCGCCCTCGCGTTCATTGCGCGACCGCCAAGCGGCAGGCTCCGAAGTCTCACCTGCGCCAATTGCTCAGGCCAGACCGACATGAAACGACTGGTTAAGTTCACTCACCAAAAGTAGTGATGTTAACGGATATGCCCACTGTAAGCACGCGCGGATTGCCCGTTGCAGGAATTTTCAGGCCACGCATTTCAAGAAAAAACACGTGACCGTTTGTTGATCAGCACATTCACCATCGCCTTTGCCAACCATTCCCATGAAGCAACCCGATAACTGAAATTGTCGCTGCCTGCCCGGGCGTTTCCGTGCCGCACCTACCGTGCGCTGGAGCCCGAATACAATGAAACGCATGCTTTTCAATGCGACACAGGCGGAAGAACTCCGTGTCGCCATTGTCGATGGTCAGAAACTGATTGATCTCGACATTGAATCCGCCGCCAAGGAACAACGCAAGAGCAACATCTACAAGGGTGTCATCACCCGCATCGAGCCGTCCCTCGAAGCCTGCTTCGTCGACTACGGCGCCGATCGCCACGGCTTCCTGCCGTTCAAGGAGGTTTCCCGCGCCTATTTCCAGCCCGGCACTGAAGTTGGCCGGGCCAAGATCAACGAGGCGTTGAAGGAAGGCCAGGAACTCATCGTCCAGGTCGACAAGGACGAACGGGGCAACAAGGGCGCCGCCCTGACCACCTACGTTTCGCTGGCCGGCCGTTACCTGGTGCTGATGCCGAACAACCCGCGCGGCGGTGGCGTTTCCCGCCGGGTGGACGGCGATGAACGCGCCGAACTGCGCGAAGTCATGGATCAGCTCGAAGTGCCCAACGGCATGAGCCTGATCGCCCGCACCGCCGCCATCGGTCGCCAGGCCGAGGAACTGCAGTGGGACCTGAATTACCTGATGCAGTTGTGGACGGCCATCGAAGGTGCTGCCCAGCAGCAATCCGGCGCTTTCCTGATCTACCTGGAAGGCAGCCTGGTCATCCGCGCCATCCGCGACTACTTCCAGCCCGATATCGGTGAAATTCTCATCGACACCGACGAGGTTTACGAGCAGGCGCGCGCCTTCATGGGCACGGTGATGCCGGGCAACGTCAATCGCGTCAAGCGCTACCGCGACGATGTGCCGCTGTTCTCGCGCTTCCAGATCGAGCACCAGATCGAAACCGCCTTCGCCCGCCAGGTCAACCTGCCGTCGGGCGGCGCCATCGTCATCGACCACACCGAGGCGCTGGTCGCCGTCGACGTCAACTCGGGCCGCGCCACCAAGGGCTCCGACATCGAGGATACGGCCTGCAAGACCAACCTCGAAGCTGCCGAAGAACTGGCCCGCCAGTTGCGTCTGCGCGACCTGGGTGGCCTGATCGTCATCGATTTCATCGATATGGAAAACCAGAAGAACCAGCGCGAGGTTGAAAACCGCCTGCGCGATGCGCTGCGTTTCGACCGCGCCCGGGTCCAGATGGGCAAGATCAGCCGCTTCGGCCTGATGGAACTGTCGCGCCAGCGCCTGCGCCCTGCCCTCGCCGAAACCAGCTACATCCCCTGCCCGCGCTGCACCGGCACCGGCCACATCCGTTCGGCCGAATCGGCCGCACTACACATCCTGCGCATCCTCGAAGAAGAGGCCATGAAGGAAAACACGGCCGCCGTCCATGTCCAGGTTCCGGTCGATGTCGCCACCTTCCTGCTCAACGAAAAGCGCCCGGACATCCAGGCCATCGAGTTGCGCCACAAGGTCAACATCCTGCTCATCCCCAACGTTCATCTCGAAACGCCGGCCCATACCATCAACCGCCTGCGCCACGACGACCTGAATCACGAAGACCTGCGCGAACCGTCCTACCGGATGGTCGACATGCCGCTTGAAGAAGCCATCAAGCAGGCCACCCAGGCTGAAGCTGCCAAGCCCCGCCAGGAAGCAGCGATCAAGGGCATCTCGCCGGAGCAGCCGGCACCGATCGTCGCCGAGAAGGCGGAAACCCCAGCCGTGGTCCAGGCGCCGGAAGAGACCGGACTGTTCGCCAAGCTCTTCTCGTGGTTCCGCGCCCCGGCGAAGCCCGCCGAAACGGTCGTTGCCCCCGAGCCGGCCAAGAAGCCCCGCGAAGGTCGTGGCGACAGCCGGCGTGACAACCGTCGTGGCAACCGCAACGGCAACAACCGTCGTGACGAAGAACGCGGCGAGCGCAAGGAGCGCGGCAACCGCAACGAGCGTCCTGCCGAAAAGGCACCGAGCGAGGAATCGACCGCCCCGGCCGGTGAGCGCCAGGAGCGTCGTCCGCGCGGCGAACGTCGCGATCGCCGCGAACGCCAGCAGCCGGAAACGACCGAAAGCAAGGACTTCCAGCAACCAGTCGCCGGCGACGTCGCCGCCGCCTCGCTACTGACTGTCGACACACCGGTCGCGCCGGCCAATGACGAACAAGGCGGTCGCCGCCGCGGTCGTCGCGGTGGCCGTGGCCGTGGCGAGCGACGCAATGAAGGCGAAAACGCCGGCAGCGTCGGCCAGGAGGCATCGACGGAAAGCATCGCCCCGGTTGAGCCCGTGGTCGGCGAAACCGTGCAGGCCAAGCCGGTCGCAACCGAATCGCTTGCACCGGCCATCAGCCAGGACACCCCGGCCGTCGATCTTGCCGTAGTTCCGCCAAGCGCAGCCGAACCCGAGCCAACTTCCGCTGCCGCTCCGGTCGCAGCTGAAGAGGCCCCGGTCGTTGAGGGGGCCATCACCGGTCTCGTGCCTCCGGCCATGATTGCTGCGGTCGACGCCGAAAATGCGCCAAAAGCGGAAATTCCCGCCGTCCTCATGCCGGAGCCAGTTGATCTGGACGCCACGCTGGCCGAAAGCGGCTTGGTCATGGTGCAAACCACCGCCACGACCACCTTCGAAGCATCGGCCGAACCGCCGGTCAAACTCGGCCGGCCGCGCAAGCCGAAGCCCGTTGTCGAGCAGACCGAGGAAGAACCGTTGGTCATGGTCGAGACCGGAAAGTAACGCTCAGCCAGAAAAATGCCCCGCCTAGGCGGTAATGCAGTTCAGTTAAGGCTCTTTGAGGTGACGAACTGAGTAGCGAGCAGGTCTGGCTTTGACGACACGGGGGCATTTTCGCCCCCGTCGTTTTTCGACGATGGCCATTTGCAGTTGCAAGCGC